>JAVBXY010000036.1 GCA_030824275.1 Rhodocyclaceae bacterium | reverse complement strand
TCGCGGGTAATGTCGCTGCCATTGAAGCGGATCGTGCCCCGGGTGGGTTCGAGGAACTTCGTCAGCAGATTGAAGCAGGTGGTCTTGCCGGCGCCGTTGGGGCCGATCAGGGCGTGGATCTCGCCGCGCTTGACCTTGAGATCCACACCATTCACGGCGACGAAGCCCTTGAACTCCTTCGTCATGCCGCTGGTTTCTAAAATGTAGTTTGGCAACTGAGCGCTCATTCGATGGCCGAAGATGATTTCATCTGCTGACGCAGGGCAAATTTCTGGATTTTCCCCGTCGATGTTTTGGGAATGGCGCTGAAGATCACCTGCTTGGGCGCCTTGAAGCGGGCCATGTGCTGACGGCACCACTCGATAATTTCCTCTTCCGTGGCCGTGGCGCCTTCCTTCAGTTCGACGAAGGCGCAGGGCACTTCGCCCCACTTGGAATCCGGGCGCGCAACGACGGCGGCGGTCATCACGGCAGGGTGCTTGTAGAGCACGTCCTCGACTTCCACCGAAGAGATGTTCTCGCCGCCGGAAATGATGATGTCCTTGCTGCGATCCTTGATCTTGACGTAGCCGTCCGCGTGCATCACCGCCAGGTCGCCAGTGTGGAACCAGCCGCCGGCGAAGGCTTCCTCGGTAGCCTTGGGGTTCTTCAGGTAGCCCTTCATGGCGATGTTGCCGCGAAAGAAAATCTCGCCCATGGTTTCGCCGTCGGCCGGCACCGGGATCATGGTCATCGGATCGAGCACCGTGACGGCCTGTTGCAGGCTGTAGGGCACGCCCTGGCGGCCGTTCAGCGCCGCGCGCTCTTCCAGCGGCAATGTGTCCCAGCCTTCCTGCTTGGCGCAGACGGCGGCCGGGCCATAGACCTCGGTGAGGCCATAGACGTGGGTCAGGTCGATGCCGATCTTCTCCGCGCCCTCGATGATGGCCAGCGGCGGCGCGGCACCGGCGATGAGGCCGGCGACAGTCCAGTCGATACCCTCGCGCAGGGCGGCGGGGGCATTGACCAGGGCGCCATAGACGATGGGCGCGCTGCACATGTGGCCGACCTTGTGTTCGCGGATCAGGCTGAAGATGGCGGCCGGCTCGACGCGGCGCAGGCAGACGTGGGTGCCGGCGTTGAGCGCCACGGTCCAGGGGAAGCACCAGCCGTTGCAGTGGAACATCGGCAGGGTCCACAGATACACGGCGTGGGGTGGCATGGCCCAATCGATGATGTTGCTGACGGCGTTGAGATAGGCGCCGCGATGGTGATAGACCACGCCCTTGGGATTGCCGGTGGTGCCCGAGGTGTAGTTGAGGCAGATGGCATCCCACTCGTCGGCGGGAAGGGACCAGGCGTAGTCGGCGTGGCCGCTGGCGAGCAAGTCTTCGTATTCGATCTCGCCCAGGCGCTTGCCGCCTTCATACAGATCATCGGTGACATCGATGACCAGTGGCTTCGGTCCCGTCAGCAGGGTGAGGGCCTTTTCGACGATGGGGGAGAATTCCAGGTCAGTGATCAGCACCTTGGCTTCGCCGTGGCCCAGCATGAAGGCGATGGCTTCGGCATCGAGGCGGGTGTTCAGAGTATTCAGCACGGCGCCGCACATGGGCACGCCGAAATGGGCCTCGACCATGGCTGGCGTATTGGGCAGCATCACCGCCACCGTGTCGCCAGCGCCGACTTTTCGCGCCACCAGCGCCGAGGCCAGGCGGCGACAGCGGGCGTAGGTTTCAGCCCAGGTGTAGCGGCGGGCGCCATGGATCACGCTGGTGCGCTTCGGATAGACATACGCCGCCCGCTCGATGAAGCTGAGGGGTGACAGCGGCACATGGTTGGCCGGGTTTTTGTCGAGACCGATAGAGAAGGGACTAGGCATTGAAATCTCCTTGGGACGTGATCTTGCGCGGGGATGTTTGCACCAGTGTTGGTGCAATGTATCGAATCGTATCACCGTGAAAATCGCCCTCTTTGCGGCCTAAAATCAGGCCATGACGTCCCTTTCGTTTCCGCCGGTGGATATGGCCGACAACGTTGCCCGCCTCGATCTGATGCAGGCGGGACTGGACATGGTGAATCAGGGTTTCACCATCATCGACGCCGACCTGCGGCTGGTGGCCTGGAACCGCAGCTTCATCGAGATGCTGGAGTTCCCGCCCGAGTTTGGCCGCTTCGGCATGCCCTTCGACGCCTTCATGCGCTACAACGCCGAGCGCGGCGAATACGGTCCCGGTCCCATCGAGGAACTGGTGGCCGAGCGCGTCAATGCGGCGCGTTCTTTTTCGCCGCACTATTTCGAGCGCATCCGCCCCAACGGCCGGATCATCGCCGTGCGTGGCGAGCCGGTGCCGGGACGCGGCTTCGTCACGCTCTACACCGACGTCACCGAGCAACGCAACATTGAGCACCTGATCCGCGAACAGAACAGCGAACTGGAACGCCGCGTGCGCGAGCGCACCGAGGCGCTGACGCGCAGCGAGGAGCGCCTGCGCCTGATCACCGATGCCGTTCCGGCGCTGATCGCCTACTTCGACCACGGGCGAATCTATCGTTTTGCCAATCGTGGCTATGCCGAATGGTTCGGCCGGCGCAAGGAGGACGTCGCCGGCCGTGAGGTCGAGGAAGTGGTCGGTGATCGCCTCTACGCGGAATTGAAACCGCATCTCGATGCGGTACTGGCCGGGCGGAGCGTCAGCTACGAATATTCCCTGCGCCGTGGCGACGGCAGCGTGCATCATGCCGCCAGTACCCTGGTGCCCGAGTTCGGCGCCGACGGCAAGGTGCTCGGCGCCTACGTGCTGTCCGCCGACGTCACCGAGCAGAAGAACACCCAGGCCGCGCTGCTCCAGGCGCGCAAGATGGAAGCGGTGGGCCAGTTGGCCGGCGGCCTCGCCCACGATTTCAACAACATGCTCACCGTGGTCATCGGCAATCTTGCCGCCTTGCGCGACAAGCGGCCCGAGGACGGCACGGTGACCGACTGCCTCGATCCGGCGCTGACCGCAGCCCGGCGGGGCGTCGAGCTGATCCGCCGCCTGCTTACCTTCGCTCGCCAGCAGCCGCTGGAGCCGCAACCGGTGGACGTGGGTCGCCTGATCGGCGAGTTGCTGCCGCTGTTGCGGCGTTCGCTGCCGGAGAACATCGTCGTCCTGACACGACTGCCGGAAGCGCCGCTGTGGGCGCTGACCGATGCCCATCAACTGGAAAATGCGCTACTCAATTTTGCTTTCAACGCCCGCGACGCCATGCCCGGCGGCGGCACCCTGAGCATCGCCGCCCGCGCCAGAGGCGAGGAGAGCATCGATATCACCGTCACCGACACCGGCTGCGGCATGAGCGCACCGGTGCTGGCCCGTGCCCTCGAACCCTTCTTCACCACCAAGAGTTACGCCGACGGCAGCGGTCTTGGCCTCTCCATGGTCTATGGTTTCGCCCGCCAGTCCGGCGGCGACCTGCGCCTGTCCAGCGTGCCTGGCGAAGGCACCGAGGCTGCGCTGTCGTTGCCGCGCTGTGCGCCAGTTGCCGAAAGCGGTGCGGAAGGCATGGGCTCGCTGCCCGCCGTTGCCGGCCACGGCCTGGTGTTGCTGGTGGAGGACGCCGCCGAGGTGCGCCGCGTGGTGCGCATGCAGCTCATCGCTCTTGGCTATCCGGTGATCGAGGCCAGCTCGGGGGCCGAAGCCATGGCGCTGCTCGAACAGCTCGAAGACATTGCGCTGGTGGTCAGCGACCTGGTCATGCCCGGCGGCGTGGACGGCCTGACCCTTGCGCGCCGCGTACGCGAGATCCGGCCCGGAGTCGGTGTCTTGCTGATGAGCGGCTATGCCGGCCGCGTGGATGTTCCGGCGGACGAATTTCCCCTGCTGGCCAAACCTTTCAACGGCGAGGAACTGGCCGCTGCCCTGGCTGGCTGCCGATCATGAGCGGGCGCGAAACCATTTTCGTCGTCGAGGACGATCCACTGGTGGCCGATACGGTGACGCGCACCCTGCGCGAATACGGTTTTGACAGCCAATGGTTCCGCACCGCTGGCGAACTGCTGGGCAATCTCGCCCAGCGCGTGCCGGAACTGGTGGTGCTTGATCTTGGCCTGCCCGACCGCGACGGCATGGACGTGGTGCGCGAGCTGCGCGGCCGCTGCGATTGCGGCGTGCTGATCCTCACCGGTCGCGACGTGGTCTCTGACCGCGTGCTGGGCCTCGAACTCGGCGCCGATGATTACGTGGTCAAGCCCTTCGAGCCGCGCGAACTGGTGGCCCGCATCCGCAGCATCCTGCGTCGGCGCAATCCGGCCGCCGCTGCCGGCGAGGCGCGGCGTATAGCGCTCTTCGATGGCTGGCGCTACGATCCCGCCAGCTTCACGCTGACCGCGCCCGATGGCGACGTGGAAGTACTCGGCGCCGCCGAGGCGCGCCTGCTGCTGACCCTGCTGGAAAAGCCCAACCGGGTGCTGTCCCGCGAACAACTGGCCGGCGGCAGCGACCTGCAACCCTTTGACCGCAGCATTGACGTGCGCGTCTCGCGCCTACGCAAGCGCCTGCGTGACGACACGCAATCACCGCACCTGATCAAGACGGTATACGGCGCCGGCTACGTGCTGGCGGTGTCGGTGCGCTGGGAGGCCTAGCGAGGCTAGTGAATCTCGCGCGTTTCGAGGAAGACCACCTCGGGATGCCGCTCCTGCGTCATGCTCAGGTTCACCCGGTTCGGCGCCAGGTACACGTAGTCCCCAGCGCCATCGAGCGCCACGTTGACGCCGGATTTGTCGGCCAGGGCGCGGATCGCGGCCTCGTCGCCACGTAGCCAGCGCGCGGTGGCGACGTTGTAGGGCTCGAAGAAGCAATCGACGCCGTATTCGAATTCGAGGCGATGGGCGACGACGTCGAATTGCAGCGTGCCGACCGCACCGAGGATCAGGTCGTTGCTGTGGATCGGTTTGAAAAGCTGCGTTGCGCCTTCCTCGGCCAACTGTTGCAGGCCTTTTTGCAATTGCTTCATCTTCATCGGATTGCGAATCTGCGCGCGGCGGAAATGTTCCGGGGCGAAGCAGGGGATGCCGGTAAATTTGAGGTCTTCGCCTTCGCTGAAGGCGTCGCCGAGCAGCACCGTGCCGTGATTGGGAATGCCGATGATGTCGCCGGGCCAGGCTTCTTCCGTGGTGTTGCGGTCCTGGGCCATGAAGGTGATGGCGTTATTGATGGCAAGGGTTTTGCCGGTGGACAACTGCTTCAACTTGATGCCGCGCTCGAAGCGGCCCGAGCAGACGCGCACAAAAGCGATGCGGTCGCGGTGCTTGGGGTCCATGTTGGCCTGGATCTTGAACACGAAGCCGGAGAATTTCGGCTCAGCCGGTTGCACCGTGCGCGGCTTGTCGGCCACCAGCGCGGCGCGGGCTTGCGGGCCGGGGGAGAGATCGACCACGGCATCGAGCAGGCTCTGCACGCCGAAGTTGTTCACCGCCGAGCCGAAGAACACCGGCGTCTGCTTGCCGGCCTGGTAGGCCTCGCGGTCGAAGCTGTGGGAGGCGCCGCGCACCAGTTCGATGTCGTTGCGCAGTTCCTCGGCCTGGGTGCCGATCAGTTCATCGAGGCGCGGATTGGCCAGGCCTTCGATGATTTCCGAGGTGCCTTTCTCGGCCTGTGGGTCGAAGAAGTAGATGATGTCGTCGTAGAGGTGGTAGACGCCGCGAAAGCGCTTGCCCATGCCGATCGGCCAGGTCATCGGTGCGCACTGGATTTGCAGCACTTCCTCGATTTCGTCGAGCAGCTCGATCGGCTCGCGGCCCTCGCGGTCGAGCTTGTTGATGAAGGTCAGGATCGGCGTGTCGCGCAGGCGGCAGACGCCGAGCAGCTTGATGGTCTGGGCTTCGACGCCGTTCACCGAGTCGATCACCATGGTCGCCGAGTCGACGGCGGTCAGGGTGCGGTAGGTGTCTTCCGAGAAGTCTTCGTGGCCCGGCGTGTCGAGCAGATTGATCATGCACTCGCGGTAGGGGAACTGCATCACCGAGCTGGTGACCGAGATGCCGCGCTGCTTTTCCAGTTCCATCCAGTCCGAGGTGGCGTGGCGCGCGGCCTTACGCGCGCGGACTTCGCCGGCGACCTGGATGGCGCCGCCGAACCAGAGCAGCTTTTCCGTCAGCGTGGTCTTGCCCGCGTCGGGGTGGGAAATGATGGCGAAGGTTCTACGACGGGCAAGTTCAAATTCGAGCTGGGACACGGCGGCGGCAGGCAGGGCGGGGAAGGGCCGCGATTATACGGCCCTCGCCTGAAAAGTCGGCGCTGGTGACACGGCGACCCGGCCCCGCGCTGGCTCGCCCGCCAGCACCCAGTCGGCGTCGAGGGTGCGGATCGGCACTCCCGTGTCGGTGGGGATGCGGCCGGCCGCTTGCAGCGCCAGATAACGGCCGCAGCTGACACGCAGGAAGGAGGTGAAATTGGCCACGTCGTTGGCATCCTGGCCGCCGGCTTCGACCAGCTCGTCGTAGAGGCGGGTGATCAACTGGGCCACGCTGAGGCCGTCGCGTTCGCCGATCTCTTCCAGCACCTGCCAGAACAGGTTTTCCAGGCGGATGCTGGTGGCGACGCCGGAAAGGCGTAGCGAACGCGAGCGGCAGCGATAGAGTTCCGGGTCCGCGCTGATGAATATCTTGCACATCGTCCTTCCTCCTTGGGGAGAGCGGATGGGGCATCCGCCCTCCCCAATGTAGCATCAGAGTTCGATGCGTGTGCCGAGCACTTTGAGGAACTGGCTGATCCAGGCCGGATGCGCCGGCCAGGCCGGGGCGGTGACCAGATTGCCGTCGGTGACCGCACCGTCGATGGCGATCTCGGCGTATTTGCCGTTTGCCAGCACTACCTCCGGGCCGCAGGCCGGGTAGGCCGAACACTGGCGACCGTCGAGTACTTTCGCCGCTGCCAACAGCTGGGCGCCGTGGCAGATGGCCGCCACCGGCTTGTTGGCGCTGAAGAAGTGGCGCACGATTTCGATCACCTTCGGATTCAGGCGCAGGTATTCCGGGGCGCGTCCACCGGGGATCACCAGGGCGTCGTAACTCTCGGCCTTGATCTCGTCGAAGCTGGCGTTGAGGGCGAAGTTGTGGCCGCGTTTTTCCGAATAGGTCTGCGCGCCCTCGAAGTCGTGGATGGCCGTGGCGACGCTGTCGCCGGCCTTCTTGTCCGGGCAGACTGCATGCACGGTATGGCCTACCGCCAGCAGGGCCTGGAAGGGCACCATGACTTCGTAATCCTCGACGTAATCGCCGACCAGCATGAGTATGCGTTTGGCTGCCATGTCTCTCTCCTTTGTTATGCGGGCGGCGGCATGCCGGCCCTGTGCCGACGATTCTTGCAGCCCGGTGGGGAAGGAGGGTGGTAAGGGGTTAACGCAGGGTACCGACGGAAACGTCGGCGCTGGCGGTACGGCGATGGTTCAGCGTCAGCGCCAGAGACTCAGCGGCGGATCGGTGACGACGGCGCGCAGGACATCGCCACGGGAAATGAAGCCGACCAGTTCCTGCGCCTCGTCGACGATGGGCACGCCATCGACGCCGTAATCGAGCATGGCGGTGGCAATCCTGCGAATGTCCGTGACCGGCGCGGCAGCCACTACTGGCGAGACCATGACGTCGCCGACCTTGCGTGCCATGGCGTCGCGGATACGGCCATCTTCGACGTTCAGCGCCGTCAGCAAGTTCCGTTCGCTGACCAGGCCCACCAGGCGCATATCGGCATCCAGTACCGGAGCCTGATGAATATGGCGTGCCAGCAGCAACTGCCAGGCAGTGGCTACATCGTCGGTGGCTGCAAGGGTGATGACCTTGCGCTGCATGATCTGGCTGGCGTGGTAGAGCGGCCCACGCTCGATGTCACTGTCGAGCGCCTGTCGGTAGGCGTTGATGGCACGGGCTTCGGGCAGCGAGTCGGGCAGGACTGGCGCGGTCAGGGCGTCAATGGGGCCGACGGCGCCGACGCGACGGACGGCGGCAATTCCGGGTGCGCTGCCCAGTTGCTGGAGCGAGCCGCGAAACACCGGACCGGTCAGTCCATAGATCGAGAACACCTGACATCTCCTTGCTCGGGAGCGCTGTGCGGGAACTCCCGCCAGTCGAGCAAAGTATAGCCTTGCGTTTCAGCCCGGAGGGAGTGCCGCGCCGACGGAAAAGTCGGCGCTGGCGCTACGGCGATGATGCAGGGCCGGCGGCTATTTCGGGGTTGGAGTGTAGGAGCCCGGACAGTAGGTGTTTTCCTTAAGGATGTGGTCCTTGTTCCAGGTGGCTACCCTGGCGATTTGGGGGCCCCACAAGGCCTGATTGTCGACCGTTATGTAGCCGTTGGCGGGTAGCGATATCCGGGGATCCTTGACGTCGCGTGCGCAGGGGAGCGGGTTGGTTCCCGGGCCGATGTAATTGATTGCGAAGTACACGGCGCCGGTCGATGCGCCAGTGATATTGCATCTTTTCTCGGTGTGGGGGCAGCAGGCGCTTTGTCCCGGTGAAATATTCGCCTGGAACAGGGAAGTCTTGCCCTTGGGGGTAAATGCATTCAGGAATCGGTCCTTCCAGTTGCTGGGCGATGGCGTTTGCCTAGGTGCGAGGGTGGCTTGTACCTGCACGTATCCATGCGAATTGTTGTACACGCAATAGGCCTGGGCGCCACTGGCAGAGAGGAGTGCCAGGATCACGAGCAAGTGGCGTGGGAGTCTGCGAAGCATGTGGATCATGGTGAGTTTCCTGGAGAGAAAATGTGAGCGTATGACGTCTGCACTTATCGGTAAATCACCTGTTAGTACTATGGGTAATGCTTAGGTGTTAGCCAGAATCGCTATTCCGAGCAAGGGAACCAGCATGGGGCGCGCGGCCGTGCGGGGCACCGTTTTGGCGCAGGAAATCCGCAAAATGCACAAGATTTGGCCCGGTACGGGGATTGCTTAGGTTTAAATCATCATGCCGTCGTCCTCCGTTCGTCAGCGTCGTTCCAGCCTGAGTACCTCTCTGCCCGTAGATCGGGCGCGGGTACTCGACACCCTGGTGAATAACCTGGAAGGCATGGCTTACCGCTGCCTCAACGACAGCCGCTGGAGCATGCTGTTTGTCAGCCAGGGCTGTCTCGAACTCACCGGTTACGGCCCGGAAGACCTGGTCAACGACGGTTGCGTTTCCTGGGAGGAACTGACCTTCCCCGAAGACCGCATGCGGGTACGTGGCGAGATTGCCCATGCCATCGCTGCCGGCAAGCGCTTCGCCGTGCAATATCGCATCGTCACCAGCGCCGGGCAGGTCAAGTGGGTCATCGAGCGTGGCATCGCCGTCGCCGACGAAACGGGTCAGCCGGTAATCGAAGGTTTCATCGAGGATGTGAGCCAGCGCCACATGACGCTCGAGGCGCTTGAGCACGCCGAGCTGCGCTACCGCCATATCTTCGAGCACGCTTCCGAGGGCATCTTCCAGACTACTCGCGACGGTCGTTATCTCGCCGCCAATCCGGCCCTGGCCAAGCTCTACGGCTATGCCGCACCGGACGAACTGATCGCCGACCTCTCCGACATCGAGCGTCGGCTCTACGTCAAGGAATCCCGCCGCCAGGATTTCCGCCGCCTCATGGAGGCCCATGGCGAAGTCATCAATTTCGAGTCCGAGGTCTATCGCCGCGACGGCTCGAAAATCTGGATATCCGAGAACGCCCACATCGTGCATGGGGCCAATGGCGAGTTCATCTGCTACGAAGGCACGGTGCAGGACATCACCGAGCGCCGCAGCTACCAGGAGCAGCTCGAGCGTCAGGCCAACCACGACCTGCTGACCGGCCTGCCCAACCGCAATCTGCTCGGTGATCGGCTCCAGCAGGCCATCTCGCGAGCCGAGCGACTGGGTTACTTCCTTGCCCTCGTCTTCATCGATCTCGATAACTTCAAGTTCATCAATGACAGTCTTGGCCACGCCGCTGGCGACGAACTGCTGGTCGAGGTCGCCGCCCGCCTGCGCGCCTGCCTGCGGACCTCGGACACCGTCGCCCGCCAGGGCGGCGACGAATTCGTGCTGGTGCTCAACGACCACTACCGGGTCAACTCCATCATCTCGCTGCTGGAGCGCGTCCTCGTCGAAGTCGGTCGTCCGGTCAATCTGTCTGGCCGCGACTTCCAGGTCGGAGCCAGCCTAGGTGTCGCCCTCTATCCGCAGGATGGCCTCGACGCCGAAAGCCTGCTCAAGCACGCCGACGTCGCCATGTACGCCGCCAAGGATCGCGGTCGCAACAACTTCCAGTTCTTCACCCGCGAACTCAACCACATGGCCGACGAGCGACTGAACCTCGAAACCGCCATGCGCACCGGTATCGATCAGGACGAGTTCATGGTGTACTTTCAGCCCAAGGTGGACCATCGCCGCCGCATCGTCGGTGTCGAGGCCCTGGCGCGCTGGAACAACCCGGATTTTGGCATGGTCGCGCCCGACCGCTTCATTCCCATCGCCGAGGAAACCGGGCTGATCCATCCGCTCACCGACGTCATCATGAGGAAGGCCTTCGTCGCCGCCGCGAGCTGGGCGCCGACCCATGGCCATCCGATCCAGATAGCGGTGAACCTGTCGCCCAAGCTTTTCCTCAGCGAGGAAATCGTCGCCCGCGTCGCCAGCCTGCTGCGCGACGCCGGGCTGCCGCCGGAGCGGGTGGAGCTGGAGATCACCGAAAGCGTCTTCCTCGGCGACAGCGAGCGGGCCGTGCGTATCCTCAGCGAGTTCAAGGACCTCGGCGTCGGCCTCGCCATGGACGATTTCGGCACCGGCTATTCCTCGCTCAGCTACCTGCGCCGCTTCCCCCTCGACATCATCAAGATCGACCGTTCCCTCGTTACCGGCCTGGAGCACGAAGAGGAGGTTGCCATGATTGCTCGCGCCGTCATCTCGCTGGGCCAGAGCCTGCGCAAGACTGTTGTTGCCGAGGGCGTCGAGAACCAGGCCCAATTCGATTTCCTGCGCTATCAGGGCTGCGACGAATTTCAGGGCTATCTGATCTCGCGGCCCATCCCCGCAGCCGACTTCGTCGAACTGCTGATGCGTACTGGAGGTCAACTCTAGTCGGCACTATTTTGCAGTTACTCATAATAAATTGTGAGGAACTGCGAGTATGGGTTATCCTCCCGTCGCTCAGGTTTACCTGAGTATGCCGTTCGCAAGAAACGGCGATAAAAATAATACGATTCCAAGGAGAGCATCGCATGAATCTGGAGTGGATGGCCGCGCCTGCCGTGGCCCTGATGGACCGTTTTCGCTACGCGGGCAAGTTCTTGCTCATGGGCGGCGTCGCCGCCCTGGCCCTGGGCTATTTGCTGGTGGCCTTCATCCTTGATGCCTCCAGCGGCATCCGTCGCCTCAACGACGAACTCACCGGCATGCATCATCTCGCCGCCGTCCGCGAAGTGTACGAGGCCATGCAGCGGCATCGCACCGTCTCCATCGGCGATATCACGGTCCACGCCGGTCAGCCCAAGGAAGCCCTGAAGGATGCCCAGACCAAGGTCGAGGCCGCCATGGCCCAGGTCGTCGCTGGGCAAGCGGGTGTTCTGTCCGACCTCAAGGGCGACTGGCAAGCCATCGTCGGCAAGGAGGGCTGGCCCGAATCCAAGACCAGCATCGCCCAGATGGGCAACGTCGGCTTCAGCATCGACCGCCTCGGCAGCGACATCAAGCGCCTCGAACGCTATATGCAGCATGTGGCTGCCGCCACCGCCCTGCAACAGGACGCCGATCTCGCCACCAGCATGGCCGTCGAGCTGACCCTCAACCAGCTCCTGCTGCTGGGTGAGACATATGCCATCCAGCGCGATGTCGGCTTCGGCGGCTTCGCTCTCAAGGAATTCAGTGCATCCGACCTGGCCCGCCTCAAGAGCCTGGGCGTCGCTACCGAAGACGGCTACGAGCGCTTCAGCCAGCGTCTCAACATGCTGCTGCCATTGGTTGGCGACCAGGCTGCCGAGTTCAAGAAGCAGGCCGCCGCCCTCAAGGCCGGCGTCGAGCGCGCCACGAAAGCCTATCAGCAGATCACCTGGGGCTCGCTCGACGAGAAGGGCTTCCTGCCCGATGCGTCCGCCCCCGTCGAAGCGGCCAATGCCTTCCATCGCAGCCTGCAAAAATATGCCGTCGAACGCATGGAAAGCCACCGCACCCGGCAATCCGCCAAGCTGCTGCTCACCGGCGGCGGCGCGCTGCTGGCCGTGTTCGCTTTTGCCTATCTTTGCATCGGCGCCTACCTGTCCCTCTCGCGCGGCGTGAATTCCGTGGTGCGCGGCGGCGGTCGTCTTGCCGACGGTGATCTCACCGCCCTCGTCGAGGTCAAGTCCCACGACGAAATTGCCGACATCGCCAAGGCCTTCAACACCATGGCCGCCGAAATGCAGCGTGTCATCAGCGCGATCCAGAACGGTGCCGGCAAGGTTGCCCGCGTCGCCGACGGCCTCGCTGAATCCACCCATCGCGTCGAGGCCGGCTCGCGCCAGCAAAGCGAAGCCGCCAACAGCGTCGCCGCTGCCATGGAGCAGATGTCGGTCAGCATCCAGAGCGTCGCCGACAACGCCGCCGACGTGGACACCATGGCCGGCGGCAGCCTCGCCCGCACGCAGGAAGGCACCGCCGCCCTGACGCGCATGGTCACTTCGCTCGACGATGTGAGCGGCGCCGTCGGCGAAATGTCCTCTGCCGTCACCGAGCTGGTCGAAAGCACCCGTGCCATCCACGCCATGACCCGTGAGGTCAAGGACATCGCCGATCAGACCAATCTGCTGGCCCTCAATGCAGCCATCGAAGCCGCACGCGCTGGCGAAATGGGTAGAGGCTTCGCCGTAGTCGCCGACGAGGTGCGCAAACTCGCCGAGAAGTCCACTTCTGCGGCCAACCAGATCGACGAAGTCACCAACCTGCTCGGTGCCCGTACTGGCAGCGTCGAGGGCGTCGTCAATCATGGCAACGAATCCCTGGCCACCTGCCGCGATTATCTGCAACAGCTCGAATCCATCCTCGCCAACGCACAGGAGTCCGTCACCCGCACCACCGACGGCATGTCCCAGATCACCCACTCCGTCCGCGAGCAGACGTCCACCAGCACCCACGTCGCGCGCAACGTCGAAGACATCGCCCGCCTGGTGGACGACAACTGCCGCAGCGTCGAGGAAGCCGTCGCCCAGGCTGGTCAGTTGCGCGGCATGGCTGGCGAACTCGACGCACTGGTCAGCCGCTTCCGCGTCTGATCGAAAAAGTCGGCGCTGGTAGCACGGCAAAATAGGCGCCTGTCTCCGTTAGCATGGCGGGATGCCCACTCGCATCCCGCCGCCATGACTCTTCCGCTGCCTCTGATCCTCGACGACGCCGCCGTGCGTCGTCATCTCACCCTCGACGCGCTGCTGCCCGCCATCGAGGCCGCTCTCATCGAGCTCGCCGCCGGACGCGCCACGCAGCCCCTGCGCACCGTCATGGAACTGCCGCCGCCGGGTAGCCTGCTCTTCGTCAAGCCCGCCCTGATCGGCAATGCCCTCGCCACCAAGCTCATCACCCAGGTGCCGGACAACGCCGCCCGTGGCCTGCCCACCATGATCGCCACGCTGGTCCTGATGGACACCGACACCGGCCAGCCGCTCGCCGTCATGGACGCCACCTGGCTCACCGAACTGCGCACCGCCGCCGTCTCCGCCGTCGCCACCCGCGCCCTGCACGACCAAAGCCCCAAGACCGTCGCCATCCTCGGCGCCGGGCGTCTCGCCCGTAGCCACGCCTTGGCCCTGCGCGCCGTCGTCCCTGTGCACGAAATCCGCGTCTGGAGCCGCAACCCCGACAATGTCGCCCGCTGCGCCGCCGACATCGACGGCATCGCCAGCCCCAGCGCCGAAGCCGCCGTGATCGATGCCGACATCGTCGTCACCGTCACCAATGCCAGCACCCCGGTGCTCATGGGGCGCTGGCTCAAAACCGGCGCCCTCGTGCACGCCGTCGGCGCCCCGCGCCCCACCTGGCGCGAGCTGGACGACGAAGCCATGCACAACTACGTCGTCGCCGACCACCGCCACGCCGCCGAAACCGAATCCGGCGACGTGCTGCTCTCGGGCGCGAAAGTGCAATGCGAAATCGGCGAAGTGCTGGCGGGGCAGGTGAAGGTGCCGACTGGTGCGACAGTGATTTTCAAGGCGCTGGGGCAGGCCGTCGAAGACGCCGTCGCCGCCCGCATCGTTTATCAGGCTGCCATCGAGGCCTGAATCCCCATTCTTTTTACGTTGTTCGATCATTGCCGGGACTCGCCCCGGCGGGCGACCTACTTCTTTGCTGTGCGGCAAGGAAGTAGGCAAGAAAACGCACCCCGCCGCCCCGGCCTGACCTTGTCAGGCTGCCCTCCCGGAGCAAGGCCCGCCTGGCCGGTGGCTAAACTAGCCGCCGCTTCGCGGCGTCGTCGGACAACGCCACCGGACATCCCCCGGCGAACCATGCTCCGCTCGGCGGGGCAGAGGGGAATGTTCTCCGTGCTACCGGTAGTGGATTTATCAACCCGGATCGAATATCGTGACGGCATTACCGGTAGGGCGCAGAACTTTTGACGCCGGTATCGAGGTGGAGTTTTAGGGGCCACTAAATACGGACAAGGAATTGATAAACATGAATATGTTGCTCGCGATTTTTGTATACCAGGCGCGCTTGATGGTTTGTCTTCCATCTTGTAGGCGCCCGACTTAACGTTGGCCGTCATGTCAGCGCCAGTAGGTAACGCCGTCATCGCAAAGCCAGCCGGTCTTGCTCGGCGTCGTGCTCGTCGTGACTACCGTTCCCATTTGGCCGTTCGCCATAACGCCGTAGCCAACGCCTGTTTGCGTGCTTCCACTCATCACGCCTACCATCTTGCAGGCGTGAGCCGTCGCAAACGCATCCCACTGCTCTTGCTCTTTCACCGATCCGTAAATCACGGCGGGTATCAGCAGCACCACGAAAATCAGAAACGCGAGCATCAGCCGCCCAGGCCATCCGTCGTCCCACATTTCCTTAATCAGTTCCATCGCTTCCTCCGTTCGTATTGCCGGCCAACCCGGCAGTCAACACGGACGCTCCGCGATAAGGCCGCGCAGCGCCGGTTACTTCTACGTTGGGGGCTTCCGGTAGTGATAACCAAAACTCCGGGGTGTGCATTGGGTCGCCGTCGTCATCCAAAAACTCCCCGTCGCAATATGTAGCGCACGCAGACCAAAGTTCATTTTCTTTCTTGTTGTACGGTCGATACAGAATTACAACTCGCGCCATGTCTTTCGGGGCCATCTCAATCGGCAGCCACGCCCCCAACCCGGCGCTCAACGCGGACGCTGCGCCCGTAGGCTCTACGGAGTCTTGTGCGTTCTCAATCGTCATCGCTCTTACTCCCTTTCGTGGCGCGCAGCGCCGGTTAGCTCTACGTTAGACCTCACCATGCCGTCCTTTCCGTTCGAACTCCATCACATTCCATGCAAGGCAGTACAGCTATGGACGTGAGCTTGGTATCCGGTTGTCGTCTCGTTGTTCTGCACTGGCTGCTGCTGTTGGGTTTTCTTCTATTTCTGATCGTCCATCAATTCGGCGGTATCACCTTGAACGCAACCCCCGTTGGGGTACTGCTAATGGCTTCATCGTTGATCTGTGCTGCCGCAGCGCTCCTGTTTGGCTTCAAAGAACATTGCGGAAAGTGCGGCAATCTTTTGGCCGACCAACTGCCTAAACAACCCGTAGCAGGAATCGAGGGACTCCTGTTCGATCAAAGGTCAAAGGCAATCATTGCCACTGCCATCAAAGGCAGGTTTCGCTGCGGAGTCTGCGGAAATTGGTGCTAGTTGCCTTGGGCCGTCGAGGTCTAACTTCTCATTCCACCGGACCTGCGCGAAAAGCCGCGCAGGTCCGGTGAATTCAAACGTTGGGCAACTCAGTCATGACCACCCGTCTTCGCTCACACCACACCAAATTTCTCGCCCTCGTTGCATTCGTGGGACTGTGGCTCGGAGCGCTCGTATTTCTTGCGCAAGACGGTTGCTTTGACAATGGGGGTGCTCTATCCAGTTCCGGGTTCGCTTGCATGCAGGCCGATGGTTCTGTTGTTTCGTTACTAGGCTTTATTCGCCCCGCTTCTGCTGCTCTGGTCGGCGTTTTAGTTGCGCTCCCTATCGTTCTCTTGGTTCGCCTCTTGGGTTGGCGCATCGGTGGCTACCAATGACAGCTTCCGTTTTGTGTGTCGTCGCCGTGTCGCCAGCGCCGACTTTTGGCTACCTCAGTTCCCCTTGTAAGCCGTTGCCCAACCCGGCGGTCGACCTCGCTCCCTCCGGTCGCTGGACGCTGCGCGATAAAGCTGCGCAGCGCCGGTCACCTCTACGTTAGACCACTCACGATGCCTAGGTCCAAGCTCTATCTCCGACTGGCAGCGATTGCTCTCACCGGCATGGCTGCGGCGGCTTTAGCTGTACTCGGCATGTACACGCTGCGCGATGTGCTGGAGCGTTTTGGGTACACCGTTCCTCCGGTGGTTTTCGTCGCTGCTTGTCTTGCTATTCTTGGAGGCATCTACGGCGGGTTCGCAAAGCTCGTCCTTCGGTTCACTGGCGGCAATCGTGAGCCTGGTTAAGGGTGGCTCACGTGCATAAGTCGCATCTCGTGTCGCTGGCCGCATACTCACCGCGGTCTAACCCTTCACTCGACCCCGTTCGCTTCGCTCACTGGAAGCTGCGCGATAAAGCCTCGCAGCGCCGGTCAGCTACACGTTAGGGCGCACGCATGACCACCGCAGCCATCTTTGCTGAGCCTTTGTTTTGGGCTGCTGCACTTCCGTGGGTTCTGGCGTTCAAGGTCGGCGAGTCGGTGTCCCGACGGATACCAAGGATCGGCCCAGTCTCGTTACAAATGATCCTAGTCGCCATTGCCACGCTCGCCGTTGTGCTCGGAATTTTTTGGTTGCCCTTAGCTCTTACCGGCAATATTCCAATCCCATGCTGCGACCCGCTCCAAGCCTACAAGTATGGTAATGCTGCTGGTATCGCCTCAACGCTCGCCATGCGTGTTCTGCAAAAACTCAAGACGTCATAGATATGTTTTCATCGTTGGCCAATCGCCCTAACATGGCGTTCAACCTCGCTCCCTTCGGTCGCTGGACGCTGCGCGATAAAGCCGCGCAGCGCCGGTTAGCTCTACGTTAGACGATATCAGGTGAACCACCCACTTTCATTCGGCAGGCGCGCATTGGCCATTGCAGGCGTTGCGTACATGTATGGCGTCGTTCTCGCCGTAATTGCGCTTGCCTGGGACTTGCTGACTGTGACCCCAATTCGCCTGCCTGAAATGGAATGGTGGCAATATCTTTTGGCACCATTTGGAATTGGGCTCGTAGCATTCGCGCTCGAATGGGTAGGGACGCAACTCACAAAAGGCGATGACGTTGCGCACCCACTATGGAAGCGCTTGCCTAAGCTACTTGTCATGTTTCTCTTTCTCATTGCCCTAATTCTTGGTCCTGCAATCTACAAGACGTTCTTTCAACAATGAGCCTGTCGTCTAACCCTGCGCTCGACCTCGCTCCCTTTGGTCGCTGGACGCTGCGCGATGAAGCCGCGCAGCGCCGGTCAGCTCCACGTTGTGGGTCACGGTCTTGCACATGCGTTGTCAGCCATTGCCCTGCATTCAACAGAGCGCGGCCCGTCGTAGCGTCCACAGTCTGGGTGCGTGCATTGGCGCATCCCGAGAGGGTCTGGAATTGCCGTTTCTTCCAGCATGTGCAGATCGCTATCAAGCACCTCGCACCACACGACGCCGGGTTCATCGACCTTCTCGAACTGATGCCAGAACCCGTTCCCACTCCAGTTCCTGCCGAGATATTTCAACCGCTCCGGCTGGCCTTTCCAGTTGTACTTTCCGCCGATCTTCATGTTTTCTTCCTTTCCTCAAAAGTCGGTGATGACGGGACGGCGACCCCCAACCCGTCAGTGCAGGCGACCTGCCGCGATAAGGCCGCGTCAGTCGCCTGACTTTTTGCGTTGGGCTTCTTGAACCCATGCTATATCGATTCTCTTACACACATTGCTTGGTCGCCGTGCCGCCAGCGCCGACTCAGCGACACAGGAGTACAAACCATGTTGATATTCGATAGTGCTACCTTGCCTGATGCACACGTGATGGTCGTGGCACAAGCGCCAGCGTCCCGTGCGAGCACTAAAGAACGGGTTTTGGGAATTTGCATGCCCGCTATATACATTGCACCGGTGGAACCCAACGGAGGGGTAAATGGTTTTAGCCCAGCCAGAGCGGCCATCTCCTACTTCGAACGTTATGAGAGGCGTACTTTTACTGAGAGCGAGTACCCCGACACCGTCAAGGATATCCAAGTGGTTCGCCAGCCAGTCCATGGCCGCGTTGCGTACGAACCCCTTGAGGGACAAAAGGAAGTGTTTTGGCACTACGTACCGCAGACTGGCTATGAAGGCCCAGACCGTGTGGACCTTTTGGTGCAGATAAAAGGCCAGCCCGTGCGACTGGTTTATTACATACAAATCACCAAGAAGAACCTGGACACCACGCCCGGAGAGGTATTTTGCAAACGGCCATCCTGGAAAATCTCCAACACTGCCGCAGCTTCCGATACTGCTGACCTACTTGCGCTGCAACGTGCTGGCAAATGATCACCGCCGAGGCCCAACCCGGCGGTCGACCCCGTTCGCTTCGCTCTCTGGACGCTGCGCGATGAAGCCGCGCAGCGCCGGTCACCTTGAACGTTGGGCACCTTAATGCGTCGCGCTCTGCTTGGTCTTCTGCTTACAGCGACTTTGGCTTCCGTGGGTGAAGCGAAAACGGTGCTTGCCCAGTCCAAGCAGCGCTCCATCTCGCTCGCCTCCGCAGTTGCCAAGGTGGAAATCGCCAAGAGCACTCCGTTAATGGTCGGTACAGAGCAGTGCGCCTACGAATATGAAGCCAAGGTCCTTTCCGTGAAGAAAGGCACTTTGCCTCGCGCAACCCAGTTCCGTTTTGGCGTCCTTGGTGGCCTCGAGGTCGGAAGGAGGTACGTTGTCTATCTACGCAACCTCGAGACGAAAGCCGAGTTTGTTCGTCTCATGGAAGACCGGAACACCGATCTAGCAGTGCGCCCCATCATCGAGGCATGTCCGGTTGTTCCTCCCATACCTATGTTCTTCCGGGCCGATAGGGTTACCAATGAATAAGGTGCCCAACCCGGCAGTCGAGCGGACCTGCGCAAAAAGCCGCGCAGTCCGCTCACTTCTACGTTGGGCAAAAACGCACACTCCTCCGCAGAATCTTGTCACCGCACTGCCAGCAACGACTCTTGGACCGTAGGGCGCATGAAAAAACTTTTCAAGCTTGCAGCATCTGAGATACAGCCAATTGCTACAGGGCTTGGCTCGTGCATCGCATCGGACCACATTACGGTCAAGGGCAAGAAGGTCGGTTACATGTACCGAGATTTCCCCGACAACGAAACTGATAGTGGCTGGCGGTTTATGTCCGGCAAGGAATCTCAAAAGTACATGGACGACCCAAGTAACTTGGAGATATATGACGTGAACACCATAGCCAACTACGATCCTGAGATTATTCCGCTTCTTGCCGTGCCTTGCGGTTCAGCCTTTGAGCGCGACAGTGAAACGGGCAGTTTCGTTGAGGTTTCAGAGTAAGCCCAACCCGGCTGTCAATACGGACGCTGCGCGATGAAGTCGCGCAGTTCCGATTACATTCACGTTGGGCGTCATAGAAAGGAGTTCCATGCGTGCCTGCGCAATATCACCAACCAATCGTCGTGACCAAGTTAAACGCGTCGGAGACGATCTTGTTCGAAACTACGGAAAGAAAAACTTCTACACGGTTCAAGAAGTCAAAGATGCAAACCGTCGCAGCAGCATCAGTCCGGATTTTGGCTGCTGGTCACATGCCACGTTCAACACTCATTCCGATTTTGATGCCTACCACCAGTCCATTGGTGAGCAATGCGACTATGTAGCAATGAAGGGGGAAATGTTGTCGTCTGTCAGTGACGCCACCGACACCTCAATGTTCGACTTTGATTTGTCTTGGCTGGAGTTCCCAGACATCGATCTGTCGATCTTCGATTTTTTTGACGCTTTCTAGTCAAGTAAAGCAAAGGGACCGCCTATCGGTGGCCCCGCATGTCCGACGTTGGGCGTCACAAGTCGGCAACAACCAATCTCAGGAGAAATGAATGGCTGCGGGAACAATCATTACGGTCCTTTCGAATATCCCCTGGGGCCAAGTGGTGGATAACGCACCCAAGGTTGCGGATGGCGCTGCGAGGCTTTGGAATGCAGTGACTCGTAAGAAGCCAGACCAATCACCTGTCGCGAACGCCAAGCCAGTTGTCGACGCGGCGCAATCTGGCACAGAGGTCTTGACGCAGCGCCTCGTAGCGATGGAAGAGCACATTCATCACCTCGAGGAACAGATGGGTGCCTCGGCCGAGTTGATAAAGGCACTAGCGGAACAAAATACTCAGCTAGTGAGGAGGATTGAGCTAAACAGCGTCCGTCTACTCCGCCTCGCTACGGCCACAGCGATTAGCGCCGTTGCCTTGGTTGGAACCATCGTTTACCTACTGCTTCGGCCATGACGCCCAACCCTGCGGTCGCCCCCGTTTCATTCGGTTGCTGGACGCTTCGCGATAGTGCCGCGCAGCGCCGGTCACCTACACTTTATGCATTTCAACAACCCCGCCCCTTGGAGCTATCGTGAGTAGCAAATCCTCTTTGTCCTCTCTCTACTATGTCCTCGCTGCCATTGGTCTGCTTGCCACTTGGTACTACAACGGGCAATACATCATGAACGGTGGCGGCTTGGGGCCAAGCGAGTTCTTTGGGGCTGCATTTGCCAATTCGCTGACGACTGCCATAACCATCGATGTCTATCTTTCAGCCTTGGTGTTCTCGGTGTGGGTGGCCAGCGACGCAAAGCGCCTCTCGGTAAAGTGGGCGTGGTTGTACGTGGTTCTGTGCTTCTGTGTTGGCTTGGCAATTTCTCTGCCGCTTTATTTGGCAGGTCGGGGAAAGGCCATCTCGGACGCTAAAGCCGATGCATAGCCAGCATTCCACCGGCGTAGCGCAATATGCCGCGCAGCGTGGTCGCTGAAACGAAAAGGCTGTTTCCCGGTATTGGCCCGAAGTCCGGCGAAATGCTGCGTTCGGCAGGCATCACCACGCTGAAACAGCTCTGCGAATTGGGTTCCGTTCGCGCTTACCTGATGGTCAAGCGTGCGAACTGCAATCCAAGCCTGAATTTTCTGTGGGGCTTGGAAAGTGCCATCACGGGCGAGCATTGGCGGGATGTTGCAAAGAATCACAGAGTCAGTCTGTTGCTGGCGCTTGAGGAGGCGGAGAAAAATGCCTAGCCCGACTGGCCTTGCCAGAACGCCCAAGCCTTCACTCCATGGGACCAGCGCGGGCAGCTGCGCAGACCGTTAATTTCCACGCAAGGCATTGCAATGACCCCACAGATCGCATCCCTGATGGCCGAGTACAACCGCTGGATGAACGAGCGAATGTTCGAGGCGGCCGCTACGCTCGACGCTGAATCACTGGCGGCTGACCGTGGCGCATTTTTCGGTTCCATTCTGGGCACGCTGAACCACATCGCAGTCGCGGACACAATCTGGCTGCATCGCTTTGCCCGGCACGAGGCCTCGTTCCCTGCCCTTGATGCGCTCTCCCGTTTCCCGCAACCGTCTTCCTTGCGGCAGTCTCTCGCCCCGGACCTGGCGAGTCTGCGCAGCTATCGGGGCGAGCTGGATGAACTCATCGAGCGCTGGGTCGCGGAACTAAGGCCCGAACATCTGGCGGCCGAGATTGCCTACGCCAACATGGCCGGCGCTGTGTCCAGCCGACGCTTCGATGCCTTGCTCCTGCACTTCTTCAACCATCAGACGCATCATCGCGGCCAGGCCTCGACGCTCTTGTTTCAGGCAGGCGTGGACGTCGGTGTCACTGATCTGCTGACGCTGATTCCGCGCAGCGATGCCTAGTCTTTCAGTCGCGTCGCCGTGCGGTGCTGATGCGGCTGAGATATTGGATTCCCCATCGAGAGACATCATGAAAAAGACCTTCCAAACCGAAATCGAGATCGCCGCGCCGGCGGAGCGCGTCTGGACCATCATGGCCGACGTGGATCGCTGGCATGAATGGACGCCGTCCATCCGCGAGGTGCGTCGTCTGGGCGGCGCGCCGCTGGCGGTGGGCGCGCGGGCGCTGATCCGCCAGCCCGGCTTCCCGCCGGCCCTATGGACCGTGACGGCGCTGGTGCCGGGGGAGCGCTTCTCCTGGGTCAGTGTGGTGCCGGGCCTGCGCGTCACCGGCCATCATTCGGTGGTGGCGATGCCCGATGGTTGCCGGGCGACGCTGGGCATCGAGATCGAAGGCCTGTTCGGCGGGCTGTGGGCGCGGCTGACGCGGGCGATCACCGAGCGCTACATCGGCTACGAGGCCGAGGGGTTGAAGGCCCGCAGCCTGGATGCCGCCTATCGGCACGGGGGCTTGCCCGGCAAGCGCTAGACTCGCTGCCTTCATCGTCTTGTCATCGGGAGCCACCATGTCCACCTACGAACTTGCCCAACTCAATATCGCCGTGATGAAGGCACCGCTGGATTCGCCGGAACTGGCGGATTTCGTCGCCAATCTCGACCGCATCAATGCCTTGGCCGAAGCCTCGCCGGGCTATGTCTGGCGCTTGCAGACCGATGACGGCGATGCCACGGCGCTGCGCCCGCTGGGCGAGAATGTGTTGCTGAACATGTCGGTGTGGCGCGATGCGGAAGCGCTCAACGAGTACGTCTATCGTTCTGATCACGCCGGCATCATGCGTCGCCGCCGCGAGTGGTTCGAGCGCATGGGCGAGGCCTACATGGTGCTGTGGTGGGTGCCGGCGGGCCACCGGCCCGACGTGGCCGAGGCGCTGGTGCGGCTGGAGAAGCTGCGCGCCGAAGGGCCGACGCCCTTCGCCTTCAGCTTCCGTCAGGCGTTCCCGCCGCCGGGGGCTGCGTCGTCATCGCCGCAGGATTGCGGCGACGCCTGCCCGGCCTGCTGAGGTATTTGACAAGGCTGCTTAGCGTGTATATGGTTGGCGTATATAGCATCCATGGAGACCCCCATGACCACCAGTACCGTATTCACCAACAACCGTACGCAGGCGGTTCGTCTGCCGGCCGAAATGCGCTTTCCCGATACCGTCAAGAAGGTGGAGGTGCGGGTCGTCGGACAGGAGCGAGTGATCGCGCCGGCAGAGCAGGCGTGGGATAGCTTTTTCCTGGGCGCGCAGACGGCGAGCGAGGATTTCATGGTCGAGCGGGCCAGTCAGGATCAGTCGGAGCGCGAAGCGCTGTAAGCGGCATGATCCAGTTTCTGCTCGACACCAATATTGTCATTTACGTCATCAAGCGGCGTCCGCCGGCAGCACTCGAGATATTCAATCGGAATCAGGGGCGCATGGCGGTGTCGGCAATCACGGTGGCCGAGTTGGTGCACGGCGCCGAAAAGAGCCAGTTCCCTGCTCGCAATCTCGGCGTGGTCGAGGATTTTTGCAGTCGTCTAACTGTGCTGCCCTATACGCTGGAAGCGGCTTATCACTATGGTGCCATTCGAGCCATGCTGGAGCAGGGCGGGCAGCCTATCGGCGTCAATGACCTGCATATTGCCGCCCATGCCCGGAGCCAGGGGCTGACCTTGGTGAGTAACAATCTGCGCGAGTTCGAGCGCGTGCCAGGTTTGCTGCTAACGAACTGGGTCTGACTGGTCAGGACAAAAGTCGGCGCTGGTAGTACGGCGACCTGTGCTCAGTCCACCGCCTCGAAATGCTCCAGCAGCAGTTGCACGCTCTGGGCGCCGTTCCACTCGTTGATGTCCACGCGGAAGGCGGCGCGGATGCGGTTGGGCGCGCTGCCGGAGAAATTGAACTGGATGGCCTCGAACTGCTGGCCGCCTTTGCGCAGCCGCAGCTTGAGGTGTTTGTCCTTGAGGATGCGCTGGTTCAGCACGTCGAACTGGTCGGCGAAAAGCGGCGTCGGGAAGGTCTGGCCCCAGACTTCCTGCTGCATCAGGCGCACGGCCTCCAGCGAGAAATAGCCGGTCTCCAGCGGGCCGTCGGTTTCCAGGGTGCGGGTGAGGTCGGCGGGGGCCAGCAGTTCGCGGCAGACGGCTTCGAAGGCTTCCTCGAATTCGGGCAGGCGGTCTTCCTCGATGGTGACGCCGGCGGCGGCGGCATGGCCGCCGAAGCGCAGCAGCAGATCAGGATGGCGCTTGGCGATCAGGTCCAGTGCATCGCGCAGATGCAGGCCGGGAATGGAGCGGCCGGAGCCTTTGAGTTCATTGCTGTCTTCTCCACCCCGCGCGAAGGCGAAAGTGGGGCGGTGCAGCTTTTCCTTGACGCGGCCGGCGAGGATGCCGATGACGCCTTGATGCCAGTCCGGGTCGAACAGCGTGAGGCTGGCGACGTGCTCGGCGTCGATGCCGTCGAGCAGCATTTCGGCGTCCTCTTTCATGTCTGTTTCGATGGCGCGGCGCTCGCGGTTGATGGCGTCGAGTTCCTGGGCGATGTTCATGGCCCGCGCCGGGTCGTCGGTGGTCAGGCATTCGATGCCGAGCGACATGTCGGCCAGGCGGCCGGCGGCGTTGAGGCGCGGGCCGAGGGCGAAGCCGAGGTCAAAGGTGGCGGCCTTCTGCGGTTCGCGGCCGGCGATGGTGAACAGCGCCCGCAGGCCGGCCTGCATCTGGCCTCCGCGCATGCGCGTGAGGCCCTGGGCGACGAGGATGCGGTTGTTGCGGTCGAGAGGCACGACGTCGGCGACGGTACCGAGCGCCACGAGGTCGAGCAGGGCGGCGAGATTGGGTTCGGGTTTGTCCGCGAATTCACCGCGTTTACGTAGCTCGGCCCTCAGGGCGAGCATCACATAGAACATCACACCGACGCCAGCCAGGGCTTTGCTCGGAAACGTGCAACCGGGCTGGTTGGGGTTGACGATGCCGGCGGCATCCGGCAATTCGGCGCCGGGCAGGTGATGGTCGGTGACCAGGGTGCGGATGCCGCGCCGATTGAGTTCGGCGATGCCGTCGACGCTGGCGATGCCGTTGTCCACGGTGATGACGAGATCGGGTTTGCGCTCTGCGGCAAGCTGCGCGACGCCGACCGAGAGGCCGTAGCCGAGGGTGAAGCGGTCAGGGACGAGGTAGTCGACGCTGGCGCCCATCATGCGTAGCGCACGCAGGCCGACGGCGCACGCGGTGGCGCCGTCGCAGTCGTAGTCGGCGACGATCAGCAGTTTCTGCTTCGCGGCGATGGCGTCGGCCAGCAGCACGGCGGCGGCTTCCGCGCCCTTGAGCCGGGCCGGTGGCAGCAGGGCGGCAGGGCGGGTATCGAGTTCGGCCGGCTCCTTGATGCCGCGCGCGGCGTAAAGGCGGGCGAGCAGCGGATGCACGCCGGCCTGTTCGAGCGCCCAGACGGCGCGGGGAGGGATGTCGCGCGTAGTGATTTTTGCAACGATGCGGGTCATGGGGCGAGGATGTCGAGGGGAGCGGGCGAGCGCCAGAATTTCCAGAGATCGCGCTTGCGCAGGGTGAGTTCGACGCTGGCCTCGTCGCCGGGGGCGAGCAGGCGTAGGGTGTCGAGGCGGCCGGCCTTGAGGGCAGCGAGGGCGGGGGCGAGCCAGTCCCGTTCGAGGCGGGCTATGTGATCGCGCCAGGCGATGCCGTTGCCGGAACGGGCGGGGAGTTCGAGGGCGTCGAAGATGGCGAGCGGTGATTTGCCCGGTGCGTCGGGCAGGCGCGCCGGAAGCGGTGCGGCAGTGATGTTGCGATAGCGGGCGATGCCTTGCGCCATTGGGTCATCGTTCCAGATCGCGTCGTGGGCACAGGAGGAAGCCGGCGGCAGCGGCAGGGCGCCACCACCCCAGGGCCAGAGGCTGTTTACTACGGGCCTGCCAGCGGCCGCGCGGGCCTGGTTGACCGGATGAGCGTGGAGTTGCATTTGCGCGTCGTTGATGGCACGGCGCCAGGGCGCGGAGGCGGCATCCAGCGGCAGCGGATCGGCGCGGCGCAGGAGGGCGTCGGATAGCGATGGAAAGACCGGCGCAGCGGCGGCGAGGCGCAGGTTCCAGCAGCTCGGGGTGATGACGACGATCTCGCCGAGTGCGGAAAAAGTCGGCGCTAGCGAGACGGCGAGTTGTTGCGCTTCGTCCAGCGTGAGGGCGAGGGCCGCAGGGTCGTCCACGATCAGCGTGCGCTCCTCGAAGCGCAGATGGATCGGGTCGAGGCAGAGCCATGCGCCGTCCGTTTGTGGTGCGCGCAGGGCGGCGGCGGGCAGCGGTTCGTGGAGCCCGCTGGCGGCGGCGAGCAGGCTGGCGGTGGTGCCGGGAGGCCGATGCCGCAAACGACCGCGCCCGAGGTGGAGCGAGAGGGCGGGCAGGGGCAGGTCGTGGGTGAGGTCGGCGAGTGCCTGGCGCGGAAGAATCAGGCCCGGCACGATGAGAGTGAGCATGGGTCGCATGTTAACATGCACCGTTACCCCTTCCTTTCGTCATGAAATACGAACTCCTCATCGGTTTGCGCTACACGCGCGCCCAACCCCGCGAAGGCTCGGGCAACCGCTTTATCTCCTTCATTGCGCTGATCTCCATGCTCGGGCTGGCCCTCGGCGTGGCGGCGCTGATCGTGGTGCTGTCGGTAATGAACGGCTTCCAGAAGGAATTGCGCACGCGCATCCTCGGCGTCGTTTCCCATGTGCAGATCACCACCGAAAGCGGCGAGCTGACGAACTGGGTGAAGACGGTACAGGATGCCGCGCGGCATCCCCGTGTGCAGGCGGCGGCGCCCTATGTGCAGCAGCAGGGCATGCTGACCTACGACGCGGTGGTGCGCGGCGTGGTGGTGCGCGGCATCCTGCCCGAGGCCGAGGACAAGGTGGCCGACATCGGCCGCCACATGCGCCAGGGCAAGCTGTCGCTGTTGCAGCCCGGCGAGTTCGGCATGGTGCTGGGCGGCGAGCTGGCGCGCAGCCTGCGCGTGCAGCCGGGCGACAAGGTGACGCTATTGGCGCCGCAGGGACTGGTGACGCCGGCAGCGTTGCTGCCACGGGTGAAACAGTTCCGCGTCGTCGGCATTTTCGAAGTCGGCATGTTCGAGTTCGATTCGGGCCTGGCGCTGATCCACATGGACGATGCGCAGAAGCTTTATCGCATGGAGGACCGTGTCTCCGGCGTGCGCCTGAAGGTGGACGATCTCTTCGCTGCACCCCAGATCACGCGGGAACTGCTGCGTTATCTCGATACCGATGCCTGGGTGTCGGACTGGACGCGCAGTCACGCCAATTTCTTCCGCGCCGTAGAGATCGAGAAGCGCATGATGTTTTTGATCCTGCTGCTGATTGTCGCCGTGGCGGCTTTCAACATCGTGTCCACACTGGTGATGGCGGTGCAGGACAAGCGCGCCGACATCGCCATTCTGCGCACGTTGGGTGCGAGCCCGGCCAGCATCATGGCGGTGTTCGTCGTCCAGGGCGTGGTGATCGGTGCGGTCGGTCTGCTGGCCGGGGTTGCCGGCGGTGTTGCCCTGGCACTCAATGTGGATGTGGTGGTGCCGGCCATCGAGCGCGCTTTCGGCATCCAGTTCCTCGCCAAGGATGTGTATTACATCAGCGATCTGCCCTCCGATCTGCACTGGTCCGACGTGTGGACCGTTTCCGGTGTGTCCTTCGTGCTGACCCTGCTGGCGTCTCTTTATCCAAGCTGGCGCGCATCGCGTACCCAGCCGGCGGAGGCCTTGCGCTATGAGTAAGCGTATGGACCTTCCCCCCAGCCCCCTTCCCAAGGAAGGGGGTGACCACGGTTCGCCACAAGGTGGCTCCATTCTCGACTGCACGGGCCTGAGCAAGGTGTTCCATCAGGGCGAGGTGGATGTGCCGGTGCTCGATGGTGTTGACCTGAAAGTCGGCGCTGGCGAGACGGTGGCCATCGTCGGTTCCAGCGGTTCCGGCAAGAGCACGCTGCTGCATCTGGTCGGGGGCCTCGATACGCCGACGGCGGGCAAGGTCTTGTTGCATGGCCGCGACCTGGCGCAGGTCGGCGAGGCGGAACGGGGGCGGTTGCGCAATCAGTCTCTGGGTTTTGTCTATCAGTTTCATCATCTGCTGGCCGAATTCTCGGCGCTGGAGAACGTGGCCATGCCGCTGCTGATCCGGCGCATGGCCAAGGCCGAGGCGGAGGCGCGTGCGGCGGCGGTATTGCAGCGCGTGGGCCTCGGCCATCGTCTGAGCCATCGGCCCGGCGCGTTATCCGGCGGCGAGCGTCAGCGCGTGGCGGTGGCGCGGGCGCTGGTGACGGAGCCGGCCTGCCTGCTGGCCGACGAGCCGACAGGCAATCTTGACCGGGCGTCGGCCGATGCGGTCTTCGACGTGCTGCTGGAGTTGTGCCGTGAAAAGGGCGCGGCGCTGGTGGTGGTCACCCACGACGCAGGTCTGGCCGCGCGGACCGGTCGCATGTTGACGCTGAGCGACGGTCGGCTGGTCTGATCAGCGTCCGCGCCGCGCGCGGTGATGCCAGGCCCGGATCAGGTAGGCGCGCCAGGCCAGGCGCATACCCAGGTAGCCCGCGCAGGCGAGGATCACAGCCAGCAGCAGCAAGCCCAGCACCAGCGGATGGCCGAGGGCGACCGTCCAGTCGGCAAGGGCATGCATCCATGTGAAAAGACTATCGACGTACTCCGGTGGCGCGACGAAGCGGCTGCTGCTGTCCCCCATGACCCACTGGCCGAGTTCGAAGGCGGCAATGTAGAGCGGGATGATGGTGAAGGGGTTGGTGTAGAACGTGGTCAGTAACGCCAGCGGCAGATTGACGCGGAAGACCACGGCACAGATGGCCGCGCCGAACATCTGGAAGGGGCCGGGAATCAGGCCGCAGAACAGGCCTGCCGCAACACCGCCGGCGGCAGAATGGCGATTTAAATGCCATAGCCGGGGATGCAGCAGGGTGTTCTCGAAGGGAGCCAGCCAGCGGTTGCCACGGACCGCGTCGTGATTGGGCAGGAACTTCCGAAGCTTGCGGCGCATGCCGCGATTCTAGTCTATGCGTCGGCCTTCATCGGCGCGCGCGACAACTCGTTGTTGCCTTCCACCAGCTTGCTCAACAGCCGCAGGAACTCCTTGCGCTCGGCAGGCGCCAGCGGTTCGAGAATGCGTTTCTGGGTGGCGGCGACACTGGGCTGCATGGCGGCGACGATCTCGCGTCCGGCCTCGGTGATCGAGAGTCGTTTTTTGCGCCGGTCCTCGGCGCAGGGCTCGCGGGTGATATAGCCCTTGCCTTCGAGGCGGTCGATCAGCGAGGCGAAAGTAGCCGGGTCGATGCCGAGGCGGCTGGCGATGGTCACCTGATCGAGGCCGGGTGCGACGCTCAGGGTCTCCATGACGCCGAACTGGATCGGCGTGACGCCAAAGTCCCGGGTTTCCTCAAGGAAGATCGAGACGGCGATCTGTTGGGCGCGACGGATCAGGCGGCCGGGTTGTTCGGGAATCGGGATGTTGTTGTTTTCCATGCGTGAATTCTAGCTTGCCGGGATGAATGGAATTAGTTTAGAACACTATTGACAGTATGCGAATAATAAGTAGACTAACTAAATCGCGACTTAAACCACAACAAAGGAGACAGCAAACATGAGCAATGAACTTGGCCGCGTCGAGGATCTGCCGCCCGACTACTACAACGGGCTGGTCAGCCGCAACCTGATGCCCCTGTGGCCCTCGCTGCGCGCTGCGCTGCCCTATGGCAAGCCGGCCCGCAACACCCAACCGATGCTGTGGCGCTACGCTGACGTGCGTCCGGAACTGATGCGTGCCGGTGAACTGACGCCCATCGAAAAGGCCGAGCGCCGTGTGCTGGTGCTGTGCAATCCGGGTCTCGGCCTCGACACCCTGCGCGCCACGCCGACCATCTACATCGGCCTGCAATTGATCCTCCCCGGCGAGACCGCGCCCAACCACAAGCACACGCCCTCGGCGGTGCGCTTCGTGGTCGAAGGCAACGGCGGCTACACGGTGGTGCGCGGCGAGAAGCTGCCCATGGAGAAAGGCGACCTGATCCTGACCCCGCCCGGCCTGTGGCACCAGCACGGCCACGAAGGCACCGGCCCGGTGGTGTGGCTCGACGCCCTCGATTTGCCGGTGGTGTATGGCATCGAAGCCTCCTACTGCACCGAGGCGCCGCTGCAAACCATCACCGATCCGAAGAATGCCAACGTCACCCGTTTCCGTCAGGGCGGCGTCATGCCCTACAGCCGGCTCCAGCGTGTGCGCGGCGACTACCCGCTGCTGCGTTTCCCGTGGAAGGAAGTGAAGCAGACCCTGGGCGAACTGGCCTCGGTGACGGCCAAGGACGAGGCCGTGCATCTGGCCTACATCAACCCGGAAACCGGCCAGGAATGCCTGCCGACCCTGGGCTTCTCCGCACTCATGCTGCGTCCGGGCGAAACCCTGAAAATGACCAAGCGTTCGGCCTCCTGCTGCTTCCACGTGGTCGAAGGCGAAGGTACGGCCCTGATCGACGGCGTCAGCCAGAAGTTCACCGAAGCGGATACCATGGCAGCGCCGACGCATGCCGAGATCACGCTGAGCAATGCCTCAGGCACCACGCCGACCTATCTGTTCATGGTCGACGACGCGCCGCTGCATCGCAAGCTCGGCATCTACGAAGAATTCAACTGACAAGGAGTCCGCAGTGACCCAGTACATCTTTACCCCCCCAGCCGTCATCGGTGCGAGCATCCGTGGTCGCGCCGAAGCCTTCCCCATCCAGCGCATCTTCTGCGTCGGCCGCAACTACGAGGCACATGCCAAGGAGATGGGCGTGGCGGTGGACCGCGAAGCGCCGTTCTACTTCACCAAGGCCGCCAGCGACTACGTGCCCTCCGGCGCCACCGTCGCCTATCCGCCGGGTACCAAGAACTATCACTATGAGATGGAGTTCGTCGTTGCCATCGGCAAAGCGGGTTTCCGTATCGCCGAAGCCGACGCGCTGAGCCATGTCTATGGCTACGCCTGCGGCCTCGACATGACCCGCCGCGATCTCCAGCTCCAGGCCCGCGAAAAGCAGCGTCCTTGGGATCTGGGCAAGGACTTCGAAGAATCCGCCGTGTTGTCGGAGATCGTTCCCGCCGCCGAGATCGGTCATCCCGCCAAGGGCAAGATCGAACTGGCGGTGAATGGCGCGGTGAAGCAGTCCTCCGATCTGTCGCTGCTGATTCATTCCGTGCCGGCGCTGATCGCGCATCTGTCTGGCTACTACCACCTGCTGCCGGGCGACCTGATCTACACCGGCACGCCGGAAGGCGTCGGCGCCGTGGTGGCGGGCGACAAGATCACCGGTTTGATCGAGGGTGTCGGCACCATCGCCCTGACGGTGGGCGCGGCCGAGTAATCGAGTCGTCATCCGTTAAAAAGCGCATGACTCCGGTCATGCGCTTTTTTATTGCCGCGATGCCGACAGCAGCCGGGAGACTACGGCCCGTAGCCAGCGATTACCGAGGTCGTTGTTGTAACGCTCGTGCCAGTGTTGCTTGACGCCATAGTCGGGTAAAGGGAAGGGCACGGGGTGCATGCGGAATTCGCCGCGCTCGCCCAGCACCTCGCCGAGGCGCTTGGGAATGATGACCAGCAGGTCGGTATTCTCGGCGACGAAGGCGGCGCCGAAGAAGTTGGGAATCTCCAGTGCCACCCGATGCTGGATGCCTTGTCGTGCGATCTCCGCTTCGACGATGGAAGGCGTTGCCCCCATGCTGCTGATGACCGCGTGGTCCTCGGCCTCGAACTGGCGCAGGGTGAGACGACCCTTGATGCGTGGATGATTTTTTCCTGCCAGGCAGACGAAGCTCTGACGGAACAGCAGTTGCTGGTAGAAGCCGTGTTCCAGTTGCGGCATGTAACCGATGGCCAGGTCGGCGTCGCCGCTTTCCAGCATGCTCACGGTGTCGGCCTGGAGCGGCATGACGCGGATACGGATGCCCGGTGCTTCCTTGCGCAGAGTTTCCCAAAGCCGGGGCAGCAACACCAGCTGGCTGATGTCGGTCATGCAAATGCGAAAGCTGCGGTGCGAGGTGGACGGGTCGAAGCTGTCGTTGTAGGCGAGGACGACGTCGACGGCATCGAGCACCTGCCGTACCGGCTCGATCAGGCCCTCGCTGAAAGGGGTCGGCTCCATGAAGCCCGAGGTGCGCACGAAGAGTGGATCGCCGAAGTGCTGGCGCAGCTTGGACAGGGCCACGCTCACCGCCGGCTGCCCGAGGTCGAGGGCTTCGGCGGCCTTGCTGACGTTGCGGGTCCGGTAGATCTCGCGGAAGACCGCCAGCAGGCGCAGGTCGATGGAGTCCATGTCAGTCGTACTATTCGAATTTGGAATGTTTCATATTAACTCTATTGGATTAACAAAAGAGTTGCAGCCCCCTAAGATGGCGCATCTTCACAACCAATAGCAGAGGAGACAGCAATGAGTGAACAACTTCCCGTCATCGTCGCCGGTGGTGGTATCGGTGGTCTGGCCGCCGCCCTGGCCCTGGTGCGCCAGGGCTTCAAGGTCCAGGTATTGGAGCAGGCCGCCGAGATCGGCGAGATCGGCGCCGGCATCCAGCTCGGCCCCAATGCCTTTCACGCTTTCGACGCGCTTGGTGTCGGTGACAAGACCCGCAGCCGCTCGGTGTTCACCGACTACATGGTGATGCACGACGCCATCGACGAATACCAGGTCGGCAAGATTCCCACCGGCGAGGAATTCCGCAAGCGTTTCGGCAACCCCTATGCCGTGATCCATCGTGTCGATATCCACAACTCCCTTCTGGAAGGCGCCAAGGAAACCGGCAAGGTCGAGTTCTTCACCAACACCCGCGTCGAGAGCATCGAGCAGAAGGCCGACAGTGTCACCGTCACCTGCGGCAACGGCAAGACCTTCACCGGCCAGGCCCTGATCGGCGCCGACGGCGTGCGTTCCGTGGTGCGTGCCACCTACGTCAATGACCCGCCCCGCGTCACCGGCCATGTCGTCTATCGCTCGGTGATCGACGAGAAGGAATTCCCCGAAAATCTGAAGTGGAACGCCGCCAGCATCTGGGTCGGCCCCAACTGCCATCTGGTGCATTACCCGCTGCGCGGCGGCAAGGAATACAACGTGGTCGTTACCTTCCATAGCCGCAACAAGGAAGAGTGGGGCGTCACCGAAGGCAGCCCGGAGGAAGTGCAGAGTTACTTCCAGGACATCTGCCCGAAGGCGCGCCAATTGATCACGCTGCCGAAGCAGTGGAAGCGCTGGGCCACGGCGGATCGCGAGCCGATCCCGCAATGGACCTTCGGCCGCGCCACGCTGCTGGGCGATGCCGCCCACCCGACCACGCAATACATGGCTCAGGGCGCCTGCATGGCGCTCGAGGACGCCGTGACCCTGGGCGAGGCGTTGAAGAAGTACAACAATGACTGGCCCAAGGCGCTGGACCTCTACCAGCGTTCGCGCATTACCCGCACCGCGCGTATCGTGCTCTCGGGCCGCGAGATGGGCCGCTTGTACCACGCCAAGGGCGTCGAGCGTCTGGTGCGAAATTCCCTGTGGAAGGGCCGCACGGCCGAGCGTTTCTACGATGCGATGGAATGGCTCTACGGCTGGAACGCGAGCAACTGTCTGGCCGAGGACTGATCCAGCTACCGGTTGTAAAGAAAAGCGCATGGTCCATTGGGCCATGCGCTTTTTTCATGGTGCCGGCCGCCGTTCGCCAAGCAGGGCGGCGCGGGTGACCTCGCTCTGCAACTGCCCCAGCCACCATTGCAGTGCCTTTCCTTGGCCAGTCTGGCCTGGCTTGCTTTCCTTGCGCCAGGCATAGCTGAGTTGCACCGGCTGCTCGCTGCGGGCGACACGCTTGACTACCAGATGTCCGGCGTCGATATGTGGTTGGGCCAGGCAGGTGGGCAGGAAGCCGCAGCCCATGCCGCGAATCTGCGCCTCCAGCTTGGCCGGCATGCCCGGCACCGTGAACACGTCCTGCCCCGGCAGCAGGCCGATGGTGAGATCGTCGCCACGCCGCGTCGAATCGGCCACTGCCACCGCCCGGTGGGCGCGGACGGTTTCGTCGTCCAGGGGTTCCGCTGCCTTCGCCAGCGGATGATGGGGGGCGACGGCGAAAACCCGGCCGACGTTGCCCAGTGGTTCGCGGCCCAGACCCGGTGTTCCCTTTGCATCCATGACGACGCCGAGGGCGAGGTCGGCCTCGCCGGTGCTCAGAGCCTCCAGTGTGCCGGCCAGGGTTTCATCGCGCAGCTTGAGGCGGGTCGGCGGCGACAGGGAAAAGAAACTCTCGCAGAGTTCCATCACCGTCAGGCGATTGATCACGCTATCCACGGCGATGGTGAACTGCGGCTCCCAGCCGGTAGCGACGCGCTTGACCCGGTTGGCGACCGCATCGATGTCGGCCAGCAGTCGATTGCCCTCACGCAATAGCTCGGTGCCGGCTTCGGTCAGGCGCGCCTGACGGGAACTGCGATCGAACAGCAGCACGTCGAGGGCGTCCTCCATCTGGCGTATGCGGTAGGTGAGGGCGCTGGGCACCATGCCACAGGCGCGGGCGGCCGCGGCGAAGCTGCCAGTTGCCGCGATGGTCTGCATCAGGGCCAGGGCGTCAGGCGTAAGCACATCGCGGGGTTTGGTCATGGCGGCTTTTAAATTCAAATAATTTGAATGATGCCATCAAAGCCACAGGCTCTGGAAGCCGCTTCGGCGGCTCACAATGCTTCTCATCAACCCGCCATCAACCAGGAGGCCATCATGATCACACTACGCAAATCCCAGGATCGCGGCTACGCCGACCACGGCTGGCTGAAGAGCCACCATTCCTTCTCCTTCGCCGACTACTACGACCCGGCGCACATGGGCTGGGGCAATCTGCGGGTCATCAACGAGGACTGCGTCGCCGCCGGCACCGGCTTCGGACGCCACAGCCACCGCGACATGGAAATTGTCAGCTATGTCCTCGCCGGCGAACTCGCCCATCAGGACAGCATGGGCAACGTCGTCGCGATTCCGCCGGGCGACGTGCAGCGCATGAGCGCGGGCAGCGGCGTAACCCACAGCGAGTTCAACCACGCCAAGGACCAGACCACGCATTTCCTGCAAATCTGGATCCAGCCCGACGTCAAAGGCATTGCGCCGGGCTACGAGCAAAAATCCATTCCCGCCGCCGAAAAGCGCGGCGCCCTGCGGCTGATCGCTTCGCCGGATGGCGCGGATGGATCGGTAACGATCCACGCCGACGCGCGGCTCCATGCCGGTCTCTTCGACGGCCCGGAAAGCGCCGAACTGGCGCTGGACCCGACCCGCAAGGCCTATGTGCACCTGGTGCGCGGCGCGCTGGAAGTGAACGGCCGTCGCATCGATGCCGGCGACGCCCTGCAACTGGAAAACGAAGACCGGATCGTGCTGGCCCATGGTGAGGACGCTGAAGTGCTGGTGTTCGATCTGACGGCCCTGTAGATCTGCCGCAAACCTAGGCCACGGGCATACTATGTCCGTGCGCCTTTTCGTTCTCAGCTTCGCTGGCGGTATCTGGCTCCTGCAACAGCAGGCGGCACTGCCATCGACGTGGTGGCTGGTGGCGATATTGATTCCCGCGCTGGCACTGCTAAAGTCGGCGCTGATGAAGCAACTGCGCAACAAGGCGGTCGAGCAAGAAACGCTCTCCTCGCCGTTGCGGATGGTAGGACGGCGGTTGATCTTCGGTTTCGCTCTTGGCTTCATCTGGGCCGCCGGCTTCGCGCATTTGCGTCTGGCGGACCAATTGCCGCTGGCCCATGAAGGCCGCGACATCGAAGTGATTGGCGTCGTCGCCACCCTGCCGCAGGAACTGGAGCGCGGCCTGCGTTTCGAGTTCGACGTGGAAAGCGCGAGCCTTGCGGTGCCATCACACATCTCGCTGGCCTGGTATCGCGGGCGCGATGATGAGGAGGCGTCGCCCGTGGTGCCCGTGCGCGCCGGCGAACGCTGGCGATTCACGGTGCGGCTCAAGCGGCCGCACGGCAATGCCAATCCCCATGGCTTCGACTACGAGGCCTGGCTGTTCGAGCGCAACATCCGCGCCACGGGGTATGTGCGGCCACATACCGGCGAGCTAATTACCGAGCGCGTCTGGCGTTTCGGCTATGCCGCCGAAATGCTGCGCGAGGCCTTGCGCGACCGCTTTCACGCCGCGCTGCCCGAAGCGCCCTATGCCGGCATCCTCATCGCGCTGGCCATCGGCGACCAGCGGGCCATCGATCCGGCGCTGTGGCTGAGCTTCGCCAAAACCGGCGTGACGCATCTGATGAGCATCTCGGGTCTGCACATCACCATGCTCGCCGGTCTGGCCTATGCGCTGACCAGCTGGCTGTGGCGACGCTCTTCCCGATTGCCGCTGCGCTTGCCGGCCCAGAAAGCCGCCGCCATTGGCGGTTTCGTCGCCGCCTTCGCCTATGCGCTGCTGGCGGGTTTCGCCGTGCCGGCCCAGCGCACGCTCTACATGCTGGGCGTGGTGGCGCTGGCCCGTTTGTGGGGACGCGAGCTGGCGGCCTCGCGGGTGCTGGCGGTGGCATTGCTGGTGGTCTTGCTGCTCGATCCCTTGGCGGTGTTGGCGGCGGGTTTCTGGCTATCTTTCGGTGCCGTCGGCCTGCTCTTTTACATCGGCAACAACCGGCTCGGCGCTGCGCACTGGCTGGTGGAATGGGGTCGCGCCCAGTGGGCCGTGACCCTGGGCATGTTGCCGGCGCTGCTGGCCCTGTTCCAGCAGTTTTCGCTGGTCTCGCCGCTGGCCAACGCGGTGGCGATTCCGGTCGTGAGCTTCGTCGTCACGCCCCTGGCATTGGCTGGTTTGCTGCCACTCCTCGATCCGCTACTGTCGCTGGCTCATGGCGTGATGGCGCTGCTGATGATCGTCATCGATTGGCTGGCGGTCTTGCCGCTCGCCATGTGGCAGCAGGCTGCACCGCCGGGCTGGAGCGTGTTGCTGGCGCTGGCGGGCGGTGTGTGGCTGCTGCTGCCGCGCGGCTTCCCGTCACGCTGGCTGGGGCTTCTCGCCTTTCTGCCCCTGCTGACGATTGCGCCGCCGCGACCGGCTTCCGGTGAGGCACAGGTGACGGTGCTGGACGTCGGCCAGGGACTCGCCGTGCATGTACAGACCGCCGGCCACAATCTGCTGTTCGATGCCGGGCCGGCTTTTTCGGCCGATGCCGACAGCGGTAATCGGATCATCGTGCCTTACCTGCGGGCCATGGGCGTGCGCCGGCTCGATACCTTCGTCGTCAGCCATGCTGACAAGGACCACGAAGGTGGCGCGGCCTCGGTGCTGGCGGCGCTACCGGTGTCGACGCTGCTGACTTCGCTGCCTTTCGAACATCCCCTGTCGGCGCAGCCGGTGCCGCAGCGTCCCTGCCTCGCCGGCGAGCGCTGGGAATGGGACGGTGTGCGTTTCGAGATGCTGCATCCGCCGCAAGACCTGCGGGCGAAGAAGACCAACGATGTTTCCTGCGTGCTGCGCATCGAGGCCGGCGGCCGCGCCATGTTGCTGACCTCGGATATCGAGGCGCCGCAAGAGTCGGCTCTGATGAAGCAACTGCGCAACAAGGCGGTCGAGCAAGATACGCTCTCCTCGCCGTTGCGGATGGCAGCACGGCGAATCGAGGCCCTGCGTGCCGAGGTGATGACGGTGCCGCACCACGGCAGCCGCACTTCGTCCACGCCGGAATTCATCGCCGCTATTGGCGCGAAGGAGGTGATCTTTCCCGTGGGCTATCGCAACCGCTTCGGCCATCCAAAGGAGGATGTGGTCGCACGTTATGTGATCAGCGGTGCCCGCCTGCACCGCTCGGACGACGACGGCGCGGTGAGCGTCCATCTGTCGGCGGCCGGTGCGATGATCGTCCATCAGCGCGAACAGGCGCAGCGATACTGGCAAGGGAGCTGACAGGGCATGAAGGACAACACCGCTGCTGAAAAAATCCCTCGCGCCATCTGGGCCCTCGGCTTCGTCAGCCTGTTGATGGACGTGTCCTCGGAACTGATCCACAGCCTGTTGCCGGTGTTCATGTTCACCGCGCTAGGGGTCAGCGCCTTCACTATCGGCCTCATCGAAGGGGCGGCGGAGGCGACGGCGCTGATCGTGAAAGTCTTCTCCGGCGCGCTCTCCGATTACTGGGGCAAACGCAAGCCCCTGGCAGTGCTCGGCTATGGCCTGGGGGCCCTGTCCAAGCCGCTCTTTGCGCTGGCTTCCGGCGCAGGGTTGATCATTTTCGCGCGCCTGCTCGATCGCGTCGGCAAGGGCATACGCGGCGCGCCACGGGATGCCCTTGTGGCCGACATCGCGCCACCCGCACTGCGCGGCGCGGCCTTCGGCCTGCGCCAGTCCCTCGACACCGTCGGCGCCTTCCTCGGACCGCTGCTGGCGATGGGTTTGATGCTGCTGTGGGCCAACGATTTCCGCGCCGTGTTCTGGGTAGCGACGATTCCGGCCTTTCTCGCCGTGGCACTACTGTGCGTCGGCGTGCAGGAACCGGAGCGCCGCTCGAATGGTCAGCGCGTAAATCCGATACGCCGCGAGAACCTGCTGCGCCTGCCCGCCGCCTACTGGTGGGTGGTCGGCATCGGCGCGGTGTTCACGCTGGCGCGATTTTCCGAAGCCTTCCTCGTCCTGCGCGCCGCCGAGGGCGGTCTGTCGCTGGCGTTGACGCCCCTGGTACTGATTGCCATGAATCTGATCTACGCGGTCGCTGCCTATCCCTTCGGCAAGCTCTCGGATGTCATGAGTCACCGTCGCCTGCTGGCCATCGGGCTGGCGGTGCTGGTACTGGCCGACGCGGCGCTGGCGTACAGCAATCATTGGGCCTGGGTCTGGGCCGGCATCTCCCTGTGGGGTTTGCACATGGGCATGACCCAGGGCTTGCTGGCGACCATGGTGGCGGATGCGGCGCCGGAGGACTTGCGCGGCACGGCCTACGGCTTCTTCAATCTGGTCAGCGGCCTGGCGATGCTGGTCGCCAGCGCCCTAGCCGGCCTGCTGTGGGATCGCTGGGGAGCGTCGTGGACCTTCATCGCCGGCGGCCTATTCAGCGCGCTGGCCTTGTTGGCCCTGTTTCGCCACCGTCAGCCGGCGTAGCGCAGCCGCCGTTTCTGGCCGCTGGCGCGGGCGATGTGGTCCAGCGGCAGTACGTGGCTGTCCTTGATGGTCTTCAGTGCGATGTTGGTCTTGATCTGGGCGACGCCGGGTAGGGTCAGCAGGTGCTTCATCATCAGGTCGGAGAATGCGGCCAGGTCCGGTGCCGCGAGGCGCAGGATGTAGTCAGCCTCGCCGGTGACGGCGAAGCATTCGATGACTTCGGGCAGGGCGGCGACGGCGGCCTCGAACTCGGCGGGGCGGGCCTTGTTGTCAAGACGCTCGAAAATCACGTGGGCGTAGGCGGTGACGCCGAGACCGGCAAGCAGTGGGTCCAGTCGCGCCGAATAACCGGCGATGAGGCCGCTTTCCTCCAGGCGCTGGATGCGCCGGCTGACTTGAGAGGACGACAGATGGACCTGTTCGCCCAGCTCGGTATTGGTGGCGTGGGCGTTGCGCTGGAGGGCGTCGAGCAACGCAAGATCGTGGCGATCTACGGTGATATCGGTCATATTATGGCTATTGTTTGCATGAATCGTGCGCAAAGTGTGCCACGGATGCCCAAAGATAAACACCTCTTGCACGGGCTGCCGTCAATAATTGCGGCATTCCATTTGCCGAGGTCGCGCCATGAAACTCACTGAATCCCTGCTCCACGCCCTGAAGGACCACGGAGCCCGCCAGATATTCGGCATCCCCGGCGACTTCGCCCTGCCGTATTTCAAGATCATCGAGGAATCGCAAATCCTGCCGCTCTACACCCTGTCCCACGAACCCGGTGTCGGTTTCGCGGCGGACGCGGCGGCGCGGGCCAATTGCGGGCTGGGCGTGGCGGCGGTGACCTATGGCGCCGGGGCGCTGAACATGGTCAACGCGGTCACCGCCGCCTATGCCGAGAAGTCGCCGCTGGTGGTCATCTCCGGCGGGCCAGGCAAGGGTGAGGCGGGCTCGGGCTTGTTGCTGCACCACCAGGCCAAGACCCTGGATTCGCAATTTGAAATCTACAAGGAGATCACTTGTGATCAGGTGCGTCTCGATGATGCAGTCCGCGCGCCGGCCGATATTGCGCGCGTGCTGGCGGCCTGTCTGCGCCAGTCGCGGCCCGTGTACATCGAACTGCCCCGCGACATGGTGGCGGTGCCCTGCGAGGCGGTGACAGCGCTGCCGCCGGCCGTCGTCGACAAGGACGCGATGGATGCCTGCGTGGACGAAATCCTCGCCCGTCTGGCGGTGGCGCAGGCGCCGGTGCTGATGGCCTGCGTCGAGGTGCGGCGTTTCAATCTGGAACAGAAGGTGGGTGAACTGGCCCGCCGGCTGGGCATTCCGGTGGTGACCAGCTTCATGGGCCGGGGCCTGTTCGCCGGCGACGATGCGGCCGAGGACGTGCCGCTGGCCGGCACTTACATGGGCGTTGCCGGGCTGCCCGAAGTGACGAAGCTGGTCGAGGATTCCGATGGTCTGTTCCTGATTGGCACCATTCTGTCGGACACCAATTTCGCCGTCTCGGAAAAGAAGATCGACCTGCGCAAGACCATCCATGCCTTCGATGGCTGGGTGACGCTGGGCTATCACGTCTATCCGGACATCCCGCTACCGGCCTTGCTGGATCGCCTGCTGGAACGCGCGACATCGACGGGAAAGTCGGCGCTGGCGGCACGGCGGGACTACCCTCACGGCATGCTCGCCGATGATCGTCAGGTGGAACCCGACGACATCGCGCTGCTGGTGAATGATCTCTTCGCCGAGCATGGCCCGATGCTGATTGCTTCCGACATCGGCGACTGTCTGTTCACCGCCATGGAGATCGATGCCGCGCTCGTCGCGCCCGGCTACTACGCCACCATGGGCTTCGGCGTCCCGGCCGGTCTTGGCCTGCAAGCAGCGACGGGGCAGCGGCCGTTGATCATGGTCGGCGATGGCGCTTTCCAGATGACCGGCTGGGAACTGGGCAATTGCCGTCGCTATGGCTGGGACCCCATCGTGCTGCTGTTCAACAACAGTGCCTGGGAAATGCTGCGCACCTTCCAGCCCGGCTCGGCCTTCAATGACCTCGACGAGTGGGGCTTCGCCAAGATGGCCGAAGGCCTGGGCGGCGATGGCATGCGCGTGCGCACGCGGGCCGAACTCAAGGCAGCGCTGGACAAGGCCGTGGCGACCCGCGGGCGCTTCCAACTTATCGAAATCATGATCCCGCGCGGTGTGCTGTCTTCGACCCTGGCCCGCTATGTGGCCGGCGTGAAACGCCTTACCGGAATGGCGTAGCGGCCAGCATGGCGTAGTAGCATGGGGCGATGAATGACAGCCTGCATCCGTTTTCCAGACTCACGCCCGACCTGATCCTCGATGCCGTCGAAGGCGTCGGCTTCGCTGCCGATGGCCGTCTGCTGGCGCTGAACAGCTACGAGAATCGCGTCTGGCAGCTCGGCATCGATGGGGGGGCGCACATCGTCGTCAAGTTCTACCGCCCCGAGCGCTGGAGCGATGAACAGATTGCCGAGGAACACGAGTTCGTCGCCGCCATGGCGGCGGCAGAACTGCCGGTGGTGGCGCCGCTGACGGTGGGGGGCACGACACTGTCCCGTCATGAGAATTTTCGCTTCGCGGTGTATCCGCGCCAGGGCGGACGGGCGCCGGAGTTCGAAGATCCGGCGGTACTCGAATGGATAGGGCGCTTGATGGCGCGCATCCATCTCGTTGGCGAGCGTCAGCCTTTCGCGCTGCGCGGGACGCTCGATCTGGACAGCTTCGGCATCGACTCTCGGGACTGGCTGCTGGAAAACGAGATGATCCCGGACGAACAGGCCGATGTCTGGCAGGGTGTCGCCGATCAGGCCCTGGAACTCATTGAGCATTGCTACGAACGCGCCGGCGATGTGGCGATGCTGCGCCTGCACGGTGATTGCCACGCTGGCAACGTGCTGTGGACGCCTGGTGAACTGGAAGGCAAAGGCGGCGGCCCGCACTTCGTGGACTTCGACGATGCGCGCATGGGGCCGGCGATCCAGGACCTGTGGATGCTGCTCTCCGGCGATCCCGAGGACATGGGGCGACAGTTCCGTCATGTGCTGGAAGGCTACGAAACCTTCCGCGAATTTGACGACCGCGAGCTGCATCTGATCGAAGCCCTGCGCACCCTGCGCCTGCTGCATCATTCGGCCTGGCTGGCGAAACGTTGGGACGATCCGGCCTTTCCGGCCGCATTCCCCTGGTTTGCCACGAACCGCTATTGGGAGGAACGCATCCTCGAACTGCGCGAGCAGATCGCGCGCATGCAGGAACCCGCTTTGGTATTGCGATAAAAAGGAAAAGAAATGCGTGAAGGAATAGTGAAGTGCCTGAGCCCGGTGGGCTTTCATCACATGGCCTATGTGGAGTGGGGCGATCCGGCTAATCCCAAGGTGCTGGTCTGCGTCCATGGCCTGACCCGCAGCGGCCGCGATTTTGATTTTCTGGCCCAGGCGTTGGCCAAGGACTACCGCGTCGTATGCCCCGATGTCGTCGGTCGCGGTCGCAGCGACTGGCTGCGCAATCCGTCGCTCTACACCGTGCCGCAATACGCCGCCGACATGACGACGCTGCTGGCCCGGCTCGATGTCGAGACCGTGCATTGGGTCGGCACCTCCATGGGCGGCTTGATCGGCATGGCGCTGGCGGCGCAGCCCGAGAGCCCGATTACGCGGCTGGTGCTGAACGACGTTGGCCCCGTGGTCTCGGCCGTGTCCCTTGCCCGCATCGCCGAATACCTGGGCAAGGCGCCGCGCTTCGATAGTATTGAGCAGGCGGAAATGTTCGTCCGCTTCGTTTCCCAGCCCTTCGGTCCGCACACGGACGAGCAGTGGCGTCACCTAACTGCGCACGTCACCCGCAAGGCGGCCGACGGCAAGATCGAGTTCGCCTACGATCCGGGCATCGCCCAACCGTTTGCCGAGCAACTGGCGGCCAGCGGCGGCAAGGATGTGGAGCTGTGGCCGCTCTACGACGGCATCCGTTGCCCGACGCTGCTGGTGCGCGGCGAGACCTCCGACCTGCTGAGTCACGAGACGGCAACGGCCATGGCCGGTCGTGGGCCGAAGGCGAGTCTGGTCGAGATGTCCGGCGTCGGCCATGCACCGACGCTGATGACCGATGCTCAAGTGGCGCCTGTTCGCGACTTCCTGCTCGCCTGAGGACTCGCCGAACTGTTAATATTCGCCCCGTGGCGGGTCTCCCCGCATTGCGGGGTGGTGAATCTGGTCAGGTCCGGAAGGAAGCAGCCACAGCCGTTTTCCGCAAGTGCCGGGGGTCAGGCTCGCCACCCCCCCCTTCTGCAACATCCCATTACAAATTGCGTGTGTCTGTCACAGCCGGCTTACAGTCCGGGCGTGTAATGCCTCCCATGCCATGAGGCATCTATCACAGGAGCAGACCATGAATCGCAAGAACCTCGTCATCACCGGATTCCTCGTCGCCAGCGCGGCTTTCTTCGGCATTGCTTACGCCCAGGGGCCGGGTTGCGATGGCGACGGCAAGCCGGGCATGAAGCGCAGTTCGATGCACGGCGGCATGTCCGATCCTGCGGCCCGCGTTGATCAGCGTCTGTCACGCATGAAGACCGATCTCAAGATCACCGCCCAGCAGGAACCGCTGTGGCAGGCCTTCGCCGAGAAGTCCAAGGCTGAAGCAGGCAAGGGCATGCAGGCCATGCACGACAATGCAAAGGATGACAAGGCGGTCCCCGCACCGGACCGCATGACACAGATGCAGACCATCATGAAGGAGCGCGTTGCGGCGATGGAATCGGTGAATGAATCCTTCAAGCGCCTCTACGCCTCGCTGACGCCGGAGCAGAAGGCGGCGGCCGACAAGCAGTTCAGCCGCGCGGGTCAGCATGATCGCGGCCCCGGTCGTGGTCACGATCACGGCGATGGTCCGCGCGAGCAACGCAAGGGCTGATTTTCCTGGCTTCACAGCGGGGCGCACGGGTGATACCGTGCGCCCCGTTTGTTTGGGGCCAGCCTGATAAAATTGGCGCATGAGTTATCAAGTCCTTGCTCGCAAATGGCGCCCCAAATCCTTCGCTACCCTGGTGGGGCAGGAGCACGTCGTGCGGGCCCTGAGCCATGCGCTGGAACAGCAGCGTCTACACCATGCCTATCTGTTTACCGGCACCCGTGGCGTCGGCAAGACCACGCTGGCGCGGATCATGGCCAAGGCCTTGAACTGCGAGACCGGCGTCACGCCGACCCCTTGCGGTGTTTGCTCTTCGTGCCAGGAAATCGACGGTGGCCGTTTCGTCGATTACATCGAACTCGATGCCGCCTCGAATCGCGGCGTGGACGACATGACCCAGTTGCTGGATCGCGCCACCTACGCGCCGACCCGGGGCCGCTACAAGGTCTATGTGATCGACGAAGTCCATCAGCTCTCCGGCCATGCCTTCAATGCCATGCTGAAGACGCTGGAAGAACCGCCGGAGCACGTCAAGTTCATCCTCGCCACCACCGATCCGCAGAAGATTCCGGTGACGGTGCTGTCCCGTTGTCTTCAGTTCAATCTCAAGCAGATGCCGCAGACGCATATCGTCGAGCATCTGTCCCGCGTGCTGGAAGCTGAGGGTGTGCCCTTCGAGCCAGCCGCCCTGCGTCATCTGGCCAAGGGCGCGGCGGGCAGCATGCGCGACGCGCTTTCCCTGCTCGACCAGGCCATCGCTCACGGCGCCGGCAAGGTGGAAGACGAGGCGGTGCGCGCCATGCTCGGCACCGTTGGTGACGAGCATCTCTTTGCCCTGATCGACGGCCTGCTGGCCCAGGACGTGAACGCCATGCTCGAGGTGGCCAAGCTGATGGATGCGCGCAGCTTGTCCTTCGACGGCGGTTTGCAGGAGTTGGCGACCCTGTTCCATCGCATCGCCCTCATGCAGTTCGCCCCCGAGGCTCTGCTCGACGAGAATGAAAAGGCGCGGCTGGCAGCCTATGCGGCCGGTTTCGATGCCGAGTTCCTGCAACTGGCCTACCAGATCGCCATTCATGGCCGCGACGAACTCTCGCTGGCGCCGGACGAATACGCCGGCTTCGTGATGACCTTGCTGCGCTTGCACGCCTTCCGGCCCGAGCGGGCCGGCGCAGCGACGGTGACTGCTGCACCGGCCCCGGTTCGTGCGGCTCCGGCGCCATCTCCTGTGGCACGCCCAGCCGCCGTGCCGCCAGCGCCGACTTTTTCCACTCCGGCCGCTGCTCCGGTGGCTGCACCGATAGCTTCAGTCGCTTCCGGTAGCGAGGATTGGCATACCCTGGCCACCAGCTTCCCCGGCATGTCGCGGCAACTCGCGCAGAATTGCGAACTGGTTGAGCGCGGTGATGTGCTGGTGCGTCTGCGCCTCGATCCGGCTCACAAGCATTTGCAGATGCATCAGGAAAAATTGCAGGCGGCCCTGCGCGATCTCTGGGGTGCCCAGATTCGCCTCGAACTCGCCATCGGCGAACCTGCCAGCGAGACGCCCGCTGCGCGACGCCAGAACACCCAGCGCGAACAGCAGGAGAATGCCATCGCCGCCATCGAACAGGACCCCTTCGTCCGTGACGTGGTGGACCTCTTCGATGCCAGCATCGACCAATCGACGATCAAACCCCTTTAAGGAGTGCAGGAAAAATGATGAAAGGCGGCATAGCCGGATTGATGAAGCAGGCCCAGCAGATGCAGGCCAACATGGCCAAGGCGCAAGAGGAGCTGGCCGCAATTGAAGTAGAGGGCCAGTCGGGCGCCGGCGCGGTCAAGGTGGTCATGACCTGCAAGCACGACGTCAAGCGCGTCACCATCGATCCTTCGGTGATGGATGACAAGGAAATGCTCGAAGACCTGATCGCCGCTGCCTTGAACGACGCCAACCGTCGCGCCGAAGCGACCACGGCCGAGAAGATGGGCGGCTTCACTGCCGGCCTCAACCTGCCGCCCGGCATGAAACTGCCGTTCTGATGGCCGGAGTATCGAGCCTCGATGAGCTTATCGAGGCCTTGCGTTGCCTGCCCGGCGTCGGCCCCAAGTCGGCGCAGCGCATGGCCTACCATTTGCTGCAACGGGACCGGCGCGGTGCCGAGCGCCTGGCCAAGGGTCTCGACGCCGCCCTGCAACATCTGCATCACTGCGCCCGCTGCAACAACTTCAGCGAGGCCGAGGTCTGCGACCAGTGTCTGTCGACGCGGCGCGATCCGACCCAGTTGTGCATCGTCGAGATGCCCATTGATCTCAACAGCATGGAGCAGACGCATGCCTACAGCGGGCTCTATTACGTGTTGATGGGGCGTCTGTCGCCGCTCGACGGCATCGGACCGAAGGAACTGGCCTTCGAGCGTCTGTTCAACCGGGCGGCCGATGGCGTGGTGAAGGAAGTCATCCTCGCCACCAACTTCACTAACGAGGGCGAGGCGACGGCCCATTATCTTTCCGAGTTGCTGCACGCGCGGGGCCTCAAGGTCAGCCGTATCGCCCGTGGCCTGCCCGTCGGCGGTGAGCTCGAATATTCCGACGCAGCCACTGTCGCCCAGGCCCTGCTGGAGCGCCGCGACTATTCATGAGCGGGCCGCTGGCGGGGGTCAAGGTCCTTGAGTTCGGCACCCTGATCGCCGGCCCCTTTTGTTCGCGCATCCTCGCCGAGTTCGGCGCCGAGGTAGTCAAGATCGAAGCGCCGGGGGAGGGCGATCCGCTGCGCAAGTGGCGGAAAATGTACGGCGACACCTCGCTCTGGTGGTTCGTCCAGGCCCGCAATAAGCAATCGGTGACGGTGAATCTCAAGCATCCCGAGGGGCTGGAGATTGTCAGAAAACTGGTCGCCGAGGCCGACATCGTGGTCGAGAATTTCCGTCCCGGCGTGCTGGACAAGCTGGGTCTGGGCTGGGATGCGTTATCGGCCATCAATCCGGGTCTAGTGATGGTGCGCCTGTCCGGCTTCGGCCAGACCGGGCCCATGGCCAAGCAGCCGGGTTTTGGCGCCATCGGTGAATCCATGGGCGGCCTGCGTTACGTCACCGGCTATGCGGACCGGCCGCCGGTGAAGACCGGCATTTCCATCGGCGATTCCATTGCCGCGCTCTGGGGCGCACTGGGGGCGCTGATGGCTTTGCGCCATCGCGAGGTGGGCGGCGGCAAGGGCCAAGTGGTGGATGTCGCCCTCTACGAAGCCGTCTTCGCCATGATGGAAAGCCTGGTGCCCGAGTTCGATGTCTTCGGCTTTATTCGCGAACGTACCGGCAACGTCATGCCCGGCATCACGCCCTCGAACACCCATACGACCAAAGATGGCAAGCATCTGATCATCGGTGCCAACGGCGATGCGATCTTCAAACGCCTGATGCACGCCATTGGTCGTTCCGATCTTGCCGACGATCCGCAGTTGGCCAGCAACGCCGGACGCGATGTCCGGGCGATAGAGCTCTATGGTGTGATCGACGCCTGGGTCGGGGCGAACGACGCAGAAATCGTCTTGCGCGTCGCAGCAGAGGCGGACGTGCCGGCCAGCCGGATAAATTCCGTGGCCGACATGTTCGCCGACCCCCAGTTTCTGGCCCGGCAGATGCTGGAAGTTGCCCAACTCCCTGATGGAAAAGAGTTTCGTATTCCAGGAGTGGTGCCGAAACTGTCAGCAACACCGGGCGAAACCCGCTGGATCGGTCCGGGTTTGGGCGAACACACCGATACCGTCCTGGCTCGCCTCGGCTATCCCCCTGAAGAAGTAGTCCGGCTACGGGGTGATGGGGTTATCTGATTAAAAACAATGCGTTATTGCATTGCGGGAATTTAACGGGATAAGTTGCATCGGTTCAGGGCTTTAATCGCCCTGCGAGATTCGCTACAATTACCGACTTTCCGGCCGTCCTGCCTGTTTGCTGCGTGTCGCCAGGACGTAATTCCGGACCAGATTTTTGCACTTACCGGGACTTCAACCATGAGTTGTGACGAGAATGTCGATTGCGGTCGGCGTCGTCTGCTGGTCGCCACGGCGGCTGCGGGCGGTGTTGCCGGCGTCGCAGCGGCGGTGCCCTTTGTGGCCAGCATGCTGCCTTCCGAGCGCGCCAAGTCTGCCGGCGCCCCTGTAGAGGTCGATATCAGTAAGCTGGCTCCGGGCCAGATGATGACTGTCGAATGGCGCGGCAAGCCGGTGTGGATCATCAACCGCACGCCGGAAATGCTGGCCTCGCTGAAGAAGACCGACGATAAGGTCGCCGACCCCAAGTCCGACAAGCAGATGCAGCCCGACTATGCCAAGAACGAGACGCGCTCGATCAAGCCCGAGATTCTCGTTGCCGTCGGCATCTGTACTCACCTCGGCTGTTCGCCGTCGGAGAAGTTCAAGACCGGCGCCGAATCCGGTGTCGATCCCGACTGGCCCGGCGGCTTCCTGTGCCCCTGCCATGGTTCCACCTTCGACCTCGCTGGCCGCGTCTACAAGAGCAAGCCGGCGCCGGACAACCTTGAGATTCCTCCGCACATGTATCTTGGCGACGCCAAGATCGTGATCGGCGAAGACAAGAAAGCCTGACGCGATGAGCAAAGTGAATGCCCTGCTGAAAGGTACGCTGGACTGGGTGGACGAGCGCTTCCCGCTGACCGCCAACTGGAAGGCCCACCTCTCCGAGTACTACGCCCCGAAGAACTTCAACTTCTGGTACTTCTTCGGTTCCCTCGCCCTGCTGGTTCTGGTCATCCAGATCGTCACCGGCATCTTCCTCGTGATGCACTTCAAGCCCGATGCCTCGCTGAACGCCTCCGGCGTGCCGGTGGCCTTCGCCAGCGTCGAGTACATCATGCGCGACGTGCCCTGGGGCTGGCTGATCCGCTACATGCACTCGACCGGCGCTTCCGCCTTCTTCGTCGTCGTGTACATGCACATGTTCCGCGGCCTGCTCTACGGTTCCTACCGCAAGCCCCGTGAGCTGATCTGGATCTTCGGCATGCTGATTTTCCTGTGCCTGATGGCCGAGGCCTTCTTCGGCTACCTGCTGCCGTGGGGCCAGATGTCCTTCTGGGGTGCGCAGGTGATCGTGAACCTGTTCTCGGCGATCCCGCTGATCGGACCCGACCTGTCGATCTGGCTGCGCGGCGATTTCGTCGTCGGCGACTCGACCCTGAACCGCTTCTTCTCCTTCCACGTCATCGCCGTGCCTCTGGTGCTGCTGGGCCTCGTCGCCGCGCACATCCTCGCGCTGCACGAAGTCGGCTCCAACAACCCGGACGGTGTCGAGATCAAGAAGAAGAAGGACGCCAACGGCATCCCGCTCGACGGCATTCCCTTCCATCCGTACTACACGCTGAAGGACATCGTCGGCGTCATCGTCTTCCTGATGGCGTTCTCGGTGATTGTGTTCTTCATGCCCGAGTTCGGTGGTTACTTCCTCGAGTACAACAACTTCTTCCCGGCCGATCCGCTGCAAACGCCGCTCCATATCGCCCCGGTGTGGTACTTCACGCCCTACTACTCGATCCTGCGTGCGGTGACCTATCCGCTGTTCGGCATCGACGCGAAGTTCTGGGGTGTCGTGGCCATGGGCGCATCGACCCTGATCATCGCCTTCCTGCCCTGGCTGGATCGCAGCCCGGTCAAGTCGATCCGCTATCGCGGTCCGCTGTTCAAGGGTTTCCTCGCGGCTTTCCTCGTTTCCTTCTTCATCCTTGGCTACCTCGGCGTTCTGGCGCCGACGCCGGCGCGTACGCTGGTGTCGCAAATCTGCTCGGTCATCTACTTCGGATTCTTTCTCCTGATGCCGATCTACAGCAGCCTCGACAAGTGCCAACCGGAACCGGATAGGGTGACCACGAAATGAAGAAATTCCTTACCGCAATCCTGTTCGCGCCGGTTCTGGCGTTTGCAGCAGGTGCAGAACTGCATCTGGACAAGGCTCCGGATAAGTCCAACGATCAGGCCGCCCTGCAAAACGGCGCCAAGGTCTTCGTCAACTACTGCCTGAACTGCCATTCGGCGTCCTACATGCGCTACAACCGCCTGAAGGATATCGGTCTCACCGACGCGCAGGTCAAGGACAACCTTCTGTTCACGGCCGATAAGGTCGGCGAGCCGATGAAGATTGCGATGCAGCGCGCCGATGCCAAGACCTGGTTCGGCGCCGCGCCGCCCGATCTCACCGTCATCGCCCGTGCCCGCGCGTCCGAGTTTGGCAGTGGCGCTGACTGGCTCTACACCTACCTGCGCAGCTTCTACCGCGACGAGGAACGTCCGTCCGGCTGGAACAACGTGGTGTTTGCAAACGTCGGCATGCCGCACGTACTGTGGGAATTGCAGGGTGATCAGGTCATGGGCGCGGATCACAAGCTCAAGCTGGTCAAGCCTGGCACCTTGAAGCCGGAAGAGTTCGACGCAATGGTCGGTGATCTGGTGGGCTACCTCAAGTACATGGGTGAGCCGGTGGCCGAGTTCCGCAAGCAACTCGGCGTCATCGTGCTGATTTTCCTGGCTGTTTTCTTCGTCTTTGCCTACGCGCTGAAACGCGAGTACTGGAAAGACATTCATTAATCAATTAGGCCAATGACAACTATGGGGCATCGAGAAATGAGCGCGCCGCCGGTCCGCAAAGTGGTGCGTGATGCCGACTATTCCTGGGGCACCAGTGCCATGATGAATCTGTACTCGGGCACAACGTGCCCGTTCAGCCATCGCTGCCGTATCGTCCTGTACGAGAAGCAGATGGACTTCCAGGTAATCGACGTCGACCTGTTCAACAAGCCGGAAGACATCGCCGTCATCAACCCGTACAACCGGGTGCCGGTGCTGGTGGATCGCGATCTGGTGCTTTATGAGTCGAACATCATCAACGAGTACATCGACGAGCGCTTTCCGCATCCGCAACTGATGCCGCCGGATCCGCAGACGCGGGCCAAGGCGCGCCAGTTGCTGTTCACGATGGAGCACGAGCTGTTCAGCCACATCGACTCGCTGGAGAAAAACCTCAAGTCGGCCGACAAGTCGCGGGCCCACATCCGCGACCGTCTGGTCGAGTTGGCGCCGATGTTCAACAAGCAGAAGTTCCTGCTTGGCGACGACTTTTCCATGCTTGACGTGGCCATCGCGCCGCTGCTGTGGCGTCTTGACAACTACGGCATCGAGTTGCCGAAGACCGCCGCGCCGTTGATGAAGTTTGCCGAGCGCATCTTCTCGCGTCAGGGCTTCATCGACGCGCTGACGCCGTCGGAAAAGGTGATGCGCCGCTGAGCGGTGCATTGCCTGCTTCCGGCAGGCAGCCATTCCATGCAGTCCACCAAGCCCTACCTGATCCGCGCCATTCATGAATGGTGCGCGGATCAGGGCTTCACGCCCTACCTGTCGGTAAAGGTCGATGCCACCACTCGTGTGCCCCGCGAGTTCGTCAAGGATGGCGAGATTGTCCTCAATGTAGGCATCGAGGCGACCCATCAGTTGATGATGGGCAATGAGGAAATCACCTTTCAGGCTCGCTTCAACGGCAAGGCCTTCCCTGTGGTCGTGCCGATCAACCGGGTCGCCGCCATCTACGCACGGGACAACGGCGAGGGCATGGCTTTCGAGGTGACGGAAGCGACGGCGGAAGCATCTGCCGGCGAGATGCCCGGCGCGGTTCCCTTAGCCGCCGAGTCCGACGACGCCAAGACGCCGCCCAAGCCGGGCCGCCCGGTGCTTACCCGCGTCAAGTAAGAGTCGATATCAAGCGCTGAAAAAGTCGGCGCTGGCGATACGGCGAATTTCAGCCGTCCGGCTTACTTCTCTTCCATTACCCACACTCCGTCCCACTCCGCTCCCGGAGGATCGGCACGGAAATGCTCGCAGCGCTTGATGTACATGGCCGCCGCCTTGTCGTGATCGTTGAGCGCCAGCACTTCCTTGAATTCCGCTTCGGCATCGTCCCACTTCTGCTGACGGAACTTGGCCAGACCGGTCTTGAAATGGCGTAGCGCATCGAGCATCTGCGGATAGCTCTCGTCCGTGTGGTAATCCATGACTTCGTAGATCGCCACCGGCTTGGTCTTGCCCTTGACCACGACGAGGTCCAGTTCGCGGGTGTAGTAGGTGCTCTTGAGCAGCTTGTAGGTGAACTCGCTGATCAGGATGTGGGCGCCATACTGCTTGCAGGCGGACTCCAGCCGCGCGGCGAGGTTCACGCCATCGCCGATGATGGTGTAGTCCATGCGCTTCTTCGAGCCGATGTTGCCGGACACCACGTTGTCGGTATTCAGGCCGATGCCAATATCCACGGCCATCTTGCCTTCATTGATACGACCCTTGTTCCAGGCCCACAGCTCGCGGATCATGGCGATGGCGGTGCGTACCGCACGGTCGGCATCGTCCTCGTGGCCGACGGGGATGCCGAAAGCCGCCATGATGGCGTCGCCGATGAACTTGTCCAGCATGCCTTCCTCGCGCTGGATGCAATCGACCATCAGCGTGAAGTATTCGTTGAGCAGGGCCACCGTACCCTGTGCGCCGAGCTGCTCGGTAATCGTGGTGAAGCTGCGCACGTCCGAGAACAGCACCGTCGCCACCACGCTCTTGCCGCCCAGACTCTCGGCGCCGGAGGCCAGCATCTGGTCGGCGATGCCCGGGTCCATGTAGCGCGACATGGTGGATTTGAGGCGTTTTTCGTTGGAGATGTCTTCCAGCATCAGCATCGAGCCGATGCGCTTTTTTTCCATGGAGAGCAGGGGCAGGGCGGTGAGGTTCACCGACAGCTTGTCCTCGCCGACGACCAGTTCGGCTTCCATGATCATTTCCGAGGTCTGCGTTTCGGAGACGCGCTTGAGCTTTTCCAGCACCCAGACATTGCTGCCGGCGAAGAACTCGGCGGCGGGCTTGTGCATGATCTGTTGCGGATGCACCTTGAATATGCGCAGGCCGGCGGCATTGCAGGTGGCGATCTTCTCCGCTTCGTCGAGAGTAATCACCGCGTTCGACATCGACTCCAGCATCGCCTCGTTGTAGTTCTTCATGTTCTGCACGTCGGCGAAGAGCTTGGCGTTTTCGAGGGCGATGGAAATTTGCGCCGTAAAGGCCCGCAGCCGCGATTCGTCTTCGCTGGTGAAGGGGCCGCCGCGCTTGTTCAGCACCTGCGTCACGCCGATCACCTTGCCGTGCTTGTTCACGATGGGCACGCAGAGGATGGAGCGCGTGAAGTAGCCGGTCTTCTTGTCGAAGGCCGGATTGAAGCGCAGGTCGGCGTAGGCGTAGGGGATGTTGATCGCCTTGCCCTGGGTGAACACCGCGCCGGCGATACCCAGGTGGTTGGGCAGGCGGATCTGCACCGACTCCAGGCCCTGGCCGACTTCTGACCACAGCTCGTTGGTCTTCTCATCGTTGAGGAAGAGCGTCGAGCGTTCGGCGTTGAGCAGGCGCGTCGCTTCGCCCATGACCTTCTGCAACAGGGAGCCGAGCTTGATGTCGGCGGTGACCTCGGAGACGACGTCGATGAACTCCATCTCCTGGCGGCGGATGGCCTGCATGCGCTCGATGAACTGGGCGCTTTGCAGGGCCAGCGTGCCCTGGCTGGTCATGGCTTCGAGCAGATTGAGATCGTGCTTGGTGAACTTGCCGTTGCGCTTGTTCAGCGTCTGCGCCACGCCGATGACTTCACCCTTCACCGTCTTGATCGGCACGCAAAGAATGTTGCGCGTGGTGAATCCTGTCTGCTCGTCGATGGACCGGTTGAAGCGGTCGTCGGCGTAGGCGTCGTGGATGATCAGCGCCTCGCCGGCGGTATAGACGTAGCCGGCCACGCCGCTGGTGTTGAGGATGCGGATCTCGCGCTGGATGTTGCCCTGGGCCACACGCGAATACAGCTCGTTGGTGTCCGGGTCGTTGAGGAAGAGGGAGCCGCGCTCGGCGTTGAGTTCCGTCGTCGTCATTTCCACCAGGGCTTGCAGCACCTCGTCCAGCGTGCCGTAGCTGGCCATGCGGCGCGTGACTTCGAGCAGCAGCTCGACGTGGCGCAGGCGGCGACGACTGTCGGTGTCGCGCTCGGTGGCGGCCTTCTTCCTGGCGGGTGGAGTGACGGGCGTGGCGGGCTGGTCCATGGTGTCCTAGTGGCTTTGACGCAAGGTTTCGATCTGATCGCGCAGAGCCTGAATGGTATTACGCAATTGAGCTGCTTCGTCGGCGAAGATCGTGTGCTCCCGGTTCACCGAGTTTTCCTTGTCGATATGCGCCAGTTCCAGCGATTCGCGCAGCCCGGTCACCGTGCTGCGCAACTGGGCGATTTCGCCCTGGGCGCTGACCACCGCCGCGCGCACGGCATTGTCGGTATCGGCGCGGGTGCGTTCGAGTTCGTCGCGCAGGCCGCCGATGGTGGCCTTCAACTGCTGCATCTCGTTGTGGCCGGCGACGCGTTCCTGCTGCACGGCATGCTCGCGTTCGGTACGCGACTTTTCGAGTTCGTCGCGCAGCGCGGCGGCGGTCGCGCGCAGCATCTGCGCTTCGTGCTGGGCGGCCACCCGCTCCTGTTGCACGGCCTTTTCGCGTTCGACGCGGGCGTGCTCCAGTTCCTCGCGCAGGGCACCGACGGTGGTTTTCAGTTGCGAAATTTCGGCCGCATTGGCCTGGGTGATGCGCAGGGTCGTGGCGTGGATTTCTGCGTGGGCGGATTCCAGCTCGGTGCGCAGGGCGATCACCGTGCGCTTCATGTCACGGGCTTCGGCCTGGGCGAGCGCGAGTTCGTCTTCGATGGTGGGCGTGGGGGCTACCGTCATGACGCTGTGGATACCGTGTCTCCGTGATGTCCCTGGCATTGGCGCCCTCGACGGGAATCGAACCTGTGACCTACCGCTTAGGAGGCGGTCGCTCTATCCACTGAGCTACGAGGGCGCAAGGCGCGGATTATGCCACAAGGCCTCGCGATCCCTGTTCCTGCAAGGGTTTGTGCCAAGGGCGAGAGCGGCTTCGTGGCGTGCTGGATATGGTTTCGTTCTTCCTCAGGGTTTGCTCTATGATCGATTTGGTGTCCTCCGTTGATCGAGGGCGCATTTGCCTGCCGTACGAACCTGCTGCTCAAAAATGAGGGACTGTGCAATGACGACAACAATTGAAAATCTCAAGGAAGCCTTCGCTGGTGAAAGCCAGGCCAACCAGAAGTACCGTGCCTTCGCCAAGCGGGCGGAGCAGGATGGGTTCGTTGCCATTGCGCGCCTGTTTCGACTGACGGCGGAAGCCGAGCGTATTCACGCCGAAGGCCATCTGCTGGCGCTTGAGGGGGTGGGCTCCACGGCGGACAATCTTGAGGCCGCCATCAGCGGCGAAACCCACGAGTTCAAGGACATGTACCCGCCGATGCTTGCACAGGCAGTGGCGGAGGGACACAAGGCCAAGCGCATGTTTGCCTTTGCTGTGGCCGCCGAGGAAGTCCACGCCAAGCTCTATGCACTGGCGCTGGAGGCGGTGAAGCAGGGCAAGGATTTGACGGCGGATTTCTATCTGTGCCCCGTTTGCGGTTATATCGAAATGGGCAAGCCGGAGAGTTCCTGTCCGGTATGCGGTGCGAAGGCTGAGCGTTTCGTCGCAGCGGTGTAATTCTGGCCATGCGGGTGCTCGCCTATAATCGCGCACCCTTCCTCGCCTTGAGTTCCCGTGCCCCTGCTTACTATTGAACGTGCTTGTCTCGCCTTTGGCCATGTGGCCCTTCTCGATCACGCCGCCTTCCAGATCGACGTTGGTGAGCGGGTCGGCCTGATCGGCCGCAATGGCAGCGGCAAGTCCAGCCTGCTGAAGGCGATGGCAGGCCTGGCCCCGCTGGATGACGGCGAGTTCTGGCGCCAGCCGGGCCTGGGCGTGGCCTATGTCGCGCAGGAGCCGGAGTTCGAGCCGGATGCCACGATATTCGATGCCGTCGCAGCCGGCCTCGGCCCGGTGGCGGGCCTGTTGGCGGACTATCACGAGACGACCCAAAAAGTCGGCGCTGGCGACACGGCGGCACTGGACCGCCTGCACGACTTGCAGGAAAAACTGGAGGCCAGCGACGGCTGGCAGCTCAATACCCGCGTCGAACAGGCCATCTCGCGCCTTGCCCTTGATGGCGAAGCGCTGGTAGCCAGCCTCTCCGGCGGTGGCAAGAAGCGCGTTGCTCTGGCGCGCGCCCTGGTGGCGGCGCCGGAACTACTGTTGCTCGACGAGCCGACCAACCACCTTGATGTGGATGGCATTCTCTGGCTGGAGGAATTGCTGCGCGACTATCGCGGCGCCGTGGTCGTCATCACCCACGACCGGGCCTTTCTCGATAGCGTGGCGACTCGAATTGTCGAACTGGATCGTGGCACGCTGACCAGCTTCCCCGGCAGCTTTGCCGAATACCAGACGCGCAAGGAATACATGCTCAACGAGGAGGCGCTGGCCAACGCCCGTGCCGACAAGCTGCTGGCGCAGGAGGAAGTCTGGATACGCAAAGGTGTCGAAGCCCGCCGCACCCGCGCCGTCGGCCGCATCAAGCGCCTGGAAGTCTTGCGCAGCCAGCGTGCCGTGCGGCGCGATCAACAGGGCAAGGTCGAGTTTCAACTGGTGCGCGGCGACGAATCGGGCAAGCTGGTGGCGGAACTGGAGGGCGTCAGCAAGGCCTTCATGTCCACTGCGGGCGAGCGCACGGTGGTGCGCGATTTTTCCTGCCGCATCCTGCGCGGCGACAAGATTGCGCTGATTGGCCCCAACGGCTGCGGCAAGACCACACTGCTGCGCATGATCCTTGGCGAACTGGAGCCGAACTCCGGCACGGTGCGACGCGGCAGCCGCATCGAAGTGGCCTACTTCGACCAGTTTCGCAGCCAGCTCGATCCGGAAGCGATGCTGGCCGACGTCATCAGTCCCGGCTCGGACTACGTCGAGATCGGCGGCGTCAAGAAGCATGTCATCGGCTATCTCGAAGACTTTCTCTTCGCTCCGGCCCGCGCCCGCTCGCCGGTGAAGTCGCTTTCCGGCGGCGAGAAGAACCGCCTGCTGCTGGCCCGCTTGTTCGCGCGCCCGGCCAACGTACTGGTGCTCGACGAACCGACCAACGACCTCGATATCGAAACCCTGGAACTGCTCGAAGCCCTGTTGCAGGAATACAGCGGCACGGTCTTCCTCGTCAGCCACGACCGCGCCTTCCTCGATAACGTGGTGACGCAGAACATCGCCAGCGAGGGCGATGGCCGCTGGAAGGAATACGTCGGCGGCTACAGCGACTGGCTGCGCCAGCGGCCGGTGGCGCAAGTCGTGGCGGTGACGCCGCCGGCGCAAAAAGTCGGCGCTGGCGGTACGGCGGCGAAGGATACCGTCAAGCCCAAAAAGTTGAATTTCAAGGAACAGAAGGAACTCGAACAACTTCCCGACCGTATCGCCACGCTGGAGGCCGAGCAGGCGGCCTTGCAGGCGCGGCTCGCCGATCCATCCTTCTATCAGGTGGCGGCGGATATCGCGCGGGAAGTGCAGACACGCCTGGCCGAGGTGGACGCCGGAATCGATGCGGCATTGGCGCGTTGGGAGGAACTCGAAGCCCGGCTCGGGTGATTACCACACTTTCTAAAGGGATATCATGTCGCGCTGGTATGACCCCGAAGGAGGCCAGGTGAACGACAAGGCGAACCAAGCGGATGGGCGCAAGTCTGCATCACAGCGTGGTACCCGTAACACGACAGCCCGTGGGGTGAAGGATCAAGGGGGCGGGGACATGTTGTCTCTCCGCGAGAAGGAATTGCTGCATGAACTCCAGGTGCATAAGCTGGAGCTCGAGATGCAGAATGAATCCCTGCGCCAGCTTCTGGTTGCGCTGGAAGACTCCCGTGATCGTTATGTCGATCTCTATGACTTCTCCCCCATCGGCTATCTGACTCTTGATGGTGACGCCGTGATCCGGGAAATCAATCTGACCGGAGCCTCGCTACTGGGTCAGCCACGCGGGGAAATTCTGAATCGTCCCTTCTCCCTGCTGGTGGCTCCCGAGGATTTGACCCGTTGGCGCACCCTGTTCACCCAAGCGACCCAGCACGGGGATCGGTCGAGTGGCGAGTTGATGTTGCGTGGCCCGGACGGTGCCCATTTCGTTGCGCAACTCGAATGCTTGCGCGCGGCGGATGCCGATAATCGGCCGGCGGTGCGCATGGCGCTGACCGATATCAGCGAGCGAAAACAGGCCGACGCCGTGCGCCAGGATACGGAAGCCCGTTACCGCGCCATCTTTAACCACGCCCTGGACGGAATCGTCCTGGCCGAAGTTGAAACTCGAAAGCTATGCAGTCCCAATGAGACCTTCCTGCGCATGACTGGCTATACAGAGGAGGAAGTTGAGCGCCTGCGGGTCGACGACATTCACCCGACGGCCGATTTGCCGTGGATCATGGAACGGTTCACGCAGCAGGCTAGGGGGGAAATCGCCATTGCCGAGAACATGCCTGTCCTGTGCCGGGATGGCAGCATTTTCTATGCGGACGTCAATACAGAGAAACTGGTGCTGAACGGCAAGCGCTACCTCCTGGGCGAGTTTCGTGACGTGACCGAACGACGCCTGGCGGAAAGCCGGGTGCGCCATCTGTCGATCCAGCTGGCCAAAACCGAAGAGCGGGAGCGACGGGAAATCACGCAGAACCTGCACGACGACCTCGGCCAACTCCTGGCCATCGCCAAGTTGCGCCTATCCTCTATCGATTGCATGGAGCATTGCCGAGGACACGAGGATTTGATGCGACAGGTCAGAACCGTGGAAGAGATGGTCGACAGGGCAAACCGCTCGATACGCTCCCTGGGTATGCAGCTGAGCCCTCCTGCCCTGTCGCGCGAGGGCCTGTTGCCCGCGCTGGCCTGGCTGGCAGAGGAAATGCGTCGCGATCATGGCGTGCACGTCACCGTCCATGCGGAGGGCCATGTGCCATTGTTGAACGATACCCTCGGCAGCCTGCTCTTCCGTGCGGTGCGCGAACTGTTGCTGAATGCGGCAAAGCATGCCCAGGTCGTTGCGGCCGACGTGTCTCTGGTCATGGAGGGTGAGACCCTGGTGATTTCCGTTGCGGACGAAGGTTGCGGTTTCGCTCCAGGACAGTCGCAGCCATTCTCGACGGAAAGTGGATTCGGGCTGTTCAGCGTGAGTGAACGCATCGAGCTCATCGGTGGCAGCATGCAGATCGACAGTCGTCCCGGTGATGGCACGCTGGTGGTGCTGACCTTGCCGTCGGCATCGCGATGGGACATGGCGGAGCAATGAACAAGGAAAGGCGCCCGGTGTGATCGTCTTCTCCCATGCCAACAGCTATGCCGCCAGTACCTATCGGCGCCTCTTCGACGGCTGGCGGGCGGCCGGGCAGGAGGTGGTGGCGGTCGAGCGCTATGGTCACGACGATGCCTACCCGGTGGATCGTCGCTGGCGGGGCATGGCTCGGCAACTGACGGATTTGATCGACGCCCAGCGCGAAGAGAAGCTCTGGCTGGTGGGTCATTCCCTCGGCGGTTACCTGAGTCTGATCGCGTCCGGTTTGCGGCCGCAACGGGTGCGTGGCGTGATCCTGCTCGATTCGCCGGTGATCGGCGGCTGGCGGTCCAGCCTGGTCTCGGTGGCCAAGGCCACGGGCCAGTGGCGGCGCATTTCGCCGGCGGCGGTGGCCGAGGGGCGGCGCGACCGCTGGCCGAACGTGGAGCAGGTTCACAGTCATTTCGCGGCAAAGAAGATGTTCGCCCGCTGGCACCCGGAGGTGCTGCGGGACTATGTACAGCTCGGCACCGAGCACGATCCCGAGGAGGGCGTGCGGCGCCTGGCCTTCCGTCGCGAGATTGAGGCCGACATCTACGACACGGTGCCGCACTGGCTGGTGCCCTGGCTGCGTCGCCATCCACCGGGCGGGCCGGTGGCCTTCATCGCCGGCAAGCGGTCGCGGGAGATACGTCAGGCCGGCCTGGATGCGACGCGCAAGATCGTCGAGGGGCGCATCAGCTGGATCGATGGTTCCCATCTGTACCCCTTCGAGCATCCCGACGCAACAGTGGCGGCGGTGCTCGACTGGATGGGCAAGCTCGACGCTATTGCTGCTTGACGGGCGTTGCGGCTGCCTGCTTCACCAGCGGTTCGCGCAGGCGGGCGAAATCCTTCGGCGCCACGTATTGCAGCAACTCCTTGCCTTCGCTGTCGAGGGCAAGGTCCAGACCCTTGGCGGCGTAGAGAAAGTGTTCCGTGTGTTCGCTGCTGCGGATGCGTTCGCTGGGTGTGCCGAAGCGTTGCAGCACGGTGGCCTCGTCGAGATTCACCGAGGGGATGAAGGCGATCCCGGCAACGGGCGTGCGCTCGACCAGTTCGCGATCTGCCGGGGCCAGCAGGGCGCGTTTGCTGCCGCTGGCCATGTACTCCGTCTTCGCCGCGCGCTGGCGCATGCCGGCCACCACGTCGGGGCCGAGCGCAGCGGTGAGGATCATCTTGCCGGTGAGCGGGCCGAGATTGATGCCATCGAAGTAGGCCTCGACGCTGCTGCCGTCGGCCTCGTCCTTACCGATTACGATGGCCAGTTGCGGTGTGCCACCCAGCCGGGTCATCGCGTCCGCCATGCTGCTGCTGCCGAGAGCGATGCCGAAGACCCGCGAGCCGCCATCGCCGGTCGTCTCGATCTGCCAGGGCATGGCGGCCGGCGCCGTGCTGGCCGGCTTGTCCGCAGCCGGCCAGAGGAAAGGTGCGGCCAAGGCGGCCAGCACGATCGCCAGCAGCGGGACGAAGTACTTCGCGGTGCCGTTCACCTCAGCGACTGATCGGCTTGTAGCGAATACGCTTGGGCTTCGCGCCTTCCTCGCCCAGACGCTTGCGCTTGTCCTCTTCGTATTCCTGATAGTTGCCGGCGAAGAAGCTCCATTGCGAGTTGCCCTCGGCGGCCAGGATGTGGGTGCAGATGCGGTCGAGGAACCAGCGGTCGTGGCTGATAATCAGGGCGCAGCCGGAGAACTCCAGCAGGGCATCTTCCAGGGCGCGCAGGGTTTCCACGTCGAGGTCGTTGGAGGGTTCGTCGAGCAGCAGCACGTTGCCGCCAGCGATCAGCGTGGTGGCCAGATGCAGACGGCCGCGTTCACCGCCGGAGAGGTTGCCGACGATCTTCTGCTGGTCGCCGCCCTTGAAGTTGAAGCGGCCGAGGTAGGCGCGGCTGGGCATCTCGAAACGGCCGACGGTGAGGATGTCGGCGCCGCCGGAAACCGCGTCGAACACCGTCTTGGTGCCGTCCAGTCCTTCGCGCGATTGATCGACGGCGGCGATCTTGACCGTGGCGCCGAGCACGACCTCGCCGGAATCCGGCTGCTCCTTGCCCTGGATCATCTTGAACAGCGTGGATTTACCAGCGCCGTTGGGACCGATGACGCCGACGATGGCGCCGGGCGGCACCATGAAGTTCAGATTGTCGATCAGCAGGCGGTCGCCGAAGGCCTTGGATACGCCATTGAACTCGATCACCTTGTCGCCTAGGCGTTCGCCGGGCGGGATGAAAATTTCCTGGGTCTCGTTGCGCTTCTGGTATTCGACGTTGGACATTTCCTCGTAGCGCGCGAGACGAGCCTTGCTCTTTGACTGGCGGGCCTTGGCGCCCTGACGTACCCATTCCAGTTCCTGCTTCATGGCCTTGCGATGGGCGTCTTCCTGCTTCTGTTCGGTTTCCAGGCGGGCGCCTTTCTGCTCCAGCCAACTGGAATAATTGCCCTTCCAGGGAATGCCTTCGCCGCGGTCGAGTTCGAGAATCCATTCGGCGGCGTTGTCGAGGAAGTAACGGTCGTGGGTGACAGCGACCACGGTGCCGGGGAAGCGGGTGAGGAACTGTTCCAGCCATTCCACCGACTCGGCGTCGAGGTGGTTGGTCGGCTCGTCCAGCAGCAGCATGTCGGGGCGCGAGAGCAGCAGCTTGCACAGGGCGACACGACGCTTTTCGCCGCCGGAGAGATTGCCGACCACGGCCTCCCAATCGGGCAGGCGCAGGGCGTCGGCGGCGATTTCCATCTGCGTCTCGACGTCGGCGCCAGCGGTGGAAATGATGTTCTCGTACTTGGCCTGTTCCTCGGCCAGCTTGTCGAAGTCGGCGCCTTCCTCGGCGTAGGCGGCGTAGACCTCTTCGAGCTTCTGCTTGGCTTCCATGAGTTCCACCAAGCCGGATTCGACTTCCTCCTTGACGGTCTTGGCGGCGTCGAGTTGCGGCTCCTGCGCCAGATAGCCGATCTTCATGTTCGGCTGCCACTGGATCTCGCCGTCGAATTCCTTGTCCACGCCGGCCATGATGCGCAGCACGGTGGATTTACCCGAGCCGTTGAGGCCCAACAGGCCGATCTTGGCGCCGGGGAAGAAGGAGAGCGAGATGTTCTTGATGATGGTGCGCTTGGGCGGAACGATCTTGTTCACGCGGTGCATCGACATTACGTATTGGGCCATGGGGTGTCCTTGTTCAGAATCCGGTAAATAGAAAATCGAGGGCGGCGAGGATTTCCTCGCGTTGGGCGGAGAGGTTAGCGACTTTGTCCCTGAGCATGCGACGTGGCACTGTCGCCAGATCCTGCACCCGCACCAGATATTCCTCGCCATCGATCATGATGCAGGGGTTGAGTCGGAGGACTGGAACGGTCAGCTTGTCATGCTTGGCGCATAGTGGCGCGACGACATGGTTATCGACGGCCTCCAGCAAGTCGGATTGCAAAACGACCACGAAGGGGATGCGCGTCTGGCTGCCGGAATCGGGGTTGCGGAATACGTCGAACTGGCTCATCGACAGAAAGTGCGGAAGCCGTCGCTGAACAGTCCGTGCTCGGCGATTTCCCGGTTGTAGGCGGCGATGGCTTCCTTGTTCTGCTCCAGCCATTCAGCTTCGCGACGCTTCTTTACTTCCACGGCCAGTGCGGCTTCCAGGGTCTGCGACAGGTTGATCTTGTAGGCGCGGGCGTCTTCGAGCAGGTCGGCGCGCACGGTGAGATTGGCGGCTTTCTTGGGCTGGGGGCTCATGATCCGGCTCCTTGGGTGGGATGCGCGTAGTTTATGCGCGTCCCGACTGCGGGTCAATGAAGCGCGCCAGGTAGGCGCCCTCGCGATCCGGCGGCAAGGCGATGCGGACATGGTGGCCGCTGCCGGGAGCGACATCCATCGCCGTCCCGCCAGCGCCGACTATTTTTTCCACTACATGTTCGCTGTTGCCGGACGGGTGGATCAGCTCGATGCGGTCGCCGATGGAGAACTTGTTCTTGACCTCGATCTCGGCCAGGCCTTCGGCGTCGTAACCGAGCACGTTGCCGACGTAGAGGCTGCTGCCGGTTTGCGACAGGCCGGTCAGGTAGTTCTGGTATTCCCGGTCCGGGTGGCGTTCGTAGAAGCCGCCGGTGTAACCGCGATTGGCGAGGCCGTCGAGATGGCCTACCAGGCTGGCGTCGAAGGGCCGGCCGGCGACGGCGTCGTCGATGGCCTGACGATAGGCCTGGCAGGTGCGGGCGACGTAGTAGGCGGATTTGGTGCGGCCTTCGATCTTCAGCGAATCGACGCCGATTTCCGTCAGCCTCGCGACGTGTTCGATGGCGCGCAGGTCCTTGGAGTTGAGGATGTAGGTGCCGTGCTCGTCCTCCTCGATGGGCATCAGCTGCCCCGGCCGGGTTTCCTCTTCGATCAGGTAGACGTCGCCCGTCGCGTTCTCGCCAGCAGGTTTGACGTCGTAGTTCCAGCGGCAGGAGTTGGTGCAACTGCCCTGGTTGGGATCGCGGTGGTTGAAGTAGCCGGAGAGCAGGCAGCGGCCGGAATAGGCGATGCACAGGGCGCCGTGGATGAAGACTTCGAGTTCCATGTCCGGGCATTGCTGGCGGATCTCGGCGACTTCATCGAGGGAGAGTTCGCGGGAGAGGATGACGCGGGAGACGCCGACGCTTTTCCAGAAGCGCACGGCGGCGTGGTTCACCGTGTTGGCCTGCACCGAGAGATGGATGGGCATTTCCGGCCAGGTCTCGCGGATCATCAGCATCAGGCCGGGGTCAGCCATGATCAGCGCGTCGGGCTTGAGCGCGATCACCGGCGCCATGTCGGCCAGATAGGTCTTGAGCTTGGCGTTGTGCGGCAGGATGTTGCTGACCAGATAGAACTGGCCGCCGCGCTGGTGCACGAGATCAATGCCGGCGGCCAGGTTCTCCAGCTTGCCAAAGTCGTTGTTGCGCACCCGCAGGCTGTAGCGCGGCTGGCCGGCGTAGATGGCATTGGCGCCGAAATCCATGGCGGTGCGGGCCATGGCGAGGGAGCCGGCGGGGGCGAGGAGTTCGGGGGTGTTCATGTCTGGACCTGCTGGGGGCCGGCGCGCGAAAAGTCGGCGCTGGTGATATGGAATCACCCGGAGCGGTGACGGCGAGGCCACAAGTTTAGCTTAGGCCGTGGTCCACTCGGCGGGGACTTTCCAGCTGGCCAGCCAGCCCGGCAGTTCACTGGCCGGCATCGGGCGGGCGATGCCATAGCCCTGGCCGAGTTCGCAGCCCAGGCGCAACAGCTGGGTGCCATGGGCGACGGTTTCCACGCCCTCGGCGAGCACCTTGCGACGGAAGGCACCGGCGAGGCCGACGACGCCCTCGACGATGGCGTGGTCTTCCGGATCGTCGAGCATGTCGCGGACGAAGCTCTGATCGATCTTGAGGGTATCCACCGGCAGGCGGCGCAGGTAGTTGAGCGATGAGTAGCCGGTGCCGAAGTCGTCGATGGAGAACTGTACGCCGAGTTCGCGGCAGGACTGGATGATCGCCGAGACGCGGGTGAGATCCTGAATGGCGCCGGTTTCCAGCACTTCGATTTCCAGTTGCTGCGGGGGCAGCGATGGATGCTGCTGGAGCAGGGCACTGAGTTCGTCGTGAAAGCCCGTACTCTGAAGATGCACGGCGGCGATGTTCACGCTGACCGGCAGGGCGATGCCCACGCGCTGCCAGAGTTCCATCTGACGCAAAGCCTCGGCCATCACCCAGCGGCCGACCTCGACGTCGAGGGCAACGTATTCGATCACCGGAAGGAACTCGGACGGATGGAGCAGCTTGCGTTCCGGATGTTGCCAGCGCAACAGGGCTTCGAGTCCAATAATGCGGCCGTCGCGCAGATCGACCTTGGGTTGGTAATGGAGCTTGAACTCATTGTTGGCGATGGCCGTCAGGATCGCCTGGCGGGATTCGTCGCGGGCTTCCTCAAGGCGGCCATGATCGGCGTCGAAGAGGTGGAAGCAGTGGCGTCCCGACTGCTTGGCCTTGTACATGGCCTGATCGGCGTGGCGCAGCAAGGCGTCCGGGTCGCTGCCGTCCAGCGGGCAAAGCGTGACGCCGATGCTGGCGGAAATCTTCGCCTCGCCTTCATCCAACGCAATTGGCTGGCTGATGGACTCCTGGATGCGGATCAGGGCCAGTTCGCATTCCTCGACGTTGTTGAGCCCGCCGAGCAGGAGGACGAATTCGTCACCACCAAGGCGGGCTACTGTGTCACTGGTACGCACGGCGCTTTCCAGGCGCTTGGAGACTTCCACCAGCAGATGGTCGCCGGCATCGTGTCCCCATGCGTCGTTGACCGGCTTGAAGCCATCGAGGTCGAGATAGCAGACGGCCAGCAACTGCTCGTGGCGCTCGGCCTGGGCCATGGCGACCTTCATGCGGTCGGCCAGCAGCAGGCGGTTGGGCAGCCCTGTCAGCGCATCGTAGTAGGCGAGTTTTTCGAGCTGCTTCTGGCTTTGCTTGAGCGTCGTGATGTCGCTGAACAGGCCGACGTAATGGCTGATCTTGCCTTGCTGGTCGGTAACGGCGGAAATGCTGGTGAATTGCGGATAGATGCTGCCGTCCTTGCGCCGGTTCCACAGTTCACCGCGCCAGCGGCCGGTGGCCGCCAGGGTGCGCCAGAGATCGGCATAGAAGGGCGACGACTGGCGGCCGGACTGGAGCAGGGATGGATTGCGGCCGAGGACTTCCTCTCGAGGGTAGCCGGTGATGACGGAGAAGGTATCGTTCACTTCGAGAATCAGCGCATCTGCACTGGTGATCATCACGCCCTCCTGGGCGTGGGCGAACACTGTCGCCACCAGGCGCAGCCTTTCCTCGCTGGCTTCGAGCGCCTGCTGGGCGGCAGTACGGCGCGCCACTTCGGCGGCAAGCTGGCGATTGTGGTGGCGCTGGGCCAGCAGGACGACGACGAGCAGACTGAGCAGCAGCAGCCCGGCTCCGGCTAGATAGCTGCCGTAGCGTTCGATGACGTCAGTGACGCTGATCGGCAGGTTGGCGTAGGGCCCGATACGCAGTTCGCGGAACAAGTCGTGCACCGGCTCGTAGCTGCGCGGCACGGTCCAGTCGTGGATGCCCGCGGCGATGGCAGCGGGATGGCTTGGCGGCATGCGCAGCAGTGCGACCAGGACATCGCGTGCCAATTCCTCGGGCACGGAGTCCAGACGCGCGAGTGGCCATTCGGGATAGAGCCGGGTGCTGTGTAGCCAAGGATAGCCGGGAGTATGACGCTCGCCGACGATCCGCAGGTCATTGGGCTTCAGCCGTCCCTTCCGTACCAGCGATTCGATCAGGTCGGCACGGATGAAGCCGGCATCGCCTTTCCCGGAAAGCACACCATCGATGACGTTTTGCTGATTCTCCACGGCAAGGATTTCGCCGGCTTCACTGTCGAGGTCTACGCCATCGGTGGCGGCTTCCCGCACATGCAGTTGCCAGCCGCCGAAACTCGGCCGGTCGGGGACGAGGATGCGTTTGCCCTTGAGGTCGGCGTAGCCGGATATCTCCGTGTGATCGGCACGGGTGATCGCGGTGCCGGCAAAACGATCCAGCGGGCCGGCGCTGGAGGCCATGCGGCGGGTTGCGATGCGGGTGACGTCGCCGCCGGCTTCGAGCTCGACATAGTGGCCCGGGTTGGTGATCAGCAGGTCAATGCGCTGATCGGCGACGGCACTGTTGATTTCCTTCAGCGTCATCGGCATCAGTACCACGCGGCGTGGTGCCAGAGCATTGCTCAGGTAGTCGGCGTGGGGCTGCCAGTCGCGCAGCGCTGCGTCCATGCCACGATGGGCGAGGACGGCGAGGCGAATGGGCAGCGCATCCGCCGGGGGCGTTTGCCCCCAGGCGGAAAACATACCGAGCAGTCCCCCCAGGACGAGGAGCCAACGTAGCTGTACCACACAGACTCCGACTATGATTTTTTGGCAATCCTAGTCGAATTCCCCCTAACGAGGGGGCGGTTTATTTCAGGCGGCGTCCATGGGCGGGCAGCTACAGAACAGGTTGCGGTCGCCATACACGTCGTCGATGCGATTTACTGACGGCCAGAACTTGTTGGCGGCCACCCAGGGCAGCGGAAATACGGCAGCTTCGCGGGAATAGGCCCGGTCCCACTCGCCGACGATATCGGCCTGGGTATGCGGCGCGTTCTTCACCGGACTCTGCTCCAGTGGCCACTTGCCCTGTTCGATGCCGCGTATCTCGTCGCGGATGGCAATCATGGCTTCACAGAAGCGGTCCAGTTCAGCCTTGTCCTCCGACTCGGTAGGCTCCACCATCAGCGTGCCGCCCACCGGGAAGCTCACCGTCGGCGCATGGAAGCCGTAGTCCATCAGCCGCTTGGCGATGTCGGTCTCGGCAATGCCGGTGGCGGCCTTCATGGCGCGGATGTCGAGGATGCACTCGTGGGCGACGCGCCCCTGGCTGCCGGCGTAGAGCACCGGGTAGTGCTCCTTGAGTCGCGCAGCGACGTAATTGGCGTTGAGGATCGCCGCCTCGGTGGCGCGCTTCAAACCGGCAGCGCCCATCATGGTGATGTACATCCAGGAAATCGGCAGGATCGATGCCGAGCCCCAGGGCGCGGCGGAAACGGCGTGCTGGCCACTGTGCGGTCCCTCGATGGTCTGCACTGCATGGTTGGCCATGTAGGGCGCCAGATGCGCCTTGAGGCCGATCGGGCCCATGCCCGGTCCGCCACCGCCGTGGGGGATGGCAAAGGTCTTGTGCAGGTTGATGTGCGATACATCGGCGCCGATGTCGGCGGGACGACACAGGCCCACTTGGGCATTGAGGTTGGCGCCGTCCATGTAGACCTGGCCGCCGTGGGCGTGGATGGCGGCGCAGATGTCCTTCACCGCCTCCTCGAAGACGCCGTGGGTGGACGGATAGGTGAGCATCAGGCAGGCGAGCCTGGCGGCGTGCTCTTGCGCCTTGGCCTTGAGGTCGGCGACATCGACGTTGCCGTTCTCGTCGCATTTCACTGCCACCACCGTGAGGCCGCACATCTGCGCCGTGGCCGGGTTGGTGCCGTGGGCCGAGGCGGGGATCAGGCAGATGTCGCGCTGGCCTTGTCCCTGCGCCGCCTGATAGCGGCGAATGGCGACGAGGCCGGCGTATTCACCCTGGGCGCCCGAGTTGGGCTGCATGCAGACGGCGTCGAAGCCGGTGATGGCCTTGAGCTGGCTCTCCAGGCCGGTGATCAGTTCCCGGTAACCGGCGGCCTGGGCGATGGGGGCGAAGGGGTGCAGGTTGGCAAACTCGGGCCAGGACACCGGGATCATTTCGGCGGCGGCGTTGAGCTTCATGGTGCAGGAACCCAGCGGAATCATCGCGTGGTCCAGCGCCAGGTCGCGGTTTTGCAGGCGCTTGAGATAGCGCAGCATGCCGTGCTCGGTGTGGTGCGTGTTGAACACCGGTTGCATGAGGATGGCGTCCTTGCGCCGCAGGGCCGGCGGGATGCAGCAGGGCAGGCTGACATCCAGCGCGTCGATGTCGGCCGGCTTGCCGAACAGGCGCAGCAGGGCGGCGACGTCTTCGCGCGTGGTGGTCTCGTCGAGGCTGATGCCTACGGTGTCGGCGTCGATGAGGCGCACGTTGTAGTCGGACATAGACAACTTCGCCGTCCCGCCAGCACCGACTTTTACGGTGATTGTGTCGAAGAAGCTACCCGTGATACCGAGGCCTTTGGCCAGGATCGCCGTCAGCCGGTGGATGCGCTCGGCAATCGTCGCCAGGCCCAGCGGGCCGTGCCAGACGGCGTACATGCCGGCCATGTTGGCCAGCAGCACTTGCGAGGTGCAGATGTTGGAATTGGCCTTCTCGCGGCGGATATGCTGCTCGCGGGTTTGCAGGGTCATGCGGTAGGCCTGCTTGCCGCGTGCGTCCTTGGAGACACCGATGATGCGGCCCGGCATGGCGCGCACATTGGCCTCGCGCGTGGCGAAGAAGGCAGCGTGGGGGCCACCGAAACCCATGGGCACGCCGAAGCGCTGGCTGGAGCCCAGCACGATGTCGGCGTCCATGGCACCCGGCGACTTGAGCAGCACCAAGGCCATCAGGTCGGAAGCGACGGCCACCACGGCACCCTTGGCCTTGATCGCGGCGATGGGTGCGGACAGGTCGGCGATCTCGCCACGGGCATTGGGGTATTGCAGCAGGGCGCCGAACAATTCATGCTTGGCGGCATCGTCGGGCTTGCCGAAAACCAGTTCATAACCGAAATAGCCGGCGCGGGTTTTCAGCACGTCGATGGTCTGCGGAAAACAGGCCGCGTCGACGAAGAAGACATTGCCCGTTGCCTTGGAGGCACGCCGCGCCATGGTCATGGCCTCGGCGGCGGCGGTGGCTTCGTCAAGCAGCGAGGCGTTGGCGATCTCCATGCCGGTGAGGTCGATCACCATCTGCTGGAAGTTGAGCAGCGCTTCCAGCCGGCCCTGTGCGATTTCGGCCTGATAGGGCGTGTAGGCGGTGTACCAGCCGGGGTTCTCGAACAGATTGCGCAGAATCACCGGCGGCACGTGGGTGCCGTAGTAGCCCTGGCCGATCAGCGACTTCTTCACCACGTTCTTCGCTGCGATGGCCTTGAGCTGGGCCAGCGCCGCATGCTCGGTGGTGGGCGGCGGCAGGTCCATGGCGCACTGCATGCGGATGGCGGCAGGCACCGTCTGCGCGATCAGTGCATCGAGGGAGTCGGCGCCGATGGCGGCGAGCATGGTCGCGATGCTGTTCGCATCAGGACCGATGTGGCGGGCGACGAATTCGTCGCGGTGTTCGAGGTCGGCGAGTTGCATGGAGATTTACAGAGTGGCGTTGTAGGCGTCGGCGGTGAGCAGGGCGTCCAGCTCGGCGGGATTGGAGGGCTTGATCTTGAACAGCCAGACACCGTAGGCATCGGCATTCACCGACTCGGGGGCGTCCACGGCAGCACCGTTGGCCTCGATGACTTCGCCGGAGACCGGGGCGTATATATCCGAGGCGGCCTTGACCGACTCGATCACCGCCACCGATTCGCCGGCCTTGACGACGCGGCCGACGGTGGGCAGTTCAAGGAAGACCACATCCCCGAGGGCCTCCTGGGCGTGGTCGGTAATGCCGATGGTGATGCTGCCGTCGGCCTCTGATTTAGCCCATTCGTGGGAGGCGGCGTACTTGAGATTAGCGGGGGTGTTCATGGTGGTCTCCTTTTAGAGTTGGGATGCGCCGTGACGGACGAATGAGGGTTTTACAACTTTGGCCTTGAGTTTCTTGTCGCGGATTTCCACCTCGACCTCGCTGCCGTTTTCTATGCCGGCGGGAATGCGGGCCAGCGCGATGGATTGATTGAGGCTGGGCGAGAACGTGCCGCTGGTGGTTTCGCCGATGCCGAGGGACGTGTGCACTTTCATGTGCGAGCGCATGACGCCCTTGTCGAGAAGCAGCAGGCCGGCGAAACGGACGTCGCATCGCCGTGTCGCCAGGGCCGACTTTCCGATGAAGTCGCGGCCGGCGTCCTTGAGGTCGACGGTCCACTTGAGGCCGGCTTCGTAGGGGGAAATGTTTTCATCCATGTCCTGACCATAAAGATTCATGCCGGCTTCCAGGCGCAGGGTATCGCGGGCGCCGAGGCCGCAGGGTTTGACGCCCGCGGCGAGCAGGGCGGCCCAGGCGGCGGGGGCGTCATCGGCGGGCAGGGTAATCTCGAAGCCGTCCTCGCCGGTGTAGCCGGTACGGGCCACCAGCCAGGCCTCGCCGTCGGCCAGCCATTCGGCGGCCTGGAAATTTTCCAGCATCACTGTCGCGCCACGGGCGACGGGGAAGGCGGTCCAGAAACGCTCGCGGGCATTCGGGCCCTGTACCGCGATCATGGCCTGGTCGCGGCGGACGACGAGGGCGGCATCGAAGCCGACCAGGCGCGCGCGCATCCAGGCGATGTCCTTCTCGGCCGTGCCGGCGTTGACGACGATGCGGTAGCGGTCGGCGGCGAAGTAATAGACGATGAGGTCGTCGATGACGCCAGCGCCGTCGTCGAGCATGCAGGAGTACAGTGCCTTGCCGGGCGTTGTCAGCTTGGCGACATCGTTGGCCAGCAGGTGGCGCAGCCAGCGCGTGGCGTCGGGGCCGGCGAGATCGATGGCGCACATGTGGGAGACGTCGAACATGCCGGCGTCCTTGCGTACGGCATGGTGTTCCTCGATCTGCGAACCGTAGTGGATGGGCATTTCCCAGCCGGCGAAGTCGACGATCTTGGCGTTGGCGGCGAGATGGGATTCGTAGAGCGGCGTGCGCTGGGGCATGGCATCCTCGGGCAAAAAAATAGGGACGCGCGACGGTTGTCGCGGCATCCCCATCTGTCCTTGGCACCTGAGAGATTTACCCCGTCGGTGGATGGCTCCGGCGCTGCGGCCTGATCATCACTCTCCAGATTTTTGTTGCGTCGTCGGCCCTTTTGCCTGAGCGGTTCCTGGGGGTTGCGCCTTCGGCGGTGAGGCGGGATTTCCTGCTCACTCTCTCCCGACAACCGGGGCGGATTATAGATCAGATATCCGCTCAGTCCTCGGCTTCGATGACCGGGATGGCGTCGGCCAGCACGCCATCCACTTCCTCTTCGGTGATGCCGAGCAGGCGCAGGCAGCCGGGGCCGAGTTTGGGCCATTCGTTGGTGTGGCTGAGGCCCGAATGGCGCTGGATCAAATGCTCGGCGAACTGGGCGATGGCGATCCGGTAGCGGCTGGTCAGCGGCGGCGAGATCGAGGGGGTTTCGAGGACGTTGGCGTCGTGGTGATGGCGGATGGCGAGACAGGTTTCCTCGGGTAGCCACCAGCTTTGCGCCAGCAGGCAGCCGACCATGGCGTGGTTGGTGGGAATCTGGGCATCTTCGATGGCGGTGAAGCTGCGATCCGTTTCGCGGTTGGCCTGGTCCAGCACCTTTTCGTAGCCGGGGAAGCGCTTGAGCAGCACAGGGATGCCGCAATCGCGGAAGAGGCCAAAGGTGTAGGCATCGTCCGGACGCAGCTTGTGATCGGTGACCTTCTGCGCCAGCCAGCCGGAAAGGCGGGCGATGCGGGCCGAGGCATCCCAGAAGCGTTCCAGGTGCAGGGAGTTGGGAAAAACTTTGCGCAGGATGATGCCGGCGATGGCACGGCTGGCAACGTCGAGGCCGAGTACCATGAGGGCCTCGCTGACCGACCGGACCCGGCTGCGGAAGCCGAAGAAGGGCGAGTTGGCCGTCTTGATCAGGCTCGCCGACAGGCTGACGTCGGCACCGATGATGGTGGCCAGGCGTTTGAAGTCCGGGTCGTCCTTCTGCATTTCCGTGGCGATGCGGTCGAGGATGGTCGGTCGTGGCGGAATGCCGATATCGCGCATCGACGTTTCAAGCAGTGCATCGACGGAGGGGGCGGGATTGGCTGGAGAGCCAGCGGCGCTCGTCATGTCGCTTTCCTTTCGTGAAACCAGTTCATCAGTGCTTCCTCGGGCATGGGGCGGGCATGGATGTAACCCTGGATGGCATCGACTCCCGCTTCACGCAGGGAATCGAGTTGTTCAATTTTTTCAACACCCTCGGCCACGATAGTCATGCCCAGTTCGCGCCCCAGTTGCGTCATCGCCTTGACCACGGCGAAGGCTCGGCGATCGTGGGGCAGGACGGTGACGAAGGCGCGGTCGAGCTTGAGCTTGGTGGCCGGGATGTCCTTGAGGTTGGCGAGGCAGGAGTAGCCGGTGCCGAAATCGTCAATGGCGAGGCCGACGCCGGCATCGCGGGCGGCGCGCAGATTGCTCTGCACGGTTTCTGAAATGTCCATGAACAGGGATTCGGTCAGTTCCAGTTCGATCAATTCGGCGTTGACGTTGGCACACAGCAAAGCAGCGTGCAGGGCCTGGGTGAATTTGGGCGAGACGAGTTGGGCACGGGAGACGTTGATCGCGACCTTGGTTCGTCGGCCGGCGTCTTCCAGGTCACGGGCAAAGCGGGCACCGGCGAGCAGGCTCCATTCGCCCAAGCGGATGACCAGCCCGGTCTTCTCGGCGACGGGGATGAATTTGCCAGGAGGGATCAGTTCGTTGCTGGCGCCGCAACGCATCAGTGCCTCGACTGCCTCGATGCGGCCGTCGAAACCGATGATGGGCTGGTAATGGAGTGTCAGCCCGCCATTTTCGAGTGCCAGATGCAGGCGGTTCTCGATTTCCAGTTCTTCCCGCGCCAGAAGAATGCCGAGGCGGCCGGGGACGGGCTCGTCGCCTGAGGCGACAACGCGACCACCACCCTGGCGCTTGGCGGTGCTCATGGCGCGGTCGGCCCGTTCAAGGAAGGCAAAAGGATCTTCGTTCGGTTCCAGCAAGGCGACGCCGATGCTGGCCGACGGATGCAGAGCGAATTCGCCGAAGCGCAAGGGTGTCTCGATGGCCTGGAGCACGTCGTGGGCCAGTTGCAGGGCATGGGCTGCATCGCAGTCGGTGGCGAGGCCGACGAACTCGTCGCCGCCCATGCGACACCATTCGGCACGGCCACCAGACTTCTCGCGCAGGCGCTCGGCGATCTGGACGATCACGGTATCACCGCCGAGATGACCGAAGGATTCATTGACCTGCTTGAGGCGGTCGAGGTCGATCCACAGGGAGGCCAGGGGGCGACCGGTTTGCGTTGCCTGCGCGGCCATGCGCGTGGTCAGTGCCAGGCATTCGCCGCGGTCGAGAAAGCCAGTGGTCGGATCGATTCCCTTGGCGTGCATATCCTTGGAACTTTTGCGCTGGCTGTGGACGGAGATGGACAACTTCGAATTCACGGGCGAAGGATAGTGCATTTGGCGGCGGGCTGTGCCACCGGGGTGTCGAAAATCCGGCGTGATTAGTGTGATACGCTACTTTAGTTATATATAAAACCAACGGGGGAGACGGCCCGGCTGTGCGAAATGACATGCTGAAAAAGCTGATGATTCGGCCGCGAACCTGGATTGTGCTGATGCTTTGTCTGGCGCCAATGGCGTTTGCCATCGTCAAGGCCAACGAGGCCCTGCTCTCGACCCTGTTTCGCCAGCATGGCGCGATCATGTTGTTCATTGATCCAGAAAGCGGCGGCATAGTTGATGCCAACGAAACGGCCTCACGTTTTTATGGTTACTCGACCAATGAACTGACGCTGATGAAGATTCAGGACTTCAATGTCCTCAAGCCGGAAGAGGTGGCGCGGGAGCGTGCCCTGGCCAAGTCTGAGCAGCGTAACTATTTCATTTTCCCTCACCGTGTCGCCGGCGGTGAAATTCGCACGGTCGAGGTCTATTCTTCACCGATTCGACTCGACGACGGCCGCACCGTTCTGTTCTCGGTGATTCACGATGTCACCGGCAAGAAGCTCGCCGAGGAAGCCCTGCTGATCTACAAGGACCGGCTGGTGAGTCTGGTCGAGTCCCGCACCCGGGAACTGGAGGAGTCCCATGATCGCAATCGGCGCATCCTCTGGGGCGCCCTGCTGGCGCAGGGAGTGGTGATCGCACTGTTGGTTGTCAATGTATTGCGCCGGCATCGTGTGGAGCGGGGCCTGCGCCAAGCCAACGACCGTTTGCAACTGGCGGCTGGCGTCTTCAGTTCGGCCCATGACGGCATCTGCATCACTGACGCCGAGGAGCGCATTGTCGAGGTCAATGACGCCTTTGTCGCCGTGACCGGATTCTGCCGCGATGAATTGATCGGCAAAACGCCTCGGGTACTTTCTTCCGGGCGTCAGGGCCTCGAATTCTATGCGGGCATGTGGCAGTCCCTCAAGCAGCAGGGTTTCTGGCGCGGCGAACTATGGAACCGGCGCCGTGATGGCGAGGTGTATCCGGAACTGCTGACCATTTCCGCCGTACGCGACGAGGCCGGTGAGATCAGCCGCTACATCGGCATTTTCACCGATATTTCCCGCATCAAGCAGCATGAAGCGAAGCTCGAACACATTGCCCATTTCGACGCCCTGACCGATATTCCCAATCGTGTATTGCTGGGTGATCGCATGTTGCAGGCGATTGCCCAGACCCGGCGTGCCGGCGGAATGATGGCTGTCTGCTATCTGGATCTGGATGGCTTCAAGCCGATCAACGACTCCCACGGTCACGCCGCCGGGGATCGCCTGCTGGTCGAGATGGCGCAGCGCCTCAAGGCCGGCCTGCGCGGTGGTGATACCGTGGCGCGTTTGGGGGGCGACGAATTCGTACTTTTGCTGATCGGCCTGGAAAAGGTTGAGGAATGTGAGCAGGCGCTACAGCGTCTGCTCGAATCCGTGGCGCAGCCGGTGTTCGTCGGGCTGGACCAGGTGGTGATCTCGGCCAGTATCGGCGTCGCGCTTTATCCGCAGGATGATGCCGATCCCGACACCTTGATGCGACACGCCGATCAGGCCATGTATCAGGCCAAGCAGGCCGGCCGGAATCGCTACCATCTGTTCGATACGGAAACGGATCGTCGTGCCCGCACGCATCGCGAGCAGTTGTCCCGCATTGAGCAGGCCTTGGAGAACAACGAACTTGTACTGCACTACCAACCCAAAGTGAATATGCGGGAAGGGGTCGTGGTCGGTGCCGAGGCCCTTATCCGCTGGCAGCATCCAGAGCGGGGATTGGTGCCGCCCATGGAGTTCCTGCCCCTGATCGAAGGGCACGACCTGATTGTTCGCATTGGTGAATGGGTGATCGAACAGGCCCTGTCACAAATCCAGTCGTGGCAGGCGGCGGGCCTCAATCTGGGGGTCAGTGTCAATATCGCTGCCCGTCATTTGCAGCAGCCGGATTTCGTTGACCGTCTGCGGCGCGCGCTGGGCCGTCATCCCGGCGTACCCGCAGGGCAGATCGAGCTGGAAGTACTGGAGACGGCCGCACTGGAAGACATGCTGCTGGTGTCTCGTGTGATCGAGGAGTGTCGCGGCTTCGGCGTCGACTTTGCCCTCGACGATTTCGGTACCGGCTATTCTTCGCTGACCTACTTCAAGCGCCTGCCGGCCCGGGTGCTGAAGATCGATCAAAGTTTTGTCCGCGACATGCTCAAGGACCCGGAAGATCGCGCCATCGTCGAGGGCGTGATCGGCCTTACCCGCGTCTTCCATCGCACGGTCATCGCCGAAGGTGTCGAGAGCGTCGAACATGGCGTGGCCCTGCTGGCCATGGGCTGCGATCTGGCCCAGGGCTACGGCATCGCCCGGCCGATGCCGGCGGGGGATCTTGTGGCTTGGGTGCGCAACTGGCGCGCCGATCCTTCCTGGATGCACGGCTGAGGCGCTGCCCATGAAAGCTTTGTTCGCCACGGCCGACATCAAGCGCACCGTGCTCCGCCAGTGGATGATGCTGGGGTTGATCCTGGCTGGACTGGCCGCTGTCATCGGCGGTAACCTTTACTACGATTACTACAGGGCCATCGCCACTGAACGTGATCGGCTGCTGGCGCAGGTGCGGGTGATCGACCAGAATCTCGACCGCCAGCTTGAAGCCACTTATCTCGGTCTGAGTCGACTGATCAAGGATATCCCTCGTTGGCGGCAGGGAAAAGGCTATACCGAAGCAGCCACGGCAAGGTTGGTGGCCCTGGAAGAGGTGATGCCGGGAGTCCGTACCCTGACCGTGATCGATGCCGACGGTATCGTTCGTCTCTCCAATCGCTCCGAATTGGTCGGTGTGGATACCTCCTCCCGCGACTATTTCCGCAAGGCCCGCAGTGATTCCAACGCTGTACGAATGGCGGTTACTCCGCCATTCAAAACCGTACTGGGCAACTTCGTCATCAACCTGATACAGGTGGTCCGGGGCCCGCAGGGTGAGTTCAATGGCATCGTGGCGGCTGCCCTTGAGCCGGCCTACTTCTCAACCTTGATGAATTCCGTCCGCTATGCCCCCGATATGTGGTCGGCCCTGGCGCACGGTGACGGCCAGTTGTTCCTTATGGTGCCCGAACGACCCGCCCTTGCGGGCACCAGTCTGGCCAAGCCGGGTTCCTTTTTCAGCCGTCACGTCAATTCGGGCTTGGTCGAAACCGTGATGCAAGGGACGGTGTATTCCACCGGCGAGTCCCGCATGATGGCTCAGCGCACCATCCATCCAGAGGGGGTTCCTATCGACAGCCCTCTGGTAGTGGCGGTCAGTCGCGACCTGGGGGCGATCTTTGCCCCTTGGTGGAGTCGCCTCAAGGTTCAGGTCGGCGTGTATCTGTTCATTGTCATGGCATCCATCCTGGGTCTGGGCCTGTGGCAGAAAGGCGCCCGTCGTTATGCCGAAAAGGCCGAGGCTGCCCGGCTAGATTTGGCTGAGATTCATCAGCGCTTCGAGCGGATGGCGGGCACCGTGCCGTGTGTGCTGTATGACTACGAGTCCGATGCGGACGGCCATGGCCGGTTCCAGTATCTGAGTGCCCGTTGCAATGAATTGCTGGAGTTGTCCGCCGACGAGCTTCTTGATGACATGGGGCGTTTCTGGAATCTGGTTCATCCTGCCGATGTGGCGCATTTGCGTGACGAGGAAGCGGCGGCCCAGCGTGAGGGGCGAGCTTTCCTGGCGGAGGTTCGGCTGATCGTTCCGTCCGGGCGACAGAAATGGGTCCAGATTTCCGCTCTCCCGCATGTGGTTCCACTGCAAGCGGCGGCTTTGCCGACGGCCTGGAGCGGCTTCATCCTGGATATTTCGGAGCGAAAGGCGGCAGAGGTCTCGGTGGTTCAGCGCGAGCAGCAATTGCGCACGCTGGTGGCGTCGATGAACGATCTGGTCGTGCTCGTCGATACCTCCGGACGGATCTCCGAATTCCATTGGCCGCAAGACTGGCGAGGTTCCCGGCCCGATCCCGATAGCCTGATGGGGTGTGACTATGCCGCAGTGCTGCCGCCGGAGGTTGCCTCGGTATTCACATCGGCCATCGGTGCCTTGATGGCCGGTGGCCCGCCCTGGAGTATCGATCTGACCTATCCCCTAGCCGGTCAGGATCGCCGCCTACATGCCACTTTCAGCGCTTTGTCCGACGGCGGCAGCTGGCCACGGGGATTTCTTTGCGTCGCCCGCGACATGACGGATCGGGTCGCCATGGAGGATGAACTTCGCCGTCTCGCCACGACCGACTTTCTCACGGGTGTCGCCAACCGGCGTAGTTTCGTTGAGCAGATGGCATCCGAGGTGGCCCGCATTCGTCGCTTTGGGCAGCCGGGAGCCCTGTTGATGCTGGACATCGACCACTTCAAGGGTGTCAATGACCGGCTAGGGCATGCCGCCGGTGACGAGGTGCTGCGCCATCTGGCCCAGCTTGCCGTCGATCAATTGCGTCAAGTGGATATGTTCGGGCGCCTCGGCGGCGAAGAGTTCGGCATCCTGCTGCCGGGTACCGATACGGCAGGGGCCATGGAGTTCGCCGAGCGTTTCCGGCGCATGGTGGAGGCTTCGCCAGCCATGACTACGCGTGGGCCGGTCACCTTTACCGTCAGCATTGGCGTCGCCCGTCTTGATCCGGCGGATACGGACCCTGATGCCGCGCTGGCACGGGCCGACGCCGGTCTGTACAAGGCCAAGGAGTCCGGACGCAATCGTGTCGAACAGAGTGACTAGTCCCGTTGTCATACCGCCAGGCCTCAAGCTTTCGCTCCGCGTGCCGATACCGCTGTTGATACCATTGGGGAGATCAACGTGGTTGTCATCAATCGTCACCGCACTACCGCCATCGTCATTCGCCATCGTGGCGACAGCGTCACTCTCGTACCCATGAAGAGCGGCCGTCTTTCGGCCCGCACGGTCGGTTTCGAGGAATTTCGCAACGAATGGCGGGAAACCGGCTACGCCTTGTCCCAGGCGCTGACCACCTTTCTGGCCCATATCATGAAGTGGGGCGCCTCGCTGGAGGTGGCTCGTGGCCTGGAAAAGCTTGCCGCCCGCGACCGTTTCGTCGTCGCCAGCCTGTTCTGATAGTCTCCGGCGATCCGGCGCCATCGCGCTGGCAAGCCTGGTGCGACGGTACCGCGCTGCCCAATCCCGGGCGCATAGAGATCGGCATCGTTCTCGTTTCACCGCACGGCGAACATCGCGAAGTCTCCCGGCTGGCTGGCAGCGGCTGCAACAACGAAGCCGAGCTGCGGGCGCTTTGCGCCGTGCTGGAACTGGCTGCTGAGTCCGGGGCGAGACAGCTGATCGTGCATAGCGACAGCGATTTCGTCATTCGGCACGTCGACGGCCGGCAGCGAACCGAGCTCGTCCGCTTTCATGCACTGATCGGGCAGGCGCGGGCGTTGATTTCCGCCCTCGACGAGGTTGTGCTGCATTGGTTGCCTCGCCACCGCAATCGGGAGGCGGATCGCCTGGCACGTCAGGCGCTGGGTTTGGGGGAGAAGCCGGTAGTCTGGCCCGGGCAGAACAGGCTGCGACGTCAAAATCGGCAAAAGAATCGATTTGCCGATATGATCCGTCCTTGTCCCGGCGAAAACGGGACTGATCGGGGAATTTGATTGGGAATACTTGCCAACATCGTCGCAGCTGAAGACGAAGAAGTGCCCGACATCGGCGAGTCGCTGAGGCCGGTGGATGAATGGAGCGGCATCGAGCGCCGTGGCATCGATACCGCCAAAATTGCCACACTGCATTGCCTGCTGACGGGCGACGAGTTCGATTATGTCGCCAGCTGTTATGAACCGGTGTACATTGGCGGCGAGGGTGCGGTTGTACTGCGGCTTGCCGATGAGGTAACGGCGAAGCTGGCTACCCTGGATGAAGATGCGCTCGATCAGGTGGCCGAGGAACTTGCCGCCACCGAAGAGTTCGAGATGGAACAGTGGGACCCCAGCGAAGTACAGGCCCTGATGATGGAACTTGGAGACCTGGCCCGCTTGGCTGATGCGCAAGGCCAAGCATTGTTCGTCTGGATGCACCCGCTACTTACCTGAATTTGCTTTACGCCTTGGAAGAGAACGCCGATGTCGGACAATGACGTCATGAACGACCAGCAACAAACTGCTGCCGAGAATATCGAGCAGCCCGCCGATCAAGCTGCGCCCCAGTCCGCGAACCGGCCTGCACCACAGCCTGCGCAACAGCAGGGGCCCAATCCCCGCCGTCGCTTGCAGGAGCTGCTGGCCATTCCGGACAGCCAGCGCAGCGATGCCCAATGGGACGAACTGATCGAGCTGGAAATCCAGCTGGCCCCCGGCAATAGGGTTGGTGCCGGCCCTATGCCTGGCACCCTGCCAGCGAATGGACAGCGTCGCCCGCAACATCACCCGCGTCCCGCCGGTGGTCATTCGGGTGGCGGCCACTCGGGCGGTGGTCAGCCTGGTGGCGGCCAACCGGGCGGAGGTGGTCAGCCCGGTGCCAAGAAACCATTCAAGAAATTCCGCAAGGGACCGCCCAAGCCCAAGGCTCCCTGAGCCGCGTTAGTCTCGCTAGCCCATTGATGCCGGCGATTCAGCAACACCTTCTCGAGGCGCTGACAGAAGTCGTCGCCTGTCATGCCTGCGATATGGTGCAAGGGGCGATCCCGCTCGATCCCGGTGGCGTTGCGCTGTGTTCCCGCTGTGGATCACCCTTGTACCGCGCCGGCCATCTCGAGCGTGCCCTGGCGCTGACCGTGACGGCATTGCTCGTCTTCCTCGTCGCCAGCGCCTTTCCTATTGCCACCATCGAGACTCAGGGACGTTACAACGCGGCTTCGCTGCCGGGGGCGGTGAGTCTGCTGTGGGATGCCGAGATGCATCTGTTGGCACTGCTGGTGTTCGTCACCACGCTGCTGGTCCCCTTCGTCGAACTGGCCCTGCTGGCGGCGATCCTCAGTTCTCTGCATGCCGGTCGTTCGCCGCGACCGATCCGCCTGATGTTGCGGTTCATCACCAGCACCCGGCCCTGGGGCATGGTGGAAGTGTTCATGCTCGGCGTGCTGGTGTCCCTGGTCAAACTTGCGCACTTGGCCCATGTCGTCCCCGGTATCGCGCTCTGGTCTTATGCTGCGCTGATGCTGCTGCTGGCGAGCATCTGGAGCAATATCGACGGTCGCGAACTCTGGGCTGTCGCCACGCGGAGCGAACCCGCATGACGGCGGCGATGCACTCCGCTGCGGAACTCGGACTGGTCGCCTGTCATGCCTGCGGCCAGGTCAGCCGTCTGCCGGAAGGTGAAGGCCATGAAGCAATCTGTCCCCGCTGCGAAGCGACACTGCACGGCCGCAAGCCCAACAGCATAGCCCGCACCTGGGCACTGCTGATTGCGGCCTGCGTCCTCTATGTGCCGGCCAACCTGTTGCCCATCATGGAAACTGGTTCCCTGTTCGGCGCGCAGCAGGACACGATCATGAGCGGCGTGGTTTTTCTGGCAACATCGGGTTCATGGCATCTCGCCGCCCTGGTCTTCGTCGCCAGCATCGTTGTGCCCTCGGCCAAGCTGTTGGCCATGGCCTTCCTGCTGGTCTCGGTGCAACGGTCAATGCGTGGTTCGGAACGGGCACGTACTCGCATGTACCGCGTGCTCGAATTTTTTGGGCGCTGGTCGATGCTGGACATTTACGTGGTGACGCTGTTGGCCGCTCTGGTGCAGATCGAATCCATCGCCACCATCCGGCCGGGGCCGGGCGCGCTGTATTTTGGCGCCGTGGTGGTATTGACAATGCTGGCCGCAATGAGCTTCGATCCGCGACTGATGTGGGACAAACCGAAAGAACAGACTGGCAATGAGCGACATTCCTGAATTTCCTCCGGCAACCGAGGCGCCACGGAGGCGCCAGCGCTTCCAGTTGATCTGGGTCGTCCCGCTCATTGCCCTGCTGATCGGTGGCTGGCTGGCGGTGCGCGCGATCATGGAGCGCGGCCCGATGGTGACCATCAGTTTCGCCACCGCCGAGGGGTTGGAGGCGGGCAAGACCCGCATCCGTTACAAGGACGTGGACATCGGCCTGGTGAAGGAGATTTCGCTGTCGGCGGATCGCAACCGCGTGATCGTCACCGCCCAGTTCCTCAAGCAGGCCGAGTCTTTTCTCGTCGCTGACACACGCTTCTGGGTGGTGCGGCCTCGCTTCTCCGGCGGGCAATTGACCGGCATCGGCACCCTGCTGTCGGGTGCCCACATCGGTGTCGATGTCGGCAAGTCCACCGACAAGGCGCAGGAATTCGTCGGCGAGGAAGTGGCCCCCATCATCACCGCCGGCCTGCCCGGCCGGCAGTACCGTATCCATGCGCCTGATCTGGGCTCGCTGGATATCGGCTCCCCGGTTTACTACCGGCGATTGAAGGTTGGCGAAGTCGAAGCCTATTCCCTCGACAAGGACGGCAGCGGCGTCACACTCAAGATATTCATCAGTGCGCCTTACGATCAATACGTCACACCGGTGACCCGTTTCTGGAACGCCAGCGGCATTGACGTGACGCTCGACGCCTCGGGCCTGCGCGTGCAGACCCAATCCGCCATGTCCGTGCTGGTCGGCGGCTTGGCTTTCGAGACGCCGCCCCATGAGTCGGCGGTCGGCCAGGCACAGGCGAGCGCCGTTTTCACCCTGCATCGCAGCCGAGTCGAGGCGATGAAGGCGCCGGATGGCCAGATGCAGGTCTATGTCATGAACTTCAAGGAATCCCTGCGCGGCCTTTCGCCGGGGGCGCCGGTGGATTTCCGTGGCGTGGTGGTTGGTGAGGTGCTTTCCATGGGAATCGAATACGAGCCCGAGCGCGAGTGGTTCCATTTTCCGGTGTATGTGGCCATCTATCCCGAACGCATTGCCATGCGACGCGCCTCAGGCGCATCCGCCGATCCTGCTGCCGATGCCCAGCGAGTGAAGAAGGGTCTGCTCAAGGCAGTTTCCGATCGCGGCTTCCGCGCCCAGTTGCGCACCGGCAACCTGCTCACGGGGCAACTCTACGTGGCGCTGGATTTCTTCAAGGATGCGAAGAAAGTCAGCATCAATCAGAGTGCCGTGCCGCCGGAGTTCCCCACCGTGCATGCCAGCCTGGAAGACTTGCAGGCATCGCTGGGCAACATCCTGAAGAACCTGGAAAAAGTGCCATTCGCCGGCGTTGCCGACGACCTGCGGCAGACTCTGCAAGGCATGGACAAGCTCGCTCGCCGACTGGAGTCCGATGTGGCGCCAGAGGCGCAGGCGGCCCTTGTCAGTCTGCGGCAGACCCTGGCCAATGCCGAACGCACGCTGGCGGCGGATTCTCCGGTACTGTCCGAAGTACGCGACGCCGCCCGGGAAATTTCGCGGGCCGCCCAGTCCCTGCGTTCCCTTGCTGAAACTCTCGACCGACAACCTGAAGCCCTGCTCAAGGGCAAGCGGGAGGACACACCATGACCATTTCCCGTTCGACTTTTATCGGCGTGCCTCTTTTACTGGCCTTCGCGCTGACGGGCTGTGGCAGTACGCCGAAGACCCAGCTCTATGCCCTTCAGGCTCCTGCGCCGGCCTCGACCTTGCCAACGAGCGAAACGTCTCGCGCCGAATCTCGCCCGCAAGTCTCCGTGGGCCGGGTGACTCTGCCCGAGCGTGTGGACAGGCCGCAGATCGTGGTCCTGACCGGCGAACACACGGTGCATGCCAGCGACTTCAACCGTTGGGCAGAGCCGCTCAAGGCCGCCGTACCTCGGCAACTGGTCAGTGATCTGGCGCGGGAACTCGGTTCTACACAGGTCCGCCTGTATGGGCAGGGCGGCAGCGATGCCGATGTGCGCATCGAGGTGGATGTATTGCGCTTCGATGCCACACTGGCCGATGCCGCCGTGGTCGAAGCGGTATGGACGCTCCGCCGCAAGGGGCAGGCACCGCGCAGTGGCCGCAGTTTGATTCGCGAGCGTCTGACGGCGGACGGTTACCCTGCACTGGTCGCTGGTTTGGCACGGGCCACGGCCGGTGTCAGCCGTGATCTGGCCGTCGCCATCCGCGAGTTGCGCTGAACAGGCAGGCGGCTGCTTCAGCCGCCGTTTTAACCGTTATGACCGAAGAAGCTTTGCAGGCCGGTGTAGGCCGATAGTGCCGCCGTACTCAGCGCCGTCAGGGTGCCACGCACTTCCTGCACCTTTTTCATTGTTGCCTGCAACTGATCGGCGCGCTGCTTGCCGGTGGAGAGCAGGCTGACGACCTTGCCCGTCAGTCCCCTGGCAGCCTCCAGCGTCAGCACTTCCCTTCGCTGGCGCAGCATGCGGCCGAGAATCAGGCCAGTCATGTAGGAAAACCCGATGCTGGCGGCGTAGCTGGCGAACTCGCGCCACTCACGGCCGTCCTGCGGCCAGATCGAGGTGTGGTCGATCATGCCGATGAGGCTGCTCATGCCCAGCACTGCCAGGATCGCCATGCCGAAACCGGCGCCCGTCCAGAAGGGGAAGCGCTGATCCCGCTGCATCAGCAGCAGCGCGAAGGGCAGGGGGATCACCAGCGAGACGAGGCGCAGGTACAGGGTGTTCAGATCGATAACGACGGTGATGAGGGCATGGGCCGCCAGTAGCAAGAGCAAGGGCGGGAGCCAGAACAGTAGCCAGTCGGTTCGCGTGCCAAACGGAGGCGGAGGTAGTGGAGGGATGAGCTCAGCGACCTCGGTGGTTTCCGCCGGTACGGTGGAAGCAGTGAGGGCTTCCAGTTCCTGCACTCGTTGTTCGAGGATGCCGATCTTCTCCAGCAGCGGCTTGATCAGATAGAGATCGCGAGTGCAATGCGGGCAGGCCAGCGCCTGATCGCTGATCTCGCCGATGCAATACGGACACTGCACCTACTTGACCACGCTGAGCTTGATGACGGTACTGGTCTTGCGACCTTCGGAATCTTCCAGGCTCAGCTGGATCTGATGCTCGCCCGGCGGCACTTCGGCATTGGCGAGATCGATGCCCTGTTCGCTAAGTCCCGGTTTGACGCGGTCAATCAGATCCACCGATGGGGTTCGCAGATAGGTCATACGCACGCTGTCAGGGACGATCTTGGCGCCGCCGCGTGGCTCGAAGGCCACCTTCAGGGTGAAGGGCGACTTGATCGTCGCCGCCGGATCGGGAGAGATCACCCTTACGCCGGGACCGCGCGTGATAGCACGGGTCTTCATTTCAGCGGCGGCCGGCAGCTTGGCCTCCGACTCCTTGATCAGGGAAACCGCGCCCGCTTCGATCGATAGCAGGAGGGCCATGGCGGCCAGGAGGGTGTGCTTCATGGGTTAAGCTTTCGTAATGGAGGTGGGGCCAGAGCCGCCAAGAATAACGGATCAGCGTGCATCGGCAAACTTGCGCAGCACGGCGTCGTCGGGCTTTTCCTTGGCCAGTTCCTTCCAGATTTCACGCGCTTCCTCCTTGGCACCGACCTCGGTCAGCAGTGCCGCGTAGAGTACGCGACGCGAGAAGGGCGCGCTGGCGTTCACCTTCAGCGCCGATAGCTGCTTGATGGTCGCTGCTGGCGCCACTGAGAACTCCGCCGAGGCTTCAGCCGTACGGCCGCCGTCGGAGAAGTATTCGACACGCCAGGTGTATTTCTCACCGGGGGCGAGGCGATGGGCCTTTTCCAGCGGCAACTGGGTTTCCTTGGTCTTGCTGTCCCAATGCAGCGAACCGTCCTGCTTCAAGATCGACAGCCGATAGCCATTGGATCCCTCGACGGCGGACCAGCGGAACAGTGGCGCATCGGAAATGACCATGGTCTTGACCGGCGAGATCGGGCTCGGCACGTTGGTCTTGGGCAGGCTGCGCATCACCAGTGTCGCCTGGGCGACCATGCCCGGTGCGATGCGGATGTCGGGCATGCCCTTTGAAGGCAGTGCCTTCGCCGTCACCATGCCGCCACTGCCCTGTGGGCCCTTGGGTGTAACGCGGTAGTTCTGGCCGCCCTTGAGTACGTATTCCTTGCCGCTGGCCAGGTCCACGGCGATGATGCTGGCACCACCCTGCAAGGACAGGCGCGCGCCATCGGGAATTTCGGCCAGGGTCGCCACGGCGTCCTTGCCATCGATTTGCGCCTTGCCGGTGATTTCGGTGACCAGCAGTCCAGCCGTCGCATCGGACAGGCAGACGGCCATGGTCACAATGGAAAGAATCGTGTTTCGTTTCACAGGGTATCTCCTTGGGTCGGGGTACTTCGCTGTTTATGTGTTGATGGGCCAACCAAAAATATCGACCGGGGCGCGGCCCTTGACGGCATGGGCGCCAAGGCTGCCAATGGCGCTCCGGTCCGGTAACTGTTGTACTGTCGCGGCGGAAAGCACGATGGGGCATCCTACATCCTTGGTCAGCCCTTCCAGCCGCGATGCGGTATTCACCGTGTCGCCGATGGCGGAATACTCGTGGCGCTCGCGGGAGCCAATATAGCCAAGAAAGGCCGGTCCATGGTGCAGGCCGATGCCAATGGCAATCGTCGGGCCGCCTCGCGCCGTTTGTTCCTGATTGAAGGCCTTGACCTCGTCGAGCATTTCCTTCGCCGCCAGGAAGGCGTCGAGACAGGGCGCCTCGGCGGTTTGCGGTGCGCCGAAGAAAGCCATGATGCCATCGCCGATGAACTTGTCGAGGGTGCCGTGATGGGCGTGAATCACCTTCGCCATGCGCTCGAAATAGCGGTTCAGCAGGTCGGTGACGACTTCCGGCGGCAGGTTCTCGCTCAGAGTGGTGAAGCTGCGGATGTCCGAGAACAGCACGCAGACATCGCGCTTCTCGCCGGCCAGGTCCGGGTGCAGGCGGCCGGCGAGGATTTCCTCCAGCACCTGCGGGCTGACGAAGCCGTCGAAGGTCGCCCGCAGGCGGCGTTTCTCCGCCGCCGTCAGCCAGGCTTCCAGCCCTGTCCGGGCGAGAAAGCTGCCGGCCAGTGCCAGGCTCCAGGCCACCGTCGGAAGCGCCCAGCCGCCGCGCAGGGCGTAAGTCGAGACAGCACTCAGAGTGGCCAGCAGCAGCGCGATGCCGATAAAGCTGCCGCGACCTGGGCGCAGCCACCAGGCGGCGACCAGCAGCAGGGCGACGACGAAGGCCATCGCCTTCGGCAGCGGGTGCACGGTCGCCCCTGCCATCTGGCTGCGTAACTGGTGGCCTAGCACGAAGACCCCGTGCTGGCTGTTGCCGCTGCCTAGCGGCGAAATGCCCAAGGTCACCGTGTGCTGGTCGTCATGGGCCAGCAGGCTGCCGAGCAGTACGACCTTGCCGGCGAATTGGGCCTGGAGTGAATCGGCATCGCCGCGCGCGCGCCATTCCAGCACCCGGTTCAGCGGCAGATAGGGTATCGGGGCGTTCTGGGCGAACTGGATCAGGCCGCCATCGGCACGGCCGCCGGTCGCCCGTGCCAGCTGACCCACCAGCGTTGGCACTGTGGCACCGTCGCCACCCAGATGCTCATCGAAACGTCGTACTACACCATCCGCATCACGCAAAACGAAGACCGAGCCCAGACGGTCCGCGCCGATCAGATTGACGAACAGGGGATGGATCGCACGCGGCTTGCCCTCCGCGTCCGCACCGACGCCGACGATCAGCGGCGTCGTTCGCCGTAGCGCGAGGATGCCCCGCGCTAATGCCGCATCGAGACCGGGCTGTACCGCGTCGTAGGAGCGCTCCGGCAACACCAGATCGAGGCCCACCGCCCTGGACTTGGCTACTGCCATGGCTTCGAGAAAGCCACCGAGCTGCCGGTGCAGCAGGGCGATCGGCGTGCCGAATCCGCTCAGACTGGCATCGTCGATGCCGACCACGACGATGTCGTCCTTCGAGGGGAGCGGCGCATGGCGCGCCAGCCAGCGGAACTGCTGATCCAGCCAGCGCAGCTCTGCTCGCTCCAACGCACCGCTGGCTATCAGCAGCAGAATGAAAAGCGTGACGGCAATGAAGCCGGTGACAAGCAGGCTGAATGGACTGGACGATGGGGAACGGGGTGACGGCATGACAGAAGTGTAACGGCTCCCGGCGCCATGGCGAGGTAATAGTACCGGGTCGAAAAGTCGGCCCTGGCGAGACGGCGACTGAAGCGCTGAGAGCTATTGTTAGTTAAATCTGAATTCGTGGGATATGATTTTGGACATACAAAATATAGCTAGTAATAACAGCTAACTACCGGGCCTTGGAATTAGGCTCAACATGGGGAGGGTTTATGTTTGCCAATCTGTCATTGAAGGCTCGTCTGTGGTTGCTCGGCTTGATCAGCGCGCTGGGTGTCTCCGTTCTTGCGGTGTCCTCGATCTGGCATGCCTACCACAGCAAGGAAATCCTCATCACCTTCGTCGATGAGACCATGGCCCTTAACCATGCTGCGACCTCGGCTTACGCCAATGGTTTGCAGATGGGCCAGGCGTTGCGCAACATCCTGCTCGATCCGGCCAACAAGAAAGCCTACGAGAACCTCGCTGCCGCCAACGATGCCTTCAACGCCGAGGTTGGCAAACTTTCTTCCCTGGTGGTAAAGAACGCCGGTGGAAACGACGTGGCATCCCGGCTCAAGGGCAACATCGATCAGTTGCTGCCGATCCGTAATCAGATCATCGAGCTCATCAAAGCTGGTCAGGGCACGGAAGCCCAGGCCCTGCTGGTTTCCAAGGAAACACCGACCTGGCGCGCTGTGCGCGCCGACCTGCTCGACCTCGTCAAGCGATCCCAAGCCGACGCGGACAGGGACCGGAAGGCACTGATCAATGGCCTCGACAACTCACGCACCCTGGCCATCGTGCTCAGTCTGGTGAGTTTCATTCTGGTGGCCGTCGTCACCATCTTTGTCGGCAACGGCATCTTCCATCAAGTGGGTGGCGAGCCGGCCATGGCCGCTGACACCCTCAATCGCATCGCCGAGGGCGACCTCACCCAGCGCATCGCCGTCCGCCCCGGTGACAGCAAGAGCCTCATCGCCGCCATGAGCAGCATGCAGACACAGATGCACCAATTGATCGGCGGCACTGTCTCCAGCGCCAGCTCCGTGGTGCGCGAGAGCGACGCCATCCGTGCCGATGCCACCCACTTGTCGCAAACCGCGCTTGAGCAAAGCTCTGCTGCCACCGCCATCGCCGCCGCCGTCGAGCAATTGACCGTCAGCATCGGCGTCATGTCCGACAGCGCCACCGACGCCGGCCGCCTCGCCGCCGAATCCGAAAAGCGCGCCCACGAAAGCGTTGGCGTCGTCACCGCCGCCACCGAAACCATCCAGCGTGTGGCCGACGGCATGAGCGAAGCCTCTGTCACCATGGAGGAACTCTCGGGCAAGGTCACCAGCATCAACGGCATCGTCCAGACCATCCGCGAGATCGCCGATCAGACCAACCTGCTGGCCCTCAACGCCGCCATCGAGGCCGCCCGCGCCGGTGAGCAAGGTCGGGGTTTTGCCGTGGTGGCTGACGAGGTGCGCAAGCTCGCAGAACGCACCACCGCCTCGACCCAGGAAATCTCCGACATCGTCGGCGGTGTCCGCCACACCACCGACGCCGCCCTCGAAACCATGTCGCGGGCCAAGAACCTCGCGCTGGAAGGCGCAACCCAGACCGACGGTGTGCGCGAAGCCGTCGCCGTGTTGGATCAATCCTCGGCGGCGGTGGGCCACTCCATCGACGCCATTGCTTCGGCGCTGCGTGAACAGACCGCCGCCAGCACCGACATCGCCCAGCGGGTCGAACGCATCGCCCAGGGCATTGAAGAGACCCACGTCGCCGCCACCGAATCCAGCCGCCGCTCGGGGCTGCTGGTGGATTTGTCCCATGCGCTGACGGATAGCGTGAGTCGATTCCGGGTGTAGTTGCCTCGGAAATCTGTCGCTGCTTGAGTGAGTGCGTCGAATGCCGCGCGAAGCGAAATTATTAGACAATAAAAAATGCCCAATGTCTTGAAAACATTGGGCATTAGTCTGGTGGGCGGTACTGGGATCGAACCAGTGGCTTCCACCGTGTGAAGGTGGCACTCTACCGCTGAGTTAACCGCCCGCGAAAGAGGCGCGCATTTAACCACAAAGCCTGGTCCCCGGTCAATCATCGCCGATGGCCTGGCGTAGAATTCGCGGCTTTCTCCAGCCTGCTGAATCACCATGACGGTTCGTACCCGCTTTGCCCCCAGTCCCACCGGTTTCCTGCACATTGGCGGCGCCCGCACGGCGCTGTTTTCCTGGGCCTATGCCCGTCGTCATGGTGGGACGTTCATCCTGCGCATCGAGGATACCGACGTCGCCCGTTCGACGCCGGAGGCGGTGCAGGCGATCATCGATGGCATGCAGTGGTTGGGGCTGGCGCACGACGAAGGCCCGTTCTATCAGATGCAGCGCATGGAGCGCTACAAGGAGGTCATCGCACAGATGCTGGCGGCCGGTACGGCTTACCACTGCTATACCAGCAAGGACGAGCTGGACGCCCTGCGCGCCGAGCAGGAGGCGAAGAAGGAAAAGCCGCGCTACGACGGCCGTTGGCGTCCCGAGGCGGGCAAGACCTTGCCGCCGGTACCGGCCGGCGTGGCGCCGGTGGTGCGTTTCAAGAATCCGCTGGATGGTGTGGTGGCCTGGGATGACCAGGTCAAGGGTCGCATCGAGTTCGCCAATACCGAGCTGGATGATTTCATCATTGCCCGTGGCGACGGCACGCCGACCTACAATTTCTGCGTCGTCGTCGATGACTGGGATATGGGTATCACCCATGTCATCCGGGGCGACGATCATGTGAACAATACGCCGCGCCAGATCAACGTGCTCAGCGCGCTGGGCGCCACCGTGCCGCAGTATGCGCATCTGTCGATGATCCTCGGCGACGATGGGCAGAAGCTGTCCAAGCGCCACGGCGCGGTGTCCGTGATGCAGTACGACGAGGATGGCTATCTGCCGGAAGCAGTGCTCAACTATCTCGCGCGGCTGGGTTGGTCCCATGGCGATGACGAAGTGTTTGCCATGGAGCAGTTCGTGCAGTGGTTCGATCTCGACCACATCACGGCCTCCGCCGCCCAGTTCAATACGGAGAAGCTCAACTGGCTCAATGCCCACTATCTGAAGCTGGCCGACCCGGCCCGTCTCGCTGGCGAGGTGGAGCGGCGGCTGGCGGCGCAGAACGTCGCATTGGCCGGCGGCCCCGAGCTGGCGAAAGTGGCGGCGCTATACCGTGATCGGGCGACGAACCTGAACGAGCTGGCCGATGCCGTACATCCCTTCTATGTGGTGCCGATGCCGAGCGACGACGTACGGACTCAGCATCTCACACCGGCAGCCTTGACGGCCCTGGGCGCACTGCGTGAGAAGTTGGCGACCTGCGGCTGGACAGCAGCTGAATTGGGTCCGGTGATCAAGCAGACCGCCGCGGAGCAGGGCCTGAAAATGCCACAGGTGGCGATCCCCTTGCGCGTCGCCTTGCTGGGTTTGCCGCAGTCGCCCGCCATCGATGCGGTACTGGAAGTCCTCGGCCGCGAGCGCGTACTAGTCCGGCTGGATGCGACGCTGTCCGCAGGATGACGTATTGACAGGCGTCGGTGCGGGGGCGAAAGTGCGAACCAGCCCATGAAACGAGCGCTTCCTATCCTGCTGCTGCTGTTGTTGACTGCCTGTGCGACGCCGCCGGGCGGGCGCACCCAGTTGGCGCCGCCCACGCCCCTGAAGGGGCTGGCGGCAGTGTATTCCGAATTTGACATGCGCCTGCAATTGGTGACGGCGGCCGATGCGCCGCCTTGCCAGGAGGAGGATTGCACCTTCGACGGGGCATTCGATCAGCGCATTCTGACGTTGGGCAACCGGCTGGCGGAGGCGGCGTACCGAAAGCATCCGGAACTCCGCGAGCGTTTCCCCCGCTTCGAGTTCGTCGTCGCCGACAAGCGGGAGCCGGGCGCGGCCTCCAGTTCAGGCGGCACCGTGGTAGTTCATCGTGGTACCCGTCGTATCGGGCCCGAGGATACGGCGCTGGCCTTCATTCTGGCGCGGGAGATGGGGCACGTCATCGGCGGACATCACGACGAAAACGTGACGACCAGCATCCTGGTCTCCATCGCGGCGCAGATTCTGCTGCCGATGCTGAACGTGGCGCGTGGCGCGGTAGCGGCAGTGTCGAGCAACGTGGCGACTTCCGCTGCCGCGACGGCGGCAACTTCCTCCGCCGTTGCATCCGTCGCGTCGATGGCGGGTTCGCGGGCCTTGCGGGCGAGCTTCCGCCCGCAGCAGGTGAAGGAAGCCGAGGTGGTCGGTCTCGGCCTGATGGTGGCGGCAGGCTGGAAGGCCTGGGATGTGGCCGCGCAATTGGAGGAATTGCGGCCGAGGCTGGCGGAAGAACTCAACTGGACGCTGGAACTGCGCGAATCCGTGCAACGCATCGCCGGCCAGTTCCAGGGCCCCGTACCGGCGGACGGTACCCTGGTGGCCAATGCGCCTCAGATGGTGCCGCTGCTGCTACCCGAGTCGCGGGGGACCAGCGTACCGTTCTGAAGTCGCACGCGGTTGCCGGCATACCAGTCGGGGCGTGTGGTGCTGCTGAAGGTGCGCGAGTTGCCGTCTTCGAAGCGCACTACCACGTCGTAGCGCTTGGCGTCCTTGGTCGATTTCTCGATGTGGTTTCCAGCGTAGGCGCCGCCCACGGCGCCGAGTACGGTGGCGATGTCGCGGGTCGCACCCTTGCCGATCTGGTTGCCAAGGATGCCGCCGACGATGCCGCCAGCGACGGCACCGCCACCGCTGCCCTTGGGCTCGACGGCGACTTCGCGCACGGCTTCGACTACCCCGCAGTCATAGCAGACTGGCGTCGAGCTTACCGGCGTGCTGTTACGAAAAGTCGGCGCTGGCGACACGGCGATGGAGGCCGGCGCGGCCTGGCGGATGGCTGGAGAAGAGCGCTGAGCGACCTTGGGCGTGGCCTTTTCCTGAGGCACCGTCACCGTCTGCTGGATCGAAATCGGCGCCGGCGCAGTTTGTGTGGCTTGGGCGGTCTTGGCCGCTTCCGCGACATGCGCCGAAGGGCTGGGCAGCCAGCCAGCCAGAACGCCTACGCCGGCGAGGCTCACTGCTGTGACGGAAGCTGCTGCAACGAGAACCAGCGGATGCGGACGGTTGAGTTTGTACGTGGCGGGGAGGGTTTGCGTGGCTTCCATGATGTGCTCCTATTGGTTGAGGCGTGTGAGCACATTAACGTCCGCATCGCGCTGGCTGGGACGCCGGCAATCAACTGTTACACCTGTTACAAACCCGCCTTGCCGCGTCGCAGGGCGCGCAAATGGAAGCGGGCTGGATCGACCGCCGTTACCAGTTCACGCTCCAGCGGCAGCGGCTCGCCATTCAGTTGCGCGGCCAGCAGTTCTGCCGCCAGCGGCGCCCAGACCATGCCGCGCGCGCCAAGGCCGAGCAGCCCGTGCAGGCCTTGTCGGCGGGGCAGCGTAGCGAGAGCTGGTTCGCCATCGGCTATCGCCATCGTGTCGGCCAAGGTGCCGATCAGCGGCAGACGATCCCGTGTCGCCGTGCGCAGGCCGGCGCGGCCGTCGAGCGTGGCCGGATCAATGCCGTCTGCCGCACCGGGCAGTATTTCCTCCAGCCGTCGCAGGTTGCCGGCGTGATCGGCGACGCGCAGTGTCAGATCGGTATCGCCGCGATCGAAGCTGGCGCCGACGCAGACTGTGCCGGCAGTGGGTGGCGTCAGATAGCCGTCGCGACAAATGACGTGACGCACACCGGTCAGCGCTGGCGGCGGCAGGATGCTGATCTGCCCGCGTATCGGTTCCAGCGGCAGTGGGTGCGGCAACAGCGCATTGGCGGCGTAGGCATTGGCGAGGATGACGTGGGGCGCGATGGCGACGATCTTGCCCTGAGCGTCGATGGCCTGCCAGCCATTTTCGGACGGACGCAGTGCGACGATCTCGATGCCGAAATGAGTACGGATGCGTTCGCCACCAGCGGCTAGCAGCGCGGCGCAGAAGCTTTGCGGTTGCACCCAGCCACCGCTGGGAAACCACCAGCCACCGATGGGCAGCGCATGCCCGATCAGGGCTGCGGCGTCCGCACGATCCAGGAAGGCAGCAAAGTCTGGCGGCAGTTGCAGTGATTCCACCGTCGCCCGTTGCAGGGTTTCGTGGGCCGCATCGCGGGCGAGCTGGAGCACGCCGCAGGGCGACCAGCGCACATCCGGCAGATCGGCCAGCCGGCGCAGGGCGTAGAGGTAGCAGGCACGCGAGAGGCGGGCGGCGATGGCATCGTCCTTGGCCGGGAGCGGCAGCAATACGCCGGCCGGGTTGCCGGAGGCTTCCTGCGCGGGGGCGGCGTGGCGTTCGAGGATATCCACCTGCCAGTGGCGACGTGCCAGGGCTTCGGCGACGGCGGCGCCAGCGAGACCGGCGCCAATGACGAGGGCACGCCGTTGGGATGCGGGTTGAAAAGTCGGCGCTGGCGGAACGGCGATTTTTCGCTGTGCCACCAGCATTTCGCGCTTGAAGGAAAAGCCGCGTCGGCGTTCGCACTGCCAGCCGAGATTCTCAAGGCCACGGCGCAATTCGCCGACTACGCTCCAGGTGGCAAGGCTGGCACCTGGCGCGGCCAGTCGGGTGATCGTGGCGAGCAGGTCCGGCGACCACAGCTCCGGGTTCTTGCTGGGCGCGAAGCCATCGAGGTAGATCGCATCGGCCTGCGCCGTCAGGCGCGGCAGCAGTTCCAGCGCATCGCCGAACAGCAATGTCAGCGTCACCTGACCAAACTGCGTCCCGAAATGCAATCGATGGAAACCCGGCGTCAACGGCGGCCACTGGCGCAGCAATTCGTCTGCCTCGATCGCCAGCTCGGGAAAGCGGGCAAGCAGGGTGGCGAGATCGTCGCGGTGGAAGGGATGTTTTTCCACCGAGATGAAATGCAGGCGACAGGGCTCGCCGGCCGCCTTCCACGCTTGCCAGGTGGCGAGAAAATTCAGGCCCAGGCCGAAGCCGGTTTCGAGGATGCTGAAGCTGTCGCGCCCAAGCCAGCGTGCCGGTAAATCGTTGCCGCCAAGAAAGACATGGCGGGCCTGATCGAGGCCGCCTTGACTGGAATGGTAGATATCGCCGTAGGCCGGCGAAAAGGGAGTGCCGTCCCCGGCGAACGCGAGTTCGGCGGGGACGACTGGAGACATTACTCAGCCCGCATTTGCGGGAAGAGAATCACATCGCGGATGTTGGCGCTGTCGGTCAGCAGCATCACCAGGCGATCAATGCCGATGCCGCAGCCACCCGTGGGGGGCAGACCGTATTCGAGGGCGCGGATGTAATCGGCGTCGTAGAACATGGCCTCTTCGTCGCCGGCATCCTTGGCCTTGGCCTGATCGAGGAAGCGGGCAGCTTGATCCTCCGGGTCGTTCAACTCGGAGAAGCCATTGGCGATTTCGCGGCCAACGATGAAAAGCTCGAAGCGCTCGGTGATGTCCGGGTTGGCGTCGTTGCGACGAGCCAGCGGCGAGACCTCGGCCGGGTAGTCGATGATGTAGGTCGGTTCCCACAACTCGGCTTCGGTGGTCTCCTCGAACAGCGCCAGTTGCAGCGTTCCCAGGCCCATGTGCGGCTTGACGTCGAACTTCAGGTCCTTGAGCTTGGTGCGCAGCCATTCGATGTCGTTGAGCTGCTCGAAGCTGAAGCCGGGGTGGTACTTGTTGATGGCGCCGACGATGGTCAGGCGCGCGAATGGCTTGGACAGGTCCAGCTCACGACCCTGGTACTGGAATACCTCGGTGCCCAGCGCTTCGCGGGCGGAGTGGCGCAGCAGGCCCTCGGTGAAGTCCATGAGCTTCTTGTAGTCCGTATAGGCCTCGTAGAACTCCATCATGGTGAATTCGGGATTGTGGCGCGGTGAGATGCCTTCGTTGCGGAAGTTGCGGTTCACTTCGAAGACCTTCTCGAAGCCGCCGACCACCAGGCGCTTGAGGTATAGCTCCGGCGCGATGCGCAGGAAGAGTTCCATGTCCAGCGCGTTGTGGTGGGTCTTGAAGGGCTTGGCCGAGGCGCCGCCGGGGATGGGGTGCATCATCGGCGTCTCGACCTCGAGGAAGCCGTGGTGAACCATGTAGTTGCGGATGGACTGCACCATGCGGCTGCGGGCAACGAAGGTGAAACGGGTCTGCTCGTTGGTGATCAGGTCCAGGTAGCGCTGGCGGTATTTTTGCTCGACGTCGGTGAGGCCGTGGAACTTCTCCGGCAGCGGGCGCAGGGACTTGGTCAGCAGGCGGATCTCGCTGGCCTGGACGGTGAGCTCATTGGTCTTGGTCTTGAACAGGGTACCGACCACGCCGACGATGTCGCCGATGTCCCAGTGCTTGAACTGCTTATGCACTTCCTCGCCGGTGATGTCGTTGCTGACAAAAATCTGAATGCGGCCAGAGACGTCCTGGATCGACGCGAAACTGGCCTTGCCCATGACGCGCTTCAGCATGATGCGACCAGCCACCTTGACCTCGATGGGCGTCGCTTCCAGTTCCTCGCGGCTCTTCTCGCTGTAGAGCTCGTCGAGGCGCTCGGCATAGTTCTCGCGGGAAAAATCGTTGGGGAAGGCGCCGCCGGCGGCACGCCACTGGGCCAGTTTCTCGCGGCGCTCGGCGATGAGGTGGTTCTCGTCGGCGGCGGTGGTTGGCGTGGTGTTGTCCGTCATGATGATGGTCCTGGCTGAGGTATTGAAGGGTTTGAATTCAGAGGCTGCGCAGGTCGACGACCGGCGCATTGCCGAAAACGGGGGATTGCAGATGGTCGATGAGTTTTGCAGCGACGACGTTCGGCGCTTGCAGGCCACCGCTGCTTTTCAGATCAACAAAGCGCTGGCGAGCGGGAAACTCATCCGTCGTCGCGTCGCGCAACTGGGCCTGCATGTCGGTGTCGACAACACCGGGGGCAATGGCGGCGATGCGTACCGGGTTCGTTTGGCTTTCCTGCTCCAGCGCAACGCAGCGACTGAAGTGGTCGAGACCGGCCTTGGTGGCGCAATACACGCCCCAGCCGGCATAGGCGGTGTGGGCGGCGCCGGAGGAAATGTTGACGATCTTGCGCGACACCTTCATCGAGGCCGTGAGCTTGATGAATTCGCTCGTCAGGGCAATGGCGGTCGTCAGATTGAGCGCGACCGCAGCGGCAACGGTAGCGGCATCGAACTGGCCGACAGGGGCCACCGGCGCGACCACGCCGGCATTGTTGATCAGGCAGAGTTCGTCGGCGCCGGCTGCATGCAGCGAGCAGATGTCATGCAGCGCAGCAAGGGCTGCTGTGGTGTCGGCGAGGTCCACGCGGCAGGGAATGAAGCCTGTCGCCGTCGCCATCTCCCCGCGCGCCATCCCAGCCACCGCCCAGCCACGCGCGATCAACTCGCGAGCGATGGCTAGGCCGAGGCCACGGGAAGCGCCGGTGACGATGGCGAGTTTCATTACACGCCCTGCTTGAGGCTGGCCTCGATGAAGGCGTCGAGGTCGCCGTCGAGCACCTTCTGTGTGGCGGAGATTTCGACGTTGGTGCGCAAATCCTTGATGCGGGAGTTGTCCAGCACGTAGCTGCGGATCTGGTGGCCCCAGCCGACGTCGGTCTTGCCCGCTTCCAGCTTGTCGGCCTCGGCCTGGCGCTTGCGCAGCTCGGCTTCGTAGAGTCGCGACTTCAGCATGGTCATGGCTTCGGCACGGTTGCGGTGCTGCGAACGGTCGTTCTGGCACTGGACGACGATGCCGCTGGGGACGTGGGTGATGCGGATTGCCGAGTCGGTTTTGTTGATGTGCTGACCGCCGGCACCAGAAGCGCGGAAAGTGTCCACGCGCAGGTCCGCCGGGTTGATCTCGACTTCGATGGAATCGTCGATCTCGGGATAGACGTAGAGGCTGGCAAACGAGGTGTGGCGACCGCCCGAGGAATCGAAAGGCGATTTGCGCACCAGGCGGTGCACACCGGTCTCGGTGCGCAGAAAGCCATAGGCATAATCGCCCTCGACCTTGATCGAGGCGCTGCGGATGCCGGCGACGTCGCCGTCGGTCTGTTCCAGCAGTTCGGTCTTGAAGCCCTTGCGTTCGCAGTACTTGAGGTACTGGCGCAGCAACATTGAGGCCCAGTCGCAGGCTTCGGTGCCGCCAGCGCCGGCCTGGATGTCGATGAAGCAATTGTTGGGGTCCGCCGGATTGGCGAACATGCGGCGGAATTCGAGGTCGGCGACGCTCTTTTCCACGGCCTCGATGTCGGCCTCGACAGCGACCATGGTGTCCTCGTCGTCCTCTTCCCTGGCCATCTCGAACAGGTCTTTGGCATCGATGAGCCGCTGGCTTACGCCTTCGAGGGTGAGCACGATGGCTTCGAGGGACTTCTTTTCCTTGCCGAGGCCCTGGGCTTTCTCGGCGTCGTTCCAGATGCCCGGATCTTCGAGCTGACGGGCTATTTCGGCAAGTTTCTCTGACTTGTTATCGAAGTCAAAGATACCTCCGAAGTTGATCGCCACGACCGGAAAGGTCGGCGATGCGATTGGCGACGGCGTTGAGGCGTTCGGCTTCCATGGTCTGTCTGTCCTGCAAATCGGAAACCGCAGATTATACCCGCAGGGCTGCGGGTTCCGGCCTTGGCGAGACGGTGATGGCATGCATCGCCGTCTCGCCAGAGCCGACTTTTCGCTACTTCAGAATGTCCAGCATGAACAGCGCCATCGACGGCACGAAGACCAGCAGGATGATGCGCAGGATGTCAGAGGCGAGGAAGGGCAGGATGCTGCGGAAGGTGTCCTTCATCGGCACGTCCTTGGCCATGCTGCTGATGATGTACACGTTCATGCCCACCGGCGGGGTCACCAGGCCGATTTCCACGACCATCAGGGCGAGGATGCCGAACCAGATTGCCTTGGGTTCCGGTGCCAGTCCCCAGAAATCCGTGCCCATGATGATGGGGAAGAAGATCGGGATGGTGAGCAGGATCATCGACAGGCTGTCCATGATGCAGCCCAGGAACAGGTAGATCAGGATGATGGTGAACAGGATCGCCAGGGGCGGCAGGCCGAGCCCGGTGACCCAACTGGCCAGTTCTGCCGGCATTTGCGTCAGGGCCAGGAAGACATTGAGGATGTCGGCACCGAGCAGGATCAGGAACATCATGCCGGTGGCCTGGGCTGCACCGTAGATGCATTCAAGGAAGCCCTTGCCCTTGAGCCCGCCGGAGGTCCAGGCGACGAAGCCGGTGGCGATGACGCCGATGGCTGCTGCTTCCGTCGGTGTGAACAGGCCGCCGTAGATCCCGCCGATGACCACGGCGAAGATTAGCAGCACCGGCCAGGTGTCGAGAATGGTGCGCAGGCGCTCGCTCCACGGGTGCTTTTCGCCGGCCGGTGCGGCGGCCGGGTCGATGCGGGCGATGATGGCGATCACCAGCATGTAGCCCAGGGCCGCGATAATGCCGGGCACGAAGGCGGCGACGAAAAGCTTGGCGATGTTCTGCTCGGTGAGAATCGCATAAATGACCAGCGGTACCGAGGGCGGGATCAGGATGCCGAGGGTGCCGCCGGCGGCCAGCACGGCAGTCGAGAGCTTGGGCGAGAACTTGTGTGCGCGCAGTTCCGGGAGGGCAGTCTGACCCATGGTGGCAGCGGTGGCCAGCGAGGAGCCGCAGATGGCACCAAAGCCGGCACAGGCGGTGACCGCGCCCATGGCCATGCCGCCACGCCAGTGTCCGATCATGGCATTGCCGGCACGGAACAGCGCGCGGGAGAGGCCGCCGTGGGTGGCGAACTGGCCCATCAGCAGGAAGAGCGGAACCACCGACAGGTCATAGACCGAGTAGCGGGCATAGGCTGCGGTTTTCAGATAGTTGAGCAGCGGGTCGAGGCCGGACAGCCAGATGTAGCCGATGCCGCCGGCCAGCAGCATGGCCATGCCGATATGCACGCGCAAGGCGAGCAGGACGAGCATGAAGCCGCCCATGATGAGTCCCTGGGTGATGCCGCTCATGATGCGTCTCCGTGCAGATTGCTCCAGGCGGTGTAGAGGGCCGCTCCGCCGAGCAGGAAAAAGGAAGGCACCATCGGTGCGTAGCCCCACCAGGTGGGTAGGTTGAGCAGCATGGTGGCATCGTCGTTGCCGCGTAGCTCGACCATGCCGACGCCAATGCGCCAGGCGATGACGAAGGCGGCCACGGCCAGGAGAACGGCAGCGATGGTGTCGAGCACCCGGTTGATGCCGGCCGACAGATGGGCCGTGAAGAAATCGACGATGACGTGGCCGCGCACCATCTGGCAGTAGGGCAGGGACATGGCGACGGCAATGGCGGACATCATCTGCACCAATTCGTAGTCGCCCTTGATCGGAGCATCGAAAAGGCTGCGGCCGGCGATGCTGGCGACGGACATGAGGGCCATGCCGGTGAGTACCAGGCCGGCGCAGATGGCAAAGGCGCGGCAGGCAAGATCGAGAGCCCGGCCGACGGGGTCCTGCGGACGCACGACGGGGGCGAAGGTGGCTTCCGCCATCTTGGAGTCTCCTTTAACGAGAAATACGTTCGGCGGTACGCATGTCAATTTTCGAGCGTAGCGAGCCAATCAGTAGCCTCCCTGTGAGGGGAGGATGGGAGGGGCGGGCCCCCATTTGCATGTAAGTCAGGAAGAGGCTGGCAGCGGACGGGTACGTGGCCCGTCCGCCTTGCTTTGAAGGTGTTACTTGGTGTGCTTCTTGATCAGGTCGCGGGCGGCTTGCAACAGCTTCTTGCCGTCATGACCTTTCTTGCTGACATCGGCGGCCCATTCGTCGTCGATGGCATCCGAGGTTTTCTTCCACTTTTCCAGTTCGGCGACGGGGACGACGTAGATCGGGTTGCCGTGATCCTGCATGACCTTCTTGCCCGGGCCGTCGGCTTCTGCCTGTACCTTGCCCATCCAGGCCGAGAATTCGGCACCGGAGTTGGCATCAATCACCTTCTTCAGGTCCGCCGGCAGCGAGTCGTACTTGGCCTTGTTCATGGCGACGATGAAGGCGGTGGTGTAGATGGCGTTGAACTTGGGGTCGGTTTCCGAGGTGAACTTGGTGATCTCGTGCATCTTGGTGGATTGCACGACTTCATACGGCGTCATGGCACCGTCGATCACGCCCTTGGAAATGGCTTCGGTGACCTGCGGCAGGGGCATGCCTACGGGAGTGGCGCCGAGGGAGGCCAGCAGCTTGTTGGTCTGACGGGTCGGGGCGCGCATCTTCATGCCCTTGAAGTCGGCCATTTCCTTGATCGGCTTCTTGTTGGAGTAGATGTTGCCGGGACCATGAACGTGGAAGGCCAGGGGCTTGACGTCCTTGAACTCGGCGGCGTTGTGGGTGGTCTGGAATTCCCAGAAGGCGCGGCTGGTGGCTTCGGCATTGGTCATCATGAAGGGCAGCTCGAACACTTCGGTGACCGGGAAGCGGCCAGCGGAATAGCCAGGCACGGTCCAGACGATGTCAGCGACGCCATCGCGGGCCTGATCAAAGAGCTGGGGCGGGGTGCCGCCAAGTTGCATGGCCGGATAGATCTGGCACTTGAGTTTGTTGTTCGATTCTTTTGCCAGCTTCTCGCACCAGGGGCCGAGCATCTTCTGGTGGATGGGCGCCAGTGCCGGCAGGAAATGGTGCACCTTGAGGGTGACTTCCTGAGCGTGGGCGCCCATGGTGAAACCGGCTACGGCAGCGGCCAGCAGGGTACGTTGGATGGTTTTCTTCATGGATGTCTCCTCCTGAAATGGTCTTGCGGGTGAAAGTGTTGAGTGTAGGTGAAACTCGTTAATATGTAAATTAACTCGGAATCCAGGCCAGGTTGGCATTGCCACTGCCCGAAGACTGAGTATAGGGGCCGAACTGGCTTGCCGTCAGCGTTGCTCCTTCGTCAAGCAGAGCCTGCATGGCCCCCAGCATGGTGGCGATCGGTTTGCCACCCATCTCGCCCGCTGCCTCTTTGGCGAAACGCGGAAAGTCGGCGATGACGGCACGGTGATTTCCCGCCAGGGTCTCGGCGATGAACTGCTTGTCCATCTCGATGCGCTCCGGCGTCGGCCAGCCTTCCGGGCCACGGGCGACGGCGTGGGAGAGGGCGCTGCTGGCGATCAGCACCACGCGCTTGCCGGCGGCGCGGGCGGCTGCATGGACGGCGGCACCGACCTGCATGGCTTCGTCCAGGTTGCAGCAGATCACGGCAGGCAGTCGAACCACCGGCACTTCGGCCTTGGGATCGATGTACTTGAGCGGCACATAAGTGGCGTAGTCCCAGGAAAGATCGGGACAGTCCGTGGTCATGGCGGGAATGCCGGCAGCCTTGATCTGGGCGATGATGGCTTCTGCAAGCGCCGGGTCGCCAGCGTGGCGATAGCGCAGGCCGGGCACCAGGTCCGGCGCCTCGTCGGCAACGCAGACACCCTCGTGCACGGCATGGCTGGTGGCGTACCAGTTGAAGGTGGACACCCAATGGGCGGTGACGATGACGATGGCGTCCGGCTTCATTTCGCGCAGATAGCGGCCCATGGCCTTGGAGCCTTCGATGATGTCCTTCTGGAAGGGCGGCGCCAGTTCCTCGATGGCGATGCGCGGGACGTGGATGGTCACTGCCGTTGCAATGACGCCTGTCTTGGCACTCATTGACCGGCCTTGGCGGCGTCTTCGGCTTCGCGCTTGGCCACGGCGGCCAGTACTTCGGCACCCCGGTTGGCGGCGGAAAGGCCACGGAACAGGAAGGCCAGGCTGACCACGGCCTGCATTTCCTCCCAACTGGCGCCGGCACGGCGGGCGGCGAGAGCATGGAGCTGCATGGCATCGTTGAGGTCGAGCAGCAGCATGCCGAACAGCATCAGCTGGGCGGTCTTGGTATCGAAACACTTGGGGTACATGGCGTGCATGCGCATTTCTTCCTGCATGCGCAGCAGCTCGGGATCGAGGGCGCCGGTGACGGCCAGGCGCGACTGGATGCGCGGCGGCACGAAGCCGATCAGTTCCTTGTAGGCGGCTTCACGCTCGGCCAGCGGGGTGGAGTCGGCGTACTTGCCGATCAGGTTTTCGACGGCGTTCTTGTCGGGGGGCGGGGGCAGTTGCATGAAGCGTCTCCTGATTTGATGTAATCGATAGGTGTGAAAAATATCGAGAAAACGCTTGTGTGTCAATTTAAAATCGATAGAATCAAGAAAATCGATAATCCCTATCCGTCCGGCATGGAGGAGCAATGAGCCAGGAAGCAATGACGCACAGCCTTGGAGGGGAAGCTGCGTCCGGGGGTACGCTGACCTCAACTCTCTATGAGCGCCTGCGGGCGGAAATCCTTGAGGGACGGATGACGCCGGGTGCCAAGCTGCGGCTGGAGGAATTACGCACCCGTTATGGCGTGAGTCTGAGTCCCTTGCGTGAAGCCCTCTCGCGCCTGGTCGCCGAGGGGATCGTCGTCGCCGAGAGTCAGCGGGGTTTCACCGTGGCCCCGGTCTCGCGGGCCATGTTCGAGGACGTGATCCGGCTGCGCACGACGCTGGAGCCCATGGCCCTGCGCGAATCCATAGAGCGCGGCGGTGACGAATGGGAGGTCGGCGTCGTTGCCGCCCTGCATCGCCTGAAAAAGGTGGAATCCCAGCGGGATGCGGAGGAGGGCACGGAGCCCTGGGAGCATTGGCACCGAGAGTTCCATCTGGCTCTGGTCGGCGCTTGCGCCTCACCTTTGCTGCTCCAGTTCTGTGCCACTTTGCGTGACCTGAATGACCGCTATCGGCGCCTGTTTCTGGCCAACTACACTCTGGACCGCAACGTTGCGGTGGAGCATCAGGCGATTGCCGATGCGGCACTGGCGCGCGATGCTGATCGTGCTACGGCCCTGCTGGGCGATCACATCCAGCGCACCGCGCGCAATGTTTTCATGGTGCTGGAAAAGCAGGCCGCGAGCAAAAAGAAAGCGGCCAAATCGGCCCTTGAATAAATCTCGAGATTTAGTATTGACATCGAGATTCACGGCGATTATTGTTCCGCCTTTCGGCGAAGCTGCGCCGACGCGGTAACGAACGGAGGAGTGGTTCATGAAGGAAATCAAGAATTTCATCAATGGCGAATTCGTCGCCAGTGGCAAATGGTTCGACAAGCGCTCACCGCTGACCAATGGCGTAATCGCCACGGTGTCCGAGGCGGGAAAAACCGAGGTGGATGCGGCCGTTGCCGCCGCTCGCGCGGCCCTGAAAGGCCCCTGGGGCAAGATGACCGTGGCCGATCGCGTGGATATGCTCTACGCGGTGGCCAATGAGATCAACAACCGCTTCGACGAGTTCCTCGAGGCGGAATGCGCCGACACCGGCAAGCCCCGTTCGCTGGCCTCGCATATCGATATCCCGCGCGGCGCTGCCAACTTCAAGATATTCGCCGACGTGGTGAAGAACGTGCCCACCGAGTTCTTCGAAATGGCGACGCCGGACGGCAAGGGTGCGATCAACTACGGTTACCGCTCACCGGTCGGTGTGGTCGGCGTGATCTGTCCGTGGAACCTGCCTCTTCTGCTGATGACCTGGAAGGTCGGTCCGGCGCTGGCTTGTGGCAATACCGTGGTGGTCAAGCCTTCCGAGGAAACCCCGCAAACCGCTGCCCTGCTCGGGGAAGTCATGAACAAGGTCGGCGTGCCCAAGGGCGTTTACAACGTGGTGCATGGCTTTGGCCCGAATTCCGCCGGTGAGTTTGTCACCAGTCATCCGCAGGTCAATGCCATCACCTTCACCGGTGAGACGCGTACTGGCGAAGTGATCATGAAGGCGGCTGCCAACGGCGCCCGCCCGGTCTCGCTGGAAATGGGCGGCAAGAACGCTGCCATCGTCTTCGCCGATTGCGATTTCGACGCTGCCATCGAGGGCACCATGCGGTCCGCCTTCGTGAACTGTGGTCAGGTTTGCCTCGGCACCGAACGCGTATATGTCGAGCGGCCCATTTTCGACAAGTTCGTCGCGGCCCTTAAAGCCGGTGCGGAAGCGCTGAAGATTGGCGTGCCCGAGGAAAAGAGCACCGGTATCGGCCCGCTGATCAGCAAGGAACACCAGAACAAGGTGCTGTCCTATTACAAGATTGCCAAGGACGAGGGCGCCACCATCGTCACCGGCGGCGGCGTGCCCGACATGCCCGGCGACCTGAAGGACGGCTGCTGGATTCAGCCGACGATCTGGACCGGCCTGCCGGAGACCGCTCGCGTCATCAAGGAAGAAATCTTCGGCCCCTGCTGCCACATCTCCCCCTTCGACACCGAAGAGGAAGTGCTGGAGAAGGCCAACGCCAACGAGTACGGCCTCGCTACCGCGATCTGGACCAAGGACGTTTCCCGCGCCCATCGCGTCGCGCAGAAGATGGAAGTGGGCCTGTCCTGGGTCAATAGCTGGTTCCTGCGCGACCTGCGCACCCCCTTCGGCGGTTCCAAGCAGTCCGGCATCGGCCGTGAGGGCGGCGTGCATTCGCTGGAGTTCTACACCGAGCTGAAGAACGTCTGCATCAAGCTCTGATCATGGCGGCGGCAAATCCTGAAATTGCCCAGTCGGTCAGTGCCGGCGGCATTGTCACCAACTACCATGACGTCGGTGAAAAAGTCGGCGCTGGCGGGACGGCGTTTCTGATCCACGGCTCCGGCCCCGGCGTCTCGGCCTGGGCCAACTGGCGCCTGGTGTTGCCGGTGCTGGCGGAAAAGATGCGCGTCGTCGCGCCGGACATGGTCGGCTTCGGTTTCTCCGAGCGGCCCACCGGCATCCGCTATGACATGGACACCTGGGTCAAGCAGGCCGTCGGTCTGATGGACGCCCTGGAGATCGAGCAGACCGATCTGGTCGGCAATTCCTTCGGCGGCGCCCTGGCGCTGGCGTTGGCGATCCGTCATCCGAAGCGGGTGCGCCGGCTGGTGCTGATGGGCAGCGTCGGTGTGCCCTTCGAGATCACGCCGGGCCTTGATGCGGTCTGGGGCTACACGCCGTCCTTCGAGGAAATGCGCAAGCTGCTCGACCTCTTCGCCTACGACCGCAATCTGGTCAATGACGAATTGGCCAGACTGCGCTACGAGGCCAGCATCCGTCCCGGCTTTCAGGAATCCTTTTCCGCCATGTTCCCGGCGCCGCGCCAGCGTTGGGTGGATGCCATGGCCAGCAAGGAGGCGGACATCCGCGCCTTGCAGCACGAGACGCTGGTGATCCACGGCCGCGAGGATCAGGTGATTCCCCTGTCCAACTCGCTGACTTTGGCGCAGTGGATTTCCCGTTCCCAGTTGCACGTCTTCGGCCGTTGCGGCCACTGGACCCAGATCGAGCATGCGGCGCGTTTCGCCCAGCTCGTTTCCAATTTCTTCACTGAACCTGAAAGAGGCTAAGCCCATGGATCAGAAACTCATCACCCAACTCGGCGACGAACTCTACGACGCACTCAAGGGCTGCAAGACGGTGGCGCCGCTGACCTCGCGCCATGCCGACATCACCATCGAGGACGCCTACCACGTCCAGCAGCGCCTGATGGCGCGACGCCTGGAGGCCGGCGAGAAGATCGTCGGCAAGAAGATCGGCGTCACCAGCAAGGTGGTCATGAACATGCTCGGCGTGTTCCAGCCCGACTTCGGCTATCTCACTGACGGAATGATCTACAACGAGGGCGAGTCCATCGCCATCGATACCCTGATCCAGCCCAAGGCCGAGGGCGAGATCGCCTTTGTGTTGAAGAAGGACCTGATGGGCCCCGGTGTTTCCGCTGCCGACGTGCTGGCCGCCACCGAGGGCGTGATGGCCTGTTTCGAGATCGTCGATTCGCGCATCGAGAACTGGAAGATCAAGATCCAGGACACCGTCGCCGACAATGCCTCCTGTGGCGTCTTCGTCCTCGGCGACCGCATGGTCGATCCGCGTGATGTAGACCTCAATACCTGCGGCATGATCCTCGAGAAAAACGGCGAGATCGTCGGCACCGGCGCCGGCGCTGCTGCGCTGGGTTCTCCGGTCAATTCCGTGGCCTGGCTGGCCAACACCCTGGGCCGCCTCGGCATCCCGCTCAAGGCCGGCGAGGTGATTCTCTCCGGTTCCCTGGCGGCGATGATCCCGGCAGTCAAGGGCGACAACTTCCGCGTCACCATCGGCGGCATCGGTGGTTGCTCCGTCAAATTCATCTAAAGGAATTCCTATGAGCAAGAAGATCAAGTGCGCACTGATCGGGCCGGGCAACATCGGCACCGACCTGCTCTACAAACTCAAGCGCAGCCCCGTGCTGGAACCCGTCTGGATGGTCGGCGTCGATCCCACCTCCGAAGGTCTCAAGCGCGCCAAGGACATGGGCCTGAAGACCACCGACAAGGGCATCGACGGCCTGATTCCCTTTATCAAGGAAGACGGCATACAGATCGCCTTCGACGCCACCTCGGCCTACGTCCATGCCGAGAACTCGCGCAAGGTAAATGAGCTGGGCGTGTTGATGATTGACCTGACACCCGCCGCCATCGGTCCCTACTGTGTGCCGCCGGTGAATCTGAAGGAACACGTGGGCAAGGGCGAGATGAACGTGAACATGGTCACCTGTGGCGGCCAGGCCACGATTCCCATGGTCGCGGCGATTTCGCAGGTACAGCCCGTGGCCTACGGCGAGATCATCGCCACCGTATCGTCAAAATCCGCCGGCCCCGGTACGCGCAAGAACATCGACGAATTCACCCGTACCACGGCTGGTGCCGTCGAGCGCGTCGGTGGCGCCAAGAAGGGCAAGGCCATCATCATCATCAACCCGGCCGAACCGCCGCTGATCATGCGCGACACCGTGCATTGCCTCACCGAGACCGAACCCGACCAGGCCAAGATCACCGCCTCGATCCACGCCATGATCAAGGAAGTGCAGAAATACGTGCCCGGCTACAAGCTGGTGAACGGTCCCGTGTTCGACGGCAACCGCGTCTCCGTCTTCATGGAAGTCGAAGGCCTGGGCGACTTCCTGCCCAAGTACGCCGGCAACCTCGACATCATGACTGCCGCCGCCGCCCGCACTGCCGAGATGTTTGCTGAAGAAATCATCGCCGGCCGACTCACCTTGAAGGCCGCCTGAGGAGATCACCATGAGCAATGTAAAAGGCAAGAAAATCACCGTCCATGACATGACCCTGCGTGACGGCATGCATCCCAAGCGGCACCAGATGACGCTGGCGCAGATGGCCGCCATCGCCACCGGCCTCGATGCCGCCGGCGTGCCGCTGATCGAAGTCACCCATGGCGATGGCCTGGGCGGTTCTTCGGTGAACTACGGCTTCCCGGCCCATACCGACGAGGAATATCTCTCCACCGTCATCCCGCTGATGAAGAAGGCCAAGATTTCGGCCCTGCTGTTGCCCGGAATCGGTACCGTCGATCACCTGAAGATGGCGAAAGACCTGGGGGTGAACACCATCCGTGTCGCCACCCACTGCACCGAGGCGGATGTTTCCGAGCAGCACATCACCATGGCGCGCAAGCTGGACATGGACACCGTTGGCTTCCTGATGATGGCCCACATGAACAGCGCCGAGGGCCTCGTCAGCCAGGCCAAGCTGATGGAAAGCTACGGCGCCAACTGCATCTACGTCACCGACTCCGCCGGGCATCTGCTGCCGGACGGCGTCAAGGAGCGCCTGTCCGCCGTGCGTGCCGCGCTGAAGCCGGAAACCGAACTCGGTTTCCATGGTCACCACAACCTGGCCATGGGCGTTGCCAACTCCATCGCCGCGATTGAAGTCGGCGCCACCCGCATCGATGCGGCGGCCGCTGGTTTGGGCGCCGGTGCCGGCAACACGCCGATGGAAGTGCTGATCGCCGTCTGCACCCTGATGGGCATCGAGACCGGCGTGGACGTCGCCAAGATCACCGATGTGGCCGAAGACCTGGTGGTGCCGATGATGGACTTCCCGATCCGTATCGACCGCGATGCGCTGACCCTGGGTTATGCAGGCGTCTATGGCTCCTTCCTGCTGTTCGCCAAGCGCGCTTCCGTCAAGTACGGCATCCCGGCCCGTGACATCCTGGTCGAGTTGGGCCGGCGCGGCATGGTCGGTGGCCAGGAAGACATGATCGAAGATACCGCCATCACCATGGCCAAGGAACGCGGCCTGATCAAGGCTGCCTGAGGGAGATAGGAAATGAAGCTCGACAAGGCCACCATCGCCAAGCTCGCGGAACACCTCGAGAACTGCGAACTCAATGCCCAGGACACCCTGAAGATCACCGATGATCATCCCGACATGGACTGGGATGACGCCTACCTGATCCAGGAGGAAATCAAACGCCGCAAGATCGCCCGCGGCACCAAGATCGCCGGCCTCAAGGCTGGTCTGACCTCGTTTGCCAAGATGAAGCAGATGGGCGTCGAGACGCCGTGCTTCGGTTTCGTCACCGACTACGGCTGCGTGCCGGATGGCGGTGAGGTCAAGGTCAGCGAACTGATCCACCCCAAGGTCGAGCCGGAAATCGTCTTCGTCATGAAGCACGCACTGAAAGGCCCCGGCTGCCACATTGGTGCCGTGCTGGCGGCCACCGACTTCATCATGCCCGGCATCGAGGTCATCGACTCCCGTTACCGCGACTTCAAGTTCGACCTCAAGAGCGTGATCGCCGACAACACCTCGGCCGCCCGTTTCGTGGTCGGTGGCCAGATCAAGGCGCCCGCCGACGTCGATATGCGCACTCTTGGCGTGGTGATGGAAAAGAACGGCGAAGTGGTGTCGCTGGGCGCCGGTGCTGCCGTACTCGGTCACCCGGCCACGGCTATCGCCATGCTGGCCAATCATCTGGGCGCCCGTGGCCAGGAAATCCCGGCTGGCGCGATGATCCTCTCCGGTGGCGTGACGGAAGCCGTCGCCGTGGCGGCGGGCGATAATGTGACCCTGCGCGTCCAGCACCTGGGCAGCGTATCCCTCAAGTTCGTATAAGGAGTAGCCATGCCCTTTGCCCAGATTTACATGATCGAAGGCCGTACCGATGAACAGAAGAAGGCCGTGATCGAGAAGGTCACCGCCGCGCTGCATGAAGCGGTTGGTGCACCGGTCGAAAATATCCGCGTCTGGATTCACGACGTGCCCAAGACCCAGTGGGGCATTGCCGGCAAGACGGCGGCGGAACTCGGTCGCTAGGCTTCGTTTGGCTTTCCTCCACGGGGCGCCGGGCTTCAAGGCCTGGCGCCCCGTATTTTTTTGGGTGAGGTTTCACCTATGTTTCCTGTCGAGAGCTTCGGATAGGATGGCCGCCCAATGAAGCGATTGACGAGTATTCCCCTGCTGTGGCGAGCCATGTTCCTGTTTCTCGTCGGTGCCCTGCTATTGCTCGGCTTCGTCGAGTTGGGGGCGGCTCTGCGCGTCGTGCTTGCCATTGCCGCCGTGATCGCTTTGGCCGTCCTGACCGCCGAATTGCTGGCCCGCTCGACGACCCTGGAAGCGAAGCAGGGGTGCTTCGACCGTCTGGTCAGCCAATCCCCCTTCGGCCTGATTTTCATGGAGGAGCGCGCCGACGGCGTGCTGGTGATCACCGATCTCAACGAATCGGCGCAAACCATGCTGGGCGGAGGAATACCTTTGCAAAAGGGACGGCCAGTGGAGGAGTCCCTGCCGGGTCTGCTCGGCACAGTGGTCCCGCGTCGTTTTGCCGAAGTGGCCCGGCGTGGTGGAACCGTGGTTTTCGATGGTCTGCCTTACGAGCAGGCTGGTGTTTCCGGCGTCTTCGATGTCGTCGCATTTCCGCTGGAGCAGGGCTCCATCGTGGTCAGCGTTTTCGATGCCACTTCGCGCCTGCTATTGGCGGAGACGGTTCGCCGACGGGAGTCCGAGTTGGCGCTGATCGTTGATGGCGTGGTGGATGCCATCCTGATCGCCGACGCCGACGGTCGGCTGCTCTACGCCAATCACGCGGCCTGCGGCATGACCGGCTATACCGTTTCGGAACTCCAGCGGATGATGCTGGCCGAACTGCTGTCGCCGGAGGAGAAGGCTCGCCTGGAGAACGCTGTTGCGGCGATATTCGACGACGAGGCCGGGATCGACGAGTGGCAGATGCGGCGCAAGGACGGGTCGGGCTTCCCGGCAGAACTTGCCTTGCGCCTCCTGCCGGACGGGCGGCGCCTGGCCATGGCGCGCGACATCAGCGACCGCAAGCGCGACGAGGAACGCCTGCGCCTGGCGGCGAGCGTGTTTTCTTCCGCCCACGAGGCGATCATCATTACCAACGCCGCTGGCGCCATCATTGACGTCAACGAGGCCTTTTGTACCTTGACGGGGTATTCCCGCAGCGAGGTGATCGGACGCAATCCGCGCATTCTCCAGTCGGGTCGCCATGATGCGACTTTCTATCGTGAACTGTGGCGCAAGCTGCGCGAGACCGGCTACTGGGGCGGCGAGATATGGAATCAGCGTCGCGACGGCGAGGCCTATCTTCAGTTGAACAGCATCGCCGCAGTCAAGGACCGACATGGGGATATCACCCACTACGTCGGGATGTCCTTCGACATCACGCAACGCAAGGAGGACGAGTTGGCCCTGCGTGGTCACCGCGACAATCTCCAGGAACTGGTGCATGTCCAGGTCGCAGACCTGGTCCGGGCGAAAGAGGATGCGGAGCGCGCCAATAGTGCGAAATCGGAATTCCTGACCAACATGTCCCATGAGTTGCGCACGCCCATGCATGCCATCCTCGGGTTTTCGGAACTGGGCGGCCCGGCAGTTGCTGCCAATCCAGCCAAGGCGGTGGACTATTTCAATTCGATCCACATGAGCGGCAAGCGGCTGCTCGGACTGCTCAACGACCTGCTCGACCTGTCCAAGCTGGAGGCTGGCCGGACTGTGCTCATGCGCGGACCGGTGGAGCTCGACGAAGTGGTTCGTGCCATCTTCGGCGAACTGTTGCCATTGGCGACGCGCCGGCATATCCAGCTGAAGCTGGGGGTTCTGGCTGACGACCCGGTGATCGATGGTGATCGCCGGCAACTGGAACAGGTGGTGCGTAACCTCGTGTCCAACGCACTGCGATTCAGTCCGGATGGTGGCGTGGTCGAAGTCGCGGTGGAGGAAGCGCGTCTTCTGGTGGATGGACATGAGTCCCTGGTTGCGAACGCCTTGCGGCTGTCGGTGGCGGATCGCGGTCCGGGCATCCCGACGGCGGAACTCGATGCGATTTTCGACAAGTTCGTCCAGTCCTCCCTCACCCGTGACGGGTCGGGCGGTACCGGGCTCGGGCTGTCGATCAGCCGCGAAATCGTCCAGTTGCATAGTGGTCGCGTGATTGCCACCAACCGGCTCGACGGCGGCGCCCTGTTCGAGGTGCTGCTACCTCGCAATCCCGGTGAGGCAGGTGCTGTCGCCGTCCCGTCAGAGCCGACTTTTGTCTGAGCACGGGTGAGGGGGGGAGGCGGTCTTCGTGATAGCCTTCCCTCTTGTCATGCATGGAGCCATCAATGTCCGAAATGATTTTCTACGAGCGCGTGGTTGCGCTGAATGACAAGACCCACGCCAAGCTAAAAATCCGTCCGGCGACGGGATACGCCTATGCCACCGGCACCAATGCCGTGCCCCTGCTGGCCAACGAGTTCTACGAAAGCGCCCGCGAGTATCCGATCGTTTTCGTTCGTGCCAACTCTGGTGCCATCCCGGTGGCCCTGCTGGGCCTGCGGGAGAAGGAAAATCTCTACGTGTCTGCGACAGGTAAATGGGATGCCCGCTACGTGCCGGCCTTCGTCCGCCGCTATCCCTTCGTGCCGGGCACGGGGGCGCAGGGCGAGCTGCTCGTCTGCATCGACGAGGCCTCGCCCGCGTTCAGCCAGAAGGAGGGCGAGGCCCTGTTTGTGGATGGACAGCCGACGCCGCAACTCGAACACGCGATGAAATTCCTCGCTGAGTATCACCAACTGGCCCAACTGACCGAAGCCTTTGGACGCCGTCTGGACGAACTGGGCCTGTTGAAACAGGCGGACTCGGTGGCGCAACTCAATGACGGCAGTCAGTTCCGCCTCAACGGACTGCTGGTGGTGGACGAGCCCAAGTTGCGCGCGCTGTCACCCGAGTTGGTGCAGGAATTCTTCGCCAATGGCAATCTCGGTCTCGTTTACGCCCACCTTATGTCGGTGGGTAATCTGGGTGGTCTGGTGGACCGCCTGAGCCGGCGTACTGCGCCTGCGACGGAGTCTGCAAAAGGCGTGGCGGCGGGCGTTCCGCGCCACTAGGCGCGCTCCGGCTCCGTCGAAACGCCCATCTGGTGCGGCTTTTCGTCGGGGCAGGAGATTTCCGCTATTATTTAAATTTCCCGCACCCGCAATTCCATGGCCAAATACGTTTTCGTCACGGGTGGTGTCGTGTCCAGTCTGGGCAAAGGCATCGCCGCAGCAAGTTTGGGGGCCATCCTCGAATCCCGAGGCATCCGCGTCACCCACCTCAAGCTTGATCCCTACATCAACGTCGATCCGGGCACCATGTCGCCCTTTCAGCATGGCGAAGTCTTCGTCACTGAAGACGGCGCCGAGACCGACCTCGATCTTGGCCACTATGAGCGCTTCACCAGCGCCAAGATGGGCAAGCGCAACAACTTCACCACCGGTCAGATCTATGAGTCGGTGATCAAGAAGGAACGGCGCGGCGAGTACCTCGGCAAGACCGTTCAGGTCATCCCGCACATTACCGACGAGATCAAGCTCTACGTCAAGCGTGGTGCCGAGGGCGCCGATGTGGCCATCATCGAGGTCGGCGGCACCGTCGGCGACATCGAGTCGCTGCCCTTCCTGGAGGCCATCCGCCAGATGGGTTTCGAGGAAGGCCGGCAGAATGCCTGCTACATCCACCTCACGCTGCTGCCCTACATTCCCACTGCCGGCGAGCTGAAGACCAAGCCGACCCAGCACTCCGTCAAGGAACTGCGCGAGATCGGCATCCAGCCCGACATCCTGCTGTGCCGTGCCGACCGCCCGGTGCCGCCGGAGGAGAAGCGCAAGATTGCGCTGTTCACAAACGTCCAGCCCGAAGCCGTGATTTCGGCTCTCGATGCTCCCAGCATCTACATGATCCCGGCCATGCTGCACGACCAGATGCTGGACGAGATCGTCTGCCACAAGCTGGGCATCCTTGCCCGCGCCGCCGACCTGTCGGTGTGGAACAAGCTGGTGCATGCGCTGGAAGCGCCGAAGCACGAAGTGAATATCGCCTTCGTCGGCAAGTACGTGGATCTCACCGAGTCCTACAAGTCGCTGACGGAAGCCCTGAGCCATGCCGGCATGCACACGTCCAGCAAGGTGAACATCCACTACATTGACTCCGAGGAACTGGAAAAGAATGGCTGTGCCTCGCTGGCGGCCATGGATGCGATCCTTGTCCCCGGCGGTTTTGGTCGGCGCGGCACGGAAGGCAAGATTGCCGCCATTCGCTATGCACGCGAGAACAAGGTGCCCTATCTCGGCATCTGTCTCGGCATGCAGCTCGCCGTTATCGAATTCGCCCGCGATGTCTGTGGCCTGACCGGTGCGCACAGCACCGAACTGGATGCCGACACGCCGCATCCGGTGGTCGCCCTGATCACCGAGTGGATGGATCGCGAAGGCAAGGTCGAACGTCGCGACGAGAACTCCAACCTCGGCGGCACCATGCGCCTGGGTGCCCAGCGCTGCCCGGTCAAGCCTGGCACCATGGCGGCGGCCATCTATGGCGCTGAGGTGAATGAACGTCACCGTCATCGCTATGAAGTGAATAACCTCTACGTGCCGAAGTTCGAGGCCGAGGGCATGATCATTTCTGCGCGCACGCCAACGGAGAACCTGCCGGAGATGATGGAACTGCCGCAGACGAGCCACCCCTGGTTCGTCGGTGTCCAGTTCCACCCGGAGTTCACCTCCAATCCGCGCACCGGCCATCCGCTGTTCATCGCCTATGTGAAGGCGGCGCTGGCGCACAAGGGTGTCGCTGAATGAAACTCTGTGGCTCACTATGGAAAGCCACACGATGAAACTGTGCGGCTTTGAGGTCGGCCTCGATCAGCGCATTTTCCTGATCGCCGGTCCCTGCGTCGCCGAGTCGGAACAACTGTGTCTCGACATCGCCGGACAGATGAAAGAACTCTGCGCCGGCCTGGGCATCGGCTACATTTTCAAGGCGTCCTACGACAAGGCCAACCGCAGTTCCGGCAAATCCTTTCGCGGCCTCGGCATGGAAGAGGGCCTGCGCATTCTCGGCGAGGTCAAGCGCCAGCTCGGCCTGCCGGTGTTGACCGATGTGCATGACGAAACCCAGGTGGCCGCTGTCGCCAACGTTGTCGATGTTTTGCAGACGCCCGCTTTCCTGTGTCGCCAGACCGACTTCATCCAGGCCTGCGCGGCCTCCGGCAAGCCGGTGAATATCAAGAAGGGCCAGTTTCTCGCGCCGACGGACATGAAGCAGGTGGTGGCGAAAGCCAAGGAAGCCAACAACGGCGCGGACACCATCATGGTCTGCGAGCGCGGTGCCTCCTTCGGGTACAACAATCTGGTTTCCGACATGCGCTCTCTGGCCATCATGCGCGAGACGGATTGCCCGGTGGTCTTCGATGCTACCCATTCGGTGCAGTTGCCAGGCGGGCAGGGCACGTCCTCCGGCGGCCAGCGCGAGTTCGTGCCCGTGCTCGCCCGTGCTGCCGTTGCTGCCGGCGTTTCCGGCCTGTTCATGGAAACCCATCCCGATCCGGCCAAGGCCCTCTCGGACGGTCCCAATGCCTGGCCGCTGGGCCAGATGAAGGAACTGCTCGAAACCCTGCTTGAGCTCGACACCGTGGTCAAACGCCACGGTTTTTCCAAGCATTTCTGATTCCAACTGACTATTAGGCGAGGTAAGCCATGAGTGCAATCGTTGATGTCGTCGCCCGCGAAATTCTGGATTCGCGCGGCAATCCCACCGTCGAAGCCGACGTCCTGCTCGAATCCGGCGTCATGGGCCGTGCCGCCGTGCCGTCCGGTGCCTCGACTGGTTCCCGCGAAGCCATCGAACTGCGCGACGGTGATGCCGGCCGCTACCTCGGCAAGGGTGTCCAGCAGGCCGTGGAGAACGTCAATACGGAAGTCTCCGAAGCCATCATCGGTCTCGACGCCGAGGAACAGGCCTTCGTCGACAAGGCCATGATCGAACTGGACGGCACCGACAACAAGTCGCGCCTTGGCGCCAACGCGATCCTCGCCGTCTCCATGGCCGTGGCCAAGGCCGCCGCCGAGGAAGCCGGCCTGCCGCTGTATCGTTACTTCGGTGGCAGCGGTCCGATGCAGATGCCGGTGCCGATGATGAACGTCATCAACGGCGGCGCCCATGCCAACAACAACCTCGACATCCAGGAGTTCATGATCCTGCCCGTCGGCGCCAAGAGCTTCCGCGAAGCCCTGCGCTGCGGCGCCGAGGTTTTCCACCACCTCAAGAAGCTGGTGGACAAGAAAGGCTATCCGACGACCGTCGGCGATGAAGGTGGTTTCGCCCCCAACGTCTCCGGCAACGACGAAGCCATCGAGCTGATCCTCAAGGCCATCGAGACCGCCGGCTACACGCCGGGCCAGGACGTGGTGCTCGGCCTCGACTGCGCCAGCTCCGAGTTCTACAAGGACGGCAAGTACATCCTGGCCTCCGAGAAGCTGGAACTGTCCTCCGAAGCCTTCGCCGACTACCTAGCGACCCTGGCCGACCGTTACCCGATCATCAGCATCGAGGACGGCATGGCCGAGGGCGACTGGAACGGCTGGAAGGTGCTGACCGACAAGCTGGGCAAGAAGGTGCAGATCGTCGGCGACGACCTCTTTGTCACCAACCCGGCCATTCTCAAGGAAGGCATCGCCAAGGGCATCGCCAATTCCATCCTGATCAAGATCAACCAGATCGGCACCCTCTCCGAGACCTTCTCCGCCGTCGAGATGGCCAAGCGTGCGGGCTACACCAACGTGATCTCGCATCGTTCCGGCGAGACCGAGGATTCGACCATCGCCGACATCGCCGTCGGCCTCAACGCCGGCCAGATCAAGACCGGTTCGCTGTCCCGATCGGACCGCATCGCCAAGTACAACCAGCTGCTGCGCATCGAGGAAGATCTCGGCGATACCGCCAGCTATCCGGGCCTTGGTGCCTTCTACAATCTGCGCAAGTAATTTGTCGTAGATGAACTGGCCCACGCTGGTGCTGGCCGTCCTGATTGCCCTGTTGCAGTATCCGCTGTGGCTGGGCAAGGGCGGCTGGTTCCGCGTCTGGGACAACGACCAGCAGCTCCGCGCACAACGGGAGCTGAACCAGAAGCTGGAACAGCGCAATGCCGGACTGGACGCCGAAGTCCGCGACCTGAAGTCGGGCTACGAAGCTATCGACGAGCGTGCTCGCTACGAACTGGGCATGATCCGGGACGGTGAAGTCTTCGTCCAAGTGCCGCAACGAGGGCCGGCCACGGCGCCTGCCGCCGTATCGCCAGCGCCGACTTTTCAGGCCGGCGGTGTAAATACCGCCAAACCCGCCCGATAACGTCGGGCGTTCTCGACATAGTGCTGCGCGCTCCATTGCAGGCGCGCCACTTCCTCATCCGTCAGTTCCCGCACCACCTTGCCCGGTGACCCCATCACCAGCGAGCGCTCGGGAATGACCTTGCCCTCCGGGATCAGCGAATTGGCACCGATGATGGAATTGGCTCCGATCGTCGCGCCGTTGAGGATCACGCTCTTGATGCCGATCAGCGCCCCATCGCCGATGGTGCAGCCGTGCAGCATGACCAAGTGACCGACGGTGACGTTGGCGCCCATGGTCAGCGGCACGCCGTCATCCGTGTGCAGCACCGAGCCGTCCTGGATGTTGCTGTTGGCGCCAATGCTGATGGGGTCGTTGTCGCCGCGCAGCACGGCGCTCCACCAGACACTGGCGTTGTCGCCGAGACGAACGTCGCCGATCACCGTGGCGTTGTCGGCAATCCAGACACCGTGGCCGAGGGAGGGCTGTTTATTGCCAAGGCTATAGAGAGGCATGTCGTTGTTCCTGAATGGAAGGGCAGTGTGTAGGGACATTCTAATGCGACCAACGGGCTTGGCGTCCGCCTGGTCTGGGCCTAAAATGCTCGGTCGCAGTAAAAAAAACAGACAAGCCTGCGGCCATTGTCGAACTGGGGGGAGATGGGCGTGACCATGAATGCCCGAATGGGAATTAGCGACGCCGAGTTTGCCCGGCGCAAGGATTACCTGACGCTGGACGAGCGTGATGCTGCCTTGCTGCAAGCCTTGCTGCCCGAGGCCGAGCGCCTGCGCGAAGGCTACCTTGATCGCTTTTACGGTGAACTGGACCGCTTCGAGGAAACCCGGGCGGTGCTGTCACGGACTACCCTCAGTCACGAAGCCTTGCGTGCCCTGCATGGCGATCAGCTGATGAAGCTGCTGTCAGGCAACTACGACCTGTCCTATGCCACCGACCGCCTGCGCATCGGCGACACGCATCAAAAGGTTGGCCTCAAGCCGGAGTGGTATGTCGGTGCCTACCGCATGCTGCTGGGCGATCTGTTGCCGGCAGCGTGGAAAACCAGCGGTGGCGATCCGGCGATATTGCTACCGACCATCGAGGCTCTGATCAAGGTCGTCCTGCTCGACATCGAGTTGGCCGTCAGTGCTTATTTCCATGCCGATCACGAAAAGCTCCGGTTGTTCACCAAGGTGTTCGAGAGCGACCTGGAGGCGGTGCTGATCACCGACATCCACGCCAGTATCGTCCATGCCAGCCACATGACCGAGACCATTTCGGGATATGCGCCGAAGGAACTCCAGGGGCACAGCGTCGCCACCTTGCTGTCGCCCAAGAGTCCCCTTGCCTTCGAGGACATCTGGCGCGAGGTGGAAATGGACGGCGACTGGCATGGCGATGTCTGGCATCGCCATGCCAACGGCGCCGACTATCTTGCCCGGATGAGCATTGCCGCCGTCCGCAGCGAAGGCATCGTTACCCACTACGTCATCGAGTATTCCGACGCCACCGAGGCATGGGAGGCCGAGCGCGCGCTGAAGGCGCGGACCGAGGAACTGGCCCGCTCCAATCGCGAGCTGGAGCAATTTGCCTACGTCGCCTCCCACGACTTGCAGGAGCCCCTGCGCATGGTGGCCAGCTACACGCAACTGCTGGCGCGGCGCTACAAGGGCAAGCTCGACGATGACGCCGACGAGTTCATCAATTTCGCCGTGGATGGCGCCACGCGCATGCAGGCGCTGATCAACGACCTGCTGAAGCTTTCCCGCGTAGGTACGCGCGGCAAGCCCTTTGTGCCTACCGATTGCGGCAAGGTACTCGATGCGGCTCTGGCCAATCTGGACATTGCCCTGCGCGAAAGCGGCGCCGTCGTCATGCGCGACCCCATGCCCGTCATCACCGGCGACGAGACCCAGTTGATCCAGCTGCTGCAAAACCTGATCGGCAACGCCCTTAAATTCCAGCGTCCCGGCGTCAAGCCAGCCATCCATGTCGGCGCCCGCCGCATCGGCAGGGCGTGGGAGCTTTTCGTGCGCGACAATGGCATCGGCATTTCGCCGGAGTATTTCGATAGAATCTTCATCATTTTCCAGCGCCTCCACACCAAGGCCGAGTATCCCGGAACAGGGATCGGCCTGTCCCTGTGCAAGAAGATCGTCGAGCGACACGACGGGCGCATCTGGGTCGAGTCACGCCCCGGCGAGGGCACGAGCTTTTTGTTTACGATTCCCGACAGGGATATGCAAGGGGAAGGGGTGTGAGCATGGACGACGAAAACGGCCGCCCGGCCGAATTCCTGCTGGTGGAAGACAATCCCGGCGACGTGCGCCTGACGCGCGAGGCGTTGAAGGAATGCAAGCTGCGCAACAACCTCTCAGTGGTTGGCGATGGTGTCGAGGCCCTGGCCTTCCTGCGCCGCGAAGGCCAGTATGCCAATGTGCCGAAACCCGACGTGATTCTGCTCGACCTCAACCTGCCGCGCATGGGGGGGCGTGAGGTCCTGGCCGAGATCAAGGCCGATCCTTTGCTGAAACGGATTCCCGTGGTCGTCATCACCTCCTCGGAAGCCGAACAGGATGTGGTCGCCAGTTACGATTTGCACGTCAATTGTTACGTCAATAAACCCGTCGATCTCGACCAGTTCATCAAGGTGGTGCGTTCAATCGGCACCTTCTGGCTGACCATCGTCAAGCTCCCCGGCGAAGCTTGAGAATCCCGGTCATGGAGGTGACGATGTCCACCAGCAAACCCCTGTCCATCCTCGTGGTCGAGGATAGCCTGGCCGACTACCGTCTGGTCAAGGAAATGCTTGAAGAGTGTGCCGGGGACAACTTCGTTCTCCATCACGCCGAACAGGTCAGTACGGCCGTTCCGCTGTTGGAAAGTGCCGGCGTGGACATCATCATCCTCGATCTTGGTTTGCCCGACGGCAATGGCCTCGACACCTTGGTCAAAGTCCACGCGCTGACGCCGGATACACCCATCGTCGTTCTTTCCCAGGTCGAAGACGAAGCCATGGCCGTCAAAGCGGTGCGTATGGGGGCACAGGATTTCCTGGTCAAGGGGCACATCAGCGGCGCCTTGCTCAACCGTTCCCTGCGCTATGCCCTGGAGCGCCGCCAGCTCGAGGAACACCTGCATCGCCTGGCCCATCACGACGCACTGACCGGGCTACCCAACCGCAAGCTGTTCTACGACCGCCTGGCCCGCGCCGTTGCCGCCGCCCGTCGCCATGAACGGCCCCTGGCCCTGATGCTGCTCGATCTCAACGAATTCAAGCAGGTCAACGACACCTGGGGTCATCAGGTCGGCGACGAGCTCCTGCGCCAGGTGGCGGATCGTCTTTCCCGTTGCCTGCGTAGTACAGATTGCGTCGCCCGGCTTGGCGGCGACGAGTTCATCCTTTATGTCAGCGATCTCGGCGATATCCAGGACACGGCCCGCATTGCCGCCAAACTGATTGAATCGATGGGCGAGCCCTGTGTCATCGGCGGCAACCCGTACACGATCCGTTGCAGTTTGGGCATTGCACTACATCCGGAAGATGGTGACGACATCGAGGTGCTGGTGCGCGAAGCCGATGCCGCGATGTACGCGGCCAAGGCCGCCAGTGGCGGCGGCAGCAGCTACCGCTTCTATTCACGGGAACTGGACGCGGCCGCCGCCAAGCGGCGCGAACTCGAAGAGTCCTTGCGCCGCGCCTTGGCCGCCGGCGAGTTCGTCGTCAATTATCAACCGCAGATCGACCTCCACAGCCGCCGCGTGGTGGGCATGGAGGCGCTGATGCGCTGGCATCCCACGGGCGGCGAGATCGTCCAGCCGGGCGAATTCATGTCTGCTCTGGAAGAGTCCGGCCTGATCGTCGATGTTGGCGCCTGGGTGCTGGAAACCGCCTGTCGTCAAGCGGAAAATTGGCGGCGGGATCATTCCATGTCGCTCAAGATTGCGGTCAACATTTCGCCCCGCCAGTTCCGCGATCCGCACCTGGTGGCGCGCGTCACCGATGCCCTCAAGGTCTCCGGTCTGGAACCCGGTCAGCTGGAGCTTGAACTGGCCGAGTCCTCCCTGCGTGACGACGAAACCCTAGCCCTCGACGTACTGCGCCGTCTCAATGCCCTCGGCGTGCGCATCGCCCTCGACAACTACCGTGGCAGGGCGATGTCCCTGCGCGACCTCAAGGGTTTCCCGATCCACTCGATCAAGCTCGACCGCAGCATCGTCCGCGACATGGCCGACAACCCGGAAGATGCCGCCATCGTCCAGGCAGTGATTTCCGTGGCCCACGTTTTCCGCATGAAGGGCGTGGCCGAAGGGGTCGAGACCCAGGGGCAGGTGGATCTGCTGCGCAGCCATGCCTGCGACGATGCCCAGGGTTTTGCCTTTTCCCGTCCCCTGTCCGCCGAGGCCTTCGACGAACTCCTTTGCCGCAGCCCTGGCGGCGCCTACATGCACTGAGCGGAGCCACCTTGCGCATTCTTCTCGTCGAGGATAATCCGGGCGATGCTCGCCTGATCGAACTTCTGTTGCAGGAAGCCTTCGAGGCCGGGCGTATCTCCTCGCCCCGCGTCAGCCGTGTCGGTTCCGTGGCGGAGGGCCTGGCCAAGTTGGAGGCCGAGGATTACGACATCGCCCTGATCGATCTTTCGCTGCCCGATGCCCATGGCCGCGAAACCTACGAACGCATTCAGCAGGGCGCGCCCGACCTGCCGGTGGTTGCCATGACCGGCAACGACGACGAACGCATGGCTGAAGACCTGGTGGCCGCCGGTGCCCAGGACTACCTGATCAAGGGCCAGGTCGATGCACGGGTGCTGGGTCGTGCCCTGCGCTATGCCATCGAGCGCAAGCGCAGCGAGGAAAAGCTACGCCTCGTCGCGCAGGTCTTCGAGGTGGCGCTGGAAGGCATCCTGGTCACCGATGCCGACCAGGCTATCGTCAGCATCAATCGTGCCTTCACCGACCTCACCGGCTTCCGCGAAGGCGAGGTGGCCGGCCAGCCGATGTTCGGCGAAGAAGATCTCGGCATATTCCGCAAGGTCTGGGCAACCCAGTCCGGCGCCGAGCACTGGCAGGGTGAGGCGATTTGCCGACGGGCACAGGGCGACAGTTTTCCCGTCTGGCTCAACATCAACGCAGTGAAGAACGCGGTCGGCCGTGTCACGCATTACGTGGCCGCCTTCAGTGATATCACGGCCCTCAAGCGCACTGAGGAACGCCTGCGTCACATTGCTCATCACGATACCCTGACCGGCTTGCCCAACCGCATGCTGCTCGAAGACCGCATGGAGCACGCGCTGGCCCAGGCCCGGCGCAAGCACGATTTCGTCGCGGTGATGTTCATCGACCTCGACCGCTTCAAGGTCGTCAACGACACCCTCGGCCACGCTGCCGGCGATGAACTCTTGCGCATGGCGGCTCATCGCCTGCGCGGCTGTGTGCGCGAGGTGGATACCGTTGCCCGTCTCGGCGGTGACGAGTTTGCCGTGGTGCTCGGTGATCTTGCTGCCCGCGAAGATGCCGCCCTGGTGGCGCGGAAAATTCTGCACGTCATGGGCCGGCCCTTTGCTCTTCAGGATCAGGAAGTCTTCGTCACCGCCAGCGTCGGCATTGCCATGTATGGCGAGGACAGCAACTATGAGTCCGACGTGATGGAGCGGGCCGACATCGCCATGTATCACGCCAAACGCACGGGGCGGAACAACTTCCATTTCTATTCTCCGCACATGAACGTGCTGTCCCAGCAGCGCCTGACGCTGGAAACCGATCTACGTCGTGCGCTGGAACGGGAGGAGTTCGTTCTCCACTACCAGCCGCAGGTGGACCCGGGCGGTGGCGGCATCATCGGTGTCGAAGCGCTGATCCGCTGGGCGCACAAGGAGCGCGGGCTGGTTCCGCCCGTCGAGTTCATTCCCCTGCTGGAAGACACCGGACTCATCGTGCCGGTCGGTGAATGGGTCATGCGCACGGCGGCGCGTCAGGCCGTGGCCTGGCAGAAAGAGGGCCTGCCGCCGCTGCGCATGGCGGTGAATCTGTCGGCCCGTCAGCTCAAGGAAGAGAACCTGCCCGAACGCGTGGCGGAAATCCTCGCCGAGACCGGGCTGTCACCGGACCTGCTCGAAATCGAGCTGACCGAAAGCATCGTCATGGAAAATGCCGAGGAGGCGGTGGCTGCGCTGGGCCGCCTGAAGGCCCTGGGCGTGCGCATCGCGCTGGACGACTTTGGCACTGGGGCCTCGTCGCTGGCCTATCTGAAGAATTTCCCCATCGACACGCTGAAGCTGTCGGCGGACATCATCGTCGAGGTGGAGCAGGAGTTCGATGCCGCCATTGCGGGCGCGGTGATCACCATGGCGCGCAACATGAAATTGTCCAGCGTCGCCGAGGGGGTTGAGACCGCTGCCCAGTTCGACTTCCTGCGCCGCGAGCAGTGCGATTCGATCCAGGGCTTCCTGATCAGCCGGCCGATGGCGCCGGAGGCATTGCGCGAACTATTCGAAGGCCTCGGTCACAAGGTTGGTTGAACCTCGAATGCAGGGCCGGCGATGCCGGCCCTGATCGCGGAAATCAGCTTTCGCGCTTCTTCCACTCCGGCTTCTTGAAACCGCCGGGCTTCTTGTCCGACCATTCCTTTTTCTGCGGCGGACGGCGGCGGGGTTCCTCGGGCAGTTCACCGGGCGCGACGACGCGGGTCTTCAGCGGTACCTGACGAACGCGGATGCGTTGAAGCACGTCCATCAGATCGGCCGGCAGATCGGCGGGCAGTTCCACCGTGCTGTAGTCGTCGAAGAGATTGATCTGGCCGATGTGCTTGCCTTCGATGCCACCCTCGTTGGCGATGGCGCCGACGATTTCCTTGGGCAGCACGCCGAGCTTGCGGCCGACTTCGATGCGATAACGGGCCAGCTTGCCGTCGGCGAAGGTGCGCCGCTTGGCGAGGATGTCGTCGCGATTTTCGCGCGGCGGACGCTCGCTACGTTCGCCACGTTCTGCGCGTTCGGGTCGCTCGCTACGCTCAAAACGTTCGCTACGCACAGGCCGCTCAGTGCGCTCGGGCCGCTCGGAAAAAGTCGGCGTTGGCATGACGGTGGCTGGATCGATCTGGAGCGGACGCTCGCGGGTCGCCAGAAAAGCCAGGGCCGCTGCGACTTCGCGGGCGGACAGGCTATGGGTCTCCTCGATCTTGCGCACCATCTCGAAGAAGAAGTCGAGCTTCTGCTCGTTGCGTGCCTCGATAATCTGATTGGTGAACTGGGCCACGCGGCGATCCGCCACGGCGTCTGCACTGGGCATGCTCAGCGGCTCGATCTTCTGCCGCGTTGCGCGCTCGATGGTCTTCAGCATGCGCATTTCGCGCGGCGCGATGAAGAGGATGGCGCGGCCGGTGCGACCGGCGCGACCGGTACGGCCGATGCGGTGTACGTAGGCCTCGGTGTCGTAGGGGATGTCGTAGTTGATGACGTGGCTGACGCGGGGCACGTCAATGCCGCGCGCGGCAACGTCGGTGGCGACCACGATGTCGAGGCTGCCGCTCTTCAGGCGCTCGATCACCTGTTCGCGCAGGCCCTGGGTCATGTCGCCGTTGAGCGCGGCGACGCTGTAACCACGCGCTTCCAGTTTCTCGGCGAGTTCGACGGTGGCGGTCTTGGTGCGGACGAAAATGATGGCCGCATCGAAGTCGTCTTCCACTTCGAGGATGCGGGTCAGGGCTTCGAGCTTCTGCGGGCCGCTGTGGGTCTGGCAGTAGGCCTGGCTGATGGCGGAGACAGTGCTGGTCGCCGAGCGGATCTTGATTTCCTTGGGCTCGCGCAGGTATTTGTGGGCGACGCGGCGGATCTGATCCGGCATGGTGGCCGAGAACAGCGCGGTCTGGCGTGTGGCTGGCACATGTTCCAGAATCCATTCGACGTCGTCGATGAAGCCCATGCGCAGCATTTCGTCGGCTTCGTCGAGCACCAGCATGGTCAGCTTGTCGAGCACCAGGCTCTTGCGCTCCAGGTGGTCCATGACGCGACCGGGTGTGCCGACGATGACGTGGGCGCCGCGCGACAGCTGGCGCAGCTGCACCACCATGCTCTGGCCGCCATAGACCGGCAGGACATGGAAGCCGGGCAGGTGATGGGCGTACTTTTGCAGTGCCTCGGCAACCTGGATCGCCAGCTCGCGCGTCGGTGTCAGGATCAGGGCCTGGGGCTTGGCCACGGCGACATTGATCTTCTGCAACAGCGGCAGGGCGAAGGCGGCGGTCTTGCCAGTGCCGGTCTGGGCTTCGCCAAGGATGTCGTGCCCGGCCAGCAGCGGCGGGATACACGCGGCCTGGATGGGCGAAGGCGTTTCATAGCCGACGTCGGCAAGCGCCTTCAGCAATGGGGGAATCAGGCCGAGTTGGTCAAACCCGATGGGGGGGGTGTCTGGGGTGGTCATGGCGTACCTGCGCAGGGCAGGGAGAGTACAAATGGGGATCGGCCGCGGAGGCCGGTCGGCGATTATCGCAGGTTCGCCGCCAATTTGCCTGAATTTATTCGCTAAGTCCTTGTTGCGCGTCGTGCTTCTCAAGCACGCCGTCGATGAACTTGCGTAGGAAACCCTCGGTCTGGGCGCTGTGGAATCGGTCCACCTCGACGCCCCGGCTGTAGGCGATCACCGTCGGAAAACCGCGTACCTTGTGGCGACCGGCGATGCGCATGTTCTCGTCGGCATCGACGTTGGCGAGGATGAAGGCGCCAGCGTAGGCCGCGTTCAAACGGGAAAGCAGGGGGCCGAGCACGCGGCAGGGCGCACACCAATCGGCGCCGATATCGACCAGAACGGGCGTCGCGTGCGAGGTAGAGACCACGGCGGTGTCGAAATCATCCTCGGTGACGTCGATGATCGTTGCGTTTACCGTGCTCGTCGCCGTGTCACCAGAGCCGACTTTTGTGTGACTCATCTCAAACCCTCAACAGCGCAATCTTCAGCGGCGGATTGCCGTCGGGGCTGGGGAAGTCTTCCTCCGGCAGTATCCACTCCATGTCCTTCACCGGCCGTCCGGCCTTGGCGGCACTGCGCTGGAGCTGGTCCAGCCATTTTTCGCGATCCACGTCGGCGACGTTGTTGGTGCAGATCAGCGTGCCGCCCTCGGTGGTACAAAGCAGCGCCGGCTTGAACACCGAGGCGTAGTCATTGACCAGATCGACGACGCCGAAGGCACTCTTGGCGTAGCGCGGCGGGTCGAGAAAGACCAGATCGAAGGTTTGCGGCTCCATCTTCGGAAAGGGTGGCATGCGCTTGCCTCGCACCCGCTCCGGCTGGCCGATGCCGGCCAACTGGCGCATGGCGGCGAAGGCATCGCATTTGACGAAACGCGGACGATGGGGCAGCTCATTGATGCGCATGTTCTCCTTGCCTACGTCGATGCTGGACTCGGCGAAGTCCACATTCATGACGAAGCGCGCGCCGGCCTTGCTGGCGGCGATGCCGACACCGCAGGTATAAGCGAACAGGTTGAGCAGGGACTTGCCCGGCACTTCCTGCATCACGCGACGACGGGCGGCGCGCAGGTCGAGGAACAGCCAGGGGTCCTGGCCGCCGTGACGGCCCTGGATGCGGTAGCGGACACCGATCTCATGGATTTCGCGGGGCAGCATGGCCACTTCCAGTTGCTCCGGCGTCAACGGGTTGCCGATGCGCGAATTGGCCTGGCTGCGGTCATTGAAGACCAGCGCCAGGCCGGGCAGCTTTTCGGCGTAGAAGGCTTCCAGCGCGGCCAAGGTTTCCGGCGCCAGGGGGCTGTGGAAACTCTGCACCAGCAGCAGGTCGTCGTAGCGATCCACGGTCAAGCCGGGATGGCCCTCGACGCTGCCGTGGAAGAGCCGATAGGCGTTGGTGTCCTCGGCGGCGAGGCGGGTGATCAGGGCGCTACGCGCATCGAGGGCAGCAGCGAGTTGGGGAATCAGGGGATCGGTCATGGCAGGCCCGTCAGAGGGCAGGGTGATGCGGAAAGGCCGCCATGATACGCGCTAGCGTTCCAGTCGCCGAATCATCAAGCCCAGCACGATGCCCGCTAGTGCGGCGATGCCCGTGACCCACAGGGCGTCGCGCCACAATCCGCTGGCCGCTACCAGCGCGGCGATCAGCGGCGGGCCGATGAAGGGGCCGATGTTGCCCATCTGCATGAACAGGCCTTGCAGGGTGCCGATCTGCTTTGGCGTCTTCGCCAGATGGGCCGAGGCGGACAGCACGGAAGCCGGGATCAGGCCGCCGGTGAAGGACAGGACGAGGCACAGGGCGTAGCGCAGCAGGTCGGGCAGGGTGTCGAGGAAGATGCCGACGCCGGACAGGCCGGTGACCAGACTGGCGGAGGCGATCAGCTTGCCGCGCTTGTGGTTGCGCTGGAGCAGGCTGCCGCCGAGCAGATTGCCGGGTACGTTCACCAGCACCATCAGGCAGGAGAGCAGGGCCACGGCCAGCGGGCCGAGGTCGCGCTGTTCCTTGAGGAAGGTCGGCAGCCAGATGATCAGCGCATAGTGCTGGATGGTCCAGCTGAACATGGCGATGCCGAGCAGCCAGGGCAGGGGCTGGGCCAGGGCCTGTTTTGCGGCGACGAAGGGATGTGGGTCGCTGGCGCCGGGAGGCGGCAGGCGATAGGCAGGACGCGAGCGATGGATGGCGAAGGCCGCCGTCGCCAGCCCGGCCAGCGAGAGTAGCCAAACCCCGCGCCAGCCGCCCAGCGGCAGCACCAGCGGCGCCAGCAACATGACCAGGCCGACGCCGGCCGGCAGATAGGCGCTCCAGATACCCAGCGCGAAGCGGCGATCACTCGGCGCAGCGGCCGAGGAGAGCAGGGCCGGTGCCGAGACGGCGACCGCCACCACGCCTGCGCCCTCGGCAAAGCGCGAGACCAGCAGCATGGTTTCGTTGCCGGCCAGCAGGCCCAGTATGCCGCCACCGATACCGATGGCCAGACCGGCGAAGCACATGCGCAAGGCGCCGACGCGGTCGCCGAGCAGGCCGAAGAACACCGCAGTCGACACCGCCAGAGTATTGATCATCGACGAGACCCAGCCTGCTGCCACCAGCGAGAGGCCGAACTCGGTGCGCAACTGGACCATGGCGATGGGCACCTTGCCAATGTTCATGGCCACGGCGACCCCGCAGAGGGCAGCGGCCAGCACGGCGCGCCAGTCGGTTTCGGTGCGGATGGGAGCGTTCATCGAGTCATTAACAACTTAACGAGGGCGCCGATTCTAACCGCAATCAGTCGCTGCCAGCGACCAGTCAAAGCGCGTCAGCAGCGCAGCAAAATCCCCTTCCAGTGGCGCGGAAATGATCAGGTTTTCGCCAGTGGCTGGATGGCGCAGGCGCAGCTCTGTGCAGGCCAGCAGCAGGCGATGACAGCCGAATCGCTCCTGAAAGAAACGATTGTGACGGCCCTTGCCGTGAGTGGCGTCGCCGATGATGGGATGGGCGATGTGCTTCATGTGGCGACGCAACTGATGCTGACGGCCGGTGTGTGGCGTCAGTGCCACCAGCGCATAGCGGGCGGTCGGGTAGCGGTCCACCGGCTCCGGCAATTCGATGGTGGCCAGGGTACGGAAGGCGGTCGTCGCTGGCAGGGATTCCTGCGCGGCTTCGGTGCGCAGCTTGCCGTAGTCGTCGTACTGCCGCGTCAGCGCATGGTCGATGAGGCCGCTTGCCGGCGGCCAGCCGCGCACCACGGCGAGATAGGTCTTGGCCACTTCGTTGCGCTCGAACTGCTGGCCGATCACGCTCGCCGTGTCGCGGTCGAAGGCGAACAGCAACACGCCCGAGGTGCCCTTGTCTAGCCGATGCACCGGCTGCACGCGGTGGCCGAGCTGATCGCGCAACAGTTGCACGGCGAAGCGGGTTTCATGGCGATCAATGTCGCTGCGATGGACCAGCAGGCCGGCGGGTTTGTGGATGGCGACGAGCTGTTCGTCGCGGTAGAGGATCTCGAGCATGGCGTGCTCAGCGCCGCCGCAGCGGATCGAGCAGCGGGCGCAGGCCGTTGTGGTCCATCTCCTGCATCAGCGCCAGCAGACGGCCGATCTCGCCGGGCGGGAAGCCCTCGCGGGCGAACCAGTTCAGGTAATTGCCCGGCAGGTCGGCGATCAGCTGGCCCTTGTGCTTGCCGAAGGGCATGACGCGGGTGACCAGCAACTCCAGCTGGCTGGGGTCAGGCAGGCTCACCGGCGGCGCTTCGGTTCAGGGGACCGCGCTCGTGGCAGGCCATCAATACGGCGGCCTGCAAGTGATGCAGCGCCGTCAGGACTGCATCGCGGGCGGCCTGGAGTTCATGGATGCCATCGCGGGCAGCCTGATGATGTCCCTTGCGCATGGCGTCGACCATGGCGGCGCCCAGTTCATGCACACGTCGATGCAGCGGTTCGATGGCGCGGAACTCGGGCAGATGGCTGTAATGGAGCGCGCCTTCGCTGCGGTACCAGTGACCGAAGTTGCAGGCCTGGTCATTCTCGATCTGCTGCGGCAAGGTGCTGACGTCGCCACTTTCGATGCAAGTCGTCAGGCGATTCACCCAGCGGCGATGTTCGGCCTCCATTGCCAGTAGCGGGAAGTCTTCCCGGTTCCATTCCGCCGCACCGGCGGCGATCCAGCGCGGGTCTACGCGATAACGGGCGGCCCAGGCGGCGACGTCGGGCGCTGGCATTGGGCGGGCGATGCCATAGCCCTGGCCGAAATCGCAGCCCATGTGCAGCAGGATGATGCCGTGTTCCACGGTTTCGACGCCCTCGGCAATGGCGCCGCGCTGGAAGGCCCGTGCCAGGCCGAGAATGCCTTCGGTGATGGCCAGGCTGTCCGGGTCTTCGAGCATGTCGCGGATGAAGGACTGGTCGATCTTCAGTGTCGCCGCCGGCAACTGCTTGAGATAGGCCAGCGAGGAATAGCCGGTGCCGAAGTCGTCGAGAGCGAAGTCGATGCCGAGGTCCTTGCACCAGACCATGATCTTGCTGACCGACTTGATCTCGGCCAGGGCCGCGCTTTCGAGGATTTCCATTTCGATCAGTTGCGGCGGCACCTCGGGGAAGTCCTTCAGCAGCGCCATCAGCTTGCGCATGAAATCAGCTTCCTGCAATTGCATGGAGGCCACATTGACGCTGACGCGCAGGGACAGGCCCTGACGTCGCCAGATGTCGATCTGGCGGAGTGCTTCGCGCAGCACCCAGTCGCCGAGCGCGATCATCAGCTGGGTTTCTTCGGCTGCGGGCAGGAATTGGCCCGGTGCCAGCAGGCCGCGCTGCGGATGCCGCCAGCGGATCAGGGCTTCGGCGCCGACCACCTCGCCGCTGCGCATGTTGACCTTGGGTTGGTAGTAAAGGGCGAATTCGTCGTGCAGCAGGCCGTGGCGAATTTCGTCGCGCAGCTGGTGCCATTCGCGCACGCGCAATTCCTGTTGCGCGTCGAAGAAGCTGATCTGGTTCTTGCCAGCCTGCTTGGCGACATACATCGCGTGGTCGGCATGGCGTAGCAGGGTGTCCGGGTCGCTGTCGTCGTAAGGGTAGATCGCCACGCCGATGCTGGCCGAGAAGGCGATGGCCGTGTCTTCCTTGTGATAGGGCGTGGTCAGCACCGTCTGCAAGCGCGCCAGGGCCTGTTCGACCTCCACCACGGTGTTGAGGTCGTTGAGGATCAGGATGAATTCGTCGCCGCCGAGGCGGGCTACGGTGTCCCAGGCCCGCAGCGAGGATTCGATACGTGTGCCGACTTCGATCAGCAGGTGGTCGCCGGTTTCGTGGCCATACTGGTCGTTGATCGGCTTGAAGCCATCGAGGTCGAGAAAGCAGACGGCGACCAGCTTCTTCTCGCGCACCGAGCGGGCGATGGCCTGGGTCATGCGGTCGGCCAGCAGCATTCGGTTGGGCAGGCCGGTCAGGGCGTCGTGGTTGGCGAGGAACTGGAGTTGTTCCGCCGATTTCATCCAGGCATCGACCATGGTGTTGAATTCGCCGGCCACTTCGATGACTTCGCGGGGTCCATGCAGCGGCGCACGTATGGTCTTGTCGCCGTCCTTGATGGCACGGGCGGCGCCGGAGATATGGCTGATCGGCCGCGCGATGCGGCGTGCCAGGATTACTGCCAATACCAGCGCGGCGAGCAGGCCGAGCAGGCCGTAGATGCCTCGCTCGCGGGCATCGCGGGTGGCCTTGTCGTAGATCTGGGCGGAGGGAATGCCGATATAGGCATACCAGCCGGCCTCGGGGATGGGGGCCACGGCATAGATGCGCGGCACGCCGTCCGTGCCCTTGGCCTCGAAATTTCCATCCTTGACAGTGATGGCTGCCTTGACGGATGGCAGGTCGCCGATGTCCTTGCCGATCAGCTTGTCCGGATCGTCGCTACGCCAGACCAGGTGGCCATCGGCACTGACGATACCCATGCGCATGCCCGGCGCCAGTTTGGTTCCCTCGATGCTCGGGGCGTAGAGATCCAGGTCGAGGGGCAGGCCGACAAAGCCGGCCACTTTGTCGCTTTGGTCACGAATGGGCGCCACCAGCACGGAAACCCAGCGTCCCGTGATCGGGCCGATGAAGGGGTTGCCGGCGAGGAACTCGGGCTTGGCCAGCGCCCGCTGGAACCATTCGGTTTTGCCGACATTCACCGGCTTGCCGCCGGGCTGCGGCACGGCGGAACAGATCGCGGTGCCATCGAGGGTGATGGTGGTGAGATTGGCGAAGCGGGGAAACAGGTCGCGGAAATCGTGGATCACGGGATCGCAGCGACTGCCGTCCAGGACGCGCACCAGCGGGCGCTTGGCGAACAACTCCATCGATTCCCTATTGGTGGCGAGGAAGCGGCTGGTGCCCGCAGCGGTGATGCGGACCAAAGTATTCAGCGAGTTCTTGGTTTCGCTGATCGAGCGCTGGGTATCCTCGTAGATCGAGTAGGCCAGCAGGATGGCACCAGGCAGCAGGGTGGCGAAGACCAGCGCGAAGAGATGAGCCCTGAGGGTTTGCAATACTTTCACCCTGTAAATTATAGGGCTTTGCCTCGGCGCGAATGCCGATGGTGGCGAGATATACCGATGGCGTCAGGGAATCCTGATTGACTGGAGCGCGCGTTCGATGAAGTGCCGTGGCACCGTCGTGCGTGGCACCTTGCCGCTGAACCAGCGACGCACGTCCTCGTCGAGGCCGATGCCGTGCATGTAGTTGTAGATCGCCTTCTCCAGCGCCTTGCCCAATACGGCGTGATCAACGCCCGTGGGGTCGATGAAGCCGACGTCGTTTTTGGCAAAGCCACCCGCTGGCAAAGGCTTGAGCTTGACGCCGAAGGCCTTGGGATCGAGGCCGACCGGCGAATGCACGGTGCAGGCGAAACGGTGGAAGAAACCGGACTGGATGCAGCCGGCGGCGAACAACTGGCGCACGTATTCGAGGGCGTCCACCGTGTCCTGCACGGTCTGGGTCGGGAAGCCGTACATCAGATAGGCGTGCACCAGAATGCCGGCATCGCTGAAGGCATGGGCGACGCGGGCTACCTGCTCGACGGAGACGCCTTTCTGCATCAATTTCAACAGCCGGTCCGAGGCGACTTCGAGACCGCCGGAGACGGCGATGCAGCCGCTCTCGGCGAGTAGCTCGCAGAGTTCCGGCGTGAAGGATTTCTCGAAACGGATGTTGCCCCACCAGGAGATGGCGAGCTTGCGCTTGATCAGTTCTTCGGCCAGCGCACGCAGGGCCTTGGGCGGCGCGGCTTCGTCGACGAAGTGGAAGCCAGTCTGGCCGGTTTCGGCGATCACCGCCTCGATGCGGTCCACCAGTTGCGAGGCAGCCAGGGCCTCGAAGCGGGAGATGTAATCCAGCGATACGTCGCAGAAGCTGCACTTTTTCCAGTAGCAGCCGTGGGCGACGGTGAGCTTGTTCCAGCGACCGTCGGACCAGAGCCGGTGCATGGGATTGAGCATGTCCAGCACCGAGAGGTAGCGGTCGAGCGGCAGGCCGTCCCAGGTCGGGGTGCCGGTTTCGGCGAAGGGGATGTCGGGTTCGGCGTGGTTGATGTAACGCACCTTGCCAAGGTCACGCACGAAACAGCGCACCAGATTTTCCTTGGGCCGCCGGCCTTGCAGGTGTTCGATCAAGGCCAGCAGCGGCGCCTCGCCATCGTCCAGCGTGACGTAGTCCACGAAATCGAACAGGCGCGGCTCGGCCAGCTCGCGCAGTTCAGTATTCACATAGCCGCCGCCCAGTGCGATGGTGATGGAGGGGGCGTGGGCCTTGATGGTCTGGGCGATGCGCAGGGCGCCATAGACGTTGCCGGGGAAGGGCGTGGACAGCAGCACCAGCGTCGGCTGGTGTTTGGCGATGGCGGCCAGAGTCAGTTCGCGCAGCGTCGTGTCGATGAGGTTTTCCGGGGCCGCCAGCGCCCTTGCCAGCGGCTCGAAACTGGCTTGGCTATCGGCGATGGACTCGGCATAGCGGACGAACTCGAAGCGCGGGTCCACGGCTTCGCGCAACACGTCGGCCAGATCGTTGAGATAGAGCGTGGCGAAGTGGCGGGCGCGGTCTTGCACGCCGAGCGCGCCGAAGGCCCAGCCCAGAGGATCACCGCCGTCCTCGTCGATATACACGTCGAGGGAATCGAAGCGCGGCCCCTCGGGCAGGAAATTGCGCCCGGCGATGCGGAAGGCGAGGCTGGGATCGCGGCCTTGCAGGAAGGCGACGACGCGCTCGACGGTGGCGGCGTAGCGTTCGTATTGCTCACTGAAAAACCCCAGGGCCGGGTGCTTGGCCGCCGCTTCGCACAGGCTTGCTAGGCCATCGCGGGAGAGCAGGCGCAGCACCAGGGCGAGGGCCAGGTCTTCCTGTACTGCATCGATGTGACGTGAGCGCAAAAAGCCCGTGAGGTAGGCGGTGGAGGGGTAGGGCGTGTTGAGCTGCGTCATCGGCGGGATGACGGACAGGATGCGAATGTTCACGCTGCCAGCCTCTGCGCCAGGATCGGGCTGATCTGCGGCGCCAGACGCAGCTCGCGAACTTCGCGATAGAGCGCTTCGGCTTCCGGGTAGTGGCGTCGCATCATGCCCAGCCATTGCTTGAGCCGGCCCGGCGACTGATTGGGCTGCACCTTGGCCTGCACCTTTTCCCAGAAGCGCGCGATCAGCGGTTTGATCACATGCCAGTCGTCGGAAAAGTCGGCGTTGGCGATACGGCGAATTCTGGTCGCCAGCAGCGGGTCAGCGACCGCGCCGCGTCCCAGCATCACGTCCGCGCAGCCCGTGGCGGCGCGGATGGCGTGGTAGTCCTCGACGGTCCACACGCCGCCGTTGGCGATCACGGGCAGGGAAGGGGGCAGCGCCTCGCGGATGCGCGCTACCCATTCCCAGCGCACCAGGGGTTGGTAGTTGTCGGCCTTGGTGCGGGCATGCACTACCAGTTCCGACATGCCACCCTCGGCCAGCGCGCTGGCACAGTCGATGGCGCGGCTGGGGTCGGCGATGCCGAGACGCATCTTGGCGGTGACGGGCATGTCCGCCGGCACGGCCGCGCGCACGGCGGCGGCGATGCGATGCAGGCGTTCAGGTTCGGCGAGAAGGGCCGAGCCGCCGCCATGCCGGAAGACCAGCGGCGTCGGGCAACCGAAGTTGAGGTCGATGCCGTAGGGCTTGAGTTCGGCCAGATGAGCGGCGTTGGCTGCTAGCATGTCCGCGTCGGAACCCAGCAACTGCACGCGCACCGGCGTGCCGGCGGGCGTGCGCGCGGCCCGGTTCATTTCCGGCGAGAGCCGGGTATAGACGCGATGCGGCAGCACGGCGTCGGTGACGCGGACGAATTCGGTGACGCACCAGTCGTAGCTACCGGTGGAGGTCAGCACCTCGCGCAACACATCGTCGGCGAGGCCTTCCATGGGGGCGAGAACGAGCCGTGTCATGTCAATCGCCGTGTCACCAGGGCCGACTTTTCAGTGCGGGGCAACGACGTTGATGGCGATGCTGCGGTGCTTCTTCATCTTGCCGATGACGTGCATCTCGCATGCCTTGCAGTCGAAGCGCAGGGTCAGGCGCTCCTTGCCATTCACCAGAGTCATCGGATCCGCATTGACGCCCTTGACCCAGCCCTTGGCTTCCTTCGGGCACAGGCTGTAGCTGTAGCGCAGGCAGTGCTTGGTGATCATCAGCGAGACTTCGCCCTTGACCGTGTCGGACTCGTAGGCGTCCGCGATCAGCGAGACGCCGTGCTTCTCGTAGAAGGCACGGGCCTGGGCATTGAAGACGTTGCCGAGGTAGGAGAGTTCCTGCTCCGGATACACCGCCGGCGGCTCCACCGGCATCGCCCGGGGCAGGCGCGGACGGGCCGCTTCGCGGGCGGCGACGAGTTGTTCGACGGCGGCGCGGCGCAGGCCGTTCACCGTTGAGGCCGACAGGAACCAGGGCTCGCTGATTTCAAGCCGGATGTTGTCAGCCTTGAAATCGGTGGTGCCGAATTTGGCCAGGTGTTCGCGCAGCAGGTGCAGCGATTTCTCCGGGTCTTTCGGCGCCTCCTTGGCGTGAGGGATGCTCGCCCGTGCCTCGACGCCATCTTCGTCGCGCAGCGTGAGGCAGAAGCCCACATCGGTTTCGCCGAAGACCATGTTCACGTCGATCAGGCGGCGGGCCGATTCCTTTTCCAGCAGGCGCTCGAAGGCCTGGTCGCGGTTGCGATACACGGCCATGCCGGAGCGCAGTTCACTGCTGTCTTCGGGCATTTCGTTGGGGAACAGGCGCCAGCCATTGTTGGCTGGTTGAACGGTATTGATGCGCATGCCGGCGAGCTTCTTGCCGCGTGCCATGTAGCTGACGCCGTCGCCATTGGCGAAGGTTTCCGAGGATTCGATCTCGAACCAGTCCGGGCCGACCTTGCTGATCTCGCCGCTGACCTCGCCGGAGAAGCTGGGCGTGTCGAAGGCGCCGATGTCGGGCTGGCGACCGTTGACGAAATAGTCGGTGCTGCCCCGGTTGAAGGTCTTTTCCGGGCGCGGTGTGAAGCTGTAGCTGCAACGGCCGGACGATGCGCGGCTGTACTCCGGGGCATCGTCGATGATCTTGTCGAGCAATTGCCGATAGTGGGCGGTGGCGTTCTTGACGTAGGCCAGATCCTTCAGCCGACCCTCAATCTTGAAGGAGCGGATGCCGGCGTCGGCCAGCGCGTGCAGGTTGGCGCTCTGGTCGTTGTCCTTCATCGACAGCAGATGTTTTTCATGGGCGACGATGCGGCCCTGCTTGTCTTCCAGCGTGTAGGGCAGGCGGCAGGCCTGAGAGCATTCACCGCGATTGGCGCTGCGGCCGGTGTGGGCGTGGCTGATGTAGCACTGGCCGGAAAAGGCCACGCAGAGCGCGCCATGGACGAAGAACTCCAGCGTCGCCGTGGTGCCGGCGCCGACTTTTCGGATCTCGTCCAGCGACAGCTCCCGTGCCAGCACGATCTGCGAGAAGCCGACATCGCCGAGGAACCGAGCTTTCTCCACCGTGCGGATGTCGGTCTGGGTGCTGGCGTGGAGTTGGATCGGCGGCAGGTCCACTTGCAGCAGGCCCATGTCCTGCACGATCAGCGCATCGGCGCCGGCCTCGTAGATTTGCCAGGCGAGGCGTCGGGCGTCCTCCAGTTCGTCGTCGCGCAGGATGGTATTCAGCGTGACGAAAACGCGGGCATTGAAACGGTGAGCGTGGGCCGCGAGCCGTGCGATGTCGGCGATGTCGTTGCCCGCATGGGCCCGCGCGCCGAAGGCCGGCCCGCCGATATAAACCGCGTCGGCACCATGCTTGATGGCCTCGATGCCGAAGTCGGCATTCTTGGCGGGGGCGAGGAGTTCGAGGTGGGCAGAGGAAGATGTAGGCATGGGGGCGGAATTGTACCCTTGTCCCTGTCGCGCCCTGTGGATCAATCCTGTTTGGAAAGCTCTCCGGCCAGCAAGGAAACCAGATCAGCATGTGAGATCGGGCGGCTGAAAAGATAGCCCTGACCGTCACCGCAACCCAGTTGCCGGAGCAAAGCCCGCTGGTCCTGTCGCTCGACGCCTTCGGCGATGATCTTCATGCGCAGGGACTCCGCCAGGGCAACCATGGCCTTGACCATGGCAATGCCGTCCGGGGTTTCCGGCAGATGCTGGATGAAGGACCGGTCGATCTTGATGCGGTCGATCGGCAGGTCGCGCAGGACGCTGAGGGAGGAATAGCCGGTGCCGAAGTCGTCGATGCTGATGGCGATGCCGCGTGCCTTCAGCTTGCCGATGATTTCGACGCTGCGCTCCATCACCTGTAGCGTGCTCTCGGTGATCTCGATTTCCAGCGCTGCGGCGGGGAAGCCGGTACGTTGCAGAATGGTGTGTAGCGAGGCGATGAAGTCGTCGCGCATGAACTCGCGCGCGGAGACGTTGACCGCCAGGCGCAACTGGGCGCCGCTGTCGTCGTGGAGGCCGGCCATGTCCCGGCAGGCGCGCTCCAGTACCCAGCGGCCGAGATCGTCGATGACGCCGCTTTCCTCGGCAATCGGGATGAAACGGCCCGGTGGAATCATTCCCTGCTCCGGATGAATCCAGCGCACCAGCGCTTCGACGCCAAAAATCCGCTCGCTGGCGAGGTCCACCTGGGGCTGGTAGTGGACGACCAGCTGGTCTTCCTCGATGGCGCGGCGCAAACCCTGTTCCATCAACAGCCGCTCGTTGCTGAGTTCGGCCATGTCCTGTGAGTAGTAGCGATAGCAGTTGCGTCCCGCCTGCTTGGCGGAATACATGGCGATGTCGGCCGCGCGCATCAGCTGGTGCCGATCAATTCCATTCTCCGGGTAGGCGGCGATGCCGATGCTTGCCGAGACAGTGATGCGCTCCGTGCCCAGGTACACCGGCGACCGCACTACGGCCAGAATTTTCCGGGCCAGATCGGCCGCATATTCCGTCTGGCTGCTGCCGGCGAGAATCACGAATTCGTCGCCGCCCAGGCGTGCGATGGTGTCCGCCGCCCGCAGGGTATCGCGCAGGCGGTTGGCGATGGTGCGCAACAACTCGTCGCCCATGCTGTGGCCAAGGGTGTCGTTCACCACCTTGAAGCTGTCGAGGTCGAGGAAGAGCATCAGGCAGTCCCGCTGCTGACGCCGCGCGAGTTCCAGAGCTTGATCCAGCCGGTCGTCGAAGAGCAGGCGGTTGGGTAATCCGGTCAAGGGGTCGTGGTGGGCCAGGTGGTGAAGTTTGTCCCGAGCCGCGTGCATGCTGCTGACGTCGGAAAAGGCGACCACGAAATTGCTGATAAGCCCCGTTGCGTTGCGTACCGCGCTCAGGCTTTGCCAGGCGGGGAAGCGCTCGCCGCCAGCGCGTTGGCAGCTCACTTCGCCCTGCCAGTAGGCCTCTGCACTGGCGGCAAGCTCGGCGAACAGGTGCGCGTTATCTTTGATCTCCCGCTCGGTACGCAGCAGCACGTCGATGTCGAACCCCAAAGCCTCTGCTTCCTTGAAGCCGGTGATACGCGTGAAGGCGGCGTTCACCGTATTGATGCGTCGTTCGGGATCGATGATGGCAATGGCCTCGGCGGATGTGCGAAAGACCACGCTGGCCTGTCGCAAGCGGATTTCCGTATGGTGGCGGGCGGTTACGTCCTGCACCACGCCGACGACGGGGCGATCAGGGTGGGCGTTGGGATAAGGCTTGAGGTTGGCCTCCAGGAAGCGGGACTCGCCGGCCTGGTCCGATGTGCGGAATTCGATGTAGGCGCCGTCGTCGGATGATTGCGCATCGTCCAGGGCCGCATCGACGCGGGAGCGATCATCGATTGCGATGCGATCCAGGACCGATTCCCATGGCTCGTCGATTGGCAGCCGGCAATCGCCGAACAGGGGGCCGAGGTAGCCGTCACCATGGACCCGGTTGGTCAGCGGCTTCCATTCGAAGACGCCGAGAGACGCGGCATCCATGGCCAGCTTGAGGCGGTGCTCGCTGCGTTCCACTTCGAGTTCCACTTCACGCCGGGCCAGCGCCATCTGTATCGATGCGTGGAGTTCGCGGATGTCCCAAGGCTTTACCAGGTAGCCGAAGGGGCGGCTTTCCAGTGCGCGGTGTAGCGTGTCATCCTCGGCGAAAGCCGTCAGATAGATGATGGGGATGCTGTGCCTGGCCTGGATTTCGGTGGCGGCCTCGACGCCATCCATCTCACCCTCGAGATGAATGTCCATTAGCACGAGATCGGGGGCGACGTCGGCGACGGATGCCAATGCCTGCTCGCCACTCCCCACCATCGCACCGACCCGATAACCAAGGGATTGCAACTGGTTCTTAAGATCGAAGGCGACGACCCGTTCGTCCTCCACCAGCATCAGATTGATGGTCTTCTGGCTCATGATGATTTCCTCATCGTCGTGACGCGTTGAAATCGCAAGGAAAAACGCGCTCCCCGGTTGTTGCCGACCGTGAAGACGGCGCCCAGTTGATCGGCCAATACCGATACCAGTTGCAGCCCGAGTGACTTTACGTGGCTCAGGTCAAAGGCATCAGGAAGCCCGACGCCATCGTCTGCCACGACGAGTTGGAGATCGCCGTTCATCACGCTCAATTCGACCAGCACCTCGCCGGATCGTTCATCGGGAAAGGCATGCTTGAAGGCGTTGGTCACCAGCTCGTTGACCACCAGACCGCAGGGGATTGCCCTCTCGATGTCGAGAAACTGCGGTTCGTCGGGCAGGGTGACCCGTATGCTGATGCGGCTGTTCTCCTGGCGATAGCTGCTGACCAGTAATTGCGCAAGCCGCTCCAGGTATTCGCCAAGGTCGATGCGCGAATAATCCTTGCGCTCGAAAAGCAGTTGATGGGTCAGGGCCATGGCGCGCACCCGGTTCTGGCTCTCGGCCAGGATGCTGCGTAGCCCCGAATCGGCGGCATGGGTCGCCTGTAGATTGAGCAGGCTGGAAATGATCTGGAGATTGTTTTTTACCCGGTGATGCACCTCATTGAGCAGAACCGTTTTTTCCTTCAGGGTCTTTTCCAGCTTTTGCTGTGCCCGCTGGCGTTCGGTGATATCCACTATCGATGCCAGCACCATGATGCCTTCTTCGGTTTCCATAGGATTCAGGCCGATTTCGACGGGGAATTCGGTGCCGTCGGCACGGCGCGCATAGAGGTCGCGGCCGATTCCCATGGGGCGAGCCTGCGGCACGCCGAGGAAGCCGCTACGAAAATGCACATGTTCGCCACGCAGCCGTTCCGGCACCAGCATCTCCACCGCCTGGCCGATCAATTCGCTGCGGGGGTAGGCAAAGAGCTGCTCGGTTTGTTCATTGACCAGCACGATGCGACCCTTGCCATCGATCATCACCATGGCGCTCGGTGCGTACTCGACGACTCGACGGAAGCGCTCTTCCAGTCGCTTGCGCTCCGTGATGTCGACGATTGCCGCCAGCACCATGACACCGCTGCCAGAATCTATCGGGGTCAGACCGATTTCGACGGGGAACTGGCTGCCATCCTTGCGTCGTGCGTAGAGATCGCGGCCGCTACCCATGGCCCGTGGTTCTGGCGCCGCATGGAAGCTCTGGCGATATTCAGGATGTTTCCCGGCGAGCGTCTCGGGTATCAGGCTTTCCACTTGTGCGCCGAGCAACTCGTCACGGGGATAACCGAATACGCGCTCGGCCTGGGCGTTGGTCAGCACGATGCGGCCCTGCCTGTTCACCACGATCATGGCGGCAGGCGCCCATTCGACCACGCGGCGGAAGATGTCTTCACCTATCGGGAAATCGGTGGCGCGCGGCGACTCGTGCATGGTTTGCCCTCCTGCGTATGTTCGGTGGCAATCCGGGATCTTCTATTGTGTTCCGACACGTCTGTTCAAACCAGTGAAGTTGTACCGAATGAACGGAGAAATTGTGAATCCCCTGTTTTTCCTGGCTAGCAGTAGTGGTGAATGACCTCGTAATCGACATTGCCATTTCGCGAAAGGGGGCGTGTCGAGCGCGTAGGCATGAATATCGCATTACCTCCCTTTCACGGACTCATCCGGCAACTATTGCCGTCGCGGGAGGCGATCATGAGCGCGGTATCCACGGTTTCATCCATCGGCAACATCTATAACAGCATCGCCGGCCTGTCGCGCAGCAAGACGACCGATGCCAGCACAGCGGCGACGACTGGCAGTACCAGCGTCAGCATTTCCGAGGCGGCGCGGGCAGCGGCAAAAAACGACGCCAGCTTGCATGGGCGCTACAAATTGCCGGACTACGTAACGCAATGGTTCAACAAGGATTTCCCGGCGGACGTTATCGACGAGGCCAAGGCGCGGCTGGCCGACACCAAGACCAATGGCCCCGTCGGCGCGGGCGGCCCCATGGGCCTGCCGCTGCTGCCGGAAAACCAGCAACTGCTGGACAGCTTCCATGCGGAGATGAAGGCCATCAGCAGTGCCGGCTTCGACAAGGCAACGCCGGAGCAGGCCGAGCGCTACAACCTGGTCATGAATCTGAGCATGAAGCTGCAAATCAGCGGCTGGCAGCGGCCCATGAACGAGGCCGACGTACAACGGGAATTCGATGTGGCCAACGCCATGGCCAAGCTCTCGAAGAACGATCCGGCGCCGATGGTTGCCGATACGCCGGAGCGCTCACCCGAGGACATCATTGCCGAAGTGCAATCGGGCGCTGTTCCCGGCGTCTGGCGGCAACGCTGGGAGAAAGAAGGCCTGGACATGCCGAGCGGCATCACCCTGTCGCCGGAGCGCTCGATGTGGATGGACCTGGCCAAGGCCGCTGGAGTCGGTGACGAAGAATTCCTGGCCAAGGCCCGCGGCCTAGCGGGTGAACTGAAAGGCAGCACACTGACCAAGGCCATCGAGACCTTCATCAGTGAGCGCTATGCGGCGTTCAAGGAAGGGCAGAGTCCCTCTCTGGTTTGATCGCTACGCGGCCGCTCACACGGCGGTAGCCAGTGCTTTCATGATGTCGAAGGCCAGCCCGGGCGTCGCACCGATTTTTTGGGCATCGAAGCCGTGCTGAAACAGCGGGGCGAAGCCGGGCCAGGAGGTGGCATCGGCATCATCGACGGCATGGAAGCCCATCGACCAGTTACCGAATTCGCGGGTGTGGACTGCCGATCGCGACAACACGACGATATCGGTGTGCCGTGTGTCCGCGCAGATGCGTGACATGGCCTCGTCGACGTCCGTTTCGTCTCCTTCGAGTATCTGCATGAAGCTTGCGTTCGAATAGAGCAGCAGGCCCGTGACATTGTTCTGGGCATTGCGTCGTACTGCCGAATCGAGAATCCGTCGCAGTTCCGATTCGGGCCAGTTGTCGGTGGCGGTGCTGGCGTAGATGAGCTGGATCAGTTTCATGCTTGGCTCGTGCGCATCAGGGTGTCTGCCATGTTCATCATTTCGCTTCGAGCAGCTTGACGAGGGTGTGCATGGCCCGATTGACCGGCGTCGGAATGCCCAGGGCCTCGCCCTTGCGTAGCACGTAGCCGTTCAGGTGATCGATCTCGCTGGGCTTGTGTCGCGCCAGGTCCTGGGCCGTAGAAGAAAGCTGGGCCGGCATGCTGCGCGCGATGCCCTGAACGGCGCTCCATGCATCGCCCGGAATGTTCACGCCGTCGGCATCGGCAACGGCCAGGCATTCGCCGACGAGGTCGCGCATCACCGCTTCCACGCCTTCGCCTTCGGCTAGAACGCCATAGGGCAGCTGGGTGATGGCCGACAGGGCGTTGTAGGCGCAGTTGATGATCAGCTTGGCCCAGAGCGCACCGATCACGTTGTCGGATATTTGCGCCGGCACGTCCGCGTCGGCGAACAGCGCTGCCAGTTCTTCGCTGCGCGCAGAGGGCCCGATGACCAGTTCGCCGCGTCCGTGATGCTTGACCTGACCCGGCCCTGGCATTTCGGTGGCGACGTAAACCACGGCGGGGATGACGGTCCGTTGCAGGCAATCTTGCAGCCGCGCGGCATTGTCCACGCCGTTCTGCAAACTCAGTAGCATTGCCTCAGGCGCCAGATATTGTGCCATGGCGGTTGCGGCGCTTTCGGTATCGGTGGATTTGACGCAGCAGAGCACGAGCTGTGCACCCTGTATCGCGGCGGGATCGCTGCTGGCGTCGAGCGCCACGTACTCCTTGAAGGTCTGCGTGTCCATGAACAGGCCGTCGCGGTGGATGGCCTCCACATGCCGAGGGCGCCCGATCAGCACCACCTCGTGGCCGGCTCGCGCCAGCATGCCGCCGTAGTAACAGCCGACGGCACCGGCTCCCATCACGGCGATCTTCATCGGCTTACTTGTTGTTGCGCTCACGGACGATGGGCGGCACGTACTTGACCGAGAAACGCCAGCCCTCGGGTGTGTCGCGCAGGACCAAAGTCTTCGAGCTGGCGCCTTCCTCGAACACCGGGTCCGATCCGGCCAGTTCGATGGCGCCGATGCCCTTGATGACGCAGGCGCCGGGAAGGGTGGTGAATACCGATTCGGCCGCCACCAGGACGAACTGTCCTTCCTTCGATTCGGAGCAGGAGAGGCCTCGCGGCACGGCGCCGGGGTCCGCACGCCAGGCCTCGCGCATGCTATCGAGTCCGGCCGTCAGTTCGGCGGTGCTCTTGATGGCGAGAACGACTTCCCTTGACTTGACGTGGCTCATGGCGTGTTCCCTTTCACGTGATGGGCGCGGCTAGAGCACCATGTCCAGGTCTTCCCGGTACGGGGGGCTCTTCATGTGGAAGGCCACCGGCCCGGTCGGATGGGCGTGCAGGAACTGGACCACGAAGGGGGCCTCCGAACTCAGCAGTTCCTGCGAGGTGCCTTCCGCCTGCACGATGCCGTCGTGCAGGAGATAGACGTAGTCGACGACCTTCAGGGATTCGGATACATCGTAGGTGACGACGATGGCGGTGCCGCGCAGCGCATCGTTCAGGCGGCGGATCAGTTCGGCAATCACGTTCAGCGAGATGGGATCGAGGCCGGCGAAGGGCTCGTCGTACATGGTCAGCATCGGGTCGATGGCAATCGCCCGCGCCAGCGCCACCCGGCGCGCCATGCCGCCGGAAAGCTCGTTGGGCATCAGGTCGGTGGTGCCGCGCAGGCCGACCGCGTGCAGCTTCATCAGCACCAGATCGTGGATCAGATCGTCGTCCAGATCGGTCAGTTCGCGCATCGGGAAGGCGATGTTCTCGTACACCGACATGTCGCTGAACAGGCCGCCGGCCTGGAACATCAGGCCCATGCTCCGCCGCAACTCGTAGAGATCGCTCTGGCTCAGCTCATGCACTACCCTGCCGTTGATCCTGACGCAGCCACGGTCCGGCTTCAGTTGCCCGCCGATCAGCCGCAGCAGCGTGCTCTTGCCGGAGCCGCCCATGCCGAGAACGGACACCACCTTGCCGCGCGGGATTTTCAGGTTGACGCCGTTGAAGACCTTGTTGTCGCCGTACGAGAAGTGCAGATCCTCGATTTCGATCAGCGATTCAGATTCCTTGCCCATGATGTCCTTTTAGTACAGGTCGATACGCTGACCGCGATTCTACGGCGGAGACGGGCGATGCGGCGATAATGCGGACCATCGTTCCGGCAATCCAGCAGGGGAGTTTCAGTGCGGTCCAGCGAGCAGTCCGATTCCATCGACAACCAGATCGACATTCCGCAGTCCTTCATGGCCATGTACGTGCCGCCTGGCCACAGCCGGCCCAATGCGCCACAGGGCGTGGTACTGGCCCGTTACGAGCAGTGTGAGGATATGGCCTGCGTGCTGATCGAGCATGCGCAAACGCTGGCTTTCAAGGAAAACTTTTCGGAGCGGGAAGTTTTGGAGCGTTGCCATCAGGGTCTGCTGACCGATGGCAGCGATTTCAGCGCGCTGGAGGCGGCGTGGGTCATCCGTCGGCTGGCCGAGCTTCTGGAATGGGAGCAGCTGGATGTACTTTGATGAATTGCCGGTACGACGATGGCTGTGTATCCTATTGCTTTGGGCATAAAGCAGATCGCAAAACCTGGCGCAAAAGGAGCTCGGGAATGGGTATTTGGCGTATTGGATTTTTTGCTGGCAAAAACTTGCTCCTTATCGTGCTGGGCCTCATGGCTTTGCTGGTATCTCCTGCACATGCCGCTGGTGCCGAGCCGTTTGTACTGGGGACCGATTTCGAAGAAACATCGCCCATGGGGAAATGGTATCGGCGGATCTACGGCGAGGTTTTTCGTCGCATGGGGGTGCCCTTGAGCTTCGTGGTCATGCCCACGGCCCGGTTGACGATCCTGGCCGACCAGGGCGAGGTCGATGGACAGCCCAGCCGGGTAATGGCCTACGCCGAGACGCATCCCAATCAGATCCGGGTGGACGAAGTACTTCACGAAGTCCGGCTCGGGCTATATACCTTCAACTCGGTGACGCGTCCCGCTCAGGCCGGGCGGATCGAGGATCTGGCATCGGGTAAGTGGCTGGTGGAATATCGGCGTGGTGTTGCCATTTGTGAAAAGCTGCTCAAGCCTTTGTTACCGTCGGACCGGATTTCCGATGTCACCAGCACTGATCAGGGATTGAAGAAGCTCAAGTCGGGGCGCACCGATTATTACTGCGATTTCGATGCCGCGATCCGCAATGAAATATTGACGCCGGAGTATAAGGGCGATGTTCGTTTTCGCCGGGCACTCGATCTCGGCGTGGGCATTCAACTCTATCCCTACGTACACAAGAGCCGTGCCGATCTGGCGCCCAGATTGGCCGAGACCCTGCGGAAAGTGAAGGCCGAGGGCCTGGTTGAGCGCTACCTGCGCGAGGTGGAGCGAGAGGCGGAGAACGTTCGCTAGGCGCGCCTATCGATAGTCCTGCGACGGTCCGGCGCACTTATTGCTCGGGCATCCCTGTGCCCCGTCCGGATTTGCCATTCATGGTCCCGATGGCCGTGGCACAAGCCTTTCCGCTCTTGTCGCAAATCCGCCATCCATGCCCTTCGACTTCTCCCGCCTCGACGTCCTTGCCGACAATCCCGGCCTGACCCTGCTCAACTTTGCCGCCGGTGCCGCCGAGACCGGTGGCTGGGTTGATCCTGAAACCCTGGTGGTGATGCAGGGGCAGGTGGAGGCAGGGGCCGTGTCGGCGCTGCCGGCGGCGGCGGTGTGGCCCTTGCTGGCGCGCGGATTGATGGGCGAGCAACCGTCGCGCATGTTGCTCGCCCTGCGTGAATGCCGGGCGCTGGCGGTGCTGCTGCCGGAACTGGATGCACTCTTCGGCTGCGTGCAGAGCGCCAGTGAGACCGAACTGGTGGATATCGGTCTGCACCAGTGCCGGGTGGTCGACGCGGCGGCACGGCACGGTGCACCGCTGGCGGTGCGTTTTGCCGCGCTGCTGTTCAATCTGGGCAAGGCGGATTCGCCGCCCCAACATCTGCCGACCCATTACAAGCATGTCGAGCGCTGCCTGCCCCGTATCGAGGCGATTTGCGCGCGCTTTCCGGCAGGACCGGCGCTGCTCGATCTTGCGCTGCTGACGGCGCTGGAGCTGGAGCGGGTGCATCGGGCCGTGCCGATGCGGGCGGCTTCCATCGCGGCACTGCTGGAGCGGGTGGATGCCTTCGGTCGGCCGCAACGCTTTGCCGATCTGATGGCGGTGTGCGCCTGCGATTACGAGGCCTATCCAAGTAACGGTGCACGCGCCTACCCGAAGGCGACATTGATGGATGTGGCGCTGGATGCCTGTCTAAAAGTCGGCGCTGGCGGTACGGCGAGCGAGGATGTCGAGGATGTGCACGAGGCCCGCGCCCTGGCTGTGGCGCGAGCCTTGGGTTCCGTGCGTTGGGGCGAGACGGCCTGAGCCGGTCTATACCTTGAAGGTCGCTACGGCGCCACGTATTTCCCGACCGATATCCACCACCTGATGGGCGGTCTGGCGGGTGGATTCTGAGAGCTCCGCCGTTTCCCGCGAGTGCGCGGCCGATTCCTGCATGCGTGCCGAGACGGATTCGTTGGCCTGAGCCTGATTCTGGATCGCGGTGTCGATTTCGCGGGTGCGCTGGTTGATGGTGACGGTGAGCTCGCGGATGCCTTCGATGGCGGCGGCGGCTTCCTGCGCCTGGGTGATGCCCTCGGCGATCTGTTGCCGGCTGAGGGCCATGCTTTCGGTGGCAGTGGTGGTTTCGGCGCGAATGGCCTGCAAGGTTCGCTGGATTTCACTGGTGGCCTGCTGAGTGCGCTCGGCCAGTTTGCGGACTTCGTCAGCCACCACGGCGAAGCCGCGCCCGGTTTCGCCGGCTCGTGCTGCCTCGATGGCGGCATTGAGCGCGAGCAGATTCGTCTGGGCGGCGATTTCCTGGATGGTGATGGCAATGCCGTCTACTTTTTTGGATTGCTCACCCAGTTGCTCGATTTTCACGCCGGCATCATCGACGCGACTGGCGATTTCGCCCATGGTGCCGGCGACTCGGTGCACCAGGGCGGCGCCGTGGGCGCCCTTGGCTTCGCTTTCGCCGACCAGTTCGGTGGCGTTGCTCATGTTGCTGGCAATGCGACGGGTTTGTTCCACGACCTGGTTGAGCGCATCCGAGCCGGCGGCCAGGGCCTGGTTTTGTTGTTCGATGGCGGCCTGGGCATCGTCGGCCTGTCGCACGAGGATGTTGCCGGCGGCTTCGGCCTGTTGTGAATGCGTGGTGGCGCTGGTCAGCACCTTGCCGAGGCTGCCCAGCAGGATGTTTAGGTGGCCGGCGATCTCGCTCAGTTCGTCCTTGCCGGTGAGGTCGGCCTTGACCGTCAGATCGTGGTGGCTGGCGATCTTCTGGAGCGTGTCGCGCAGGTGATTGGTCTTGCGGGTGATGCCGCGCACGCTATGCACGGCATACAAAATCGACATCAGCAAACCCGTGCCGGACAGCAGCAGGACGATGCTGAAGGTGAGTTTGTAGCTGGAGTCTGCTTGCGCCTTGTGCGCCTGGGTGGCGGTCTTTTGCGCGTTCTGGATTTGCTCACGGCTCTGCTTGATGGGCTGGTAATAGCTGTCGGCCTGGGTCTTGACCAGGGCGAGCAGTTGCTCGGCCTGGCCGGCTTCCATGGTCTTCACTGCGGGTAGCAGATAGGCCTGGGTGAATTTGCTGACAACCTGGGCGAATTGCTGGATGGCGGCCTGTTGGCTGGCGACGGCGGGCAGGGCTTCGAGTTCCTTGAGTTGCGTGCTCAGGGCCTGGATATTGGTGGCGACTATCGCGCCTTCCGCCTGCATGGCTTGCTTGTCGGTGGCATTTTGGGCCTGGGCAATATGCAGCCGCGAATCAAAGACCTTGTAGTTGATGCTTGCGATCTTGTCCGCCAGGACCAGATCGGTTTGGGTATCGATGAAGCGTTCGTGCGTGATGCGGGTGCCCAGGATGCCGGCCAGGCTGACGGCAAGCAACAGGGCGCAGAGCGCACCCGAAAAAATCAACAACTGGGTGCGCAATTGCAGGTTCGATAGCATGACTTTGCCCGAGATGGTTTGAGTTGGCGGAGCGCTGGGGCTCCATGGGCTCAGTTTCGCGGGCCTTGCTTAAGGCAAGCTGAAGATGACCTGATCAGGTGGTATCGATATGACCTATTTTGCGATGCCCTGTTCGTCGAAATCCAATACCGTCACTTCGCCGTCGGCATCGGTGATCTCGGCCTGACGCAGGGTGCCGGTGTCCCGGTAATCGTAGCGATGGCGCAGTTCCACTTCGCCGTAGACCACTTTCTCCAGCGCGGTGAGACGCTCTACGCTGTCGAACCAGCCGCGAAAGAAGGTGTTGCGGTTCTCGATCTCGGCCTCAGCAAGGGGCGAGACAAGCTTGAGCGGCAGCTTGACGCCGCTGTAGGTGAGGAAGTGGCGCAGGGTATCGGTGGTCTCGTTCATCGTCAGTCGTCGTCGCCGTCGGCGCGATAGTTTTTCAGGCGTTGTTGGGGATCGACGCCGAGCACCTTGAGCAGCCAGGGCGGCGGCGACTGCATGGCCTGCTGGAAGTGGGCGACGATCTCGGCGGCCTCGCCGCCGTCCGGATGCTTGATCGGAAAGATGTCGCCACGGATCACCTTGGCGGCGGCCGGGCCGCCGATGGAGACGACATAGAGTACCTGGCAGTCCTTGATGAGCTGGACGCGAAAGCCGTTGCGGTCCTCGGCGAAGTCGGCCTCCAGCGCATCGCGCACATCCACCAGCCGGCTGGCGGTGGGCGAGACCTGATAGACGAGGTAACGCAGACAGGAACCGAAATGGCCGTTGAGGGCGTTACCTTTATCGGAGGCGATGGCGATACGCAACGAGCCCGGCAGGTCGCCCTCGACATAGGGCTCCGGTGTCGGCAGGTTCTCGTCCTGGCCAGTGTCACCCCAGAGGATGCGCACGGCGGTTTTCATCTCGGCCAGGCCAATGCCGATGTCCTCGCCATCTTCCTCGCCGCCGGTCAGCCCGCTGATGCCGGTCTTGAGGTGGGTGACGGTGATCTGGCGCAGCACCTCGCCATCGAGCTGGTCGCCGAGGCGGGCACGCAGCACGGTGACGAGATCGGCCAGGTCGATATTGGGCAAGGTGCGCGCGGCAAGGGCGATGCGCAGGGCGGCTTCGCGGGTGAGGGGCGGCGGGTCGTCGGTGGCGATGGCTTCCATGGGGGCGTCTTGTTGTGATGGGTATGTGCGCATACAGCAGGATGGATGCCAGCGCTTGATTGGCTCAAGCATCTGTTTTTTATTCTCTTTATGGATTGCAACTTGTCGCGTATGCGACAACTCGGCTGAGGTTGCGACTCGGCATGCGTGAAAAAAGCCCTATTACATGCATGTGTATTGAATTACCATCGTCCATAAAGAGGTTATTTGCCGCGCTGGTGGTGACCGCATTTGACAGGGGAGGCGTGATGCGCAAGGAAGCAGCGAAGTACAGTCGGCCACCGGGAACGCTGCCGTTCTGGCAGGTCGCCTTGGTTTCGGTGGCGGTGACCACGGTGCTGTCGGTGATCATGAGTCTGGCTTTCCATGGCCACATCCGCATCGACTACATGGTGACCGGCACGATCTGCGCGTTGCTGGTGCCCTTGGCGATCAACCGGACGACCCGCATCTACTATCGGGAATTGGTGGACAGCATCTCGCGCTACGAATTGCTGTTCGACAGCAGTAGCGATGCCATTGCCCTGATCGACGCGGAAAGCGGCCGTATCGTCGATGTCAATCCGGCCTGGCTGGTGCTCTACGGCTATACGCGGGACGAGGCCCTTGATCTCGCCGCCGATGCCTTGTGCGCCGAGGGCATGCCGGCATCCATGGAGAATATAAGCGGCATACGCTGGCATTTGCGCAAGGATGGCACGCGCATCGCGATGGAGTTGTCGAGTGGTGTCGCCCATTGGCAGCGGCGGCGGATGATCTGCATGATCGGCCGGGACGTCAGCGCGCGTCGCGCCGTTGAGGAGCGTCTGCGCTTGGCCGCCAGTGTGTTCGAGCACGCCCACGAAGGCATCGCGATCACTGATGCGCAGGCCTGCATTATCGATGTGAACGAAACTTTCGAACGCATTACCGGCTATACCCGCGACGAAGTGGAGGGGAAGAACCCGAGCATCCTGTCGTCCGGGCGGCAAGGTCCGGAGTTCTACGCCGAGATGTGGCGGGCTATTGGTGAAAATGGTTTCTGGCGCGGCGAAATCTGGAATCGGCGCAAGGACGGCGCCTTCTTTGCCGAGATGCTGACCATCTCCGCCGTGCGTGATGATGCGGGCCAGGTCACCAATTTCGTCGGCATCTGCTCCGACATCACGCGGATGAAGGAGCAGGAGCAGCATCTTCAGCGCCTGGCGCACTACGATGCGCTGACCGGTCTGCCCAACCGCGTGCTGCTCGCTGACCGCATGCGCCAGGCAATGGCACACGCCAAGCGCAGCCGCAGTTTCCTCGCCATCTGCTACCTTGATCTCGACGGCTTCAAACCGGTTAATGATCATCACGGCCACGAGGCTGGCGACCAGGTGCTGGGCATCGTCGCCGAGCGTTTGCGCGCGACCATACGCGGCGGCGATACGGCGGCACGCCTGGGCGGCGACGAATTCGCGGTGCTGCTCGGCGGTTTGCGCAACACGCGGGAATGCCACGAGGCACTCAAACGCGTGATTGCTGTGCTCGGTGCGCCCTATATCGTGGCAGGGCAGGCACTGGATATTTCCGCCAGTATCGGCGTCACGCTGTTTCCGGTGGACGACGGCACTGCGGATACTTTGCTGCGCCACGCCGACATGGCGCTGTACCAGGCCAAGCAGGGCGGACGTAACCGCTACGTGCTTTTCGATCCGGAGGATGATCGGCGCGTTGTCGCCCACCACCAGGCGCTTGCCGAGATCGAGGCGGCATTCTCGCGAGGCGAGTTTTCCCTGCACTACCAGCCCAAGCTGAACATGCGCGACGGCGCGGTGATCGGTGCCGAGGCCCTGATCCGCTGGCAGCATCCCGAGCGCGGGCTGCTCCTGCCGGCGGCCTTTTTGCCAATGGTGGATAACACCGAATTCGACGTGGTACTGGGTTCCTGGGTGATCGAGGAGGCGGTGCGCCAACTCGATGCCTGGCTGCGGCACGACGGTATCCAGGTGCCGGTGAGCGTCAATATCAACGTCTCGGCACGCCAACTGCAACAGAACAATTTCGCCGCGAATCTGGCCGCCATCCTGCGGCGCTATCCCTCGGTGCAGCCTGGCTTCATCGAACTGGAGGTCGTCGAGAGCACGGCGCTGGAGGACCTGGCCCGGATCGGACGGATCATCGAGGAATGCCGCGACATCGGTGTCTCCTTCGCCCTCGACGATTTCGGCACCGGCTATTCATCCCTGACCTATCTCAAGCACCTGCCGGCGAGCACCCTGAAAATCGATCAGTCTTTCGTCCGCGACATGCTCGACGACCCCGAAGCCCGCGCCATCATTGCCGCGATCATCGGCCTCGCCGAGACCTTTGGCCGGCGCGTGATCGCCGAAGGCGTGGAGACCGCCGAACATGGTCGCTGCCTGCTGGAGATGGGCTGCGATCTGGCCCAGGGCTTCCACATCGCCCGACCGATGCCGCCGGAGGAGTTGCCGGCCTGGATGGCCGCCTATGTGCCGGACCCGTTGTGGGGCATGGAGGATAGCGATATGCGCCGTGTCGCCAGCGCCGACTTTTAGGAAGCGGGCTCCATCAAGCGGCCAAGTCGATCACATCACCGCTGCTTTCCGTCAGACCGAAACGTCCTTGGCCGTCACGGCTGACGCGCCCCATCGCTACCTGCGGATCGTGGGTGAACACCAAGCGGCCCTTGCGTACCAGCAGGTCTTCCAGCAGGGCGGTCTTCTCGTCGATGAGGCCTTCCGGGAAGCGGTCGTAGCCCATGGTGATCGGCAGATGCACCCAGGGTGCACCCGGCACCAGATCGCCGCCGAAGACCACCGGGCCGCCGGGCATGAGAACTTCGGGCAGCAGTTGCCCCGGTGTATGCCCATCGCTGAAATGAAAACGCCAGTCGCTGCCCAGGCTCGATGAGGGCGCATCGTCGTCGATGAGTTCGAGGCGGTCGCTGGCCTCGATCAGGTTGAGCAGCTCGGGGATGTAGGAGGCCCGGTCGCGGGCGTGGGGCTGGCGGGCGCGCTGCCATTGGCGGCGACCGGTGATGTAGCGGGCGCGGGGGAACAGCAGGCGCGACGGCTGGCCGTCCTGCCAGGGCGCGAGCAGGCCGCCGGCATGGTCGAAATGCAGATGGGTGAGTACCACCGCATCGATGTCCGCATCACTCAGACCGAGGTCGGCGAGCCGGTCGAGGAGCAGATGGCGGCTTTCTTCGACGCCGTAGCGTTGCTTGAGGTCCGGGCTGAAGAAGGCGCCGATGCCGGCCTCGACGAGGATATTGCGTTCCGCTTCGCGCACCAGCAGTACGCGACAGCCGAGGTCGATGCGATTGCTGTCGTCGGGCGGCATCCAGCGTGCCCACAGGGCGCGCGGGGCATTGCCGAACATGGCGCCGCCGTCAAGCTTCTGGCTGTTGCCGGAAAGAGTGGTGAGGGTACGGGTTGGGTGTGGCTGAGTCATGATTTTCCTGTCAGGTGGTGGTTGGGGATTCAAGCGGTTAGTAGCGCAAGGCGCAGGCGTTCGACTTCCCGTTCGTCGGCCAGCAGATTGGCGACGGCGGCGATCAGGCTGAGGGCGATGGAGATCAGCCATACCGGCTGGTAGGAACCGGCACTGTCATAGACGTAGCCGCCCAGCCAGCCGCCGAGGAAGGCGCCGATCTGGTGGCCGACATAGACGAGGCCAAACAGCATCGAGAGGTATTGCACGCCGAAAATCTGCGCGACGAAGCCGCTGGTCAGAGGCACCGTACTGAGCCAGAAGATGCCGAGCGCGACGGAAAACACGTAGACCGTGGTCGGCGTCACCGGCAGGCAGACGAAGGCGGCGATGATCAGGGCGCGGGCGAGATACAGACCCGCCAGCAGCAGGCGCTTCGGGTAGCGGGCGCCGAGCAGGCCGGCCAGATAGGCACCGGCGATGTTGGCCAGTCCGATCAGGGCCAACGCCCGCATGCCGGTATCTGCCGACATGCCCTGGTCCAGCAGGTAGGCCGGGAGGTGGGTGGAAATGAAGACCACCTGAAAGCCGCAGACGAAGAAGCCCAGACACACCAGCAGAAATCCGCGATGTCGGCGTGCTTCGCGCAATGCCGCGCGGACGCTCTGCATCGGACCGCATTGCCCCGCGTCATCTGCCTTGGATCGGGCGAGCGGAATCGACAGCGGCAGCATGATCACGGCATTGACCGCCAGCACCATCAATGCCCACCACCAGCCGACGCTGGCGATCAGCGATTGGCCGTAGGGCAGCATGAGGAACTGGCCGAAGGAGCCCATGGCACTGAGTGTGCCGAGTGCCACGCTGCGCCGGGCCGGCAGGAAGGCGCGGCCGACGACGCCGATGGCGATGGTGTAGGTACCGCTCAGGCCGAGGCCGATCAGCACGCCGGCCGAGAGCGCCAGTTCCAGGCCGGTATGGGACTGAGCCATCAACGCCAGACCAATTGCATAACACAAACTGCCGAAGCCGAGCACGCGGCCAGGGCCGTAGCGATCAGCGATCATGCCCAGCACTGGCTGGCTCAGGCCCCAGACGAGATTTTGCAGGGCAATGGCGAAGGCGAAGGTGCTGCGGCTCCATTGCAGGTCCATGCTCATGGGTTGCAGGAAGATGCCGAAGCCGTGGCGGATGCCGAGCGACAGCATGAGGATCCCGCCGCCGCAGAGCAGGATCGTGCTTGGGTTTTGCCAGTGTGGGTGCTTCATCGCCGTCAGCAGCAGGTCCGGGCGGCGGCGCCCATGCCGATGCTGGCGCAGCCGCAGTCCTGGGCGGGCCTTGCCGCTGCTTCCAGACTGCGCAGGGCGGCATCGCTCAGTTTCTGCCCAGCCATCTGGCGTACTTTTTCAGCGATATCGATGGCGGCATGGATCAGTTCGTCCGGTAGCCCGGCTTCGCGGGCGGCGCCGATGTGGTGTTCGATGCAGGGAATGCAGTTGCTGCCCGTGGCGGCGCCGAGGGCCACCAGTTCGATATCCCAGGGGGTCAAGACACGCATGATTTCTCCTTTTCGTGATCGGGGAGCGCCGCTGCGACATGCAGGTTTCGTCCCCTGTCTGCTTGGACGCAAGGAGCGGTGGAAGGGATACATGTATCCTTTTCCGTCCGGTGGCCGTCTACGCGGCAAGAGGTCGCCTCGCATGCGCGGGGCGCTAGATCGTTTCAGGAGAATCGGAGTGGATGTATCCGTGGAGCCGCAGTCCTTTGAGCGTCTGGCGGCCGAGTTGTCGCCGTTGCTGTCCCGCTATCTGCGTCGCTATGTCGGTGATCCGGCCACGGCGGATGACCTGTTGCAGGAGACGCTGATCCGCATGGCGAAGGGCCTGCCCGAGTTCGAAGGCCGCTCATCGCCCAAGACCTGGGCTTTCGCGATTGCCACACGGGTGGCGGCGGACCACTTCCGCAGTCCCGGCCGGCGCCTGGGCATCGTTGATGTCGAAGAGGCCGACGAAGTGCCCGACCCGGCACGCCTGATCGACGAACAACTCGTCGTCGATGAAATGAACACCTGCATCCGGCAGGTCATCGACAGCCTGCCGGAGGACTATCGGGCTGCGGTCGTTCTGCACGACCTGGAGGGGCTGTCGGCGGTGCAGATCGCCGAGATCTGCGGCGCCTCGGTGGCGACGGTGAAAATACGCACTCATCGCGCGCGCAAGCGACTGAAGGAAGCCTTGGACAAACAGTGCGATTTCTTCCACGACAGCGAAAACGTGTTTCGCTGTCATCGACGAAGCTGAATCTGCCGTACCGCCAGCGCCGACTTTTAGTGCCGTGCCCAGGCGCCCAGCCGTATGGCGCCAGCAATCATGCTGGCATAAACGGCGAAGCTGACGGCGATGAAGACGAAGTAGCCGGCGGCCGAGATATCGAATACATGCACCGCGAACCAGCCGCCGATGCCGACCACGGCAAGCCGCGCCGTGCTGCCGGCCAGCGGCCAGAACATGCGGCCCGCGCCCTGGGAGGCGAAGAACAGGGCGAGGCCGAGACCGAAGAGGCTGTAGCTGGCGCCGACGATGCGCAGATAGGTGGCGCCGATCTCGCGCACGGCGGGATCGCTGGTGAAGCGGTCCATCCATAGCTCGGGGGCGATGGCGACGAGGATGCCGATACTGCCGGTGATGGCGGTGACGACAAGGCCGCCATGCCAGGTGGCGCGCAGGGCGCGGGCGTGCTGGCCGGCGCCCATGTTGGTGGCGACGAGGGCGGTGAGCGCTGTGCCGAAACCGAAGGCGATGGGCACCATGATGTATTCGAGGCGGGCAGCGACGCCGTAGCCGGCCAGGGCCGCTGTGCCGAAACTGCCGATCAGGGCGGTGGCGGCAGCGATGGAGCCGTTGCTGAGGACAGGGCTCAGGGAGGCCGGGGCGCCGACGCGCAGGATGGCGTGCAGCAGGTCCGGTCGTAGACCCAGGTTCAGCCCGCGCAGGCTGACGGGGCCGTCGTGCTTGAGCAGATGCGCCGCCATGACGGCGGCGGCAAGCAGGTTGGTGGCGACGGTGCTGATCGCGGCGCCGGTGACGCCGAGGGCGGGCACCGGCCCCCAGCCGAAGACCAGCAGCGGACAGAGGAACAGGTGGCTGATGGCGCCGACGCTGATCATCAGTGAAGGCAGCAGCATGTTGCCGCTGCCGCGCACAATGGCGCCGAGGACGTTGGCGAACCAGACCGATGCGGCGCCGCCGAAGATGATCGTGGAGTAGGCAAGGGCCGCGTCGAGCGCAGCGCCTTTGCCACCCATGGCGGCGTAGAGCGCGGGGCCGAGGCCGAGCAGGGCGATGGTGAAGACCAGCGCCAGAGCGGCGGCAATCAACAGGGCGTGCCAGGCGAGACGATTGGCATCCTCGCGATGACCGCCGCCGAGGGCGCGGGCGACGGCCGCCGTGACGGCGCCGCCGATACCGCCGGCGGACATCTGCATCTGCAACATGGCCAGGGGCAGCACCAGGGCAACGCCGGCGAGGGCGTCGGCGCCGAGGCGGCCGAGGATGTAGCCGTCGTAGCCGATGGCGATGGTGGCGATGAAGAGGCCGATGACGTTGGGCGTAGCGAGGCGGAACAGGGTCGGCAGCAGCGGCGCGTGCAGCATGGCCTGGGTGCGGCTGGCGAGGAGGGCGGCGCTCATGCTGTTTCCACCTCGTCCTTTTGCAGCTCGGCCATGCACTCGTCGAGCAGGGCATGGAGGGCGGCGACTCGGTCGGCGCCGAGGGTGGCGTTGATGGTTTGCTGGGCGGCTTTCCAGCGACGCTGGGCCTCGACCTGCTTGTCGCGGCCTGCGGCGGTGATGACGACGCTGCGGCTGCGGGCATCGGCACCAGCTTCCTGTTGCAGCCAGCCGTTGGTGATGAGCGGTTGCAGATTGCGCGTCAGGGTCGAGGCGTCGAGGCCCATGCGGCGGGCCAGTTCGCCGGGGGCGATGGGGCCCAGGCGCAGGACGTGGGTGAGCAGCGAATACTGGGTGGTCTTGAGGCCGACCTTGGCCATTTCCGCGTCGTAGTGCCGCGACAGCAGGCGACCGAACTGGCGGGTCTTGAAGTTGGTGCAGCCCTTGGGCTGGGAGGGGAGTGTCGTCGGGCTCATGGAAGCATTGTAGCTGCAATAATTGTAACTGCAACTAATTTTTCCTCAGCCCGATTTGTGCCCCTTTTTCTCCTTGGACTTCTTGTGCAGGTGGGAGACCTCCAGACGCCGCAGCATGGCAGTCTTCTTCTGCTGATGAGCCGCCATGCGGCCCAGCACATTGGCGAGGAAGGCCAGGGTCTGGGTGATGTAGGGGCCCTTGTTGAGCATCACGCATTCGGCGCGGCCACTCATGGCGGCATCCGTCACCTCGGCCCGCGAGGGCATGCCGCCCTTGGCCAGCGATTCGAGTACCTGCGTGGCCCAGATTACCGGGACGTGGGCGGCTTCGCAGAGCCAGAGGATTTCTTCCTGCACTTCGGACAGGCGCTCGAAGCCGACCTCGACGCCAAGATCGCCGCGCGCCACCATGACGGCAACGGGATAGTGTTTCATGGCCGCCAGCAGCAGGGCCGGCAGTTCGGCGAAGGCCTGCGCGGTTTCGATCTTCAGCACGATGCCGACCTCGCGGGCATCGTGCCGGTCGAGTTCGGCGATCAACTGCTCGATGTCCTCGGGGCGCTGGACGAAGGACATGGCCAGCATGTCGGCATGCTGGACGGCGAAGGCCAGATCGGCCAGATCCTTCTCGCTCAGGGCTGGCAGCACGAGGCGGCTGTCGGGCAGGTTGATGCCCTTCTCGTCGCGCAGCTTGGCCTGGCCGCCGACGACGCTGACGATGTCGATCAGCAGACGGCCGGGCGCGACTTCGCGGATCACGCCGCCGATCTTGCCGTCGTCGAAGAAGATGCGCTCACCGGGCAATACGCTGCGGAAGACTTCGGCCAGGTCGCAGGTCAGCACGGCGGGGGCGAGCACCTCGCCCTGGTCGCCCAGCACAGCAGCGCGGCCGGGGCCGTCATCGAGCATGAGGTCGAGGCTATCACCGGCTTTGAGCACCACGTACTGCGGCGCACCGGCGAAGTCGGCCAGCGGCGCCTTGGCCCGGACTTTACGGTCGCGCATCAGTGACAGCGAGGTGCCCGGCGTGACATAGGCGGTGGCCTTGGCGTGGCAGACACAGCCCTGTTCGATCTTGTCCACGACCTCGACGATGCGACGGCGACCGCGTGCGTCGGTGAAGCGGATGCGATCACCGACGGCAGCGACCAGCGGCAGATCACCGCGTACGGGGATGGCGCCTGCGAGCGGTGGCGTGGCGGTATCGGCGACGAGCAGGATGCGGGCTGGGTTTTTCATGCGGCCCAGTTCATCCTTGGCCGGCTTCCAGCGCGCCACCGGCGTGCCGGTCTGGACAGGGCCGGTACGCAGCTTGGGGCCGGCGAGATCGAAGGAGACAAGGCAGCGGCGGCCGAGGGATTTTTCTGCGCTGCGCAGATGGCGGATCATGCGCAGCCACTCGGCGGGGGAATCGTGGGCGCAGTTGATGCGCATGATGCTCATGCCATGCTCCATCAACTGCTGCACCAGTTGCGGATCGTCGGCGGCCTCGCCGGGCATGGTGACCATGATGCGGGCCTTCTGCTCCAGCGACGTCGGCCCGAGAATGCGGTCGGCGTTGCGGGCGAGGATGGCGTCGCCCTCGTCGAAACCGATGGCGGCGTGGTGATGGCCCTTGTCCTTGGGGGCCTCCTTGAGCAACTGATGGAGTATGGCGCTGACGACGTTCAGCGCCGCCATGGTGTGGGACTCCATGCGCCCCAGGGAACTCAGGCCGAGGCGGGCGAGCAGGCCCTGCAAGTCGCGGATGTCATGGTGGCGCACCGCCAGGTAGTGCAGCAGATTGGCGGCGCTGGCCCGGTGTTCCGGTGCCAGATCGTCGATGTCGAGGGCGTATTCGTGTTCGAGGTCGAGGGCCGAACGGCGCAGGCGCTCGATGCCGGCTAGCGCCAGGACGGCCTGTTTTTCTGGAGCGGCGTTCTTGTCATGGCTGGAACGTCGATTCATGCGATGGGGCTTTCGGAGTCGTTGCGCTAGATGCGATGAGCCTGATTGTAGGCTGCCAGCGCCTTGGCGATCTGATCCGTAGGTTTGGCGGCATCGCCGAGGCCGAATTCGGCCTGGAGCGAGGCCTTGTTGTCCTCGATGTAATCGATGACACGATCCAGATTGCCGAGCTGCCGGGGGATGAAGTTGTCAGCAGCGTTGAGCAACTCGGCCGACTTGGCGAAGTTGAGACCGAATTCCTGCAAGGTACCGACGACACCCGATTTGTTGTTGCTCAATGCACTGTCGAGCTTGGCGGTGTCGAGCGATGCCAGGCCGGTGTGTGGGTCGATGCTGAAGCCCAGGTCTTGCAGGCCACGCAGGCCATCCGTGGCGCCATGGAAAATGTTCTTGATGCTCTGCTCCAGCTCGTAACGTGCCACCTTGGCCGCCTGGGTATCGGCCAGCAGGCCGCCGCGCTGCATGTCGGCGTCGAAGCGGCGGGTCCAGTCGTTGTATTGATCCGCAAATGCCTGAAGCTGCTGCTTGATCGCCGCATCGTCGGTGCTCGCGTCGAGCTTGGCGAAGCCATCGCCGGACTTCTGCATGTCGGTCAGCCAGGACTGCATCTGGCTCAGTTCCGAAAACTGGGCCTTGTAGGTGACGTCCTTGTTGTTGATCTCGGTCATCATCTTGTAGGCCGATTCCGGGTCGTACAGCGCCGTATTCCGGCCGCTGATCGAGAGCCCGTTGCCGCCGACGCTGCTGCTGCCAGTGAGGGCGGAAAGCAGATCGTTGGCCGAATTCCGGTCGGCGAAAAGGGCATCGATGCCGGATGAACTTCCACTGCCGCCGGCCTTGTTGCTCGCATCGCTGCCGCCGAAGGCCAGGCTCATCAGCGAACCAAAGGTCTGCGACTTGATGTCGGCAACGCGCAGCGCCAGAGTGTTGGTAAATTCGCTCCGGTTCGCTGTCAAGCCTGGACTGCTGGTACCTATTGCATTAATGGACATGGGGCCTCCTGCCGTATGCCCATATATACGCAAGAAACACACCGCATTTCGCGAGACCGCATGGAATGGGCTCTGGCACGAAATGCCCGGACCTCTATATTTTCAAAGCGGCAAAAATTGCCGTCAGGACGGTGCCTGAAGCTTGCCTCTCAATGCCGCAATGACATCGTTCGGCGTATCGCCAGCGCCGACTTTTAGCCCGTTATCCTCGGCGATCTGACGCAGATGGGCGGTCATGAAGGCAGGGACGCCGCCAGCGTCCACCGAGCGGAGCAGATCGCCTGCCGCCGGCGTGAGGCCGGCGTACTGTTGATCGGGCGTCGCTTCTTCCTCCTGGTAGTTCTGGAGGAAGAGGGCAGCCCATTCGGCGAGGTCTTTGTCCGATGCCATGCTTTTACTCGAACAGAATCGCTTCGACTCTCGCCAGTGCCTCATCAAGGATGTGCTGTGGCACCGTCTCTTTCAGGCGCACATTTCGCGCCCTCCAGTCCAGCGATTTCAATTGATGGCAATGAACGGCGCCCTGAGTATCTGTGCCCGAACCCATCAGCGTGACCACCGTGCCGTAGGTACGAGCGGCTGCCGCAGCGCCTTGGGAAATCGGGAAAATCATCGCCAGCCCTTGCTGGTTGAAGACCTTGCCGCTCAGCACAAGGCCAAAGTGCGGGCCTTTCATTTCCCGGCCGGAAGACGGATCGAAATCGAGATGCACAATGTCACCCCGGTTCGGCAGGTATGCCATCAGCCGTTCTCCAGTCCAACAGCGGGCATCTCATCCCAGCCTTCGACTCGCGGCAACCCTTCCGGCATTTCGGCCATCAGGTCGGCCAACTTGTAGCGCGGACGGGTTGGCGCCTCAATGGTCATCTTTTTCCCCTGGAGAAGGAGTTCGACCTGGGAGCCTTCACCAAGTCCATTCTGGTCAATAAATGCCTTGGGCACCGTCATCACGAGTGAGCCACCGGCTTTGCGCAGGGTCTGAAGCATGGAAACCTCCTGTACAGTGAAAGTCCTATTTTAATGCTACTTTATGTAGCACTCAAGTAGGATTATTTCTTCGCCGCATCAAGCCGCAGCATAAGCGTCATCGGGTGCAGCGGCGAAGCCTGGAGCCCGTAGTGCTCGTAAAACTGCTTGGCCTTTTCATTCAAGGCATGAACCAAGAGCGCACGTACTCCGGCATTCTGTGAAACAACCAGAGCACGCTTGACGGCATCTTGCAGCAAGGCAGGGCCGAGCTTAATGCCTTGAGCTTGGCGATCAACGGCAAGCCTTGCCAATACCATCACAGGAATGGGATCAGGCATGTTGCGGCGAACTGTGCCTGTTGCCTCCTTGTGTGAAACAGCACCCACCGCCATGGCGTAGTAGCCGAACACGCGGCCACGCGGATCGGCTACGACAAAGCTACGGCTGGCACCACTCAGATGATTGACCAGCGCACGGCGCTTGAGCCATTCGTCCAGCGAAGCCTCGCCGCACTCGAACTCATTGAGCAGGTGCGTTGCTGTCAGCGGTTGCGGTGCCGACAGTTGCAAGCTCATTTCGATTCGGCAGGCCAGGGGGCTTTCACGGCCATAAGCCGTTCAAGGCCGGGGCTGGTGCTTGGCGCTGCATCCAGCATGGCATTGAACTGCTTGAATTTGTCTGCATTAAGCCCGAAGAAGACCTGGTCTATCACCACAGCCTGAGCACGCTCACATGCGGCTTCCAGCATGAAGTCCGAGCGATTCTTTCCCAACAGTTCGGCCGCATGGTCGATCAGATCACGCTGCTCGGGCAGTGCACGCAAATTAATCGCTGCATCGCGCATGGTTTTCTCCTATAGCAGATACACAGTAGATATACGAGGATAGGGTGGTGTGTAGCTATTGTCAATACAGCAGGAGCGACGTAATCAGGGCTTGGCCGGCAGAAGTTGCAGTAAGAGGGCAGCCTATTCGGCGAGGTCTTTGGCCGATGCCATGCGATGGAATTGGCGGGTGACCGTCTCGCCGACTGTCGAATTACCCGATTTCGACGATGGGCTGCCCGGATGACAAGGCAATCATCGCCTCCGCGAATGTCTTGCCGAACACACGCTGCAATTCCCTGTTGGTGACGTTTCCGCAGGTGACCCAGAGCAGTTGCGGGGGCGTTCCATGTCGACTCACCAGATCGACGAAATCGCTGTCCTTGCTGATGACGACAATGCTCGCCTGTCTCGCCGATTCGAATATTTCTGCGTCCGCTGCATCCCGTAAGCCGAGATCGCGAAGGGATACGGCATCAACGCCGTATTGCGTTGATAGCCACGTTGCCAAGGCTGGCGGTAGCTGGGCATCAACCCAGAATTTCATGCCGCCAGACGGAGAATGTCGCTGCGCCGCGCCGCGAATTGCAGGCTGGCAAGAATGTCTTCGCGTTCAAGATCGGGGAAGTCGGTGAGAATTTCCTCAATGGTCACACCTTCGCCGAGCATTTCGAGGATGTCGCTGACGCGGATGCGCATGCTCCGGATGCACGGCTTGCCGCCGCATTTGCCGGCTTCGATGGTGATGCGATTCAGCAGACTGGCGTTCATGGTGCTTTCTCCGTAGTGAGCTTCCCTCAGTTCTTTACCTTCCAACTGACTGGGATTATGCCGCTTTCTTTTATTCGTGCTGAATTGAATCGCCGGTCATGACACCTCTTTACAAGGGCCGGGGCGATTCAGGAAGGCTCCCCGACAGGGTGGAATTGGATAACTGTAGAAGGCCGAGCGGCTTTACAGCTACAAAAATGACATGGGATGCTGGTTAGGCGTCCCTTGTCTCATGAGCATCTCTGGAGGAATGCTGCGTTGCTCCATCTGTACTCTTGATGCTGGCGCGGAATGCATGCATTGCCAGTATTCGTGAACGCAATCAGTGTTCCGATATTTTGTGTAGAAAATAAGGGGGCTACCCGCGTTAACAGATAGCCCCTCCTTGCATAAATACCTAACCCTTTGATAGGGCTAGGATTGGATGTGCACCCTATGGGGGTACGGATTGCATGCTTTGCCGGTCATATTGCAGGCATTGCCGCTTCCCACAAACTTGCAGTTTATGCTGCAACCCACAGCTCAACCGCAGGCACCCACCGCGCCGCAGGCACTGCAAAAATCGCAGCCATCCTTGCGAATCACGGTCATGTTGCCGCATTCGGCGCACAGGGAACCCTGCATGACCTTGATGCCGCCGGAGACGACGGGCGCTGCGCCCGGGGTTTCGAGGATGCCCATCTCGCGGGTCGGATAGCCGTTCTCGTCGAGGATGCCGAGCATGGCGTAGCGATGCATGATAAGGCGGGCGATGTAGGCGACCGTGGAGGGCCAGTTCTGCTGCTTGCTGCCGCCGGGGACGCGGGCCATGAAATCGCCCAGGGGCTCAGCGTAGTTGAGCAGCTTGCGCAGCTTCATGCCGATCCAGGCCGGGTCGAGGACGCGCATGTCCAGCGAGAGCAGACGGGTCAGGCCGTCGAGGGCGCGCGGGTAGTGGCCGGAGAGCCAGACCGAGTAGGGGCGGGTGACGCCGTCGGGCAGGGTGATTTCCTTGAGGCCGAGGACGAATTCCTCGCCGGAGGCCGGGTTGGTGACGTCCACCGTCCAGGAGAGGGTGCCGTCGGTGCCGGTCTTGGGTTCGTCGCGACTGAACATGCAGTCGATGACGGGGGTGGCTTCGCTGCCTTCGAGGGCGCCGAGCTTTTCGCAGCGGTAGCGGATCACCTGGGCCATGGCGGCGACGACGCCGGGTACGCGCTTCTTCTCGCCATTGGGCGGGAAGGGCAGATCGAAGGCGTCATCGTCCTGGGTCTTGGCCAGGGCGTCGAGCTTGAGCTTGAGCCAGGCCTTGTCGTTGGCGCGCATGTCCATGGACAGGGTCTTGGCCACGGCACCGATGCCACGCGGCTGTTCGGCGCCATTGACCCAGACTTCGAAGGGCACGTCGCGGCCGAGTTCGTTCTCGATCTGGCCGACGAAGAGGGCGAACTCGCCGTGGGGCGCGTCGATCATGTAGGTCCAGGCCGTGTTGCCGTCGCTCATGCGCGGGCGGCCGGGCCAGCGCAGGCTGGCCAGCACGGGGGCGGGCAGGGCGCCGATGGACAGGCGGCGGTTGGCGTGATCGATGGTGACGTCCTGCGGCTGCTTCTGGGCGGTCTCGGCGACGGTGCTGGGGCCGACGGAGAGGACGCTGCCGAGGACGCTGTTGGGGCGATAGGTGGCGAGGCCCTTGAGGCCGGATTTCCAGGCCTCCATGTAGAGGTCTTCGAACTCCGAGTAGGGGTAGTCGACGGGGACGTTCACCGTCTTCGAGATCGAGGTGTCCACGTAGGGGGCGACGGCGGCGACCATCTGCTCGTGGGCCTGGGCGGAGATTTCCAGGGCGGTGACGAAGTAGTCCGGCAGCTTGGAGATGTCGCCGCCCTGATGCTTGTACAGACGCCAGGCGTAGTCCTCGACGGCGTATTCCTTGTGGGTGCCATCGGCCATGCGCTTCTTGCGCGTGTAGGTCCAGGAGAAGGGCGGTTCGATGCCGTTGGAGGCATTGTCGGCGAAGGCCAGGCTGATGGTGCCGGTGGGGGCGATGGAGAGCAGGTGCGAGTTGCGCAGGCCGTGCTTGCGGACCTGTTCCTTGATGTCGTTGGGCAGGCGCGAGGCGAAGTTGCCGCCGGACAGGTACATGTCGCGGTTGAACAGCGGGAAGGCGCCGCGTTCCTTGGCCAGTTCGACGGAGGCGAGGTAGCTGCGGTCGCGCATGAACTCGGAAATCTTGGCTGCCATGTCGCGGGCGGCGGGCGTGTCGTAGCGCTGCTTGAGCATGATCAGGGCGTCGCCCAGACCGGTGAAGCCGAGGCCGACGCGGCGCTTGTTGGCAGCTTCCTGCTGCTGCTGGGGCAGCGGCCAGTGGGTGACGTCGAGCACGTTGTCGAGCATGCGGATCGAGGCGTCAATGACCTGGCCGAAGGCTTCGTAGTCGAAGCTGGGCTTGCTGCCGAAGGCGTCGCGGACGAACAGGGTGAGGTTGATCGAACCCAGGCAGCAGCAGCCGTAGGGCGGCAGGGGCTGTTCGGCGCAGGGGTTGGTGGCCTCGATGGTCTCGCAGTAGTAGAGGTTGTTGTCCTTGTTCATGCGGTCGAGGAAGAGGATTCCCGGCTCGGCATGATCGTAGGTGGAACGCATGACCATATCCCACAGCTCGCGGGCGCGGACCTTGCGATAGACCCACTGGCCATCTTCGCGCTGGTAGGCGCCGGATTCGAGGACGTCGGTGCAGGGGGTGGCGCGATGAGCCAGCTCGATGTCGCCATCGGCTTCGACGGCCTGCATGAAGGCATCGGTGACGCCGACGGAGATGTTGAAGTTGGTCAGATCGCCGCCATCCTTGGCACGGATGAAGGCTTCGATGTCCGGGTGATCGCAGCGAAGCACACCCATTTGCGCCCCTCTGCGCGAACCTGCCGATTCGACGGTCTCGCAGGAGCGGTCGAAGACGCGCATGTAGGAGACGGGGCCGGAAGCGCGGGACTGCGTGCCCTTGACGTGGGCGCCGACCGGGCGGATGGAGGAGAAGTCGTAGCCGACGCCGCCACCGCGACGCATGGTTTCGGCGGCTTGCAGCAGGGCGGTGTAGATGCCGGGGCGGCCATCCACGGTGTCGGAGATGGAGTCGCCGACGGGCTGCACGAAGCAGTTGATCAGGGTGGCGCAGAGATCGGTGCCGGCGGCGGAGTTAATGCGGCCGGCGGGAACGAAGCCGTTTTCCTGGGCTTCGAGGAAGCGGGCTTCCCAGTAGGCGCGTTTGTCTTCAGCTTCGACCGAAGCCAAGGCGCGGGCAACCCGGGCGCGGACTTCATGGACATTGCTTTCGTTGCCCTTGGCGTATTTTTCGATCAGGACTTCGCCGGAGATTTCCTGCGGCAGCGGCAGGCCCATCTGGCCGGTATGTTCGTAAACTTGTGCTTCCTCGGCGTGTGTCGTCGTGTTCATTGTCTGGTATCCGAAGTGTTTTAATTTTTAGAGCGGAGGAGCTTACCCCCGCCCCGAAAAACAGCAAAGTGAAAAATTTTTGCTTCGATATGAATCAGTGGGTTATCGAAAATACTTGTGCGTGGCAACAGAGCACCCTACTAGATATAGTAGGTTTACCGGGAAGGAAAATGGAAGAAAAACAGGGGGATGGCATCGCTTTTCAAGGTAAGCCCTGAGCGCGTGCTGGGCCGCTTTTTGCTGGGCTAAAAGCGTGCCCGTCTGTCAAGGGGGTTGACAGGTCAGAGGGCCGAGGGCGCCGGGCGGAGTACCCGCTACGGCGCCTCTAACTTAGGTAAGAAGCTCGGCGGTGTGGCGGGCGATCATCCACTCTTCGTTGGTGGGTATCACGCAGGCCGTGACGCGACTTTTCGGGGTCGAAATGCGACTTGCGTCGCTGGCATTGGCGGCGGAATCGAGTTCCAGACCGAGCCAGTCAAGCCGGGAACAGACTGATTCGCGTACCTGTGCCGCGTGTTCGCCGATGCCGCCGGTAAACACCAGGGCGTCGAGGCCGCCCAGGGCCGCCGTGAGTGAGCCGATTTCGCGCAGGATGCGGTAGCAGAAGAGATCGACCGCTTCCTTGGCCTCAGCCTTATCGCTGGCGATCAGTTCGCGCATGTCCTGGGAGATGCCGGAAACGCCGAGCAGGCCGGATTCCTTGTAGAGCAGCTTGGTCAGCGTCTTGGCGTCCATGTGATGGTAGTCCATCAGATAGAGCAGCACGCCGGGGTCCAGGTTGCCGGTGCGGGTGCCCATCATCAGGCCGTCTACGGCGGTGAAGCCCATGGTGGTGGCGATGCTTTTGCGGCCTTGCATGGCGCACATGGAGGCGCCGTTGCCGAGATGGGCGACGATGACGCGACCATTGGCCTTTTCCTCGCCGATATGTTTTGGCAGCACGTCGGCGATGTATTCGTAAGAGAGACCGTGGAAGCCGTAGCGGCGCACGCCTTCCTCGGTGTATTTGCGCGGCAGGGCGAAGGTCTGGGCCACGTCCGGCTGGCTGCGGTGGAAGGCGGTGTCGAAACAGGCCACCTGCGGCAGGCCGGGCAGGGCGGCGATCATGGCGTCGATGCCGGCGAGGTTGTGAGGCTGATGCAGCGGCGCCAGCGGGATGAAGCGGCGCAGGGCGTCCAAAGTCGGCGCTGACAGGACGGCGGGAGCGGAGTAGATGGCGCCGCCATGCACAACGCGATGGCCGACGGCGATGATCTTCCAGCCGGCTTCATGCTCGTGCAGCCACTGCACGAGAAAGGCCAGCGCCGCCTTGTGCTGCGATTCGGCGGGACCGTCGAGGGCCAGGTCGATATCGTCGAGCGCCTGGCCATTCTTGTCCTTGGCCTTGAGATGGGGCTTGGCGCCAAGGCCGTCGATCTGGCCGACCAGTTCCGGCTGCTGCGGGATGTTGCCGCCGTCGGCGAAGAGGGCGAATTTGATCGAGCTGGAGCCGGCGTTGAGGGTCAGGATGGCGTCGGCCATGAGCTTAGGCTTTCTTGCGCTTGGCGTGGGCCATGACCACGGCCACGGCGGTGGAGGCGGTGCGCGTCTCGGCGGAGTCGGCGCGGCTGGTCAGCACGATGGGCACGCGGGTGCCGAGGACGATGCCGGCGGTGAGCGCATCGGCGAGATATTCGAGCTGCTTGGCCAGCATGTTGCCGGACTCGATGTCGGGCACGAGCAGGATGTCGGCCTGGCCGGCCACTGCCGACTTGATGCCCTTGGTGCGCGCGGCGACGATGGAAATGGCGTTGTCGAAGGCCAGCGGGCCGTCAATGATGCCGCCCTTGATCTGGCCGCGATCCGCCATCTTGCACAGGGCGGCGGCGTCCAGCGTGGCCTGCATGCGCGGATTGACGGTTTCGACGGCAGCCAGCAGGGCCACCTTGGGTTCGGCGATCTTCAGCATCAGGCCGAGGTCGATAGCGTTCTGCACGATGTCCACCTTGTCTTCCAGCGTCGGCGCAACGTTCACGGCGGCGTCGGTGATCATCAGCAGGCGCGGATAGGTCGGCACGTCCATGAGGAAGACGTGGCTGACACGGCGGTCGGTGCGCAGGCCGGTGGTCTTGTCGATGACCGCGCTCATCAGCTCGTCGGTGTGCAGGCTGCCCTTCATCAAGGCTTCGACCTTGCCTTCGCGGGCCATGGCCACGGCGATTTCGGCGGAGTCGTGGCTGTGGGCGGTGTTGATGATCACGCAGTCGTGCAGGCTGAGCTGGTTGGCTTCGGCGAGCTGGCGGATCTTGTCCTCGGGACCGATCAGGGTCGGGATGATGAGACCGCGATCACGGGCCAGCAGAGCGCCCTTGAGGGATTCGTTGTCACAGGGATGGGCCACCGCCATCGAAATGGGTGCCAGGCCCTTGGTGATTTCCAGCAGGTGCTCGAAGCGTGACTTCTTGGTTTCCGACAGCTTGAATTCCGGCAGGTCCGCTTTCAGGCGCTTGACCTTTTCGGTCGGCGCGAGGATTTCGGCGGTGCCCTTGATGACCTTCTGGCCGTCCTGATTGATGCACTCGCAATCGAGGATCATGTGCTTGTTGTGGTCGAACTTCTTCTGGCAGGTGACGGTGACGGTCAAGGTGTCGCCGACGCGCACCGGGCGCGAGAAGTGCAGGGTCTGGTCGATGTAGATGGTGCCGGGGCCGGGGAACTGGGTGCCGAGCACGGTGGAGATCAGGGCACCGCCCCACATGCCGTGGGCGATGACCTCGCGGAACATCGATGAGCGGGCGTATTCCGGGTCCACATGGGCAGGGTTGATGTCGCCGGACATGATGGCGAACATCTGGATGTCCTCGGGCCGCAGCGTGCGTACCAAGGTCGCCGTGTCGCCGATGGTGATTTCATCGAAGGTGCGGTTCTCGATGTACTCGGAATTCTCGATGTGATGTGCAGTCATGGCCGGCTCCCTGATTTGATAGTCCCTATGTTAACGCGGGAATGTTGCAATGCGGTAGCAAAACGGATTTTCCCCGCTGGCGCCTGTATGCTGAAAATTATGGAAATTACTTCCCTGATCCGGCTGGTGGATAGACTGCGACCGGCGGACAGCGACGATGCCGCGACCGCGACCGCCAATGTCCGGCGCGAGACTGCGCGATTGGCGACGACGCCAGACGAGGCCGCCGCGATACGGGGCGAAATCCTTGCCCTGCTGGCATTGCCGCATCAAACCGGTTTCTATGCCGAAGCCGGGGTGCGTTCGGCACTGGGTTTCTCCCTTGAGATCGGGCTGCGTCTGGTTCATCGCCTGCTGCCGCCTCCGTCCGATCCAGCGCGGCTGGGTGACTGGCTGCCGCAGGTGTTTCGCGATGCGGACGATCATATCTGGGTGACGGCGGTGGATGACGACGACTGGCTGCTGCTGGCGGCGGCGCTGGGTCTGAAAGTCGGCGCTGGTGATACGGCGATGGTGGTCACGGCGAACATGGCGGAAGCGGCGCGGGTGCTGTCCTACCGGATTGCCGGTGCCGCGCTCGACCGCGAGCTGTTGCGCGCCGAGCCGCCGCTGGAGCAGCACGAATCGCCTTTCCTGGCGCAGAACGCCATGTTGCTGCCAATGCTGGATCTGGCCCGCGACGAGGGCACCCTGCCCAGTCGCGAGGAGGCCGCCGAGGTGGAGGTGATGCTGGACCAGTGTTATGCGGTGATCGACCGCGTGCGTCGACGCGCGGTCGATGCCGGCATCAGCGTGCGCCTGACTTACCTGTTGGCGCGCCTGCGCCAGTTGATCGATCGTCTGCGGGCACTGCTCGATCTGGCAGTCGCCGATGATCTGCTGCGCCAGTCGGTGCGCCTGATGAAAATCCTCATCGAGGCCATGCAGACCGGGAACCGGGTGTTCGACTTCATCGGTGAGAACGTCAGCCTGCTGGCCCGCAACGTCACCGATCACGCCAGCCGGCATGGTGAGCACTACATTGCCGCCGACCGCGCCGAATGGCTGGCCATGGGCCGTTCGGCGGCCGGTGGCGGCATGGTCATCGCCGCCATGGCGATGCTGAAGATCCAGCTTTCCCTGCTGCATCTGCCGCCGCTGACCGAGGGCATCGTCTTCGGCCTCAACTATGGGCTCGGTTTCGTCCTCATCCACCTGCTCGGTTTCACGGTGGCGACCAAGCAGCCGGCGATGACGGCAGCCGCCATTGCGTCGACCCTGGAGGAAGCCCGACCCCGCGATCTGGAGCGGCTGACGGATCTGGCGAGCAATGTGCTGCGCAGCCAGTTCATCGCCGTGCTCGGCAATGTCGGTGTCGCCTTGCCGCTGGCCTGCGTGCTGGCCCTTATGTGGCCGCTGCTCTTTGGTGTGGCGCCAGCGCCGGACGAAAAGGCCTTGCACCTGCTGCACGAAGTGGACCCGTTGACCAGCGGATCGATTTTCTTTGCCGCCGTCGCCGGTGTCGGTCTTTTCCTGTCGGGCCTCGTCTCCGGCTATTTCGACAATCAGGCCCGCTACCATGATCTGGCGGCGCGGCTGCCCCGTTTTGGCGGCTATCTCGATGCCCATTACGGCGCGATTCTCGGCAACCTGTTCTTCGGCATGTTCCTCGGCCTGGTCGGTGCCGTCAGCAGCCTGACCGGGCTGCCGGTGGATATTCGCCACGTGGCGTTTTCCAGCGCCAATCTGGGGACGGCGCTGACCCTGCTCGACTTCCATGTCGATGGCGGGCTGGTGCTGCGGGCGGTGATCGGCGTCCTGCTCATCGCCCTGGCTAACCTCGCCGTCAGTTTCGGACTGGCGCTTTACGTGGCGATGAAGTCGCGGCGCCAGGGCGCGGGGCAGATCTTCCGGCTCGGTGTGTTGCTGGGCAAGCGTCTGCTGGCTCAGCCCCTGTTCTTCATGCGCCCGCCGGCTTAACGGTCGGTAACCAAAGAACGAAGCTCGCCCCTGTCACGGTTTGCGGATCGACGAAGAGGCGCCCGCCGTGCTGGTGAACGATGTGGCGGGCGAGGTAGAGGCCGAGGCCCAGGCCCGGCTTGCCGGCGGTTTCGCTAAGTCGGGCGTGCTTGTCGAAAATGCGTTCGCGCTCGCTGGCCGGAATTCGCTCGCCCTGATTGCTGATGCGCCATTCCACCTCCATCGGCAGGCCTTCCTCTTCGTGGGGCGTAATGCGGATGTCGATGGGCGTAGCCGGTGTCGAATACTTGAGCGCGTTGTCGATCAGGTTGATGAGGACGAAGCGCAGGTGGCGACTGTCGGCCATGGCCAGCGGCAGGAGGGACAAGGCCTTCAGTTGGAGACGTTGCCGGCCATCGGGATGCTGGGCGATGACTTCCTGGGTCAGGGAGATCAGGTCCACCGGCGCCAGTTGCAGGGAGGATGTGCTCAGTTGATCCAGGTCCGCCGTGTTGCGCGTGAGCAGGATTTCCACGAGCTGGACCATGCGCTGCACGGCGCGGTTGATCTTGTCGTAGCGGTCGATGCGCTGGGGCGAGTTGTCCGTGTCGAGGATGCGCAAGGATTCGCTGGCGGCGGCGATGACCGAGATGGGGGTGCGGATCTCGTGGGTGATCATTGACAGAAAGCGACTGGTTTCCGCGCTGTCTGCCTGCTGGCGCTGGGTGTCCCGCCGCGCCTCGGCGATGCGGATGTCGGTGGCCTTGGCGTCTTCATCGACCCGGCGCAGGCCGAAAATGATCGATACGTGCAACAGCAGGATGTGCGCCAGATTGCTGGCCTGTCCGGCCCAGACCAGGCTCCACATGCTGGCGTCGATCAGGCCGAGCAGGGTCAGCATATTGATGCTGGCGAGGACGGCGAAGCTCGAATAGGCCACGGCGGTAAAACGGGCGTCGGCGCGCCCGCTTTTCCAGGCGAACCAGGCCGGCGAAATCGTGGCAGGAATCCACAGCAGCACGCCGATGAACAGCCAGGGCGCGAACAGCTGGTAGCGACCGAACAGGGTGCCGATCATGGTCGCCAGGGAGAGCAGGACAAAGCCCTGGTAGAAGCGGCGGACCCGGGGGTAATTGCGGATATCGAGCACGATGTAATAGAAAACCGTCGCCAGCAACGTATTGACGCAGATGCTCAGGGGCAGCAGCAGGTTGGCGAGGGCGGGGAATTCCGGCAGCCAGAACTGGCCGAGGAAGCCGTTGATGGCCCACCAGATGAAGGCGCTGGAGAAGGCGTAGGCGCTGTAGAGATAGCAGATGCGGCGCCGTGTGATGAGGCCATTGACGAGGTTGAAGAGGATCACGGCCAGCATCAGACCGAAATAGGCACCATGCAGCGTCAGGCTCTGCTGGCGTGCCGCGTCGAGCGCGGCCGGTGTCCACAGACGCGGGATGACGGCCATGGTGCTGCTGGTTTTCACCCGCAGGAAAATGCGAGTCTCGCCCTCCGGCAGGTTCAGACGGAACAGCGCGGTGTTGTGGTTTGCCCGTTGCGACAGGGGCAGCAGATCGCCAGCGGACTGGCGGTCGAAGCTGTCGCCATGCTGGATGTAGAGCCGCACGTCGTCGAGGTAGCTCGGCTCGATTTCAAGCCGCCAGTCAGGCTCGACATCGGCCTTGCGCACGAGTGTGGCGGTGAGCCAGATCGTGTCCGGGGTGTAGCCGAGGGCCAGATTGCCGGCCAGCGGCGTGAAACGATTCGCGGCCTTGAGTTGCGCTACGTCGGCGATGGACATGCTGCCCGCCGGGTCGCGCAGCATGGAGAGCTGGCCCTGGTTGAGCGCCAGCAATTGCGATCCCTGGTCGAGCACGGCGTCCGTTGCGTGGGCCGGGCTGCCAAACATGACGAACAGGATCAGGAGCGCTTGCAGCAGCGTGGCCATGTCACTGGTAAAAAGTCGGCGCTGGTAGCACGGCGATGCCGTCATCGCGCTCATCGCGGCGCTTTCCAGGTGATGCGGTAGATCGCCCCCGCGTGGTCGTCGGCCACCAGCAGCGAGCCGTCCGGCAGTTCCTGCACATCGGCAGGGCGGCCCCAAGCGGCTTCGCCCTGTAGCCAGCCGTCGGCGAAGCTTTCATAGGCGACCGCACGACCATCCTTGATGCGGATGCGGCTGATGCGGTAGCCGATCTTCTTCGAGCGATTCCACGAGCCGTGCTCGGCGATGAAAATGTCGCCGCGATAGGCGGCGGGGAACATCGTGCCGTGATAGAAACGCATGCCGAGGCTGGCGACGTGGGGGCCGAGTTTCTGTGCAGGCGGCTCGAACTCGGCGCACGTCCGGCGAAGGCCGAATTCCGGATCGGCGATGCTGCCGCCATGGCAGTACGGGGAGCCGAAATGCAGGCCGGCACGCGGCGCCCGATTCAGCTCGTCAGGTGGGCTATCGTCGCCGAGCATGTCGCGGCCGTTGTCGGTGAACCAGAGGCTGCCGTCGGCTGGGTTCCAGTCGAAGCCGACGCTGTTGCGCACGCCACGGGCAAAAACTTCGCGCTGTGAACCATCGGCATTCATGCGCAGGATCGCGGCATAGGTATCGGCCGGGGCGCAGATGTTGCAGGGCGCGCCGACGGGCACGTAGAGCTTGCCGTCCGGGCCGAAGGCGATGAATTTCCAGCCGTGGTGGGTGTCGGTCGGCAATGTGTCGGTGACGACCACCGGGGCCAGTGGTTTGTCCAGCTGGCGGTCGATGGCGTCATAGCGCAGGATGCGGCTGACGGCGGCGACGTAGAGATTGCCCTCGCGCCAGGCCAGGCCGGTGGGGAGTTGCAGGCCGCTGGCGACGGTGAGCACCTCGCCGGCCTTGTAGCGGGCGTCGAAACGCACCGCATGGACCTTGCCGGCGCGCATGGAGCCGACGTAGAGCACGCCGCCTTTGTCGCTGCTTGCGCCGAGGGCCATCTGCCGCGCATTGGGCACCGTGGCCCAGAGCTCGATGGCGAAGCCCGGCGGCAGGCGGATCGTCTCCAGCGGCAGGGCCTGGGCCGCAGTGCCGGCGAGGAGCCAGAGCAGGGCCAGCAGGCGTCGCATGTTCAGAACAGTTCGATCTTCTTGCCGGGGCCTGGAGTCGTCGGGCGCACCAGGGATTTTTCGTATTCGCTTTCGGCGCGCACCACGGCCTGGACGTCCGGCTGGTTGATGGGCTGGCGGCGACAGAAGGCGTCGCCGTTCTCCGGTGTGAAGATCACCTTGCGCGACCAGGCACCACCGAAATCCTGTGCCACCAGCGGAATGCCCTCGCGCTCCAGCCATTCCTTGGCGAACTCGGCGTTGCGCTGGCCGATGGCCATCTGGATCGAGGTGACGATGGTACCGCCGCCGAAGGCCTTGGCGATCAGGCGCTGCTTGGCAGCGCCCTTGGTCAGCATGGCGTTCACCAGCACTTCCATGGAGAAGTCGCCGGCGAGGATCACGTCCGTGTCGTCGCCAGCGGCGACGGAGCGGCTCGGCAGCAGGAAATGGTTCATGCCGCCCAGCTTCAACTTGGGGTCGTAGAGGCAGACAGCGACGCAGGAGCCCAGCAGGGTGGCGATGGGACGTTCGGTTTCCACCGTCCAGCCACCCGGATTGATATTGCGGGCGAGGCGTTCGAGGTCTTTCGGATTGTGTTCGGCGACGAGCATGGGGGCGGATTCTAGAGCAGGCCGTCCCACAGGAGCTTGAGGCCGGTCAAGAGCAGCATCCAGGCAGTGAAAAGATTGAACTGGCGCTGGTCGAGCGCATGCATCAGCCGGTAGCCGACGAAATAGCCTACCGGCACCACCGGCAGCAGCAGCAGGGAGACGCCGAGGTTGGACAGGTCGAGCAGGCCGAGCTGGCCGTAGGGCAGCAGCTTGGAGAAATTTACCGCCGAAAAAAAGATCACCGTGGTGCCCACCAGGCGGATCTTGTCCATGTTCTGCGGCATCAGGTATTGCATGATCGGCGGCCCGCCGGCGTGGGAGACGAAACTGGTGAAGCCGGACATGGCGCCCCAGAACAGGCCGGGCCAGAAAGTCGGCGCTGACGGGACGGCGATTTTGCGCGCGGCGCGGAAGCGGTCGACGGCGAAGAGCACCGCTTCGAGGCCGATCAGGGCCTTGATCCAGCGCGGGTCCACATGGCCGAAGGTGAGCCAGCCGAGGACGATGCCGATGGCGGCGCCGGGCAGCACGATGCGCAGATTGGCCCAGTCGGCCTTGCCGCGAAAGACGAAAAGGCCGATGACGTCCATGCTCAGCAGGATGGGCAGCATCACGGCGGCGGCGAAGGGCGCCGGCACCGTCAGCGCCATCAGCGGTACGGAAAGGCTGCCGGCGGCGCCGCCGAAACCGGCCTTGGACATGCCGGTGAGGAGGACGCCGAAAATGGCGACGGCGAAGAAGGCGGCGGGCAGGGCGAAAGCGTGGTCGAACATGGCCGGATTAGACCACAGCCGGTCAGGTCTCTTGCCTAGCCGCGATGGCGGCGCAGCACCGGCATCAGCAGGGCGCCGAGGGCCGCCATGCTTGCCAGCGTGATGCCGGCGACGGCGATGGCGCCCTGGGGGCCGGCGGTCTTGAGCAGGCCGCCGGCGATGATGCCGGAGACTGCCGGGACGACCTGCGAGATCATCGAATACATGGCCAGGATGCGGCCGCGCAGGGCTTCCGGCGCCCGCGCCTGGATGCCGGCGACGACCAGGCTGATGACCAGGCCGCCGCCCATGCCGACGGCCGCCAGCAGCAGCGATGCCGCCCGCGGCGTGTCGGCCCGCGACAGGGTGGCGAAGAGCAGGCCGCCGATGGCGATGCCGGCAAAGATGGTGGCGCCGTGATGGACGCGGCGGTTCAGGGCCAGGGCCAGCAGACCACCACCGATCAGCGACAGGGCCAGCAGGCCGAGGTAGGCACCGCGCTGGAGCTCGGAAAAGCCCAGTACCTCGCGGGCCAGTCGGGGCAGCAGGATTTGCAGCGGCCCGGTCATGGCGTAGCCGATGATGGCGGCGACCATCAATTGCCGCAGCAGCGGATCGGCGCCGAGGGCGGCGAAGCCCTCGCCAAGTTCGCGGCGCAGGCCTGTCGATGGTGTGGCGCGACCTTGTGTGCGGGTGCCGAGCAGCAGCAGCGAGGACAGAATGAAACAGGCCATCGCGGCCAGCATCACCACCGCCCAGTCGGCGCGGCTGCGGATCAGACCGATCAGCAGCGGGGCAAGACCGAAGCCGATCAGCACTTGCAGGTTGAAGATAATGGTGGCGGGTCGCAGCTTCTGTGGTGGTGCGATCTGGGCGAGGGTGGCCAGTCGCGCCGGGCCGGCGAAGGACCAGGCCAGTCCCGCCAGCAGGGCCGAGGCCAGCACCCAGGCAGTGCGCGCGGCGCCATCGACACTGAGTTCGGCTCCCAGTTCCGCCCACAGCAGGCCACCGAGGCAGAGCACGAACAGGGCCTGGGCGCCGTGGATCACGCGATGGGGTGCGAGACGGTCGCAGAGCACGCCGGCGAACCAGCCGAAGACGATGGAGCTGCCGAAGGCGAGCCCGAAGCCGAGGCCCGCGAGCAGATCCGAGCCGACCCGTTCCTGCAAATAGAGGATGACCGTGTAATTGACCATGTGCCCGCCGGTGAAGGCCAGCAGGCAGGAGAGGTAGAAGGGCGTCACGACGTCAGCGGAGCGGGGCGACCGTCAGTTCCATCAGCGTCGGCTGGGCGTCCTCGATGTGCCAGCTGGGGAAGGCGGCGCCGGAGACATAGACCTTGCCCTCGGGCGAGAACTCGACGTCGCGCGTGAAGCTGACCTTGCGCTGGAGCGGGAAGCTGGACCAGCGCCCACTGGCGATGTCGTAGCGATAGACCGAATCCGAGTTGGTGCCATTCACCCAGACCTGGTGACGCGGCTTGTCCACGTTGAGGGCATAGGGCGTGTCGCTGCCCTTGGGCAGTACCGGCAGGTCGAAGAGCGTGAACTTGCCGCTGGCCGGCTCGTAGCGGGCGATCTTCGATTCATTGAAGGCGACGATCCAGAGATTGCCGTCGCGGTCGCTGCGCAGCCGGCGCGGGCCCTTGAAGGGCGTGGCGATCATCGTCACCTTGCCGTTGGCCGGGTCGATGGAGGCAATTTCGTCGGTGTGCAGGCGGGCGATCCAGGCCTTGCCATCAGGGGTGAGGTCGATGCCGTAGGGCAGCGGTACGCCGGTGGAGGCGTGGTCCACCTTGACCCAGTTGGCGATGGGCAGACCCCAGGCCATGAGCTTGAAGAAAAAGGGCGTCAGCGTCACGGTGAGCTTCTCCATGGTGCTGCGGAAAGGCAGATCGAAGTAGCGGAATTGTTTCGTGGCGCGGTCGAACAGGGCGACCTGGTTGGACAGGGCAAGCGTGAACCAGACCCGATCCTGGCCGTCGATGCGCACGGTATGCGGATAGAAGCCGCTGTCCATCGAGTGGCTGACGAAGCGTTTGGTTTTCGGATCGAATTCCAAAAGTCGGCGCTGGTAGGACGGCGTGATGAAGATGTGGCCGTCCCTGGCCGACTCGGCGAGGGAATGGATGCCTTGATAGGTCTCGTGCTTGGGGAAGTCGCGCAGGCGGCCGGCGAGCAATCCGCCGAGCGTGTCGCCGGGCTGGGCCGGAATCTTGTACACCGTGTAGCGGCCGGTTTGCGGATCGACTTCGTACACGCGATCTTGCAGGTTGTCGCCGATATAAATCAGGCCGTTGCTGTGGCGGAGCAGGTCGTGCATTTGCGAAAAGCGGTCGCCAATGGGCAGCTCACGGATGGTCGTCGTCGCTAGCTCCGCCGACCAGGGTGTGGCTTCGGGCACCAGCGATGGATCGGCGTTGATCTTGCGCCAATGGGCATCGAGCATGGCCGGTATCTTCCGCTGGCCGTCGCTCGACAGGCGCGCGCCGTAGCGCACCATGCGCTTGATGGTCGCATCCCAGTCCTCGGCGCTGCGATTGCGGCGCAAGAGTACGCCGCCCTGCTGATGGCAGAAGTTGCAGTGGAGCATGAACTCCTTCTTCAGGTTTTCGTCGCCGAAGTCCAGGGTAGCGGTCCAGGCATTGGAGGGCTTCTGTGCGGCCAGCGCGGCGGCATCGGTTTCCCGCGTCATGCCGATCGGTTTGGCGAAGGCCTCGGCCGCCGGCACGAGGCGATCCCGGTAACCGGGCTTGCGCAGGCGCAACTGCCAGACATGGTCGGCCGCCGGCATGTCGACGCGGCCGTGCCCGTCGGTGAAACGGGTGATCTCGAACCAGGCCTGTTGCGGCTTGCCGGACGCGGGGTAGCCATTGTCCGAGCTGTCGACGGCGGCGGGCTTGAGCGGCTGGCGACTGACCATCACGGTCGGCAGCGGCTTGCCGGTTTCGTCGATGACAGTCAGCGAGGCGGCCAGGGCCGAGGTCAAGGGCAGGGCGAGCAACAGCGGAAACAGGGCGTTCATGGGGTCTCCTTGGCGGTATCGTTTGCCATTTCGTTTGCCACTGCGGTCGCCATTTCGGCGCCGAGGCGTTTTTTCATGAGGCGGGCGTACACGGATGGAGCAAAGCGGCTGAGCCACCAGGCTAGGCGCGCGGTGCGGCCGGGCAGTAGCTGCCGTTGTCGCAAGCGGACGGCCTGGACGATCCGGGCAGCGATGTCGTCCGGTGTGCTTTCGCCACCGGTGGTCTGGCGCGGACGGGGGGCCAGTGCACCCTGGGCGCCGCTGCCGGCGAGGGCGGCGCCGTCGATGCCGGTGCGGATGAAGGACGGGCAGACCAGCAAGACATTCACGCCCTGATCCTCGACCTCGCTGCGCAGGCTGTCGAAGAAGCCGTGCAGCGCATGCTTGCTGGCGGCGTAACCGGTGCGTGCGATCAGCGGTGCGAAGCCGGCGACGCTGGAGATCGCGACCACTTGCCCGCGTCGGGCCAGCAGATGGGGCAGGGCGGCATGGGTGCAGTGCACGGCGCCGAAGAAATTCACTTCCATGACTTTGCGGATCACCGCCGGTGCGGTCGCCGCGAAGGCACTGCGATGGGAGATGCCGGCGTTGTTGATGAGCACGTCGATGCCGCCGAGATGGTCATGGACGCGCGCGATGGCGCGGGCGCAGTCGTCCGCGTCGGTGACGTCGCAGATCACCGGCAGCAGGCTGCCGCCGTCCTTCGCCACGGCGGTGGCGAGGGCGACCAGCGACTCGCGGTCGATGTCGAGGGCCGCGACTGTGGCGCCGGCGGCGGCGAAATGGCGACAAAGGGCGCTGCCCAGCCCGCCGCTGGCGCCGGTGACGACCACCACCTGCCCGAAAAAGTCGGCCCTGGCGCTACGGCTCATGGCATCCGCGCCTTGCGGTAAAGCTCGAAGACCGCGGCCGAACTCAGGCGTGGCACGTAAGCGAATTCCTGTTTGAGCTTGCTGTTGGACAGCACCGGTCGATAGCGCAGGAAGTCGAGTTGTTCCGGGCCGTATTGGGTCAGCCCGAGTTTCTTCAGCAGGCCGAGGGCGGCATGCAACAGGCCGGGCGGCAGTACCAGGCAGCGCTTGCCAAGGCGGGCGGCGATATTGCGGATGCCCAGGGCGCCGTCGCCGGCAACGTTGTAGATGCCGGGGTTCGGGCTGTCGATGGCAGCGGTCAGGATGCCGATCACGTCGCGGTCCCAGATGAAGACGAAGGGGCTGTCGGCGCCCCGGATGGCGATCAGGCGGGGCTTTTCAAACAGGTCGGTGATCTGGTTGCGTACCGTTTCGCCGAGGATGGTGCCGATGCGGAAGATGATCTGTTCGAGCTGGGGCTGCGTCGTCCGGTAGTCGGCCAGCATTTCCTCGACCAGGCGCTTGTGCCAGGAGTAGGCGAAGCGCTCGTTGCCCCGGATCGGATCGTCTTCGGTGAGCCAGGCCGGATTGTCGGCGTGATAACCGTAGGCAGCGCCCGACGAGGAGACGACGATGCGCTTGACGCCATGGGCGACGCAGGCCTGGAGCAGGTTGCGGGTACCCTCGACATCCACGCTGTATTCGAACTGCCGATTGCTGTGCTTGCCCGGCGTGACGATGGAGGCGAGATGGATCACCACCTCCGGTCGGTGGCGGGCAAGGATGTCGCTGACCTGCGGGGCGCGGATGTCGGCCACTTCATAAATCACGCCGGGCAGGCGCCGCGCCGGTTCGCGGACGTCGAGGGCGACCACGGCAAGATCGGTGCGGCAGGCCAGTTCGGCGACGGTGAGCTGGCCCAGATAGCCGGAACTGCCGGTGACGAGAACCGTCCGGCTCATGCCTTGGTCTCGACGGGTTCGCGGCGATGCCAGTAGCTTGCCAGGGCGAGCCCGGAGACGATGTGCCAGATGCCCCACCAGGCGGTGACGATGGCCATGCCGCCGAGACCGTTGAAGAAATCGAAAATCAATATCAGGCCCAGGCCGGAGTTCTGGATGCCCATCTCGAAAGTGACGGCGCGGCGGTCCCGGTCCTGGAGTCCGAGCAGCGAGGACAGGCCGAAGCCGGTGACCAGTGCCAGGCCATTGTGGATCAGCACCACCAGGACGACGAAGTGGATGTAGTCGAGGAAGTGGCGGAAGTTGGCGGCGAGTGCGCCGACCACGAAGGCGACGAAGACCACCAGCGAAAAAATCTTCATCGGCTTCTCGGCGCGCTTGGCGAAGGCCGGGAAGCGGTGCGAGACGGTCAGGCCCACGGCCAGCGGCAGACCCAGCAGCAGGACGATGACGCCGAGCATTTCCATGGGATCGAGGGCGATGCTGCGCATCAGGTCGTGGGTGACCGGATGCAGGTTGCCCCAGAAGGCGAAGTTGAGCGGCGTCATGAAAATGGCCACGGCCGTGGACAGACCGCTGACGCTGACGGAAAGCGCCGCGTTGCCCTTGGCGAAATGGGTCAGGAAGTTCGACAGATGGCCCGCCGGACAGGAGGCGACGAGGATCATGCCGAGGGCGATGCTGGGCACCGGGTCGAGAATCCAGATCAGGCCCCAGGTCATGGCCGGGAACAGCACGTGATGGCCGAGCAGGCCGAGGGCCAGGGCGCGCGGCGTGGCCAGCGCCGCCTTGAAGTCGGCGGCCTTGAGGTCGAGGGCGATGCCGAACATGACCAGGCCGAGGACGGCGTTGAGGATGCCCAGCGTGGTGGGGTTGAAGTGCAGCTGAACCTGATCGATGGCGATCATGTCTGTCTCCTTGGCTATCCGCTCCGTTGAAAGTGCCATGGAGCGATTTATTGTCCGGCCATGATATTGGCTTGAGGGCCGGAAGCGTTTGCCGCAAAATGCCTGTTCATTTGTCAAATCACGACAATCTCGTCATCAACTGTCGGGGAGATTCATGGAGCAGGGTTTCAGCGTCGCCGCTGGCTATGCGCAAGGGCTGATCGATGTCGCCCAGCGCTTTGGCGTATCACGGGCGAGCTTGCTGGAGCAGGCCGGCCTGAGCGGCGTGGACTGGTCCAATCCGCATGCACGGGTGCCGATGGCCGGGCTGATTGCGCTGTTCGACGCGGCGGTTTCGCTCTCCGGTCGGCGCGACATCGGCCTCGAATTCGGCCGCCATGTGAAGCCCGGCACCTACAGCATGCTCGGTTATGCCCTGATGACCTGCGACACGCTGGGGGATGCCATCGCGCTGGTGCCGCACTACCGGCGCCTGGTCTTCGATCTGGGCTACAGCGAAATGCGCTTCGCGGTAACAGGCGATACGGCCATGCTCGACTGGCATGTGTTTCCCCATGGCTTGCCCTATTCCGAGGCGTTTGCCGAGTCGGTACTGGCCGGCTGGTGTAATTTCGGCCGTTGGATCGCGGGTGCCGAAGTGCCGGTGACCCATGTGCATTTCCGCCATCCGCCGCCGTCGGACAGTTCCTCGCATCGGGCATTTTTCGGCGCGCCAGTGCATTTCGGCCAAGCCGAGAACGCCTTGTTCTTCCCCACCTCCGCCCTGGCCCGCCCCCTGTCTCAGGCCGATGCTGGCCTGAATCTGGCGATGCGCGAACAGGCTCGGGCGACGCTGGCCCGAGTCTTCGGCGAAGCGGAGATTCGTCATCGCCTGCGGCGTGTGCTCACCGGCCTGTTGCCCAAGTGCGAGGCCACCCTGGAGGGCGCCGCAGCGGCCCTGGGCATGAGCGGCCGTACCTTGCAGCGGCGGCTGAAGGATGAAGGCCTGGGCTTTCAGGAGGTACTCGACGGCGTTCGACGTGAGTTGGCGCAGGTCTATCTGAGGGATACCAGTCTGTCTCTGCTCGATGTGAGCTTATTGCTCGGCTATGCCGAGCAAAGCTCCTTTACCCGCGCTTTCCGCGAATGGTTCGGCAGCGCGCCGAGCATCTGGCGCCGTGCGGACAGGAATGCCTGATGACGGCTAGAATGAGTTCATACATGCCTGCTTAAGGGAGACCGTTGAAATGGAAGCGGAACGCGAACATCGAATACTGGTGGTGGATGACGAGACCGGCATCGTCAATGCGGTGCGGCGCGAGTTGGCGACTCCCCCTCTTGGCCGTTTTCGCTATGTGGTCGAGGGCTACAGCGATCCCCAGGCGGCTCTTGAACGCGCAAAGGAAGTGGACTTCGAGGCGGTAATCGTTGACTACCGCATGCCGCAGATGACCGGTCTCGATTTCCTCAAGGCCCTTTACGTCATCCAGCCCGATTGCCAGCGGCTGGTGTTGTCCGGCCAGACGGACATGGAGGGGCTGATCAAGATGATCAACGAGACCCATATTTATCGCTTCATTCCCAAGCCCTGGAGCAGCTACTTCCTCAAGAGTTCGTTGTCCCAGGCCGTCGCCTTCCGTACCTCCAGCCTGGCCAACCGGGAAATGGCGAAGAGCCTGCGCCTCAAGGGAGTGGACCTGCCCCTGGATGCGATCAATTCGATGGATCAGATATTGGTGGTGGACGACGATATCGCCGTTGCCCATGCCGTGGCCCGCGACCTGACGCGTCAGGGCCGGCTGGACGAGGTGTTCTCCGCCATGCGCAGCGATGTGATTGGTCATCGTGCACCGGAACTCGATGCCACCCGCATCAGCGTGCAGGTCACCGACTCGCCCAAGCATGCCTTGCGCATGGCCGACGAGATGACGTTTTCCTGTGTGATTTCCGACTACCTGATGCCGGAAATGGACGGCGCCCAGTTCCTTTCGGAGTTCTCGGAGAAGCAGCCCGACTCGGCGCTGATCATGTTGTCCGGTGCCGCCAGCCTGGACAACATCGTCTTCGCACTCGACATGGCACACATCCACAATTTCATTCCCAAGCCGTGGGTGGACTACGAATTGCGCGCTGCCGTGGCGCAGGCGCTGACCAGTCGTCGCCTGCAACTGGAAAACCGCGTCCTGGCCAACATGTGCCGGGCGCGTAATCTGGACTACGTGGCCGACTGAGTTTCGCTCCGGGACGCATTCAGCAGATCCCGGTAGGCCAATGCCTCGGCGATGGCGCTGCGTAATTGCGGTGGGTCCCAAGGCTTGCCGAGGTAGTGGTAGACGCCGGCGATATTGATTCCGTCGATCAGGGTGCTGAGGTCTGCGCGGCCCGAGATCAACATCCGCACACAGCCTGGGCAGAGTTCCCGCAGATGGTGGAGCAGGGTGATGCCATCCATGTGAGGCATGGCGTAGTCGGCGATCACCAGATCGGGACATTCCCTGCTCGCCAGTTCCAGAGCGGCTTCCGGCGATGCTGCGGCGCGGACGGAAAACAGCTGCCGTGTCGCCGGCGAACCGGCCAGTTCCCGTTCCAGGGCATGCAATTGGGCCGGTTCGTCATCCACCAGCAGTAGTGAAAATGGTCCTCGCGCCGGCACCACCTGGGGGCTGCCCGGTGGCCGCAGTTCGCGCTGATGCAAGGCCAGTGCGATACGACCCTTGAGATCGTATTCGTGCCAGGGCTTGGTCAGTATGTGATCTACGCGAGCGGTGTTGATCGCCTCGATGGTGCCATCGACATCCATCATTCCGCTCAACAGGATGCGTACCGCATCGGGCTGCAAGACACGGAAGCGGGTCAGGAACTCAATGCCGTTCATGTCCGGCATGCGGTAGTCTGCGATCGCGACATCGAAGTACCCGTCTGTCATGGCGGCACGTTCAAGTGCCGGCAGGGCGGAGAGGAAGGTTTCCAGTTCGATGCCGTCGGTGCCGACGAATGGCTTGCGCATCAATTCGCGGCGCAGGGCGTTGAGTACGTTCTGGTCGTCGTCAAGGACAAGGATGCGGCAATGCATGGCGTTAGTTGCGCAAGGAGAAGGCGTGGCGGATTTCGTCCTTGAGCGTCTCGTCGTCCCAGGGCTTGGATATGTATTTCCACACTGCGCCACGGTTGATGGCGTCCGATAGCGTCGAGATATCCGAGTAGCCGGAGAGGATGATCCGCACGGTATGCGGATAAAGTTCCCGCGCCCGGCTGAGCAATTCGACGCCGCTCATGGCCGGCATGCGCTGGTCGGAGACGATGACCTGGACACTGTTGGTGGCGAGTAGTTCCAGGGCCTCCTCGCCGCTGCCCGCCGACAGTATTCGGTAACCGTCGCGCCGCAGCAGCCGCTTGAGGGCATTGAGGATATTGGGTTCGTCATCCACCAGCAGCAGGGTTTTCTGATCCGGTTCGGCTGCCTCGGTTTTCAGGCTGAGGAGGCGGCCTGCCGCAAGCATGGGGGCGATTTCTTCCGCTGCCACCGGCCGGCTGAAGAAGTAGCCCTGGATTTCATCGCAGTCGTGGCGCCGGAGTTGTCGAGCCTGGCCTTCGGTTTCCACGCCAACGGCGATCACGCGCTTGCCGAGCTTGTGGGCCATGGCGATCATGGCGGCGACGATGGAGGCGTTGACCGGGTTGGTGGTGATGTCATGGACGAAACTCTGGTCGATCTTCAACTTGTCCACGTTCATCCGTGACAGATAGGACAGGGACGACAGACCGGTGCCGAAGTCATCCAGCGACAGCTTGACGCCGAGTGACTTGATCCGGTCGACGATGATGAATGCCCGGCTGGGGTCGCGCATCACTGCGCCCTCACTGATCTCCAGTTCCAGCAGGGTCGGGTCCACGCCGGTTTCTTCGATACAGGTGGCGATGAATCCGGGCAGATCGCCATAGCCGAAGTGGCGCAGGGAGAGATTCAGGCTGACGGTGATGCGTGGCAGGCCGGCATCCATCCACAGGCGCATCTGGCGCAAAGCAGCGCGTATGACCCACTCATTCAGGTCGACAATGAGCCCGGTTTCTTCGGCCACCGGGATGAAGCGGCTGGGGGCGATCAGGCCGTGTTCCGGGTGTTGCCAGCGCACGAGCGCTTCCAGGCCCTGCATCTTGCCGGTACGCAGATCGACCTTGGGCTGGTAGTGCAGCAGCAGTTCGTCGCGCTTCACCACATCGCGCAAGGCGGCGGTGAGATCGTTCCAGGCGATGGCCTGGTCCTTGGCCGGTGGGGCGTAGAAGCGAAAACAGCCGCCGCCGGCGGTTTTTGCCATGGCCATGGCGTTGTCGGCGTGCTTGATCAGGTCGTCGGCGCTGCGGGCATCGAGGGGCGCGCGGGCGATGCCCATGCTGGCTGTCAGGCGGGCCGTCCGGCCTTGCAGTTCCACTGGGGTACCGATGGCGGAGAGAAGGCGCTGGGCCAGTTCCTCCAACTGGGTATCGGAGTTTTCGCTGTCGAGCAGGAGCAGGAATTCGTTGGCGCCGGTGCGGGCGACCATGTCCGACTGGCGTATGGTTTCACGCAGACGGGCGGCGACGCGGACCAGGACTTCGTCGGCGGCGAAGTGGCCAAAGCTTTCGTTGATGACTCGAAAGCGATCCAGGTCGATGCTGAAGAGGGCGAAGTTCGGCGTGACGTTGCCGTCGCCGATCAGGCGCAGGCTGATGCGCTCCAGCAACATGGCCCGATTGGGCAGGCCGGTCAGTGGATCGAGGATGGCGGTCGCGCCGCCGAGCAGGCGTGCGGCATTGCCCAGCAGGTCTTCCTCCTTGATGGCGAAGAAATGCGTAATGTCCCCCGCCGGGTTGCGGATCGGCGAGATTCTGACCAGTTCCCGGTGTACCTCGCCATTGCGGCGCCGGTTGTTCAGCTCGCCATGCCAGACGCGCCCGGACAGAATGGTGGACCACAGGTCCTGATATACCTCCGGTGGTGCATCCCCGGCGCCCATGATGCGGGGATTCTGGCCCAGCAACTCCTCCAGCGCATAACCGCTGGCCTCCAGCTGGCGGGGGTTTACATAGACGATGAGGCCGTCCCGGTCGGTGACGACGATGCCGACAGTGTTCTGTTCCAGCATCGCACGGAACAGGGAGTCCGGAATGTCGGCGGCGCTCATGATGCGGTTTCGTTGGCCGGCCCGGATACCGGCAGATACAGGCGTATGGTGGTGCCGACCCCCGGTGTGCTGGAGACGTCGAAGCGACCGCCGTGCTTTTTGATGATGTCGTAGGAGAGGGACAGGCCAAGACCGGTTCCGGTGCCGACGGGCTTGGTGGTGAAGAAGGGATCGAACATCCGGCGGATCACGGCGTCGTCCATGCCGACACCGGTATCGGCGATTTCGATCCAGACCTGGTCGCCGTCGACGCCCGATGAAAGTGTGATCGTCCCCTTCTGCTTGATCGCCTGGGCGGCGTTGACCAGCAGATTCATGAAGACCTGATTGAGCTGGGCCGGGATGCAGCGTATACGCGGCAAGGGTGCCAATTGGCGTACCAGCTCGACCTTGTACTTGAGCTCGTGCCAGACGACGTTGAGGGTGCTGTCGAGGCCGGCCAAGAGATCCGCGTCCTGCCATTCGGCTTCGTCAACGTGCGAAAAATCTTTCAGGTTGGCGACGATCTTGCGCACCCGCTCCAGGCCCTCGCGGGATTCCCGCACCAGGTCCACCAGGTCGGCGCGCAGGAAGTTCACGTCGATCTCGCCGCTCAGCGCCTGGCTGGCCGGGGTCTCGGCGCGGGCGTCAATGACGCGCAGGATGTCTTCGACGTAGCGGGACAGCGTGCCCAGGTTGGAATTCACGAAGCCGATGGGATTGTTGATCTCGTGGGCCACGCCCGCCGCCAACTGGCCAATGGAGGCCATCTTTTCCGATTGCAGCAACTGGTTCTGGGCCTCCACCAGTTCGCGGGTACGGGCGGTGACCTTGTCTTCCAGGTGGCGATTGGCATTGGCCAGATCGCGGTTCTGTAACGAGAGGACGTGGTACAGGTTGCCCATGGCCATGAGCAGGGCGGAGGTGGCACTGTCGATCGGTGCGGCCTCCTGAGCCAGGGCCTCGGCCGGCGTCTTGCCGGCGGCGATGGCAGACACCTGCCGTGCCATGGATAGATCCTCACCGAGGATGTGGAAGCTGAGCCAGGCGGAGAGGAAGCCATGCAGCATTTCCGCCGGGCGCTCCATCGCATCGCGGCCCTGCCACATGGTGACCAGTTGCTCCACGAAACCCCGGTGATGGGATCGATGCTCATCGAGATGGCGGGCATCAATGCCCGCCTCGACCATCACGCGCTCCTCGTCGGCGAAATGGAAGCGGGCGTACTCGGCCAGTTCGTGGAATACGGCCTGGGTAGCGCTGGCATCAGGCTTGCCAATGATCAAGGTATTGCCAAGCTGGTTGATGATATCTACCAGGCGGTGGTGCTGTTCATCGACAGTGGCGATGCCGGTGACGAAATGCGGGTCCCAGACGAAGGCTTCCATGGTGGCTCCGTTACCCGTGCAGAAAATATGAATTGGACATCAGCGATCCTCGATCCGGATGTGGGCGACGATGGGCTTGCCTGTGCTGGTTTCGATATCCCGCAACTGGCGGATGATGGCTTCATCGAGGTAGTTGCCCCTGGCCAGCAGCAGGTAGCCTTCCTGATGGTACAGGTTACGTGACAACATCATACCCTCCTTGAGGCGCGTAGCCGGCAGCGTCATTTCCTTCCATTGACGCTGGGTTGGTTCCGGCGCCCGATCCCGCAGCACCCCCGGTCCGGCACTTCGCCGCACATGAATGGTGAGCGGGCGTGGATCGTTTTCCGTCAGCGCTTTCAACTGGGTGATGACGTCGGCGTCGACGACGCGGCCGCGCGGCAAAAGCAAGTAGTTCTCATGATGCAGCAGGTCCCGGGTCAGGATCATGCCGGGGCGCAATTCCTGCGGGGTGACGGTGACTTCCACCTCGGCCTGGGTCTGACTCTCGTCGAGCATGGCCATGAAGGCATCCACCACTGTCGGGTCGTAGCGCTTGCCGCGTCCCTTGGCGATCAATTCTCGGGCTTCCTTGGCGGTTTGAGGTCGCAGCGTCAGCGCGCCGTTCTGCAAGGCATCGTAATCGTTGGCGACGGACAGGATGCGGGCACCGTAGGGAATGGCGAGTCCAACCAGTTGGTCCGGGTAGCCGCTGCCATCCATGGCTTCGTGGTGATGGCGGATGATCCGGCCGGCCTGGGTGAGTTGCGGCACGCCAAGCAACAATTGCTGTCCCTTTTGCGGGTGACGCATGACCTCGAGTTTTTCGGTCGGGCTGAGGGCGTTGAAAGGACGTTCCAGCAGCTTGTCGGCGAGCCCGACCTTGCCGACGTCGTGGAGCAGACCGGCGAGCAGTATTTCGCGCTGTTCCGCTTCGTCCAGGCCCATGCGCTCGGCGATGCGACGGGCGAGGTCGGCCACCCGGCGGGAATGGCCGGCCAGCTTGCCTTCGCGCAGTTCGATCAGGTTGGAAAAGACTTGCACGGTGGCGAGGAAGCTGCTGTGCAATTCCTTGTTGGCGGTTTGCAGTTCGGCAGTACGTTCCGCCACTTTTTGTTCCAGGCTGGCGTTGAGGGATTTCAGTTCCTCGTTCTGCTGCTGGGTGAGTTTGGTCAGCCGTGCGTTCTCGTGCATCAGGCGACGATGGGCCAGGGCCTGCTGCACGGTCAGGAGAATTTCGTTGTCATCCCATGGCTTGGAGACATAGCGCCAGATCTTGCCCTGGTTGATGGCAGCGATGGTCGAACTGACGTCTGCGTAACCGGTCAGGAGGATGCGCTTGGTGTCCGGCCAGCGGCTGAATACCTTTTCGAGGAACTGGGCACCGTCCATTTCCGGCATGCGCATGTCGCTGATGACGAGGTCGACGGCTTGATGCTCCAGCAGCTCCAGGCCTTCCCGCCCAGACGTGGCGGTGAACAGTTCATAGCCGGAACGATGGAAGAGCCGTTTCAGGGACGACAGGATCGATGGCTCGTCGTCGACGAAAAGCAGGCGGGCGGGTTTTTCGGTGACGGTATCGGTCATGAACGGAAATCCTTGGTAGTGAGGACGAAGTCGCCATCAAGCGAATGCGCCAGGAAGCTGTTACGGCCGGCATTGTCGATATCGTACCGCGCGGCGTTGCCGATGGCGGCTGCCGAGGTGATGGTGTCAGAGGCTCGGTGTCTCATCGAACGAGGGCGAGAGACGAACGAGGGGGAGAGAGACGCGGAAGCAAGTGCCATTATTGGGGACGCTGGAGACATCGATACGACCGCCGTGTTTCTGGATGATGCCGTAGGAGAGAGAAAGGCCGAG
>JAVBXY010000030.1 GCA_030824275.1 Rhodocyclaceae bacterium | reverse complement strand
GGTTCCCCGGTCGCCATGGGACTGCCTTCGATCTCGGCAAAACCCCACTTACATACTACCTTCAGCCCAGCAAGCACCTACACCTATCGGCTGTTTGGTTTTTAAAGAACGTTGCTTCGTCGCTTTCGCTTCGTCGCGCTGCTGTGTCATCAGCAGAGAAACGAGATTATAGGGGCGCATTTCTCATGTGTAAACCCCTTCGGAGATATTTTTATTCGAAAGCGTAAAATTTCTTCCATGAACTTCTATCCCCTCCTCCGACCCCTCCTGTTTACGCTCGATGCGGAACGGGCCCATGAACTCACGCTGGAGCTGCTGGCCATAGGCGACCGGCTCGGCATTTCGCCGGGGGCTCCCGCTCCTTCTTCTATTAGTAGTACGGAAGTCATGGGGCTAACCTTCCCCAATCTGGTCGGCCTTGCCGCCGGCCTGGACAAGAACGCTGCCGCCGTCGATGGCCTGGCCCGCCTCGGCTTCGGCTTCCTGGAAGTCGGGACGGTGACCCCCCGCCCGCAACCGGGTAATCCTCGCCCGCGTCTGTTCCGGCTCGCGGAGCAGGAGGCGATCATCAACCGCATGGGCTTCAACAACCTGGGGGTGGATGCGCTGCTGGAGAAACTCAGCCAAGTACGTTACCGGGGCATCCTCGGCATCAATATAGGAAAGAACTTCGACACGCCCATCGAGAACGCGGTGGACGATTACCTGATTGGCCTCGACAAGGCTTACGCGGCCGCTTCCTATATAGCAGTGAACATCTCGTCGCCGAATACCAAGAATCTGCGCCAGCTACAGGGCGAATCGGAACTCGATGCGCTGCTGGGTGCATTGAAGGCTCGCCAGACCGTGCTAGCCAACCGCCACGGCAAATACGTTCCGCTGGCGCTGAAGATTGCCCCCGACCTGGACTCGGCCCAGATCACCAATATTGCCGATGCCCTGCGCCGCCACCGTATCGATGCGGTGATCGCCACCAATACCACGCTAGGCCGCGAAGGCGTGGAGCACTCGCTGCATGTCGGCGAGGCCGGTGGACTGTCCGGCGCGCCGCTGTTCGACAAGTCGACGGCCGTGGTACGCGCCTTCGCCCAAGCATTGGGCGGAGAGTTACCCATCATCGCCGCTGGCGGCATCACCAGCGGCGAGCGAGCCAAGACAAAACTGGAAGCAGGAGCATCACTGGTTCAGCTATATAGCGGATTGATCTATAAAGGCCCGAAACTCGTCAGCGAATGCATTGCGGCAATTGCCGGCATGTCGGCAAAAGCGGGATAATCCTCGCTTCGCCATGCAAGGCCGGCCCATCCCGCTTTACCGCGCATCATGACCAGTTATCTTTTTGTGATCCTCGGCGCCGTTCTCGTGAACAACGTCGTCTTCGTCCGCATCTTGGGGCTGTGCCCCTTCATGGGTGTCTCCAAGAAACTGGAAACTGCCATCGGCATGGGCGCGGCAACCACCTTCGTACTGACCATGGCCTGCGGCGCGAGCTACGTAATTGATAGCTGGCTGCTGATACCCAATCAACTGGAATATCTGCGCACGCTGTCCTTCATCGTCACCATCGCCGCCATCGTCCAGCTCACCGAGCTGGTGATCCAGAAGACCAGCCCGGTTTTACATCAGGTACTAGGTATCTACCTGCCACTGATCACCACCAATTGCGCCGTACTTGGCGTGCCGCTGCTCAACGTGGGCCTGCGCCACAATCTGGTCGAGTCGCTGCTGTTCGGCTTCGGCAGCGCCGCCGGTTTCACGCTGGCGCTGGTGCTCTTCGCCGGCATCCGCGAACGTCTCGAAGGCGCCGACATCCCCATGCATTTTCGCGGCACGGCCATCGCCATGATCACGGCAGGCATCATGAGCCTGGCCTTCATGGGTTTCGCCGGGCTGGACAAGTACAAATAATGATCTCCGCGATTCTGGTCATGGCGCTGGGCGCCATCGTGCTCGGTGCTGCCCTGGGCTACGCCGCCGTCAAATTCCGCGTCGAAGGCGATCCGCTGGTAGAGAAGATCGACGCCATCCTGCCGCAGACACAGTGCGGCCAGTGCGGCTTCCCCGGTTGCAAACCCTACGCCGAAGCCATCGCCAAGGGCGAGGCCGAAATCAATCAATGCCCCCCCGGCGGCGAGGAAGGCATCCGCAAGCTGGCGGATCTGCTCGGCCGCGAGGTCAAGGAGCTCTCCGCCGAGCACGGCATCGAGAAGCCGAAGGCGGTCGCCTTCATCGACGAGCAGATCTGCATCGGCTGCACGCTGTGCATCCAGGCCTGCCCGGTGGACGCCATCATCGGCGCCGCCAAGCAGATGCACACCATCGTCGCCGATCAATGCACCGGCTGCGAGCTTTGCCTGCCGCCCTGCCCGGTGAACTGCATTTCCATGGAGCCGCTGCCCGAGAGCGTGGAAACCTGGAAGTGGAAATATCCGGTTTTCGCCATCAAGCCGGCGACCAAGGAAGTTGCATGAGCATGCTGCATCGCCTGTTCAACTTCCACGGCGGCGTGAAGCCCGCCTACAACAAGGAAGCCTCCACACAGCAGCCCATCGCCGTGTCGCCAGCGCCGACTTTTCTGGTCATCCCGCTACACCAGAGCATCGGCGGTACGCCGCGTCCGCTGGTCCAGGCCGGCGACAAGGTGTTGAAGGGCCAGCGCATCGGCGAAGCCGACGGCAATGTCTCCTCCGCCGTACATGCCTCCACCTCGGGTACCGTCACCGCCGTCGAGATGCGCCTAATGCCTCACACCTCGGGGCTTCCCGCGCTGTGCGTGGTGATCGAGCCGGACGGCCGCGATGAATGGATCACGCGCACGCCCTTCGATTATCGCAACGCCACACCGACGCAGACCCGCGACTACTTGCGTGACGCCGGCGTCGTCGGCCTCGGCGGTGCCGTCTTTCCCAGCCACCTGAAGCTCAATCCGGGCAAGAGCGGCAAGCTCGACACACTGGTGATCAACGGTGCCGAGTGCGAGCCATTCATCACCTGTGACGACGTGCTGATGCGCGAGCGCGCCGAGGCCACGGTGAAGGGCATCGCCATCATGCGCGAGATGCTGGCCGCCGGCCGCGTGCTGGTCGGCATCGAGGACAACAAACCGGAAGCCATTGCCGCCATGGAGAAAGCCGTGGCCGGCGAAAAAGACATGGCGGTCATCGTCGTTCCCACCCGCTACCCGGCGGGCGGCGCCAAGCAATTGATCCGCGTCCTCACCGGCATCGAAGTGCCCCACGGCAAGCGCTCCACCGACTACGGTGTGCAGTGTTTCAACGTCGGCACCGCCTACGCCATCTACGAAGCCATCGCCCTTGGCCAGCCGTTGGTGTCGCGCATCGTCACCGTCGCCGGCAACGTGGAGAAGGCGCGCAACTACGAAGTGCTGTTCGGCACACCGATGGCCGACCTCATCGCCCTCTGCGATGCCAAACCCGATACCGACCGCCTGATCATGGGCGGGCCGATGATGGGCGTGCGCATGCCGGCCGACAGCGTGCCGGTGGTCAAGGCCACCAACTGCGTGCTGGTCGGATCGCCCATCCTCTTCCCGCCACCGCCGCCGGAGATGCCCTGCATCCGCTGCGGCGAATGCGCCAAGGCCTGCCCGGCCGATCTCCAGCCCTTCGAGCTCTACTGGTTCTCGCGGGCGAAGATCTTCGGCAAGGCGCAGGAATACAACTTGTTCGACTGCATCGAGTGCGGCTGCTGCGCCTACGTCTGCCCCTCGCACATCCCGCTGGTGGATTACTACCGCTTCGCCAAGAGCGAGATATGGGCGCGCGAAAAGGAAAAGGAAGCCGCCGACGAAGCCCGCGTGCGCTACGAATTCCGCCTCTTCCGCGAGGAGCGCGAGAAGGAGGAGAAAGCCGCCCGCCTCGCCGCCAAGACTGCCGCCGGTCGCGAAAAGGCCGCTGCCGCACTGGCCTCGGTGGACCAGCCGACGACGACACCGGAAGAGGATGCCAAGAAAGCCCTGATCGCCGCCGCGCTGGAACGCGCCAAGGCGCAAAAAGCCGATGCTGCGCCACAGAACACCGAGCAACTGACGTCCGAGCAGCAAGCCGAAATCGCCGCCATCGAAGCCCGCCGCGCCGAAATCCGCGAGATGGCCAAACCCCATCTGCCGCCCGACAACTAAAATCGCGCCAACAGTGAACAACTCTCCCTACTTCCTCAAGCCCGCCAGCGTGCAGTCGGTCATGCTGCGCGTGCTGGCCGCATTGATTCCCGGCATCGCCGTCTACGTCTGGTTCTTCGGCGCCGCCATTCTGGTGCAGATCGGCCTCGCCTCGGCCGCCGCACTTGTCGCCGAAGCCATCATGCTGAAGCTGCGCGGCAAGCCGCTGGCCCTGTTCCTCACCGATGGCTCGGCCCTGGTCACCGCCTGGCTGATCGCCCTCACCTTTCCGTCGATCGCACCCTGGTGGCTGACTGTGCTCGGCACCCTGATCGCCATCGTCGTCGCCAAGCACCTGTACGGCGGCCTTGGCCAGAACCCCTTCAACCCGGCGATGGTGGCCTTTGCCCTGATGATCGTCGCTTACCCGCAACTGATGTCGCAATGGCCCGCCGTTGGCGCCACCGAATTCGCCACCCAACTCGATGCCATCTTCGGCTTCCGCCATCTCGACGCCATGGCCATGGCGACCCCGCTCGATGCCTTGCGCACAGCCCTGCACACGGCTGAGGCCAAGGCCACGGTGGCCGGCGTGCTGGGCGAAAACGCCGCCGTCGGCAACATCGGCGGCAAGGGTTGGGAATGGATCGGTGCCGGCTATCTGCTAGGCGGCGTCTGGCTGGTGCAGCAACGCATCATCACCTGGCACATGCCGGTCGCCTTTCTCGCCACGCTATTTGCCGTTGCCGGTCTGTTCAGCCTGATCGACAACGCCCAGTTCGCCGGCCCCCTGTTCCACGTCTTCACCGGTGGCGCCATGCTCGGCGCCTTCTTCATCGTCACCGATCCGGTTTCCGGCGCCACGACGCCAAAAGGCAAACTGATTTTCGCGGCTGGCGTGGCCTTACTGACGTGGGTCATTCGCACCTTCGGCGCCTATCCGGACGGCATCGCCTTCGCCGTGCTGCTGATGAATATCGCGGTACCGCTGATCGACATGTACACCCAGCCTGCGGTGTTTGGTCACAAAAACGGAGAGCACTCGTGAGCGAAGAACACCTCGATCCCGTGCCCCCCCAGGAATCCGGCGCCCTGCGTATCTCCCTGCGCACAGCTGCCATCTTGCTGGCCTTCACCGTGATTTTCACTACCCTGATGGCGGGAGCCTATGTGCTGACGGCACCGCGTGTCGCTGCCAGCGCCCAGGCCGAAAAGCTGCGGCTGATCAGCGAGGTACTGCCGCCTGCCGCCTACGACAACGACCCGATGGTCGACACCATCATCCTGCCGCCAACCAGGCTCCTCGGCCTCGACGAACCCAGCCGTCTGTTCCGTGCCCGCAAGGGCGGCGTGCCAGTGGCGCTGGTGCTGGAGGCTGCGGCCCCCGACGGTTACTCCGGCCGCATCGGGCTGATCCTCGCCGTCAGTGCCGACGAGCACCTGATTGCGCAGCGAGTCACCACACACAAGGAAACACCGGGCCTGGGCGACTACATCGATCCAAAGAAGGACCGCAACAAGACCCGCCCCTGGATCACCCAGTTCAACGACCTCGGCTTTGACACCGTGCCGTCCCGTCAATGGCGAGTAAAGAAGGACGGTGGACGCTTCGACCAGATGGCCGGCGCGACGGTCTCCGCCCGTGCCGTCACCAATGCCAGCCGCCGCGCGCTGGAATGGGCGACGGCACGGCGAGAAAAGCTTTTTGCACTGCCGGCGAACGAAAGTTTCAAGGAGTAAGTCATGAGCGTCTATCGCGACATCGCCCGCAACGGTCTCTGGAAACAGAACGCCATCCTCGCCCAACTGCTCGGCCTGTGTCCCCTGCTGGCAGTGAGTACCAATTTCGTCAGCGCCGTCAGCCTGGGCTTGGCGACCATCCTGGTCATGATGCTCGCCAACCTTGCCATCTCGGCCCTGCGCGCCTTCATCCCTTACGAAATCCGTATTCCCGTTTTCATCCTCATCATTGCCGCGCTGGTGACGATAGTCGATCTGCTGTTCAACGCTTTTTTGCACGATCTCTACCTGGTGCTTGGCATCTTCATTCCGCTGATCGTCACCAACTGCATCGTGCTAGCCCGCGTCGAAGCCTTCGCCGCCAAGAACGGCCTGCGCGCCTCGACGCTGGACGGCCTGATGATGGGTGTGGGCTTCATCTGGGTGATCGCCCTGCTTGGTGCCGTGCGCGAGATCATCGGCCAGGGCACGCTGTTCGCCGGCATCGAGATGATCGTCCCCTCGCTCTCCGGCATCCAGGTGCTGCCGGCCGACTACCCCGGCTTCCTCATCGCCATCCTGCCGCCTGGCGCCTTCTTCGTGCTCGGCCTGCTGATCGCCGGCCGCAACTGGCTCGACCATCGCGCCAACGAACGTCTGCGTCTCCAGCGCCAGCAAATGCCCCCTGTTGCGGAGTCGGCGCCGGCATGACGCCGAAGAAGGTCCGCGAGTTCTTCACCCGGCTCGCCGCCGCCGATCCGGAACCGAAGAGCGAACTGGAATACAAGACGCCCTACCAGCTGCTGGTGGCCGTCGTGCTCTCCGCCCAGGCCACCGACAAAGGCGTCAATCGCGCCACGCGGCCCCTGTTCCGCGCCCATCCGACGCCGGAATTCATGGTGGCCCTCGGCGAGGAAGGCATCGCCGAATACATCCAGACCATCGGCCTCTACCGCACCAAGGCGAAAAACGTCGCCGCCCTCTCGCGCCTGCTGCTGGAGCGCCATGACGGTGAAGTGCCGAATGACCGCGAAGCGCTGGAAGCCCTGCCTGGTGTCGGCCGCAAGACCGCCAATGTGGTCCTCAACATCGTCTTCCACGAGCCGACCATCGCCGTGGACACCCACATCTTCCGCGTCGGCAACCGCACAGGCCTGGCGCCCGGCAAGGATGTGAACGCTGTCGAGCAGAAGCTGCTCAAGGTCGTCCCGGCGGACTTTCGCCTGCACGCCCATCACTGGCTGATCCTCCACGGCCGCTACACCTGTAAGGCCCGCACGCCGGACTGCCCGCGCTGCATGGTCGCCGACCTTTGCTCATACAAGGACAAAACCCAACATGTTTAACCCTACCCGCGACCAGGCCCGCCTCTTCATCATCGATGCCTGGGCCAAGCGCATCAACAAACTGCCGGCGACGCCGCTGGAAACCCTGACCGCCGACCTGGTCGATCTCCACCCCGAATATCACGCACTATTCGAATCGGAAGACGCCCTGCAAAAGGAATGGACGCCGGAGCAGGGCGAGACCAATCCCTTCCTCCACATCGGCCTGCACCTGTCCATCGAAGAGCAGCTTTCCATCGACCAGCCGCCGGGCATCCGCACCGCTTTCGAGACCCTGCAAAACCGTCGCGGCGACCGCCACGAAGCCCTGCACGTAGTCCTCGACTGCCTCGGCGAAACCATGTGGCGCGCCCAGCGCGACCGCGCCGAACCGGACGGCGCCGCCTACCTGGAGTGCCTGCAGCGCGCCCTGTAAAAGTCGGCCTTGGCGACACGGCGTTATTTACAGCAGCACGCATCCGGAGCTTCTGTCGGCATCGCGGATAGTGCGGATAGCCCCAGCAATCAGTCCGGCCGCTGATCCCCAGAACACGTCACATCTTGATGCCCTAGGAGGGGTTTGTTGGCTTATGAAAATCGCCTGCCATGGCGGACACTAATAGCGCTTGCTGATCAGCTTCGGGCAAGCACTTGATCATTGTCGCCAGCATTTTCGCCGTTAATTTCATTGCAGCTTGCTTAGGTCTATTAGTTTGTAAGACGTGGCCAGGCTGTCCTGAATGGCACGCATGATGGCCCGCACTTCGCTCCACTGAGACAGCATGTCTTTAACTCGTGGATATTGGGCTTGTCTATTAAAAGGCGATAGAGATTTGTCCGATTTTTCTTCCCACCAGTAGCGAAAATCCGCCTGCCACGTCTCTAAAAAGGGGCGTATTACATCGCGCATGGCACGATGAATCAAGGCACCCAAGTGATTTTCAATTTTCAGTACCCCTATGGTGCCTACAGGGAACTGCCGCATGATTTTTCGAGCCTCGCTGAAAAACGTATATAGGGATGCAAGGCTTTCCGCATACACCTCACCGGAAAAGTCGGTGCAGTCTGGATCTTTGGGTTTTCCGGTCACAGCTACCCGAGTGGAAAGCTCGGCGTAAAGTTCCCATGCACACTGACGGTCTGGCTCATGAAAATCAGCCCCCATCTTGATGAATCCTATGTCAAATGAGATGGAGCCTTTGGTGATCGCTGCCATATCAACTCCTATCCATTTCGTTGGCGCATGGCCCGTCTGTTATCAATCAGTGTCTTCGGCTTGGCAATAGCCGATTCCAATAGCTGAGTGAATCCTTGAACAGTGAGCCCATGCCAGTGCGTCCAAACCGCATAACCCGATGTAGAGTTATCAAGGAAGCGGTCTGGCACTATGATTTGACCGGATGGATTCAAAGTATGCGTCGGCAGCACAATGCCCAGAAGACCATGTTGTTTGGCCAGTGTTGCCTTGATTTCCCAATCCACGTATTTGCGTAGATGGGTCTGAGCCCCAATAAGCACGATGGTGCAAGAGGTTCCAGTCACGTGATTGTCGCGAATTCGCTGCATCACATAATCTACGTTGTCACTGTCGATCTGCCGTTCCAGCGAGTTATCAAACATTGCCTCGAACTGGTCGTGGAAGAACTGGGAAAACTCGTTGTAATAGGCTTGATCACCGCTGTGGTGGTAACTGACGAACACCTTCCTGCGGATCGGCCTCGCGAGAGCAGCCAAAATGGCATTTATTGAGAGCCTGTCCGAAATTTTGTGTGTGAGGCATACCATGTTGAAAAGGAGCATGTATGCCAAGCAAGACCCGCAAAAAGAAGCCGGCAGTGACGCTGCCGAGTATCCCGAAAGAAATCA
>JAVBXY010000016.1 GCA_030824275.1 Rhodocyclaceae bacterium | reverse complement strand
ACCGGGGGCAGAAGGGGGGGGCGGTGGCTCCGGTACGACAGCGTCGACGGGGATGGGCAGGGGCGGTGTCGCTAGCGGACGGGATTCCGCCAGACGTACCGTGAGGGTGGTGAGGGGAGCGCGCTGTCCCGGTGTGTGTACCGGCCATAGCCCGAGCAGGCCTGCGGCGACGAGATGGAGGAATACAGAGGCAGCCAGCGGCCCGGCGAGGCGTGATGCGCTCAATCGAACAGCCTGTGCTCGATGGCATAGCGGATCAGGTCGGCGTTGTTGCCGACGCCGAGCTTCTCCATCAGGTGAGTCTTGTGCGTGGTGATCGTTTTCGGGCTGAGGTGGAGCTGGTCGGCGATCTGGTTGAGCATGATCCCTTCGGCAATCAGTTTGAGCACTTCCCATTCGCGCTTGCTCAGGCTTTGGTGGAGTTCCCCGTTGCTCTGGGTAACGGCATCGAAGGCGAGCGCTTCGGCGACCGATGGATCGATGTAGCGTTCGCCTGCACCGACGCGGGTGACGGCGGCGTGCAGGGTGTCGGGACTCGATCCCTTGGTGATGTAGCCCGAGGCGCCGGCCTGGATGGCACGACGCACGGTGGCGGGTTCGTCGTGCATGCTGAGGACGAGGATGGGCAGTTCCGGTTGCTGGCTGACCACCTGTTCGATCAGGCTGGTGCCCGAAGCGCCGGGCATGGTGAGATCCATAAGCAGCAGGTCGGCGCCGCCAGCCGCGATGGCGCTCAGGGTTTCCGCCGCGTTGGTCGCTTCGCGGACTACTTCGATGCTGGCATAGGAATGCAGCATCTGCTTGAGGCCGACGCGGAACAGTGTGTGGTCGTCGGCAATGATGACCCGGATCATGATGGGCTGGTACTCCTGTGTGGGGCTTCCGCGCTGGGCGGGATATTGGGCAGGGTAACCGACAGACGCGTGCCCGTGCCAGGGGCGCTATCGATGCGAAGGGTACCGCCAAGGGATTCCACCCGCTCGGATATCCCGAGCAGGCCGAAGCGTGCGCTGCGGTCGACCTGGCTGGCGTCGAAGCCCTTGCCATTGTCGGCGATCTCCAGGTGGATGCCGCCCTCGTTCTGGTCGAGACCGATGCGCACGCTGTCGGCGCCGGCGTGGCGGACGATGTTGGTCAGCGATTCCTGAACGATGCGGAACAGGGCAATCGAGTAGTCACCGTCGAGGTTGTCGGCACTGCGGTCGAAGGTGATGGTGCAGCGAATCCTGGCTGCGCCGAGCACTCTTCCGGCCAGCCATTCGACAGCGGCGGTGAGGCCGAGGTTGAGGGCCGCCGGGCGCAGGTCGGAGGCGATGGTCTTCACGCTGCGATAGGCGTCGGCAATCATGCCGTCGATGTTCTTCACCGTGTCGCGGGTGCCGTCGGTAGTACCGGCAGCGAGGTTGCGCTCCAGCATTTGAAGATGCATGCGCGCGGTGGTCAACACCTGGCCCAGTTCGTCGTGGAATTCCCGCGCCAATCGCTGGTGTTCGCGTTCCACCAGGCCCTCGCGGTGCGCCGACAGCCGGCGCAGTTCAGCGCGGGAACGCTCCAGGGCCTGCTGTACGCCCTTGAGCTGGGTGATGTCGAGGATCACGCCGCTGATGGCGAAGCGGCCATCGCTGCCTTCCTCCACCGTGGCGCGGATTTGCAGCCAGCACTCGGGACCGCAGTCTGGATGACGACGGCCGGTCCATTCGATTTCTCCGGCTGGCTGCCGATTCTGGGCGATGTCGGTCATCAGCCGGCGGATTTCCTCCCTGTCGTCGGGATGGATGGCATCGAGGAACAGCACTGGATTGGCGAGAACATCCTCGGCGCTGCACAGCAGCAGGCGCACGATCCCCTCGCTCACATAGGTGAAGCCGGGTGCTTTGCCCGCCAGGCGATATTGGAACACGGCCACCGGCAGGTGATTGGACACATTGCGCAGGCGGTTTTCGGATTCGCGCAGGGCGAGTTCTGCTCGCTTGCGGTCGACGATGTCGATGATCACCTGGCCGACGCCCAGTGGTACCCGGCCGGGACGCGAATAGATTGGAAAGAAGGACGCCAGCCAGTGGACCTGTTCGTTCCTGTTCGCCGGATTGCTGCCGGAGACTTCCACATTGTGGATGCTGCGGCCGGTCAGCATGACCTCGCGCATCAGCGGCGCAACGATGGCCGCCAGGTCGGGCACCATCTGTTCGATGGACTGACCGGCGCGGGTCGATTCGGCCTGGTTGTACATGCGCACCTGGGTGGCGTTGATGCGGACGAAATGTAGCTCCCGGTCGAGGATCGACATGCCCGCCGGTGAGGCGTTGAAGAATGCATTGAACAAGGCCTCGCTGTGTTCGATATCGCGCGCCATGCTGCGCCGCTTGCGTACCGACCAAAGCACCACCAGCAGCGTGATGGCCAGGCTGCCAGCCATCAGCGTCAGCAGGACCAGGGTGACCTGCTGTGGTGAGTAACCCCGGTCGGGAACATCCCGCCAGCGATGGCGCAGGGCCTCGATTTCTACCGGATCGATGGCGAGATGGGCCTTGTCGATGATGGCGACGAGTTGTGGCCAATCCCCTCGCACGCCAAGCACCAGTGAGCGCTCGGAACCACTTCGGTCGGATTCCGGCGCCAGCACGGATGCGGTGAAAATCACTGCACCATCATGCACCGGCAAGCCACCCATCGGCGCCATGACGTCGATGCCTCGTTCGCGGGTGGCTTTCAGTGCGGCTTCCAGACTGGGCAGGGGTTCGAAGCGAAATTCGACACCCAGTTGCTGGCCGAGGAGGCGCATATAGTCGGCGGTATATCCCCAGTGCCGTCCCTGTTCAACAAAGCTGGCGGGTGGTGCGGCCGGGTTGGCGCTGTAGCGGATCACTGGATGTTCGTTCAGCCAGGCGGTCTCCGCCGGCGTCAGCGGCGGCGCGGCAGCCCGGGCCGTGGCGCACGCGAACATCATGGACAGCGTGAGTAACGGTACCAGTAAGAGAACGGCATACCGGCGGGAGAGTTTCATCGATTGAGCATCAGCGCGGCGCGGGTTTGCAGTTTGGCATGGCTGCCGGCCTTTGGGAACGCAGGAAGGGGACTGGGGGACTGGTCCGGCTGGTAAATCGGTGAATGCCGATCCGTCAGTCAGGGTTTCCCTATCCCAGAATCCGCCTTAGCCGATGGCAGCCCCGCCAGCACTGGGGAATCATTGGCCCATGGCCTCATCCATCCCCAGCGATCTCTCTTCATTCCGTCATTCCGCACGACGAAGGCAGCCGGGATTTTCGCTGGTCGAATTGATCGTGGCGGTGGCGATCATCGGAATACTCACCGCTGTTGCCATTCCAGCCTACAAGGACTATCTGATCCGCGCCAACAAATCTGCGGCCAAGGCCGTGCTGATGGAGATCGCCAGCCGCCAGGAGCAGTACATCATGAAGGCGGGTAACTATGGCTCCGTCGCTGACTTGAATTACACGATACCCACCGAGGTCAGCACCTATTTCGACATCAGCCTGACCACGGGAACCAACACAGCGTCCACGGTAGCCGCGCTACAGGGCATGCCGATTTTTACCGTCAGTGCCAACGGCAAGGTCGGCACGCTACAGGAAAATCATCCTGCGGCAGGGGCGGCGACCGCCCTGTCCATCAATCAGTTCGGATTGAAGCTGCCGGTGGCGGAATGGTAGGCCATCGCCGCCGGGCCGACGGATTCACCTTGGTTGAGTTGATGGTGACCATCGCCATCGCAGGCATCCTGATGGCGGTTGCCGTGCCTGGCGTCAAAAGCCTGCTCAACACCCAGAAGATGAAATCGGCCACCTTCGATCTGGTGACCACGGCAATGCTGGCAAGGAGCGAAGCCATCAAATGGAGTGGTGCTTCCTCCGCATCCATTTCCATTGTTGCGCCCTCGAACGATTTCAGCAGCGGGTGGTGCATCGTATTCACGAGCAGTTCGACCTGTAGCACCTCCGCGCCAGGGGATGCGGTGATGCAGGTGATAAAGCCGCCCTCCGGTGTCACTTACACCTATCAGGGAACAGCGGCACCGATCATCTTTAACCGTAACGGGCGTTTGTCCGGGGGCGTCGCGGTTACCTTGCTGGTGACGGACAACGACAGTTTCGCCACGCCCCGTTGCGTCACCTTCGACACCAACGGCAACGCAAGGGTTCGGGTCATGCCTGCCGGAACCACATCATGTTCATGAAAGGTGTCATGCGCTCCCAGAGGGGATTTTCCCTGCTCGAAGTCGTCATCACCATGGCGATACTTGCCGTCGGTCTCCTGGGGCTGGCCGGATTGCAGGCCCGCGCGATCAATGCCGAGGCAGACTCCTTCTCCCGTGGGCAGGCGATGATGTTGGCCAGTGAATTGGCGGATCGCATGAATGCCAATCTGGCCGAGGTCAAGACCAGCACCTCGGTATCCACCGGATACAACCAGCAGGACGGTGGCGGAACCAAGATCGTTTTTGGCACCAGCTATAACAATGACTGCATCACTGTCAGCAACAACACGCCCGCACTGCAAGCCACCTGTTGTGCCGCCAAGGCAAGTGTCGTATCGCGAGACCTGTGTGAATGGGATCTGGCGCTGAAGGGTGTGGGCGAGGTCGTGGGAACCAGCAAGGTGGGAGGCATGAATGGTGCGCGTGGTTGTGTGTACAACACGGGAACCACGGGGGTGTTTCAGGTGGATGTGGTCTGGCAGGGGCGCGACATCGGTGTGGCGCCCAGCGACAACTCCTGTGGTCTAACCGCCATCACCTCCCGCCGTAGCGGCGTCAGCCGCATGATCCGCGTCGCTGATCTGGACGGAACCTGACCATCATGAAGTTTCTTTTCCGCTCCCATAAGTCCCAGCATGGTTTCAGCCTGATTGAATTGCTCGTGGCCATGGGCATCAGCATGGTGTTGCTGGCGGCGTTGGCGTCGGTATTTACCCAGTCGATCACCACCAGGGAAAAAATCGACCGCGAGGGACAGAAAATCGAAACGGCACGCTACTCCCTGGACGTGCTGGCCGAGGACATCCGGCTTGCTGGTTACTACGCCAACTTCACTCCATCCTCTGGTGCGACCATTGTGAACGGCACGACGCTGACGGATTGGAAATACGCCTCGCCCTGCGATGTGTCAGGCGGCAATCCTCTTCAGGGCTGGAATGGGACGACGACGCCGGTGCAGGTGCCTTTTCCGATCTTTGGTTATGAAGCGCACGACACGGGAACCTTGACGACGGATGTGACGGATTGCCTGAGCAACTACAGGACCGGTACCGATGTATTCGTGATCCGCCGTGCCAGCACCACGTCGGTGACTGCCGGTGGCACGGGCTATGTGGCGGGCGATACCTACCTTCAGGTGTCCTCCTGTCCCGATGGAACCGTCGACACCCAGCCATTTCATGCCATGGCGACGACCACCGCCACGGATTTCAACATGCATGTGTTGGGCTGCACGGCCGCGACCCCAGGTACCAATGCGGTGGTACGCAAGCTCCTGACGCGCATTTACTTTATTTCCAACTGTGACGACTGCGTCAATGATCTCGACTACGACTCCACGACCACAGGTGATGGCGTGCCGACCCTCAAGATGGTCGAGTTGGCGATTCCAAGCGGCGGCAGCACGCTCAAGGTCGTCGAGAACCTGAGAACCATCGCGCCGGGCGTCGAGAACATGCATCTGGAGTATGGAATTGACACCACGGACGATGGCTCGATCGATTCCTGGGTGGTATCCAACGCTGATCCGCGCCGGACGGCATCCACCGGTACCGCTGTCACCGGCATGCGGCTGGATGCCAGCACGGAGAATCAATGGGAAGACGTAATGGCGGTCAAGTTGTTCCTGGTTACCCGGGATCTGAAGCCCACCACGGGCTGGACCGACACCAAGTCCTTTACCATGGGCAGCAAGACGGTGGCCGCCGCCGGAGATGCCTATCGCCGACGTTTCAGCTCCTCGTTCATCAAACTGGTCAACATGGCCGGCCGCAGGGAGTCGCCATGAAGCGCTTGATCCAGCGGCAGCGGGGTGTCGTGCTGATCCTCAGCCTGATCATGCTGATGGTACTGACCCTCATGGCGGTTTCGGCGATCCGTCTGTCCACCGTCAATTTGCGCAGCGTGGCCAATGCGCAGTCCCGTGCCGAAGCCATGTCCACCGCACAGCGCACGGTGGACCTGATCCTGTCGAGCAATTTCACGGACAACATTGCCGGAACCGCCCAAACCCTTACCGTGACGGAGGGGGGCAAGAGCTATTCCGTTGTCGTCGCTCGTCCCTGCCTGATCAGATCCAAGCCGGTGAAGAATGTCGAACTTGTCGATCCGGTAAATAACGCCGATGACAAGAAGTGTCTGGATACGCTTACCAATCCCTATTCCGCTTGCGCGGACACCATCTGGCAGATCCAGGCAACCTCCACATCAGGCTGGTTTGGTGCCAATGTTTCCATCACCCAGGGCACCGGCATCCGTATGGATAACGGTGCCGTGACGGTTTACGCCAACGATTCCGCCTATCGCTGCACCGGCACCTGACGCGCCGGTATTCATGGCAGGAGAGATATCATGACATCCAAATTCCGTAAGTCGCTGGGCGCCGCCATGCTGGCCGGTGTCTTTCTCTCGACCCAGTTGCATGCCGACGATATTGATCTATACACCGGCGGCGAGTCGGCGACCGGCGCCCAGGCCAATGTGCTGATCGTGCTGGATAACTCCGCCAACTGGAATGCCCAGAATCAAGGCTGGACGGATGGTTCGGCGCAAGGTCAGGCAGAACTCCAGGCGTTGTCAGAAATTGCTTCAACACTGGGGGACAACATCAATGTCGGTCTGGCATTGGCGGCAGGCACCAATGGCGGTTACATCCGATATGCGATCCGGGAGATGAATGGTACCAATCGCCCGGTATTCATCAACATGCTCAATCAGGCATCGACGGACTTCGGGAGTGCTACGGACCGGTCCAGCTACTGGCAGGTGGCCTCGTCGGATACACATTACGAAGGCATGCTGAACCATGCCTTCCGCTACTTCAACGGCTTGCCCCGTCTGGCGACCGACATGCCGCAGGGGAGCGATCCCGATATGCGGGATTACAACGGCAACAGCAACAGCTCGACGCGCCAGCCGTCCTTCCCGAATGCCCTGGGTGGCTATTCGTTGCCGGCGCTGCCGCACACCACGGCCACCGCCTATACACCGCCCTCCAGCATATCCGCTGGGTGCAGCAAGAATTTCATCATCTTCATCGGTAATGGCTACCCCAGCCAGTTCGATTCGAAAACGGATATCACCACCGCGGCCGCCCTGATTGGCGACGTTCCGGATGTTACGGATGTCACCGGTGGCGACAATGGCAGTGCGGCCGATGAATGGACCCGCTATATGTACAACTACGGTGTCAAATCCACCGTGGATGACCCGAAGAGCACCACCAGTCCGAAAGCCAAGCTCCGCAACAAGGTCGCGACCTACACCATCGACGTTTGCAAGAACGGCTGCAATTCCGGTAGCGGCCCGAGTCAGGGGGCCTTGTTGAAGAGCATGGCCAAGGTCGGGGGCGGAAAGTATTTCCAATCCACCAGCAAGGCCGAGATCAAGAGCGCTCTGGCGCTGATCTTTGCCGAAATTCAGGCGGTCAATAGCGTATTCGCTTCCGCTACGCTGCCGATCTCGGTCAATACGCAGGGCACCTACGAGAATCAGGTTTACATCGGCGTCTTCCGTCCCGATGGTGGCTCCAGGCCGCGCTGGTTCGGCAATCTCAAGGAATACAAGTTCGGCCGCTATTGCGATGCCGATCGCAACGACAAGGTTGCCATCGACAGCACCCGTACCCTGATCAGCGGGATGATTCCCGCGACTCTGACCGGCAATGCCACGGGACCGGTCACCGGGACTTTTACCGGCACCCTGGTCGATGCAGCGGGGACGAGCAGCGCAGTCAGCGGCACGGTATCAGGAACGGTGAGTGGTACGGCGACCGCCACCCTTGCCGCCACGTTGGGTACGTCGGCGGGTACCACCGGCAGTCCGGCGGCCGATGCCGGCAGCGGTACGGTGACCGGTACCATCACCGGCACGGGAACCGGCACCGGTTCCTCGACTTTTACCGGCACCCTGAGCGCCACGCCATCCCTGTCGGGTACGTTCACCGCGACCGATGAGCGCATCGGTGACGATGTGTCTGCACCGAGCTGCGGCACCGATGCCTCGGGCAATATTCCGCTCAAGCTCTACATGGGTGACAAGAACGGCTACCGGGCCATCGACGAGGAAGGCAATACCGGCTTCATCGATCTTTCGGCAAAGAGCTACTGGTCCTCTGCGTCCACCTTCTGGAGCGCGGCGCCGAATGCGACGGCGGGTTCCAGCGATTCTCCAGACGGCCCCGAAGTAGAGCGCGGTGCCGCCGCCCAGCGCTTGCGTACCGCCTGGGCCGAGACCGCCACCTCACCCCATCCGGATGGACGCAAGCTCTACACTTGTCTCGGCGCCTGTCTCAACTCTGCCGCCTCGACGGCGCAGAAGACCCTGTCCAACAATGCCGTGACCACCAGTAACTCGGAAGTGACGGCGGCGTTGGCTGCCCCCAGTGGTTCGGCGACGGTGACCCTGGTCCGCAGCGGCAATACGGTGACGGCAACCTCCTCGGCGGCCCATGGCTTTTCCGATGGTGCAACGGTGACCATTGCCGGTGCCACGCCGACCGACTACAACGGCGCCAAGACCATTACCTACGTCGATGCGACGCATTTCACTTATGCGCTGAGCGAGTCGCCGACCACGACCGACACGGCGACGGCAACCAAGCCTGGCGGCACGGTGTCGGTCACCAGTATCGTCCTCTCAGGGACTACCGCAGGGACTACGGTGACGGCAACGGTGACGACCAATCCGGCCCACGGTTTGGTGGCCGGCAATGCGACCACCATCGCGGGGGCGACCCAGTCCTTCCTCAATGGACCCCAAACCGTACTCGCAGCGCCGGCGGTGACCGGGACGACCTTCGCCTTCAGTGTGACCATTCCCGGCGGAAATCCGGCATCGCCAGCGACGACGGCGGGTAGCTCGACCGCCGTCGGCCAGACAGCCACCCACACTTCCGTGAGCTATACCACCAGCGCCTGTGTCTCGGGAGGAACTGCGGGATGCGTCGTGGTGCGCGCGAATGCGAACCTGGGCAACAAGTTCGTTACCGGCAATACCGTGGTGGTTTCCAGTGCGGTTCCCACCACCTACAACACCGGTGCCGCCGGCAAGACCATCGCGGCCACCGGTACCAACTGCCCGAATACCACCAGTCTGACCATCGACAATTCCAACAAGAATGCGGTCTACTGTTTTACCCTCGCGGCGGCCACCAATGCCACAACACCGGATGGCGGCGCCAGCAAGACGGCGACCACCGTGGGAACTTCCTTCCCGATCAACATTACCCGTACCTTGGGCAACACGACGGCGACTGCCGTCACTAACCCGGCTGTTGCACATAGCTTTGTCACGACGGATACCATCACTATCACCGGGGCGACCCAGTCGCAATACAACGGCAGTTTCACGCCCTTGACGGTGAACGCCCCCGACGTGAATACCTTTACGTTCGGTCCGATCACGCTGACTCCCACTACACCGCCGACGGGGACCATAACGGCCACTACCGGGTCCGGCACGGCCGGGCCGGATACCACCAACCTGATCCTGTGGACGCGTGGCAAGGACTTGTGGGAAGACGAGGACATCAATGCTTCCCTGACCAATGTTCGGGCCAGCATCCACGGTGACGTGCTCCATGCCCGACCTGTCGTGGTGAACTACGGCAGCACGGTCGGCATCGTTGGCTTCTACGGTTCAAATGATGGCTTCCTGCGCGCAATCCATGGCGGTACCTCGAGTACCGACGGCGAAGAAAAGTGGGCGTTCATTCCTTCGGAGTTCATGGACTACACCAAGCTGTCGCGGCTATACAGCAACAGCGAGGTGGTTCGCTTCCCCAATTCGTCCTGCTCGATCACCCCGGCACCGACGGCCCGCAATTATTTCTGGGATGGTCCGTTGACTGCCTATCAGAGTCCCGATGGCAACGCGACAACCGCGCCCAGCAAAACCTGGCTGTTCGCGACCATGCGCCGGGGAGGACGGGCGGTTTATGCGCTGGATGTGACGAATCCCGATACGCCCAAGTTCATGTGGCGGATCACCAATGCCAGCACCGGCTTCTCCGAACTGGCACAGACATGGTCCGAACCCAAGGTCACCAAGCTAAAGGGCAGTTTCACCCGTACCGATGCGACGGTGATCACTGACCCGGTAGTGCTGGTGTTTGGCGCTGGCTACGACGCGACCCAGGAGGATAAGCCCACGGGCAGCTATATCACGCCGACCATGGGGCGTGGCGTCTTTGTCGTCGAGGCGGAAACCGGACAATTGATCCAGTTTCTCCAGCCCACGTCCGGTGTTACGGGCTACAGCTTTGCGGCGGATGTCAATGTGCTCGATCTCAATGCGGACGGCTATGCTGACCGTATCTATGCAGGTGACACCAACGCCAATATCTTCCGCTTCGATACCGTGCAGACAGTTACCGATGTCGCCAATAGCAGCTACTGGAAGCGCTATCACATCGCCAAGGTAGGGGATATCGATGCCAATGGTGGCAACAATGCCCGGAAGTTCCTGTTCCAGCCCGAAGTGCTGCCCTTTACGCATAACGGCGTGGTCAAGACCATGGTTCTTGCGGGCAGCGGTAATCGTGAAAAGCCGCTGAACAACTTTCAATCCAGTGGCAGCCCGAACACGCTGAGCTGTTCAGCGCTGTATTCCGATACCTATTACCCGACCTCGTCGTCGAACAAGATCAATGACCGCTTCTTCGGTTTGCTCGATGCCATTCAGTCCGGGGCCGTGGAGGCCACGGTGAATGCCGATCCGATAGTGTTGGGGGATTTGCAGCAGATCAACTCCAACACCCTGTCTGTCACTACCCTGACGCCTTTCAGTCTTTCCAGCAGTGATCGTGGCTGGCAGATACTGCTGCGCAACGACCCCGATGGCAACGGCGCCCGTAATGAAGAGAAGGCGGTGAATGCGGCCCGTGTCGTCGCGGGAACCGTCTACTTCGCGACCAACACCCCGGTCTCGCCTAATCCCAGCGCCGGCATCTGTTCCAACCTGGGTGAAGCCTTGGGCTATGCGGTCGATGCATTTACCGGCATGCCAGCCGTCAATCGCGATGGTTCGACCAGCGGTGGCACCGATACCTATAGCAGTGCCGACTACGCGACCAAGTTCTCCGGTGGCGGTTTGCCGCCGACAGTGACGGCCGGCGTGGTGTCGATCGGTGGCACGCCCTACCGCTTTGTTATCGGCAGCGGTGGCGAAACCATGACTTCCGCCTCGTCGATTGCCGGTGCCCGCAGCGTGCTCAACCTGACCGGAACGCGCACCCGCCTGTTCTGGTCATACGGCGCGGACTAAACGGTTCTGGGTAGTCGCCGAAAAGTCGGCGCTGAGGGGACGGCGATCAGCCGATCAAATCCTCATCGCGACGCGGGCTGCGGTCCAGGTGGAACAGCACCCAGACCAGCAGCAGCGTGGCGATGATCAGGAAGTGCGGGCCGAACAGCCAGAACAGCAAGGGCACCAGCAGGTAGTAGGCGCGGGTACCGATGCTGTAGAAGCGGCCGGCGCGATTGAGTTGCGCGGCGACGTGGACCGGTTGGGCGAAGTCGTGGCTGCCGATGGGGACATTGAGCAGGTAGCCGACGTGGTGGAACAGGCGGATCGCCATGGCGAAGCTGAAGAAGCCCACCAGCAGGTCGAGCAGCATCGCCAGCAGCTTGACCAACCATATCTGCGGCGCCACGTGGCCGATGAAGTTGAGTGCGTGCCAGGCGCTGGACAGCTTGTCGCCCTGCTCGGAGAGTGTCAGCACGCCGATGATCAGCAGGATCGCGGTCGAGGCCAGGAAGCTGGCTGCCATGATCGAGTTGCGCAATGTCTGCACGGCGAGGATGTCGCGCCGTTCCTTCATCACGGTTTCCACCCAGGCCACCCGTGCCGCGTTGATCACCTGCTGGATGCTGTAGTGCGGGTCGATGCGGCTGCGCCGATTGACATGCCACTGATAGGCGAAGAAGACGACGACGCTCAGCAGCAGCGCGACCAGGTCGTTGAAATAGGCGTCCATGGCCCTCATCAGGCGGATTTGGGAGCTGGCAGGTTAGCGCATTCGTTGAAAACTCGGGCGGTGCAGCGGCGGCAGATTTCGTGGTCGAGCTTGGCCACGCAGGCGGCGATGGCGCCGTGCTTGCTGGCGTGTACTGCATCGCGACCGATGTCGGCGACGTAGTCCGGCTTCATCAGCATGGCTTCAGCGCCTGCGCGCAGGCTGTAGAAACTGAGGCTGCCGCCGCGTTTCTTGCGTGAGCGCGCTTCCTGCGCCAGCAGTTCGGCGCCGGCAATGTCCACGAAGTTGATGCTCTTGGCCATCAGCAACAGGTGCTTCTGTTCGGGGTGTTGCTCGGCATTGATTTGCAGGGTTTCGGCGACGTGATTGACGGCACCGAAATACAGCGAGCCTTCGATGCGCAAAATCTTGAGTTGCGGACATTCGGGCTCCCCTGGCGCCACGGCGAGGAATTTGCGTGCCGGGTCTTTTGGATTGGGGCCGACGGTACGGATTGCCGGTTGCGAGGTGCGATTGAGGTAGAACACCATCGACAGCACGATGCCGAGCAGGATCGCGACTTCCAGGTGGATCACCAGCGTCGCGATGAAGGTGACGATGAGTACCGCCAGCTCAGCCTTGCTGCTGCGGATGATGACGCCGATGTGGTGGAAGTCGAACAGGCCCCAGGCGACCAGGAAGAGAATGGCGGCCATCGATGCGATGGGCAGGTAGGCGGCGAGCGGCGCGACGCCGACCAGCACGATCATCAGGAAGCCGGCGGAGAAGGCAGCGGCCAGCGGCGTTTTCGCGCCGGCCTCGTAGTTGAGACCGGAGCGGTTGAAAGAGCCGGAGGACGGGTAGCCGGAGAAGAAGGAACCGACGATGTTGGACAGGCCCTGGCCGATGAACTCCTGGTTGCCATCGATGCGCTGGTTCGATTTGACGCCGATGGAACGGGCGATGGAGACGGCTTCGGTCAGCGCCAGGGCGGTGATGGCAATGGCGATGGAAAGCAGGTCGCGCATGGTGTCGAAGTGGAAATGCGGTGCCGAGAGCGGCGGCAGGGCGCCGGGCAGGGCGCCGAGGGTGCGGATGCCGGTGACGTCCTGGCCCAGCCAGGCATTGAGGCCCAGCGCCGTGAAGCTGCCGACTAGCATGGCGACGATCATGTAGGGAATCTTGGGCGCGAGCTTGCGCACGATGATGCCGGAGAGCAGGGTGGCCATGCCGACGGTGAACACCCAGGGCTTGATCTCGGTCAGATGCGTGAAGAAGAACTCGAAGACGCGGAAGAACACCGTGCCGCGCGGGATGTCGAGGCCAAAGAAATTCTTCATCTGGCTGCCGATGATCAGCATCGCGGCGCCAGCGGTGAAGCCGATCACCACCGTGTGGGAGATGAAGTTAACCAGCGTGCCCATCCGGGCGAAGCCCATCACCAGTTGCATTACGCCGACCATGAAGGTGACGGTCAGCACCAGTGAGACGTACTGCGCCGAGCCCGGATCAGCGAGGTGGCTCATGGTGGCAAAGACCACCAGGGAGATGGCGTTGGTGGGGCCGGAGACCAGATGGAAGCTCGATCCCCAGAGGGCGCCGATCACCGCCGGGATCATCGCGGCGTAGAGGCCGTACTCGGGCGGCATGCCGGCCAGGGTGGCGAAGGCGACGCCCTGCGGCAGGACGATGATGGCGCCGATCAGGCCGGCGATCAGGTCGGCCCGCATGCTTGTCCGATTCACCTGGGGCCACCAGCGCAGGAAGGGGAACAGGCGCGGCAGCAGGGCGGACTCGGCGGGCTTCATGGGAGCGGGAATAGGCGTGGCGGAAGCATGGAATATTAGCAAGCCGTGATTAATCGGCCATAAAAAATTGATATCGCGGGATTCTCCGTGCTGGTTATGCTTGCCCGCATGTCGCACTGGCTGACCCTCTCCCGCGCCGCGCATCTGCTCGGCATTCCGCGCACCGACTTGCAGGATCGCATCCGCAACGGCGATCTCGCTTCCCATGACGGCATGATCGCCGAGGCGGAGTTGCTGCGCGTCTGGCCGGGTGCGGAAACAGTGACTTCCGGCGCCTTCGAGAAGGTGGTGGCGATCCGCGATGATGCCTTCGCCAAGCGCCTGCGCGAGCGCGTGCTGCCGACCCAGGAGGTGCTGGCCCAGCGGCTCTTCGCCCAGGGCCAGGAACTCGCCGAACTGCGCCGCGTGCTGACCCGCTACCACGCTGTCATGGAAGGTCTGCGAGCCCGGCTCGATGGCGATGCACCGCCATCCACCGCTGAAATGGCCGCCCTGCTCGATGAAGGCATGGCCGCCGCCTTCGCGGCGCCGGCGCCACTGGGCGACATGGATGCCGTCGATGCCACGCTGCGCGTGATGTCGGCGCATGTCAGCGTGCGCCCGTCCGGTCGCGACTATTACGTCGATGGCGCCGAGACCCTGCTCAAGGCTGCCCTGCGTGCCGGCCTCGCGCCGAATTACGGTTGCGGCAATGGCAACTGCGGCCTGTGCAAGGCGCGCGTGATTTCCGGTACCACCCAGCAGGTGGCGGCATCCGACTACCGTTTCACCGAGGCCGAGAAAGCCCAGGGCCATGTGCTGATGTGTGCCTGCACCGCCGTCAGTTCCGACCTCGTGCTGGAAGTGCTCGAAGCCGGTGCGCCGGAGGAAATACCAGAACAGCGCATCGTCGCCCGCGTGCGCAGCGTCGAGGCGGTCGGCGAGAACGTTCTGCGCCTGCATCTGCAAACGCCGCGCAGCAATCGGCTGCGCTTCCTCGCCGGTCAGCGGGTCACCTTGGGGAGCACTGCGGGCAGCGCCGCCGGCACGCATGGCGAATACCCGATTGCCAGTTGTCCCTGCGATGATCGCAACCTGATTTTCCATATTCACCGCGATGGTCGCCGTGCCACCAGCGCCGACTTTTCCACGCACCTTTTCGCCGGCGACATCAAGGCCGGAGACGACATCTCGGTCTGGGGGCCATGGGGAAATTTCGTTCTCGACAACGCATCGCAGCGGCCGCTGATTTTCGTTGCTATCGACACCGGCTTCGCCCCGGTCAGCAGTCTGATCGAACATGCCATCGCCGTCGACGCCGCCCCCGCCATCCGGCTCTATCGTGCTGGCGATATCTACCTCGCCAACCAGTGCCGGGCCTGGGCCGATGCGCTGGACGATTTCCGCTACATCCCGCTGGCGCCGGATCAGCTTGCCGACACCCTCGTCGCCGAGCCGCTGCTGGCCGCCAGCGAGGTCTATCTCGCCGGGCCGGCGGACGCGCTCGCCGCCCTTGCCGCCACCCTCGTCGCCGCCGGTCTGCCGACGGCCCAACTGCATACGGAAGCCCTGTGACATGACGCCTATGACGCCGCGCAAGATCATTCCCATCCACCCGCAAGCCCCGGCGGAAGACCCCGCCCTCGATGCATGCAGCTCGGCCGAGCCCTTTGCCCTGATGGTGCTTGGTGACAGCATGGAACCGGAATTCCTCGACGGTGAGGTGATCCTCATCGAACCCGAGGGCCTCGCCACCGATGGTTCCTTCGTCCTCGCCCAACTGGATGGCGAATGGATCTTCCGCCAGTTGGCGAAGCGCGATGGTGGTTGGCGCTTGCAGGCGCTGAATCCGGCTTATCCCGCGACGAATATCCCCGACCTCGATGCGGTCAAGGGCGTCATCATCCAGAAGTCGAAACCCGGTCGCCGCCGCGCGACCAAACGTTATGTGGAGTAGAGTTGGCCATGCCTTATTACATCTATCGCATCACCCCCGTCGGACCCATCGGACCAATGCGCCAGTTGTCGAAGATCACCCAGTTCGACAGCTTCAAGGAAGCCTCCGTCGAGGCCAAGCGTCTGCGCCGCGAGATCGACCTGACGACGGGCGAGACCGTCAAGACCATCTTCGCTGACAACGAATTGCAGGCCGAAGACCTGCTCAATCAGGTCCGTGAAGGTGAGCCGCTGACGGGAGATGATTGGTAGCCCGCTGGTAGCAACTCGCTGGTAGCAATGCTCAGGAAAGGACAGGGTCTGTGGTCGATGAATCTGCCTACCGCCACGCCAAGGGCGAGATAAACCGCCTGCCCTGTGTCTTCGAGCGTGCCCTGCTGGCGCGCCATGCCGTCTGCGAACTGGCGGTGCGGCACCAGATCGCCGAACGCGAAACCGTCGCCTGTGCCCAGCCTGTGGCCCGTGCCGGCTGTGCCCGGATGTCAGCCCTGCTGCGCGAGAAATCCGCCTTTGCCCTCAAGCTCACCGAAGCCACCCGCATCCTGCCGCATGCGATGGTGATGAAAATCCAGTGCGGCGGACTCGATGGCCTCAAGGCCGTGCTCGATCCGGAAGCGCCGGCGCCGAATGTCCATGCCCTGCTGCGCCAGGCGCAGGACCGCTATGGCGATCTGGCGGCGCTGCCCTTCTCCGAGATCGTCAAGGGCGTCTCGGCCTGGAAGGCGCGGCGACGCCATGAAGGAAATCCTGACGGAGGTGCCCGGTGATTCCCGGTATGGCCGCGCTGGTGGCGAACGTGCAGCACAACTGCGACATCGCCGACGCGCGCCACGCCCGTGACGTCACGCTGTGCACCTACCTGCTCGGCATGCGCGAGTTCTATCGTTGGGAGCACGAACTGCCCTATGGCGTGCAACCGCCCCGCGCCGACGTCGGCCGCTGGATTGCCGAGCGCGAATCGCGCTGGGAAGGCATCGCCACGGAAGACTATGCCGCCGTGAGCGTGGGGGGCGACGAACACGATCCCTTCGCCGCCGCCGCGATCAACGAGCGGCTCGCTGGCAGTGGCCTCGTCTATGGCGCCGGGATCGGCCGCTTCGGCAAGCCGCATTTCTTTCTCGGCCGCCTGGCCCGCGACGAGCGGCGGGATGGCGTGCGCCTGCTGGTTTCCGGCTGCGAATACGCCCGCGATGTCTCGGCCATTCCCGCTGCCTCTCGCGACGACACCATCGTCGTTCGCCGTGAGGCCTTGCGGCAATGGCTGTGGGAAAAGGCCGAGGGCTGGGCGGTGAAGAAGCAGGATGGCGCCCTCAAGTCGGCCCTCGACGCCTGGGGCTTTGCCGAGGATCCGGCCGCCGCCGTCGAGCGCATGACCGACAGCGAAATCGAAACCCTGGTGCTGCACGAGGAAGGCGAGATCGCCGCTGGACGCCTGCTCGGGCCGGCCTGGCCGGCGATGATGGCGCGACTGACCGACAAGCGCGCCGAAATTCTTGTCCGCGCTGTGCGCGACAACCTGGCCGATTGCCTGGTCACCCTGCCGCGCCTGATCGAGCGCGACGCCGCTGCCTCCTTGCATTTCTGGTTCGCCAGCTTCGATGGCATGCGCCGTGAGTTGTTTCCGGCCCTTGCAAAAGTCGGCGCTGGCGACACGGCGAGATTGCAAGCTGTGGCCGAGCGCGGACGCGATCACTGGTTGAAGATCGCCTGCCAACTGGCGACGCTGGACGATGCGACCATCGCGGATCTGTCCCGCGATGCAAGCGCCATCGCCAGCTAGGGCATTACTGTTTCGCCAAGATCCCGCCGAATTCACCCCAGGAGCGACATTCCTCCACGCCCTGACGGCGGTTGTCGGCGAGCATCTTTTCCACCTTGGCGATCAGCGCACCGACATCGTCCCGGTCCCGTTGCGTTTGCAGCGGCGTGGCGCGCATGGTCTTCAGCATTTCGTTGATGGCCTGGGTGCAGCGGGCCTCCTGCACCGGCTTGCATTCCGGTGCCCGGCTTTCGATGCAGGGGTCGCGGGCGAGGGCGGGCAGGGCGAGGTGCATCAGGAGAACGGTTATCGCAATCCGGTTCATGGCAAGGGCTCCTCTCGGGTTGGAAGGCCTTACTGTAACGCGCTAGACTTCACGATGACATTTATCTACTGGGAGCGCGTGATGTTTTCCAAGGCTACGTTCAAATTCCTGTCCGAGCTTTCAGCGAACAATAACCGTGAATGGTTCGAGGCCAACAAGGGGCGCTACGAATCGGCCGTGCGGGAACCGGCGCTGGAATTCATCTCGGCGATGGCGCCGCAACTGGCAAAGTTCGCGCCGAATTTCAGGGCCGATCCGCGCAAGATGGGTGGTTCCCTGATGCGGGTCTATCGGGATACCCGTTTCGCCCGCGACAAGACACCCTACAAGACCAATATCGGCATCCAGTTTCGTCACTCGCTCGGCAAGGACGTCCATGCTCCCGGCTTCTATCTGCACATTGCCAATGACGAATGTTTCCTCGGTGCGGGTTGTTGGCATCCGGACCCGGATGCACTGGGAAAGATCCGCGACCTGATCGCCGCCAAGCCGGAACGCTGGTTCGCGCTACGGGACGGGAAGAAATTCAAGTCCACCTGGTCGCTGGCCGGCGACGCCCTGTCCCGACCGCCGCGCGGCTATGCGGCAGATCATGTCGCCATGGACGATCTCAAGCGCAAGGACTTCATCGGCCTGGCGTCCCTGTCGGCCGACGAGGTGATGGGCGACGGTCTGGTGAAGCGTGCGGCGACCACGTTCGCTACGGCGTCGGACTTCACTGCATTCCTCTGCGAGGCCGTGGGCGTGTCCTACTGAGTCGGCGAACTCCCGACACCCAGCCGCCACAGGGAGGTCACTTCCGCCGCCCGTGCCGCGTGGAGCGGATCGCTGGCGTCTGCTGCCTTCGGGTGGCGTGGCTTGGCATCAAGGCGGCCAATGACGTGCAACCCGGACTTGTTTATGAGACCGAGCAATGTCTCGCGGCTGCGCAGTCCCAGATGCTCGGCGAGGTCGGAGAGGATCAGCCAGCCCTCACCACCGGGCGCCAGATGTTCCGCGAGTCCGGCGAGAAAGCCGCGCAGCATGCGGCTGTCGGGATCATAGACGGCGTGCTCGACCGGCGAATTGGCGCGGGCCGGCACCCAGGGCGGATTGCAGACAATCAGCGGCGCGCGGCCCGGCGGAAACAGGTCGGCCTGGATCAGCTCGACGCTACTCGCGAGACCGAGCCGCTGAAGATTGTCGCGGGCACAGGCCAGCGCCCTTGTGTCCTGGTCGGTCGCGACGACTCGCGTCACGCCGCGACGGGCGAGCACGGCGGCCAGCACGCCGGTGCCGGTGCCGATGTCGAAGGCTAGCCCGGTTGCAGGCAAGGGCGCCCTCGCCACCAGATCCACGTATTCACCGCGCACCGGCGAGAAGACGCCGTAGTGGGGATGAATGCGTTCGCCCAGCACCGGGATGGCGACGCCCTTCTTGCGCCATTCGTGGGCGCCGATAAGTCCCTGCAATTCGCGCAGGGAGAGCACGAAACGCTCCGTGGCCGGTATGCCGACTTCCGCGCAGGCGGTGGCGATGTCGGGCGCGCGGCGCAGGGGGATGCGATAGTCCCCTTCAACCGGGATCAGCAGCATGCCGAGGATGCGCGCGCGCTGGGCCTGGGCCTGGCGATGACGATGGAACAGGTCGGCGGGCGTGGCCTGGTCTGGCGACTTCTTCGGCTTGCGGTCGATGCGCCGCGCCATGGCCTGCATTAGTTGGCGGGCATTCTGGAAATCGCCGCGCCACAGCAGTGCCGTGCCTTCGCTGGTCAGCTTGTGGGCGGCATCGGCGGCGAGCGTGTCGTCGGCGACGAGGATGCGCTGGGGCGGCGGCGTGCCGTTTTCCGAACGCCAGAGGGCCGTATGTTCGGCGCCGCTTTCCTGCCAGGAGACTAAGGGGGAATCGAGCATCGGTCGATTGTAATAGGCTCATCCCTGCGGCCCCGCCAATTTTTCAGCATAATCACCGGATGCCCTCCCCGTCCTTGCGCTTCTCGGCCAATCTTTCCTTCCTGTTTACCGAGCGTCCTTTTCTGGAACGCTTCGCCGCCGCACGGGCCGCCGGGTTTGCCGGTGTCGAATTCCACTTTCCCTATGACATTGATCGCGCCGCGCTGGCCGAGGTGGTGCTCACTTCCGGGCTGGAAGTCGTGCTGTTCAACCTGCCGGCCGGCAACTGGGCGGCGGGGGAGCGGGGCATTGCCTGCCATCCGAATCGAATCGCCGAGTTTCAGGACGGTGTTGGCCTGGCCATCGACTATGCGCGGCTGCTCGGCTGCTGCCGTCTCAATTGCCTCGCCGGTATTCCGCCTGCCTGTGTGACGCGGGAACGGGCGCAGGAAACCCTGGTGGAAAATCTGCGCTTCGCCGCCGCCGTGCTCAAGCGTGCCGGCATCGAACTGGTGCTGGAGCCGCTGAATACCCGTGACACACCAGGCTTCCTGGTCGCCACTACCCGCGATGCGCTGGCCCTGATCGATGCCACGGGCAGCGACAACCTGCGCCTCCAGTACGACATCTACCACGCCCAGGTCATGGAAGGCGACCTAGCGAATACGCTGGCGACACACCTGCCGCGTATCGGCCACATCCAGTTCGCTGACAATCCGGGCCGCCACGAGCCGGGTACCGGCGAGATCAATTTCCCCTTCCTGTTCCGCCATCTCGCCAGCCTCGGCTATGCAGGCTGGGTGGGCGCCGAGTACAAACCCGGCGGGCGCAGCGAAGACAGTTTTGCTTGGCTGCTCCCTCACGCACAAACTTCCTGAGGCATACATGAACTGGTTCATCAATCTGAGCATCCGCTGGAAATTCCAGATCGGTTTTTTTGTCGTCACCACGGTGACCACCATCTACAACCGCATGCTGGCTTCCTGGGAGCTGGGGAAAATGGTGGATATCGCTCGCGCCGGCGGTGCCCCCGATGCCGTGGTGGCGGCGATGGTCGCCAACCGCTCGGCCTACCACTTCAATTCGACCTGGGAATCCGGCGTCGAGTTCGTCCTCCAGTTCATGCTCATCGGCTTCGTTGCCAAGCTCTTCCTCAAGCCCATCCTGGAGTTGTGCGAAGCCCTCAAGGCGGTGGAGAAGGGCGATCTCACGCGCGGCGTGAAAGTCACCGCCCACGACGAGATCGGCGTGCTCCAGCGCATTTTCAACGACGTCATCGGCAAGCTCTCTGGCATCCTCGGCAACGTGGATGACAGTGGCAAGCAGATGGGCCAGTCGGCCTTCCAGATTGCCACCATCGCCCGCGAGATTTCCGAGGTCAGTCGTCAGGAAGAGACCCGTTCCGCCGAAGTGGTGGCCGAGGCCCAGGCGCTGACCCAGGTGGCGCGCAACGTCGAGGAACAGGCCAGTTCCGCCGCCGCACTGACCCGTGAGGTGCAGGCCCAGGGTGCGGCCGGCGTCACTGCCGTCCAGCGCAACATCGCCGAGATGGAAGCCACGGTCGACGAAGTGAATCGCGTCTCCGGCGAGGTCGGCGAATTGTCCACCTCGGCCGAGGCAATCACCCGCATCATCGACACCATCAAGGAAATCGCCAATCAGACCAATCTGCTGGCGCTCAATGCCGCCATCGAGGCTGCCCGCGCCGGCGAGCAGGGCCGGGGCTTCGCAGTCGTTGCCGACGAGGTGCGCAAGCTGGCCGAGCGCACTACTCTGTCGGCAGCGGAAGTCACCGGCATCGTCTCCGCCATCACCGGCCGCGTCGGCCAGTTGAGCGGGACCATGGCCGTGGTGGTCGAGCGCGTGCATGGCAACCAGGTGGCGGCGAAGGAAACGGCGGATGTAATGGCGGCCATGGCCGACGGAGTGTCCGGTGCCGCGCGCGGCAACGAGGCCATCGTCGAGGCCAGTCGTCGCCAGATGGATCAGCTCTCGCACCTGGAGGGAACGCTGGAGCGACTCTTCGCCACCCTCAACGAAAGTTCCACCAAGGTGGAGATCACGGCGGCCATCGGCAACGATCTGCACCGCGTCACGGAAAAGCTCAACGAGGTCATGGCCGGGTTCAACTTCCAGCGCGAGCTGGAGCGCGAGAACAAGACTTCTGGCAACAAACGCCGCGACCCGCGCCTGGACCGGGCCATGCTGGTGATGGTGAATCAGGATGGCAATCCGCCCGTGCGCGCCGAGGCCCTGGCCGCCGATCTTTCCCTTTCCGGCATGCGCCTGGTGGTACCGCGCAGCCTGCGCGAAGGCGAGTCGGTGAACCTGTCGATCCAGTTGCCGGCCGACTCCCTGGATCGCTATATGGACCAGACGCCGATTCCGCTGACGGCGATGGTGCGCTGGCAGCGGCAGGAGAACGGCCGCAACGTCTGCGGCGTCGAGTTCCGTGATCCCAATGGCGTGCAGCGCCAGCGCATCGCCGACGTCTTCGCCTTCTACAACAAGGCGCCCACCTATGCCGGCTGAAGGGGCCAGCTTCCCAGCGCAGCGAGCCCTGCTGCGTGAACTCTTCGACGCGGCAGTCGCCGCTGCCGATCCGGCCCGTTGCGTACCGCCGCATCTGCCCGCGCCCCCCGTTGGTCGCACCATCGTCATCGGTGCCGGCAAGGCGGCCGCCGCCATGGCGAAGGCGGTCGAGGCGCATTGGCGCGGCGATCCGGCAACGCTCTCTGGTCTGGTCGTCACCCGCTACGCTCATGGTCTGCCGACAAGGTGCATCGAGGTGATCGAGGCCTCCCATCCGATGCCCGATGCAGCCGGCGAACGCGCCGCCGCGCGCATGCTCGATGCGGTGAGTGGATTGAGCGCAGACGACCTCGTGCTGGTGCTGATTTCCGGCGGCGGCTCGGCCCTGCTGGCGGCACCCATGGCCGGCATCACGCTGGACGAGAAGCGCGCCGTGACGAAAAAACTGCTGGCCTGCGGTGCCGGCATCGGCGAGATCAATTGCGTGCGCAAGCATCTGTCCGCCATCAAGGGCGGCCGGCTTGCGATTGCCGCCGCGCCGGCCCGCGTACTGACCCTGGCAATTTCCGATGTGCCCGGCGACGATCTGTCCACCATCGCCTCCGGTCCCACCGTGGCCGATCCGACCACCTGCGCCGATGCGCTTGCCATCATCGACCGGCATGGCGTCGAATTGCCCGAGGCCGCTCGCCTCGCCCTGGTATCCGGCGCGGCCGAAACGCCGAAACCGACTAATGCCCGCTTTCAGTGCTGCGAGGCTCGCGTTATCGCCACAGCCCAGGGCGCACTGGCAGCGGCGGCCGAGGTGGCGCGTGCGCGCGGCTTCACTCCGCTGGTGCTGGGCGACGCCATCGAAGGCGAAGCCCGCGAGACGGCCCGTGTGCTCGGCGGCATCGCGCTCTCCTGTGCCGAGGCCGGCGTGCCGCTGGCCGGGCCCTGTGTTCTGATTTCCGGCGGTGAAACCACGGTGACGGTGAAGGGCAAGGGACGCGGCGGCCGCAATGCCGAATTCCTTCTCGGCCTGGCCCTGGCGCTGGACGGCCATCCGCGCATCCATGCCCTGGCCGGCGACACGGACGGTATCGACGGCTCCGAGGACAATGCCGGCGCCTTCGTCCTGCCGGACACGCTGGCGCGGGCGGCAAAAGCCGGGCTCGATTCGCGGGCCCATCTCGGCGACAATGACGCCTATTCCCTTTTCGCGGCCATCGACGACCTGGTGATCACCGGTCCGACGCGCACCAACGTCAACGATTTCCGCGCCATCCTGATCGAAGGTCGAGGCTGATCATGAGAGAACATTCCGCCGACGTGGCGCAGGATTTTTCCAACGTCGATCGCGCTGCGCTGCTGGCGGATCTGGGCCGCCTCCTGCCGGCGACCGCCTTGCTCCACGAAGCCGAAGACCTCAAGCCCTACGAGTGCGACGGCCTTTCCGCCTATCGCCAGCTGCCGCTGGCCGTGGCCCTGCCGGAGACCGAGGCGCAGGTGGTGGCGGTGATCAAGGCCTGCCGCACCGCTGGCGTACCGGTGGTGGCGCGGGGTGCCGGCACCGGCCTTTCCGCCGGTGCCTTGCCGCATCCGCAGGGCGTGGTGCTTAGCCTGGCGAAGATGAAGCGCATCCTGCATGTGGACCCGGTGGCCCGCGTCGCCGTGGTCCAGCCTGGCGTGCGCAACCTGGCCATCTCGGAAGCCGCCGCGCCCTTCGGCCTTTATTACGCGCCGGACCCGAGTTCGCAGATCGCCTGCACCATCGGCGGCAACGTCGCCGAAAATTCCGGCGGCGTGCATTGCCTCAAGTACGGCCTGACGGTGCACAACGTGCTGCGCGTGCGCGCCGTCACCATCGATGGCGAGGTCGTCGAGTTCGGCAATCATGGTCTCGATGCGCCCGGCTACGATCTGCTGGCCCTGCTTATCGGTTCCGAGGGCCTGCTCGCGGTGACCACGGAAGTCACCGTCAAGCTGGTGCCCAAGCCCGAGCTGGCGCAGGTAATCATGGCCAGCTTCGACGACGTGATGAAGGCCGGCGAGGCCGTTGCGGCTGTGATCGCGGCCGGCATCATCCCGGCCGGCCTGGAGATGATGGACAAGCCCGCCACTGCCGCCGTCGAACCCTACGTCAAGGCTGGCTATGACTTGAACGCGGAAGCCATCCTGCTCTGTGAATCCGACGGCACGGCGGAAGAAGTGGCGGAAGAAATCGCCGCCATGCGCGCCGTGCTCGAAGGTAGCGGCGCGACCGAGATTCGCGTGTCCACTTCAGAGGCCGAGCGCCTGCGTTTCTGGGCCGGGCGCAAGGCCGCCTTCCCCGCTGCCGGCCGCATCTCCGCCGACTACTACTGCATGGACGGCACCATCCCGAGAAAGCGCCTGGGCGAGATGCTGACTGCCATCACGCAGATGGAAAAGAAGTACGGCCTGCGCTGCATCAACGTCTTCCATGCCGGCGACGGCAACCTGCATCCGCTGATCCTCTACGACGCCAATATCGAGGGCGAACTGGAGCGAACCGAAGCCTTCGGCGCCGAGATCCTCAAGCTGTCGGTGGACCTCGGCGGCACCATCACGGGCGAACACGGCGTCGGCTTCGAAAAGATCAATTCCATGTGCGACCAGTTCGCCAGCGATGAACTGCGCGCCTTCCACGCCGTCAAGCGGGCCTTCGATCCGGGCGGCCTGCTCAACCCGGAAAAGGCCATCCCGACCCTGCACCGCTGTGCCGAGTTCGGCCGCATGCACGTGCATGGTGGCCAGATCAAATTCCCCGAACTGGAGCGCCTGTGATGATCGACCAGTTCCGATCGCGCATCCTCGAACGCAAGCCCCTGCGCATTCGTGGCGGCGGCAGCAAGGATTTTTACGGCGGGCCTTTGGTCGGCGAGTTTCTCGATGCGCGGGCTCATGCCGGCATCGTCAGCTACGAGCCGACGGAGCTGGTGGTCACCGCCCGCTGCGGCACGCCCGTGGAGGAAATAAAGTCGGCGCTGGCGGCACGGCGACAGTTCCTGCCCTTCGAGCCGCCGGTCTTTGGCAATGCAACCATCGGTGGTGCTGTTGCCGCCGGCCTCTCCGGCCCGCGCCGGGCGGCGGTCGGCAGCCTGCGCGACTACGTGCTGGGCGTGCAGATCATGGACGGCGAAGGCCGCGTGCTCAAGTTCGGCGGCGAAGTGATGAAGAACGTCGCCGGCTTCGATGTCTCGCGTCTGATGGCCGGCAGCCTTGGCACCCTGGGGTTGATCCTCGAGGTTTCGCTCAAGGTGCTGCCGCTGCCGGTGGCCGAGGCTACGCTGCGTTTCGAACTGCCGCAGGACAAGGCGCTGGAGGCCATGAACCGCTGGGCCGGCCAGCCGCTGCCGGTGGCCGCCACCTGCTGGCAGGACGGCGTGCTGAGCCTGCAACTGGCGGGCGCCCGTGCTGCCGTCGACTCGGCCTGCGTCAAGTTGGGTGGCGAGCGCGTGGAAGACGCCGAGGCGTTTTGGACTTCGCTGCGGGAACAAAGTGCCGACTTCTTCGCCGGCCCAAGTGACAATGCTCCCCTGTGGCGCCTGTCCCTGCCCTCCGTCACGCCGTCACTGGATTTGCCCGGTCCGCAACTCATCGAATGGGGCGGCGCCCAGCGCTGGCTGCGCGGTGAGTTCGATGCGACGACGCTGCGCGAAAAAGTCGGCGCTGGTGTGACGGCGTTTCGCGGTGCCAGCCAGGAACAGCGCGCCGCAGGCGTCTTCGGTACGTTGCCCACGCCCGTGATGGAAATTCATCGCCGCCTGAAACAGGGTTTCGATCCCTACGGCGTCTTCAATCCCGGCCGTCTTTACCCGGAGTTCTGATGGAAACCCATCTCGCCGACTTCATCCGTGACACCACCGCCGGCCGCGAAGCCGAGGAAATCCTGCGCCGCTGCGTGCATTGCGGATTCTGCACCGCCACCTGTCCCACCTACCAACTGCTCGGCGACGAACTGGATGGGCCGCGCGGCCGCATCTACCTGATCAAGCAGGTGCTCGAAGGCGCCGAGCCGACCGAGAAGACACGCCTGCATCTGGATCGCTGCCTGACCTGCCGCTCCTGCGAGTCTACCTGCCCATCGGGCGTGCATTACTCCCGTCTGCTCGACATTGGCCGCGAGGTGGTCGAGCGCCGCGTGCCGCGCAAGGGAGTGGATGCCGCGCTGCGCACCACGCTGAAAGCCCTGCTGCCCCGTGCTGGTTTGTTCGGCACGGCGATGAAGCTGGGCCAGATGGTGCGCCTGGCTCTGCCGCCGGTGCTCAAGGCCAAGGTGCCGCCGCTGAGTTCGGCAGGTGTGACGCCGCGCGGCGGACACGCGCGGAAAATGATCGCCCTGGCCGGTTGCGCCCAGCCTTCCATGTACCCGAACATCAACGGTGCCACCCGGCGCGTTCTCGACCGCCTCGGCATCGATATGATCGAGCCGGCGGGGCAAGGTTGTTGCGGCGCCGTGCGCTTTCACCTCAACAAGGCAGAGGCCGCCCGCGACGATGCCCGTCGCAATATCGACGCCTGGTGGCCCCTGCTTGAATCCGGTGCCGAGGCCATCGTCGTTACTGCGTCCGGTTGCGGCGTGCAGGTCAAGGACTACGCCCATCTGTTGCAGGACGATCCGGACTACGCCCACAAGGCTGCCCGCGTGGCACTGCTCGCCCGCGACGTCAGCGAGGTCATCGCCGCCGAGACGGTACGCCTGTCGCTGTTGCTGGCGGATTGTCCGCCCCTGCCCGAGGCCGAACGCGCGCTGGCCTTCCATAGCCCCTGCACGCTCCAGCATGGGCAACAGATCCGCGGCTCCGTCGAAGCCTTGCTTACTGCCGCCGGCTATCGCCTGACGCCGGTGGCCGACAGCCACCTGTGCTGCGGCTCGGCCGGAACCTACTCGATATTGCAGCCGGAAATCTCGACCCGCCTGCGCGACAACAAGATCGCTGCGCTGACGGCCGGTGGCGCCACTGCCATTGCCAGCGCGAACGTCGGATGTATTGGCCATCTGTCGGCTGGCACACGGCATGCGGTGAAACACTGGATAGAATTGGTCGATGCCCGCCTTGCTGCGGGATAGATCCAAGGGAGAATCATGCAGCAGGCCAAAGAAAAACAGGCGCTCGACGAGCTCGCCGGCAAGGGAATCCGCATTCCGCCGCAGCCGCGCGTGATGGTGGAGCTCAATGCCGCCATCGCCAGTGACGACTACGACATGCGCACCATCGGTCGCATCATTTCGCAGGACCCGGGTGTAGTCGCCCTGCTGTTCAAGGCAGCGCGCTCGCCCCTGTTTTCGCGGGGCCGCAAGCTGGAAACCATCGATCAGGTGCTGGCCGTCATCGGCATCAAGCAAACCTGCAACCTGGTCCAGGCCGTGGCCTTGTCGACGGCCCTGAGCGATGGCACGCGGGCGGCCTTCGAGGTGTTCTGGACACGGGCTGGCGAAGTGGCCCAGATCGCGGCGATCATCGCCGGCGACAAGGTGTCTACCTGCAACGTCTTTCCCGACCAGGCCTACATGGCCGGCATCTTCCACGAGTGCGGTGTGCCCGTGCTGATGATGCGCTTTCCCGACTACTGCAAGGCATTGCGTCTCGAGAATGTCAGTTGCTGGCCCAATCTGGCCGAGGAGGATCGGCGCTTCAACGTTGACCATTGCAGCGTCGGCTATCTCGTAGCCCGGCATTGGGGTCTGCCCGATTTCGTCTGCGCCGCGATCCGCTACCACCACGAGCTGCCCACCGAGGAACTCGGTGCCGCCACTTCCCTGGTCGCCATTCTGCAACTCGCGATCCACTACTACCATCGCATCAACGAACAGACCAATCCGCTGTGGAGCACCATCGGCCATCAGGTGGAAGAAGAGCTGGGCCTCGCCGGCGATGAGGTGGAAAACTACTTCGAGGAAATTTCCCACCGCTTCCACGAGGCCCATCGCTGATGGATGGGTCTGTCGCCGATATCGATCTCGATAGCTCGGCGCGCGACTGGGCGTCCCTGCACCTGCCCTTTCGCTGGCAAGTGCCGCCGCGCTACAACATCGCCCAGGCCTGTTGCGGCCGCTGGGCCACAGACCGCACGCGTTTCGCCCTGTACTACGAAGACGAGGCCGGCCACGAAGAGGCCTGGACCTTCTGGGATATCCAGCAGGACGCCAACCGTCTTTCCAACGTCCTCGGCGCCATGGGCGTGATGGCCGGTGACCGCATCGCGATCATGTTGCCCCAGCGCCCCGAAACCGGCATCGCCCACATGGCGTGCTACCAGATGGGCGCCATCGCGGTGCCGGTGTCACATCTGTTCGGCGCCGATGCGCTGGAATTCCGCCTCGATCATGCCGAGGTCCGCGTTGCGATCATCGATGCCGCTGGCCTCGAAAAGCTCGACGCCGTGCGCGAGCGCCTGCCCCTGCTCAGGCACGTGATCTGCGTTGATGGTCGCGAGGCCTGGGCCCGCGAATGGTCGGCGCTGTTGCCCCTGGCCTCCAGCCGCTATACGCCGCGCGACACCGGAGCCGATGATCCGGCGCTGATCATCTACACCAGTGGCACCACCGGCAACCCCAAAGGCGCGCTGATGGCCCAGCGCACGCTGATCGGCAATCTCACCGGCTACGTCTGCTCCCATGATTTCTACCCCCAGCGCGGCGACATGTTCTGGTCACCGGCCGACTGGGCCTGGACCGGCGGCCTTTTCGACGCACTGCTGCCGACCTGGAACTTCGGCCAGCCGATACTTGGCTACCGCGGTCGCTTCGATCCCGAAAAGGCCTTCTGGCTGATCCAGAAATACGGTATCCGCAACGCCTTCCTGTTCCCCACCGCGCTGAAGATGATGATGAAGGCGGTGCCGAAGCCGAAGGAGAATCACGACATCGATCTGCGCACCATCATGAGCGGCGGCGAGGCGGTGGGCGAGACAGTGTTCAACTGGGCTCGCGAGGAACTCGGCGTCACCATCAACGAAATTTTCGGCCAGACCGAGATGAACTACGTCGTCGGCGGCTGCGGCGCCGCCTATGCGCCCAAGCCAGGCGCTATGGGCCGCCCCTATCCAGGGCATGAGGTGACCGTGCTCGATGACGAGGGCCAGCCGGTGCCGGTGGGCGAGGTTGGCGAGGTCTGCGTCAAACGTAGCTGCAACGGCAGTCTCGATCCGATCTTCATGCTCGGCTACTGGAAGAACCCGGAGGCGACCCGCGACAAGTTCTTCGGCGATGGCATAGACGATCCCGAAGCCTGGGGCCGTACCGGCGACCAGGCCTTGCAGGACGAGGATGGCGTGCTCTGGTATCAGGGCCGCAACGACGACATGTTCAAAAGCGCCGGCTATCGCATCGGGCCGGGGGAAATCGAGAACTGCCTGGTCAAGCATCCGGCGGTGGCCAACGCCGCTGTGGTCGGCGTGCCCGACGAAGCGCGCGGCACTCTGGTCAAGGCCTTCATCGTGCTCCAGCCGGGCCAAAAGCCGTCGACAGAACTTGAGGCATCGCTCCAGCAGCACGTGCGGCAGTATCTTGCTCCCTACGAATACCCTAAAATCATCGAATTCATCGACGCCCTGCCGATGACCACCACTGGCAAGATCCAACGCCGCTTCCTGCGCAACCGCGATTAGGACAGTGCAAGGAAAGAAGCAAGACCATGACTGATACCGATACCGCCGCCAGCGAACGCCGTGGCAGCCCTGAACTGCGCACCATCTTCGTTGAAGCCTACGATGTGATCCGCCCCTTCTTCGATGAAGCCAACAGCTGGGCCGGGCATACCCACGAGCACTTGGCCTACCGCGCCCTGCACGAAAACTTCCCGCAGCTATCGGTGCAGGAAGTGTTCATCATCGTCACCGCCGCAAAACGGGTGTTCGGCAGCGGGGATCATCCGGCGCCGCCCTGATGGATGCGTTTCCGGCGTGCGACGCTAGCCCTTAGGTGACTGTCGCTTCGCTGTCTTTCTCGAACTTCAACAATCGGGCCTCGTTGCCTTCCTGTAGCAGAACCCATCGATCCGGGTCGAGGAGTTCCAGAGATGTGTCTGCCAGGCGATCCTCGATGACATCGAGCGCGCGTTCGGGATCACTGAAATCCACTTCTCGCGCCAGGGGCGACAGGTCGTATTTCCACCATTGAACGCGCTCGAAGCGTTCGATCAGCGCTTCTGAAAAGCGGAAGCGCTTGACCTTCGCCGGACAGCCGACCACCACCGCATAGGGTGGCACGTCGTGCTTGACGAAACTGTTGGCACCGATCACGGCGCCATTGCCGATGGTCACGCCGGCCTTGATCAGGACTCCCTCGCCGATCCACACATCGTTGCCAATGCGGATCGTGGTATTGGTACTCGGTGCGTTTGGCTTCTTTTCGATGCGGGCGGCGACGAATTCATCGAATATGCGGTCTCCCGGAAAGAAGCTGCCCCGCGTCTCGAACATGGGATGGGTGGAGAACAGGTCCATCTTGTGGTCGGCCACTTCGCGGATGTAGCTGGCCAGGGAGCAGTAGCGGCCGATTTCGAAGGACGAGATGTTGAAGTTCTTGCCGATGAAACTATAGGCACCGACATTGCCGACACCGAAGATCGATGTTTTCTCGGTCATCCGGATCGGGCTCTCGAATAGCAGGGTGAAGATGCGGAGCGTGGATGTCTCCGAGGCGATGGTCAGGCCGCTTTGGCGGAGTCCGCCGTACAGGTGCTTGGGAATATCCATGACAGAGGTCTTCGCGCGGGGCCAATGAGAAATGAAATCGATATTGGTATGTCGCCGCCCCGGCGCGAGCATCGAACAGATGCCCCGTCCCTGGCTATTTCAGGATTCACAGCGCGAGCCCTACTCCAGCCAGCGCCGCCGCCAGAAGACGATACCCAGCGTGACGGCCACCGTCATCATCATGCTGATGGCGTAGATAAAACCGGACGGTGCGTCGAGCAGCGGCATGATCTTGAAGTTCATGCCGAAGATGCCTGAAATCAGCGTCGCCGGCATGAAGGTGAGGGCGATCACCGTCAGCACCCGCACTTCCTGGTTCACCCGGTTGCTGACCGAGGACAGGTAGATGTCGAGCATGCCGGCGATGACGTCCCGATTGGCTTCCAGCGATTCGATGGCATGCACCGTGTGGTCGTACACATCGCGCAGGTAGGGCCGGGTTTCCGGGCGGAAGAAGCGCTCGTCGGTGCGGGTCAGGTTGTTGATGACTTCACGCAGCGGCCACACCGCGCGGCGCAGGGTCAGGGTTTCGCGCTTCAGTACGTGCAGGGCTTGCAGGGCGGCGGGGCGCGGCTGCGCCAGCATCTCGTCCTCCAACTCTTCCGTGCGCTCGCCAATGCGTTCCAGCACGGTGAAATAGCGGTCGATGATGGCGTCCAGTATCGAGTAGGCCAGGTAGTCGGCGCCGAGGCGGCGGATCTGGCCGCGCTCCTGGCGCAGGCGTTCGCGCACCGGGTCGAGTCGGCCGCTGGGGCGCTCCTGGAAGGTGAGAACGAAGTTGCGGCCCAGGATCAGGCTGACCTGGTCGGAGTCGATGCCGCCGAGCCCGTCCTCGTTCTCGAAGAAGCGGGCGACGACGTAAAGGTAGTCGCCGTAGTCATCCACCTTGGGCCGCTGGTTGGTGTGGAGGATGTCCTCCAGCACCAGGGGGTGGAGCTGGAAGCGGCGGCCGATCTCGGCCATTACTTCGGGTTCGTGCAGGCCGTGGACGTTGAGCCACAGGGTCGGCAGGCGCGGACGGTAGGCGTGGGCCTCGGCCAGGTTGGCGAAATGATGCTCGACCAGTTCGCCGTCGCCGTACTCGATCAGGGTGATCGCCGGCTGGTCCGTCTTGCGCTCGCCGACGTGGATCAGCGAGCCGGGCGCCATGCCGATCTTGGCTGCTTGCGACAGGTGTTTTCCGGCGCGCGCTTTGCGCGAAGTGGCCTTGGTCATGGCGTATTTATTGCTAGATAAGTATTTCGTTGGTGCGCGCAGGCGTGTATTTTTGCCAAGTATGATAGCTTTCTGTCCTCCGGCGCGCGCAGGACGCGCTTTCCGGCTAGCCGGCTGGAGCGGATTGCGACAGTCTCTGTCGTCAGCAAACCTACAAACAAAGTAAATGGGAGAATCATGTCTCTGACAATCGGAGTGCCGAAAGAGACGGCAGCGGGTGAAAAGCGGGTTGCCACCGTTCCCGAGGTGGTCGAAAAACTCGTCAAGCTGGGCTTTGCGGTGGCCGTGGAATCCGGCGCCGGCGACCTGGCGAATTGCAGTGACGACAGTTACCGTGCCGCTGGCGCGCAAGTCGTCGACGGAGCCGCCAAGCTGTGGGCCGCTGCCGATATCGTCTTCAAGGTTCGTGGCCCATCGCAGGATGAGGTCGGCCTGATGCGCGAAGGTCAGACGCTGATCAGCTTCATCTGGCCGGCACAGAACCCGGATCTGATGCAGCAGCTCGCCGCCAGAAAGGTCACCGTGCTGGCCATCGATGCCCTGCCGCGTGTGCTCTCCCGCGCCCAGAAGATGGATGCCCTGACCTCCCAGGCCGGCGTCGCCGGCTACCGGGCCGTGATTGAGGCCGCCAACGCCTTCGGCCGCTTCTTCAACGGCCAGATCACTGCCGCCGGCAAGGTACCGCCGGCCAAGGTCTTCATCGCCGGTGCCGGCGTCGCCGGTCTGGCGGCCATCGGCACTGCTGCTGGCCTTGGCGCCATCGTGCGCGCCAACGACACCCGCGCCGAAGTCGCCGACCAGGTCGTCTCCCTGGGCGGTGAATTCGTCAAGGTCGACTACGAGGAAGAAGGCTCCGGTGGCGGCGGCTACGCCAAGGTCATGAGCGAAGGCTTCCAGCAGGCCCAGCGCGAGATGTACGCCAAACAGGCGCGCGAAGTGGACATCATCATCACCACCGCGCTGATCCCCGGCAAGCCCGCGCCCCGGCTGATCACCGCCGAGATGGTGCAGAGCATGAAGCCGGGCAGTGTGATCGTCGACATGGCCGCCGAGCAGGGCGGCAACTGTGAGCTGACCGAGCCCGGCCAGTCGGTGGTCAAGCATGGCGTCACCATCGTCGGCTACACCGACCTGGTCAGCCGTCTGGCCAAGCAGTCCTCCACGCTCTACGCCACCAACCTGTTCCGCCTCGCTGAAGAACTCTGCAAGACCAAGGACGGCATCATCAACGTCAACATGGAAGACGATGCCATCCGCGGCCTGACGGTGATCAAGGACGGCGCCATCACCTGGCCGGCTCCGCCGTTGGTGGTGGCAGCACCGAAACCTGCTGCTGCCGCTGCTGCGGTTCCGGCGGCGAAGAAAGGCCATGGCCACGGCGCCCCCAGCGAGCCCATGGCCGGCAGCACCCTGGCCATCATGTTCGGCGTCGCCGCGGCGCTGTTCTGGTTCATCGGCGCCAACGCACCGGCGGCCTTCCTCGGCCACTTCACGGTCTTCGTCCTCGCTTGCTTCGTCGGCTACATGGTGGTGTGGAACGTCACGCCGGCCCTGCACACGCCGCTGATGAGCGTGACCAATGCGATCTCCAGCATCATCGCCATCGGCGCCCTGGTTCAGATCGCTCCGCCGCTGACCGAGGCGCTGTCCGTGGGGCGTCCCACTGACGCCATTCGCTGGCTGGCCGTGGTCGGCATCGTGCTCACTGCCGTGAACATGTTTGGCGGCTTCGCCGTGACCCATCGCATGCTTGCGATGTTCCGCAAATAATCCAGGAGACGACGACAATGTCCGAAAGTCTGGCCACCGTCTCCTACATCGGAGCGACCATCCTCTTCATCCTCAGTCTCGGCGGCCTGTCCAGCCCCGCGACTTCCCGCCGCGGCAACCTCTACGGCATGATCGGCATGGCCCTGGCCGTGCTCGCCACGGTCTTCGGGCCGCGCGTCACGGCCGCCGGCATCCCCTGGATCATCGGCGCCATGGTCGTCGGCGGCAGCGTCGGCTTCTATGCCGCGCGCACCGTGCAGATGACCCAGATGCCCGAACTGGTGGCGCTGATGCACAGCTTGGTCGGCCTCGCCGCCGTCCTCGTCGGCTATGCCAGCTACATCGACACCTCGATCCAGCTCGCTGGCGCCGAAAAGGCCATCCACGAAGTCGAGGTCTACATCGGCATCCTGATCGGCGCGGTGACGCTCTCCGGTTCGCTGATCGCCTTCGGCAAGCTCTCCGGCAAGATCGGCGGCAAGCCGTTGCTGCTGCCGGGCCGGCACTTCCTCAATCTCATCGGCCTGCTTGTGGTGATCTGGTTCGGCAAGGTCTTCCTCGGCGCCCACTCGGTGGACGCCGGCATGATGCCGCTGATCGTGATGACCGTGATCGCCCTGCTGTTCGGCATCCACATGGTCATGGCCATCGGCGGCGCCGACATGCCGGTGGTGGTCTCGATGCTCAACAGCTATTCCGGCTGGGCGGCGGCGGCGACGGGCTTCATGCTCAACAACGACCTGCTGATCGTCACCGGCGCGCTGGTGGGTTCCTCCGGTGCGATCCTCTCCTACATCATGTGCCAGGCGATGAACCGCAACTTCATCAGCGTCATCGCCGGTGGCTTTGGTGGTGGTGCGCCGGCGAAGAAAGTCGGCGCTGGTGAGACGGCGGAACCGCAGGGTGAAGTGGTGCCGGTCAACGCCATCGAGACGGCGGAACTGCTGCGCGAGGCCAAGAGCGTCATCATCGTTCCCGGCTACGGCATGGCCGTGGCCCAGGCCCAGCACACGGTGTTCGAGATCACCAAACATCTGCGCGAGAAGGGCGTCAACGTGCGCTTTGGCATCCACCCGGTCGCCGGCCGCATGCCCGGCCACATGAACGTGCTGTTGGCCGAGGCCAAGGTGCCCTACGACATCGTGATGGAAATGGACGAGATCAATGAGGACTTCCCGGACACGGACGTTACCATGGTCATCGGCGCCAACGACATCGTGAACCCCAGCGCCCAGGACGATCCGGGCAGCCCCATCGCCGGCATGCCGGTGCTGGAAGTGTGGAAGGCCAAGACCTCCATCGTCATGAAGCGCTCCATGGCTTCCGGCTATGCCGGCGTGGACAATCCGCTCTTCTACAAGGAGAACAACCGCATGTTGTTCGGCGACGCCAAGAAGATGCTGGACGAAGTGCTGGTGGCGCTGAAGAGCTGATCCAGAAAAGTCGGCGCTGATGGCACGGCGATATTCGTGACAGCGCTGATGGATGTCGACCGGGCGGGGCTGGTCCTCGCCCACGGTCTGCGCAGCCCAACGCTCGACGTCTTCTTCGGCGGCATTTCCTGGCTGGGTTCGCAGACGGTGCTGCTGCCGACTGCCGCAGTTGTTGCCGCCTTGTTCTGGCGGCGCGGCTGGCGCCCCGAGGCACGCTTTCTTCTGCTCGCCTGCTTTGGTTCACCGCTGATCGGGCAGTTGCTCAAGCTCGTCGTCGAGCGGCCTCGCCCCGACCTCTATCCCGCCCTGGCCAGCGTCCTGTCGCCGCTGTCCTTTCCCAGCGTCCATGCCATGCAGGTCACGGCGGCGGCTCTCGCGGCCTGGTTTCTATTGCGCCATCGGGCGCCTCGCTATGCCGGCTGCGCCATTGCGCCGCTGCTGGCGCTAGTCGTCATGGTGGTGATCTCCCGCATCTACCTGCAAGTGCATTACCCCAGTGACGTGATGGCCGGCGCCTTGCTCGCCGCTGGCTGGACCTGGTGGATGCGTCAGATCACGATATAGCGGCGCGCCGCTTCGATGCGCTCTGTGGCGCGGCGGATGTCCTCGCGGCGGATATGCGCCAGGATCACCACCCAGCGGCGTTTGTCGCGCGCCGTCAACTCCATGAAGTGCAGCGTGTTCTCCGTATTGTCGTCGCCGACGCCGGTGATGACGCCATTGCGGTCCACCGATACAGCCACCGGATCGACGCGCAGAAAATCATCCGGTGCCGCCAGGCAATCCGCCAGCGTTTCCAGCAGGGCCTCCGGCCGCAGCGCATCGGCGCTGGCGCGCAGGCGCAGGCCCAGCTCGTCTAGGCGACGGGTGTGGGACTCCGGCCCTAGCGTTTGGCGTTCCTGTACGCGTGCCATGGAGTGACTGATGGACAGTTGCGCTCGTTCCGCGCGGACATCGGCGACATGGGCGGCGAAGCCCTTCAGCAGACCGTCGAACAGCGCGGCGCGCAAGCGGCCGCGCGCTGCGTCGAGGTCCGGGCTGGGTTCGGCCAGCGTGTGGTCGCTGAAGTAGAGCGTCTTCTGCGGCACGTCCAGCCGCAGCACCTCGCCCGTGAGGGCGACGCCGAAACCGGATTTCTCCCGATGGCGCATGCCCAGCAGCGCGCAGTAACCGTCACCGTCGATGGGCGGCCCCTGCTGGCGCAGGCTGTCGCTGCTGGCCAGCATGGTCTCGATGTCGTCGGCGCTGCCAAACAGCGCGTGGACCAGCGGATCATTGCCGAAGGCATGGCGGCTGATCTCGAAGGGACCGGGAATGCGCTCGGCGATCCGCGCGCAATAGTCGAGCGCCTGCTGCGTCGGTGACGCCAGGCGCGTGCGGTAATGGCCGACCACCCGGATCAGTGGCTCGACAATATCCACCGCCCGCTCGATGGCCGTCGTCGTGACGGCATCGATGGGCGGCGCAGGCTTCAGCCAGTCGAAAAGTCCCATGCGCTCGGTGGCAACTGAGTGACGGCTCAGCGGCGAAACAGCCGCTCCGCATTGCGGAAGGCAATCTGCTCCGCCGCATCCTTCGGCAACTGGGCCAGCCATTCACGGTAGCCGCCCATGATGCTGCCGTAGCTGTCCCAGCGCTCGTTCACCCAGGTGTCCGAGCCAAGCAGGAAGCGCTCCGGATATTTCTCGAACAGCCGGCGCCACTCGGCGCTGAGTTTGCCGCCCTCGGTGATGCCGTAGCGGTAGGACAGCTCGCACCACAGCGCCGGATAACGCTTGAGGTAGGCCTCCACTTTTTCCGGCGAGGTCGAGAAGCCCGTATGTGCCCAGACGATGCGCGCCTTCGGATTGTGGCGGTAGAGAATCTCCAGCGCCTCGTCGTCGGCATGGGCGTGGAGGTAAAGATTCCTCTCCACCGCGAAGTCCACCGTGCGCTTCACCAGCGGCGTGTCCGCCGCCTTGCCGGCCAGGTGGAATTCGCCGATGCCCTGGTAGTAGCCGCGCTTGTATTCGGTCTCGATCAGTTCCTGGATCGTGGCGTCGTTCATCCAGGTCTGGATGTCCGGCCGCACGCGGTAGGGGCGGATGAAGGGCACCACCCAGATATCCTTTGCCACCGTCTTTCCTGCTTCGTACAGCGCCCGCGTACCGTCGTTGGGCCGACTGGTGGCGAGGATGCCGGTGACGCGGTTTTCGCGGAACAGTTGCAGCACCTTTTCCAGCGGGAAATGCGGCTTCGGCTCCCAGTTGTAGTGCATGTGCGCGTCGAACAGCGGCATCGGCTCGGCGGCCCGTGCCAGTGGGTTCGCCAGGCTCAGGCCCAGCATCAGGACCAGGGACGACAGCTGCAAAAATTGGCGGGGAAATATAGTCATGACCTCGGCCTCTGCGGGGTTGATTACGTTTCGTTCAAGCTGCATGATAGTCCGCATAAAACACGGACAACAAGGTGGCGACCATGCTCCAGCCCCGTACGGTCGATTTGCGGCGAGTCGTCTTCTCGCTTTCCGATGCCCTCGATCTGGTCGGTGTCGATGACCTCCTCCATGGCAAGCGCGTCGGCATGATGGCCGCCTACCTCGCCGAAGCCCTTGGCGAATCCCCGGCGATGATCGAGGAAATCTACGACGCCGGCCTGTTGCACGACTGCGGCGTCTCCTCCACCCGCGTCCATCGCTGCCTCGTGGATAGCCTCGACTGGCCCGGCTCCTTCGACCATTGCCAGCGCGGCTACGACCTGCTGCGGCAGACCGAACTGCTCAGCCATCTCGCCGATTACGTGCTGATGCACCACTGGCATTGGGACACCCCCGTGCCCGAGGGCATGAATCCCGCCGCCCGCCGCATCGCCAACCTGCTGTATCTGGTGGATCGGGTCGATGCCCTGTCCGCCCCCTTCTACGCCACGCGCAGCGTCCTGCGCCATCGCGAAGATATCCGCCAGCGCATCGCCGAAAACAGCGGCACCCTGTTCTCGCCCGAACTGGTGGACGCCTTCCTCCATGCCTCCGCCGCCGAGGCCTTCTGGCTCCAGCTCGACACGCCCTACGTGCACTACGAAGTCATCGACCGTGCCCGCCAGGTGGAAACGCGGGCCATCAACTGGCCTCAGCTCAAGCAACTGGCCCTCTTGTTCGCCCGCATCGTCGACGCCAAGAGTCCCTTCACCGTCGAACATTCCGAAGGCGTCGGTCGTCTCGCCGCCCACCTCGGCAATGTCGCCGGCCTCGGTGCTGCCTCCTGCAACCGGCTCGAACTGGCCGGCCTGCTGCACGACATCGGCAAGCTGCGTATCCCCGACGAAATCCTCGAAAAGGCCGGCACGCTGACCGCCGACGAAAAGGAAGTCATGCTCAGCCACAGCTTCGAGACCTACCAGATTCTGCGCCGCACCCCCGGCCTCGATGCCATCGCCAAGCTCGCCGCCTTCCACCACGAACGCCTCAACGGCCACGGCTATCCCTTCCACACCGAAGCCGTCGACATCACCGAGGAAATGCGCATCATCCAGGTCGCCGACGTCTTCCAGGCCCTGGCCCAGCGCCGCCCCTATCGGGAACCGCTGCCGGTGCCCGCGATCCTCGCCGAACTCGATCGCATGGTGGCCGACGGCAGCCTCGATGCCGGCGTCGTCGGCATGGCCCGCGCCGACGCGGAAACCTGCCATCGCGTCGCCCTCAACGCCTGAGGAAACCAGCGTCGTGCCCCACTTCCACTACGCCTTCGCCATCACCGACATCGCCCGCGCCCGCGACTTCTACGTCGGCCGCCTCGGCTGCCGCGAAGGGCGCAGCACCGAACACTGGATCGACTTCGACCTCTTCGGCCACCAGCTCTCCGCCCATCTCGGCGAAGCCGGCCACGTCGCCTGCCTGGGCAAGGTGGATGGCCGCGACGTGCCGATTCCCCACTTTGGCGCCATTCTGCCCAGCGACGAATTCTGGGCCTTCGCCAAGCGCCTTGAAACCGCCGGCATCGAATTCCTGATCGCACCCGAGCTGCGCTTCGTCGGCCAGCCCGGCGAGCAGGCCACCATGTTCTTCCTCGACCCCGACCGTAACGCCCTCGAATTCAAGGCCTTCACCCGGCCCGACGAAGTCTTCGCCCGCTGACCATCGGACGGCAAGGGGAATGCGCTAAAGTGCGCCTTCCCGAAAATTTCCCTTTGGAATAGCCCATGGCCGGAGCCAGCCTGCTCGCCCTGATCGACGACATCGCCACCATCCTCGACGACGTCGCGGTGATGACCAAGGTCGCCGCCAAGAAGACCGCCGGCGTCCTCGGCGACGATCTCGCCCTCAATGCCCAGCAGGTCGCCGGCGTCCGTGCCGAGCGCGAGCTGCCCGTGGTCTGGGCCGTCGCCGTCGGCTCGCTGAAGAACAAGGCCATCCTCGTGCCGGCAGCGCTCGCCATCAGCGCCATGATCCCCTGGGCCATCACCCCGCTGCTCATGGCTGGCGGCCTCTTCCTGTGCTTCGAAGGTGTCGAGAAACTTGCCCACAAGTTTTTACACGGCGCCGAAGAAGAGGCTGCCCACCATGCCGAACATCTCGCCCATCTCGCCGATGAACACATCGATCTCGCCAGCATGGAAAAGGACAAGATCAAGGGCGCCATTCGCACCGACTTCGTCCTCTCCGCCGAGATCATCGTCATCACCCTCGGCACCGTCGCCGACAAGCCCTTTGCCTCACAGTTCACCGTGCTGGCCGGCATCGGCCTGCTGATGACCGTCGGCGTCTACGGCATCGTCGCCGCCATCGTCAAGATGGACGACCTCGGCCTGCACCTCACCACCAAGGCCAACGCCGCCGCCCAGGCACTCGGTCGCGGCCTGCTGCTCGCCGCGCCCAGGCTGATGAAGTCCCTCACCGTCATCGGCACCATTGCCATGTTCCTCGTCGGCGGCGGCATCCTCACCCACGGCCTGCCCGGCGCCCACGACACCATCCACCATCTGGCCGAAAGTGCCGGCAGCGTTCTTGGCACCATGGTTGGCCCGGTGGCTGATCTGCTCGTCGGCCTCGTTGCCGGCGCGCTGGCGCTATTGGTAGTGGAAGGCATCGGCAAGCTGCGCGGCAAGGTCTGATTTGACAGGAGGGACGTCATGGCGTCGACGCTTACCAGCAGAGGCCGGGTCACCATTCCCAAGCCGATCCGCGATGCGCTGAAATTGAAGCCGGGTTGCTTGGTCGAATTTGCCATCAATGACGACGGCGAAGTGGTGATCAAAGAACTCGGTGCCTGCCCCAGTCGCAAGCCGGACCGCTTCGAGGCGGCTCGCGGTAAAGCCGACATCCAGTGGCGGACCGATGATCTGATGGCGCTGCTGCGCAGCGATGCGTGATGCTATGGCATTCAGTCGCAGCCGCAGGCGGCACCACTGGCCGGTGAAGCGGCATTGCCCTCGGTGGGATGGCCGTCCCGCTTCCACCAGTCCAGCCCGCCCATCAGCTCCTTGACCCGAAAGCCGAGCTTGCTCATAGCCAGCGCCCCCTTGGTGGAAGCGTTACAGCCGATGCCGTCGCAGTAGGTGATGACCATCACCAACTTGTCGAGGCCAGCCGTCGTTGCCGCATCCATCGTGCGATGGGGCAAGGAGATCGCACCGGGAATGTGTTCCGTCGCGTAGGCCTGCGGCGAGCGGGCATCGATCACGATTACCGGCTGCTTCTCGTCGAGCAGAACCTTCAAATCCCAGGCGTCGATCTCATAGGCGAGCTTGTCGGCATAGTGCTGGAGTTGTCGTTCGTCCATGGGCGGATGTCCGTCAGAAAGTCGGCGCTGATGAAGCTACTGCGCTACAAGGCGGTCGAGGACTCAGGCAGTAAGAAGGCGACACTTGGAAATACGCGAAAGCGCTTCGCCCATGATTTCGCGAGCGACTGCTGTGTCGTAGTTAGCCTGCCCTCGAAGCCACCAGCCATCGCTGAGCCCAAAGTATCGGCACAGCCGCAAATCGGTGTCGGCCGTAATGGCCCGCTTGCCTGCCACGATATCCCCGATTCTCTGGGGGGGCACACCGATATCCTTGGCCAGGCGGTACTTGGTCAGACCGAGTGGTTTCAGGAATTCCTCTTCCAGCATTTCGCCGGGAGAAACAGGGGGAACCGTGCGCATGATTAGCTCCTTCAGTGGTAATCCACAATCTCGACATTTTTCGGGCCTTCCACGGTCCAAACAAAGCACACTCGCCACTGATCGTTGATGCGAATGCTATGTTGTCCCTTGCGATTCCCCTTCAATGCTTCCAATTGATTGCCGGGCGGCACACGCAGGTCTTCCAGGACAGCAGACCAGTCAAGTTGTTCAAGCTTGCGTAGTGCGGGCCGCTCAACATTAACCCAGCGACGCACCCTCTTGCCGAGGAAGAGCGCCTGTGTGTCCTTGCACTTGAAGCTCCGAATCGCCATCGGAAAAGATTAACGCGTAGCGGACATAACGTCAAGCGTTACTACTACCCGCCCTGAAGACACAGGCACTCCCGTGGGGGGGGGGGAGGACGTCTGATATAACTGGCGAGACGCGGCTTCGTCACGGCGCGTCCGAGTTGACGGATGCGTTGAGGGTCAGATTGGGACATGCTTGAGCCAACGGAAGCCAACATACCCGAGCATGGCGCCTACAAGCGTGAGCAAAGCGTATAGCTCGGAAGGTCCATTCGAGATAGCGGCCACAACAAAACCTGCCGCTGCCCCAAAAAGCATGCGGTGCCACACCCCGACCAACGGCCGCCGCTCGTCGTCAACGAAGTACAAGTACAGCACAGCTGTTAGGACGACGAAAATTCCGGCGACGGGACGAACGAGTGTTGGCTCGCACCACTGACCAGACAGAAACTGAAAGGCCGTGAATAGCGCTCCAAAGATGGCTGCGAGCAAAAGTTCAAGCCAGCGCACGCGACCTTCAACGTTCAATTTCACAGGCCTTGCGCAGCGTTATGCGCAAGGTCCGGTGGAATGATGGGATTGGCCTCGTGGCTACCACGAGTCATCTTCTTTCTTCTTCTCCGGGCGGTTCAACATGAACTGCCCGTCATTCGCATCGATCCACTGCCATCCAGCGTCGGCGACCGCGAGGCCCGGATAGCCTTCGCCATCTCGTTCATTCCATATCTCCTGCTCCCGAATCAGTTTCTTCTGTAGAAGACGACGTACTGCAAGGTTGAAACCCATACTCGTGATACCGGCACGCTCAGCACTTCGCTTGGCACCGCTCACTCCGGTGGCTTGGTCTGGCAAGTAGGCTTCACCGGCGAGCACCGCAAGCACCAAGATTTCTGGCTGCGAAAGCCCATGAACAGGCGATACCGGATCTGTTTCGGCGATCTTATCGAGTACAGCATCCTGTTTGATGATTGCCGAGAGCTTGGCGGTGAGGCTATCTCGCAACTTGTCGAAATCGCTCGGAGAGTCTGCTAGATACGGGATAATGCTTCTATGCTGAATGTCAAACGGGTACTTCTTGCCGGTGCGTTCCTCCGAGCAAACCATGACAACCGGACGACCTGATGCAAAAGCATAACCAAGCTCGTACCAAACGTTGGGATTGTCGGCGGTGATGTCTGCCAAACATACGGCGGCAAGCCGAATGCCCTTTTCGATCGAATCGATGGGGACTAGGACGCCGGGGTCGTGGTCGACTCGATATGCCTCAAGACCAGCAGATTCGATTGCGGGCTTGTAAATATCCTGAAAGCGCTTATCGAACTTCCCGGAGTCAAATGGTTGGATCACGAAACAAGTGGCCATATGGATTCCTATTATTAGGACGGCTAAATCGGGCGGAACTGATTAAAAAATCATTGGAATAAATCCTGTGGCGACATCATTTAGTGCATCCAAAATTTGTGCTTCTCCAGCAACGTGCCCCCGCCGCTTTTTGTCCGCCAGACGCTACGGACTGGATTTAACGCCTATTGCCACGGCATGGCAATAGCCCGCTAGCATGTGCTGATAACAGAATGTTCAGAAAAGAACTTGATATGACAGCCTGTATCGACGGTACCGCAGACTCCACCGAACACGAAGTCATCCACCTCGAACGGGCGGCGTTACGCCGCTGGCTGGATGGCGACCCGGGCGGCTTTCTGGAAATCTCGGCGCAGGATGTGGTGTATTTCGATCCCTTCATTCCTCGCCGCATCGACGGGCTGCCAGCCTTGACAGCGTATTACGAGGGCTTGCGGGGGACGATCCGGGCCGAGCATTTCGAGCTGTCGAGTCCGGTGGTGCAGGAGGCCGGCGAGATGGCGGCGCTGTCTTTCAATTTCGCGTCATGGAATGGCGATGGGCCGCGCATGTTGTGGAACTGCACGGAGGTCTATCGGCGCGATGCGGTGGGCTGGCGCATCGTGCAAACCCACTGGTCGCTGACGCAGCCTTAATTCGTTTCGCCGTGTCGCCATCCGCTACGGCGAGGAGAGCGTCTTTTGCTCGACCGCCTTGTAGCGCAGTGGCTTCATCAGCGCCGACTTTTCAGATCGCCACGCCCATGCGTCGCAGCAGAGGCAGCATGGCGGCGTAGCAGCCGGCGGTGGCGGCGGCGGAGAGGCTCAGGCTGAGCCAGAAGTTGAGGCCCTGGCGCAGCAGTATTGGCAGCAGCAGGAAGAGGACCAGCGAGGGCAGCACCAGCCAGAACACCTGGCTGGACAGCTCGGCGATCTTTTCGCTGGGGGTGTCTTCGACGTGCAGCCAGATGAAGGCCAGCAGCGAGGTGAGCGGCAGTGAGGCGAGCAGCGCCGCGAAGCCGGTGGAGCGTTTGGCGATTTCCGAGATGGCGACGATCAGCAGCGCCGAGAGGGTGATCTTGATGGCGTAGTAGATCATTCGGTGTCTCTCCCGCTTTCCCGTATGTCGTGTTCGGCCCAGAGGGCGCGGGCGAAGGCTTTCCAGACCGGGCCGCCGTGGGTGTGGATGTGTTCGCCGGCACTTTCCTGCATGACGTGCAGCATCAGGTGGGCAAGGCCGAAGAGTGCGAAGCGCGCGGCCTCGATGGGATCGTCGAAGTTGCAGCCGGCCTTGCCGGGTTTGCAGGCCAGGGCGGCGCGGGCGAGGTCGCGGGTCTGGACTTCGTCTTCCCAGTCGATGCCGAGGGCGACGCCCTTGCGCTGGAGTTCTAGTTCGATGCTGGCGGCTTCGGCGGCGAAGTTTTCAAATCCACTCACGCTTGCTGTTTCCTTCGCTGTGGCGCCGCCGGCATTGCCTCAGGCGGCGCGAGGGTGGGCGGCCACGGGTTCGACCTTTTCCATTTGTTGCGGGGACAGGGCCACGGTGCTGGTGGCGACGCCGTCGGTGCAACTCCACCACATGGTGACCCAGGCGAGGCCTTCGGTGTCGACTTTGTCGATTTCGCAGACGGAGCCGATCATGTAGTCGATCATGTCGCGGTCGTCGTCGTCCATGTCCGGGGGCAGGGTGACGGCGAGGATGCGGATGCTGTCGCCGGCCTGGACGGCGATTCCCTTGGCATCGAGGGTGGAAGGAAGGCTAGGCATGGAGTGCTCCCGGTTGGCGTGAACGTGACAAGTGACGTTCGACTGGAAGGGCCAATGCAAGCGGCGGGCCAGCCGACGCTTGCCGTATCGCCATCGCCGACTTTCAGCCCAGTGCGTTGCCGACCACTTCGGCCACATCCTTGGCCAGGCCTTCGCAGGCGCGCACGCGTTCGAGGGCGGCGCGGGCGTGGGACTGGCGGACGGCATCGAACTGGCGCCAGCGGTCGAAGGTCCGAGCGATGCGCGAGGCGACCTGGGGGTTCATGGCCTGCAATTCGAGGATGACGTCGGCGGCGAGCTGGTAGCCGCTGCCGTCGGCGGCGTGGAAGTGGCGCGGGTTGGCGGCGCAGAAGGCGCGCACCAGCGAGTAGACCTTGTTGGGGTTCCTGATGTCGAAGGCCGGGTGGCGCATCAGGCTGCGGACGCGGGCGGTGGTGTCGGGCAGGCGCGAGGTGGCCTGCACTTGCAGCCACTTGTCGACCACCAGGGCTTCATCCTTCCATTGTTCGTAGAAGGCGGTGAGGGCCTGGTCGCGCTCGGGCAGGTCGAGGTTGGCCAGGGTGCCCAGCGCGGCGATGACGTCGGTCATGTTGCCGCCGTTTTCGAACTGGGCCATCAGTTGCGGCAGCACGGTGGATGCGAGATAGGCGGCATCGCATTCGGCGAGATAGCCGAGGCAGAGGTTGCGCAGAGCGCGGCGACCGGCCTGGGGGCCTTCGGGGGAGTAGGGGCCTTCGGCGAGGGAGCGGGCGAGGGCGGACCACGCCATCTCGAATTTCTCGCGCAGGGCAGCGGCGAGGTGCCGGCGCAGGGCGAGGCGGGCGAGGTAGATGGCGTCGGGATTGATGGCCTCGCCGCGCCCGGCGATCTCTTCGGCCAGCACCTGTTCGGCGGGGAGGACGAGGGCTTCGGCGGCCAGCGCCGGGTCGTGCTTCAGGCCGTCGTCGAGGACGCGACCGACAGCGGCGACGAAGGCCTCGGGTATCCAGTCGCTGCCTTCGCCGGCGACGGCGATGCCGGCCAGCAGCACGCGGGTGGCAAGGCGTTGGCCTGCCTCCCAGCGGTTGAAGGGATCACTGTCGTGGGCCATCAGATGGGCCAGTTCGGCGTCCGATTGTTCGAAGTCCAGATGCACCGGGGCCGAGTAGTCGCGCAGCAGCGAGGCGACGGGTTGCGCCGGGATGTGGTCGAAGACGAAGGTCTGCGTGGTCTCGGTCAGCGAGAGCACATGCGTCAGGTCGGGCAGCGCATCGCTGCCGTCCGGCAGCACCAGGCCGAGGGCGACGGGGATGTGCAGCGGGCCATCCTCGATGGCGAAGCCAGCTTCCTTGAGGCGTTGCTCGTAGGCGGTGGGGGCGAGGCTCTGGGTCAGCGTGAGCGTGTAGCGCTGGGCGGCGGCATCGTATTTGCCCTCGGCCTTCAGGCGCGGCGTGCCGGCGCGGGCGTACCAGCGGCGGAACTGGGTGAGGTCTGTTCCAGATGCATCCTGCATGGCGGCGACGAAATCCTCGCAGGTGACGGCCTGGCCGTCATGGCGCTGGAAGTAGAGGTCCATGCCCTTGCGGAAATTCTCGCGGCCGATCAGGGTATGGATCATGCGCACGACTTCGGCGCCCTTTTCGTACACCGTGGCGGTGTAGAAGTTGTTGATCTCGGCGTAGGAGGCGGGCCGGATCGGATGGGCCATGGGGCCGGCGTCCTCGGGGAACTGGGCGACGCGCAGGGTACGCACTTCCTGGATGCGGGTAACGGCGCGGGAATGCACATCGGCACCGAATTCCTGATCGCGGAAGACGGTGAGGCCTTCCTTGAGCGAGAGCTGGAACCAGTCGCGACAGGTGACGCGGTTGCCGGTCCAGTTGTGGAAATACTCGTGGGCGACGACGCGGTCGATGTTCTGGTAGTCGGTGTCGGTGGCGGTGTCAGGGCGGGCCAGCACGTACTTGGTGTTGAAGATGTTGAGACCCTTGTTCTCCATGGCGCCCATGTTGAAGTCGCCGACGGCGACGATCATGTAATGGTCGAGGTCCATCTCCAGGCCGAAAGTCACTTCGTCCCAGTGCATGCTTTTCTTCAGTGCGGCCATGGCGTGGTCGCACTGGTCGAGCTTGCCCGGTTCGACGTACACGGCGAGGCGCACGTTGCGGCCGGAGCCGGTGACGAAGCGGTCTTCGAGCACGTCGAGTTTTGCGGCGACGAGGGCGAAGAGATAGGCGGGCTTGGCGTAGGGGTCTTGCCAGCGCGCCCAATGGCGGTTGCCGTCAGCATCACCCGAGGCGACCAGATTGCCGTTGGACAGCAGTTGCGGGAAACGCGCCTTGTCGGCTTCGATGGCGCAGGTAAAGCGCGCCATGACGTCGGGCCGGTCCGGGTAGAAGCTGATGCGGCGGAAGCCCTGGGCCTCGCATTGCGTGAAGTAGCCGTCCTTGGATTTGTAGAGGCCGGAGAGCTGGGTGTTCTTGTCCGGCTCGATGCGCACCAGGGTTTCCAGCATGAAGGCGTCGGGCAGGGGGCCGTGGATGGTGAGGGTTTCCTCGCCCACGGTGTAGCGCGACGGGGCAAGCGCCGTACCGTCAAGGCCGACTTCCTGCAACGTCAGTTCTTCTCCATCGAGGACCAGATCACCGCCCGCGCCTTGCGGATTGCGGCGGCAGGCGAGTTTGGCGCGCACCTCGGCATATCCGTCGTGGATGGCGACATGGAGATCGACGCTGTCGATCAGCCAGGCGGGTGCGGTGTAGTCCTTGAGGTAGATGGTCTGGGGAGTTTCGGTGCGCATGGAGCGGGTCTTCCTAGTTGAGTTTGCGCGGAATCATACGCGCTCGATGGTGACGGCAGCCAGGATCGGCGGTATTCTGGCGACCCTTTCAATAGCGCTGGAATCCTCCCGCCCGCTTAGCCGTCGACATGTCTCCCTTGCGCCGCCTGGCGACCACGCTCCTGCTGGTCAATCTGTTTGTCATTGGTCTGGCGGCTCTTTCCGCCTACCATGGCTATCGCCAGTACCGGGAGCGCGCCGAGGTCACCACGCGAAATCTGGCCGGGGCGCTGGAAAGCAACCTGGGCAACGTCATCCGGCGCGTCGACGTCTCCCTGCTGGCCCTGCTGGACATTCATTCCATCCACCATGCCGAGCACCAGCGCGATCCGTCGGTGATGACCCGGCATATCGAGAAGATTCGTTCCCGCCTGCCCGAGGTCGATGCGATCCGGTTTGCCGACGAGCGCGGCATGCTGGTTTTCGGCAATGACGTCGATCCGCAGGCGCATGTCAGTGTGGCCGACCGGCCCCACTTCGTCCGCTTGCGCGACAACCCGGACACCGCGCTGGTGATCTCCAAGCCGCAGATCAGCCGCATCAACGGCAAGTGGGTCATCGTGCTGGCGCGGCGGATGCTGCGGGCGGATGGCGGCTTCGGCGGCATGGTCTTCGCTGCCATTGCCCTGGATTCCCTGGGCCGCCAGTTCGCCACGCTCGATCTCGGTGCCCATGGCACGGTCTTTCTGCGCGACGACCAGCTTGGCCTGGTCATGCATTACCCGGACATGCAAGCGCATGGCCTCGCCATCGGCGACAAATACGCCTCGCCGGAGTTGCAGGCCTTGCACGACACCGGCCAGACCAGCGGCACCTTCTTCACCCAGGCCGCGCCGGATCACATTGCGCGGATGATTTCGTTCCGCAAGCTCGATGGTTATCCGCTGTACGCCTTCGTCGGCCTGGCCGCCACCGATTACCTGGCGCCTTGGCGCGCCGACAGCTTGCGCCTGGCGATCATGGCGCTGCTGTTCCTGCTGGGCTCGCTCTATGCGGCGCGGATTCAATACCGTGCATTGCAACGCCAGGAGGAAGCCAAGGCCGTCATCCAGCGCCAGGAAGCGCTTTATCAGGAGTTGGTGGAAGACACACCGATGCTGGTGGTGCGCTATCTGCCCGATACCACGATTACCTTCGCCAACGCCGCCTATGCCGAATTTTTTGCCAACACGCCCGAAGAACTTCAGGGCCGGTGCTGGCTGGATTTCATCGATGGGGAAGAGGCAAAGGCCGCCGTCCGCGCGCGCATCGCCACCCTGACGCCGGAACGGCCGGTGTCGTCCAGCAACCAGCATCGCGTCCTCGGCAAGGACGGGCATACGCACTGGATGCAGTGGACCGAGCGGGCCACCTTCGATGACCAGGGCGTCATGACGCACATTCAGTCGGTGGGCGAGGACATCACGGAACGCAAGCGCGTGCGCGACATCCAGGCCGCCCGCCTGCGGCTGATGGAGTTTTCCGGCGAGCATCCGATGCACGATCTGCTGGTCGCCACCCTCGACGAAGTGAGCGCGCTCACCGAGAGCCAGATCGGCTTCTACCATTTCCTCGACGCCGACCAGAAAACACTTTCGCTGCAAGCCTGGTCGACGCGCACCTCGCGCGAGTATTGCAAGGCCGAGGGCGAGGGCCGCCACTACAACGTGGACGAGGCCGGTGTCTGGGTCGAGGCGATACGCGCGCGTCAGGCTGTCGTCCACAACGACTATGCCGCGCTGCCCAACAAGCAGGGCCTGCCGCCGGGCCATGCCGCGCTGCTGCGCGAACTGGTCGTGCCGGTCTTCCGCAAAGGCCTGATCGTTGCCATTCTTGGCGTCGGCAACAAGGCCACGCCCTACACCGACAACGACGTGCAGGCCGTTTCCCTGCTCGCCGACCTGGCCTGGGATTTCGCCGAAGCCAAGCGCATGGAAGCGGAGCTGATGGAAATGGCGACGGTCGACTTCCTCACCGGCCTGGTCAATCGGCGCAGCTTCATGGCGCGCATGGATGAAGAGCTGGCCCGCCTGAAGCGCTTCGACATTCCTCATGCATCGGTGCTGATGCTCGACCTCGATCACTTCAAGCACGTTAACGACAGCCATGGTCATGCCGTGGGCGACGCCGTGCTCAAGCATTTCGCCGCCCTCGTGCGCAGCGAGTTGCGTCAGATTGATACCGGCGGCCGCGTCGGTGGCGAGGAGTTCGCCATCCTCTTGCTCGGCGCCGATCTGGCGGCGGCCGAACTGTTTGCCGAGCGTCTGCGCACAAAGGTTGCCGACACTCCGCTGGATCACGACGGGAAGTTCATTCCCGTGACGGTTAGCATCGGCATCGCCACGCTGGCGGCCGATGACGCCAACTCCGACGCTGCCCTGAGCCGCGCCGACACAGCGCTCTACGAAGCCAAGCGCAGTGGTCGCAACCGGGTGTGCCGGCAAGCGGGCTGAGTCCGTCTCAGTGCTTGATGCGGAAAGTCGGCCCCGGCAGCACGGCGCCGGTGAGTTCGCCGTGCTGCCATCGCCGACTTTTTTGACTTACTTTTTCGCCTTGGGCTTTTTCGGCGCAGGCGGCACTTTCGCGCCCAGCGACTTCGCCAGGTAGTGGCCGGTGTAGCTGCCCTTGACCTTGGCGACTTCTTCCGGTGTGCCGGCGGCGATGATGCGGCCGCCGCCGTCGCCGCCTTCGGGACCGAGGTCCACCACCCAGTCAGCGGTCTTGATCACATCGAGGTTGTGCTCGATGACCACCACCGTGTTGCCGTGGTCGCGCAGGCGATGCAGCACCGTGAGCAGCATTTCGATGTCGACGAAGTGCAGGCCGGTGGTCGGTTCGTCGAGGATGTAGAGGGTGCGGCCGGTGTCGCGCTTCGATAGTTCCAGCGCCAGCTTGACGCGCTGGGCCTCGCCGCCGGACAGCGTGGTCGCGCTCTGGCCGAGGGTGATATAGGACAGGCCGACGTCCATCAGGGTCTGGAGTTTTCTTGCGACGACCGGCACCGGGTCGAAGAATTCGCGGGCCTGCTCCACGGTCATTTCGAGCACTTCGTGGATGGTCTTGCCCTTGTAGCGTACCTCCAGGGTTTCGCGGTTGTAGCGCTTGCCGTGGCAGACGTCGCAGGGGACGAAGATGTCGGGCAGGAAATGCATCTCCACCTTGATCATGCCGTCGCCCTGACAGGCTTCGCAGCGGCCGCCCTTGACGTTGAAGCTGAAGCGGCCGGGGCCGTAGCCGCGCTCGCGGGCGGCGGGCACGCCGGCGAAGAGTTCGCGGATCGGCGTCAGTACGCCGGTGTAGGTGGCCGGGTTGGAACGCGGCGTGCGGCCGATGGGCGACTGGTCCACGTTGATGACCTTGTCGAAGAACTCCAGGCCCTGGATGTCCTTGTGCGCCGCCGGTTCGACAGCGGAACCGTAGAGGTGGCGCGCGGCGGCGGCGTAGAGCGTATCGTTGATCAGCGTCGATTTGCCGGAGCCGGAAACGCCGGTGATGCAGGTGAACAGGCCGACGGGAATCTCCAGGTCCACGCGCTTGAGGTTGTTGCCGCTGGCGTCGAGGATTTTCAGCTCGCGTTCCGGATTGACCGGCGTGCGCTTGGCCGGGATGGCGATCTTGCGGCGGCCGGACAGGAAGGCGCCGGTCAGCGAGGCGCTGCTGGCCGCCACCTGCGCAGGCGTACCTTCGGCGACGATCTGGCCGCCATGCTCGCCGGCGCCGGGGCCCATGTCCACCACGTAGTCGGCGGACTCGATGGCTTCCTCGTCGTGTTCGACGACGATCACCGTGTTGCCGAGGTCACGCAGATGGAACAGGGTTTCCAAGAGGCGCGTGTTGTCGCGCTGGTGCAGGCCGATGCTGGGTTCGTCGAGCACGTACATCACGCCCGTCAAGCCGGAGCCGATCTGCGAGGCGAGGCGGATGCGCTGCGCTTCGCCGCCGGACAGCGTTTCCGCCGAGCGGTCGAGCGACAGATAATCGAGGCCGACGTTGATCAGGAAGGTTACCCGCGAGGTGATTTCCTTGACGATCTTTTCCGCCACCTGGGCGCGATGGCCGGTGAGCTTGAGCAGGTTGAAGAAGTCGCGGCAGTGGATCAGCGACATGCGGCTGATGTCGCTGATGGTCTTGCCGCCGACGAAGACGTGGCGCGCCTCGCGGCGCAGGCGGGTGCCCCGACATTCGGGGCAGGGCTTGTTGTTGAGGTACTTGGAGAGTTCTTCGCGCACTGCCAGGGAGTCGGTCTCCCGATAGCGGCGTTCGAGATTGGGGATGATGCCCTCGAAGTTGTGGGTGCGGTCGAAGCGCGTGCCCTTCTCGTTGAGGTACTTGAACTTGATCTGCTCGTTGCCCGAGCCGTAGAGCACGATGTTGCGCGTGGCTTCCGGCAGCTTATCGAAGGGCAGGTTGAGGTCGAACTTGAAGTGGGTGGCGAGCGATTCCAGCATCTGGAAATAGAACTGGTTGCGCTTGTCCCAACCCTTGATGGCGCCGCCGGCAAGCGAGAGATGCGGATAGGCGACGACGCGCGACGGGTCGAAGAACTGGATCTGGCCGAGGCCGTCGCACTTGGGGCAGGCGCCCATCGGGTTGTTGAATGAGAACAGGCGCGGTTCCAGTTCCTGGAGCGCGTAGTTGCACACCGGGCAGGCGAACTTGCTGGAGAACAGATGCTCGGTGCCGGTGTCCATTTCCACCGCCAGGGCGCGGCCCTCGGCGTGCATCAGCGCGGTCTCGAAGCTCTCGGCCAGGCGCTGGCGCACGTCTTCCTTGACCTTGAGGCGATCCACCACGACGTCGATGGTGTGCTTCTGATTCTTCGCCAGCTTGGGCAGGGTGTCGATGTCATGCACCTCGCCATCCACGCGCAGGCGAACGAAGCCCTGGGCGCGCAGTTCGGCGAAGAGGTCGAGCTGTTCGCCCTTGCGATTGGCCACCACCGGTGCGAGGATCATCAGCTTGGTATCAGCGGGCAGGGCCAGCACATGGTCCACCATCTGCGAGACGCTCTGCGCCTCCAGCGGGAGGTCGTGCTCCGGGCAGTGCGGCGTGCCGGCGCGGGCGTACATCAGGCGCAGGTAGTCGTGGATTTCGGTGACCGTGCCGACGGTGGAGCGCGGGTTGTGGCTGGTGGCCTTTTGCTCAATGGAGATGGCCGGCGACAGACCCTCGATCAGGTCCACGTCCGGCTTTTCCATCATCTGCAAAAACTGGCGGGCATAAGCCGAGAGGGATTCGACGTAGCGGCGCTGGCCCTCGGCGTAGAGGGTGTCGAAAGCCAGCGACGACTTGCCGGAACCGGACAGGCCGGTGATCACGGTCAATTGGTTGCGCGGCAGGTCGAGGCTGATGTTCTTGAGATTGTGCGTGCGGGCGCCGCGTATCTTTATTTCATCCATGGGGCGGACATTTCTTGGGGTTGGGGCAACCGGAAACTATACCCGCGCTCCCATTCGATAGCCAACCCGCTACAACCCCCGATCTCTGGCCGCCGAAAAGTCGGCGCTGGCGGGAGAAATCCCCCGGATGGGGGACGGCGCCAGCGCCTTTGACCTCTTCGCTTTACTTGCACTCCGGCATGGCTTCCAGTTCGCCCATGATGGCGTCGTACCTGGCGCCGGCCGCCGCGACCTTGTACACGCTGCGCAGCTGATCGGCGACGATGGCGATGGTGTTGCTCTTGCCAGCCTTCACCGCCGCCTTGGCCTCGTTGCTCAGGCCGCTGGTCGCCACCTGCACGGCCGCCGTGAAGGCCAGTTCGCCGATACCGTTGCATGCCTCCTTGGACGGGAAGCCGTGGCTGGTGGCGCCGGGCCTGAAAAACTTCTTCATCACGCCCTTGGCTTCTGCCGCCGAGAAGCAGGCAAAGGCTTTCTGCGCGTCGTTGACGACGACTTTGCCCAGCGCGCAGACCTGCAAACCCATGGCGCCGAACGTGACCGTGGCGGCGCCCGCGATCAGGCAGTCCTGCGACTTGGCCTCGTTGAAGACGCGGGTACTGAGGTTGATCAGGTTGCCGGGCATGGAGCCGGCCTGGCTGACCAGCTTTTCGATTTCGGCCGGGAAGGAACAGTAGAAGCCGTCCTGCACCTGCTCGAAGCAGGCATTGGCTGCTTCGCTGGCGGCCTTGGCGTCCTTGTTGAAGGCGCCATAAGTGCCGAGCGCGCCCGTGATCTGCTTGGCGCCCTGGAAGTAGCCATCAATGGGGAAGACCTTGCGGCCGATCACGCCGCAATTTCCCTTGAGCAGGTTCCAGGCGTCCACCGCGAAGTTGGCGACGGCATAGCCGACGATCTCGCCGTTCTTGACGATCTCGGTGCCGATGATCTTGCCGCCCTGTTCCACCTTGCGACCCACCTGCACCGCAACTTTCTCGGTGGTATTGGCGACCTTGTTGGCAGTGTTCACCGTCTCCCGCGCCACGACGTTGGCGGCGTTGGTGGTTTCGCGGGCGACCGTGTTGGCGGCATTGACGGTTTCCCGCGCCAGGTCGTTGGCGGCCTGGGTGGTGCCGCTGGCCACCGTGTTGGCCGCGCTGGTCGTACCTCTTGCTACCGTGTTGGCGGCACCGACAGTCCAGGTGGCGACGGATTCGGCGGCCTGTTGGAAGATGTTCTTCGAGGAGGGGCGAGTCGTGATCCGGTCCCAGATCCAGCCCCGGTTGTCGGCCGGGCCGCCGCCCTTGTAGATGGCCAGGTTGCCGTCGTCCTGCAAGGCTGCGAAATAGCGACCCTTGGGTCCGCCGGCGCCAGCGGGCGAACAGCCGATGAAACCCTTGTTGTCCGCCGGGCCCGTACCACGGTAGGTGCACAAGTGGCCGTCCTCCTGCAGGGTGGTGAAATACTTGTACTGCGCGCCGACCTCGAAGCCACGGGAATTCTGGAACCAGCGTCGGCTGGAATCGCTGGGGTTGCCCTCGTAGATCACCAGTTGGGCATCGGGCTGCAAGTCGAGCCGAAAGCGACCGCTGCGGGAGACCATCCGTTCGCCTTCGCGCAGCCAGTCGCCGACGCGCATCACGTCTCTCAGATGGGCGGAGCGGGGCGGCGGGGCGAGGAATTCATCGATGGATTTGCTCGGCACACGGCCTTCGGCACGGCCATGGTTCATCCAGTGTTCGTACAGGCGCTGGGCGTCATAGCCGAAAGCCTGCTTGAGGTCTGCATAGCGGTCGGCATAGAAGCGCGTGTCGAGGTTGACGCCGAGGGCGTTGCGCCGTCCTTCATCGCTGACGCCCGGATTGGGCGAACGCCCCTCAAATTGGCCGTGGGTGATCCAGTGTTCCATGAGCGCCTTGGCGTTGCTGCCGAAGGCTTGCTTCAGGTCGGCATATTTGTTGGCGTAGTGAACCGGGTCGAGGGCGGAGGTCCATACCAGTTGCGCCTCGCGGGACTTGGCCGGCGTGCCTTTGTAAACCTCGAGGGTGCCGGAGTCGCGGAGGATGAGAAAGTAGTCCCCATTGCCGTAGTTGCTGTAGTTGCACCAGACACCTGTTGTGGACGGCCCGTTGACACAGAGATTGCCGTCGCCCTGCATGTTGATCGAGCCGTTCGCCGCGCGGGCGTTGTTGCTGCGACTGGACCAGATTTCCCGCCAGGGATTGACGTTGACCGCATGCACGGTGAAGTTGCCGTCACTCCAGAACTGGGCCCGATAGGTCTTGTTGGTCGAGAGCAGGAACTGGTTGGGTCTGAGCGACTGGTTGGTCGCCAGCGTGTTGCCGGGTTCCTGTGCGAAGGCGCTGCTAGCTGCGGTGCCTAGCACCAGCATCAGCGTTGCAGCCAGGTGCCGCCACCGGATATGCCGGAGGGAAGAGGTGTTCTTGGTCATGGTGGATAACCTTCTCATGGCAAGGGGAAATTGATGGGGGAGCCCGTGGAGGACACCAGAACAGAGTAGGACGGGAACTGTCGTTTGTCTGTCCCAAGTTATGGGGACAAGCAGTTTCAATGCAGCGGATGGATGCTACTCTCAATCCGTTGTCTTATTCCCGGCGGATAGGACAGGAGGGTTTTTGCCCTGCAACGAGACTCCAGTACATGACAACACAGCAACCCCTCACCCAGATCGAAAAAATCCACGTCGTCCTGGTGGAAGACGACATGGACTACCAGAACGCCTTCGTCGCGGCAGTCGTTGCCAGCGGTGATCTGGTGCTGGCCGGTCTCGCCAGTACGCGGGCCGAAGGCTTGCGTTTGCTGAAAGGGCCGCCCGCCGACGTGCTGGTGGTGGATCTGGGTCTTCCCGATGGTTCGGGGATCGATGTGATTCGCGCCGCCCTGAATGCCTGGCCCGACTGCGGGGTGATGGTGAGCACGGTGTTCGGCGACGAAGCCCATGTCATGACGTCCATCGAGGCCGGCGCAGCGGGTTATCTGCTCAAGGACAGCGATCCCAAGAACATGATGGACGAGATCCGCAGCCTGAATGCCGGTGGCAGTCCGATCAGTCCGCTGATCGCGCGCAAGGTGCTGATGCGTTTTCGCCAAAGCACACCGCCCCGGCCATCGGCGAATGCGGACGCGCGGGGCGAGACAGCGCAGTTGTCGGCGCGGGAAAAGGAAGTGCTGGACCTGATCACCAAAGGTTTCACGGCAGACGAGATCGCCGGTCTGATGCAGGTATCCCGCCACACGGTGCTGACCTTCGTGCGCCGCATCTACAGCAAGCTCAAGGTGACCTCCAAAGCTGAAGCGATCTATGAAGCGCGCAATCAAGGCCTGTTGGCGGACTAGCCGCGCCCTGGGGGCCGCTGGCCTGCTGTTCGCCGCCATGGCGGCCTGGGGTGAAGATGGCCAGGCGGCGCATCTCATTCGGGCGGAAGTGCTGGCGGTGGATTGCGATACGTCCGGTGCGCCGCCGTCCGAGGTGGATAGTCGCCACCTCCAGGGAGAATGGACTACGGTCGAGTTGCCCGACGCGCCCCTGCCGAGAAGCCTGTCCAAGGTGAATGCCAGTCTGAACAACGGTTGCATGGCGCGGACGCTCTGGTATCGCCTGCGTCTTCCCGACCTTCCCCTGCAACATGGCCCGCTGGTGCTCTACGCCGCCCGCATCAAGGTCGATGGCCCGGTGGCGGTCTATGGCGACGGACATCGACTCCATCAAGCGCAGATTCAGGGCGCGCTGTGGAACAGCTCACGGGTGCCGCTGTGGGTCGTTCTTGATGATGCGCTGGAGGCTGACCATACGCCGCCGCGCGAATTGCTGATCCGCATGGCGCATTCGCCCAGGAGTCCGGTGGCCTTGACGTCCCTGTGGATCGGCGAGGCGACGGCCCTGCGCTGGCGCTACGAACTGCGTCTGTGGTTCCAGACCGAGTTGCCGGCCATGTGCGGCGCGGCCTTTCTGGCCGTGGGCTTGTTCTCCTTGTTCGTCTGGAACCGGCGCCGGCACGAGACGCGCTACCTGATGTTCTTCATCCTGTCTGTCACCTCCTATCTGCGTGGCCTGCATTTCTACGTCGGTGTACCGATTGGCCAGGACATGTTCGGCTGGTTGACGGTGAACTCCCTGTTCTGGCTCATCGTCACGGTACATTTCTTTCAGCTGGAACTGCATGGCAGGAAGCAGCCGCGAGTGACCAATGTCCTCGTTGGCATTGCTGCTGCGATGGCCGTGCTGACGCTGCCGGAGCTGTCCATGCTGCCCAACACAACGGGCGTCCGGCCCCTGATCTATCTGTTCGCCATGCTGATGGGCATCAGCGTGTCGGTGGCCGGCGCCATCGGCTCCTGGCATCGCTCCCGCACGGGCATGCTGCTGGCCGTCGGTGTCGGCATCTGCACCTTGCTCGGCGCCGACGACTGGTTGTTGCAGAACAATTTCATCCATCAGGAAGGCTGGTATCTCGGTGCCTATACCAATCTGGTGACCTTTTCCATTTTCAGCTACATCATGTATCGCCGCTATGTGGATGCCATCGACGAGGTGGAGCGGAGCAACGCCAGCCTCGAACAGCGGCTCATGCAACGGGAGGCTGATCTCGATGAAAGCTATCAGCGCCTGCGCCTGGTCGAACAGCGCGAGACCCTGAGCCAGGAACGTCAGCGCCTGATGCAGGACATGCACGATGGACTCGGCTCTTCCTTGCGTACGGCCCTGTGGGCGGTGGAGAAGGGGCAGGCCGACGAGACGGTGATCGCCGAGGTGCTCAAGGCCTGCATCGATGATCTCAAGCTGACCATCGATTCCATGGAGCCGGTGGATGCCGATCTGCTATTGCTGCTGGCTGCGTTGCGCTACCGGCTGGGTAGTCGTCTGGAAAATTCCGGCATCGCCTTGCGTTGGGAAGTGCAGGACGTGCCCGCCCTCGACTGGCTCGATCCGCGTAATGCGCTGCACATCCTGCGCATTCTTCAGGAGGCCTTCACCAATATCATCAAGCACACCCGTGCCACGGAAATCCGCGTCACCACCGATGTCGATGGCGATGGTGTGGTGATCGCCATCACCGACAACGGGCAGGGTTTTGATCTGGCATCAGCGATGCACAGCGGTGGCAAGGGCCTGTCGAACCAGGAGCGGCGGACGCGGGCAATCGGCGGCCGCATCCGTTGGGAGTCGAGTGCCGCTGGCACGCGCCTGGTGTTGTGGTTACCGCAGAAACGCGCTGTGGTTTAAGAACCGGGCGGAGACGCCCCCTGGGCGCTCAGGCCAGCCGAAAGCGCGAGACCAGTTGCTGAAGGTTTTCCGCCAGTTGCTTCAGGCCGTCCATGGCCTCGGTGGTGCCGCCCACGGCCGCGCTGTTTTCGGTGGCCATGCTGGCAATGCTGTCGACGCGCCCGGAAATATCCTGGCTGGTGGTGGCCTGCTCATGGGTCGCCGCCGCCGTTTCCCGGATCGCCGCCGCTACGCTGCTGATGCTGGCATTGATGCGTTCCAGCGCTTGGCCGGCCTGCTCGGCCAGTTGCAGGCCGGTGTCCACCTGGCGTCCGCCCGCTTCCATGTTGACGACGGCCTCACGGGTTTCGCCCTGGATGGAGGCGATCATCGTCGATATCTCGGAGGTGGCATTGGTGGTGCGTTCCGCCAGCTTGCGTACCTCGTCGGCGACCACGGCAAAACCACGGCCCTGTTCGCCGGCGCGGGCGGCTTCGATAGCTGCGTTGAGTGCGAGCAGGTTGGTCTGGTCGGCGATGTCCTTGATCACCGCGACAATGGCGCCGATCTGGTCGGAGCGCTGGCCCAGCGCATCCACCAGCCGCGCCGAAGCGCCGAAGGTGGTGGCGATGTCGCGAATGCCGCTGACCGCCTGATTGACCACTTGCTGACCCTGGATCGCCAGTTCGCTGGTTTCCTCTGCGGCGCCAGCGGCCTCTTCGCTGCGCGCGACGAGTGCATTGATCGCAAGCTTCAGCCGGTCGGCGGAGGCGGATGCATCGGCGGCCTGCTCGGCCTGGTGCCGAGAGGCCTGCGCCACCAGTTTCGAGGTGTCCGCGACATCGGCTGAGTTTCCGACCACTTTGGTCGATGCCTGTTGAACTTGGCTCAGGGTCGCTGAAAAATCCTCGGCCATCTTGTTGAAGGCTTGCCCCACCTGGCTGAGTTCGCAGCCGCCGCGTATGTCCACGCGCATCGCCAGGTTGCCGTCGGCCAGTCCCGAGGCGGCACCCATCAGGCGACCGACGCTGTCGGTAATGGCCCGCGTGATGAACAGGCCGGCGAGGATGGACAGGGTCAGGCCGATCACCATGCTGCCGATGGTGATCATGCGTACCCGCCGGGCGTCGGCGCTGGCCGCCTCGTATGCGGCGCGGGCATGGGTGACCTGATACTTCAGCAATGTATCGATGGCGGCAGACGCGGCGGCATAGGCCGGGTCCATGACCGTCTTGCGCAAGTTGTCTGCCTCGGCGAACTTTTCCTGTTGCAGGAGGCCGATCATCGGCATCACGCCGTTGCGGCCGAAGTTCATGCGTGCCTTGACGAAGTTGTCGAAAAGCTGGCGCTCTTCCGGCGCCAGCTTGCGGCCTTCGTATCCCTTCAGCAGGTTCTCGATCCGGTAGATCATGCCGCCGATCCTATCGGTCTGAGCGACGATCTCGAACGGATCGGTTTCCTGGCGGGCGACGGCCAGCGTGATGTGTATCTGCATCTGGCTGTTGCGAATCTCATTGAGATTCTCGATGGCCAGCAGATTGTCGTTATAAAGCTCGGAGATCGTTGCGTTCGACGCACCGATGCCCGTCAGCCCGGTGACGCCGACCCAGAGCAGCATCAAGGCCGAGAACCCGATCAAAATATAAAACCGGGTCTTGATTTTCATGTGATTCATGGTGTCTCCCCATTGCCGCATGGTGGTGTCCCTTTGCCGCAGGACGCGGAACAAGGACAATCTTTTTCAGCGCACTAGTTTCAACGTTAGCGGCCCCGGCTCGCCAATTCGCGGTTTCGATTCGCGAATCAGCGGAATCGATTCGTCATCAGGCAGGGCGCCTCGATTCAGTCTTGCGTGTCCTGCGCGGCCAGTAGGCCGGCAATGCGCTCCAGCTCGCCAGTGGCGGCCCGATGAAGGTCGAACAGGGCAGCGAGTCGACCGATCTGGGTTTCCACCACTTCCATGATGGCGGTTTCCTGGCTGTCGGCGAGGCCGCAGCCGCAGAAGACGCGCGCCAGTTCCTCGCTGGCCGCCGCCAGCGCCGCTGCGCCCTCGTCGTTGCACGCGCGTTGGGAATTGCCAAGGGCCGCCAGGCCCGCCTGGGCGGCGGCATGGGCTTGCTCCAGGCGCGCCTTGGCGCGACGTTCGGCGGTTTCGAGTTCCATGGTCTTGCGCCGCGACTCGGCCCCTTCCGCCAGCAGGGTGATGTATTCGCCGAGCAGGATGCGCCGTATCTTTTCCGTGGGCATGTCGTGCACCAGCAGGGTGACGCCGCCGCAATTGAACACGCTGCGCTCATGGAAATCGAAGACGCGGCCTTGCAGGCTCAGATGGCCGAGGATGGAGGCTTCGAGGGGGATGTCCTCGCCCTGGGTGCTGCGGGTATGCACGCCATCGGGCAGGCGGAGTTGCACCGCGCCATGCAGGTGGTACTGGCGCAGGGCCGCCAGCAGTGCCGTGGCGAGTTGTCCCGGCGTCGAGCTGGCGAAGGCGGCGCGCATGAATGCGAACACCACTTCCATGTCGCCGAGGATGCCGGCGGTTTCGTCGGCGCTGCGTTGCGCTTCGTCGCGGGCGCTGAGCAGGGCGCGCGTCTCGCTGGCGATGCGGGCGGCGACGGCCACCTTGCGCAGGATTTCCTCGATCTTGAACGGCTTGACGACGAAATCCTCGCCGCCAGCGTCATAGCCGGCCAGGCGGGCTTCGATGTTTTCCTGGCCGGAAATGAAAATCACCGGGATATGCCGGGTTTCCTCGCGGGCCTTGATCCGGCGGCAGACTTCGTAGCCGTCCAGGCCCGGCATCATGACGTCGGAGAAAACCAGGTCGGGCAGTGTCGTTACCGCCTGCTCCAGGCCACTGGTGCCGTCGGCAGCACTGCTGGCCTCATGGCCTTCGAGGGACAGAATGCGCACGAGACTGCCCCGGATGGATGCGTCGTCTTCAATGACCAGAATCTTCACACCAAGTCTCCAGACGGGAAATACGTGCCAAAGGCGCGGAACTATATGCCGACGGTGTGGAAAAGGGAAGCCGGAAGCCGAAGCGTCCGGCGGCGTCCATGCGTTACAGGCTTGACGGCGACCGGCCGAGCGGCAACAATCGACCCCCTTGCGCCAACGGAGCCTCCCTGCGCCGCGCGGCGCGGTTTCCTCCCCCAGCAGGCAATAAGGCACAAGCAACGTGTTTTCCCCCACCCCCGACGTCATGACCCGCGACGAAAAACGCGCGGGCGGGGCGCTCGCAGCAATCTTCGCCCTGCGCATGCTGGGCCTGTTCCTGATCCTGCCGGTGTTCGCCCTGCACGCCAAGGGTATTCCCGGTGGTGACGACCTGACCCTGGTCGGCATTGCGCTGGGCGCCTACGGCCTGACCCAGGCCATTTTCCAGATTCCCTTCGGCATGGCTTCCGATGCCTTCGGCCGCAAGAAGGTCATCATTTTCGGTCTGCTGCTGTTCGCCGCCGGCTCTGTCGTCGCGGCCTTGTCCCACGATATCTGGTGGGCACTCATCGGCCGCGTGATCCAGGGCGCCGGGGCGATTTCTGCTGCTGTCACCGCGCTGGCTGCTGACCTGACTCGCGAGCAGCATCGCACCAAGGTGATGGCGGTGATCGGCTCCTCCATCGGTCTCGTTTTCGCCCTGTCGCTGGTGGGTGCGCCGGCACTCTATGCGCTGGTCGGCATGGCCGGCATCTTCTGGCTGACGGCGGTGCTCGCGGTCAGCGCCATCGGTCTGGTCACCCATGTGGTGCCGGAACCGCCGCCGCCCTTGCATGGACCGAAGGTGCCCTTCCGCGAGGTCCTGCTCGACACCCGCCTGATGCGCCTCAATTTCGGCATCTTCACGCTGCACATGGTGCAGATGTCCATGTTCGTCGTCGTCCCCAGCCTGCTCCTGAGCACGGGCGATCTGCCGCTCGCCAGTCACTGGAAGGTCTATCTGCCGGCGGTACTGGTTTCCTTCGTGCTGATGGTGCCGGCGATCATCGTCGCCGAAAAGCGCAACAAGATTCAGCCGGTCTTCCTCTCCGCCGTCGGCCTGCTGCTGCTGACGCTGCTGGCGCTGTGGCTCGGCGACCGGCATTTCGCCGTGGTTGCGGGTGGTTTGTTGAGCTTCTTCGTCGCCTTCAACATTCTCGAAGCCATGCTGCCCTCGCTGATCTCGCGGGTGGCACCGGCGCGGGCCAAGGGCGCGGCTCTCGGCGTCTATAACACCACCCAGGCATTCGGACTGTTTCTCGGCGGTGCCCTGGGCGGCTGGCTGGCCAAGACCTACGGCCCTGAAACGGTCTTCATCGGCGGCGCTGGCATGGTCGCCATCTGGCTGGCCGTGGCTGCCACCATGCCCGCCCTGCCACCCCGGCGAACGGCCGCAGCTCCTGCATCGGCAGCGGCTGCCCCGGCCCATGGCATACTTGATACAAAATCCTAGGAGGAATTCGCATGGCATCGGTTAACAAGGTCATTCTCGTCGGCAATCTGGGCAAGGACCCGGAATCACGCTACATGCCCAACGGAGATGCCGTGGTGAACATCACCGTGGCGACCACCGATAGTTGGAAGGACAAGTCCACCGGCGAGAAGAAGGAAGCCACCGAATGGCATCGCGTGGTGTTCTTCCGCAAGCTGGCCGAGATCGCCGGCCAGTATCTGAAGAAGGGTTCGCAGGTCTACATCGAGGGTGCCCTGAAAACCCGCAAGTGGCAGGACAAGGATGGCACCGACCGCTACACCACCGAGATCGTGGCCGACACCATGCAGATGCTCGGTTCGCGCCAGGGCATGAGCGATGCGCCGCCGCGTGAAAGTGGTGGCGGTTCCTCGGGCAGTAGCTCCCGCCCGGCCGCCAAGCCGGCAACAGCACCTTCCGGTGGTGGCGGCTTCAACGATTTCGAGGACGATATTCCGTTCTGAAGCGCAATATTCAGGCAGTCGTCTAATGGCTCTGAAGGCGGCTTCAGAGCCATTTTCCGTTTACGGGAGAAACGGTGAAGGTATCGGCGGGCTCCATTGCAGCGGCAACACCTTCTCGCGGTAAAACATCCTGCGTGGGGTGAAGCGCAGCAGGCGTTCCGCGCCGGGCTCCGCCCCGACATCGCGGGCATCCCACCTGAGTTCGGCATCTGCGGCCACCTGCAACAGGTCGCCATTGGCGAAATCGACGAACAGCAGGCCGGCACGCGGCAGCAGTTGCAGATTGCCCAGCGTATTGAAGAAGCCGTTGCCGGCGAAGTCCGGCATGGTCAGTCGGCCTTCACCACCGACGCGGACAAAACCCGGCCGTCCCCCGCGGTGGGATACATCGACGCCATGCTCGGCACGTCCGGCGGTGGTCGCCGCCGGGTGGGCCGTGGCGATGAAACAGGTATCGGCCATGGCGATCAGACGACGCGCATCGGCATCGAGTCCGTTCCCGCTCCGGCTGGGGCCGGGTGGCTGAGGCAAATCCACGAAACGGGCCTCCCGCGCCTGAATGTATTTCGGGCAGTTGCCGAAGGATTGCCGGACGTCGATGGCGAGCCCGCTTTCCGTCGCGGCGATGACGACGCCGTTCATGCGGTTGCGTCGTCGCGTGTGCGCTTCGATCCCCAGCAGGCCCACCGCCTGGCCGACGCCCAGCAGTGCCGTGAGCGGGTCGTCCGTGGCCAATGTCGCCCGTATCGCCATTTGCCCCGGTGTGGGTGTCGCTATGAAGCCGGGCGGTCCGGCGATCAGACTTGCCCAGGGCTGGCATTCGTCGTCGAGCGATGCCGCGACGATGAACGGCAGATGGGCGAAGAATGCGCGGTGCTGATCCGGCATGTGGTCGCGGATTCCCTTGCGGCCGGCGATCCCCGCGCGCTCGCGGGTGCCGGCGCGTTCCTGCACGGCCAGTTCGCCCGCATGATAGGGCATCCCGGCATTCCGCCCCTCGATCATGAAGGCTTCCGCGCCATGGGCACGAAGCGGGGCAGTGCCTCGATGCGGGCCAGCCAGGCGCGCACATGCGGGTAGTCGTCCAGGGCCACGCCGCCCTCGGGCGCATGGGCAACATAGGTGTAGTTGGCGATGTCGGCAAGGCTTGGCTTTGGACCCGCGAGAAACTCGCGCTGCGCCAGTTCGCCATCCATAACCGTCAGCAGTGCGTGGGCCCGCTCCACCGCTTCCGTATTGGGCGGTCGGCCAAAGATCAATGCAACGCGCGCCGCCGCCGGGCCGAAGGCCAGCGGCCCGGCGGCGACCGACAGCCAGCGTTGCACCGCAGCCGCCCCCAGTGGATCAGACGGCAACCAATCGGCGTCACCGTATCGTTTCGCCAGATAGACCAGGATCGCATTGGAGTCGGCGATCACCACACCGTCGTCGTCGATCACCGGTACCTGGCCGAAGGGATTGAGGGCGAGAAAGTCGGGCGTCTTTTGCTGCTTGCCCGGCAGGTCGATCTCCACCGGCTCCCACGGCAGGCCGAGCAGGGAAAGAAACAGTGCAACGCGATGGGAATGACCGGAGAGGAGGAAGCGATAGAGCTTGATCGGTCGGGCAGGGCGAGGGAGCGGCAAGTTCGTCATCGATATCTCCATTTCAGTGTTGGATCCGGCGATTCTGAGCCGTTTGGCATAGTTAATAAATGGTGCAGAATGTAGATGACTATTCCAGTTTCTGGAGCAATGGAATCATGGACAAACTCAAAGCAATGCAGACCTTCGTCCGTATCGCCGACGAAGGCAGCCTTACCGCCGCCGCCCGCGCGCTGGGTTCCTCGCTTCCCGCAGTGGTGCGTACCCTGGCTGCACTGGAAACGCAGCTTGGCACGCGCCTTTTCAATCGCACCACGCGGCGCATCGCCTTGACCGCCGAGGGGCGCGACTACCTCCTCAGTTGCCGCCGATTGCTGGCCGGCATCGAAGAGGCCGAGTCCGCGCTGAATGGCGAAGGCAAGGAGCCCTTCGGTCCCATCCGGATCACCGCTCCCGTTCTCTTCGGGCAGATGTACGTGGCGCCCATCGTCACCCGCTTCGTCCAGCGCCATCCGGGCGTGCGTTGCAGCGTCCTGCTGCTCGACCGCATCGTCGACCTGGTGGAGGAAGGCATCGACGTCGGCATCCGCATCGGCGAATTGAACGATTCCTCACTGGTCGCACAAACGCTGGGCAACGTCCGCCGTGTCGTCGTCGCCAGCCCCGCCTATCTGCGGCGGCACGGCACCCCCAGCCATCCGCGCGAACTGCTCCAGGCCAACTGCGTTCGCTTCACCGGCAACACGGTACCGGAGTGGACCTTTCACGATGGCCGGCGAAAGCTCGTGTTGCCGGTGACCGGCAACCTTGACTTCAACCATGTCGCTCCCGCCGTCGATGCCTGCGTCGCCGGCCTTGGTGTCGGCATGTTCATTTCCTATCAGGTAGCGCCCCACCTCGCCGCCCGCCGCCTGGTCACGCTGCTGGAAGACTTCGAGCCGCCACCACGGCCCGTCAGCGTGGTCTATCCCCATGCCCGGCTGCTGCCAGCCCGCACGCGGGCCTTCGTCGATTGGCTCAAACAGGAACTGCGACTGGCCAGTCCTCCCCAGCGCCGGGCCACATCGACCGGGTAGGCGAAGCTTTGTGTGGCGGACCTTCTAGCCGAGGCCTCATATCTGGGCATCGAGAATCGTGGAGCAGGCAAGGAGACAGGAAAAGTCGGCGCTGGTGGTACGGCGATCCTAGAGACAGCAAGCTGTAGTGCTTGTGTTAGGGCAAAGGATAGGGGCTGTCCTCGACCAAAGCGGCCGTCTAGTTAAGACCAATCAAGCGGCTGCTCCCGACCCATAGCGGAAGTAACCCGCTAGCGAATGCGGACACTCAGGAACGTTGGAGTTCAGCGGCTGCCGAAGGCAGTCCGCTGCAATGACGGGTTAGGCATCGGCCGCGATTCGGCCAGAGTCGTCGATGCATGAGGCGTGCCTCGCGAAGATGATTCCGTATGAAGTACTCGCCTCATAGATGAATCCCACGAGTTCGAAATATTCCACAGGCTCAGTCCGATAGCGAAATAGCGGTCCACCGCTCATGCCTCCAAGCTCAGATGCGGGAGCAAGCCCACCAGAACCATCGGGCCAATACGAATCTTCGAGATTCAGTTGGATGGCTGAATGATCCGAGGACACCTGTGCGATTGGAGCTAGAAATGACACGAATGGTGTTCCGAGTCGCCCACTCTCTTCGATGCGAAGAAGACCCGGATATCCGCCAAGTATGACAATGTCCTATTCTGCGACGGCGGTTGGTGGCCATTTTTGCGCTCCATGAGCAGAAGCTCGAGAGGCAGCCAAAAGAACCGGGGGCAGTTCGAAAGTTGCGAGATCTAGGCTACTGCTGTAGTCGACCAGATAGTCTTCGAGTTCGATTCGAACACTTCCGACCTGGCACTCAAAATCCGCGAACTCCTTCTTTTGCGCGCGGTACTTCTCGAACACGTGGCCAGCAGTAACACAGATCGTCCTATTGCCGGTATGAACAAAAGTGGCAGTTCCGTTATGGAGTACAGCACTGCCGATTGGCGACGAGGAGCGCGACCACCAGATGGGAACCGTGGAGTTCTGTGCTATCGCCCGGATGTGCGGAAGGTATCCCGATGCTTCCGCCCGATCGGCCCAGGCCATCCTTTCAGTTTCCATAGGTGTTTGGTAGATGCCTAACGTAAAAGTGAGGGGCGCGAGCGGCTATGCTGCGAAGCGTCCCTCTCGACTGGCGGGTTAGCGAAATTAAGGCGTGCTGATTTCATTTTTCTTGCTACTCTTTTTCCACGGAGAAAGAGCGAAACCAATTGATGCCCCAACCAGAGCAATGATGCCCAACGGCACTGCTGCCATAGCTAAGACACCTAATGCAAAGCCATAGTGTTCAGTTGGCTTGTCCGATAGCAGAAATAACGCAGCTCCAATAAATGGCGCCAAGAAACCCCATGAGAAGCGGCCGGAAAAGAACGCGATTAACGCACTAGCCAAGCAAATAAGGCCGATGACCCCGAAGTTCATAGGATGCTCGCTAACAGTGTTTACACGGACCCTGGGGTCCGTATAACAATTGATATTGATGACGCGGAATTCGGCAGTTTTTGTCCATGACTTTCAGTCACTTGGTATTTATGCGGTCAGTATAACAACTCCAATATACCGGACGCCTGTGGATAACTGTCAAATCAGGATTGTGGCTATGAGTGGCCGCTTTCGGGTCCCAGCCCGAAGGGCAGCTTCTGGCCGAAGGCGGATGTCATCAGTAGTAACACTTAGCGGCAGCTTCAGCCCAGAATCCGACACTTATAACAACCCGCGACCTCCCATCCCGCCGATTAAAACAAGCTCAGCGTGCTCGGCAAAGTCTTCCCTTTGCGTACCGGATCAGCGTCGGCTCGAAAGTCTTCCGCGCTGAACGGTTGCAGGAATTCCCGGACGTCCTCTGTCTGCTTCGAGCCCAGCCAGGCTTGCCAGGCGTCATCGGCGAGGACGACGACGGAGCGCTTCTCGTCGGCGGGTTTGTGGAATTTTTGCATCAGGGGATGCGCGTCCGCATTGATGGTCAGCATGCTGAATGACCACCAGGGGGCGCCGTTTTCCTGGCTGCGGGATTCCCATATTCCTGCGAGGCCGAACGGTTTGCCGTCGCTCCTTTCGATGCGCCAGCGCACGGCTTTGCCGGTTTCGTAGCCGGGTTCGTAGATGGCCTGAACGGGAATCACGCAGAGCTGGCGATTGCGCCAGGCGGACCGGAAGCTGGGTTTTTCGGCCAGGGTTTCGACTCGCGCGTTGTAGGTCATCCTGGCCAGCTTGGGGTCCGCCCATTGCGGCATGAGGCCGAAGGTGCCGGGAAGCCAGCGATCAGGTTTCAGTGTGGCGAGGAAGGGCGCGGTGGACGCCGGATAGCATTCGCTGTAGTCGAATCCCGGATCGGGAAAGCCGAAGGCGGCCAGGGATTCGGGCAGAGGCGGTTGGTAGTTGGAGCACATACCGAAGCCTATCAAATCCCTTGCCGGCTTGGCTTGCTGCGCAATTGCGGATAGCCTTTCCCTGCCCTTGTCGCCCGCATGGCCGGATTGACGGCATGCATTGTCCCGACACTGTCGTGAAACATGGTCCGTTTAGGATATGACCGATGCACTGCACGAACCCGGATATCTGCACATGCTCCCGCGCAAGACGGCGGTAGTCGGCGTTGCCAGCGGCTATGGCGCCGGCGACAGGGAATGCCAGGACGGCCCCGAGGTTCTGCGCACTATGGAGATACTTCGCGACCTGGAGAATTGCGGCGGCAGTTTTCATTGGGACGACATCATTCATCCGCTCTTTTCGTCTGGCGTCGAGCCGCTGCTCGTGGTGCGCGATGTCGCGCGGCGGGTGGCGCAGGCCGTCGCCGGCCACCTGGCTGCCGGGGATTTTCCGCTGGTCATCGGCGGTGACCATTCCTGCGCCATCGGCACCTGGTCCGGCGTACATGCCCATCTCCAATCCACAGTTGGGGCGGATGCCCGTCTGGGTCTGATCTGGGTGGATGCGCACATGGACAGCCATACGCCGCGCACCAGTCCCAGCCACAACCTGCACGGCATGCCGCTGGCTTGCCTGCTCGGACGTGGCGAGCCGCAACTGACGGAGATCGGCGGCGTCGGCCCCAAGCTGCACCCCGAGGACGTCTGCCTGATCGGCGTGCGCAGTTTCGAGTGGAGCGAGGCGGCGCTGCTGCGCACGCTCGGCGTTCGGGTCTATTTTATGGACGAGGTGCATCGACGAGGCATGGATGCGGTGCTGGAAGAGGCGCGGCAGCATGTCGGTGCGGCGACGGCCGGCTACGGCATCAGCATCGATCTGGATGCCTTCGATCCACGGGAGGCCGCTGGCGTCGGCACGCCGGCGGCCGACGGACTGACGCGGGACGAGGTCACCCGTGCCTTCGGCGCTTTGAGCGGCGATCCGCATTTACTGGCGCTGGAAATCGTCGAGTACAACCCGTACAAGGATTTGCATTTCGCTACAGCCGCAGTGGTGCGCGATGTGTGCAGCGCCTTGCTGTGCCAGCCACACGCGGCGCCCTGATCAGGAGCGCCCGATCACGTCCTTGAGCATCTCCCGCAGCCAGACCCCGGCCGGGTCGCGCTCGGCGTTTTCATGCCAGTAGAGGTAAAGCTCCAGTTGCGTGCCCTTCAGCGGCAGCGGCACGATCTGGTTGCCATAGGGTTTGTTCACCACTTTGGCGTAGCGCGCCGGCATGGTCGCCAGCAGGTCGGTCATGCTCACCGTGCGGCAGGCGGTGCCGTAGTGCTGGCAGCGCAGGCGGATATGGCGCGAGACGCCGATGCGGGCGAGTTCCATGTCTTCCAGGCCCGGGCCGCGCCGGCGGGATGAAATCTGGATGTGTTCCTGGGCCAGGTAGGCCTTGAGGTCGAACTTCCCGGCGAGGGCGGGGTGTCCCTTGCGCGCCACCACCACCATGGGTTCGGCCAGCACCTGCTCGCGACGGATTTCCTGCGAAACCGGCAGCAATACGTCGATGCCGATATCGACGATGCCGGTGAATAAGTCGGACTCCAGGCTACGGCGATCCATGCGCGCGGCGGCGATCTCGACGCCGGGAGCGCGTTGGCTCATGGCCTTCATCAGCGGCGGCACCAGGATCAGTTCCAGCACGTCGCGGAAGGCCAGGGTGAAGCGGCGGTCGCTGGTGGCCGGATCGAAGCGCATGGCTTCGTGCAGCGTACCTTCCATGTTGCGCAGGGCGGCGCGCACCTGGCCGGCGATGGAGCGGGCCAGCGGCGTCGGCACCATGCTGCGGCCGTGGCGTTCGAACAGCGAGTCGCCGAGCAGGGTGCGCAGCCGCGCCAGGGCATGGCTGACGGCCGGCTGCGACAGGTTCAGCTTGTGGCTGGCCGCCGTGATGCCGCCTTCGGTGAAGACGGTGTCGAAGACCACGAAGAGGTTGAGGTCGATCCGCGATATATGCATGGGACGAATGGGCATCCATCAAAACATTGCACTGTGCAAATTGTAGGCGAGGCCCTAAAGTTGCGCCATACCAATAAAGGAGGACAGCATGAATTTCGATTACACCCCCAAGGTCAAGGAAATGCAGGCCCGCCTGCTGGCCTTCATGGATCAGCACATTTACCCGAACGAGCACCGCTTCCACGAGGAGATCGACACCAATCGCCGTGCTGGCAATGCCTGGATCGCGTCGACGCTGATCGAGGAGCTGAAGCCCAAGGCGCGCGCCGCCGGCCTGTGGAACCTGTTCCTGCCCCAATCGAAGCGGGCGCCCGAGGGGCTGTCGAATCTGGAATACGCGCCGCTGTGCGAGATCATGGGCCGCGTGCATTGGGCGCCGGAAGTGTTCAACTGTGGCGCGCCGGACACCGGCAACATGGAAACCATCGAGCGCTACGGTAGCGAGGCGCAGAAAGACCAGTGGCTGGAGCCGCTGCTCAAGGGCGAGATCCGTTCCGCCTTCCTGATGACCGAGCCGGCGGTGGCTTCGTCCGATGCGACCAACATCCAGTGCGCCATCGTCCGCGACGGCAATGATTACGTGATCAACGGCACCAAGTGGTGGTCCTCCGGTGCCGGCGATCCGCGTTGCAAGATCTACATCCTGATGGGCAAGACCAACCCGGACAATCCGCGTCACAGCCAGCAGTCGATGATCCTGGTGCCGGCGGAGACCAAGGGCGTCAAGGTGCTGCGGCATTTGCCGGTCTTCGGCTACGACGACGCGCCCCACGGCCACATGGAAATCGAACTCAAGGACGTGCGCGTGCCGGCCTCCAGCATCCTGCTTGGCGAGGGGCGCGGTTTCGAGATCGCCCAGGGCCGCCTCGGTCCGGGCCGCATCCACCACTGCATGCGCAGTATCGGCGCCGCCGAGCGGGCGCTGGAATACATGGTCAAGCGTTCGCTGGCCCGCGTCGCCTTTGGCAAGCCGCTCTCCGACCAGGGCGTAACCCGCGAGCGTATCGCCGAGGCACGCATGATGATCGAACAGGCTCGTTTGCTGACTTTGAAGGCCGCCTACATGATGGACACCGTGGGCAACAAGGTAGCTCAGGGCGAGATCGCGATGATCAAGGTGGTGGCGCCCAACGTGGCCTGCAAGGTAATCGACATGGCGATCCAGATGCACGGCGCCGCCGGCGTCTCCAGCGATTTCCCGCTGGCCTCGATGTACGCCCACCAGCGCACGCTGCGCCTGGCCGACGGCCCGGACGAGGTGCATCGCAATGCCATTGCCAAGCTGGAGATCGCGCGTCACAGCGGTCTGCCCGCCGGTAATGTCAGCCCGATCACACGGGGCTGCTGATGAGCGCGCCGGAAAAGAGCCATATCCTCGGCGCGGTGCCGGACGCGGGCCGCGAGGCGGCTGCCTACCTGCGCCAGGCCGTTCTCGACGCGGGCAGCGGGCCGGAATGGCCGGGCCAGGCCTATCCCTTCCGCCTGGAGTCCGTGGGCATCGTCGGGGCCGGCACCATGGGCGTCGGCATCGCCATCAGCTTCCTCAACGCCGGCATTCCCGTCGTGTTGCTGGATCGGACTGCAAGCATTCTGGATGCCGGCGTGCAGCGGGTGCGTGACGCACTGGAGTCGGCGCGGCGCAAGGGCCGCCTGATGGCGCCGGACATCGAGCAGATGATGGCGCGCCTGCGGCCCACGCTGGCCTGGCGCGACTTCGCCTCCGTGGACTGGGCCATCGAGGCGGTGTACGAGAACTTCAAGCTCAAGTGCGAGGTGATGAACCAGCTTGGTCGCGCCTGCAAGCCTTCCGCCGTGATCGCGACCAATACCTCCTACCTCGACCTCGACGCCCTGGCCCGCGCCACCGGCCGGGCCAAGGACGTGGTGGGCATGCACTTCCTGACGCCGGCCCACGTCCAGCCGCTGGTCGAGGTGGTACGCGGCGCGGCCACCAGCGACCAGGCGCTGTTCGTCGCCAAGCAGGTGGCCTGTCACATCCGTCGCATTCCCGTGCTGAGCCGGGTCGGCCCCGGCTTCGTCGGTGCGCGCATGGTGATGACCATGCTGCGCGAGGCGGACTTCCTGTTGCTCGAAGGTGCCAGCCCGGAGCAGGTGGACCGGGCCATGGAGGACTTCGGTTTTGCCATCGGCCCCTGCCGCATGCTGGACCTGATCGGCCTCGACAACATCTGCCGCGTCACCAGTGAGCGCAGGCGCATGTTGCTGGTCGAGGATCATCCGGCCCATGTCGCGGTAAGCCGCAAGCTCCACGCCATGGGGCGCCTGGGGCAGAAGAACGGGTCCGGGCACTACCGCTACGAAGCCCGCCGTCCCGTACCCGACGAGGCCGTCCGGCAAGTCGCCGTGGACCTTGCCGCCAAGCACGGCATCACCCGCCGCCGCAAGATCGGCGATGCCGAGATCGTTCGCCGTTGCGTACTGCCGCTGGTGAACGAGGGCTGGCAGTTGCTGCGCGAGGGCATCGCCCGCCGCGCCAGCGACATCGACCTGATCTGGACCTACGGCTACTGCTTTCCCCGCAACCTGGGCGGCCCCATGTACTACGCGGCCCGCCTCGGTACCGACGCGATCCGTGCCGACATGAAGGCCATCGCCAAGAAGAGCGGCAACGACTACGGCTACTGGACGCCGGCCAGCGAGGCTTGAAAATCTGTCAGGCATGGGCCGCTGCCTATAATGCGGCCCATGCCTGAAAAACTCCGCCAACTTTCCTGGCACGACCTGTTCTTCGTCGCGCTGCCCCTGTTGCTGGTCGTTGGCCTCGCCTTCTGGGGCGCGGCCCAGTTCATCAAGCCGGCGCCGCCGAACCGTCTGGTGATCAGCACCGGCGGCGAGGGCGGCGCCTACCAGCGCTTCGCCATCCAATACAAGGAAGTGCTGGCCCGCTACGGCATCGAACTGGTGGGCAAGCCCTCGGCGGGCGCCACGGAAAACCTGCAACGCCTGCGTGATGCGGCGGTCGATATCGATGTCGGCTTCATTCAGGGCGGCACGGCGCGGATCGCCGAGAACGATAGCCTGGTGTCCCTCGGCGATCTGTATTACGAGCCGCTGTGGATTTTTTATCGCGAGACGGTGTTCAAGAACACGGAACAGGTGCTCGATCTCAAGGGCCATCGCATTGCTGTCGGCGGTCCCGGCAGCGGCACCCAATACCTGGCGATGGAACTGCTCGCTGCCAATGGCATCGATGCGAAGAACACGCGACTGGTCGAGGAGGGCGGTTTCGGTCTCGCCGCCAAGTTGCAGTCCGGCGAATTGGATGCGGTCTTCGTCGTCGGCCCGACCCAGTCCTCGCTGGTCTGGGCGCTGCTCTACACGCCGGGCGTGAAGCTGATGAGCCTGAGCCACGCCGAGGCCTACGCGCGACGCTTGCCCCATCTGGCCCGCCTCGTGCTGCCGCGCGGTGCCATCGACATGGTGCGCGACATCCCGTCACGGGACACGCAACTGGTGTCGCCGATGGCCTCGTTGCTGGTGCGCGAGGACACGCATCCGGCGCTGATCGATCTGCTGATGCAGGCGGCCGGTGAGGTGCATGGCGCCCCCGGTGTGTTCCAGAAGCCCGACGAGTTTCCCCGCGCCGGCCACAGCGAGTTCCCGCTGTCGAAGGAGGCGGAGCGTTATTACAAGTCGGGCAAGCCCTTCCTTCAGCGCTATCTGCCCTTCTGGGCCGCGACCCTGGTGGATCGCATGGTGGTGATGCTGGTGCCGATCCTTGCCGTGCTTTTCCCGCTGTTCAAGTTCGCGCCCAGCCTCTACGGCTGGCGTGTGCGTTCGCGCATATACCGGCGCTATGGCGAACTCAAGTTTCTCGAGAGCGAGATCGAGGAGAACCCGGGAAAACACAGCCGCGCGGAATGGCTGGCGCGGCTGGACGCCATCGCCGCCGATGCCAACAAGATACGCACGCCGCTGACCTTCTCCGACATGCTCTACACCCTGCGTGGGCATATCGAACTGGTGCGCGAAACCATCTTGCGTCGCGCGAACGGCTGAGTTTTCCGCAAGTTGCCGTAGCCTCTGCGGGCCACCCCCGGCCTGACGGCCTCCCCGTGTTACCAGCGCCGACTTTTTGTCGGCTGCCGCGCTCAGGCGGCCTGGCGAATCTCGTGGGGCCAGGCGTTGATGCCACCAGCCAGCGAGACAGCGGCGATGCCGGCCTGGCGCAGCAGCAAGGCGGCCACGGCGCTGCGTCGACCGCTGCGGCAATAGACCACCCAGCGTCGGCCCCGGTCGAGCTCCGCCATGCGGGTCCGCAGCTCCGGCAGCGGGATCAGCTGCGAGTCGGGGATGTGGCTGTCCTCATGTTCCTCGGCATAGCGCACGTCGAGAAGTTTGTAGCCCTCGTCGAGCATGGTTTTGGCGACCGCCGGGCCGACCTCGTCCACCATCTGCTGCGAGATCAGCGCCTGGTAGTCCTCCTTGCCCAGGGTCAGCAGTTCGCCGTCGGTGATCATGCGTACCGTTGCGCTACGGGTGCTGTTGGTGACCAGCGCCTCCTCCCCGAAGGCGTCGCCGGGGCCGAGTTCGGCCACCAGTTGCGCGGCATCGTCATAGAGCCCGGTTTGCCAGACCTCGGCGCGGCCATGGGCGATGACGTAAAAGAGTTCGCCCGGTTCACCCTGGAGGATGACTTCGGTGCCGGTCGTGACCGTTTCGTGGGCCATGCGGTCGAGGGCCTGTTCGACACACTCCAGCGGCACACGGCGGAAGGCCGGCGACTGCCGCGCCCGTTCCAGAAGTTGCAAGGTGTGACGCCGCGTCGAATCCATCTCGGCCGTCAGCGTGTCGAGGGAGACGAGGTCATCGATGGCTTCCGCATCAGCGACGCAGAACAACAGATCCTTGCCATTCACCGTGAAGGTCTCGTCGGCTCTGGGTGTCACCAATTCCGTGCGTCCAGCCTGCAAGGCCAGCACCGTGCCGTTGCCGAGGCGGGCCTCGCCAGTGCCGGCGAGGACGGAGACATAGGCGCCTTGTCCCTTCCTCAGTCCAAGGACGAGCTGGTCGCCTTGATGCAGTTCGAACACGCGCAGGATGCCGTCGAGCGTCGGCAATGCGGAAGGCGGGAGGTGATGAAAGGGCGTGCCGGCGTGCGCGGCAAGTTGGCGTAGCAGAGCATCGAGACCGAGCAGTTTCATCAGGCGCCTTTCTAGAGGGTGCGGATTTTTTCCAGTAAAGCCGTTGTCGAGCGCTGGTGGATGAAGGGGATCGAATGCACGCTACCGCCCCAATCCATCACCTCGCGATAGCCGACGATCTTTTCCACCGCCCAGTCGCCGCCCTTGACCAGCACGTCGGGCCGGCAGTCGCGGATGCGTTCGATGGGTGTGTCCTCGTCGAACCAGGTGACGAGGCTGACGCATTCGAGGGAGGCCAGCAGCGCCATGCGGTCGGCCAGTGCATTCACCGGACGCTCGTCGCCCTTGCCCAGGCGTTTCACCGAGGCATCGGAATTGGCGGCGACGATCAGGCTGGCGCCCAGCGAGCGGGCCTGAGCCAGGTAAGTGACGTGGCCGCGATGCAGGATGTCGAAGCAGCCGTTGGTGAACACCAGCGGGCGGGGAAGGGTGGCGATGCGCGCAGCGAGATCGGCGGGCGCGGTGATCTTGGCCTCGAAGGCGGGGGCGGGATAGTCCATGACGGGATTCTACCGGCCCGCAGCGGCGGCGAGCCAGGCGTCGCCGTATCGCCGTATCGCCATCGCCGACTTTTATAATTGCCCGATTCCATTCCGGAGCACAGCCATGACCGTTCGCCTTCTCGCCTTCTGCGGTAGCGCCCGCCGCGACTCCATCAATCGCCGCCTGCTGGGTCTGGCCGTCGCCCATGCCCGTTCGCTTGGTGCCGAGGTGACGGAACTGGCGCTGACGCCGTCCCTGCTGCCGCTCTATGACGGTGATCTGGAGGCGGCAGAGGGTCTGCCGGCGGCGGCGCGGGAACTCAAGGCGCAGTTCGCCGGCCACGATGGCTTCCTGATCGCCTCGCCCGAGTACAACGGCTTCTTCACGCCGCTGTTGAAGAACACCATCGATTGGGTCTCGCGCCCGCTGGCCGACGCACCACCACCGTTCGCCGGCAAGACGGCCGCGCTCTTCGCCGCCTCGGCGGGTGTCCTGGGCGGCATACGCGGTTTGCCGCACCTGCGGCTGTTGCTATCGAATCTGGGGGTGACGGTGGCGCCTGGGCAGATGGCCCTGGGGCGAGCCGACCAGGCCTACGCCGCCGACGGCCAGCTCGCCGATGCGAGCCAGCGTGCCATGCTGGAAAAATGCGTCGCCGACTTGCTGCGCCTGACGACGGGACTAAAGGCTGTTTAGGGCGGTTTGGCTTACTTCTTCGCCGGAGCGGGTGCCGGTGCTGTCGCCGCCGGCTTGTCCTTCTGATTCGTTCCTTGCACGGTGCTGTCCAGCGCCTTGGCCTGTTCCGGGCTGATGATTTCGAATACGCGCACCACTTTCTGTACGCCGCCCGTAGTGCGGGCGACTTCTACCGCCGAGTTGGCCTCGGCCTGGGTCACCATGCCGAGCAAGAAGACCACGCCAGCCTCGGTGACCACCTTGACGTGGTTTGCCTGGAACTTGCCGGTATCGACGAAGCGGGCCTTCACCTTGGAGGTGATGTAGCTGTCGTTGCTGCGGCCGCCGAAGCTGGACGGACCAGCCACGGCCAGCTCGTTGCTGATGGACTTGACGTTGGGCACGCCGCTGGCGAGCTTCTCCACATCGGCCTTGACCTCGGCGCTGGGTACTTCTCCGGTCAGCAGCAGCATGCGGTTGTAGCTGGTGATGTTGACGTGCACCTTGTCGCCGTACTTTTCGGTGATGCGGTTGGCGGCGCGGATTTCCATGCCTTCGTCGGCCAGATAGGTTTCCGAATTGCGGCGGTCGGCCAGCAGCAGGGCGCCGGCGCCGGCACCGACGGCCACGGCGCCGAAACAGCCGGCGAGGGCCGGGATGAGTGCGGCCATTGCGGCCAGGTTGCGCCAGGAGGTGCGGATATTCATGTGGTTTCTCCGAGGATGAGTGCGTCGATGCCGTCGCACAGGCAGTGAATGGCCAGGAGATGCACTTCCTGGATGCGCGCCGTGCGTTCGGCGGGTACGCAAAGATGGATATCGTCGGCGGCGAGAAGTTCCGTCATCTTGCCGCCGCCCTTGCCGGTCAGCGCCACTACGCGCACGTCCTTGGCATGGGCCGCATGGATGGCCTCGATGACATTGGGCGAGTTGCCCGAGGTCGAAATCGCCAGCAGCACGTCGCCAGCGCGGCCCAGCGCCGTGACCTGCTTCGAGAAGACTTCCTCATAGCGGTAGTCGTTGGCGATGGAGGTCAGCGTCGAGGTATCGGTGGTCAGCGCCATCGCCGCCAGCGGCGGGCGTTCCTTCTCGAAGCGGTTGAGCAGTTCGGCGGAAAAATGCTGCGAATCGGCGGCGGAACCGCCGTTGCCGCAGGCCATGATCTTGCCGCCGGCTTGCAGGCTGGCGACCATCAGGCGCACTGCCGCCTCGATGGGAGCGGCCATGGCGGAAAGCGCGGCCTGCTTGGTGGCTACGCTGTGGATGAATTGCTGTTCGATGCGGTCGGCGAGCGACATGGGGTAACTCCTTGACAGACTTGAGCATAGCCGCCGCGCGGGGGCGACTTGGGCTCGAATAGGGGGGCTAGAGCAGCGGTTTTACAGCCTTACGAAGACTTCGATCAGCACACGCAGGCGCGGGTTCCGGTGTTCTCTCAGCTTGGCGATGCGGGCGTCCACAGCCTCGCCAGCATCCAGGGCCGCCGCCACGGCGCCGTTCTCGCGGCGGGGCAGGTAGCCCAGAACACGGCCATTCCAGTCGATACGCACGGCCTTCGGATCGTGGGGATTATCCGCCTCGCGCACCAGACTCAGGCGGTCGCCCGGCTTCAACTGCGTCCACAGTTGCTCCCCCTCATGGTAGCGGAAGCCGGCCAGGGGCGAACTCTGGACCAGGATGCGGACTTCGCTGGCGGCGGCCAAGGAGACGAAGCCGGCGAGGAGCAGGCTAATCAGCGCCGAACGCATCGCGCAACCATTCCAGTTTGTCGCCGTCGATCAGCACGCAATCGAAGCGGCAGGGCACTTCACCGTGGCGGACCAGCCAGTGGCGGGCGGCGAGGATCAGCCGGGTCTGCTTGGCGACGGTGATGCTGGCGCCGGCGCCGCCGAAAGCGGTACTGCTGCGCAGGCGCACCTCGACGAAGACCGTCATGGCGCCATCGCGGCAGATCAGGTCGATCTCGCCGCCCTTGACGCGGAAATTGCGTTCGATCACGTGCAGGCCTTGTCCGGCCAGATACTCGGCCGCGCGCTGTTCGCCGGCCTGCCCCTTCGTTTGCGCGTTCGTTTGTATCAGGCCCATTGCGTCGTCTTCATCGGCCGGTGACAATGCCACCCATGGAAAATGCATTGTATGTGGTCGCCACGCCCATCGGGAACCTCGGCGACATCAGCCTGCGGGCGCTGGAAACCCTGCGCGCCGCCGATCTCGTCGCCTGCGAGGATACCCGCCACGCGCGACACCTGCTTGATCACCACGGTATCAAGGCGCAGACCCTGGCCCTGCACCAGCACAACGAAAACGAGGCCGCCGAAAAGCTGCTGCGCCTGCTCGGCGACGGCAAGCGCATCGCCATGATTTCGGATGCCGGCACGCCCGGCGTCTCCGATCCCGGCGCGCGAGCGGTGGCTGCCGTGCGCGCTGCCGGCTTCCGAGTGATCCCGCTGCCGGGGCCGAATGCGGCCATCGCCGCGATGTCGGCAGCGGGTCTGGCCGACGAGCGCTTTCTGTTCGTCGGCTTCCTCCCGGCAAAAGTCGGCGCCCGCAGGACGGCGATCGGCGAACTTGCGGGCGTGCAGGCGGCGCTGGTGTTCTACGAAGCGCCGCATCGTGTCGCCGAGACTATCGCCGACCTCGCCGCGACGCTGGAGCCGCAGCGGGAAATCGTCATCGCCCGCGAACTTACCAAGATGTTCGAGCAGATCGAGAAGTTGCCGCTGGCGGAAGCCTCCGCCTGGCTGGCGGCCGACCCCAATCGCAGTCGCGGCGAGTTCGTGCTGGTGGTCTCCGGCCCGCCGCCGCGCGAAGGGCTCGACGTCGAATCCGACCGGGTGCTGGCTGCGCTGCTGGCCGAACTGCCGGTCAAGCAAGCGGCCAAGCTGGCCGCCGAAATCACTGGCCAGCCGAAGAATGCGCTCTACGCCCGCGCCCTGGCGCTGAAAGACGAAAACGTATAATCCGGCCCTATGCAAGCACTTACCATCACCCGCCCCGACGACTGGCACCTGCACCTGCGCGACGATGCCGCACTGGCCGCCGTGCTGCCGGACACCGCGCGCCGCTTTGCCCGCGCCATCGTCATGCCGAATCTGCGGCCGCCGGTCACCACCGTGGCACTGGCCGCTGCGTATCGCGAGCGCATCCTGGCCGCCGTGCCGCCAGGGCCGACTTTCGAGCCACTGATGACCCTGTATCTCACCGACAACACGCCGGCCGCCGAGATCGATGCGGTCAAGGCCAGCGGCTTCGTCAAGGCGCTCAAGCTTTACCCGGCTGGTGCCACCACCAATTCCGATGCTGGCGTCACCGATTTGAAAAAGTGCGCGGCGGCGCTGGCCCGCATGGAAACGCTCGGCGTGCCGCTGCTGGTGCATGGCGAAGTCACCGATCCGGCGGTGGATGTCTTCGACCGCGAGGCGGTCTTCATCGACACCGTGCTCTCGCCGCTGCTGCGCGATTTCCCGGCGCTCAATGTGGTGCTCGAACACATCACGACCAGGGACGGCGCCCAGTTCGTCCGCGATGCCGGTGCCAATATCGCGGCGACCATTACGGCGCACCATCTGCTGCTCAATCGCAACGCACTCTTTGTTGGCGGCATCCGTCCGCACCACTACTGCCTGCCCGTGCTCAAGCGCGAGGTTCATCGCCAGGCGCTGGTGGCGGCGGCGATTTCGGGTAGCCCGAAGTTCTTCCTCGGCACCGATTCCGCGCCCCATGCGAAGAGCACCAAGGAGGCGGCCTGCGGCTGTGCCGGCTGCTACACCGCGAACGCTGGCATCGAGTTGTATGCCGAGGCCTTCGAGGCGGCGGGCGCGCTGGACAAGCTGGAAGGTTTCGCCAGCTTCTTCGGCGCCGATTACTATGGCTTGCCACGCAATGCTGGCAAGATCACCTTGCAACGCGAGCCGATGCCGATTCCGGCCAGTCTGGACTATTTCCCCGGTGACCCGCTGGTGCCCCTGCGCGCTGGCGAGACCGTCGCCTGGCGATTGATGGAGTGATGATGAAGCGAATCCTGATTCCGGCCTTGGCCCTTCTTCTTAGTGCCTGCGGCAATTCGCAACAGGCCGCTTTCATGATGGGGTCCGGTGACCGCTCCTTGAGCATTACAAGGCAGCAGGCCTATTACGGGTCCGACTGGACGACGGAGCTGGTGGTTGCTGGCATGCCGGCCTGCATGCGTCGCCATCCCATGCCCGGCGTTGTCGTCGAGCGGCTGAAGATGGACGTTTATCGCCCCACACCGGGCGTATTCATCCTCAATACGGGCAAGCGCTGGTACGTCACCGAACTCAAGTCCTGCCAGTTGCAGCAGTACAAGGAGCCGCCACCGTCGCCTGGTGACCTGATCGGCACCTTTCAGGTAAAGGACAGTGAACTCGTCTATGTCGACAAGGAACCGAAGAAGCCTGCTGCCGGTGAGCCGGGTGCCGCCGTACCGCCAGCGCCGACTTCTCCGGCGGGGCAGTGATTCCGCTGCATCCGCTGTCCGCTTTCCTGGCGCCGTTTCCTCCCGCCGATCTCGCCAGTCTGAACACCGCCGCCGCTGGCATCGTCACCGGCGGCGGTTTGCCCTTGCGTTTCGTCGTTCCGCCGGACGATGGCCTCGGCTATGAACTGCGGGCATTCCAGACCGGTGAGGTGGCGACGCGAACCGACAATGCTCACGACTATTTCAACGCGCTGATCTGGCTGGCCTTCCCCCGCGCCAAGGCGGCACTGAACCGCCGCCATCTCGATGAGCTTGAAGCGGCGGACACCGCCGCACGTGGCCCCGTGCGTGATGCCCTGACCCAGTTCGACGAGTGCGGCGTCGTCATCGCCGGCATGCCCGTCGACATGCAATCGGCTCTGCGCGCCCATCGCTGGCGCGAGGTGTTCGTCGAGCGGCGCGATGAACTGCTGGCCACCACGCACTTCACCGTCTTCGGCCACGCCAGTCACGATGCGCTGGCCGCGCCCTTCATCGGTTTGTGCGGCAAGGCGGTGTTTCTCGATGCAGGCGATATTGACGAACAGTTGGCCAGCCTTTTCGCCACCGCCGATCTGGTGCCCCGCGATTTCCAGCCGCTGCCCTTGCTCGGCATTCCCGGCGCCACGGCGGAAAACGAGAATCCCGCCTACTACGACGACACGCGCCAGTTCCGTCCCTTACGGGGATGATCAGGCCGCCAGCGCCTGCTCGATTTCGCTGAAGGTGCGCGCGACCTCGTAGGTCTGAATCGGTATGCCCAGGCTGCGGCCGATCTGCGTCGACGAGAATATGCCGCGTACATTCCTGCGGCCATCCTCGCGGGAAATCGCGCCGACTAGCAAGTGCTGGCGGCCGAGCGCTTTCAGGGTGGCGACGACGTCACCGACCGTGGCGTGCAATACCGCTTCGATATCCACTACGTCGATTTCATCCACTTTGCGCATGAGGTCGGCGACGCTCAGGTCGTCGAAGGTTCCGCCGCGTTGGTGCAGCAACTGCATCGGCCGCTCGCCCATGGTGTCGCGGGCGGTGATGAGTCCGATCAGGCCGCCCCCCGTGGCGGTGACCAACAGCAGGCGCACGCCGCGGCTGATCATCAACTGATTGGCCTCGGCCAACCGCGCCTGGGGCAGGACGGTGACAGGAAACACTTGGGCGAAGTCGGTCATCACGTCGATGGCCGGGGAGTCGATGCGGACCGGACCACGCGGCCCCGGCCGCTGGATACCGGCGCCGGCAGCAAGGCGATGGGTGGCGATGGGCTTGTCATTGAGGCGTTGCATGGCGGCATCCTCCGTTCGTTGCGAACAATTCCGGTATAGCACGGGCGTGGCCTGACGCCAGCGGCTAGAATGGCGGCGGGAAGTTCGCCAGGCAACCGCTGGTCGCGCAAGCGGCTGGAGGAAAGTCCGGGCCCCGCAGGGCGAGATGCCGGTTAACGACCGGGCACCGTGAGGTGACAGACAGTGCAACAGAAAGATACCGCCTAAGTTCGCAAGAACCGGTAAGGGTGAAATGGTGGAGTAAGAGCCCACCGCGTTTCTGGTAACAGAAACGGCACGGCAAACCTCATCTGGGGCAAGGCCAAATAGGGGAGCATTGGCGTGGCCCGCGTCGCTCCCGGGTAGGCTGCTAGAGGTCGCTGGCAACAGCGATCCCAGAGGAATGGTTGCCCACGACAGAACCCGGCTTATCGGCGAACTTCCCACCTATCGCCTTCGGCGATGGTGGGAAGTCATCTTATGGGAAATCCCCCCGGCCCCCTTTTCAGAAATGGGGGTGACTATGTTTGATCGCCGCCGGTGGCGGCTCTTTATCGAATCAACGTGACTGGCACGGTCGCCAGATGTGCGACGCGCATCGCCACCGAGCCGAGCAGGGTGCCGGTCAGGCCGCTGTGGCCACGGGTGCCGATCAGTATCTGGGTGCAGCCGTGTTTGTTTGCGAAGTCGGTGATGGTCGGTGCTGCTTCACCCACCAGGATGTGTTGCTCGGCGGTGATGCCGGTGGCAGCCAGCAGTGCCAGTCCATCTTTCAGCGCTGCCGTACCTGCATCCCGATGGTAGTCGCGGATGGTGTCGGCGCTTACAAAGCGGCCGATGTCGCCGGGCAGGGATGGTTGCACGTTGAGGAGATGGACGTGCGGTGGCTCCTTGAAGGTGGCGATGTTGTCCACGATCCACGCGACCGAGCGCAGGGAGATTTCGGAACCGTCGAGAGGTACGAGCCAGGTCTGGGTCATGATCAAGCGTCCTTGGATGGTGTTTGGGCCAGGTCTTCCGGCTCGGCGACGGGTCTTGTCGCCAGGGCTCGGGCCGCCAGCAGTTTGCCGATCACCACCACCAGCACCGCGCCGAGTATGGCCAGCAGGTGCTTGGCGTAGGGAATGCCGCTCAACAGGTCAGGGGGCAGGGCCGGGTCGCCGACGATCATGCCGCCACCGATCCAGCCCAGCAGGGCGCCACCGGCGGTGATGACGATGGGGAAGCGGTCCATGAGCTTGAGCACCAGTTGGCTGCCCCAGACCACGATGGGAATCGAGATCAGGATGCCGAAAGTGACCAGCACCATGCTGCCGTTGGCGGCACCGGCCACGGCGATGACGTTGTCCAGGCTCATCACGGCATCGGCGACGATGATGGTCTTGATGGCGCCGGCCAGTGTCGTGCTGGCGGCGACATCGCCGTGGGCGTCGTCTTCCGGCATCAGCAGCTTGACGCCGATCCAGAACAGCAGCAGGGCACCGACGATCTTGAGCCAGGGCACGGCCAGTAGTTGGAGGGCGAAGAAGATGAGCACGACGCGCAGGCCGATGGCGCCCATGACGCCCCAGAAGATGCCTTTCTTGCGCTGTTCAGGCGGCAGCTTGCGACAGGCCAGGGCGATGACGACGGCGTTATCGCCGCCGAGCAGGATGTCGATGGCGATGATCTGGGCGACGGCGATCAGGAAGGCAATGCTGAAGATATCGGGCATGAGGACGTGACGGGTGATGCGCTGAGAGCGCGCGAGTTTAGCGGTTTATTACAGCGTGCAGGAGGCGCCTGCGGCACTCAGGGCGGCAATGCCTGCGCGGGCGATCTGGGCATCCTCGACGGCCTTGACGCCAGAAACGCCGACGCCACCGACGACATCGCCATTCACCACGATCATTTCGCCGCCCTCGATGGGCAGCACCGGCATGGCCAGTGCGGCGACACGGCCGCCATTGATCATGTCCTCCATGGACTTGCTGGCGCGACGGGCCAGCACACAGGTGCGGGCCTTGCCGGGGGCGATCTCGGCGCTCATCAGCGGTGCGCCGTCCATGCGTTGCAGCCAGAGCAGGTGCCCGCCGTGATCGGCGATGGCGATGGTCACGTTCCAGCCCTGGAGACGGGCCTCGGTTTCGGCGGCGCTGGCGATCTGGCGGGCATCGTCGAGGGTGAGTTGCTGTCGGCTGATCATTGGGATTCTCCTTTTGTAGTGGGTTTGGCCATTGCTGTATTGGTGGCTCCCAAGTCCAGGGCCAGGCGCACGCCGAAGCGACCGGCCGCCCCACGCAGATGTTCCAGCGCCCGTCGGCGAGCAGCGTCAGGGTCGCCATCGGCAATTGCCTGCAAGAGGGCGCGATGCTCGTTCTGCGCTTCATGGGGATGGGCCGATTCGCCTTGCATGCCCTGCCAGCTCAACTTGCGGGAGTCGGAAAAATGGCGGCCGAGAAACTCGGTCAGCCGACTCACATACGCATTGCGCGTGGCGGCAGCCATAGCGATATGGAAATTGTCGTCGGCCTCGGTGCCGTCCTTGCCGGCCTCAAGGGCCTCGTCCATGGCCTGGAGATGGCGCGACATTTCAAGCAGATCCTGTTCGTCGCGACGCCGGGCAGCCAGTTCGGCGACAGCGCCTTCGACCATGGCGCGCAGCTCAAAAATGTCTCTCAACTCGTTCAGTTCCGGGCCGGCCCCTTGCCAGAAGCGCAAATTGAGGCTCTTCGGTGCTTGGGCGACGTAAGCGCCGGAGCCCTGGCGGGTTTCGATCAGGCCATCGGCCTTGAGCCGGGCAATGGCCTCGCGAACCACGGCGCGACTGACGCCGAAGCTGTCGCCCAAGGCTTTCTCGGTGGGCAAACGTTCACCGGGCTTGAGATCGCCACGGGCGATGCGTTGCTGCAATTCGCTGGAGACTTCCTCCGAAAGCCTTGGCGGGCGAACGATGGGTTTGGTTTTTTTTGCGCTGGTCGACATGATGAATTTACTGAAGTTGTCCTATTGTCAGACAAATTGTCATTCTGGTAAAGTGAGCCGCAGGTCCTATGCGTCGTTGATATGACCGTACAACCACTATAAGGAGGAGACCATGTCTGACAAGCAAAAGCAGCTGCCCAAGGTGCCACAAGCCGAGCAGCAACCATCCCGCCGCAAGTTCCTTGCCGCCGCCACCACTGGCGCAGTAGGGGTCGCCGCAGCGGGTTTCCCGATGATCGCCAAGGCGCAGGCCGGACCGACTTCAATGCGCTGGCAGAGCACCTGGCCGGCCAAGGACATCTTTCACGAGTACGCCCTCGATTTCGCCAAGAAGGTCAATGACATGTCCGGCGGCGATCTCAAGATCGACGTGCTGCCGGCCGGCGCGGTTGTTCCGGCTTTCGGTCTGCTGGAGGCGGTGAGCAAGGGCACGCTCGATGGTGGCCATGGCGTGCTCGGCTATCACTACGGCAAGCAAAACGCCCTGGCGCTCTGGAGTACCGGGCCGATGTTCGGCATGGACGCCAACATGATGCTGGCCTGGCACAAGTACGGGGGCGGCAAGGAACTGCTGACCAAGCTCTATGCCTCCATCGGCGGCAACGTGGAGTCCTTCCTCTACGGCCCGATGGCGACCCAGCCCCTGGGCTGGTTCAAGAAGCCGATCACCAAGACCGAGGATTTCAAGGGCCTGAAGTTCCGCACCAACGGTCTGGCCATCGACATGTTCACGGCCATGGGCGCGGCGGTGAATGCCCTGCCGGGCGGCGAGATTGTGCCGGCGATGGATCGAGGCCTGCTGGACGGCGCCGAATTCAACAATGCCACGTCCGACCGCATCCTCGGCTTCCCGGATGTGTCCAAGGTCTGCATGCTGCAAAGCTTCCACCAGAGTGCGGAGACCTTCGAGATCATGTTCAACAAGCCCAAATACGATGCCTTGCCGGGCAAGCTGAAAGCCATCATCGCTGGCGCCGTCGAGGCCTCGTCGGCGGACATGTCCTGGAAGTCTGTGGATCGCTACTCCAAGGACTACGTCGAGTTGCAGACCAAGGACAAGGTCAAGTTCTACAAGACCCCCGATGCCATCCTGCAAACCCAACTCAAGCTGTGGGACGAAATCGTCGCCAAGAAGTCGGCCGAGAATGCCCTCTTCAAGGAGATCGTGGCATCGCAAAGAGCCTTCGCCCAGCGTGCGGTGAAATGGGAGCAGGACACCATGGTCAATCGCCGCCTGGCGGTGAATCATTTCTTCTCCGGTAAGAACGCCAAGGCGGCACCAGCCAAGAAGAAGGGCTGAGCAAGCCAGGCAATTTGCCTCAAGGGACCACCCGGAGCGCTCCGGGTGGTTTCATCGCTAGCGGGACATTCAAATGCAGAAACTGTTACTGACCATCGACAGGATCAGTACCTACGTCGGCCAGGCCTTTGCCTGGCTGATCGTGGGCCTGACCTTCATGATTTCGTGGGAGGTGTTCTCCCGCTATGTATTAAGCAATCCTCACCCCTGGGCCTTCGATGTCATGATCATGATGTACGGCACCTTGATCATGATGGCCGGCGCCTACACGCTGTCGAAGGGCGGCCATGTGCGCGGCGACGTGCTCTACGGCTTCTTCGAGCCGCGTACGCAGGCGATTCTGGATTTGTTGCTCTATGTACTGTTCTTCATCCCCGGCGTATTTGCCCTGGCCTGGGCTGGCTACAACTTCGCGGCGGATTCCTGGGCCATCAACGAGCATTCCAATGTCACGGCGGACGGCCCTCCCGTGTATCCGTTCAAGACGGCGCTGCCCCTCGCGGGCCTGTTCCTGCTCTTGCAGGGCGCGGTCGAGATGGTCCGTTGCGTGATCTGTATCCGCGACGGCGAATGGCCTTCCCGCGAGCAGGACGTCGAGGAAGTCGATGTCGACAAGCTCAAGGAAATGGTCCACGTCAAGGACGAGGATATCGCTGCGCTCGATAAGTATGTCGTGGCGCAGGGCACAGCGCAGCACGGAGCGCATGGCAAATGAAAATCAAGAAGGAACTCTGGTTCGGCTTTTCCCTGATGGCGCTCATTCTGGCGACCACGGCCATCTTCATGCCATGGACAAACATGAGCAACGGCCATCTGGGCCTGCTGATGCTTTCCCTGGTAGTGGTCGCGATCATGCTCGGCTTTCCTACCGCCTTTACCCTGATGGGCATGGGCGTGTTCTTCGCCTGGCTGGCCTATCGCAGCGGCAATCCGGAACTCGCCGTCCGTCAGACGCTCGACCTGATGGTCCAGCGCGCCTATTCGGTGATGAGCAACGACGTGCTGATCTCGATTCCCCTGTTCGTGTTCATGGGCTATCTGGTCGAGCGTGCCAACCTGATCGCCAAGCTGTTCCGTGCTCTGGAGCTCGCCCTGGCACGCCTGCCCGGTGCGCTGGCGGTGGCGACCCTGGTGACCTGCGCGATCTTTGCCACCGCAACGGGAATTGTCGGTGCGGTAGTGACGCTGATGGGTTTGCTGGCGTTCCCCGCCATGCTGAAGTCGGGTTACGACGTTCGCCTGGGCGCGGGGGCAATCACTGCCGGCGGTTGCCTGGGCATCCTGATTCCACCGTCGGTAATGCTGATCGTCTATGGCGCCACAGCCGGTGTGTCGGTCGTGCAGTTGTATGCCGGAGCCTTCTTCCCCGGCGTAATGCTCGCCGGCCTCTACATCATGTACGTGATCATCGTCGCCAAGCTCAAGCCGCATCTGGCGCCCCCCTTGCCGATGGAGGAACGTCACATCGACTTGCCGCCCGCGATGGAGACGTTGCGCGACAAGGTCAGTCATCGCGTGCTACCGGGCCTCATTGGCGGGCTCAAGGGTTCGCGGAATCTTGGCGTACCGTCGGGAGAAATCCTCAAGCAGGGCTTTATCGCGGCTTTGCCGGCCATCGCCTTTGTCCTCTTCATGGCCTTTACCTGGCATCTCGCCACCAAACCCGTCGTGACCGATGCATCGGCGGGCTTGCAGGAGATGGGGCTGGAATTGTCGAATGACAGTGCCGAAGAGTCCGGCGGGATTGCCGAGCCCCCGGCCGATGGCGATGGCGTTCAGGAGCCATCGGATGAGGATGCCCTGTCCGAGCCGCCTTCCGGCGACGTCAAGGAAGCACCCGTTGCCGAACAGCCGGTTGCTGTCGCGCCGTCTGCCAGCGCTGCCGAGCCGCCTGCTCCAGTCGCCTCTCCCGTGGATGCCGAGCGCAAGACGACGCCGACCTGGTTCTGGGTTCTCTTCGGAATTGGGACGGCGACGGCGGTCGGCTTCTACGCGATCTTCACCTTCGTTCGACTCGAGGTGTTCAAGATGCTGCTGGGTTCCTTCTTCCCGCTGGCGATCATGATCCTTTCCGTGTTGGGCAGCATCGTCTTCGGCCTGGCGACGCCGACCGAGGCAGCAGCGATTGGCGCTCTGGGCGGCTTCATCCTGGCGGCGGCCTACAAGCAGCTGAACCTTCGCGTGGTCAAGGAGTCCGTGTTCCTCACTGCCAAGACCTCGGCCATGGTGTGCTGGCTGTTTGTCGGTTCATCGATCTTCTCGGCGGCCTTCGCGCTGCTTGGCGGACAGGATCTGGTCGAGAAATGGGTCTTGTCGATGGACCTGACGCCCATGCAGTTCATGCTGCTGGCCCAGTTCATCATCTTCATCCTCGGCTGGCCGCTGGAGTGGACGGAAATCATCGTCATCTTCATGCCGATCTTCATCCCGTTGCTGGCGCACTTCAACATCGACCCGCTGTTCTTCGGCCTGCTGGTGGCACTCAACCTGCAAACCGCCTTCCTCTCGCCGCCGGTTGCGATGGCGGCGTTTTACCTGAAGGGCGTATCGCCACCGCATGTGACGCTGAACCAGATCTTTGCCGGCATGATGCCCTTCATGGCGATCCAGGTCTTTGCTCTGGCACTGCTCTACATCTTCCCCGGCATCGGCCTGTGGTTGCCAAAGGTTCTGTATGGTTAAGCCGAAGATACTCGTTGCCCGGCAGGTGTTCCCCGAGGTTCTGGAGCATCTGCGCCAGCATTTCGATGTCGACGACAATCAGGCCGACACCGTACTCGGCGTCGATGGTCTCCAGGCGCGGCTGGCGGACAAGGACGGCGTACTGTCGTCGGTGGCTGATCCGATCACCGCCGAGGTGATCGCCGCCGCGCCGAAATTGCGTGCGGTGTGCAATTTTGCCGTCGGCCACAACAACATTGATCTTGCCGCTTGCACCCGTGCCGGTGTCATGGCTACCAACACACCGGGCGTGCTCGACGACACCACGGCGGATCTGGCCTGGGCGCTGCTGATGTCCAGCGCCCGCCGCCTGCCTGCTGCCGAGCGCTGGCTGCGCGCCGGTCAATGGCAGGGCTGGCAGTTCATCCAGTGGCTGGGAAGCGATGTGCATCACGCTACCCTGGGCATTCTCGGCATGGGGCGCATCGGCCAGGCGCTGGCGCGGCGCGCCCTGGGCTTCGACATGAAGGTGATCTACCACAATCGTTCGCACTTGCCGGCAGAGAAGGAAGCGGCCTGCAAGGCCACCTGGGTGGACAAGGAGACGCTGCTGCGGGAGGCGGATTTCCTGGTGCTTTTGTTGCCGTACTCGCCGCAGACCCATCACACCATCGGCGAAAAGGAACTGGCGCAGATGAAGCCGACCGCGCATCTTATCAACGTCGCCCGGGGCGGCATCGTGGACGACGTCGCGCTGATTTCGGCGTTGCGCCAGGGCCGACTTTCCGGCGCCGGCATCGATGTCTTCGAGGGCGAGCCGGCGTTCAATCCTGGCTTCCTCGAACTCGACAATGTGACCCTGACGCCACACATCGGCTCGTCCTCGCACAACACGCGACTGGCCATGGCGATGCGGGCAGCGGATAATCTCATCGAGGCGCTGGCCGGCCGGCGCCCCCCCAACCTTCTCAACCCCGACGTCTTGCGATGACCATTGCGAACCGAGCGGGTGGCATGAGCAGCGTGACCATCCGACTCGGACTCGCGATTGCCATCGCCGCCTACCTGCTGTCCTTTTTTCACCGCGTCGCCCCGGCGGCCATTTCGGGTGACTTGCAGGCCACCTTCGCCATCGGCGGTGCCCAGCTCGGCACCCTGGCCGCGACCTATTTCTACGTCTATACGCTGATGCAGGTGCCTACCGGCGTCCTTGCGGATACGCTGGGGCCGCGCCGTATCCTTTTCTGGGGTGGATTGGTGGCTGGCGTTGGCGCCATCCTCTTCGGCCTGGCGCCGAGTTTTGAACTGGCCTTCGCCGGCCGTACCCTTGTCGGCCTGGGCGTTTCGGTCACGTTCATCGCCATGCTCAAGCTGATTGCCCTCGGCTTCGAGGAGCGCCGCTTTGCGACCATGGTCGGCTTGTCCATGCTGATCGGCAACCTCGGTTCCATCCTCGCTGGTGCGCCCCTGGCCTGGGCCACGCAGGCGGCCGGCTGGCGACAGGTCTTCGTCATTGTCGGCGTCTGCTCCATTGCCATCGCCTTCGCCAGCCGCCTGTGGGTGGCTGACAGCCCCGCCGGCAAGGTGGATCGCACGGCCTGGCTGGCGGGGCTGAAGACTGTGGTGAAGAACCGCGCCACCTGGCCCGGGTTTTTCGCCAACACCGGCCTCTCGGGCGCCTTTTTCGCCTTCGCAGGTTTGTGGGCCGTGCCCTATCTGACCCAGATGCAGGGCATGACACGGGCCGTCGCCTCCAATCATGTGAGCATTTACTTCCTCGGCTTCGCTCTGGGCTCTGCCCTGTGGGGGCGTATCTCCGATGCGCTGGGCAAGCGCAAGCCGGTGGCGCTGACTGCTTCGGGCCTTCATGTGCTGGGTTGGCTGGTCTGGATTTCGGTGGACAGTCTGCCGCTGCCGGCCACCTATGCGCTGTGCGCGGTGATGGGCTTGGCCTCGGCCGGTTTCACCCTGTCCTGGGCCAGCGCCAAGGAAGTGAATCCGCCTCAACTCTCGGGCATGGCTACCAGCGTGGTGAATGTCGGCGTGTTCTTCGGCCCGGCCATCCTGCAACCCATGACCGGCTGGCTGATGGAACGGACCTGGGACGGACGCATCGAAAACGGCGTGCGCATCTACTCGGCAACCGAATGGCACAACGGCCTGCTGCTGTTGACGGCCGCAGCCATCGTCGGCTGGACCGCCACGCTTTTCGTGCGCGAAACCGGTTGCCGCAATACCTGGAAGGGCGAGACGAAATGAAAGGCATCCTGCTGTTTGGTCACGGCGCGCGCAACCCTGAATGGGCGGCGCCCTTCCATCGCATCCGTGACGCCATCCTGGCCCGCGATCCGGCAGCGCTGATCGAGCCGGGTTTTCTCGAACTCATGCGGCCCACCTTCGATGAGGCGGTGGATTGTCTGGTCCATCAGGGCGCACGGGAGATCGTCGTCGTGCCCATCTTCATGGCCGCTGGTAGCCATGTGAAGAAGGACTTGCCGCAGATGGCGGCGAACGCCATGGATCGGCATCCCGATCTGGTGATCGGCCTTGCACCACCGGTCGGCGAGGCCGATCCGGTGCTGGCGGCGATGGCCGACTATGCCATGACGGTGACACCGGAGTAAGCTTTAAAAGTCGGCGCCGGCGGTACGGCATCCTTTCCTCATTTCACACCGCCGGCACTTGTTTTTAACGAATATAAGCATATAATAATATTCCATGAAGACACACGCTTCCATCTCCTCCTCCAAGGATCGCGCTCTCCTCCTCCAGGCGGTCCTTTTTGCCACGCTCGCCGGCCTGGTGCCGGCGAGCGGGTCTTTTGCCGCCGAAGCGGCGGACAGCGTCATCGTTCAGGCGCGCGAAGTGGATGTCGGCTTTCCCGCCGAAGCCATGGTCGAGGCCGTGCGTCAGGCCACAGTGGCCGCGCAGATTCAGGGGCGCGTCATCGAAATGCGGGCCGAGGCCGGGCAACGAGTCAAGGCTGGCGAGCTGTTGATGCGACTCGATGCACGTGAGGCCGCTGGCTCCGATCAGGCGGCCCAGGCCGGTCTGGCCCAGGCGCGGGTGGCCTATGAACGGGCGAAGAGTCTGCATGCCCAGAAATTCATCAGCAAGGCGGCGCTGGATCAGGCCGAGGCCGCTTTCAAGGGCGCCCAGGGTTCGGCTGGCGCTTCCGGTGCCTCCCTGTCCCATGGTACGGTGACCGCGCCGATTGGCGGCATCGTTGCCGAGCGGCAGATCGAGTTGGGTGAAATGGCGACGCCGGGCCGGCCGCTGGTGACCGTGTTCGACCCCAAGGGCCTGCGTGTGATCGCGACGATTCCGCAGTACAAGCTGGCCGAGGTGAAGAAAAGCACCAAGGCTCGCATAGAGTTTCCTGAGAGCGGCCGCTGGGTCGATGCCCTGCGCATCGAAATTCTGCCCACCGTCGATGGCAAGAGCCATACTGCGACGGCACGCCTTTACCTGCCCGAGAACATCGAGGGCGTGGTGCCGGGCATGTTTGCCCGTGCCCATTTCACCCTCGGCCAGGCGAAGAAAATCACCGTCCCGCCGGCGGCAGTTCTACGTCGCGGTGAAGTCACTGCTGTTTATGTGCTGGACGAAAAAGGCACGCCGCGTCTGCGCCAGGTGCGCCTGGGCGAGCCGGTTTCCGGTGGTGACATCGAAGTACTGGCGGGCATCAGCGATGGCGAACGGGTCAGCCTGTCGCCGGTAAAGGCGGGAATGGCGTTGAAGGCACCTCGCTAAGTAGGGATAAAGCCGGGAGATAGTGCCAATAGGCGGATCAATGCCGTTCGCGCGTCGCGGATTCAATAATTGCGTGGCCTGATTCATCACTATTACAAAAGGAGACATACATGGCTCACATCGTCATTCTCGGCGCCGGTATCGGCGGCATGCCCATGGCCTACGAAATGCGGCAGATGGCGCGCAAGGAAGACCGCATCACGGTCATTTCCAACAACCCGAAGTTTCATTTCGTGCCCTCGAATCCTTGGGTCGCCGTCGATTGGCGCAAGCGCGAGGACATCGAGATGGACATCGCCCCGGCCCTTGCGAAAAAGAACATCGACTTCATCGGCGTCGGCGCCAAGCGCGTGCATCCGGACAAGAACCAGATCGAACTCGATGATGGCCGCAGCATCGACTACGACTATCTGGTGATCGCCACCGGCCCCAAGCTGGCCTTCGACGAGATCGAGGGTCTGGGCCCCAATGGCCACACCCAGTCGATCTGTCATGTGGATCATGCGGTGACGGCGGAGCAGAACTGGCAGGAATTCGTCAAGGCACCAGGTCCGGTGGTCGTCGGCGCCGTGCAGGGAGCCTCCTGCTACGGCCCGGCCTATGAGTTCGCCATGATCATGGACACCGATCTGCGCAAGCGTAAGATTCGCGACAAGGTGCCGATGACCTTCGTTACCGCCGAACCCTACATCGGCCATCTTGGCCTCGGCGGCGTCGGCGACTCAAAGGGCCTGATGGAGTCGGCCATGCGCGAGCGCCACATCAAGTGGATCTGCAACGCCAAGGTGACCAAGGTCGAGGCCGGCAAGATGCATGTCGCCGAGCACAATGACGATGGCACGGTGAAGAAAGAGCATACGCTCGACTTCAAGTACTCGATGATGCTGCCGGCCTTCAAGGGCATCGACGCCGTCTTCGGCATCGAGGGCCTGACCAATCCGCGCGGCTTCATCCTGATCGACGCGCACCAGCGCAACCCGAAGTTCCCGAACATCTATTCGGTTGGCGTCTGCGTCGCCATTCCGCCGGTGGAAGCGACACCGGTGCCGGTGGGCGCGCCGAAGACTGGCTACATGATCGAGTCCATGGTTACCGCCACCGCGCACAACCTGCGTGAGGTGCTGGATGGCAAGGAGCCAACCCACAAGGCCACCTGGAACGCTGTCTGTCTCGCCGACTTTGGCGACACTGGCGTCGCCTTCGTCGCCCTGCCGCAGATTCCGCCGCGCAACGTGAACTGGTTCTCCGAAGGCAAGTGGGTGCATCTGGCCAAGGTCGGTTTCGAAAAGTACTTCATGCGCAAGATGAAGAAGGGCAGCACCGAACCGGTGTTCGAGAAAATGGTCATGAATGCCCTTGGCATCATGAAGCTGAAAGGAAAATAAGTGGGCATTTCCGGCCGCATTGCGGAGTACTTCCTCAAGAACTCGCTGACACCGCTGATCGCCCTGATCGCGCTGCTGCTTGGCGTGTTTGCGACGCTCATCACGCCGCGCGAGGAAGAGCCGCAGATCAACGTCACCATGGCCAACGTCTTCATCCCCTTTCCGGGGGCGGCGGCGAAGGATGTGGAGGCGCTGGTGGCGCGGCCGGCCGAGCAGGTCTTGTCCCGCATTGCCGGCATCGACCACGTGTATTCCGTGTCGCGGCCGGGGATGGCGGTGATCACGGTGCAATACGTGGTGGGCGAGGACCCGATCCAGGCCCTCGTCCGTCTCTACGACACCATCAATTCGCATCGTGACTGGCTCTCGCCGAACCTCGGCGTCGGCGAGCCCATCATCAAGCCCAAGGGCATCGACGATGTGCCCATCGTCACCCTGACCTTCCATGCTGCCGACGCAGCGAAGTCGGCGTTTGAAATGCAGCAGGTGGCCCGCGCCACCGAGAGCGAAATCAAGCGCATCGTCGGTACCCGCGACGTCGCTACCATCGGCGGTCCCGGCCATGTGATCCGCGTCGTCATGGATGCGGAACGCATGAACGCCCATGGTGTTACGGCCCAGGACCTGAAGGCGGCCTTGCAGGTGTCGAACGCCTCGCAGCCTGCCGGCAACTTGGTCGCCGGCAACAAGGAAATCCTGGTGCAGACCGGCACCTACATCGAATCCGCCGCCGACGTGAAGCGTCTGGTGGTAGGTGTCTCGGCCCGGAAGCCGATCTATATGGCCGACGTGGCGAAAATCGAGGATGGCCCGGACCAGCCGGTGCGTTACGTCTGGCATGGTGACAAGAAAGGTGAGTCGCCTGCCGTTACGCTGTCCGTGTCAAAGAAGCCCGGCGTTAATGCCGCCGATGTCGCCGAGGCGGTGATCGCCCGCGCCGAGAGCCTCAAAGGCACGGTGATTCCCGACGGCGTCGGCTTCACGGTGACGCGCAACTACGGCGCCACGGCCACCGACAAGGCGCAAAAACTCATCGGCAAGCTGATCTTCGCCACGGCCTTCGTCGTCCTGCTGGTGTTCTTCGCCCTCGGCAAACGCGAGGCGGTGATCGTTGGTGTCGCCGTATCGCTGACGCTGGCGGCCACCCTGTTCGCCTCGTGGGCCTACGGCTTCACACTGAACCGCGTTTCCCTCTTCGCGCTGATCTTCTCCATCGGCATTCTGGTGGACGACGCCATCGTGGTGGTCGAGAACATCCACCGCTGGCATACGCTGGAACCGGAAAAGCCCCTGTGGGCCATCATTCCCAACGCCGTGGATGAAGTCGGTGGGCCGACCATCCTGGCCACCTTCACGGTGATCGCGGCCCTGCTGCCGATGGCCTTCGTCTCGGGCCTGATGGGGCCGTACATGAGCCCGATCCCGATCAATGCGTCCATGGGCATGTTCATCTCCCTGGCCATCGCTTTCGTCATCACCCCCTGGCTGGCCCTCAAGCTGATGAAGCCGGCTGCCCACGGCCATGCGCCAGCGGAAGACAAGACGGCGAAAAAGCTGGATGCCTTCTTCCGTCGCATCATCGCACCGCTGCTCGATCCGCAGACGGGCCGCGCTGCCCGTCGCAAGCTGTGGATCGGCGTGATCGCCGCGATCTTCGTTTCCGTCGGTCTCGGCGTGGTCAAGTTGGTCATTCTCAAGATGCTGCCCTTCGACAACAAGAGCGAATTCCAGATCGTCCTCGACATGCCGGTGGGCACGCCGCTGGAAGAGACGGCAAAAGTCTTGCGCGAGATTTCCGCCGAGATCGCTGGTGTCGAAGAAGTTTCCGATTACCAGGCCTATGTGGGCACTGCCGCGCCCATCAACTTCAACGGCTTAGTCCGTCAGTACTACCTTCGCAGCAATCCGGAGATGGGCGACATCCAGGTCAATCTGGTGGACAAGAAGCACCGCCACCGCCAGAGCCACGAGATCGCCGTCTCCGTCCGTGAGCGGGTGATCGCCGTGGCGAAGAAACATGGTGGCAACGCCAAGGTGGTAGAAGTGCCGCCGGGGCCGCCGGTGATGTCGCCCATCGTCGCCGAAATTTACGGCCCTGACTATCCCGGCCAGATCGCGCTGGCGGCCAAGGTCCGTGCTGCCTTCGAAGCGACGGCGGACATCGTCGGCGTCGACGACACGGTGGACGAGGACGCGGAAAAGCTGGTCCTGCGCGTCAATCAGGCCAAGGCCGCGCTGATGGGCGTGGCCCAGAAGGACATCGTCGAGGTGGTGCGCATGGGCCTCTCCGGCGAGGACGTGACGCCCGTGCATGACGGCGACGCCAAGTACGAGATCCCCGTCCGCATCGTCCTGCCGGCCCAGCAACAGAGCAGTATCGACCAGGTGCTGAAACTCAAGGTGCGTGGCCGCGAAGGCAATCTGGTGCCGGTGTCGGAAGTGGTCGAGGTCAAGCGCACCCTGCGCGAGAAGGTGATCTATCACAAGGATCTGCTTCCGGTGGTCTTCGTCACCGGCGACATGGGCGGCAAGCTGGACTCGCCCCTATATGGCATGTTCGACATCCGCTCGAAATTGCCCAAGGAGATCGGCGAGTATTTCATCTCGGTGCCGAAAGACCCCTACGCCCAGTACGCGTTGAAGTGGGACGGCGAATGGAAGGTGACCTACGAGACCTTCCGCGACATGGGTGCGGCTTACGGCGTCGGCCTGATCCTGATCTACCTGCTGGTCGTGGCCCAGTTCAAGAGCTATCTGGTTCCGCTGATCATCATGGCGCCGATTCCGCTCACCATCATCGGCGTGATGCCTGGCCATGCCCTGTTTGGCGCCCAATTCACGGCCACCTCGATGATCGGCATGATCGCTCTGGCCGGCATCATCGTGCGCAATTCCATCCTGCTCGTCGATTTCATCAATGAACAGGTGAGCGATGGCATGGACTTCGCCGAGGCGGTGATTCAGGCCGCCGCGATCCGTGCCAAGCCCATCGTGCTGACCGGTCTCGCTGCCATGCTCGGCGCCTTGTTCATTCTCGATGATCCGATCTTCTCTGGCCTTGCCCTGGCCTTGATTTTCGGCATCCTCGTCTCCACCGTGCTGACGCTGGTCGTCATTCCGGTGCTCTACTACGCGGCAATGCAAGACCGCATTCACCAACCCCGATAAAGGAATCTCCCCATGACCGTCAATCAGATCGTTCGCATCATCGCCGGCTTTTTCATCATGACTTCACTGGCCCTGGCTCATTTCAGCGGCCAGATCGACATGAGCAAGCTGTCCTGGCTGTGGTTTACCGCCTTCGTCGGCGCCAATCTGTTCCAGAGTGGCTTCACCAAGTTCTGCCCGCTCGACACCATCCTCAAGAAACTGGGCGTACCCGAGTCCACCGGCAACAGCTGCGCCTGAGGTAATCCTGCGCCCAGATATGGGCACACTATAACCAAGGATATAGAGGCATAATGTCGGCGTGTTGTCAGCGCCGACTTTTCATCCGGTAGCAAGGCGTGCGCGGTTTTTCGGTCGCGCCATGCCGCTCCTTGCCTTCTGCATTTGCGCCATTGCAACGATGGTGGCAGTGCGGGAAATGCGGCGCGTCGAGAGCATAGACGCGCAGACTGCATTCAGTAACCTTTCCTGGCGCCTGGTCCGTGATTTCGACACACGCCTTGCCGGCTATGCCCAACTCGCCCAGAGTGCATCCGGCCTGCTGAACACGGGCGTTCGCCTTGCGCCAGCGGAGTGGGTTTCCTTTGTCCAGGGATTGCCGGGCACGCGCGACGGTGCCGGCTTTCAGGGGCTGGGCCTGGCGTTTCGCCAGCCATCGGACCGTGCCGACAGTCCCGGCCGGTTTCCTCTTGGCTCGCTGGTGCCCCTTACCGATGCCAACGAACGACTCATCGGTTTCGACCTTGCTGCGGAAGCGGAACGGCGAGCAGCCATCGAACTGGCCCGTGACCGGGGGGATGCCAGCTACTCCAGTCCGTTGCGACTGATTACCGGCGGCGAGGATGTTCATCCCGGTCTGCTGGTGATCTCGCCGTTCTACCGGCAAGGGCGTAGCGACAGCATCTCTCGTCGGCGCGAGAATTTTGCCGGCGTGGTGGTGGTTGGTGTGCGCACCGATCGTCTGTTGCAAACCCTGCTGGTGTCCGATTCCGAACTGGTGACTTTGCGTTTGACCGATGTCGCGACGGGCCATCTTTTGTTCGATTCCATGCCAGCGGCGAACGATGTCGCGACGCGCTTCGAGGTCTCCCACACACTGGCGTCCGGTGGCCGAGTCTGGCAGTTGACCTTCGCCAGCACCCCCAAGCTTGTCGCGCGCATCGACCGCAGGCAGTCCTTCCTGATCGGCCTTACCGGGACTATCGCCACTTTGCTCCTGACCGGCGTGGTCTTCTATCTGCTAGCCCGGCGACAGCGTGCTGACCAGCGTAATCTGGAGAACTACCGGGAGTTCCTGTTACGCATCCTGGATACCCTGCCTGAGCCCATCGTCGTCAAGGCTGCCGACCAGCGCATCCTGATCGCCAATCGGGCCTATGCGGAATGGGTCGGCATGCCGGCAGGCGACATCGTCGGCCATACCGCCCACGATTTCTTTTCGCGTAGCGTGGCCGACGAGTCGGTGGCGCTCGACTACCGCATCCTGGCCGACGGCCAGCCACGGCAGACTGAATTGGTGATTCCTGATCGCCGCCGTCAGGGTGAGGCACGCAATGTCATCGTGCGCAAGATGCTGGGACGAGGTGTTCACGGCGAGTCCCTTGTGGTCGGCATTCATCAGGACGTGACCGAAGTGCGTCGCTCCGAGGCACGGTTTCGCCAACTCACGGAGCTATCCTCGGACTGGTACTGGGAACAGGATGCCGAGTTCCGCTTCACCATGCTGTCCGGGAAAGGCTTGAAGGGAAACCTGGTGGCCGACGACGTGGTGGGGAAGTTCCGCTGGGACTTTCCCCTCGACTGGAGCGAGGCGCAATGGGCGGAGCACAAAGCCCTGCTGGCATCCCATCAGCCCTTCCATGATCTTGAATACCGCTTGCTGATTGAGGATGGAGCGCGCTGGTTTTCCATCAGCGGCGAACCCATTTTCGATGCGGAAGGGCGGTTTTCGGGCTATCGCGGCATCGGCCGCAACATCACCGCGCGGCGCGAGGTGGAGGCGGAACTTCGCCGTCACCGCGACCACCTGGCCGAACTGGTCGAGGAGCGCACAGCCGACCTGCTGGCGGCCAAGAACGCAGCGGAACAGGCTAGCCACGTCAAGTCCGAGTTCCTCGCCAATATGTCCCATGAGTTGCGCACGCCCTTGCACGCCATCCTGTCCTTTGCCCGCCTCGGCAAGGATCGAATTGGCGGCCGTGTGCCGGACGAGGACAGCACGGCACGGGCAAAACGGTATTTCACACGCATCCTTGAGGCGGGCGACCGCCTGCTGGCGCTGGTCAATGATCTGCTCGACCTGTCCAAGCTGGAAGCTGGGAAAATGCACTATGAGCTCAAGCCCTGCGACCTGATCCAGCTGGTGCATGGTGCGGCCTTCGAATTCGAGGCCCTGATCGAGGAGCGGCAATTGCGTCTTGAATTGCCCCCGCCCGAGCGGCAGGCTCCCGCCATGATCGATGCCCCCCGCTTTGCGCAAGTGTTGCGCAACGTCCTCTCCAACGCCTTCAAATTCAGCGACAAGGGCGGCCTGGTCCGGCTGCGGGTGGAGGAAGCCGAAATGAATGGCGGTCGCCGTGCCAATGATCCAGTCACCTCGATACCGGCCTGGCGCATCGAGGTGAGCGACAACGGCGTCGGTATTCCAGAAGACGAGGTCGAGGCCGTATTCGACAAGTTCATCCAGAGCAGCAAGACCCGCACCGGCGCGGGCGGTACGGGTTTGGGCCTGGCCATTTGCCGGGAAATAGTTGCCGCCCATCGTGGCAGCATCGCCGCCCGCAATCGCCCCGAGGGCGGTGCGGTTTTCGAAATACTGCTTCCACGTTAGGATTCGCCCATGACTCCCTGGCGCATACTCGTCGTCGATGACGAACCCTTCAACCTCGAGATCATTGGCGACGTGCTGGATGATCCTGCCTATATCGTCACCAAGGCAGAAAACGGCGAGGTAGCGTGGGCGATCATGCAGGAAGCGCCGCTTCCGCATTTGCTCGTACTCGACCGCATGATGCCGGTAATGGACGGCATGGAACTGCTCCGCCGGATCAAGGCGGATGCCCGCTTTCAGGCGATCCCCGTCATCATGCAGACGGCAGCCTCGTCCTCCGAGCAGATCGCCGAAGGCATTGCCGCTGGCGCCTGGTACTACCTGCCCAAGCCCTACGCGCCCAACGACCTGCTTACCATCGTGCGAGCGGCCCTGGAGGACGTTGCCGAAGAGCAGGCCCTTAGGCGTGCCGCCCATCATCGCGACTCGGTGCTCGAATTGCTCGATACGGCGGATTTCAGCTTCCGTACCTTGGAGCATGCGCGGCTGCTTTCCGCGTCCCTGGCGGGCTTGTGTCCTGATCCGGTACGTGCTGCGCTGGGCCTGTCCGAACTCATGGTGAATGCCATCGAGCATGGCAACCTTGGTATCGGCTATGCAGAAAAAGCGGACATGCGCCGCAATGGAAGCTGGGAGTCGGCTATCGCCGACCGGCTGGCCGACGCCGTTACGGGCGCCCGCTGGGCTCATGTGTCGGTTCGCCGCGATGCCGATGCGCTGGTGTTTACCATCAGCGATGAAGGCAAGGGTTTCGACTGGACGCGTTACATCGACTTCGATCCTGAGCGTGTTTTCGACCCCAACGGACGGGGCATCGCCATGGCGCGCCATGCCTGTTTCGCCGCCATTGAGTACCGTGGCTGCGGTAACGTCGTCGTTGCCCGCGTGTCAGCCACTGAATCGGAAAATGGGGGCTGCCAATGACAAGTCAGGGTGGGCCCGGCAGAAAGCCGCTGAAAGTGCTGGTGGTGGACGATACCGCCACCAATCGCCAGATACTCCAGGTCTTCCTCGGCAAGCTGGGTCTTGAGGTGGTGACGGCGGCGGACGGTGCTCTTGGAGTCGCCGCCTTCGAGCGCGAGTCGCCGGATCTCGTCATCATGGATGTGATGATGCCGGTGATGGATGGCTACGAGGCCACCCGGCAGATCAAGGCCATGTCCGGCGAGCGCTGGGTGCCGGTGATGTTCCTGTCCGCGCTGGACAAGGAAGAGAACCTGGTCGCCGGCCTCGATGCGGGTGGCGACGACTACCTGCCCAAGCCGGTCAATTTCGTCGTCCTCGATGCCAAGCTGCGCTCGCTGACACGCGCGCTGGCCTTGCAACGCAGTCTGGACGATGAAAGAAGGCTGGTCCGCGCCATGTCCGACAATCTGGTCGATAGCGTCCTGATGATCGATGCACAGGGCTCGATACAGTGGTGCAACCCGTCCACCGAGACCATGTTCGGCTACGCCAATGGAGAACTACTGGGCAAGAACGTCAATATATTGATGCCCGAGCCCTACCATAGTGAACATGACGCCTACCTGGCGCGCTATCTGGACGGCGGACAACCTCACATCCTCGGTGTGGGACAGCGCCTGCTGCGCGGACGGCGCCAGAGCGGGGAGGAATTCCCTCTTGAACTTGGCATTTCGGAAATGCGCGTGGGTGGCGAGCGCCGCTTCATCGGCATCATTCGCGATGTCAGCGAACGGGTGGCGGTGGACCAGAAACTTCGTGAGAACGCCGAACGGCTACAGACCTACCACGATCACCAGGAGGCCGAGAGCGCGCTGGCGCAACGCATCGTCAGTCGGCAGATGCAGCGTGCCGGGCTCGACGATTCCAGTGTGCGTCATTGGCTGGATGCGGCCGCCAATTTCAGTGGCGACATCGTCGCCGCCACGCGCGGTCCCGGTGGCGAACTCTATGTGCTGCTGGCCGACGCGACCGGCCATGGACTCGGTGCAGCCATCTGTACCCTGCCGGTGCTCTCCGTGTTCTACAGTGCCGCCGAAACCGGCGCGGCCCTGGGCTGGATACTCTACGAGATCAACCGGCAGCTACGGGCGACACTGCCTATTGGCTACTTCGTCGGTGCCACTGCAATCTGCATTCAGGCGGATGGGCGTCGCGCCGATGTCTGGGTCGGCGGAACCCCCGACCTGCTGCTGCTCTCACCCGACGGCAAGGTGCGTCGCAGCTTCGCCTCCAGCAACCTGCCGCTGGGCATCGATGACACCGAAGGCGCCGTGGCCCGGCCGGACGACGTCGAACTGGAGGCCGGTGATCAGTTCGTGCTGTTTTCAGACGGTCTGGTCGAGGCCGAGGATGGGCAAGGAGAGGCCTTCGGTTACGGCCGCCTGTTCGCTGCATTGGCATCCGCGCCGGCTGCGCGCCGGATCGATGCCGTGCGCGAGGCGATGCAGCGCCACCTTGGCGGTGCCATGCCCCACGACGACGTGTCGGTGATGACGGCTGATTGCGGGCTGATTTAGCCGAACAGGCGGGCGAGTTCGGCGCCGGGCGAGGGCGCCCGCATGAAGGCCTCGCCGACGAGGAAGGCATGCACGCCGTGGCGGGTCATCGTCGCCACGTCGGCGGGAGTCAGGATGCCGGACTCGGTGACCACGATGCGGTCTTCGGGAATTCGATCCAGTTGCGACAAGGTTGTCGCCAGATCCACCTCGAAGGTCCGTAGATTGCGGTTGTTGATGCCGATCAGCGGCGTCGTCAGTTGCAGCGCCACATCGAGTTCGGCGGCATCGTGGCACTCCACCAGTACACCCATGCCGAGGCTGTGGGCGATGGCTTCCATCTCGCGCATCAGCGGCAGCTCGAGCGCGTCCACGATCAGCAGGATGGCGTCGGCGCCCATGGCGCGGGCCTCATAGACCTGGTAAGGGTCGATCAGGAAGTCCTTGCGCAACACCGGTAGCGTGCAGGCGGCGCGGGCCTCTTGCAGGTATTCCGGCGCGCCCTGGAAGAACTGGCGGTCGGTCAGCACCGACAGGCAGGCGGCGCCGTGGCGTTCGTAATCCGGCGCGATCTCGGCGGGACGGAAGTCCTCGCGGATCACGCCTTTCGAAGGGCTGGCTTTCTTGATTTCGGCGATGATCGCTGCATTTCTCCCCGTGTCACCAGAGCCGACTTTTTTGCGAATGGCGCCAACAAAATCGCGGGGCTTGGTCTGCGCTTCCGCCTCGGCACGAACGGCTGCCAGCGGCTTGCTTGAGGCCGCCAATTCCTCGCGTTTCACGGCGAGGATTTTTTCCAGGATATCGGCGGCCATCAGGCGACCCTCCTCACGAGAACTTCCGCGTGAAGGCGACGAACTCGTCGAGTTTCTTACGCGCGGCGCCGGAGGCGATGGCTTCGCGGGCCTTGGCGATGCCATCGCCGATGGAGTCGGCGCAGTTCGCCGCATAGAGCGCGGCACCGGCGTTCAGGGTGACGATCTCGCGCGGCGTGCCGGGGGTGTTATCCAGCGCCTCGAACATCATTGCTTTCGACTCGGCGGCATCGGCGACACGCAGGCTGCGGTTGGACATCATCGACAGGCCGAAATCCTCGGGGTGAATTTCGTATTCCTTGATCTTGCCGTCCTTCAGTTCGCCAACCAGGGTGGCCGCGCCCAGCGACACTTCATCCATGCCGTCCTTGCCCCAGACCACCATCACGTGGTTGGCGCCGAGTTGCTGCATGACGCGGACCAGTATGCCGACCAGATCGGGATGGAAGACGCCGAGCAGGGTGTTCGGTGCGCCGGCCGGATTGGTCAGTGGGCCGAGGATGTTGAAAATGGTACGCACGCCCATTTCACGCCGCACCGGGGCCACGTTCTTCATGGCCGGGTGATGATTGGGGGCGAACATGAAGCCGCAGCCGATGGTTTCGATGCATTCACCGACCTTGGCCGGTGAGAGATCGATTTTCGCGCCGAGGGATTCGAGTACGTCGGCGGCGCCGGACTTCGACGACACGCTGCGGTTGCCGTGCTTGGCCACCGTGGCGCCGGCGGCGGCGGCGACGAACATCGAGGTGGTGGAGATGTTGAAGGTGTGCGAGCCGTCACCGCCGGTGCCGACGATGTCCACAAAATGGGGATTGTGCGGCGTCGTCACCTTGGTGGACAGTTCGCGCATGACCGTGGCGGCGGCGGAAATCTCGCCGATGGTCTCCTTCTTCACGCGCAGGCCGGTGAGGATGGCGGCCGTCATCACCGGAGAAATCTCGCCGGCCATGATCTGCCGCATCAGGTGCAGCATCTCGTCGTGGAAGATTTCGCGGTGTTCGATGGTGCGCTGGAGCGCCTCTTGCGGCGTGATCATGATCAGGCTCCCTTCAGGAAGTTGCGCAGCAGATCGTGGCCGCGCTCGGTGAGTATGGATTCGGGGTGGAACTGCACACCTTCCACGTCGAACTGCTTGTGGCGCACGCCCATGATTTCGCCATCCTCGGTCCAGGCAGTGATCTCCAGGCAATCCGGAATGGTTTCGCGACGAATCGCCAGCGAGTGGTAGCGCGTCACCGTCAGCGGATTCGGCAGGCCGGCAAAGACGCCCTTGTCGAGGTGATGCACGGGCGAGGTCTTGCCATGCATGGGTTGCTTGGCATGCACGATCTCGCCGCCGAAGGCCGCGCCGATGCTCTGGTGGCCGAGGCAGACGCCGAGCAGGGGAATCTTGCCGGCGAACTCCTTGATCGCCGCCACCGAAATGCCGGCTTCTGCGGGCGAGCAGGGGCCGGGCGAGACGACGATGCGCGCCGGCTTCATTGCGGCGATTTCCTTCAGCGTGATCTGGTCGTTGCGATAGACGCGCACATCCTCGCCCAGTTCGCCGAGGTATTGCACCAGGTTGTAGGTGAAGCTGTCGTAGTTGTCGATCATCAGCAGCATGGCAGTCTCCTTATTCGAAACGCGTATCGAGGCCGGCTTCGGCCATCTCGGCGGCGCGCAGTTGCGCCCGCGCCTTGTTCAGCGTTTCCTGCCATTCGCTGTCGGGGTCGGAGTCGGCGACGATGCCGGCCCCAGCCTGCACGTGAATCTGACCGTCCTTGACGACGGCGGTGCGGATGGCGATGGCGAGATCCATGTCGCCGTTGAAGCCCAGGTAGCCGACGCTGCCGGCGTAGATGCCGCGCTTGGACGGTTCCAGTTCGTCGATGATTTCCATGGCCCGCACCTTGGGCGCGCCGGAGACGGTGCCGGCAGGGAAGGTGGCTTTGAGCACACTGGTGGCGCCCTCATCGTCGCGCAGTTGACCTTCCACATTGGAGACGATGTGCATGACGTGGGAGTAGCGTTCGATGATGAAGCTGTCGGTCAGCTTCACCGTGCCGATCTTGGCGACGCGGCCGGCGTCGTTGCGGCCGAGGTCGAGCAGCATCAGGTGCTCGGCCCGTTCCTTCGGATCGGCCAGCAGATCGGCGGCAAGGGCCTCGTCTTCGGCCGGTGTCGCGCCACGCTTGCGGGTGCCGGCGATGGGGCGCACGGTCACTGTGCCGTCTTCGAGGCGGACCAGGATCTCCGGCGAAGCGCCGACGACGTGGAAGTCCTCGAAATTGAAATAGAACATGTAAGGCGAGGGGTTCAGCGTGCGCAGCGCCCGGTACAGGGCCAGCGGGCTGGCCGAGAAAGGCTTGCTCATGCGTTGCGAGAGCACCACCTGCATGACATCGCCGTCCACGATGTATTGCTTGGCGCGGCGCACGGCAGCCTTGAAGGCTTCCTCGCCGAACTCGGAAGTCGGCTCTGACGACACGGCGCGCGTGTCTTCCGGAATCTTCGCCGGTTCGCGCAGTTTGCCCAGGAGTTCCTTGAGGCGCGCCTGAGCCTGTTTCCAGGCGCCGGGGAAGCCGGGCTCGGCATAGACCACGAGGGTGAGCTTGCCGGAGAGGTTGTCGACGATGGCGAGTTCTTCGGAGAGTAGCAGCAGGATGTCCGGTACGCCTTCGAGGCCCTTGCCCTCGGTCTTCTTGGTCTGCGCCAGCTTGGTTTCGATGTAGCGCACCGTGTCGTAGCCGAAGGCACCGACCAGGCCGCCGCAGAAGCGGGGCAGGCCGGGCAGGTCCGGTACCTTGAAGCGAGCCATGAACTCGCTGATGTAGCTCATCGGATTGGTGTGGTCGCGGCGCTCGGCGACGCGGTTGCCGGTCAGCAGCAGGATGGCGCCATCGACGACGGCGATACGCGTATGGGCGGCCAGACCGATGAAGGAGTAGCGGCCGAAGCGCTCGCCGCCCTGCACGGATTCGAGCAGGTAGGAGTAGGGATCGTTGGCTAGCTTGAGGTAGATCGACAGCGGTGTGTCGAGGTCGGCAAAGGTTTCCAGCGTGACCGGAATACGGTTGTAGCCTTCCGCCGCGAGGCGGTTGAATTCTGCTTCAGTCATGGGGTGCTCCACAAGTTCGGTACTGCAACGACATTCGGCGCGACGATATCGCGCGAGGCAAAGGAAAACTCAGTGCCAGGGCCGCCAGGGCCAAGCCTCCGCCCACAGTTCGAGCTGCGGGGCGAGTTTCCTTGTCAATTGCAGGTTGCGGTGGAGCATGGAAATGTGGGTTTCGCTTTCTAGGCGGCCTTGACGACGCGGTGCGCGGCTTCGACCAGCGACGTGACTATAGCATCGCAATCGCCTGCTTGCACGGGCTGGCCTTCGTTGTAGCCGTAGGGCACGAGGAAGACGGGGCAGCCGGCGGCCCGGGCCGCGTGGGCGTCGTGCTTCGAATCGCCGATGTGCAGGTTCTCCACCGGTGCGACACCGAAGCGCTCGCAAGCATGGGTCAGCGGCATCGGGTGGGGTTTTTTTTCCGGCAGCGTATCGCCGGAAACCGCGAAGGCAAAAAAGGGCGCCAGGTTCATCGCCGCCAGCAGCGGCTCGGTGAAGGCCGCCGCCTTGTTGGTGACCACAGCCATCGGCAGACCGGCCTTGCGGAAGGCCATGAGTCCGTCAAGCACGCCGGGGAATAGCTGCGAGTTGCGGCCGTTCTCGATGGCGTAGTGACGCTTGAAAATGGATTGGGCATGCGCGAGTTCGTCGCCATGCACATCCGGCAGGCAGCGCGCCACCAGGGTGGGAATGCCACGGCCGACGAAGCTGGCCACCACATCGACCGGAAATTCATGTCGCCCGAGTTCCCGCATCATACCGTTGGCGGCAGCGGCGAGATCGGGAATGGTGTCGAGCAGGGTGCCGTCGAGGTCGATGGTGACCGACTTGATCGTCATCAGACCTTGGCCAACTCGGCCCGCAGTGAGGCGATGATGGAGTCGTAGCGGTGCGGGTCGGAATCCTTGGCGGCGCCGAAGACGGCGGAGCCGGCGACGAAAGTGTCCACGCCGGCGCGGGCCACCTCGGCGATGTTGGCCGGGCCGACACCGCCATCGATTTCTAGGCTGACATTCAGGCCGCGCTCATCGATCATCTGGCGCACCTTGCGCGCTTTGTCGAGCACGTAGGGGATGAACTTCTGGCCGCCGAAGCCGGGGTTCACCGACATCAGCAGCACCATGTCGAGCTTGTCGAGGGTGTATTCGAGGACATCCAGCGGCGTGGCCGGATTGAACACCAGGCCGGCCTTGCAGCCATTTTCCTTGATCAGGCCGATGGTGCGGTCGACGTGTTCGGAGGCTTCCGGGTGGAAGGTGATGTAGCTGGCACCGGCCTTGGCGAAGTCGGGGATGATGCGATCCACCGGCTTGACCATCAGGTGCACGTCGATGGGTGCGGTGACGCCGTGCTTCTTCAGCGCCTCGCAGACCAGCGGGCCGATGGTGAGATTGGGGACGTAGTGATTGTCCATGACATCGAAATGCACGATGTCGGCACCGGCGGCGAGGACGTTGTCCACTTCCTCGCCGAGCTTGGCGAAGTTGGCGGAAAGAATGCTGGGTGCGATCCTGAACGACTTGCTCACGGCAGGCTCCTGAAAGGGAATGCGGCGATTCTACCGGCTGGGCAGGCGGGCCAGATTCACGAAATGTGATGGTGGGTATAAGACGTTAGAATCGCCCCGCATCCAGATACGGGGAATTCGCATGATCCTGCTCACCGGCGGCGCCGGCTACATCGGCCTGCACAGTGCCGTCGCCCTGATCGAGGCCGGCCACGAGGTCGTACTCTTCGACAACTTCAGCAACAGCAAGCCCGAAGGCGTGCGGCGACTGGTGAAAATCGTCGGCCGTGAAGTGGCTTGTGTCGAGGGCGATGTCCGTTCGGCCAGCGACATGGCGGCAGTGTTTGCCCGTTATTCCATCGATGCCGTGATCCATTTCGCCGGTCTCAAGGCCGTCGGCGAGTCGGTCGAACAGCCCCTGCGCTACTACGACAACAACGTCGCCGGTACGCTGGTTCTGCTCGCCGCCATGCAGCAGGCCGGTGTCCGTCGTATCGTTTTCAGTTCCTCGGCGACGGTGTATGGCGCGCCGGATTTCAGCCCCATCCCCGAGTCAGCCGCGCTGCGCCCGGCCAATACCTACGGTCGGACCAAACTCATGGTGGAGGAAATTCTGCGCGACCTGCATGCGTCGGCGCCGGACTGGTCGGTGGCACTGCTGCGCTACTTCAATCCGGTGGGTGCTCATTCATCGGGACAGATCGGCGAAGACCCGAGCGGCATCCCGAACAACCTAATGCCCTTCGTTGCCCAGGTGGCTGTCGGCCGTCGCGCGGAACTGAATGTGTTCGGTGGTGACTATCCAACCCCGGACGGCACTGGGGTGCGTGACTACATTCACGTCATGGACCTGGCCGACGGCCATCGTGCGGCGGTGGATCGGGTGCTGGGCGACCCTAGGGATGTGCTGACCGTCAATCTCGGCACGGGGGTCGGCTACAGCGTACTTGATCTGGTGCGGGCTTTCGAGCGAGCCTGCTGTCGCCCCATTCCTTACAGGATTGCTCTTCGGCGGCCGGGCGACGTGCCGGCCTCCTGGGGCGACCCATCCCTGGCCGGGCAGCAGTTGCAGTGGACTGCGCGCAGGTCATTGGACGACATGTGTCGCGATTCCTGGAACTGGCAGAAGCAGAATCCGGACGGGTTTGCCTGAGCCTCGGGCCGTTCCAGGTAATCGGATTGATCGCCCCTAGGTGCTTGCAAGCAGAACGCGAACGCAAGACAGCATCCGGTCGATTTCCTCGCGGTTGACCGTCAAGGCCGGCATGAAGCGCAACAGATTGGCCCGGGGCGCGTTCAGCAGCAGGCCCTCCGGCGCCATGGTGCGGGCAGCATCCACCAGTGCGGGTGCAATGTCCCGGTCCAGCAGCAACGCCCGCAGCAAGCCCGATCCACGTTCGCCAGTCAGGCCGAATTCTGAGCACAGGGCATGCAGGCCGGCGGCCAGATAGTCTCCCTTGGCTTGCACCTCGTCGAGAAAGCCCGGGGCCAGCAAGGCCTCCGTCACTGCCACACCCACGGCCGTCATCAGCGGATTGCCGTTGAAGGTGCCGCCCTGATCGCCCGCCTCGAAACAGCAGACTTCCTTGCGGGCCAGCAGTGCCGCCAACGGCACTCCACCGCCGAGACCTTTACCCAGCGTCATGATGTCCGGCGCGATGGCGGACTGCTCATGGGCGAAGAGCGTGCCGGTACGGCCCATGCCGGTTTGCACCTCGTCCACGATCAGCAGCAGGTTATGATTGCTCGTCAACTCGCGCAGGCCTTGCAGGAACTCCGTAGTCGCCGGAATCACGCCGGCTTCGCCTTGCACGGGTTCGAGCATTACCGCCACGGTATTGGGGCCGATCTGGGCCGCCACCGAGTCGAGCTCGTTCAAGCGCGCCTTGGGGAAGCCCGGCACCTGCGGCGCGAAGAGCGTATCCCAGCCCGGCTTGCCCGAGGCCGACATGGTCGCCAGCGTGCGGCCGTGAAAGCCGTTCTCGAAGGTGATGATCTCGAAGGCGCCATCGCGATATTTTTGACCCCACTTGCGCGCCAGCTTGATCGCGCCCTCGTTGGCCTCTGCGCCCGTGTTGGCGAAGAACACCTGGTCGAAGCAGGAATGCGCCGTCAGCAGTCGCGCCAGCCGCAGCGATGGCTCATTGTAGAAGGCGGGACTCGGATTGATGAGCTTGGCCGATTGCGTGGCCAGCGCGTCGCGGATTATTTCCGGCGAATGACCGAGGCAATTCACCGCCCAGCCCTGCACGAAATCCAGATAGCGCTTGCCATCCGAATCCACCAGCCAGGAGCCGTGGCCCTCGACGAAAACGAGTTCGGGCCGTTGGGTGACCCACATCAGGGAATTGGTATCTGTCATGAAAAAGCTCCTTGGGAAAACAAAAAGGCCACGGGGTAAGCCGTGGCCTTTGCGGGAATACGGATAAAGCGTGTTCTTACATCACGACATCAACCCAGGCAGCACGACACGTCCCAACAGGAAGCGGGAAACGTCGACGTCGCAGGGAGAGGGCAGTGAGGTGCATGAAGCAGAGTATGCCACGAGGAATCGCCGTCCTGCCAGCGCCGACTTTTCAGCCCAGCCAGCGCATCAATGCCGGCATCAGCATCGGGAGCAGCACGGCAGTGAGCAGACCATTGAGTCCCATCGCCAGCGCGGCAAAGGCGCCGGCCTGTTCACTGACCTGGAAGGCGCGGGCGGTGCCGATGCCGTGGGAGGCGACGCCGATGGCGAAGCCGCGCACTGCATGGTCATCGATGCGCAACAGCAGATAGACGTAGCGTGCGCCGACGGCACCCACTATCCCGGTGAGGATCACCAGTACTGCCGTGAGTGAGGGCAGACCACCAATGCGTTCCGCGATGCCCATGGCGATGGGGGTGGTGACGGATTTCGGCGCCAGCGACAGTAGCGTGGCGGCGCTGGCACCAAGCAGCTTGCCGACCAGCACGGCGGAAACGGCGGCGGTCAGCGAGCCGGCGATCAGGGCCAGCAGAAGCGGCCCGGCCATGCGTTTGAGGCGGGGCAACTGGGCATAAAGCGGAATGGCCAGCGCAACGGTAGCGGGGCCGAGCAAAAAGTGCACGAACTGGGCACCGTCGAAATAGGTCTGGTAGGGCGTGCCCGTGGCCCAAAGCAGGAACACGAGCACGGAGACGGCCAGCAGCACCGGATTGGCCAATGGGTGGCCTTTGCAGTGCCCGTTGATCCTCACCGCGCCCTGATAGGCAATCAGCGTGAGCGTAAGCCCGAGCAGTGGCGAAGCCGAAAGATAGACCCAGATTTCACCGAGGCGCGGATTCATGATGACTCCTTCTCGTGAACATGCAGTGCACGCAGCACCAGCGCTGTGACGGCAATGGTCACGATGGTGCTGATCACCAGCGCCGCGACGATGGGCAGCCATTCGTCGGCCATGCGTTGTATGTGGAGCATGACGCCAACGCCGGCCGGAACGAACAACAACGAGAGATGTTGCAGCAGGGTCTGCGCCGTGCCGCGCAACTCGACGGACGGCCCGCCGCGCCAGGCCAGCGCAGCGAAGAGCAGGGCCATGCCGATCACCGGGCCGGGCACCGGCAGGGCAAAGTAGAGCGCGATGGCCTCGCCGGCGAGTTGGAACAGCAACAGCAGGGTGATGGCGGCGAGCATGGGGGTCTCCCGGGACGCAATGGTCGCAATGATAATTGCAGGCGCCGTCCTGTCAGCGCCGACTTTTCAGTCCGGGGCTGCTTGCGTCCGCGCCGCTTCCCAGCCCTGCAAGGCCAGCTTGCGTTCCGTTCCCCAGCGGTAGTTGCCAGGCTCGCCCGATTCGCGGATCACGCGGTGGCAGGGAATCAGGTAGGCAATCGTATTGGCCGCCAGGGCGCTACCCACTGCCCGTTGTGCTCTGGGCGCTGCGGCCTGCCGTGCCAGTTCGCCGTAGGAGCGCAGATGACCGGGCTCGATGCGGATCAGCGCTTCCCAGACCTTGATCTGGAAGTTGGTGCCGCGCAGCAGCAGGCGTAGCGGTGCGTCATTTGCCGGCGAAGAAAACACGCGGTCGAGCAGAGCCGTGGCCTCGCGCTGTACGAAACCGGCCTGCGGCCAGGCGGCTTTCAATTCGGCCAGCCGCGCCGCTTCATCACCGGAACAGAAAGCCAGATGACAAATCCCGCGCCCGGTCCAGGCGATCAGCGCTGTGCCGAAAGGCGAAGGCCCCATGCCATAGGCGATCTCCAGCCCCGCGCCGCCGGCCTTGATTTCGCCGGGTGACATGGCCTCACAGCTCACCATCAGGTCATGCAGACGGCTGCCGCTGCTCAGCCCCACTTGTGCGGCCACGGCCAGCATGTCGGGTGTTCTTGCCCCCATGCCCGCCAGTTCGCGTTTTGCATGTTCCTTGGTCAGGTACTGGAGAAAGCGCTTGGGCGAAACGCCGGCCCAGGCCGAGAACAGGCGCTGGAAATGGAAGGGACTCATGTGCACGGCGGCGGCGATCTCATCCAGCACCGGCTGCCGCGCGGCATGCTGGCGGATGTAATCGATGGCGGCGGCGACGACGGCGTAATGCCGCGCCTGTTCGTCGAGGCCGGTATTCATTGCGCCATTCCCCGGCGCAGGGCGAACACGGCAGCGGGCGAAAAGCCCGTGGTCAGCGCGGTGCCGAGCAACACCAGCGCCGCGCCGACGAGGGTATGCCAGCCCACCGCCTCGTTGAGGAACAGGTGACCCCATAGCACGCCGAAAACGGGAATCAGAAAAGTTACGGTGAGTGCCGGAGTCGCGCCAAGATCGGCGATCAGGCGGAAGTAGAGCAGGTAGGCCAGCCCGCTGCACACCACACCCAAAATCACCACCGCCGCCACGATGCCTGCGCCTGGCACCGCTGTCGGCAAGGGCGCGAAGAACAGCGTTGGAAGCAGCAAGATCGTCGCCCCCCACATGCTGCCGTGGGCATTGGCAAAAGGTTCAATCGGGCTCGCGGATTTGGCGTAGGTGGTGGCAATGCCATAACAGAAGGCCGCCGCGACCGCTGCACCCATCGCCAGGCCGCTGCCCGGCGGCAGCGTGACCGCCTCGATGCCCGTCAGCATGCCCACGCCGGCAATGCCGAGCAGCATGCCCAACAGGGTTTTGGCCGCCAGCGCCGTGCGCGTCCACAGTGCACCAATCAGTGCCGCCCAGATCGGCGACGTGGCATTCAGGATGGACAGCAGCGAAGCGGAAATGCTGGTCGCCGCATAGGCAAAAAGAAAAAAAGGTAGAGCCGAGTTGAAGCAGCCCAGCACTAGATAGTGACGCCAGTGGCGGCGGGTATCTAGAGCCTTGCCAAGATGACGCCCGACAGCGAGCAGGAACAGGGCGGCGAGCAACACTCGCACGAAGATCAGCCAGGCCGGCCCCAGTACCGGCGCCCCGATGCGCAGCAGCAAAAAGGACGCGCCCCAGATGGCGGAGAGCGAAACGAGACGGAACAGGCTGGCGTGGTTCATGGGGCGGATGGACAGGAATGCAGTCGGCAGTTTGGCGCGGGAGGCGCCAGCATGGCAATCCGATTCTTGCGGAATTGGAGCGGGGCAGTGAGGATGGTGTCGCGACCGTGCTGGTGCGTAGTGCTATCTCAACGGCCTGTTCTACGATGCCTCTTCACGAAATCTCGCGTCCTTCCCCTGCTTCCTCCACCGTACTGCCGTCGCGAATGTGATAAATCCGTTTGAAGGTGGGAATGATCTTTTCGTCATGGGTGACGACGATGATCGCAGTTTGATATTGGCTCGCCATCTGATTGAGGATGCGAACCACGGCCAGCGCCCGCGCACTGTCCAGCGGCGCGGTGGGTTCGTCGGCGAGTATCACCGGCGGCTGGTTGGCCAGTGCGCGGGCGATCGACACGCGCTGCTGTTCGCCGCCGGAAAGCTCGCTCGGCTGCGCTTTGGCGCGATGCGCGACATCGAGCGCTTGCAGCAGTTCCAGCGCACGGCTGCGCGAGGCGGCGTTGGCGCGCCCCGCCAGCATCGGCAGCAGGGCGACGTTGTCGGTGACATCGAGAAAGGGAATCAGGTAGGGCGCCTGGAAGATGAAGCCGATGCGGTCGCGCCGCAGTGCGCGCAGGTCCGGTGTTTTCCAGCCGCCTTGCGCGCTGTCGTAGATCACCTCGCCGCCCAGCGTCATGCGCCCGCGCGTCGGTTCGATCACCGCGCCGAGGCATTTGAGCAGCGTGGTCTTGCCCGAGCCACTGGGACCAACCAGACCGACCACCTCGCCGGGCGCGATGCTCATGTTGACGTCCTTCAGCGCTTCGACGGCGGTGTCGCCCTCGCCGTAGCGCTTGCTGAGGCCTTCGATATGAATTCCTTTGTCCATCTCAGCCCCCGATCGCCGTGGCCGGATCGACCTTCAGCGCGGCGCGGATGGCCAGCGTGCTGGCCAGTGCACAGACCACCATGACGATGACCAGCGCGCGCATGGCGTCCGCCGTCTCCAGCAGCACATACTTGGGAAAGGCCGGCGCCCACAGCGTGGCGGAAATCTTGCCGACGATGAAACCGATCAGGCCGAGGCCGAGCGCCTGTTGCAGGATCATGCCGGCGATGGTGCGGTTGCGGGTGCCGATCAGTTTCAGCACCGCGATTTCGCGAATCTTGCCCAGCGTCATGGTATAGATGATGAAGGCGACGATGGCCGCGCTGACCACGGTGAGGATGACGAGGAACATGCCGATCTGCTTGGCCGAGGTGGCGATCAGCTTGGCGATCAGGATTTCTTCCATCTGCTCGCGGGTGTAGGCCTGCACGTGTTTCCAGCGGCGGATCTCCTGCGCCACGTTGGCCGCCGTGTCGCCAGCGCCGACTTTTACCAGCACCGCATTGACGCTGTGATTGATGGTCTGCGACGCGGTCACCGCGTCGAGCAGGCCGGGCACGCCGGGACGGTTCAGGGCGGGGTTGGCCGCCGTGCGTGCGCGGTCGGCGGTGATCGCGTCATTGTCCTTGAGGAACTGCGCTTCCTGCGCGTCCTTGAGCGGAATGAACACCATCGGATCACCGCCGGAGGACACCATGCGCCGCGTCAGACCGACCACTTCGTAGTCGTGGCGGCGGATGCGGATGCGTTCACCGAGACGGAAGCCGGTCTTCACATCGGCGATGGCCTCGAAGTGACCGCGCAGCAATCGCCGTCCCGCCACCAGATAACCCGGCTCGCCGGGTTGTCCCGGTTCGAAGCCGACCACCATGGTGCGCAGATCGGTGTCACCGTGGCGCACCTGCATGGTTAGGTAAGTGACGTTCGCGGCCTGCGCGACGCCGGGCATGCCGAGCAGGCCGCGATACACATCGTCGCGGATGCTGGACGCCTCGGCATACGGTCCCTGGGTATCCTTCTGCACCACCCAGATGTCGGCCCCGCTGTTGGTCAGCAATACCCTCGCGTCATCGACCATGCCGCGATAGACGCCAGCCATGGTCAGCGTGGCGCCGATCAGCAGGCCCAGCCCGACCCCGGTGAGGACGAACTTGCCCCAGGAATGCAGGATGTCGCGGCCGGCGAGACTAATCATGATGTGATCATGATCGGCTCACGAACCCGTGAGGGTGGAAACCACCTTGATGCGGCGGTCTGCGGCAAGTTCGCTCTCGCTGTGCACGATCACCACATCGCCCTCCTTGAGGCCGTCGATGATCTGCACCCGGCCATCGGCGCCTTGGGTGCCTGTCGTGACCGGGACAAATCTCGGTTTGCCGTCAGCCAGCAGCCAGACGCCGCTCTTGCCGCCGTGCAGGCGCAATGCTGCGCCGGGCACGGCCAACGCCTGTTTGACGCCCGGCGGGCGCAAGGTGATTTCGCTCATTTCGCCAATGGAAACATCCTTCGGCGGCGTATCGAAGGCCACCTGGGCGATGCGCTCCTCGGTCACGGCGTCGCCGATCATTTCAATGCGTGCGACTTTTCCGGACAGCACCTGGCCCGGTCGCGAGCGCAACACGATTTCAGCCGGAAGCCCGACTTGCAGGCCGGCCGAGCGATGCTGATCGAGGCGCAGCTTGAGCCACAGGCTGTCGGTTGCGATCAGCCGCACGACGGCCTGTCCAGCAATCACGGTCGAGCCCGGCTCGGCGTCGCGCGCGGTCACCACCCCATCGGCTGGCGCCAGCAGGCGTAGGTTGCTGCGCTGCTGTTGCGCGCCAGCGCGTTCGGCGTCGAGGCGTGCGAGGTCCTGACGCGCGCCGGCCAGCGCGGCTTCGGCAGCGGCAAACTGGGCCTTCGCGGAATTCATCTCCTGCGTCTTGCCCTCAGTCATGCTGGAGCTGACGAAACCCTTGCGCCCCAGATCGTCATAGCGGCGCGCATTGGCGGCGGCGACCTCGCGGCGGGCGATGCTGTCGGCAAGTTGCGCCGCCGCCGTATCGACAGCGCTCTTCGCACGGCTGGCGGCCGCACTGGTTGCGGCAAGGCGCTGATCGAGGTCGACCGGGTCCATCTCCGCCAGCAATTGGCCGGCCTTCACGACGTCGCCGACATCCACGGCGACGTGGCGCACCCGCCCGGCAGTGGTGGGGCCGACGAGATAGCTGCGCCGCGCTTCGACCACGCCGATGCCGAACAGCAGCGGCGCCAGATCGACCCGTGTGGCCGGTGCGACGGTGACGCGCATCGACGCCAGCGGTCCGCTGCGCGCGACGAACAGCAGCAGAATGGCCGCCAGAACGACTACCGCGGCAATGGTCAGCCATTTGAGTCTGCGTTCGGACTTCATGTGACACTCCTGATTCCACGACGGTAAAGGGCGAACGCACCTGGCGCGTTCGCCTGCATTTGCCCAACCTTGCCACTCAGCAGCGATTGCATGACCAGCCCCTGGATGCTGCCGATGAAGGCGATCACAGCCGCTGCGGTATTGACCTCCGGCGCCACTTCACCGCAGGCTTTCCCTGCTTCGATCAGCTCGCTCAGGCGTTCCCGATAACTCCCAATCAGGGCGCGCGCCATACGTTTGGCGGGAGTGTCCTCGGCACGTTGCAGTTCACCGAACAGCAGGCGCGGCACGCCGGGATGCGCGACAACAAATTCGATATGTGTCATGAACGCCGCTTCCAGTGCCTGAAGCGGTGAGTCCACGCCTTGAATGGCACGATCCACGCGCTGTAGCAATCGCTCGGCCACCCATTCCATGACCGCCTGCCAGATCGCATCCTTGCTGGGAAAGTGACGAAACAAAGCGCCCTGCGTGAGATTCATTCGCTGGGCAATCGCGGCGGTCGTTATATCGCCCGGATTCTGCTCGGCCGTCAGTTCGATAACCGTCTCCACGGTGACAGCCCGGCGCTGGTCTGCGGGCAAGTTCTTTGGTTTCGGTTCAATATGCATCGCACACTTGCTAAATAGTAATTGATTACTATCTTATTCGGGCAGTTTCGATGGGTCAAGAAATTCTTGTAGAAGCGGCTTATTCCGTGAGTCGCAGATAAAGTTGGGCTATAGCCAGTGGCGGCGCTTTGAGCCGGCCATCGAGCGGGCGATAACTTCTTGTGAGCAATCGGGAAATCCTCCCGACTACCATTTTGCCGGCGCCGGCAAAATGGTCGACCTTGGATCGGGAAGCCAGCGAAGCGTCGAGGACTACCAGCTTTCCCTACACGGGCCTCTATGGCGCCTGGGGTGCGACGCCATCCGACGCATCGGCGGTACCCTCCACCTCAGTCGTTACCAGATAGCCCTGGTTGGACAATGAGGAATTCCACACTGCCTGGAACCAGGCCTCGCGTACGTTCGAACGGTTGAACTTGAGCTTCACCTCGATAGACCACAGTCGGCAGCGTGGGTCGCCATAGTGGCGCACGCAGTCGCGAATGTCCTTGTGCCATTCGGCGCCAAGGTCTTCCATTGCTACGATGTCGGGGATCCCCTAAAACAGAACGGCCAGCCATTTCGATCATAGGGGTAAGATGTGATTTGGCAAGATCGCTTGGGAGCAGACGAATATGAACGTTAGACCAATGTGGATATATGCGGCAGCAACCCTGCTGTTCCTGTCAGGGCCTGCGGCTGCGTCTTACACTGCATCCGTTAGCAACTGTAGCGGTAGCCCCCAAGTTTCAGAAAGTGGGGTTACCGGATCAGTTTCCTGTACGGTCACTTGTAGCGACGGCGACAGTTCGGGGAGCGCTACGGTCTCATTCAGTGGGGGCTTTAGCGGCTCGCTGACAGGAACCGTCGGGGGTAACTGTGCTAGTGGCAGCGGCAGTTGGGGCGGTTCTGGCACCTTTCAAGGGGTTGCATGGAATTGCTCCTTGTCGGGCAGTGCTGGAAACCTCTCAGGCTCATGCTCGGTCACGCTAGGTGGTGTAGCTGGAGCAGGTTCATCGGCGGGAGCTGAGGCGCAAGTGCAAGCCACTGTTGCTCAACAGGTATCGGCGATTTCCGGGTCCATAGGGTCCAGAATGCTGTCAGGTAGACCACCATCTACGAAACAAGCATCGTCCAGTACCGGTTTGGCTGCGGGTGACACGGCAAAGCGTTGGAACGCATGGGCCTCACTTTCCGAAAACTCAAATAAATACTCACCGACTGACGCCGGCAAAAAGCGTTCGGCAACAATCGATAATGCGGTGGTTGGGGCAGACTATCAATTGAGTCCAACGATGATTGTCGGACTTTCGGCGGCTTTTGATCGAGGCAACGGTTCCGTAGGCGCCGCAGCAACGGGAACCGGCACTGAGGGTTATTCCATCGCTCCGTATATGGGATATCAGCTTGGTTCAAACATGGCCCTTGATCTGTCTCTCGGTTTGGGCCAAGGCATAGCGAGGCAGGCAGGTGGCCTGGAGGCCAAATCCGACCGCGAGTTCATTGCCACTAACCTGAACTATGGGCAGTGGATCGGCGATATCCAGATTTCCGGCAAGGCTGGATATCTGATAGCAAAAGAAATCTATAAGGACTCAACGACGTTCGGCAGAGTCAATGCGGGGACTGCCGCGAAAAACCAAATTCAGCAGTTGAATCTTGGCATTGAGGCAGGTTACTGGATGAACGGCGTGATGCCTTATGTTGGCTTGGCATATACGCAGGATGTTCAGATAAAAACTGCGGTGACTGACAATAGCTGGGACAAGGATGCGTTTCTTCTGAAGGCAGGTGTGAACTTTTTGTCTATCGCCAGTCAAGTGACCGGAGGCATCAGCTACACGGAAGAGCTCAGTCGTCGCAGTGCAAAAAACGCCACCCTAATGGGGAATCTGAATTTCAAGTTCTGATCTGAGCGGGCAGAGTCAGCCTGAATCGGGCAGCTATACGAGAAAACGGCGCACCGGGTAACCGGTGCGCCGTTTGTCCTTCATCGGCGCCGTCCTGCCAGCGCCGACTTTTCGCTGTGCTTACTCCATCGCCTCGTACAGCGGCAGCGTCAGGAACTCGGGATAGTCCGGCGTCAGCGACATCTTGTCGAAAATCACCGCCGCCTGATCATAGGTCTCGGTCTTCTCACCCTGAGCAGTCACAACCGACTTCACCTTCGCCAGTTCCTCGGCGATCATCGGGCGCACCATTTCTTCGGTGACCTTGCGGCCGTCATCCAGCTTGCCCTTCGGTGAAACCACCCACTGCCACACCTGCGAGCGGCTGATTTCGGCCGTGGCGGCGTCTTCCATCAGGTTGTGGATCGGCACGCAGCCGTTGCCGGCGAGCCAGCTGCCGAGGTAGTGGATGCCAACGTTGATGTTGTTGCGCAGGCCGGTTTCGGTGATCGGCTGCTCGGGCTGGAAGTTGAGCCAGTCCTTGGGACCGAAGCTGCCGCTGACCTGTTTCTCCCACTGGTTGGGACGGTCGCCGAGCACCTTCTGGAACTCTTCGGCGGCGATGGAGACGAGGCCGGGGTGGGCGACCCAGCCGCCGTCGAAGCCGTCGTTGGCGTCGCGGGTCTTGTCGTGGCGGATGCCGGCGAGGGCCTTTTCATTGGCGACCGGATCGCCCTTGATCGGGATCAGCGCGCTCATGCCGCCCATGGCCGGGGCGCCGCGCTTGTGGCAGGCCTGCACCAGGGCCAGGGCGTAGCTGCGCATGAAGGGCACTTCCATGGTGATGGCGCCGCGCTGGGCGAGGCAGAAATCCTTGTTCTTCTTGAATTTCTTGATGCAGGAGAAGATGTAGTCCCAGCGCCCGGCGTTGAGGCCGGCGCTGTGGTTGCGCAGTTCGTAGAGGATTTCTTCGAGCTCGAAGGTGGCGAGAATGGTCTCGACCAGCACGGTGGCCTTGATGGTGCCTTGCGGCAGGCCGATGTGGTCCTGAGCCATGACGAACACATCGTTCCACAGGCGGGCTTCGAGGTGGCTTTCCATCTTCGGCAGGTAGAAGAAGGGACCGGCGCCGCGAGCAATTTGCTCCTTGGCGTTGTGGAACAGGAACAGGCCGAAATCGAAAATGCCGCCGGAGACGCGCTGGCCGTCGATCAGGACGTGCTTTTCATCGAGGTGCCAGCCGCGCGGACGCACTTGCAGAGTGGCGATCTTGTCGTTGAGCTTGTATTCCTTGCCGGCTTCGTTCTTGAAGCTCAGTTCGCGGCGGATGGCCTTGTAGAGATTGACCTGGCCCTGGATCTGGTTGTCCCACTTCGGGCTGTTGGAGTCCTCGAAGTCGGTCATGTAGCTGTCGGCGCCCGAGTTGTAGGCGTTGATGATCATCTTGGCCTCGACCGGGCCGGTGATTTCGACGCGGCGGTTTTCCAGCGCCTTCGGCAGCGGGGCGATCTTCCAGTCGCCTTCGCGGATGTGCTTGGTCTCGGGCAGGAAGTCGGGCAGCTCGCCGGCGTCGATGCGGGCCTGGCGGTCGACGCGGGCCTTGAGCAGTTCCTGGCGGCGCGGTTCGAAGGCGCGATGAAGTTTGGCGACCAGCTTCAGCGCTTCGGGCGTGAGGATTTTGGCGTAGTCGGCAGTGACATTGGCGGTGATTTGAACGCCGGCGGGATAGCTCATGAATTGCTCCTGGGGAAAGGGGATTGCGACGGTATGGATTTTATTCGTGCTTAATCGGCAAGAGAAGCTATCATTTTGGCAAACTATCTTTTACTGAAAGTATCAAGTGGATCAGTTCAAGCAGATTTCCGCCTTCGTCAATGTTGCCAATCGGGGCAGCCTTTCGGCGGCGGCCCGTGCCGAGGGGGTGACGCCGGCCATCATTGGTCGTCGTGTCGATGCCCTCGAAGAGCGCCTGGGCGCCAAGTTGTTGCTGCGCACGACGCGGCGGGTGTCGCTTACTTTTGAAGGTAGCGCCTTTCTCGAAGACTGCCAGCGCATCCTGCGTGAATTGCAGGACGCGGAGTCCTCGGTGAGCCTGGGCGGCATCCGGCCCGGCGGGCATTTGAAGATTTCTGCGCCGGCGGGCTTCGGTCGCAAACATGTGGCGCCGCTGCTGACGGGCTTCCTCGACGACAACCCGGAGGTGACGGCGCGGCTCGATCTGTCGGATCGTCTCGTCGATCTGGTGGACGAGAACGTGGATTGCGCGATCCGCATCGGCGAGATGGCGGATTCCAGTCTGGTCAGCGTGCGCCTGGGGGAGATGCGCCGCGTGGTGGTGGCGAGCCCGGCCTATCTGGAGCAATTCGGCGTGCCGCCAGCGCCGACTTTTCTGGGCGAACACAATTGTCTGTCGCTGGGCCAGCAACGGGGTTGGACCTTGCGCGTCGATGGCGAGGTGAAGGTGGTGAAAGTCAGTGGTCGCTTCGAATGCAATGATGGCGCCGTACTGCACGACTGGGCGCTGGAAGGGCGTGGCCTGGCCTGGCGGTCCTGGTGGGAGGTGGGCGAGGACATCGCCGCGGGGCGACTGAGGACTGTGCTGGACGAATTCGCGGCGCCCCCCGTGGGCATTTATGCGGTCGTGCCGCAACGTCGGCATCTGCCTTTGCGGGTCCGGTTATTCATTGATTTGCTGCGATCCCATTGGCGGGATCGGATTGCCTGGAATGGCTAAGTTGCCACGCGGTTGCGGCCCTGATCCTTGGCGCGATAAAGCGCCGCGTCGGCATCGGCAAGCAATTGTTCCACGGTGCGGGTAGCGTCGGGCACGCACACGGCAATGCCTACGCTGATGGTTATCATTGGACTTGTGGGCGAATTGTCATGGGCGATGCCCAGTGCGGCCACTGCCGCGCGCAGCTCCTCGGCTTTGGCTATCGTGCCTGCCGGATCGCAGTCAGGCAGTATGCAGACGAACTCTTCGCCGCCGTAGAGTGATACCAGATCGTTGGCACGTCTCAGCCGGTCTTTCAGCGTTACCGCCACCGACTGAAGGCAGTTGTCGCCTGCCTGATGGCCATATCGGTCATTGAAGCGTTTGAAGTGGTCAATGTCGATCATTACGATCGCCAATGGCGTGCCATCGCGGCGACAGCGTCGCCATTCGATCTCCAGGCTTTCATCAAAGCGACGACGATTGGCAACGCCGGTCAGCCCGTCAAGGAATACCAGTGATCGAAGCAGATCGGTCTGCGCTTTTAAAGTCAGGTGGGTTCGTAGCCGCTGTTTCGAAGCTTGGAGAGGTAAGGTGTTTATCCACTAAGGAACCGATTTCAGTAACGAAGGCGTCGTCATTCAGGTCCGGTATCTTTGTAGCGCGATACGACCATGGAGGCATATCCCATGGAAGGGTATCCCCCCGTTTCTGGAGAGGCGTTGCTATTCCTCTTCTGCTAAATCGTAAAAACAGTAGTGAGAAAGTAGAGCAGGGTGGGGCGGTGAGACGGCTATCTGTGTAGCAGCCGGGCAGTCACCTCGCCCAGGTCATGCGCAACGTCAATCCGCAGGTATTGGATCATCGTGCCCACCTGGGCTTGCGGCTGGAGTTCTAGCCTTTCCGCATTGGCGGCGGCTTGGTATCGATGCCGTACCGCTAAGTGGACGATATGTATGTCTAATGGAACCCATTCCGGCTTGCGCGCCATTTGCGGACGACTTCCCAACCCAGAGCGATAACTGCCCCTGTACCAAAAATCAGCCCACCACCAAACAGAGCGACGGCATCGTGCATTTGCCATTTCAGGAATATCGGGCTGACAAGATTGACGAACAACCAGCTCGTCAAAAATGGACTCAGGATTATCAGGCCACCAACTGCCATGATCGGAAACCCAATCAGTTTCCGTTGCAAGCTTATAGGCTGGGTACCAGTGTCTTGGTCAAGGTCATTTGACAAATGTTTCTCTCCGCAAAAGGGGCAGTGCAGTCAGGGTGATCGGCTGTTTCTGACCGACCTTGTCGAGTACCTACTTTAGTCCAGGGCACAAAGAAAAACGCCCCATCCGGTGAAGGATGAGGCGCTCAATGTTTCAGCCCCCTGTCTCGGGGGTTATCTCAGGCTTAGTGGAACTGCTCTTCTTCGGTCGAACCGGTGAGGGCCTTGACGCTTGATGAGCCGCCCTGGATCACGGTGGTGACGTCGTCGAAGTAGCCGGCGCCGACTTCCTGCTGATGCGAAACGAAGGTGTAGCCCTTGTCGCGAGCGGCGAATTCCTGTTCCTGCACCATCTCGGTGTAATGCTTCATGCCTTCGCCACGGGCGTAAGCGTGGGCGAACTGGAAGGTGTTGTACCAGTTGATGTGGATGCCGGCCAGGGTGATGAACTGATACTTGTAGCCCATCGCGGAGAGCTCGTCCTGGAACTTGGCGATGGTCTTGTCGTCGAGGTTCTTCTTCCAGTTGAAGGAAGGCGAGCAGTTGTAGGACAGCAGCTTGCCGGGGCAGGCGGCCTGCACGGCCTGGGCGAACTCGCGGGCGAAGCCGAGGTCCGGCGTGCCGGTTTCGCACCACACCAGATCGGCGTAGGGGGCGTAGGCGATGCCACGGCTGATGGCTTGCTCCAGACCGTTCTTGACGCGGTAGAAGCCTTCCTGGGTGCGCTCACCGGTGAGGAAGGCCTTGTCGTTGGCGTCGTGATCGGAGGTGATCAGGTTGGCGGCTTCGGCGTCGGTGCGGGCCAGGATGATGGTCGGCACGCCCATGACGTCGGCGGCGAAGCGGGCGGAGATCAGCTTTTCGCAAGCTTCCTGGGTCGGCACCAGCACCTTGCCGCCCATGTGGCCGCACTTCTTCACGGCAGCCAGCTGGTCTTCGAAGTGCACACCGGCGGCGCCGGCGGCGATCATGTTCTTCATCAGTTCGAAGGCGTTCAGCACGCCGCCGAAACCGGCTTCTGCGTCAGCCACGATGGGCAGGAAGTAGTCGATGAATTCCTTGCTGCCCGGCTCGATGCCACGGGACCACTGGATTTCGTCGGCGCGCTTGAAGGTGTTGTTGATGCGGCGAACCATGGTCGGCACGGAGTCGTAGGCGTAGAGCGACTGGTCCGGGTACATGGTTTCGGAGGTGTTGCCGTCGGCGGCGACCTGCCAGCCGGACAGATAGACGGCCTCAAGGCCGGCCTTGGCTTGCTGCATGGCTTGGCCGGCGGTGATGGCGCCGAAGGCATTCACATAACCTTTTTTGGCACCGCCATTGACCTTGGCCCACAGGGTCTCGGCACCACGCTTGGCCAGCGTGTATTCAATGGGCAGGGAGCCGCGCAGACGGACGACGTCCTCGGCGGTGTAACCACGCTTGACGCCTTTCCAGCGGGGATTGGTGGCCCAGTCTTTTTCCAGGGCGGCGACTTGTGCTTTGCGGTCGGTCATGATGATTCCTCTAAATAGTCGGTTCCGGAGGGGATGCTCCAATCGGGAGCATGGAACGAAGTATAAAGAGGATATTGCGCGGCAGCAATAGTCTTATATAAGACTTGTTGATATTTTTTTATATTTATAAACAGTGTGATGTTGGATTTGTTTCGTAATACGGAAAGCGTTTGACTTCTGTGAAACGCTTTCCGGTTGCGGTGCAGATGTGTCTTATATAAGAGTCAGACTTGATGCAGTTGCGTGCTGCTGACGATCACGCCATCTTCGTCGGCATACAGCCATTCGCCGGGGACGAAGGTGACGCCGCCGAAGCTGACGGGGATATCTGCGTCGCCGACATTCTTCTTCACCGTCTTCATGGGGTGCGTATCGATGGCGAAGACGCCGAGGTCCATGTCGCCGATGGCGCGGGAGTCGCGGATGCAGCCATAGACGACGACGCCGGCCCAGCCGTTTTTGACGCCGAGAGCGGCGAGCTGGTCACCCACCAGGGCGCGGCGCAGGCTGCCGCCGCCGTCGATGACGAGCACGCGTCCTTCCCCCTGCGATTCCAGCGCCTTGCGCACCAGCGAGTTGTCCTCGAAGAGCTTGAGCGTGGCGATGCGACCGAAGAATGCATCGCGGCCGCCGAAGCTGTTGAACATCGGTTCGACGACGCGGACCTTGTCTTCGTGGGCGTCGCAGAGATCGGTGGTGAGATAGTCCATGGGGTTTCCTTGTCAGGGATGGAAAAGTTGGCGCTGGTGGTATGAAATCTCCCGGATGGGGGACGGCGAGCGGGGGGGATTAGCTCAGCCCGGATAGTCGAGCATGATGTTGAGCGGGGTATGGATGAACACGGCGCCCTTGTCGGGGTCGGCGGCATCGATCCAGCAACCCTGGACCAGCATGTCGATGAATACGCCATTGCGGCGGCGGACCTTTTCCCTGCCGTAGTAGGTGCCGCTGGCAGACATGGCCGGGTAGGTTAGCTTGCCGCGTTCCTCCCAGTCCTGGTCGGAACTGTAAAAGATCCGTGTGCTCTGGCCGATCAGTTCGGCGGGTGTGTAGCCGTACATTTCCGCAAAGCGCGGGTTGCAATCGACGATGTTGCGGTTGTTCAGAATGACGACCCCATTCGGCAACGCGGCGAACATGGCGTTCTGGCGCTGGACGGCAGTATCGAGATCGAGCTGCGCCCGCCGCGCGATGCTGATGTCTTCGAAGGCGAAGACGTAGCCGAGGCCGGGCGTGCCAGCGTCGAGCAGTGAGCATTGCACACGAGCCCAGAAACGGCCGTATTGCAGCCGCAGGTACTCGGCCTCGTAAGTGAAGTTGGGTGCCTTGCTCAGCGCCTCATATACCTTGTTACCGACAGTGGCGTACTCAGCCTCGGTGTCGAACAGTATGCGCGTGGGCTTGCCATCCAGTCCGCCGGGCTCCTCGCCGAACATGCGCTCGGCAGCGTGATTGGAACGGCGGATGAGACGGTCGTGGACGATCAGCATGGCCACTGGCGAGGAGTTGAAGATGGCTTCTTCTTCGTGGCGTACGCGGCGCAGTTCGTCTTCTGCCTGGTGGCGTGCATTGGCGTCATAGACGACGCCGATCAGGCGCACCGCACGGCCGTTGCTGTCACGTTCCACGACCCGGACACGAATGTTGATCCAGTGCCAGCCGCCACCTTTCCGGCGTATGCGCAATTCCGCATCCACGCGGTCGGAGTCGCCGCGATAGGCGGCGCGATGGGCGGCTTCGAGCTGGGGGGCGTCCTCCGGGTGGTAGAGCCAGCGCAGGCCGTCGACAGTACGGGGGATTTCGCCGGGGTCGAAGCCTAGCATGATGTCGAAACCCGTCGAGTAATCCACCACGCGGCTCGGTACATGCCAGTCCACAAAATAGCCGTCGGCACCGGACAGGGCCATCTGCAAGCGAGTCAGAGGGTTCTGTACCCGTCGCATCAGAAGCAGGATCAGGCCGATGCCGAGAGCAAGTTCCAGCAGCACCATGCCGCTACTGATCAGCAACTCGCGGGCCCGTTGTTGCCGAATGGCTTCGATGTGGCGACCACCGGCCTTGTGGATCGCGTTCTTCAACTGAACAAAGCCCTGCGCCAACGGTGCTGTCTGGGACAGGAAATCTTCCAGTTTCATGTGTTGGGCGTCGGGCGCCCGAGCCCTGTCGAGCATGTGGCGAAGATTTTTTCGGTAACTTCCTTGCAGTTCGTTCAACAGTGCGATCAGCTGCTGATCACCGACCGAGTCGGCCGCCGTCATTAGCCGGTCCATGGCCAGCCGGGTACGGCCTTCCGATAACAGCAGCAGCTTGTCCACCCGCGGATCGCGGGTGGTGCCGTTCACCAGGGCGCTGGCGATGATGGCCGATTCCTCGGCGGTCATCATCCGCAGTTGCCAGGTGGCGAGATAGATCTCTCCCATCGGAGCCAGCGCTCCTTCATGACTGATGCCATTGCTGATCGCATCGCGCAGGCTGGCTTCGATCACATGCAGCAAGGATTGGCCAGCGTTGAACAACTCGGTGCGCCGGTTCGTGGCGCTCTCCTGTCCTGCTGCGACGGCAAGCCATGCGGTGCGGGCTTCGTCGAGCTGACGGGCACGGTTGCCCCCGGCGGGAAGCAGTTCGGGCAGGCGTTGGGATACCTTTGCCAGTAGCGTGTCGGCTTCGTTACGCATCAGCACCGGGTCGAACAGCGGACTGGTGACGGCCGACGTGGCCTGGGCCATGGTGCGGTGACGCAGTACCAGATTACCGGCGCTGCTCAGCGCGTCCACGGCTTCCCGCGTCGCGAGCAGCTGGTGGACGACGCGGTAGCTGGCAATCGCTTCAATCAGACGGGTACCCGAACTGACGGCGACGAGGGCGACGAAACCCGCGACGACCAGCACCAGCGAGGCATGCATGCCCCGCAGCGGCTGGCGCCGGGCGATCAGGTCGCTAATCCTGGGGTTCGGCATGACGGGCGCGGATCGTCAGGATTTCCGGCAGCAGGTCCATGAACAGCTCCACCATGGCGGGATCGAAGTGGAGTCCGCTCTGGGCGCGTAAATGGGCAACGGTATCCTCGATGGACCAGGCCTTCTTGTAGGGGCGCTCACTGGTCAGGGCGTCGAAGACATCGCAGAGGGCAACGATGCGGCCGGCTTCGGGGATGTCGGTGCCGGCAAGGCCACGGGGATAGCCGCTGCCATCCCATTTCTCGTGGTGGCTGAGGGCGATTTCGGCCGCCAGGCGCATCAGTTCGGAATCGTGACCGGAGAGGATTTCTGCGCCGATGGTGGTGTGGGTCATCATGGTTTCCCACTCTTCGCCTTCCAGTTTGCCGGGCTTGAGCAGGATGCGATCCGGAATGCCGATCTTGCCGATGTCGTGCATGGGGCTGGCATGCAGCATCTTTTCCACCTGCGCCGGATTCCAGCCGGCAGCGGCGGCCAGGCGCGCGGAAAACTGGCTCATGCGGATGATGTGGAAGCCCGTTTCGTTGTCGCGATATTCGGCTGCCCGACCAAGGCGACGGACGACTTCCAGTCGTGTTTCATTGAGTTCCCGGGTTCGTTCGAGCACCTTGGTTTCAAGCAAGGCATTCTGGTCGCGCATGGCTTTTTGCAGCAGATGCACTTCGATGAGATTGGAGATGCGTGCCAAGGCTTCGAGAACGTCGAAGGGCTTGGTCAGAAAGTCGCGGGCGCCGGCCTGGAGCGCACGCAAGCGGCTGTCCAGGTCGTGCTGGGCGGTGATCACCAGCACCGGCGGGTGCAGGTCAACCGGCAGTTCGTGCAACTTCTCCATGACCGCGAAGCCGTCGAGATGGGGCATGTTGAGGTCGAGCAACAGCAAGTCGGGACGCGCTTCGGCATAGCGGGCCACGGCCTGACGCGGATCGGTGAAGCCTTCGAGGGTCTGATAGCCGCGAGAGCGTAGCGTCTTCTCAAGCAGCAAGACGTTGGCGGGCTGGTCGTCCACGATCATGATGCGTGCGGATCGGGTATCAATGGAATGGTCGGCAGGCTTGCTCATGGGGTCAGATGGGCTTGGAGTACCGCAGGCAGGTTATCGATGTCGAGGGGCTTGGTGACGTAGGCGGCGAAACCGGCTTCGCGCCCGCGCTTGACCTCGTCCGGATTGGCATGGGCGGAAATGGCTACGATGGAAACCTTGCGTCGATGGGGCATGGCATCGATCTGGCGCTTGAGGTCGAAGCCATTGCTGTCCGGCAACTCCAGGTCGAGCAGGATGAGGTCCGGGTCCAGGTGACGGGCCAGCATCAGCCCCTCGTTGCCGGTTTCGGCGGTGATGACTTCCCATGTGTCGTTGCGCGACAGGGCTTTTTCCACCAGCAGTCGATTGGCATGATCGTCTTCAATGTAGAGGATGCGCCGGCGTGCGACGTCGCGTTGAGACTTCCTTGGCGCCGGGGAGGACATCGGCTCCTCATCGCCGCTGCCGCGACGAAGCCATAGCGTGAAGGTGCTGCCATGGCCCGGTGCGCTGACCAGTTCGATCTGGCCGCCCATGAGTTCCATCAGGTGTCGGGTGATGGCGAGTCCAATGCCGGTGCCTTCCTCCTCCTCGGCGCTGCCCAGACGGGTGAAGGGCTGGAAGATATGGTCCTGTTCCGACTGGGCGAAGCCGCGTCCCGTGTCGGTGATGACGATGCCAACTTGCTCCGGCCGTTCCTCCAGTTGGACATGTACTTCGCCATCAGCCTGGTTGTACTTGATGGCATTGGCCAGCACGTTGATCAGCACCTGCTTGAGTCTGGTGCGGTCGGCGGCGATGGTCAGTCCGTTGGCTGCCACCGACGAGTGGAGGGAGATCGTCCGCTCGCGGGCCAGGGGCTGAAGCAGCAGCAGGCATTCGTCGAGCAGGGAGGGGAGGGCGACGTTGACCAGGGTCAGGTGCAGGCGGCCGGATTCGATGCGGGCCAGATCGAGGACTTCGTTGATCAGTTCGAGCAGATGGCGGCCGGCGGTCAGGATCTGGTTGATGCTCTCGCTTTGGTCCGGCGTCGGTGGCTCGACCGGATCGGTAGCCAGCAATTGGCCGAAACCAATGATGGCATTGAGCGGCGTACGCAGTTCGTGGCTCATGCGCGAAAGGAATTCGGACTTGGCGTGGCTGGCCTGCTCGGCCCGATCCCGCGCCAGCACCAGCGCTTCGGTGATGCGTTCCCGCTGGCGACGGAAACGCAGGCTGGCGATCATGCTGCCGCAGGTGGCGGCCAGGGGCTGGATGAACTGGACGATTCGGTCATCGAAACCGCCATGGCGGTTGCCCAGGCCGATCATGCCCAGGGTGGCCTCGCCTCGCATCAGGGGCAGGGCGAGAAAGTTATCGAGGCCGACGAGGCCTTCCGCCGATGGCAGGTTCATCACGACGGCTTGTCCTACGCTCAGACTTCGGCCGAAGGGTGAGTCGATGTCGTCGAAATGCAAGTGGCCGTCGTGCACGCGGGCATGCATGGCACGGCAGGCGTCGTCCCAGACATGGTCGGTGATGGCCAGCAGGTTGAGGGCCGGCAGATCGTTCTCACTGCATTCGCCGATGAAGCCAAATTCGCAACCGACTAGGGGCAGCACGGCCATCAGCAGTTTGGGGAATATCTCTGCCGGTGGTTCTTCGGCAATGGTTTGCGCTTCAGCGGTCGCCAGCGCGGAGAGCAGGCGTTCGCTGCGCTTTTGCGCGGTGACGTTGGTCCGGATGGAAACGTACTGGTAGGGTAGGCCGTTGGCGTCGAGAAACGGCACGATGGTCGACTCGACCCAGTACAGGCGACCGCTCTTGGCCCGGTTGCAGACTTCGCCCTGCCAGATGCGACCGGAAGAGATGGTCTCCCACATGTTGGCGAAGAATTCCGGGGGATGCATGCCGGACTTGACGATGCGGTGGTTGCTGCCGAGCAGTTCCACTCGCGAGTAGCCCGAGACTTCGCAGAATTTCTCGTTGACGTAGATGATGCCGCCGCCCGGCTCGGCGATGCTGACAATGGCATGGCTGTCGAGGGCCAGACGCAGATATTCGCTCTCCAGGGCCTGGAGCGTTCCCGCCGGAACGGCGGGGCCGATGCTGCGATTAGTAGAACCAGCTGGTGACGACATTGCCGGAATCATTGAACCGGAGAGTCAGGGAACGTTGCCGCGTGCGCTCGATGCCGCTGTGAGGAGGGGGATCGATAGCGTGGACGAAACCATTTCCGGTGTCTGAAACTTCCAGGCACCAAGCGGGTTCGCCTTGCCAGGCGACGTGCTGGAGCGAGAGCCGGATACGGCCTGACTTGAGCGCCGCGAGGCGACGCAGTTTCTCCTCGCGCCAGACGGTGCGATCCGTCGCGGCATGACGCGACGTCATGCCGAGCAGTCCGTAGTCGAGGCTGTTGGTCACCAGTTCGGTAAGCAGGATCGCCAGGGTGCGCCGCGAGATGTCGGCCAGATGCAGCACTTCGCCGATGAGGCCGATGACGGAGGGGATCAGGTCGGGATTGCGTAGCGAGGAGGGGCCGAGCGTGAGCTGGAAGCTTTCCGCTTCACCTTCATCCAGCGTGTCACCGGAAATAGTCGGCGCTGGCGGGACGGCGAATCCGGGCACCGTGAGTTGGGTGAGGGAGACGTCGTCATGGGCGGGGTGTCCGCCACGGAAACGGTCCACCGCCGCCAGTAGCGTATCGAAGCGAACGGGCGCGGCGGTACTGCTCAGCGTGTGGAGCATGCGCACTTCACCGAAGGCTTCACCGTCGGCGGTAGTGGCTTCGAGCAGGCCATCGGAACAGGCGAAGAGCTGAGCGCCAGCCGGCGCGGGGACGGTGGCGACGTCGAAATCTTCGTCGCGCATGTCGGCGACGCCGAGCGGGAAGTGGTGGGAGGCGAACTGGTTGAGTAGCTTGCCATCGGCATCCAGCAGATAGGCAGCGGGCATGCCGGCGTTGAGGACTTCGATTTCGCCACGGGGTACGTCGACGCGTGCCAGCAGGATGGCGACGAAGTGGTCCACCGGCAGCAGTTGGCGCAAGCGGGAGTTGATGGTTGCAGCGATGCGTTGCAGGGAATAGCCTTGGTCGGCCAGGGAGTAGAAGCAATCCACTGCGGGCATGACGTTGATCGCGGCGGTGAGGCCGTGACCGGCGGCATCGGCCAGCATCAGGTAGTCATGGCCCTCGGCGGAACGCGCGGCGCCGGCCAGGTCGCCGCTGAAATTGTCGGCGGAGACGACCCGCACGCGGATCAAACCGCCCGGTGGCAGGCGGTCGTGGCGCATGAGGCGGCCGAAGAGTTCGGCGGCCTCATGCTTGCGTTCCTCATTCTCGCGGTAGTAGCTGGCAAGCTCGGTGTTTTTTGTTTCGAGCTGGCGTTGCAAGGCCGCGATGCGTTGCATGGCAGAAATCTTGGATTCGAGCAGCGCCAGGTCTACCGGCTTGGTGATGTAGTCGTCGCCGCCGGCGGCCAGGCCGCGCACGATGTCTGGCACGCGATCCAGCGCCGAGAGAAAGATCAGCGGTACCCAGCGGGTACGGACGCCACCACCGGCTCGGATGCGACGGGTGGTTTCGTAACCGTCCCATCCCGGCATCATCACGTCCATCAGCACCAGATCGGGCTCCGCCTCCATATAACACTTGAAAGCTTCTTCGCCGGATGTGGCCAGCGTGACGCGGTGCCCGTGACGTACCAGGGCCTTCTCAAGAAATCGGCGATTGGCCTCTTCGTCGTCGACGACGAGGATGTCCAGGCGGGGCAGTTGAGCGTGCGTCACGGTCGGTGGTTTCCACCAGAAGAAAAATAAGGGGCGTTGCTCGTCGGGCACCGCCCTGCGGCGGAATCGACGGGTATTATAGCCACAGCAACCTGAGGAATCGTGCGGGTATTCACGGTGTTTGAACGAAGACGGAGTCGAGGTTTCGACATGATGGCGAAGGGTCGAGCGATGCGTATCCTGATGCAGATTTTGATGCTGGTGTTTGTCTGTTGCATCGGCAGCGTCCGGGCCCAGACGGAAGGGCTAACGCTCAAACTGAATACCAGTGTTCAGGAACCCTACACCACGCCCGCTCACGACGGCTTCCTCGACCTTTTGATGGTGGAGGTCTTCCGCCGGGTTGGCCTGAAGGCTCAGGTGGATCTGTACGATGCCTCCGAGCGCGCGCTCATCAATGCCAACAAGGGCATCGACGATGGGGCGTTACCGCGCATCAAGGGACTGGAGGATCAGTACGAAAACCTGATTCGTGTTCCCGAGAAAGTAATGGACACGGATTTCGTCGCCTACACCACGGATAAGCCCTTTGCGACCAAGAGCTGGGATACGCTCAAGCCGTATCAGCTCGCCTATATCCTCGGCTGGAAGATTTTCGAGAATAATCTCGATGCTGACTATCGCGTCACCCGCGTCCGCGATCCGCAGCAGCTGTTCAGCATGCTGCGCCTGCGTCGCGCCGATATCGTCCTGTATGAGCGCTGGCAAGGTCTGGCGCAGGCACGGGCGCAGAGCCTGCGGGTGACGGTGTTGGAGCCGCCGCTCGCGAAATCCGAGCAGTTCCTCTATCTACATCGCAAGCATGCTCATCTGGTGGATCAGGTGTCCGCTGCCTTGGCGGAGATGAAGCACGACGGGACGTATCGGAAGATCCACGAAAAGGCCATGAGGCCGTTGATGACGGTTCGTTGATCGGCATGGATGTTAGGCGTGATGTGCTTTCGCTGAGTACGCTTGGTCGGCGCCTGCTGCTGTGGATGCTGCTGTTCGCCCTGGGCATGGCACTGATCGCGAGCGCAGTACAGTTGCTGGTGGAGTATCGCCGCGACGTCGCCATGATCGAGGAGCGATATGGCTTGGTCGAGCGTAGCTACCTGGGCAGCGTGGTCGAAAACGTATGGGTAGCTGATCGTGATCGCCTGGGGACCTTGCTTGATGGCCTGGTCCGGCTGCCGGACTTCGATTACGCCGAGGTCCGCGTCGATGGCGCGGTTTTCGTCGCCTCCGGCCAGAAGTTGGCAGAGCGCGGCCTGGAGCGCCGCTTCCCCCTGCTCTACAGTTTTCGCGGTAGCGAAGTCGTGATCGGCGAACTGACGGTGGCCACCAATCTGGATCAGGCACGGCAGCGGGCCCTGCGTCGTGCCGGCGACGTGTTGATCAGCGTGACATTGATGGCGCTGGCCTTCGTGGGTTTTCTCTACCTGCTGGTGCGGTCCATGATCACCCGCCATCTGGTGCGCATTGCCAACTATGTGCGCGGTGCATCCTTCTCCAACCTGGAACTGCCACTGTATCTCGACCGCCAGCCGTCTCGGCTTGGTCGGCAGGATGAGTTCGACCAGCTGGTCAATGCCTTTAACCAGATGCGCGACAACCTGCTCAACTCTTACGATGAATTGCACGAGTTGAATGCGGATCTCGAGCAGCGGGTGGTCGAGCGCACCGAAGCCTTGCGGCGGCAGGTCGAAGAGTCCATCCGTCACCAACGCGCGCTGGAGGGTAGTGAAAGCCAATTGCGGGCGATTTTCGATTCGGCGTTGGAAGGTATCGTAGTGGCCAATGGGCGGGGCGTGGTCACCGTCTTCAATCCGGCGGCGGAGGCCCTGTTCGGCTACTCGGCGACGGAAATGCGCGGCAGCAGCATCAACCGCCTGATGCCTGACATGGATGCGCGGCACCATGATGCACAAATGGATCGCTACGCAGCGGGCGGCGAGGCTCGCGTGGTGGGTCGCAGCCGCGAGGTCATCGCCCGGCGGCGCGACGGTAGCGTTTTCCCCGTCGAGCTGGCGGTCAGCGAGGCGCGTATTGGTGGCGAGCGCCTGTTCATCGGCATCATTCACGATCTTTCCGAGCGCAAGCAGATCGAGAATGCGCTGGTCCAGGCCAAGGTGATGGCGGAAGACGCCAGTCGCGCCAAGTCCGAGTTCCTTTCGCGCATGAGCCATGAGCTGCGCACGCCGTTGAATGCCATCATCGGCTTCGGACAATTGGTGTTGACCGATCCGCAGGAACCGCCAACGCCTAGCCAGCAGGAGAACGTGGAGCAGATTCTGACAGCGGGGCACCACCTGCTGGCGCTGATCAACGAGGTCCTGGATCTGGCGAGCATCGAGGCTGGCCGCCACGAATTGGTGATCGAGCCCATCGAGTTGCTGCCCTTGCTGGAAGAGGCGATGCTGCTGGTGCAGCCCCTGGCGTACAAGGCAGGAATCCGCCTGTTGCCGGTGGTCCTTGATGAGCTTGGCCCATGGGTGAGCGCCGACCGCATGCGACTCAAGCAGTGCCTGCTCAACCTGCTGTCGAACGCCATCAAGTACAACCGCCGTGACGGCCATGTCCGGGTCATCGTCGATATCCATGAAGATGCGGTCAGTGTCGCCGTTGCCGATACTGGACTCGGTTTCACCGAGGCCCAGAAGCCACGCTTGTTCGAGCCTTTCCAGCGGATCGTCAGTGAAACCAGCGGCATCGAGGGCACCGGAATTGGCTTGGCCATTACCCGCCGCCTGCTGGAAATGATGGACGCGCACATCGATGCCGAAAGTCGCCTTGGCGCCGGCTCGACCTTCACTATCCTGTTGCGCCGGGCCGAGCCGGAAAAAGTCGGCCCTGACGATACGGCGACGGAGCCGCTTCCCGTCATTGCACCATCAGTGGTGGAGCGACAGATTCTCTATATCGAGGACAATCGCGCGAATATTGCGCTGATGAAGAAGATGCTGGCTCGTCGTGCCGATGTGCGGCTGGATGTGGCCGAGTCGGGAAGTGACGGTCTGGCGCGTCTGGCGGAATCGCGGCCGGATCTATTGTTGCTGGATATCAACCTGCCGGGCATGAATGGCCTGGAGGTATTGCGACGGATACGCGCCGACGACAGGCTTACCGATCTGCGGGTGATTGCCGTGAGTGCCAACGCGATGCCGGAAGACCTCGAGAAGGCTGCCGAACTGGGTTTCGACGATTACCTCGTCAAGCCCTTCGACATGCAGGTGCTGTTCCGTTTGATCGACGAAACCCCGCCCGCTGGCAACTGATTACTTAGCTGCCAGCGGGAGGATTTTCAGACCGCCGGTGCAGGCGATGCCGGGGTAACTACGGCTTCCTCGAAGACCAGTTTTACTTTCTCGTGCTCGTCGAGGTCGATGGTGACGCGACCGCCATGCACCAGCTTGCCGAACAGTAGTTCGTCGGCCAGCGCGGAGCGGATCGTGTCCTGAATCAGGCGCGCCATTGGGCGGGCACCCATCAGCGGATCAAAGCCCTTTTCACCCAGCCATGCGCGCAGGGTATCGGTGAAGATGGCTTCCACTTTCTTCTCGTGCAACTGGCCTTCGAGCTGCATCAGGAACTTGTCCACCACGCGCAGGATGATGCTGGCGTCCAGCGCGCTGAAGGAGATGATGGCATCCAGACGATTGCGGAACTCCGGCGTGAACATGCGCTTGATGTCCGCCATCTCGTCGCCCTGACCCTTGTTGGCGGTGAAGCCGATGCTGGTCTTTTGCAGGGCTTCGGCGCCGGCATTGGTGGTCATGATGATGACGATGTTGCGGAAGTCGGCCTTGCGGCCGTTGTTGTCCGTCAGCGTGCCGTGGTCCATCACCTGGAGCAGGATGTTGAAGATATCCGGGTGGGCCTTTTCGATTTCGTCGAGCAGCAGCACGGCGTGGGGCTTCTTGGTCACGGCCTCGGTCAGCAGGCCGCCCTGGTCGAAGCCGACATATCCCGGCGGCGCGCCGATCAGGCGGCTCACCGCGTGGCGTTCCATGTATTCCGACATATCGAAGCGGATCAATTCGATACCCATGCCATAGGCCAATTGGCGGGCCACTTCGGTCTTGCCAACGCCCGTGGGGCCAGAGAAAAGGAAGCTGCCGATGGGCTTCTGCGGATTGCCCAGGCCCGAGCGCGACATCTTGATGGCCTTGGCCAGCGCGTCGATGGCGGCGTCCTGGCCGAAGACCATGTTCTTCAGGTCACGGTCAAGGTTCTTCAGGGCCGAGCGGTCGTCGGCGGAAACGTGCTGCGGCGGGATGCGGGCGATCTTGGCAACGATGTCCTCGATCTCCGGCTTGCCGATGGTCTTCTTCTGCTTCGACTTGGGCAGGATGCGCTGGGCGGCACCGGCCTCGTCGATGACGTCGATGGCCTTGTCCGGCAGGTGGCGATCGTTGATGTACTTTGCCGCCAGCTCGGCCGCGCTGGAAATCGCTGCCGCCGAATACTTGACGCCGTGGTGCTCCTCGAAGCGCGACTTGAGGCCGCGCAGGATGGAGACGGTTTCATCCACGGACGGCTCATTGACGTCCACTTTCTGGAAGCGACGGGAGAGGGCGTGATCCTTCTCGAAGACGCCACGGAACTCGGTGTAGGTGGTGGCGCCGATGCACTTCAGCGCACCGGACGACAGGGCCGGTTTGAGCAGGTTGGAGGCATCCAGCGTACCGCCGGAGGCTGCACCGGCACCGATCAGGGTGTGGATCTCGTCGATGAACAGGATCGCATTCGGATTTTCGGCGAGCTGTTTCAGCACGCCCTTGAGGCGTTGTTCGAAATCGCCGCGATACTTGGTGCCGGCCAGCAGCGCGCCCATGTCCAAGGAGTAGACGGTGGCATTGGCGAGAATGTCCGGTACGCGGTTTTCGATGATGCGGCGGGCCAATCCCTCCGCAATGGCGGTCTTGCCGACACCGGCTTCGCCAACCAGTAGCGGGTTGTTCTTGCGCCGACGGCAAAGGGTCTGGATTACGCGCTCCAGTTCCTTTTCGCGCCCGATCAACGGGTCGATCTTGCCGGTCAGTGCCTGCTGGTTGAGGTTCAGGGTGAAGCTCTCCAGCGCGCCGCCCTTTTCCTGCTGCTCGGCTTCGGTTTCCGTCGGTTCTTCCTTGCTGGACGGCTGCGGCGTTTTCGTGATGCCGTGAGAGATGAAATTCACCACATCCAGGCGGGTGATGTTCTGGCGCTGGAGGAAATAGACAGCATGGGAATCCTTTTCGCCGAAGATGGCCACCAGCACGTTGGCGCCGGTGACTTCCTTCTTGCCCGAGGACTGCACATGCAGGATGGCGCGCTGGATCACGCGCTGGAAGCCGAGAGTCGGCTGGGTGTCGATTTCTTCGCTGCCGGCCACCGTGGGGGTGTGCTCGCTGATGAAGGTCACCAGTTCCTGGCGCAGGCCATCGACCTCGGCGGCGCAGGCGCGCAGAACCTCGGCGGCGGAGGGATTGTCGAGCAGTGCCAGCAGCAGGTGCTCAACGGTGATGAACTCATGGCGCTTCTGCCGTGCTTCGACAAAAGCCATGTGCAAGCTGACTTCCAGTTCCTGGGCGATCATCAGTTTTCCTCCATCACGCAAGCCAGCGGGTGCTGGTGCCGACGTGCAAACGCACTAACCTGCTCAACCTTAGTCGCGGCCACATCCCGTGGATAGATACCGCAGACTCCCTTCCCTTCGCGATGAACCGTCAGCATCACCATCGTAGACTGTTCCCGAGAGAGCTTGAAAAACTTTTCCAGCACCACCACCACAAAATCCATCGGCGTGAAGTCGTCGTTGAGCAACAGCACCTTGAACATGGGCGGTGGCTTGGTTCGACTTTTTTCCGGAGCCAGCGCAGCGCCACCCTCCGGCCCGACTTGCTTTCGTGTGACCATGTTTCGATTCTAATGCGATTCCCGCATCGATCAACACCACCTGAAAAGAGGGAATAGACCTCTCATGACAGTGCATTTTGGGGCGACTTGGGAAAACCCAATAGCTAAGCCAATCGCCAAGCCAAAATCAGGCTGTGCAATGCAGCATAGAAAGTTGTTGACGCTGCTTGACAATATGCGTAAAACGCGAACCGTGTTTGGTACAAGGTCTCACGCAGTGATCTACGGTTCTCTCTCAGCCTGCCGTTTCGCAGTTCCTCTGGTTTGCCGCCTGGCTCCCTCTGCTATTCCCGAACTTGATGTCAAACATGCCCCGGCCGGGGTGCGGCGTTTTGCAGCCCGCAGCGGTGGCCGATTTTTCTGTTTTTGATTAAGGAATAAGTGATTATGGCAACTGGTACTGTCAAGTGGTTTAACGACGCCAAGGGTTTTGGTTTCATCACCCCGGACGACGGCAGCGAAGATCTGTTCGCGCATTTCTCGGCCATCAACATGGCTGGCTTCAAGTCCCTGAAAGAAGGCGAGAAGGTCACCTTCGACGTCGTCCAGGGTCCCAAGGGCAAGCAGGCGTCGAACATCCAGAAGCCTTGATTGCCGCGTATCGCCGTAATGCCAGCGCCGACTCTTTATGGCGCTGAAATGAAAAAGCCCGCCTAAGCGGGCTTTTTCATTGGTCAGTCTGTCTCACATCCGGTCGATCATGGCCTGGCCGAAGGCCGAACACTTCACTTCTTTCGCGCCATCCATCAGGCGCGCGAAGTCGTAAGTCACCACCTTGTCGCCAATGGCGGCTTCCATGGACTTGATGATCAGGTCCGCCGCCTCCACCCAGCCCATGTGCCGCAACATCATTTCGGCGGAGAGAATTAGGGAACCGGGGTTCACATAGTCCTTGCCGGCGTACTTGGGCGCTGTGCCGTGGGTGGCTTCGAACACCGCGTAGTCGTCGGAGATGTTGGCCCCCGGGGCGATGCCGATACCGCCGACTTGCGCCGCCAGCGCGTCTGAAATGTAATCGCCGTTGAGGTTGCAGCAGGCGATTACGTCATACTCAGCCGGACGCAGCAGGATCTGTTGCAGGAATGCATCGGCGATGGCGTCCTTGACCAAGATTTCGCGGCCGGTCTTGGGGTTCTTGAAGCTGCACCATGGGCCACCGTCGATCAACTGTGCACCGAATTCCTTCTGCGCCAGTTCGTAGCTCCAGTCACGGAAGCCACCTTCGGTGAACTTCATGATGTTGCCCTTGTGCACGATGGTCACACTCTTGCGATCATTGTCGATGGCGTACTGGATCGCAGCGCGGGTCAGGCGGCTGGTGCCTTCCTTGGATACCGGTTTGATGCCGATGCCGGAGGTGTTGGGGAAGCGAATCTTTTTGACGCCCATTTCCTCCTGCAAGAACTTGATGACTTTCTTTGCTTGCTCGGATTCGGCCTGCCATTCGATGCCGGCATAGATGTCCTCGGTATTCTCGCGGAAGATGACCATGTCGGTCTTGGTCGGATCCTTCAGCGGTGAGGGAATGCCCTTGAAGTAGCGCACCGGGCGGACGCACTGATATAGGTCCATTTCCTGGCGCAGGGCCACATTCAGCGAACGGATACCACCGCCGACAGGGGTGGTCAGGGGGCCTTTGATGGAGACGGAGTAGGCCTTGCACGCATCAATGGTTTCCTGCGGCAGCCAGACATCGGGACCGTAGAGACGGGTGGACTTTTCACCGGCATAGACTTCCATCCAGGAAATCTTTCGCTTGCCGCCATAGGCCTTGGCCACTGCTGCATCGACGACCTTCTGCATGACGGGAGTGATGTCGACACCGATACCATCGCCTTCAATAAAAGGAATGATCGGATCGTCGGGAATCGGCTGGCCAGGAATGATTTTCTGGCCTTGTGTGGGAACTTTGATCTGGGAAGTGCTCATGCCTGCTCCATTTATTGTGTGGTGAAAAACATCTAGGGATGAGTTTGCAACACCGATCATTATCCTCCAGTAACGTGGCCCCTTGTCATGGGGGGCAAAGCAATCGAGCCGCTTGCCCATTTCTGGACAAGCGGCTCGACAGTAATACCGGAATTACCCGTAACCAGCGTTACATGCTGGCGGTCGCGAGGACGGCATTGAAGGTGGCGCTCGGGCGCATCACCGCCGCTATCTTTGCCGGGTCAGGCAGGAAATAGCCACCGATGTCCACTGGCTTGCCCTGAACGGACTTGAGCTCGGCGATGATCTTCTGTTCGTTTTCAGCCAGGGCCTTTGCCAGAGGCGCGAAACGAGCCTTCAAGTCCGCATCTTCCGTCTGCGCTGCCAGGGCTTCGGCCCAGTACATGGCGAGATAGAAGTGACTGCCACGGTTATCCAGCTCGCCGGTACGCGATGAAGGGCCTTTGTTGTTGTCCAGTAGCTTGCCGGTGGCTTCGTCGAGCGTCTTCGCCAGGATTTTCGCCTTGCTGTTGCCGTTCTTCAGGCCCAGGTCTTCCAGCGATACTGCCAGCGCAAGGAATTCACCCAGCGAATCCCAACGCAGGTGGTTTTCCTCGACCAGCTGTTTGACATGCTTGGGCGCGGAACCGCCGGCACCGGTTTCGTACATGCCGCCACCGGCCATCAGCGGCACGATGGACAGCATCTTGGCGCTGGTGCCGAGTTCCATGATCGGGAACAGATCGGTCAGATAATCGCGCAGGATGTTGCCGGTCACCGAAATCGTGTCGAGACCACGGATCACACGCTCCAGCGTAAAGCGCATGGCGCGGACCTGCGACATGATCTGGATGTCGAGGCCGGCGGTGTCGTGATCCTTGAGATAGGTTTTTACCTTCTTGATCAGTTCGGCTTCATGCGGACGATACGGGTCGAGCCAGAAGATGGCGGGCATGCCGGAGTTGCGGGCGCGGGTGACCGCCAGCTTGACCCAGTCGCGGACGGGCGCGTCCTTGACCTGGCACATGCGCCAGATGTCACCTTTCTCGACATGCTGGGTGAGCAAGACTTCGCCAGTGGCGAGGTCGGTGATGTTAGCAATGCCATCCTCCGGAACCTCGAAGGTCTTGTCGTGCGATCCGTACTCTTCGGCCTGTTGGGCCATCAGGCCCACGTTGGGCACGGTACCCATGGTGGTCGGGTCGAAGTTGCCGTGCCACTTGCAGAAGTTGATCATCTCCTGGTAGATACGGGCAAAAGTACTCTCCGGCATCACCGCCTTGACGTCCTTGGTCCGGCCATCGGCACCCCACATCTTGCCGCCGATACGGATCATGGCCGGCATGGATGCGTCGACGATCACATCATTCGGCGAGTGGAAATTGGTGATGCCCTTGGCGGAGTCCACCATGGCCAGTTCCGGCCGATGTTCGTGGCAGGCGTGAAGGTCATGGAGGATTTCCTCACGCTTCGACTCCGGCAGCGTGGCGATCTTGTCGTAGAGATTGGCCATGCCGTTATTGACATTGATGCCCAGCTCATCGAAGAGCTTGCCGTGCTTGGCGAAGGCATCCTTGTAGAAAATCTTGACGCAGTGACCGAATACGATGGGGTGCGAGACCTTCATCATCGTTGCCTTGACGTGCAGGGAGAACATTACGCCGGTCTTGCGTGCATCCTCCAGTTCCTTCTCGTAAAACTCGCACAGTGCGGTCTTGCTCATGAACATGCTGTCGATGATTTCTCCGGCCAGCAGGGAAACCTTGGGCTTCAGCACCAGGGCCTTGCCGCCCTTGGTGAGAAGTTCCATCTTTACATCGCGTGCCTTGTCCAGGGTCAGCGATTTTTCGCCATGGTAGAAGTCGCCATGGTGCATGTGCGAGACGTGGGTGCGCGATGCCTGGCTCCATTCGCCCATGGAATGGGGATTCTTGCGGGCAAAGTTCTTCACCGCGTTCGGTGCACGGCGATCCGAGTTGCCTTCGCGCAGGACCGGGTTTACGGCGCTGCCGATGCACTTCGAGTAGCGGGCCTTGATGGACTTTTCCTCATCGGTCTTCGGGTCTTCCGGGAAGTCGGGAATCTTGTAACCCTTGGCCTGCAATTCGCGGATGCAGGAAATCAGCTGTGAGACCGAGGCGCTGATGTTGGGCAGCTTGATGATGTTGGTGTCGGGGTCCTGCGTCAGGCGTCCCAATTCGGCCAGGTTGTCCTTGACCTTTTGTACATCCGTCAGGCAGTCAGCAAATTCGGTGAGTACACGGGCCGCCACCGAAATGTCGCTCTCGACGACATCGATGCCGGCGGGGGCCGTGAATGTCTGGATGACCGGCAGCAGGGAACAAGTCGCCAGGAACGGGGCCTCGTCCGTTAATGTGTAGATGATCTTTGATTTCCCTGTAGCCATTTCACACTCCGTATTTTGTATTTTGGGTTGAATTCTCCGGGCGGATGATGTCGATAAAATCATCCTGATGAATGATTCGCCCAATCAGGTGAGTCACGCATCCGGGAGGCGCGAGTATCCTTGACCGAAGCACTTCCCGTCAATGCTTGAGCTTTGGGCGAGGGGGTGGAGACATTCGCCCTGCTGCTAAAATTACCAGCCTGATCCCCGTGAAATTTCCATCTGATGACCGTAGATCCTGCTGATGATCGGATAGCCGAGCGGATTGCCCATGTGCTGGTAGAAGGCTTCGATCGACACTATCGCTTGTTTCGGGAAACATCGATGCTGGCCAAGGATCGATTCGAGCAGACTCGATGGCAAGAAGGCCAGCAGGCAGTGCGCGACCGGATACAGTTCTACGATGATCGAGTACGGGAAACCGCCGAGCACCTGCACCGGGACTTCAGGGCCGACAGTCTTAGTGACGAAGTCTGGCAGCACGCCAAGCTCAACTACATCGGCCTGTTGACCAATCACAAGCAGCCGGAACTTGCAGAAACCTTCTTCAATTCAGTGTTCTGCCAGATTCTGCACCGCACCTACTTTCACAACGATTTCATCTTTGTCCGGCCGGCGGTTTCTACCGAGTACATCGAATCACAGCCGCCCACCTATCGCTGCTACTACCCGAACGAGATGGGCTTTCGCACGTCCATACACGAACTCTTCGTCGACTTCCGGTGGACGAGGGAGTTCGAGGATCTGGACCGGGATGTGGATTTCATCGTTCGCGCTGTCGAGCGGCATCTGGGGAGCGTTCCTGCGCGGGAGGCCAACTTCCAAATCCAGGTGTTAAATTCCGCCTTCTATCGGAACAAGGGTGCCTATGTGATTGGCAAGGCGGTCAACGGCGCCATCGAATTCCCCTTCGCTGTGCCTGTGCTGCATTCGCCGTCCGGCAAGCTCTACCTTGATACCATCATTCTCGATGCTTGGCGCATCGGAGTCCTCTTCTCGTTGTCGCGGGCCTACTTTATGGTCGACATGGAGGTTCCGTCGGGTTACGTCCAATTCCTGCGTTCGATCATGCCCAACAAGCCACGCTCCGAGCTTTACACCATGCTCGGCCTTGGCAAGCAGGGCAAAACCATGTTCTTTCGCGACCTGATTTTCCACCTGCACCATTCCGCAGACCAGTTCATCGTCGCTCCTGGCATTCGTGGTCTGGTCATGCTCGTATTCACACTGCCTTCTTATCCCTATGTGTTCAAAGTGATCAAGGATGTGTTCGGTAGTTCGAAGGAGGTGGATCACGACACCGTGCGGCGCAAGTATCAGTTGGTCAAACAGGTGGATCGCGTTGGTCGAATGGCTGACACGCTGGAGTTTTCCTATGTCGCCCTGCCCAAGGAACGCTTCTCGCCGGAACTGATTGCCGAGTTGTACAAGGAAGTTCCGTCGCTGATGGAAGAAGACGGCGATGAGTTGATCATCAAGCACCTCTATATCGAGCGGCGCATGGAGCCGCTCAACATCTATCTCGAGAAAGCCGAGCGGGCCGGGCGTGGTGACCAGATCGAGCATGCCGTGCGCGAATATGGCAATGCAATTCGTGAACTGGCCATCGCCAACATCTTTCCCGGTGACATGCTGTGGAAGAACTTCGGCGTTACCCGCTACGGCCGGGTAGTGTTCTACGACTACGACGAAATTGAATTCATGACGGACTGCAAGTTTCGTCGCATCCCACCACCCCCGAATTTCGAAGCTGAAATGTCCGGTGACCCATGGTATTCGGTGGCGAGAAACGACGTGTTTCCTGAGGAGTTCGAAACGTTTCTACTGGTATCGGACAAGATTCGCGCTGCCTTCATGCAATATCATGCCGATTTGTTCGATGCTGCTTTTTGGCAGCAAGCTCAGGAGGAAATCCGCAGCGGAGCCCTGCGCGATTTTTTCCCCTACCCGGAGTCCCTGCGCTTCTGCAATGTATTTGGTAATGGCTGTACCTGAGACTTGAGCCGGCTTATCCTTTTCAACAAGCCTTATGGCGTACTGACCCAGTTTACGGATACGAACGGGCGTTCGACGCTGGCCGATTACATTCCGATTCCTGGCGTATATGCAGCAGGGCGCCTGGATGCAGATTCCGAAGGCTTGGTCGTGCTTACCGGTGATGGTGGGCTTCAGGCCCGGATTGCCGATCCTCGGCACAAGCTGGCGAAAACCTACCGAGTGCAAGTGGAGGGGGTTCCTACTGACGCGGCGCTGGCGCAACTTCAGTCCGGTATCGATCTCGGCGATTTCATCACCAAGCATTGCCAGGCCAAGCGCATCGCTGAGCCGCCCGGCCTGTGGTCGCGAAATCCGCCCATCCGCTATCGGGCGTCCGTTCCCGATAGCTGGCTGGAAATCGAATTGCGCGAGGGCAAGAACCGACAGGTGCGGCGGATGACAGCGAAGATCGGTTTCCCAACCCTGCGCCTGATCCGATGGGCCGTGGGGGAGTGGACGCTGGAAGGATTGTCGCCAGGAATGTGGCGGGAAATTGAAATTCGGCGTCAACCTGGCTGAAAGCCGCGCGTTACTGGCTGTGACGCTCCGGAAATCCTGGCTGTGTCGGATACTCCACCTATACATATGTGAAAGGAAACACCATGAACAAGCTGATCGCCGCCCTGGTTTCGGGTCTCTTCGCCGCCTCCGTTTTCGCCGCTGATGCCCCCAAGGCTGCTCCCGCTGCCGCCGCCGCCCCGGCCGCCGCCGCTGCCCCGGCTGCTGAGAAGAAGGCTGAAGCTGCTGCTCCGGCTGCTGAGAAGAAGATGGAAAAGAAGGCCAAGAAGGCCAAGAAGGCCAAGAAGGCTGAAAAGGCTGCTGAAGCCAAGTAATTCCGGTTTCCGGATCAAACAAATGGCGGGGAGACCCGCCATTTGTTTTTGGTGAGAGACGACCACTTCATGTGGTCAACCGATTGATCTGCCAAACGTTATAATCTTCGGACCAGATCATCTGGCCCGGATTCCAATCCGATATTCATCTATTTTGAGGAATTACCAAATGAGCAAGCTCCTGTCCGTTCTGATCGCCGCCATGTTCGCTACCGTTTCCGCTTCCGGCTTCGCTGCTGAAGAGAAGAAGGCCGCTCCCGCTGCCGCCGAGAAGAAGGCTGCTCCGGCTGCTGAGAAGAAGGAAGAGAAGAAGGCTGAGAAGAAGGCTGAGAAGAAAGAAGAGAAGAAAGAAGAGAAGAAAGAAGAGAAGAAAGAAGAGAAGAAGGCTGCTCCGGCTGCTGAGAAGAAGGCTGACAAGAAGTAATTCTTCTTGTTTCCTACAAAAAAGGCAGGGTTACCCCTGCCTTTTTTGTTGCATGAAGGAATCGTCATGTTCATCAAATACATCCTCAGTACCTTGTTGCTGCTCTTCGCACTGCCGACAGTCGCCCAGCAGTCGCTTCCCGTATTGGAACTATTCGCCGGCATGCATCGAGTCGAAGCCGAGGTCGCCTCAACCCTGGAGAGCCGCATGACCGGGCTCATGCAGCGCCGTCAGATGCCGACCCAGCGCGGCATGTTGTTCGTGTTTCCCGAAGTCGGGCAGCACTGCATGTGGATGCGCAATACCTATCTCCCTTTGTCGGTGGCTTTTCTCGACGAGAAGGGACGCATTATCAACATCGAGGACATGCAGCCGCAGACGGAAGACAATCACTGCGCGGCCAAGCCTGCACGCTATGCACTGGAAATGAATATCGGCTGGTTCAAGACTCGTGGCCTGGGCGCCGGGTTTGCACTCTCCGGCATTGAAAAGGCGCCAGCCGGACGCTAGAAATAATCAGGGCTCCCGCAGGAGCCCTTATTTTTTTGCCAGAATCAATCAGGCAAAATTCTTCGCCGCGAAATCCCAGTTGGCCAGCGAGGCCAGGAAAGTCTCGACGAATTTCGGCCGCGCATTGCGGTAGTCGATGTAGTAGGCGTGTTCCCAAACGTCGACGCAAAGCAGGGCCTTGTCGCCAGTGGTCAGCGGGGTGCCGGCAGCGCCCATGTTGACGATGTCCACCGAGCCATCGGCCTTCTTCACCAGCCAGGTCCAGCCCGAACCGAAGTTGCCGACGGCGGAGGCCTGGAAGGCTTTCTTGAATTCGTCGAAGGAACCCCACTTCTTGTTGATCGCATCGGCTAGGGCACCGGTGGGGGCGCCGCCGCCATTCGGCTTCAGGCAGTTCCAGAAGAAGGTGTGGTTCCAGACTTGGGCCGAGTTGTTATACACGCCACCAGCGGGAGCCTTCTTGACGATGGCTTCGAGGTCGAGGTTCTCGAATTCGGTGCCCTTGATCAGGTTGTTGAGGTTGGTCACATAGGCCTGGTGATGCTTGGCGTAGTGATATTCGAAGGTTTCCTTCGACATGTGGGGCGCCAGAGCATCCATGGCGAAGGGTAGGGCGGGGAGGGTGTGTTCCATTTTGATTCTCCTGTTTTTAGGGGGATACTAAACTTGACTATTCTAGTCGGGAATCCAGTGCGCTGTCCACAACGCTGACGCGGGCATGGCCTCGGGCCAGGTCCAGGCTGGCGATGTCGCCGCTGTGCAGCGATGCCGCGTCCATCACCACTCGCCCCTGTGCATCGCGGACGATGGCGAAGCCCCTCGCCAGGGTGGCTTGTGGATTCAGATGAGTGATTGCGGCACGAACGGTATCAAGTGCTGTCCGTCTCTGCGTCATGTGCTGACGCAAGGCCGAGTCCAACCGCTGGCCGAGCAGATCAAGCCGGCCCCGACGGCCATCGATACGCGGTGCGCTGCGGCTGAGATGGAGCACTGCGCGGTCGAGGCGTTCCCGGTGTCTGCGTGATTCGCGCGCCAAGGCAGCGCCAAGTCGCGATGTCAGCAGGGCCAGGCGATCACGGCTCTGGGCGAGGCGGTGTGCGGGGTGTATCAACCGCAAGGCGAGATGGTCGATACCTTGCTGGGCCACGGTCAGACGATCCTCCATGGCTTCGCGCAAGGCAAGGGCGAGCGCAGCGATTTCGGCACCCGCGTCGAACCAGCCCTGGGTCGCCAGTTCTGCGGCGGCAGTGGGGGTTGCGGCGCGCAGGTCGGCGACAAAATCGGCGATGGTGACGTCGGATTCGTGGCCGACACCACTGATCACTGGCCGCGAGGCGGCGGCGATGGCTCGGGCCACGACTTCCTCGTTGAAAGCCCAGAGATCTTCGATGCTGCCTCCGCCGCGCACCAGCAGCAGCAGCTCGCATTCATCGCGCTGCCCGGCAGTGGCGATGGCAACGGCGATACTGGCGGCGGCACCGTCGCCCTGTACCGGCGTTGGATAAAGGATGGTGCGTACATTCGGCGCCCGTCGCCGCAGGGCCGCGAGGACATCGCGCAAGGCGGCAGCCTGGGGCGAGCTGACGATGCCGATAGTGCGCGGAAAGCGCGGTAGAGATTGCTTGCGTTCCTCTGCAAACAAGCCTTCTTCGTCGAGCTTGGCCTTCAGGCGGGCGAAGGCCTCGAAGAGGCGGCCCAGTCCCGCGCGTCGCAGGCTTTCCACGTTCAGTTGGAAATCGCCGCGCGGTTCATACAGCGATACCAGCACCCGCGCCTCCACCTGCTGGCCGTTTTCGAGCCGCCAGGGCAGCGACTGGGCGCGGGAACGGAACATCACGCAACGGGCCTGGGCGGATTCGTCCTTGAGCGTGAAATAAATGTGGCCGGAGGCGGCGCGGGTCAGGTTGGAAATTTCCCCGCCGACCCATTGGAGAGGGAACTCCCGCTCCAGCGCCTGACGGGCAAGCCGGTTCAGGTCGCTGATGCTGATGATGGCATTGGGATAGGCGTCGGCCATGGGCGCGCAAGGCGGGCGAAGGAATCAGGAAATTCTACCCGATAGCCATGTGAGTGCAGGAATGGCTGCGGATGCGCTATCTAGCAGGGGTTTCAGTATAACTATCGGATTATTATGAAATTATTTTCTGGGTTATTTTTGGGCTGCCGAGAAAAAAGCCTTCTGGCACACCTGCTTAGCGTCGTTGTCAGCAAGCGATCCACATACTTATCCACAGATTTTGTGGATAAGCCGGCGCTTGTCCCCTTTTGTTTCTGCTCTTCCTGGCAGTCTGAGTCGGCTACCGTAGTGCCATGTCGAACCACTCCCTGATTCCCCTGCCGACGGGGGCCCTGCTCGGACTTTTTCGCGAGGCGCTGGACAGCACGCTGGTGGAGCGCGGTGCGGCTCAGGGGCTCGAATTGCTGGGGCACGCCGAAGGCTTCTGGGGCGGTCTTCGCATCGAGGAATTGCGTCGCATGGCCGAGGGCGGCAACCACACTGCCCAAGCCGAGCTGGCCTGGCGCTTGGCGGTGGGCGAGGGCGTCGAGAAATCCCCCGCCGAGGCTGTACGCTGGGCCTCGGCCAGCGGCGAACAGGGCTGCGGGGCTGGTGAGGCAGTGCTCGGTTGGCTGCTCTACCAGGGCTTTGGCCTGCCCCGTGATCACCATGAGGCGGCGCGGCTTTTCGAATCGGCGACTGAGCGTGGTGACGGTCGCGGTATGACCTGGCTGGGCCTGTGCCTGTTGCGCGGCCATGGTGTCGACACCGATCCGACAAGGGCTGTCGACCTCTTTTCCCGTGCAGCCCAACAGGGGGCGCGCCTTGCGCAATATTGGTATGGCCGGGTGCAGTATTTCGGTAGCGGCTGCGAAAAGAACTTTTCGGCCGCCGTGCACTGGCTGCAACTTGCCGCGGCGCAGGGCCAGCCGCGGGCGCGCGATCTGCTCGCGCGTTGCCATTTCTTCGGGCGCGGTGTCGCCGAGGATCGGGCCGCCGCCGCCCGACTCTGGCGCGAGGCGTCGGCGGATGGTGTGGTCAGCGCCAGCTTTTGTCTCGGCATGTGCCTGTATGCCGGTGAAGGTGTGACAGCGGACGTAGCTGAAGCGGTGACGCATTTTCGGACCGCCGCGCGCAAGGGATTGGTCGGGGCGATGTTCCTGCTCGGCCAGTGTTACAGCTTTGGCGTCGGCGTCACCCGCGATCCCGAGGCCGGCATGGGCTGGTACCGGCGGGCTGCCGAGAAGGGCAGTCGTGATGCCGAATTCGAGCTGGGCGAGTGCTTGGCTCATGGCATCGGCAGTGAGGGGCGCGATTACGAAGCGGCCCTGCGCTGGTGGCGGGCCGCTGCCCGGCGCGGTCATGCCCGCGCCCGCATCAAGATCGCCCATGCCTACCGTTGGGGCGACGGCGTGACGGAGAACAAGGCGCTGGCCGTCGCCTGGTACCGGCGGGCGGCCGAGCAGGGCGACATGGCGGCACGGGTCTGGCTCGGCGAATGTTTCGAGCATGGCGAGGGCGTGCGCATTGACCTTCAGGCGGCGCGGCAAAACTTCCAGGTGGCCGCGGAGGCCGGCGATCCCCACGGCCAAGCGGAATACGGTCGCTGCCTGCTGCATGGCATCGGCGGCGAGGCCCGTCCGCAACACGGCGAATCCCTGTTGCGGAAGGCGGCGGAGGCCGGTTGGGCGCAGGCGCAGCGGGAGCTGGAACGCTACTGGTTCGGTTGCGGCGAGCGCTTGTTGCGTAGCGCCGTGGATGCCGATGATCCTCGTCTGGCGGAAGCCGTTACGGCCTATCGGCGTGCCGCCGAGCTGGGTCATCGCCGCGCCGCGTTCATGCTGGCCGAGTGCTTGCGCCACGGCACCGGCACCGCCGTCGATATGCGCGAGGCGCTGCTCTTCTACCTCAAGGCGGCAAGTCTGTTCGATGCCAAGATCATTCTCGGCGACCTGTTTTATTTCGGTCAGGGCGTGCCCCGCGATCCAGGCGAGGCCCTGCGCTGGTACGAGCAGGCGGCCACCGGTCATGAGGATGCCTACGCCATGTACAGCTTTGGCTATTGCCTGATGCATGGCGAGGGGACGCCCGTCGATGCTCATGCTGGGGCGCACTGGCTGCGTCGTGCCGCGCTACGTGACGAAGCCGATGCGCAGTACGAACTCGGCGTCGCCTATTTCCACGGGCGGGGCGTCAAACGCAGCCTGCGCTTGGCGGCCAAGTGGTTGCGCGCCTCGGCCCGTCATGGCAACGAGACGGCGAATGCGTTTCTGGAACGGATGGAGCGGGGACGGCGCCTTAGCTAGGGATGTTTAGGCGGCGAGGGCTTCGTCGGGTGCAGCGGCGGTGCGCAGTCGGGCCAGATTCTCGTCGAGCTTGTCGGCCATTTCCTGAAGCAGGTCACGACCCTGGCGACGGGCCTGACGGGCGGCGATGAACAGTTCGTAGAGGCGGGAACCGAACAGTCGGTGCAACTCGCCCTCGATCTCGGCGAAGCGTGCGCGCATGCGTTCGACCTGGCGCAATAAAGTCGGCGCTGGTGACACGGCGGCCTTGGTGGCAGCGCTGGTCGCCGCGGGGGATTGCTCGCGCTGGCCTTCTTCCCACAGCGTGGCGACTTCGCGCAGGGTGCGTTCGTCGCCGGCACGGTAGGCGCGGTTGGCTTCCGACATCAGTTGCGTGCGCCAGGCGCGGTCGGCTTCGTCAGCGGCGCGGTCGGGATGGATTTTCTGCGCCAACTGGCGGAACAGGCGCTTGACGTCGCCGGTGGGGCGGAAGCCGCTTGGCTCGTCCTTGCTGGCCTTGGCGAAGCGCTCGTTTTCGCGGGCAGATTGTTCCGCTTGTTCGGTCTTTTGTCGTGCCTCGGCGCGAACTTCCGGATTGTCGGGCGCGCGTTCGGCCTGCTCGCGGGCGATGCGGGCCTGGAGCGCGTCGAGTTCGACCATGCGGCGGCCGATCTGTTGATAGTAGCGTCGTGTGAAGTCCGCCACCTCGGCTTGTGCGGTAGCAAGTTCGAGTTCCAGTTCAGCCACATCCTGGGTGAGCTGGGCCAGTTCCATGTGCAGCCGGGCGTCTTCATCGCCCAGTGCCAGGGCGCGATGGCGCGGCGATTCGGCGCGGGTGCCGATGCGCAGCAGGCTGCTGGGCGCAGCCACCAGTTCGGCCGGCGCATCGCAACGGTAGAGCACGGTGATGTCGGCGCTCTTCTGGTGCAGGGCACGCCAGGCGGCGATGGGCAGGATGCGGGCGGGGAAGAGTTCGGCGACGTCGGCAGGCCAGTCGCTGCGGTCGTTGCGGGCGCTCCAGTCCTGGGCTTGTCGCCAGAGCGGTTCATTGGCGGCGATGCGTTCGCGCTGACGGGTCCAGGCAGCGGATTGTTCGTCGTCGCCGTCCCGCGAGAGTCGACTTTTCATCAGCGACAACGTGGCGCGCAGGGCGATGCGGGCGGCAAAGTCGGCACCCGGCAGCACGAGGCACAGGGGACGCAGCGAGAGATCAAGCGTGTTGGAGATATCCGGCAAAGGCTCGTCGTCGGGGACGAGGACCACCACGGTGCGGCCCTCTGCCAAGGCCAGCGCGGCGAAGGCGGCCAGTGTGGCGATGGCGATCACATGCCCCTCTGGGAGCGGTTCCTCCCTCGGCATGGCCGCGACGGAAGCGGCCGTTAGCCGGGCGAACCAGGCAGCGGCGAGCAGGGTGGGATCGACAGCGGATTTATTCAGTGAAACCATGGCGATGTGATTCTAGGCAGCCGGACGCATGGCAGAGCCCCGGATCAAGGCCGTTTTCCCGTCCTGTTTTGCATACCGCCCGTATTGCCGAATCCGGCTGGGCGGGCTAAAGTGCGCCCTTTCCCGCTTTCTGGAGTCGCCACGTGTTTTCCATCATCCAGGCTGCTGGCTGGCCCATCTGGCCCTTGCTGCTCGCGTCGATCATTGCCGTTGCCCTCATCATCGAGCGCGCTACCGCTCTGCGTCGCGCCAAGATCGTTCCCACTGGTTTGCTGCAAGGTGCCATCGCCGAATTCCGCCAGAACGGTGCTTCCGACACCCTGGTGAATCGCCTCGATGCCCATTCGCCGCTGGGCCGTGTGCTGGCCGCCGGCCTGCGCAACGTCAAGAGCAGCCGTGAGGTGATGAAGGAAGCCATCGAAGAGGCCGGCCGCGCGGTGGCCCACGATCTCGAACGTTTCCTCACGACGCTGGGCACCATCGCTTCCATTGCGCCGCTGATGGGTTTGTTCGGCACCGTGGTCGGCATGATTGAAATCTTCGGTTCGCCCACTGCCTCGGGAAACAACCCGCAGGCCTTGGCTCATGGTATTTCAGTGGCTTTGTACAACACTGGCTTCGGTCTGATCATCGCCATCCCGAGCATGATCTTCTATCGTCATTTCCGCGCCCAGGTGGATGGTTTCCTCGTCGAGCTGGAACAGGAAGCGGTGAAGCTGGTCGAGATCCTCCACGGCGACCGCAAGTAAGGGCGCGTGATGAATTTCCAGCGAGGCCGCCTGCGCGAAGAACCGGAGATCAACCTGATCGCCATGATCGACGTATTGCTGGTGATCCTGATCTTCCTCATGATCACCACCACCTATTCGAAGTTCTCCGGCCTGGAGATCAATCTGCCGACGGCGGACGCCCAGCAGAACAAGGATCAACCGAACGAGATCAATGTCGTCGTCACCGCCGCTGGCGAGGTGCTGGTGAACAAGACTGCCGTCGGCGGTCGTGACGTCGAAGCGATTGCCGCCGCCCTCAAGCGCGTCAGCGGCACCGGCAAGGAGCCGGTGGTGATCATCAATGCCGACGCCAAAGCGGCGCACCAGAGCGTGATCGATGTCATGCAGGCCGCCCAGTTCGCCGGACTGACCCACATCTCCTTTGCCACCCAGCAGGCCCAGCGCTGATTCTGTCCGCCCCGTGGGATTGGTCGCCGTCTGGCGAACGCGGGGCCTGGCAGCCTGCCTGCTCTATCCCGTCTCACTGATTTTCCTGTTGCTCGCCGCGCTGCGGCGAAGGCTGGCAGGCCGTGGCGTACGTCTACCGGTGCCCGTGGTGGTGATCGGCAATCTCACCGTCGGCGGTGCCGGCAAAACGCCGCTGACGATTCATCTGGCCCGCGCCCTGCGCGAACGTGGGCGACACCCGGGGATCGTCAGTCGCGGCTACGGTGGTGCAGGGGCGGTCGTCGAGGTGACCGCCGATGCCGATCCTGCCAGCGTTGGTGACGAGCCCTTGCTGCTGGCGCGACACAGTGCTTGCCCGGTGGTTATCGGTCGTGATCGGGTCGCCGCCGCCCGTGCATTGCTGGCGGCACATCCCGATTGCGACCTGATCCTCTCCGATGACGGCTTGCAACACTATCGCCTGGGCCGTGACCTGGAGATCGTCGTCTTCGACAAGCGCGGCATCATGAATGGCTGGGCTTTGCCGGCCGGGCCTCTGCGTGAATCGCCGAAGCGGCTGGCGAGCGCGGATGCTGTGGTGCTCAACGGATTCGCCGTCCCGCCAGCGCCGACTTTTGGCCAGCCGGTGTTTCGCATGGACCTGCGCGGCGATGTATTCGTCCGAATCGATGATCCGGCGCAAACTTGTTCGACCGCTGATTTCGTCGGCCTGCGCCTGCATGCCGTGGCCGGCATCGGCGATCCCCAGCGTTTCTTCGATCACCTGGCGACGCTGGGTCTGAACTGTGAAGCGCATGCGTTTCCCGATCATCATGCCTATCAGCGCGACGATCTCGCCTTCGTCGGCGACGCGATCCTGTGCACCGAAAAGGATGCCGTAAAATTGGCCCGTCTCGACCTGCCGCTACCCGTCTGGGTCTTGCCCGTCAGCGCCAGTCTCAGCCCCGATCTGGCCGCCTTCGTATTGGAGAAACTCAATGGACCATCGCCTGCTTGAAATACTTGTCTGCCCCGTCTGCAAGGGACCGCTGGACTACAAAAAGGCCGAGTCGGAGCTGGTCTGCAAAGCCTGCAAGCTGGCCTATCCGATCAAGGACGACATTCCCGTGATGCTGGAGGACGAAGCCCGCGCGCTCGGCCCGACGGAAGCCTGATGGCATTTCGCATCGTCATCCCTGCGCGCTACGCCTCGACGCGCCTGCCCGGTAAACCCCTCGCCGACATCGCTGGCAAGCCCATGGTGGTGCGCGTGGCCGAAGCCGTCACTGCTGCGGGTGCCGAAGAAGTCTGGATCGCTACCGATGATCGCCGTGTGTTCGATGCGGTGAGCGCCGCCGGCCATTGCGTCGTGATGACGCGAGCCGATCACGCCACCGGCACCGACCGCCTGGCCGAGGTTGCCACCCAACTGGACTGGGCGGCTGACGACATTGTGGTCAACGTGCAGGGCGATGAGCCACTGATCGATCCGGCGCTGGTGGGCGAGGTGGCCGCCGCGCTGGCCGCCGATGCCGATGCGGCCATCGCCACCGCCGCTCATCCGTTGAGCGATGTGGCCGAGTTCTTCAATCCGAACGTGGTCAAGGTCGTCACCGGGCAGGGCGGCCGCGCCCTGTACTTCTCGCGCGCGCCGATTCCCTGGCCCCGCGATGCCTTTGCCACCGACCGTGAGGTGCTGCCGCCGGATTTTCCGGCTCGTCGCCACATCGGTCTCTATGCTTATCGGGTCGCCTTCCTGCAAGCCTACGCCAGCCTGCCGCCAGCGCCGGTGGAGCAGTGGGAGGCACTGGAGCAGTTGCGGGCACTGGCGGCCGGCTACGCTATTCGGGTGGTGGATTGCGCCCATGCGCCAGCCGCTGGCGTCGATACGCCGGAAGACCTGGCGCGGGTTCGTCGCGTGTTTGACCATACCGGCGATTGACGGTATCTTGGCGCGCTAGAGGACGGCCGCCGAATAAATGCCCTCAAGCGCGAATTCAATAGCGTAGGGGCGCGGCTCAAAACACATTAATCACACCACAGTACTGGAGCGCGCATGCGTCTGATTCTTCTTGGCCCCCCCGGCGCGGGTAAGGGCACTCAAGCCGGTTTCATCACCGAGAAATTCGGCATTCCCCAGATTTCCACCGGCGACATGCTGCGCGCAGCCGTCAAGGCCGGTACGCCGCTGGGCGTCGAAGCCAAGAAAATCATGGATGCCGGCGGACTGGTTTCCGACGACATCATCATCGGTCTGGTCAAGGAGCGCCTGAAGCAGCCGGATTGCGTCAAGGGCTACCTGCTCGACGGCTTTCCGCGCACCATTCCGCAGGCCGAGGCCATGAAGGCTGCCGGCGTGCCCATCGAGCATGTGCTGGAGATCGATGTCGCCGATGCAGAAATCATCGGTCGCATGAGCGGTCGCCGTGTGCACCCCGGTTCCGGTCGCACCTATCACGTCAAATTCAATCCGCCCAAGGCTGAGGGCAAGGACGACGTCACCGGTGAGCCGCTGATCCAGCGCGACGATGACAAGGAAGAGACGGTGAAGAAGCGCCTTGACGTCTATCACGCCCAGACCCGCCCGCTGGTGGACTACTACCAGAAGTGGTCGGCGACCGGCGATGCCGCCGCGCCGCGCTACGAGCGCGTCGAAGGCGTCGGCTCGGTGGATGCCATCACTGCCAAGGTGTTCGCAGCGCTCGGTTGACGGAGGCGATCATGACGGTTCGCAACGCGCTGTATGCCCAATCGGGCGGCGTGACGGCCGTCATCAATGCGTCTGCCTGCGGGGTCATCGAAATGGCCCGCAGCCATCCCGAGAAGATCGGCAAGGTCTTCGCCGCCCAAGACGGTCTCTTTGGTGTCCTGCGAGAGAATTTCTTCGATACCAGTCGCGAAGACCCGACCCAGATCGCCGCCCTGCGCCACACGCCGGGCGGTGCTTTCGGCTCCAGCCGCTATATGCTTCCCCGGCCCGACAAGGCCCCCGAGGTCTGGCAGCGGGTTGCCGATGTGTTCCGTGCCCACGATATCGGCTACGTTTTCATCAATGGCGGCAATGGTTCCATGGATGTCTGTCAGTTGCTGACGCGACTGGGCGAGGTCACCGGCTGGCATGTGCAGGCCGTGGGCGTACCCAAGACCATCGATAACGATCTCGATTGCACCGACTGTTCGCCGGGCTTCGGCTCGACGGCAAAATATCTCGCCACGTCGATTCGCGAAGTCGGTCTCGATGTGCGCGCTATGCAGGAAACCACCAAGGTCTTCATCCTTGAAGTGATGGGCCGTCATGCCGGCTGGCTGACCATGGCCTGCGGCCTGGCGGCGCGCAATGACGATGAGGCGCCACACCTGTTGTTACTGCCCGAAGTGCCTTTCGACGAGGCCCGGTTTCTCGACAAGGTACGCACCACCGTCGCGCGCGTCGGCCACTGCGTCATCGCGGCTTCGGAAGGCCTGCGTGCCGCCGATGGAAGCTTCTACGCCGAGCAGCAGAAGTCAGCGACGTATGGCTTTGAGCAACTGGGCGGCACCGGCCAACGCCTTTCCGATCTGATTCGCCGGGAACTCAAGATGAAGTGCCATGTCGCCGTCGCCGACTATCTCCAGCGCGCGGCGCGGCATCTTGCGTCACGCACCGACGTCGAGCAGGCCTATGCCGTCGGCCGTGCGGCCGTGGGCATGGCGCTCGGCGGCAAAACGGGGGTGATGCCGAGCATCGTCCGCGTCTGCGACGACCCCTACGTCTGGCGTATCGATGCAGTACCGCTGGAGGGCGTCGCCGATCTGGAGAAACATCCGCCGACGAACTTCATTCGCGCCGATGGCTATGGCATTACCGACGAGGCGCGGACCTATCTGGCGCCCCTGATCGTCGGCGAGGACTACCCGCCCTTCGTCGATGGTCTGCCCCGCTTCGCGGAGCTTGCCTATCACCGGGTGCCCAACTGCCTGCCACCCTTTGAGGTCAAGGCCTCGGCTTGAGGATTTTCGCCACGGTATTCAGCCGTAGCCGGTAGGCGTCGGGCAGGCCGGAACCCAGCAGCGGGCGCAGGTACATGCGAAAGGCATCGGTGATGTCGGTGCCGTTCTCGGCGATGAATTCGTCCTCCATCACCCGTGTTTTTCCGGCCACGGCTTCCAGCGGCAGCAACTGGTAATCCACCGAGTAGAAGCCCGTGCGCTTGATCGCCACCGAGCCATCACGATCACCCCACATGGCGAATTGGACGGCCTTTTCGCCGACCTCGCGGGCTTCGCGTTGGTCTACATCGGAAACGCAGCCCATGAAGGAGCGCTGCAGATAACCGAAGGTGTCGCCACGCACGCGCTTGATGCCGAGCTTGTTGCGGATCTCGTCGCAGAGCAGATCCGCCAGCGCACCGGTGCCGGATAGCTGGATGTTACCGTGGGCATCGTGCTCCAGCTTGTCCATCAGCTTGGTGATGATGGGTACCCCCTTTTCGTCGTGGATGCCTTCCGATGCCGCGATGACACAGCGGCCGTACTTGTCGTAGGTCGCCTTGACGTCGGCAATAAATTTGTCGATGTGGAAGGTACGCTCGGGGATGTAGATCAGATGCGGGCCGTCGTCGGGGAACTTCTTGCCCAGTGCCGAAGCGGCGGTAAGGAAGCCGGCGTGGCGGCCCATGACCACGGCAAGATAGACACCGGGCAGGGCGGCGTTGTCGAGGTTGGCACCCATGAAGGCCTGGGCGACGAAGCGGGCCGCCGACGGAAAGCCCGGCGTGTGGTCGTTGCCAACCAGATCGTTGTCGATGGTCTTCGGAATGTGAATACAGCGCAGCGGGTAGCCGGCAGCCTTGGCTTCCTCGCTGACGATGCGCACGGTATCCGAGGAGTCGTTGCCGCCGATGTAGAAGAAATAACCGATGTCATGGGCCTTGAGGACGCGGAATATCTCGCGGCAGTATTTGAGGTCCGGCTTGTCCCGGGTCGAACCCAGGGCCGAGGATGGTGTGTTGGCGACCATTTCCAGGTTGTGGCTGGTTTCCTGGGTGAGATCGAGAAACTCTTCGTCGACGATGCCGCGTACGCCATGGTAGGCGCCATAGACGAGATCGACGTTGCGGAACTTGCGGGCTTCGAGCACGACGCCGGCCATGGACTGGTTGATGACGGCGGTGGGACCGCCGCCCTGGGCGACGAGAACTTTGCCGGGACGGGTTTCGTTTGACATGGCGCAACTACTCCTGACGGGATTTTGTGCGATTATGCGCGAGCGCTGGTTGGCGCACTGCGGCGACTACGCGAGGGTGGTAAGGAACAATAACACTTACATTCGAGGAGAGTAGAGCATGTCAGGACTGATGTTTGCATTGATTTGTGCCGTGGTGGCAATCGCCTACGGCTGGATTTCGAGCCAGTGGATTCTGGCCCAGCCGGCCGGCAATGAACGTATGCGGGAAATTGCCGCAGCCGTCCAGGAAGGCGCGCAGGCCTATCTCAACCGCCAGTACACGACGATTTCCGCGGTGGGTGTGGTGCTCGCCATTGTCATCTGGATGTTCCTCGGTACATCGACCGCCATTGGATTCCTGATCGGCGCCATCCTCTCCGGTGCCGCCGGCTATATCGGCATGAACGTCTCGGTACGCGCCAACGTGCGCACTGCCGAGGCCGCCCGCACCGGCCTCAACGAAGCCCTCAATGTTGCCTTTCGTGGCGGCGCGATCACCGGCATGCTGGTGGTTGGCCTGGGCCTGCTCGGTGTTGCCGGCTACTACGGCATCCTCAAGATGATGGGTGGTGACAAGGCCTCGCTGGAAAGCGTGGTGCATCCGCTGATCGGCCTTGGCTTTGGTTCCTCGCTGATTTCCATCTTCGCGCGTCTTGGCGGCGGCATCTTCACCAAGGGGGCCGACGTCGGTGCCGATCTGGTGGGCAAGGTCGAGGCTGGCATTCCCGAAGATGACCCGCGCAATCCTGCGGTGATCGCCGACAACGTCGGCGACAACGTTGGCGACTGCGCCGGCATGGCTGCCGACCTGTTCGAGACCTACGCGGTGACCATCGTCGCCACCATGCTGCTCGGCGCCCTGCTGTTCAAGGCGTCCGCCGTCATGGCCGAATCGGCCGTGGTCTACCCACTGGTGCTGGGTGGCTTCTCGATCATCGCCTCCATCGTTGGTGCCGCTTTCGTCAAGACCTCGCCGGGCGCCAAGATCATGAATGCGCTCTACAAGGGCCTGATGGTGGCCGGGGTGATGGCGCTGGTGGCCTTCTATCCGATTACCGCCTGGATGATTGATGACCACCTGCTTGATGGTGTGATGAAAATCAGCGGCGGTTCGCAGATGCGTCTCTACGGTGCGGCAGTGATCGGCCTCGTGCTGACCGGCCTGATGGTTTACATCACCGAGTACTACACGGGCACCGAGTTCAAGCCGGTGCAGCATGTGGCGGAAGCGTCTACCACGGGTCATGGCACCAACATCATCGCTGGCCTCGGCGTGTCGATGAAGTCCACCGCCTGGCCCGTGCTGTCGGTGTGTGCCGCGATCTGGGCGTCCTATACCCTGGGCGGTCTCTACGGCATCGCCATCGCAGCGGTTTCCATGCTGTCCATGGCCGGCATCATCGTTGCCCTCGACGCCTACGGCCCGATCACGGACAACGCCGGCGGCATTGCCGAAATGGCCGAGTTGCCCGATTCCGTGCGCGCCATCACCGATCCACTGGATGCCGTTGGCAATACGACAAAAGCTGTGACCAAGGGCTATGCCATCGGCTCCGCCGGTCTGGCCGCGCTGGTGCTGTTCGCCGACTTCACCCATGGACTGGAAGCGGCCAAGCCGACGGTCAAGTTTCTCTTCGACCTTTCCGATCCGGCGGTGATCATCGGCCTCTTCATCGGCGGCCTGATTCCCTACCTGTTCGGCGCCATGGCCATGGAAGCGGTCGGTCGTTCCGCCGGTGCCGTGGTTGTCGAGGTGCGTCGTCAGTTCCGCGAGATCAAGGGCATCATGGAAGGCACAGCCAAGCCGGAGTACGGCACCTGCGTCGACATGCTGACCAAGGCCGCGATCAAGGAAATGATGATCCCCTCGCTGCTGCCCGTGCTGGTCCCCGTGGTGGTCGCCTTCGGCATGAATGCGCTGATGGCCCCGGTCGACGGCGTCACTGCCGGCGTCCGTGCCCTCGGTGGCACGCTGATGGGCACCATCGTCACCGGCCTCTTCGTCGCCATCTCGATGACGACTGGTGGTGGTGCCTGGGACAACGCCAAGAAGTACATCGAGGATGGCCACTTCGGCGGCAAGGGTTCCGATGCACACAAGGCTGCCGTTACCGGCGATACCGTGGGCGATCCCTACAAGGATACGGCTGGCCCGGCGGTGAACCCGCTGATCAAGATCATCAACATCGTGGCTTTGATGATCGTGCCGCTGGTTGCGTGAAGTTCTGTTCTTTTAAAACGACGGGCAGCCTTCGGGCTGCCCGTTTTTCTTGCGGCCTGTTGCTGATTGCGACATGTGTCTGGGCGCAACCGGAGCAGCCGGAAGGGCAGAGCGGTTTTGCGCCAAGGCCGGTCGTCACGGGCGAGCGCTTCATGGCGGTTACCGCCAATGCCTACGCCAGCAAAGCGGCGCTGGAAATTCTGCACCTCGGCGGCAATGCGCTGGATGCCGCTATCGCCGCGCAATGGGTGCTGAATCTGGTCGAGCCGCAATCCTCCGGCATCGGCGGTGGCGGCTTTCTGCTGCATTGGGATGCGCGCCGGAGAGCGGTGAGTGCTTGGGATGGTCGCGAGACCGCGCCTCGCCGTATCGCCAGCGCCGACTTTTTGAAGCCGGATGGCAGCGCGGCGGGCTACATGGATATCGTCGCCACCGGAAAATCCGTCGGCACGCCCGGGCTGGTGGCCATGCTGGAGGGGGCGCATCAACGCCATGGCAAGCTGCGCTGGGAACGCTTGTTCCGCCCGGCGATCCGTCTGGCGGAGAACGGTTTTGCGGTGTCGTCGCGCCTGTATCGCCTGCTGAAGGACGATCCATTTTTGCGCCGGGATCTGGCGGCGCGCACGCTCTACTACCATCCTGATGGACGTCCTCGCGATGTCGGCGAATTACTGCGCAATCCCGAATTGGCGACGAGCTTGCGGGAGATTGCGACGCACGGCGCCGCCGCGCTTCATCAGGGCGATCTTGCCCGCCGAATCGCCGCCGCCACGATCGCGCGGGGAGGTGTGCTGGGCGAAGACGATCTGCGCGACTATCGGCCAAAGTTGCACCAGGCGGTTTGCGGCCCCTATCGCGCATGGCGCGTCTGCGGCATGCCGCCGCCGTCCTCGGGCGGTATCGGCGTGCTGCAACTGCTCGGGCTGCTGGAGCGATCCGGCCCTGCTCGCGCCGATCTGCTTTCCGTCGATGCCATGCATCGCTTTGCCGAGGCCGGACGGCTGGTGTACGCCGACCGTGCCCGCTACCTGGCCGATCCGGATTTCTTTGCCGTACCGCAGGCCGCATTGCTGGCCCCCGCATATCTCGACCGCCGTGAGCGCTTGATTGACGCGCAGCGCAGCATGGGGACCGCCGAACCCGGTGAATTGCCGGAACAGCAGGCTCTGGCGGATGACGACGCAGCGGAACTGCCATCCACCTCGCACCTGTCCATCGTTGACGATGAGGGCAATGCCGTGGCCTTGACCAGTTCCATCGAAAGCGCCTTCGGCAGCCGTATCCAGGTCGGCGGCTTCCTGCTCAACAACCAGCTCACCGACTTTGCCTTCGCCGCCCAGCGCGACGGTCGCCCCGTGGCCAATCGCCCCGAGCCGGGCAAGCGCCCGCTGTCGTCTATGGCGCCGACGCTGGTGTTTGATCATCGCGGTCGGCTGCATGCGGTGCTCGGCTCGCCGGGCGGCAGCCGCATCATCAACTACGTGGCGCGCAGCCTGGTGGCGGTGCTCGATGCTGGAATTGATCCCGCAGCGGCGCTGACCATGCCCCATGTCGGCAATCGCAACGGGGTGACGGAAATCGAGACCGGCCGTTTTACTGCCGCACAAAAGTCGGCCCTGGCGGGACGGCGGCATGAGCTGCGCGAAGTCGATATGACCAGCGGTCTGCATCTCATCCTGCGTGACGGTGACCATTGGCTGGGTGCGGTCGATCCTCGTCGTGAGGGTCTCGCTCTGGGCGAGTGATCAGCCCCTGCGACGGAAGTCACTCAGTCGGAAACCCAGCAGCCCGAGCGTGGCGAAGTAGGCCAGAATGCCGGCGATCACCACTCCGGCCAGTTGCACGATCCGTTGCATGCCGCTCATCGCCAGCCATGCGCGGGACTCACCGGCGGTAAACCAAAGCACAGTGCCCAGCACCACCAGGGCGACGGCCAGTTTGCCCAGGAAGTTCGCCCAACCTGCCTGTGGCACATAGGCACCGCGCTGGCGCAATCCGCGCCAGAGCAGCAAGGCATTGAGGCATGAGGCCAGTCCGATGGACAGCGCCAGACCGGCATGCTTGAGCCAGCCGATGAAGGCCAGATTCATGGCCTGGGTCAGTACTAAGGTAATGAGCGCGATCTTCACCGGCGTGCGAATGTCCTGCCGGGCGTAAAAGCCGGGTGCCAGCACCTTCACCAGAATCAGACCGGTGAGTCCTATCGAGTAGGCCACCAGTGCTTCCCGCGTCCTCAGCACGTCGTCAGCCGAAAAGGCGCCGTAATGGAACAGCGTGGCCAGCAAGGGCAAGGCCAGCATGGCCAGCGCCAGCGCGGCCGGCAGGGTCAACAAGAGGGTCAGACGCAGGCCCCAATCGAGCAGTGCCGAGAACTGTGCCGTGTCGCCGCCGCTGTGGGACTTGGACAGGCTGGGCAGCAGGATCGTGCCCAACGCGGCGCCGAGCAGGCCGGCAGGGAATTCCATGAGCCGGTCGGCGTAGTACAGCCAGGAAACGCTGCCGCTTTCCAGAAAGGAGGCGAACACCGTATTGATGAGCAGGCTGATCTGCGCCACCGAGACGCCCAGCACTGCAGGCGCCATCAGCTTGAGGATGCGCTGCACGCCTTCGTCGCGCCAGACCGGGGCGAAGCGCGGCAGCATGCCGATCTTCGCCAGTGCGGGGAGCTGAATCGCCAGTTGCAGCGCGCCGCCAAGAAACACGGCCCAGGCCAGAGCCAGCACCGGCGGCTCGAACCAGGGCGCGGCGAACAGCGCCATGGCTATGAAGGAGAGATTCAGCAGCACCGGCGTGAAGGCCGGCAAGGCGAAGCGGCTCCAGGTGTTGAGGATGCCGGCGGCCAGCGCCACCAGAGACATGAACACTATGTAGGGGAAGGTGACGCGGGTCAGTTCCACCGTCAATTGGAACTTGTCGGCGTCGGCGGCGAATCCAGGTGCCGTGATGGCGATCAACAGGGGCGAGGCGGCCATGCCCAAGGCGCTGACAGCCATCAGGACCAGAAACAGGACACTGGCGACCCGGTCGACGAGTTGTTTCGTCTCTGTTTCGCCCTTGCGGCTGCGGTATTCAGCCAGAATCGGCACGAAGGCCTGCGAGAATGCCCCTTCGGCGAACAGGCGGCGCAACAGATTGGGCAGGCGGAAGGCGACGAAAAAGGCGTCGGTCGCCATGCCGGCACCAAAGCTGCGGGCGATGACGAAGTCGCGCACGAACCCTAGAATGCGGGAGAGCAGGGTCATCCCACTGACAGTGGCCAGCGCGCGGAGCAGGTTCATGGAGGGCTATGTTAGCTGATCATTTCCTGTGCGCGGCGAAAAGCAGCTTGCAATAAGCGAAACAAGTCCCTATAATCGCGCGCTTTCCAAGTTACACCTGAAACCGGATTAATCGATATGGCCAATACCGTCCAAGCTCGCAAGCGTGCCCGTCAAGCGATCAAGCAACGCGCCCACAACATGAGCCAGCGTTCCGCACTGCGCACGGCGATCAAGAAGGTGCGCAAGGCGATCGATGCTGGCGACAAGGCCGCTGCCCAGGCCGTGTTCAAGGAGTCGCAGTGCGTTATCGACTCCATCGCCGACAAGAAGATCGTGCATAAGAACCTCGCCGCCCGGCAGAAGAGCCGCCTCTCGGCTGCGATCAAGGCTCTCGCCTGATCCTTCTGTAGTCGCTGCAAAAAAGGCTGCCTGCGGGCAGCCTTTTTTATTGTCGTTTCCCGGTAACTTTCAGTTCTCGGGCTCCCAGGGCTCCACTTTGAGATGGTTGTCCTTGGCAAAATTGACCAGGAAGGCATAAGCCATCGGCTCGATGTCGCGGATACGGGCGTTGACGAACACGCATTTGAATCCGCCTTGATTTCCCGGTTGTACATACGGCGAGTAGGCCATGCGCCGCTCGGCGCCAAAAACCGACATGACGCCACAGAGTCGTTCCGCCCAGTCGCTGGGCCGGAATTGCCGTCCTTCGAGGGTGGCGCCGACAATGACGAAGCTTTCTGCTTGGTGGGGAGACATGGATGGGCGCATCAGAAAAATGAATTTTACCAAGAATCCGCAAATCGCCGGAGATCGGCTGTTCCCGAGTTACCTTTGGCATATCTGAAATAAAAATATTGCTTTTAATTAAAGAAATACGTTGAGTTTGCCGAAATCACTACATATACTTGCTCAATCGTATTGAAGGGAAAGGACTTTTATGCCATCCCATCCGTTTACGAAATATGCTTTTCGTATCCGAACCCGCCTTGGCGTGGTGGTGGATAACCTGATGATCCATGGTCGCGACGAGTTCGATGCCCAGCGCAAGCTGAAGCAGGTCTATCGCGATTGCCAGATCATCGAGTGCGTCTGCCATCGCGGTAGCGTGCGTGTACCGGTGGCTAGTTTTGAGGAAGTTGCGAACCTGATCGTTCGCTAGGGATGCCGCTCGCCGCTGGGTCGGTTTTGCCGGCGCAATCGGTCTACAGATACCTGGCGGCGGTCAGTTCTTCCATCAGAGCCGCATAGTCCTGCGCTCCTCTGCTGCCAGGGCTATGACTGAAAATATCCTGACTTACGGCTGGGGCCTCGGCAACAGCGACGTTTTCCGAAATCACCGTTTCGCAGAGTTCGGCGCCAAATTTCTCGCGCAACCGCTCCATGATTTCGAAGCTCATTTTTCGCCGCCGATCAAAACGTGTCAGTAGGTAACGGCGCTCGACGCGACGTTTCATGACGGGTTCTAAAGCCTTCAAGGTGTGCTCGATCTGCAACGCGCCACGCAGGGACAGATAGTCCGACGATACCGGCACCAATACACGATCAGCGGCGAAGATGGCGTTGAGCGAGAGCACGCCAAGGAACGGGCAGCAGTCGATGATCGTCACTCTGGTGTTGCCTTGCTCCATTGATTGCAGGCCGGCACCGAGCCGATTGAGAATGGTCGGTCCCTTGCCGAAGATCGAGTCCACCTTGATCAACTCGGCGTGGGCACGGATCAGGTGCCCTACCTTCGGCCAGTCGATGACCAGTTCGCCGAGCGGACGATTGTCTTGGTAAAGCGAGAACACGCTGTCTCGCGCTTCAGCCGGTGGGGCTCCATGAATAGCCGTCAGGTGCGCTTGCGGATCGAGGTCCACGAGCAAGGGAGTGCGCTCGTCGCGAGCCAATGCGGCGGCGAGATTAAGTGCGGTGGTGGTCTTGCCGACACCACCTTTCTGGTTGAAAACCGCAATCCTCAAGGCTGGCTCCTTTGAGCGCCAAAGCTATACAGGGACAGCTTTTTCCCTTAGTATAGAGGCGTTTCTAAGCACGGCGGCCGCGTTGCTCATCGGCCGCCGTATGTTTTTCTGCGTGATGCTTTTCGCGGAGTGCATTCATGCCGCATTTGATGAATACCTACGGGCGACTGCCGGTCGCCTTTACCCACGGTCAAGGCTGCCGGTTGTTCGACGAGCAAGGAAAGTCCTATCTCGACGCAATGGCTGGCGTGGCCGTAAATACCCTGGGCCACAATCATCCGAAACTGGTGGCTGCGCTGAGCGCCCAGATCGGTCGCCTGATTCATGCGTCCAACCTGTATCGCATCCGCGAGGCGGAGCTTGCTTCCGACCGTCTGGTCGCGCTCGCTCGCATGGACGAGGTGTTCTTCTGCAACTCGGGTTGCGAGGCTAATGAAGCTGCGATCAAGCTGGCGCGTCTTTACGGGCATCAGCAGGGCGTCGATCAGCCGGCGATCATCGTCATGGAGCACTCTTTCCATGGCCGCACGCTGGCAACGCTGTCGGCCACCGGCAACCGCAAGGTACAGGCCGGTTTCGAGCCTCTGGTTTCCGGTTTCGTGCGGGTGCCATTTGACGATATCGCCGCCATTGAACAAGTGGCCGAGCACAATCCGAACGTGGTTGCCGTGCTCTTCGAGCCGGTCCAGGGCGAGGGCGGAATTCATGCCGCCCATATCGAGTTCATGCGCAACCTGCGACAGGTATGCGACCGCAAGAACTGGCTCTTCATGGTGGATGAGGTGCAGTGCGGTATTGCCCGCACCGGTGCCTGGTTTGCCCACCAGCATGCCGATATTCTTCCCGATGTCATGACCCTGGCCAAGGGCCTGGGCTCGGGGCTGCCGATTGGTGCCTGCCTGGCTGCGGGCCGCGCCGCTGGCGTATTCAAGCCTGGCAGCCATGGTTCCACCTTTGGCGGTAATCCGTTGGCCTGTGCCGCAGCGCTGACGACCCTCGAAGTTATCGAGTCGGATGGATTGATGGCGCGTGCCGCCTCGCTTGGTGATGCGATCCGCAAGGGCTTGCGTGATGGGCTGGCGGGTGTCACCGGCGTTGTCGAGGTACGCGGTGCCGGCCTCATGATCGGTATCGAGCTGGACCGTCCCTGCGGCGAACTCGTGATGCAGGGGCTGGATGCGGGTCTTTTGATCAACGTCACGGCGGACAGAGTGGTACGTCTGCTGCCGCCGCTGGTGATGAGCGATGCCGAGGGTACCGAGTTGGTGACCGCCCTGGTGCCGCTGATCCGCAAGTTCCTCGGGGCCTGATCATGAAGGCGCCTCGGCATTTTCTCCAGATGCGGGATTTTTCCCGCGAGGAACTGGAGCATGTTTTCCATCGCACCAAGGTCATCAAGGAGCGCTTCAAGCGCTACGAGCGATACTGGCCCTTGCAGGATCGTACCCTGGTGATGATTTTCGAGAAAGCCAGCACGCGCACGCGTTTGTCCTTCGAGGCAGGCATGCAGCAGCTTGGCGGCTCGGCGATTTATCTGAACACCCGCGACTCGCAACTCGGTCGCGGTGAGCCGGTGGAGGATGCGGCCCAAGTCATCTCGCGCATGAGCGACATCGTGATGATCCGCACTTTCGAGCAGGAAATCATTGATCGCTTTGCCGGTCATTCACGGGTGCCGGTGATCAATGGCCTGACCAACGAATACCACCCCTGCCAGATCCTCGCCGACATCTACACCTACATCGAACACCGAGGTCCGATCCAGGGCAAGACCGTGGCCTGGGTCGGCGATTCGAACAACGTCTGCAACACCTGGTTGCAGGCTGCCGAGATTTTCGATTTCAACGTGCATGTGTCGACGCCGCCCGGTTACGAGGTCGAGCCCGAGCGGGCTGGCCTCTACGGTACCGATCACTTCGAGCAGTTCGCCGACCCCATGGATGCGGCCCGCGATGCCGATCTGGTGACTACCGACGTGTGGACCTCCATGGGTTTCGAGGCCGAGAACGAGGAGCGCCTGCGCGACTTCGCCGACTGGCAGGTGGATGGCGACATGATGCGCGTGGCACGAAAAGATGCGGTATTCATGCACTGCCTGCCGGCACACCGGGGCGAAGAGGTTTCCGCCGAGGTGATCGACGGTGCGCAGAGCGTGGTCTGGGACGAGGCGGAGAATCGCCTGCACACGCAAAAAGCTTTGATGGAATTCCTGCTCCTGGGCAGGGTGAACGATTGATAGGAAGAAACATGAGCGATGTCAAAAAGGCCGTACTGGCCTACTCGGGTGGTCTGGACACGTCGGTGATCCTGAAGTGGTTGCAGGACACCTACAAGTGCGAGGTGGTGACTTTCACCGCCGACCTCGGTCAGGGTGAGGAACTGGAGCCGGCGCGAGCCAAGGCCATCCAGCTCGGCATCAAGAAGAAGAACATCTTCATCGATGACCTGCGCGAGGAGTTCGTCCGCGATTTCGTTTTCCCCATGTTCCGTTGCAACACGGTGTATGAGGGTGAATACCTGCTCGGTACCTCCATCGCCCGTCCGCTGATCGCCAAGCGCCTCGTCGAGATCGCTCAAAAGACCGGCGCCAACGCCATTTCCCATGGTGCTACCGGCAAGGGCAACGACCAGGTTCGCTTCGAGCTCGGTGCCTATGCCCTGATGCCCAATGTCAAGGTCATCGCCCCCTGGCGCGAGTGGGATCTGCTGTCCCGCGAGAAGCTGATGGCCTATGCCGAGAAGCATGGCATTCCCATCGACATGAAGCACAAGAAGGGCGGGTCGCCCTACTCGATGGATGCCAACCTGCTGCACATCTCCTACGAAGGCCGTCACCTCGAAAACCCCTCCGCCGAGGCCGAGGAATCCATGTGGCGCTGGACCGTCTCTCCGGAGAAGGCGCCGAACAAGGCCGAGTACCTAGACCTCGAATTCAAGGCCGGTGATCTGGTCGCCATCAACGGCAAGAAGATGAAGGCCCATGAACTGCTGGCGACCCTGAACAAGATCGGCGGCAAGCATGGCGTTGGCCGTCTTGACCTGGTGGAGAACCGTTACGTCGGCATGAAGTCGCGGGGCTGTTACGAAACCCCGGGCGGCACCATCCTGCTCAAGGGCCATCGTGCCATCGAATCCATTTGCCTCGACCGCGAAGTCGCCCATCTCAAGGACGACCTGATGCCGCGCTACGCCAGCCTGATCTACAACGGCTACTGGTGGAGCCCGGAGCGTCGCGCCTTGCAGGCCCTGATCGACCAGACGCAGCAGACGGTCAATGGCTGGGTGCGCATTAAGCTCTACAAGGGCAATGTGATCGTCGTCGGCCGCGATTCGAAGACCGATTCCCTGTTCGACCCGACCATCGCCACCTTCGAGGACGATGCCGGCGCCTACGACCAGAAGGACGCCCACGGCTTCATCCGTTTGAACGCTCTGCGCATGCGCATTGCCGCCAATCGGGCGAACAAGAAGGGCTAAGGGGCCGGTAAGGGAGGGAGTGCGCGCCGATGTTCGGTATATCCGAGGAGCAGATGGCGGAGTTTGGCATGACCTTCGGGATCGGTGCCTTCATGCTCTACATGCTCTTCATCATCGGCGAACTGGCCTGGAAGTCGAAGGCGGGCAAGCTTGGCACTTTCGTGCTGTTCTTCGTTCTGGCCTTCGGCATGCTTGGCTTCGTCGCCAAATTCATCATCCAGAAAATGTGGGGAATCTGAAATGTCTCAGTTCGACAATGTAAGCGTGGTCCAGAAGGCCAATGTCTATTTCGACGGCAAGTGCGTCAGCCACACCGTTGCTTTCGCCGATGGCACGAAGAAGAGCGTCGGCGTGATTCTGCCCGCGATGCTGACCTTCAACACCGGCGCGCCGGAAATCATGGAAACCGTGGCCGGTTCCTGCCGCTACAAGCTCAAGGGTGAGGACTGGAAGACCGCCAAGGCCGGCGAGAGCTTCAAGGTGCCGGGCAATTCCAGCTTCGACATCGAGGTTGCCGGCGAGCCCTATCATTACGTCTGCCACTTCGGCTGATTCCAGGAGTCACCATGCCATCCTTCGACATTACTTCCGAAGCCGATATGGAGGCGCTGAAGAACGCCATCGACGTGGCCGGCCGCCACATCGGCAACCGCTACGACTTCAAGGGCACCAGTGCGAAAGTCGAACTGAACGAGAAGGACAAGAAGATCACCATCCATGGTGATTCCGAGTTCCAGCTCAGTCAGGTGAAGGACATCCTCTTTCCCGAGCTGGAGAAGAAGGAGCGCGAGAGCACCAAGCGCTTGGATATCGGTGCCGTGCAGACGATTTCCGGCAACAAGGCCAAGCAGGAACTGACCATCAAGGTCGGTATCGAGAGCGAGCTGGCAAAGCAGATCGTCAAGATGATCAAGGACAGCAAGCTCAAGGTCCAGGCCAGCATCCAGGGCGATGCGGTGCGCGTCACCGGTGCCAAGCGCGATCTGCTGCAAGAGGTCATCGCGCTGGTGAAGAAGTCGATTACCGACTTCCCTCTCCAGTACGGCAATTTCCGCGACTAGGCCTTCAGCGCTTCAGCCCCGCGATCCAGCGGGTATAGAGTCGATCTGACACTTCCCGCATGGCGGCGATGCGCGGCGCCATGTCCTGCTGCATCGCCTCCGGCGTCTGCACGGACGCGGATGCAGCTACCTTCTCCGCATCCCATTGCCTGGCCCAGGAGGCGATCATCGTCTCGGTCATTTCCACATGGCATTGCATGCCCAGGTGCGGGCCGCGCACGAAGGCCTGGTTGTCGCACCAGGCACTCTTCAGGATGCGCGTCGCGCCGGCCGGCAGGCTGAAGGTTTCGCCGTGCCAGTGAAAGGCATCGAAGTCGTCGATGGTGCCGATCCAGTCGGTCGCATCGGGAGATGCGGGGACGACACGACCCCAGCCAATTTCCTTCACCGGGTTGCGTGTCACCGTGCCGCCGAAGGCCTTGCTCATCAATTGTCCACCGAGACAGTGGCCGATGACGGGAGCGGCTTTGCGGTCGGCATCGCGGATCAGTTCGAGTACCTTCGGTATCCACGGCAGGTCGTCATTCACACTCATGGGCCCGCCCATGAAGCACAGACCAGCGAAGTCGTCAGAAGTCGGCGGTGGCGAGACGCCGTCGTCGATCCTGAACAGCGTCCAGGGCAGCGAGTGACGGTCGAGGAATGTGGCAAAATAGCCCGGCCCCTCGCCGGGGCTATGACGGAATATTGCGATCGGTTTCATGCCGGAATCTCACGTTAGCGCAGCCCCGGATTCTAATGGAGGCCTGCTTTCCCTGATGCGTCGTCGGTTCAGCGAAGGTTTCCCCGCGTCCATCGTCAATGAATTCAATGTTCCCGACGATCAAGTCCTGACTCCCGCTGCGGTACTTGTCCCGATCATCGTCCGCCCATCCGGCGCCACCATCCTGTTGACCCAGCGTACCGCGCATCTGCGCGACCATGCCGGCCAGGTCAGCTTTCCCGGCGGCCGCAGCGAGGAAAGCGATGCCTCCCCCGAGGCCACAGCCTTGCGTGAGGCGGAGGAGGAAGTTGGCCTCGACCCCGCGCAGGTCGAGATACTGGGCCGTCTGCCCGAGTACCGTACTGGGACCGGCTTCGTCGTTACCCCGGTGGTGGGCTTCGTGACACCTCCTCTAAACCTGAAGCTGGATGATTTCGAGGTGGCCGAAGTCTTCGAGCCGCCGCTCGAATTCCTGCTCGACCGGGCTAATCACCAGCGCCACAAGATCGAGGCGCGCGGCGCCATTCGCGAATTCTGGGCCATGCCCTGGCAGGGCTATTACATCTGGGGCGCCACGGCCGGCATGCTGGTCAGCCTGTGCAGTGTTTTGTTCGGAGATGAAGTGGCATGACGCTTTTGTCGATCATTCTGGTGCTGATCATCGAGCAGGTACATGCCCTGCCGGTGCAACGCATGGTGCGTGGCCCGGTATCCGCGATGGCAGCCCGACTGGAGGAAAAGTTCAACGACGGCCGTCGCGTCCATGGCGCCATTGCCTGGGGCCTGGGCGTCGCCTTGCCCGCCTTGCTGGTCTTGCTGGCCTACGCTTCATTGATGTGGTTCCAGCCCGTCGTCGGCTTCCTGCTGGGACTGGGCGTGCTGTATCTGACCATGGGCTTTCGTCAGTTCAGTCATTTCTTCACCGATATCCAGCTCGCTCTGCGTGCGGGCGAGGTCGCACAGGCGCGGGAACTGCTGGCGCAGTGGCGTGGACGCGCCGGCGACAGCCTGACTGCTGGCGAGATTGCGCGCCTGAGCATCGAGCAGGCCTTGCTGTCATCGCATCGTCATGTCTTTGCGCCATTGTTCTGGTTCGCCGTGCTGGGGCCGGCCGGTGCCTTGCTGTATCGGTTGGCGCAGTTGCTGGATGAATTCTGGGGTCACGACGCCGGCATCGAGTCCGGGGATTTCGGCAGTTTCGCGCGCGATGCATTTGCCGTGATCGACTGGGTGCCCTTGAGAGTCACCGCAACGGCCTTCGCCATTGTTGGTGACTTCGAGGATGCCGTGAATTGCTGGCGTACCCAGGCGGATCGCTGGCCGGATGGGGCCTCCGGTATACTGCTGGCGAGTGGTGCAGGTGCTCTCGGGGTTCGTCTTGGCATGCCGGTACATGACGCAGTTCATGGTTTGGGCGAAGATGGCGAGCGCCCGGAACTGGGATTGGGCGAAGAGGCCGATCCCGATTTCATGCAAAGCACGATAGGCCTTGTCTGGCGCAGTCTCGTGCTTGGCTTGGCAGTACTGACGCTGGTCTGGATTTCCGGCTGGGTCGGTGGTTGAAATATTGATAACAGGAGTGGTTCATGGCTGACAAGAGAGAAGTCGTCGTACTGAGTGCCGTTCGTTCTGCCGTTGGTACCTTCAACGGTACCCTGGCCGGTATGGAGCCCGCCGAGCTGGGCGGCCTCGTCATCAAGGAAGCGATTGCCCGCGCTGGTGTCGATCCCAAGCAGGTTACTTTCGCCACCGTCGGCAACGTCGTGCCGACCGAATCCCGCTACCCCTACGTTGCCCGCGTCGCCACCATCCAGGGCGGCATGTCGATGGATTCGACCACCTTTGCCGTCAACCGTCTGTGCGGTTCGGCCCAGCAGGCCGTGGTCAGTTCTGCCCAGGCGATTCTGCTCGGTGACGCCGACTTCGCCCTCGGTGGCGGTGTCGAAGTCATGTCGCGCGGCGCCTACCTGTCGCCGGCCATGCGCAACGGCGCCCGTATGGGTGACACCAAGCTGATCGACGCCATGGTCGCTGCACTGACCGACCCCTTCGGTGTCGGCCACATGGGCATCACCGCCGAGAATCTGGCCAAGAAGTACAACATTTCCCGCGAAGCCCAGGACGCATTCGCCTTGGAGTCGCAGCAGCGCGCCGCCGCCGCCATTGCCGCCGGCCACTTCAAGTCGCAGATCGTCCCGATCACCATCTCCTCGCGCAAGGGCGACATCGTTTTCGATACCGACGAACACGTCAAGGCCAATACCACCGCCGAATCGCTGGCCAAGATGAAGCCCGCCTTCGACAAGGCCGGTACCGTCACCGCCGGTAACGCCTCCGGCATCAATGACGGCGCTGCATTCCTGGTGCTGGCCGATGCTGCCAAGGCTGCCGCCGGTGGTCACAAGGCCATGGCCCGCCTGGTGTCCTATGGCATCGCCGGTGTGCCCAACGAGATCATGGGCTACGGTCCCGTGCCCTCGACGCAAGTCGCCCTGGCCAAGGCCGGCCTCAAGATCGACGACATTGGCGTGGTCGAGTCCAACGAAGCCTTCGCCGCCCAGTCGCTGGCCGTGGCCCAGAACCTTGGCCTCGATCCGAAGAAGACCAACCCGAACGGCGGCGCGATCGCCATCGGCCACCCCATCGGTGCCTCCGGCGGCGTGATCATCACCAAGGCGCTGTATGAAGCCAAGCGCATCGGCAGCAAGTACGCGCTGGCCACCATGTGTATCGGCGGTGGTCAGGGCATCACCACGATCTGGGAAATTCTCTGATCGTCGGCTTGTTCTGAACGCAGACGGCCCGGTATATCCGGGCCGTTTTTTTTGCCGCGCTTTTTGCCGTCCCACCAGCGCCGACTTTCTGGTGCGCGGGCTGCACCATGGCACTGAGTTATGCCCTGTTTTGGGGCGATGCGAGTGGGTGGCTGTGATTAATCCTATGAATGGACAGTGATTTTTACTAGGCACAGTTTCTGCTGTTCTGTGTGCAGCAATCTGAAACCTCCTGGCCCACGACATGAAGCCTGCCTACGATGAAATGCATGATGCCGCCGGTGGCGTGCGTCCGAGTTACCAGAGCTTTGCCGACTGGCTGAAGTCCACCGCGCCCGAAGTGATCGCGCGCAAGCGTGAGGAAGCCGATCTGACCTTCCATCGAGTCGGCATCACCTTCGCCGTGTATGGCGAAGAGGCAGGCAAGGAAAGGCTGATTCCCTTCGATATCGTCCCGCGCATCATTCCCGCTCACGAGTGGAAGGTCATGGAAGCCGGCCTGCGCCAGAGGGTCAAGGCGCTCAATGCTTTTCTCCACGACATCTACCACGACCAGGAAATCCTCAAGGCCGGGCGGATTCCGAAGGAGCAGGTACTGGGCAATTCCCAGTACCGCAAGGAGATGGCTGGTGTGAATGTGCCGGGCCAGGTCTACGCCCACATCGCCGGCGTCGATCTCGTGCGTGCCGGCGAGGGTGAGTACTACGTGCTGGAAGACAACCTGCGCACACCCTCCGGCGTTTCCTACATGCTCGAAGACCGCAAGATGATGATGCGGCTCTTCCCCGAACTCTTCGCCCGCCAGGCCATTGCGCCGGTGGAGCACTACCCGGACCTGCTGTTGGACAACCTGCGCTCGGTGGCGCCGGCCAATGTCGCCGACCCCAATGTCGTGCTGCTGACGCCGGGGCAGTTCAACAGCGCCTATTTCGAGCACGCCTTCCTGGCCCAGCAGATGGGTATCGAGCTGGTCGAGGGCAACGATCTCTTCGTGCGTGAGAACACGGTCTACATGCGCACCACCCAGGGCTCGAAGCGCGTCGATGTGATCTATCGCCGCATCGACGACGACTTCCTTGACCCGCTGTCCTTCCGAAAGGATTCGGTACTCGGCGTGCCCGGCCTGTTCTCGGCCTACCGCGCCGGCAAGGTGACCCTGGCCAATGCCGTCGGTACCGGCATCGCCGACGACAAGGCGATGTACATCCACGTCCCCGAGATGATCCGCTTCTACTGCGGCGAAGAGCCGATTTTGCAGAACGTGCCGACCTGGGAACTGGGCAAGTCCGACGACCTTAAGTACGTGCTCGATCACCTGCCTGAACTGGTGGTCAAGGAAGTCCATGGCTCCGGCGGCTACGGCATGCTGGTGGGACCGACGGCGAGCAAGGAGGAGATTCGCCTCTTCCGCGAAAAGATCATCGCCGGGCCGGCCAACTACATCGCCCAGCCGACGCTGTCGCTGTCTACTTGCCCGACTTTCGTCGATAGCGGCGTCGCACCGCGTCACATCGACTTGCGGCCCTTCGTGCTCTCCGGCAAGGACATCACCATGGTCCCTGGTGGCCTTACGCGGGTGGCGCTGAAGCAAGGCTCGCTGGTGGTGAATTCGTCGCAGGGCGGCGGCACCAAGGACACCTGGGTACTGGAAAACTAAGATGCTTTCATCCACCGCCGATCATCTCTACTGGATGGCCCGCAGCATGGAGCGGGCCGAAAACACCGCGCGCATGCTGGACGTGACCTATCGCATGTCCCTGCTCAAGCATTCCACCGTCGGGCCGTTCCACGAATGGGCGGCCATGCTGTCCATCAGCGGCCTGCACTATGACTACGCTGATCGCTATGGCGAGATCACTGCCGACAAGGTGATTCGCTTCATGGCCCTGGACGAAGAGAACCCGGCCAGCATCTACAACAGCCTCGCCAATGCCCGCGAGAACGCCCGCGCCGTGCGCGGCACCATCACTTCGGAAATGTGGGAAGCCCTTAACCATACCTGGCTGGAGATTCGCGACATGTCGACTCGCGGTCTGGGCGAGGAGAACGCCTCGCGTTTCTTCGAGTGGGTCAAGGAGCGCTCGCATCTTTCGCGGGGCATCACCTACGGCACCCTGTTGCAGGACGATGCCTTCCGTTTCCTGCGCCTGGGCACCTTTCTCGAACGGGCCGACAACACGGCGCGCATCCTCGACGTCAAATATCACGTCCTGCTGCCCAGTCTCGACGACATTGGCGGCGCCGCCGACTATTACCAGTGGGGCGCCCTGTTGCGTTCGGTTTCGGCCTTCGAGTCCTACCGCAAGGTGTACCGCGACCTCATCACGCCCAAGCGGGTGGCCGAACTGCTGGTGCTGCGCGCCGATATGCCGCGTTCACTGGCCGCCTGTTTGAACGAGGTGAACCGGCTGGTGCACGAGATCAATGGCCCCCGTTCCGGCGAACTGATCCGTCGCTGTGGCCTGCTCCATGCGGGTTTGCGCTTCGGCACGGTGGACGAGATATTCAGCCTCGGCCTGCACGAATACCTGACCGGCTTCCTCGTCCGCATCCATGAGCTCGGCGAACTGATCAACACCACCTACTTCTGGTCCACGGACGAATGATGCGACATCACCTTGCCCGACCTGGCGCCTTCCGTTAAGGTTCAACCCTCAACAAATTCGAGAGTTGCACCATGACTTATTGCGTCGCCACCATGATCGATGCCGGCATCGTTTTCGCATCGGACTCCCGCACCAATGCCGGCGTGGATAACATTTCCACCTTCCGCAAGATGAAGATCTTCGAGCGGCCGGGGGATCGCACGCTGGTGATGGTCAATTCCGGCAACCTCGCGGTGACGCAGGCCACCATCAATCATCTGGAGCAGGCGATTCGCCGCGACGCGGAGCCGCATCTGATGAGCGTCGGCTCCATGTACGACGTGGCCGCGCTGATCGGCGCCGCATTGCGTGAAGTGCGCGACCACGACGCACCCTTTCTCATGCAAGGTAATGTAGACGCCAGTGCGAACTTCATCGTCGGTGGCCAGATCGCCGGCGAGCATCAGCGCCTGTTCATGGTTTACTCCGAGGGCAACTTCATCGAGGCGACGCCCGAGACGCCGTATTTCCAGATCGGCGAGGTCAAGTACGGCAAGCCCATCATCGACCGCGTGATCTCGGCGGATACCAGCATGGACGACGCCATCAAGTGCGTGTTGGTGTCCTTCGACTCCACCATGCGCTCCAATCTTTCGGTCGGCCTGCCCATCGATCTGGCCTGCTACGACCGCGACGCCCTGAAACTCGGCCACAAGCGCCGCTTCGACGACCAGGACACCTATATGCGTAGCCTGCGCCAGAGCTGGGGCGAGGGCGTCAAGCGCGCTTTTGCCCAGTTGCCGAGCCTAGAATGGAACTGAATTGACCATACGTGTCGCGCTCAACCATCAGACCCGCTACAGCTTCGATCGCTCGGTAAAGCTCTGGCCCCATGAAATCCGCCTGCGTCCGGCGGCCCATGCGCGCACTCCGATTCTCAGTTATTCCCTGAACGTCCAGCCGGGAAAGCACTTCCTCAACTGGCAGCAGGACCCCTTCGGCAACTGGATTGCCCGCCTCGTCTTCCCCGAAAACGCCACTGAACTCTGTGTCGAAGTGGACCTCGTGGTGGACATGACGGTCATCAATCCCTTCGACTTCTTCATCGAGGAATACGCCGAGAACATTCCTTTCGCCTACCCCGACGGCCTGAAGCGTGAACTCGGCCCCTATCTCGAAGCCGATCCGGCCACGCCGCTGCTGGCGGACTGGGTGGCGCGGGCGAAAGCCGAGCTGCTGGCTGTGCCGATGCGCGCGGTGGATTTTCTCGTCGCCATCAACCAGCGTGTACAGAACGACGTCGGCTACATCGTGCGCATGGAAGCCGGCGTGCAGACGCCGGAACAGACTCTCGATTCGGCGCGCGGTTCCTGTCGTGATTCCGCCTGGCTGCTGGTGCAGGCGCTGCGCCATCTGGGCCTCGCCGCGCGTTTTGCCTCCGGCTACCTGATCCAGCTCAAGGCCGACCAGAAGGCCCTCGACGGCCCTTCCGGCACCGAGCTTGACTTCACCGATCTGCACGCATGGACCGAGGTCTACATCCCCGGCGCTGGTTGGGTCGGCCTCGATCCCACCTCCGGCCTGCTTGCCGGTGAGGGCCATATTCCTCTCGCCTGTACCGCCCAGCCTTCGTCCGCTGCGCCGGTGATCGGCGCCACCGAAGTCTGCGAAGCCCACTTCGATTTCTCCATGCGGGTCACCCGCATCCACGAAGACCCGCGCGTCACCAAACCCTATACCGATGCCCAATGGCGGGCCGTGCTCGACCTCGGCCATCAGGTGGATGCCGAACTGGAAAAGGGCGATGTGCGTCTGACCATGGGCGGCGAGCCGACCTTCGTCTCCATCGACGACATGGATGGCCCGGAGTGGAACTACACCGCCCTGTCGCCCAAAAAGCGTGAGTTGGCCGGTGCACTGCTCACCCGTTTGCAAGGCCATTTCGCCCCGGGTGCCCTGCTGCATTTCGGCCAGGGCAAGTGGTATCCGGGCGAGCCGCTGCCGCGCTGGGCCCTGGGTTGCTACTGGCGCACCGACGGCCAGCCCCTGTGGCGCGATTCGGCGCTGCTGGCGGTGGATGACAAGAAGGCCGGGGGCCAGTCGACCAGCGATGCTCTGCGCTTCATCTGCCTGCTCGCCCGCGAACTGGGGCTCGACGAGCGCTTCGTCATTCCGGCCTACGAGGACGTGGCGCAAATCGTCGACCAGGAAAACCGCTGGCCGGAAAATTTCGATCCGCTCAAGACCGATCTCAAGGACGCCGACGAGCGCAAGCGCGTTGCCCGTTTGATCGAGACAGGCCTCGGCGAACCGGCTGGATATGTGCTGCCGGTGAAGCCGCTGCCGCGCGTCGGGAAACGCCGTACCACCAGCGCCGACTTTTCGACCACGTTTCGTTCCAGCCCCTGGCCGCTGCGCCGCGAGCATCTCTACCTGATTCCCGGCGACTCGCCTCTGGGTTTGCGCCTGCCGCTGGCATCCCTGCCCTGGGTTGCACCCGAGGATGTGGAACTCGACCACGGCCGCGATCCCTTCGATATTCCGGAAGACCTGCCGCCACCCAAGCGCGCAGCACGCAAAGTCCAGCCACCGAAGAAATCCTACGACGCGAAGGAAATCGTGCACACCGCCCTTTGCGTCGAAGTGCGCGATGGTGTGCTGCACGTCTTCCTGCCGCCGGTGGCCCTGCTCGAAGACTTCGTCGATCTCCTCGGCGCCATCGAGGACAGCGCTGCGGCGCTGAAGATTCCCGTGCGCGTCGAAGGCTACACGCCACCCAGCGATCCGCGCCTGAAGGATTTCAAGGTCACGCCCGATCCCGGCGTCATCGAGGTGAACATCCACCCGGCCCGCACTTGGCCGGAGCTGGTGGCCAACACCGAAACGCTCTACGAGGAAGCCCGTCTCACGCGCCTCGGCGCCGAGAAGTTCATGCTCGACGGTCGCCACACCGGCACCGGCGGCGGCAACCACGTCACCATCGGCGCGGCATCGCCCACTGATTCGCCCTGCCTGCGCCGCCCCGATCTGCTGATGAGCCTGATCGCCTACTGGCAGAATCATCCGGCCCTGTCCTACCTGTTCTCGGGCATGTTCATCGGCCCCACCAGTCAGGCGCCGCGCGTGGACGAAGCGCGGCACGAGAGTCTCTACGAGCTGGAAATCGCTTTCCAGCAGATGACGGAAAAGATGAACGCTGGCGCCACGCTGGGCGAGAGCCTGCAACCCTGGCTGGTGGATCGCCTACTGCGCAATCTGCTCATCGATCTTTCCGGCAACACCCATCGCGCCGAGTTCTGCATCGACAAGCTCTACTCGCCCGACGGCCCGGCGGGGCGCCTCGGCCTGCTCGAATTCCGTGGCTTTGAAATGCCGCCCCACGCGCAGATGAGCCTGTTGCAAATGCTGCTGCTGCGCGCCCTGGTCGCCCGCTTCTGGCGCCAACCCTACACGGGCCGCTTGATCCGCTGGGGCACGCAGTTGCACGACCAGTTCATGCTGCCCCACTTCATCGCCCAGGACATGCGCGATGTCGTGCTGGATTTGCAGCGCGCCGGCTACGCCTTCGAGTTCGAGTGGTTCGCGCCCTTCCTCGAATTCCGTTTCCCGCGCTACGGCACCGTGGTCTATCACGGCATCGAAATCGAGCTACGCCAGGCCATCGAACCCTGGCACGTGCTGGGTGAAGAAGTCGGCGCTGGCGGCACGGCGCGCTATGTCGATTCCTCCGTCGAGCGCATGCAGGTCAAGGTCAGGCACCTCAACGACAACCGTCACATCGTCACCTGCAACGGCCGGCCGCTGCCCCTGGCGCCGACCGGCGTGCGTGGCGAGTACGTCGCCGGTGTGCGCTACCGGGCCTGGGCGCCACCCTCGGCATTGCACCCGACCATCGGCGTGCAGACGCCCCTGGTCTTCGATGTGGTCGACACCTGGAGCGGCCGCTCCATCGGTGGTTGCACCTATCACGTCGCCCATCCTGGCGGTCGCAACTACGACACCTTCCCCATCAACGCCAACGAAGCCGAAGCCCGTCGCGTCGCCCGCTTCTGGAACCACGGCCACACGCCGGGGCCGGTACATCTGCGGCGCGAAGGCCGCAACCCGGACTATCCGGCGACCCTCGATCTGCGCCGTGCGCCGGAAGCCTGGATGGAAGGCCCGCCCAGCGTGGCGGCGGAGCAGGAGCAGCAGGCGCAGCAGTAAGTCGAGGGTTCCTTGGCTTAGCCGTGCAGTAAAGTGGACGCCCAAGTCGGCGATCTACCGAACAGACCGGCTGCAAAGAGGAGACTTGTTTGAAGACCCCCCCCAATCTCACGGTTGCGCGTCCCACGATCATTGGCAATGTCGATGGCCCGGACTTTTCGGACGTATTGAAAAGGCTGCACTTCAATCTGCCGGAGGCCTTGATCTGGCTTGAAGACCGGCGCATGGTGCTTATGCACATGGAAGCTGTCGGCGCCTTGCGACAGGAACTGATCGAGGGAATTGGCATTGAAAGCGCGCGGGGATTGCTGACCCGCGTCGGCTATACCGCCGGATGTCGGGATGCCGAACTGGCGATGAAGTTCCAGGAGCGCAAGGATGCCGTCGACGATATCCATTTACTGTTGCGCGGTGCCCAGCTACACGCGTTGCAGGGCATTGTCGCCACGGAAAGCCTGAGTGCCGACATCGACATCGAAAAGGGTATCTGCAACATTGAGTTTTCCTGGCGTAACTCCTTCGAAGATCACACGCATACTCTGGCCTACGGTCTTGGCAATCATCCCGCCTGCTGGATGGAAGTTGGTTACGCCTCGGGTTACCTGAGCACTTGCATGGGCAGGCGCATACTGGTGCGGGAGGTCGAGTGCCGTTCCATGGGGCATGACGTCTGCCGTTGCATCGCCAAGCCGGTGGAACAATGGAAAGACCCAGAACTCGATCTCAAGTATTTTGAGCCGGCGCCGGTGCGGTTGCAGTCGCCCGCGGCGGTCGTGGCGGATGCCCGCGTCGAAGCTCTCGCGTCGATGCCGGCGCGTCCGACCCAGTCGGGTCCTCATGGCGTGATCGGCGCCTCCGTCGCATTCAATACCATCATGCACAAGATTCGTCGCGTGGCGCCGACCAATGCCACGGTCCTGGTTCTGGGCGAGAGCGGCGTCGGCAAAAGCGCATTCGCCAAGGAGGTACATCGGCAGAGTCGCCGCGGTGACAAGCCATTCATTGAAGTGAACTGCGCGGCGATTCCCGAGCCGCTGATGGAATCCGAATTATTCGGCGCCGAACGTGGCGCCTTTACCGGCGCGGGGGAGGGACGTCCAGGTCGCTTCACCATGGCCGATGGCGGCACCCTGTTCCTCGACGAGATCGGCACCCTGAGCATGACGGCACAGGGCAAGCTGTTGCGCGTGATCCAGACTGGACAGTTCGAGCCCCTAGGCAGCGCAACGACCAAAACTGTAGATGTGCGCATTGTCGCCGCCACCAACGAGAACCTGCATCTGGCGGTGAAGGAAGGTCGTTTCCGCGAGGACCTGTTCTACCGGCTCAATGTGTTTCCCATTCTGGTTCCTCCCCTGCGCGAGCGTCGCGATGACATTCCGCTGTTGCTGGAACATCTACTGCGGAAGTTCAGCGCCTCCCACGGCAAGACAATCTCCGGCGTTACAGCGCGGGCCTTGCCGGTGATCCTTAAGTACGACTGGCCGGGGAATGTGCGCGAACTCGAGAACGTGATCGAACGCGGCGTCATTCTCGGAGATGATGGACAGGCGCTGGGTTATCACCACCTGTTCACGGTGGACAGCTCGGCGAGCGATACCAGTCGCATGGGGCTGAATGAACTTGGCGAAGTCAGTGAGCAGAATGATGCCACCGACACCCATGTGCCGATGCAGGAGGCAGAGGCCCAGGCCCTGATGAACTGGGCGGAGGGCATTGTCGGCCGCGCCAGCGCCTCCCTCTTTGACGTCGAGGACACGCTGGTCAATGCCGCCTTCAAGGCCGCCGGCGGCAATATGTCGAAGGCAGCCACCCTGCTGGGCATCAGCCGCGCCCAGTTGGCCTATCGTGTCAAGAAACTGCGCGAACTCAAGCCCGAGTAGACACCGGCCTGCACGGCTGGCGGCCGCCGCATACGTAGCTCTGCCCTGGCGAAAATTCACAGGCGCATCCTCGTCCCAGAAGATCCAATTTGCGAAATTTCGCAAATTGGATCTTCTGTCTGCTGATGTGCGATTGCAGCAAAAAATCTTACCCTCCTTCGAAGAACCCCTTCTCTTTGTTGAGCAAACCTTGATTGTGCAATGTTGAATTGTTGATCTTTCAATAGGTGTGGCACACCGGTTGCTGAATAGACACCGGGAACGAAGATTCCCGCGAAATTTATCAACCGCCCTTTCCGGACTGGATCGATGCCAGGCGAAGAGAGGGCTACGAGGGGAAGAGAAATGTCTGGAATATCCAATCTGGCCTACGTGGTCATCAATGCCAGCGACCTGGTGCAGTGGGAAGAGTTCGCCGTCAATATCCTTGGTCTGCAGGTCGGCGACAGCAACGAGGAATCCCTGAGTCTGCGCATGGACGAACTGGCGCAGCGCATCCTCATCGAACGCGGCACCGATGACGATCTCGCCGCCGCCGGCTGGCAGTTCGACACGCTGGGCGAACTGAGCATCTTCGTCGCCGACCTGCGCGACAAGGGCATCAAGGTCGTCGAGGGGGATGCCGCCTTGGCCCGCTCGCGCAAGGTGGAGGCTCTGTTCCACTGCCCCGATCCCAACGGCTATCGCCATGAATTCACGGTGGGGCCGACCCACGCGCCGATTTCGCGTCCCTTCAGTTCGCCCCTGCTGGTCGGCGGCGGCTTCGAAACCGGTGCGCTCGGCGTTGGACACCTGCTCACCGTGGCCCGCGATTACGCCGCCTCGGTAAAGTTCTACACCGAAGTGCTGGGCCTCAAGCTCTCAGACTACATCCGCGATGCGGAAACCTTCCCCGGTATCACCGTGGACGCCACCTTCCTCCACACCGCGACGGGCCGACACCACTCCTTGGCCACCGCCTTCATGCCGGCGCCGAAGAAGCTCAATCACCTGATGATCGAGTTGAAATCCCTCGACGACGTAGGGCTCGCCTACGACCGCGTGCAGAAGGCCGGCATTCCGGTCATCGCCACGCCGGGCCACCACCCCAACGACCATATGGTGTCCTTCTACATGGTCACTCCCTCCGGCTTCGGTCTCGAATATGGCTGGGGCGGCGTCGTTGTCGACGATGACAACTGGACCATCAAGAACTACAGCCAGCTCAGCGACTGGGGCCACAAGTTCGCCGCCGCCGCTCATCCCGCTCCCGACGCTGCCCGCTGAACCGCGCTCGAGAGGACACATGACATGAGTTTGTGGCTTGATTTTCTGGGCGCTGAAATCCGCTATGTGGATACGCCATCCTTCGGCGTGGTGCGTATCGCCGAGGCGGGGCGCGAGCACGCCGAGACGCTTTTCCTGATGCATGGCATCGGCGGTCACATCGAGGCCTATGCCAAGAACATGGTGGCGCTGGCGGACCGCTTCCACGTCGTCGCCTTCGATTTCGTCGGTCATGGCCTGTCGGCAAAGCGCAGCGACATCGATTACATGCCCATGGCATATGTGGCACAGCTCGCCGAGTTGATGGATGTGCTCGGCGTCGCTGCCGCCCATATTTCCGGCGAGTCGCTGGGAGGTTGGGTAGCCGGACTCTTCGCCGAGCGTCATCCACAGCGGGTGAAACGCCTGGTGCTCAACACCGCGGCGGGTATCCCCATCGTCAGCGAGAAGGGGCTGCAGGACGTGCGTGATCTGGACGAACTTAACCGCAGGAACTTCGGCAAGCCGCCGTCGGTGGAGTCAGTGCGTCAGCGCATGCAGTGGCTGATGCACGAATCCAACTGGCATCTGGTGGACGACGAACTGATCGGTAGTCGCCTCGCCCTCTACCAGCGGCCCGAGTTCCAGAAGACCGCGCCGCAGGTCTTTGGCATGATGAAGCGGCAGGAGGAGCTCGACAGGCAGATGATCGAGCTTGAGTCCCTGCGCTGCGACACCCTGTATTTGTGGACCCATCACAACCCGATCCATGACCTCGATGCGGCCGAGGCGGCCTGTGCCCGCACCCCGGGCGCCAAGTTGTATGTGATGCAGGCGAACGCCGGTCACTGGCCCCAGTACGAAGCACCGGACGAGTTCAATGCGGTGATGCGCCGCTTCCTGAGTACGGGAGCGGCATGACATGGGCGCGGCCGACATGGACCACCTGGTCAATGCCCAGCAGTTCAAGGGCGGCATGCGCCGTCTGGCAGGCGCGGTCTGCATTCTGACTCTCAATCACGGCGGGCGTCGGGCCGGGCTTACCGCCACGGCGGTTTGCTCAATCTCGGCGGAGCCGCCGCGCCTGATGGTCTGCATCAATCGCAACGTCTATGCCCATGAACTGGTGATGGTTGGTGCCGCCCTCTGCGTCAATGTCCTTGGCAGCGATCAGATCGGCGATGCCAAGCGCTTCGCCGGCATGGTCGAAGGCGTCAGCGGCGATGAGCGTTTCGCCGCCGGGCCATGGATGGAGTCACCGGGCCGCGCCTTGGAACTGGGTTCGGCACTGGTTCGCTTCCAGTGCCGGATCGCCGAAATCCATCCGGCCTCGACCCATTCCATCGTGCTGTGCGACGTAGTGGCCGTGACCACCGCCGAGGTGCTGGCGGCGCCTCTGGTCTATTTCGACGGACGCTTCCTGTCCGTCGCCGAACTGGCGAAAACCCAATAGCAAAACAACCAAAGGAGACCATGAAAATGGATGCAAAAGTGACTATCCCGACCGAAGCGGAACTGGTGCAACGGGCCCGCGACATGATCCCGACCCTGCGTGCCCGAGCGCAGGCCTGCGAGGATGCACGCAAGGCGCCGGAAGAGAACATCAAGGACTTTGAGGATGCCGGATTTTTCCGCATCGTCCAGTTGAAGGCCCATGGTGGCTTCGAGATGAATCCGATGAGCTTTTATCGGGTGCTGCAGGAAATCGGTCGTGGCTGTCCCTCCAGTGCCTGGGTGCTGATGGTGATCGGCATTCACAATTGGGAAATGGCTCTGTTTCCAGACCAGGCTCTAGCCGATCTCTACGGCCCGACCATTCATGCCAAGACCTCGTCGTCCTACCACCCTTGGGGCAAGGCGGAAAAGGTTGAGGGTGGTGTTGTACTCGAGGGAACTTGGCGCTTTTCAAGCGGCTGTGATCATTGTCAGTGGGCGCTACTTGGTGCCATGGTGATGACTCCTGGAGCGCCAATGCCAGACTTTCGCGTACACCTTGTGCCGCGCAGCGACTACAAAATTTCTGACAACTGGCATGCTTTTGGTCTTGCTGGAACAGGAAGCAAGGATCTTGTGCTGAATAAGGTCTTCGTTCCCGATCATCGTTCTCACAGCCTGATCGACTGTTTCCAGTTGAAGGGCGTCGAAAATCTTCCGCCTAACTACCGCATGCCTTTCGGGACAACCTTCAGCTTTGCCGTGTCCTCGGTAATGATTGGCATGGCCCAGGGTGCGATCGATTGTTTCATCGAAGAGATGAAGGTGCGAGTTGATACCCTGGATGGTGGCAAGACTGACCGCAGTCCCTACGTTAAGGATCGTCTCGGCAATGCCATGGCCAAGGTACGTGGAGCCAAGGCGAGGCGTGATACCGCGATTGCCGCCATGATGGACTCTATACAGCGCGGCGAGCCGCTGAACATTAACAGGCGATCAGAATACAAGTTTGATGCTGGTCGCATCGGCCGCGAGTGTGAAGAGGCCATCCAAATGCTCTATAAGGCTACTGGGGCACGCGGAGTCATGAAATCGAATCCTATTCAGCGCTATCTGCGCGATTCCATGGCCGGCGCTAACCACATCACTCAGAATGCCGATGACTATGGCGGTAACGCTGGTGGTGTCGCGTTGGGTTACGAAACCACCGACCTGATCATGTGATGTACTTCTGCAGCCATCAATTGCAGTGCACCTCTTCGTAGATTCGCCTCTCCTCATGGGGTTTGGCCCGGTATTGTGTCGGGCCGACTTTTTCTCCATATCTATATTCCGGCAACTCTGCGATTGACCTAGCGAAGCTAGCCATGGATACTTCATGACGCAAGAAATACTTGTGTCATGCAACCATGGAGATATCAGGCAGTGAACTGGGAAAAACTGCGCCGACAGCTAGCCCGCGAGGCCTATGAGTACATGGCCGACCTGCGCGCCCTCAAGGAGGGGCTCAAGTCGGCTGAAGGCTGGATTGCGCTGGGCTTGTTCGTTGCCGCCCTGATCATCATGGTGGTGTGGGCGGTGGTCAGCATCGGTTTCAGCCCGCCCAACGAAGAGATGCAGGTTTTCATGCGCAAGATGGGCATCCGCGAATGCCGGCCGGTGAGTAACTTCAGCGGCGTGTTGATCTTCGTCGACATGTTCATGATGCTGTTCCTGACCGCCATCACCCTGGGCAACGTGCTGAACGTGATCGCACGGGTCAAGCGGGGCTATCCCCGCGAGCCGCGCGATCTCATCATTTCCTCGGTCATGATGCTCACCGTCGGCATCGGCGGCATCATCTACATGATCCTGATTTGCTGAAAAGTCGGCGCTGACGAGACGGCGAGGCAGACCCGGTCAGTCGTTGGCGATGCCGCTGACGACGTGCCCAGTAGGCACCAGCCGCGAGGCGGGTTCGCAGTGCCGGGTCTGGTCGTCGAAGAAGAAATCCGGCTGGAACTCGCGCAGGAACTGACTCTTTTCCAGACCGCCGAGGAACATCGCCTCATCCACTTCCACGTTCCAGGCCATCAGGGTGCGGATGGCCCGCGCATGGGCCGGGGCGCTGCGGGCGGTGACGAGGGCGGTGCGGATTTTCAGCGGCGCGCCGTGGGTATCGCGCAATCGATGCAGTGCTTCAAGCAATGGTTTGAAGGGGCCGGGCGGCAGCGGTTGCAAGGCGTGGCTCTGTTCGTGGTCCTGGAAGGCGGCGAGGCCCTGTTCCTGGTAGACGCGCTCCGCTTCATCGGAGAAGAGAACTGCGTCGCCGTCGAAGGCGATGCGCACTTCGCGGGGATGCTTTTCCGCTTCCTTCAGTGAACTGGAATACACCCGCGCGGCGGGGAAGCCGGCGTTCAATGCGGCGCGCACGTCGGCCTCGTTGGCCGAAAGGAAGAGATGGGCGCCCAGGGGCTTGAGGTAGTGGAAGGGCGGTTGTCCACGGGTGAACACGCCGCGATCCAGTTGCAGGCCGGCGGCTTCGGCGGAGCGGAAGACGCGCAGGCCGGAGACCGGATCGTTGCGGGAGAGGATCACCACCGCGACGCGCTGCTGTTCCGGCGTGTTGAAGGCCAGCAGCTTCTGCACCAGCGGGAAGGCGACGCCGGGGATCGCCGGCTGGTCCAGGCGTTCGAGTTGCAGGCGCATGTAGGCCGAGTCGTTCTGCTGCTCGAAGACCTGGTTCTCCTCCTCGAAATCGAAGAGGGCGCGGGAGGAGAGGGCGACGACGAGTTGTCCTTCGAGGGTGGCGGCCATGAGCTCAGTTCTTTGCGGCGTAAAGGCGGATCAGCGCGGCGGCTTCGTCGGTCACGCGCTGGCGCAGATCGGCGGGCGCCAGCACTTCGACGTCGGCACCGAATTTGAGGATGTCCATGATCAGTTCGCGGTGGTCTGCGTAAGGAAAGTCGAGCAGCCAGGCGCCGTCCTTGTTGAAGCGGCCGTGCTGTTTCGGGTGCCAGGTCTCCTGGGCCACCCAGCGGGCGCGCTCGGGTGTGAAGCGCAGCTTCGCTGTCTTCAGCCGGCCGCCGGCGATGATGCCGTAGCCGGGGCCGAGGACTTCGTTGACGGAACGGCTGGAGACTTCGCGGGCCTTCTTCTCCAGCAGATCGGTGCGCTGGATCGAATCGACGGCAAAGTTGCGTAGGCCGTCGCGCAGATGGCACCAGGCATCGAGATACCAGTTCTCGCGGTAATAGACGAGGCGCTGCGGTGAGACTTCGCGCTCGGTGGTTTCGCCACTGCCACGGGCGAAATAGGTGAGCAGCAGGCGCTTCCTGCGCAGCAGGGCGGCGCCGACTTTCTCGAAGTGGGCGAGCTTCATGCTGCGCTTGGCGGAGCCGACGATCAGCACGCGACGGCGGATTTCCTCGGCGGTGTTGTCGGCGCTGCCAAGCAGGCTGTTGAGCCGCGCCATCAGCGGCTCGATGTGCGGCGTCAGGATGCCGCCGGGATCGAGGTCGGCCAGCAGGTGCTGCATGGTGAGCAGGGCGTGCACTTCGCCCGAGTTGAACCACAGGCCGGGCAGTTCATATTGGCCTGCGCCCTCCGCATGGTGGGCGTCGAAGCGGTAGCCGCCGCTATTTCCTGCATGGCGGTCCCAGACGATGGGTGCGTTGAGCCGATTGCGCATGTACTCGAGGTCGCGTTTGAGTGTGGCGCGGGAGACTTCGAGGGCGTCCATCAGATCGGCGAAGCTGACCAACTGCCGCTCGTGAATCATCTGGTCAATTTTGTAGAAACGCTCAGTGCGGTCCATCAGTGCAAGCCCTTGGCAATCTCGGATACAAGCTGGTGAAAACTCTCCAGCCGACGCGCGCTGACGGTGCCGGCGACGACGCCTTGCTTGATGGCGCAGCCGGGCTCGGCGTCGTGGCGGCAATCGCGGAAGCGGCATTGGCCGAGGAAGGGGCGGAACTCGACGAAGCCGAATTCGATCTCGCCGATGTTGAGATGGGCAAGACCGAATTCCTGCAAGCCCGGGCTGTCGATCAGGGTGCCGCCGCCGGGCAGTTGATACAGCGTGGCGTGGGTGGTGGTGTGCTTGCCGGAATCCAGCGCCGTCGAAATCTCCCGTGTCGGTGCCAGGGCTTCGGGAATCAGCGCATTGGTCAGGGTCGATTTGCCCATGCCGCTCTGGCCGACCAGTACCGAGGTTTCGCCAGCCAACAGCGTGGCCAGTGGGGCGACGTCCTGCATCGCGGCCATTTCAATGACGCGATAGCCGAGGGCCGCGTAGGGGGCGAGCATGGTGCGGGCACTCGCCAGCGAGTCCGTGAGGTCGCACTTGTTGAGCACGATCAGCGGCCGCAATCCCTCATGCTCGGCGGCTACCAGGGCGCGGGTCAGCAGCATGTCGGAGAAGGAGGGCTCGGTGGCGACCACCAGCACGATCTGGGTGACGTTGGCGGCGATCAGCTTCTGGCGGTAGGCGTCGCTGCGGTAAAGCAGGCTGCGGCGCGGTTCGTGTGCGGCGAGGGCGCCGTCGGCGCTGACGGTGACTTCGTCGCCGCAGGCGTAGATGCTTTTCTTGCCCTTGGGGTAGGCGTTGATGACGCGGCCATCGGCGAGGCGGACGTCGTATTTCCGGCCGTGGACGGCGATCAGCGTTCCTTTGTTACTCAAAGCGAAAACAGGGCATCGATTTTTGCCGCACAGATGAAATCGTTTTCGGACAGGCCGTCAATGGCGTGGGTGGTATAGCTGACGGTGCATTGGTTGTAGCCGAGTGCGATGTCCGGATGATGGTCTTCGCGGTGCGAGACCCAGGCCGTCGCGTTCACGAAAGCGGTGGTCTCGTAGTAGTTCTTGAAGCGGTAGGTCTTGCTGATGACGCCGCCCTGTAGTGTCCATCCGTCGAGCTGTTTCATCATTTCGCCGACATCGGCATCGGACAGCGGCGGCACGCCGCCTTCACAGGGCTTGCACTTGCCTTTGGACAGATCGCAGACGGTGGTCATGGCGCCCTCCTATTTGAATTTGTAGAACTGCTGGGCGAGGTAGGCGGCAACATCTTCCTCTTCTTCCGGGAACCACTTGGCGCCGGTTTGCGCCGAGCACATGGTGACGCGCTGGCCGAGGGCCTTGCGGTCGTTGATCAGGCGCGGCGAGCGCGTGTAGATCTTGTTGCCGTCGCCACCGATCAGCTTGACGTGGCAGGCGACGCACTGTTTGTCGTGCAGTGTCTTGCCGTTCTTGGGGTCGGCGGCGAGAGCGGACGTCATCAGGGCGAATAGGAAAATAAACGGAAGCGTGCGCATGGACCTTCCTTTCAGTGGCCCGTCAGCCTAGCGATGC
>JAVBXY010000034.1 GCA_030824275.1 Rhodocyclaceae bacterium | reverse complement strand
CGCCACTGAATCGAGGTATGCCACATGCTTACCACCACACCGACGCCGCACCCGGAAAATACCGCGCCTCCCTCAAAGGTGAGCGCCCCACAGGATGTCATCGAGACGCGCCTATGGCTTGATGAGCATGACTGGCTCTACAGTCTGCTGCACAGCGAAGACAATGTGTCGCCGACCTTCCGCTTCCCCGATCTGATCAGCGCCTGTGTATCGCTGGTGTTTACTCACCAGGATGCCTCGACGCGCATCTTTCAGTTTCTCGGGAGCGAACTGGTTCTCCGCCCGCCCCAAACCCCGCGCCGCCGTGAGTCGATGTGGCGTGAGCAATTTCAGTTGCTACTGGACCTACAGCTTTCGCCCGCCAACCGACATCCCAATCCCAAGTTCCAACTCGACCAGTTGACGACGACCTGCGTCGCTCTCTGCAAGACGTGGGATGCATCGGGTGCCATCATCCTGCGGCAGGCGCGCCGAAACATGGCAGCGCGCGCCCATCACCGGCGCGAAGCGTATCCGCGCTGAGTCCTGCGCCGCTTCAACCTGCATCCACCCTCGCCCCTCCAGTTTCAGAGCACCCACTCTTCATCATCTCGCCCGGTTAGCCACCGGACCAACCCGATCCCGACTCTGACCGTTTGCCTCAGCCGACGGCCCAAACCTCCATACCCGCCCATCGGCGGGTCATTCCGGTTCAGTTGGAGAGTTGATTCATGCGTCTGCTGTCCCTTGCCCCATTGGCTACCCTTGCCATTCTGGCAACCAAGCCCACATGGGCGCTGGCCTGCTGGGAAGAAGCGGCTCAACGCTACGGCATATCAGCCGAACTGCTCTACGCCATCGCCCGTGTCGAATCGAACCTGAATCCGAGGGCTGTCAACCGCACGCACGTCCAGCGGACCGGCTCCTACGATATCGGTCTCATGCAGATCAACAGCGGCCATCTTTCAGCCCTGTCACGCCACGGCATCCGTGAAACCGATCTCTTCGAGCCCTGTACCAACATCCAGGTCGGCGCCTGGTTATTGTCTGACCTGTTCTCCCGGCAGGGTGCGACATGGGATACGGTCGGTGCCTACAATGCGGCCTGCTCACACCTCAAGGGTGAAGCCTGCACCAAAGCCCGCGCCCAATACGCTTGGCGGGTTTATCGCCAGTTGCCCGCGCAACATAGCAGCCAACTCGCTGGCGTAACAAAGAGTGGCAAACAGAAGCCCCAAGGCGAAACATTCGCCCTGATGTCGGTGAGGGTGGCGCCATGAAGGCCCCTCTTTTGAACTATCGTAGTCTCGGCCTCATTGGCTGTTGCGCCTTCCTGGCTGCATCGTGCGGCTTGTTCCATAACACGGCACCACAGGATCACCGGAAAAGCACGGGAGGCGTCGCCCCCGGGCAACTGGCTCAACTCGATTTCGGCCGCCAAGCAACTTTCGGACACTGCGTACCGCCAGCCTGCCCAGCCCGCACACCAAAAACTCTCGCAACGGATTCCTCAGTTCGGACTGTCGACCGCGCAGCGCCTTCCTCCCCGGCCCAGCCTATCCTCTCTGAACCTGCCACCCCGCTCCCAACACCGAATATCTCCACTTCGCGGACGATCACCGTCCAGTTCGGCCTCGGCAGCGCAAAGCTAAGCCCCGCTGCCCGTTCCAGCCTGAATGAGGCAATGACCGCCCTGCTCTCGGCGCGCCAGATCATGATCGTCGGCCGAACGGACAACACAGGGCCACTGGCCTTCAATGAATCACTAGCCCTTGCCCGCGCGCTGGCGGTTCGCGACCACCTGCTCAGCAAGCACCCGAGGCTGACACCCACACTGAGCATCAAAGCCCGCGGCGCGTGCTGTTTCATCGCCGCGAACGACACCCTGGCCGGCCGTACGCAGAACCGGCGGGTCGAGTTGGTCTTTGACCTGCGCGACACGGAGCGACCATGACCTCACGGCTTCCGCTGGCTGTCAGCCAAATCAATTACCCGCCGAGCGTATGCGCTCTCACCCGCCGCCATGTCTACGCGCCCACCCGCCTTCCTACCCCCCATTCGTCATCCAACTTTTGTTCGGAGGTTTTCATGAACGCTACAGCCCCTGTTTCTTTCCCTCATCTTTTCGCCCGTAAGCCGATGAACATTACCGTGCTGCTGGCCACGATCGCCCTCGGCCTCGGCATCGCCTTTCCCGGCTACGCCCTGGACCTGGTCGCCTTTACCGGCATCACCGGCCCGCTGACCTCGGCGCTGACCCAGATCGCCGCGCTCGGCCCCGGCATCAAGGCGCTGGTCGGCTTCGTCGGTTTCGTGGTCGCGCTCATCTCGCTCTCCGCGCTACGCAACTTCGGTCCGGTCCTGTTTTACGTGGGCCTCGCCATTTTCGCCGCCGTGGGTCTGGTGATCGCCGGCGCGATCATGGGCGCGGTGATCTGAAACGCCGGCATCGACCCCAGGAGACCGATATGCAAGCAGACACCTATATCCCGCGGCGTCTCGATGACCAATGGAAGATCGGCTTCTGGGATGTCGATGTCGCCGCGCCGATCCTGTTCATGTTTTTCGTCGGCTATATGTCCGGCAGCAAGACTTCGTTCGCCGTCTGCATGGCGGCGGGCATCTTCGTCTCGCGCTGGATATCGCGCATCAAGGCGGACAAGCATCCGGCCTTCGCCATCCACTGGTTGTACTGGCACCTGCCGGCCAGTCCCCTGACCGCAATGCGCGCCACGCCGCCGTCGCACATCCGCCGCATGGTCGGCTGAGCCAAGGAGACGAACCCATGGACTTCGAACGACTCAACGGCGACATCAAGGAAATGCGCCGCCGCAACCGGGGGCTCGGTCTGGCCGTCGGCGTCCTGGCCGCCGGCCAGATCCTCGCCCTGATCGTCATCCTCAACCTGCTCGGCACGGTGCGCACCGTCGTCGTGCCGCCCTCGATCGACAAGACCTTTTGGGTCACCCGTGACAGGGCGAGCAGCGAGTACCTCGAGCAGATGGGCAGTTTCATCGCCTGGCTGGTGCTCGACGTGACGCCGGCCTCGATCGACTGGAAGAAGGAAATTCTGCTCGGCTACGTCGAACCGGAACAGTACGGCCCGCTGAAGACCCGCCAGGAAGTGGAAGCCGAACGCCTGAAGCGGATCAATGCCGCCACCGTCTTCGCGCCCCAGCAACTGGTTCCCAGCGAAGAGGGACAGAGCGTCGTCATCCGCGGCCGCCTGCGCACCCTGGTCAATGGGTTCGAGACGACCAACGACCTCAAGGCCTATCAGGTCGAATTCAGCTACGCCGGTGCACGCATGCATCTGAAGAGTTTCAAGGAGGTAGCCAATGTCGGCAACTGATACCCACCAGGCCTTATCCCGACCTGTTCCCAAGCCAACACCTAGGTGCGGATGGGCAATGAGCTCTACGTTCGCCGTCGCCGGTATCGCCGCCATCACGGCCCTGCCCGCCCAGGCACTGCAACTCGTTGAGGCCAGTGACGGTGCGGCGGTCGAAGCCATCCTGTCGATCCAGGAACCGACTCGCATCCGCATCGAAGGGGCATTGATTACCGACGTCTTCGGTAACATCCATTCGAGCCAATGCGGCATAGCGGCAGCACTTCCCGCCAGCCCAGGCATGACGCCCGCCGCTACCGGTTCATCGCCGATCAACCCGGCCGGTGAAATCGCCCTGACCTGCGACCGTGACAAGGGCGAGATCTATGTCCGCCCGGTGGGCGATTCCGCCAAGCCGATCAACCTTTTCGTCGCATCTGCCAACGCCACCTACGCCTTGCTGCTGCGTCGTTCCGACACCCCAGCCGACACGATCGTCATCCGCGACAGGACGCCGAAGGCATTGAAGCATGCGACGTCGGCTCAGGCTCTGGCCAGCCCGTCACCCAACCAGGTAAGGGCCATGAAGGCGCTGCTGGTGGCGATGACTTCGGATCGGGTGCCACCGGATATCCGAGTCGAAGAGACCCACGGCACACTCCCGTTGTGGAACGAGGCGCGGTTTTCCCGGGTACGCCAGTACGAGGGGCGCGGCCTGGTCGGCGAGAAATACCTGCTGCAGAACATCAGCGAGGCCCCCATGGTCTTGGCCGAACAGGAATTCGACCGTGAGCACGGCAGCGTCGTCGGTATCGCTGTTGAGCACCACAACCTTCGCCCCGGCGAGAGCACCAGCGTCTATGTGATCCGCCGCGGAGAGACGCCATGACGACGCCGCGTCAGTGGATACAAACGCTGCGGGCCTTACCGCAGCAATTGCTGCACCACCTCTCCCCGCGACAACGCCAGTACGCCATGCTCGGCGCCCTGCTGGCCGGCGGCGTCGGGCTGCTCTGGTCGATTTTCGCATTCACCGCGAGCAGTCCGCCGGCGAGCAGCACGCAACCCGCCGCCGGGCCAGCCAGTTCGGTCACCAACATCGGCGTGATGTCACCCGGTGCCCAGGTCAATCCGGTCGATCAGTGGGTCGGCACGGCCGGGCGCAAGCTTGCACAGTACGAGAACGAACGCGAAGAACAGGGGCGACTGAACAAGGATCGTCAGACCTTCGAAGCGAAAACGATGCAGCGCTTTGCCGAACTGGAACAGCGACTGACTTCGACCCAGCAGGCAGCCGCTACGCCGCCACCCACGCCACTCCCGACCATGCCGCCGGCGGCGAGCCTGCCCCCAGCGCCGCCACCGTCCAAGGGCTTGCCCACGGGGACAATGCCGAGTGGCACGCCCGGCGACCTGCTGCCTCCGAGCCCACTTATGGCGCCAACGCTAGCAATTACCCGGATTAGCGTTGCCGAGCGCTCCCTGCTCGCCAACACCGGCGAAAAAGCCGAGCGCGCCGCCGGGGCCGGATCGCAAGCAGCCACCCGGACCGTCACCACTTTCCTGCCCGTCAGTTTCACCCGTGGCACGCTGCTGGGCGGCCTGGATGCACCCACCGGCGGTCAATCTCAATCCAATCCGCACCCGGTCCTGATCCGTCTTTCAGACAACGCCTTCCTGCCCAACCGTTTCCGCGCCGAATACCGGGAGTGCTTCGTGGTGGCCGCCGGCTATGGCGACATCAGTTCCGAGCGCGCCTACCTGCGCACCGAGAGTCTGTCTTGTGTGCGGACCGACGGCGCGACGCTGGAAGTCAAGATTCAGGGTTCGATCTACGGTGAGGATGGCAAGGTCGGCATGCGCGGGCGACTGGTCACCAAGCAGGGGCAGATGCTCGCCAACGCTCTGCTGGCCGGTGTAGTCAGCGGCATCGGCCAGGGCCTGGCGACCTCGTCGACCGAATACAGCACGTCGGCCCTCGGCACGGTCGCCAGCGCCACTGGTAGCGAAGCCTACCGCGCCGGCCTCGGCTCGGGTGTCGGCAAGGCCCTCGACCGGCTGGCCCAGTACTACATCAAGCTCGCCGAGAACACCTTCCCGGTCATCGAAGTGGACGCCGGTCGCGAAGTCGATGTGGTGATCACCAAGGGCGTGCGCATCGATGTGCCGATGACAACTGGCGAGTCCTCTTCCGCCCGCTTCGCCAATTCCCCTGAAACCCGTTATTTGGAGACCTCAGACGATGGCAATTACTAAACCCATGCGCCGGCGAGCACTCGTCGCGGCCTTGAGCACGATCCTTTTAGGCACCTGCTTCGCCGCCAATGCGGCCACGCCCGACGAGACGCAGTTGCTGACGGCGTTGCAGAAAGCCCATCCGAGGACGCAGTTCTCTAGCATCACCCGCACGCCCATCGCCGGCCTCTACGAGGTCTGGATGAACGGCAACGTAGCCTATGTGTCGGCCAGGCAGCCGCGCTATTTTCTCTTTGGTCATCTGTTCGACACCAAGAACATGAGCGACCTGACCATCCCGAAACTGGCGCGTGCCGGCAAGGCAAAAAACCCCGATGAAGCGCCCCAGAAATACCAGCCAACCACAGCAACCCCGATCCGCTTCGAACAGTTGCCACTGAGCGATGCGGTCAAGACGGTGCACGGTGCCGGCCAGCGCCGGGTGGCCGTTTTCAGCGACCCCAACTGCCCTTACTGCAAACAGTTGGAGACGGAGTTGGCCAGCCTCGACAACATCACCATCTACACCTTCCTGCTGCCTTTCCTGGGCGAGACCAAACCGATCGCCATCTGGTGTGCGATGGATCGTGCGGCGGCCTGGCGGCGCCTGATGCTCGATGGCGACGACAGCCTGCTCAACGCCTCCACTGCCTGCGACCACCCGATCGATCGCAACCTGGCGCTGGCCCGCCAACTCGGTGTGCAAGGCACGCCCACATTGATCTGGGCGGATGGCACTCGTAGCGAAGGGTTCGTCGGACGGGCCGTGATCGATTCACGGCTCGCCGCAACCGCTTTACAAGTTGCGCCGGAGAAGCAGCCATGAAGACGCTCGTCCTGCGAATTGGTGCCGTCTGCCTGTGCCTACCATTGAGCGCCTGCATGAACATGTCCGGCCTGGGCGGCGAGTCAAAGTACGCCTGCAAGGCCCCCGATGGCGTCGCCTGCGACTCGGTATCCGGCACCTACGCCAACGCCCTTCACAACAATCTGCCCAGCCAGCAGGCCCAACGCTCCGCTCGCCGGCAGAAAGAGGCATCCGAAGAAAGCCCTTCACAATCGCTTGGACGTCCCATTTCCTCAGCAACGGCCAACGCTTCCGGCATGGCCGTGACGCCCACTCCCCTACGTACCCAGGCCCGCATCCTGCGGCTGTGGATCAAACCCTGGGAAGACGCCGACGGCGATCTCTACGATCAGGGCTACGTCTATGTCCAGGTGGACAACGGCCAGTGGCAGATCGACCACGTGCAACGCCAGATCCGTGATCGCTATGCACCGCTGAAGCTGCCACCCAAGCCGGCCGCTGAGACGACCACAGAACCCGGCGCCAGTACGTCGTCGCCCCTACCGATGTTGCAACGCCCGCCGCTGTCCGGGGCCGGCGCCAACCATGCGCAGTGAGGTCAACATGAACACCGCCCACAGCGATCCCCATTTCATCGGTCAGCGCGACCACGCCCATGCGCCGCGCTTTCCCTTCGGCGAGCCGGCTGACACACCGGCCGAACAGTTCGCCAACTGGCTGCCCTACTCTGGCTATCTCGCCGCCGAGAAGATTTTTGTGAACCGCGACAGCATGGGCGTCATGCTCGAATTGATGCCGCAGTCTGGAGCCGACGAGCGAATGGCGGAAGTGCTCATTTCGCTCTACGCCAATTGTCCACCCGGCACCGGTATCCAGTTCCATCTCTTTGCCTCGCCGCAGGTACGCAGCCAGTTGCGCCAGTATGCCAATCTGCGGGTTGAGGATGAGGACCAGGCCGAGCAGGCCAAACAATGGGGCCGCCCGGCGCGCAACGGAAATCTGTTCCGCAAACTGGCCCGCCAGCGTGTCGACCACCTGCTGCAGGGGGCACAGAAGTCGCTGACTGCCGGCTTCCACTACACGATCCGGGATTTTCGGCTGATGCTCAGCGTCGCCTTTCCGGGCGACCCGGAAGACCTCAACAAGCGCGACGAACTACTCGCCCTGCGCGATTCGATGTCGTCCAGCCTGCGCTCGGCCTCGCTACCCAATCGCGTTTGCGATGCCGCCGATCTGATCAACTGGTGTGCGCTATTCACCAATCCCGACCGCATTTCGCAGACCGATGCGCCTGACCTCAATTACGACGACGGCCGCGAACTGCGCGACCAGATCGTCGACTTCGACACCATCCAGGATCCGCATCCGAGTGGCCTGACCTTGTGGAAGGAAGCCAGTCCCGACGTGCTGGAGGCGCGCTTCTACTCGATCAAGAGTTTCCCGGAACGCTTCGCGCTGTGGCAGATGGGGTCGCTGATCGGCGACCTGATGCAGCCGGCCTTGCAGTACAGCGCGCCGTTTCTGCTCACCCTCGGCGTCCAGGTTCTCGATCCCAACCTCACCAAGTCGGTGGTCACCGCCAACCATGTGCGGGCGACGCAGAATGCCAAATCGAAAATGGCCGACGTCATGCCGGACGTCAACAAGAAGCTGCAGGACTGGACGGCCGCCGCCGATGCCATCGACACCGGCGGCAACCTGGTCAGCCTTTACCACCAGTTGGCGATATTCACCGCGCCCAACAAAGCGGTCGCCGCCCACGAAGCGGCTAATGCGATCTGGCGCGGCCGCGGCTTCCAGCTCAACGCCGACGCCTACATGCATCGCCAGGCATTGCTTGCCAGCCTGCCGATGACGCTGACCGAGAAGTTCCACAAGGACTTGGTCAAGATGCGCCGGGTCACGCGCAAGACCATGGCCAATGCCATCCACATGGCGCCGCTGATTGCCGAATGGCGCGGCACACGCACCCCGGCCCTGGTGTTTGGCGGGCGGCGTGGCCAGTTGATGACCCTCGACATCTTCGACAATGATCTCGGCAACTACAACTTCGCCATCATCGGTGCCCCCGGCTCGGGCAAATCGGTCCTGATGAACGAAATGGCCTGGTCCTACCGCGCCATCGGCGCCAAGGTCTGGATGCTCGATCTCGGTCGCAGTTTCGAGAAACTGTGCCGTAAGGCCAAGGGCACCTATATCGAGTTCCGGCCCGACGTGAACATCTGTCTGGACCCGTTCACCCACATCGTCGATATCAATGAAGACATCGACATGCTGGTGCCCGGTATCGCCAAGATGTGCTCGATGCAGCACACCCTGGAAGAAGTGCAGTACAAGGCCATCTCGGCCATGGTCCTCAAACTCTGGCGCGAATACGGCAATGAACTGCGCATCACCGGGCTGCGCGATGCCTTCAAGAGCGGGAGCATCGAAGAACTGGGCGTGGTCGGCGACCAGCGCATCAAGGACCTCGCCATCATGCTCAACCCCTATTCGCGTGGCGGGCAATACGAGCGCTTCTTCGAAGGTCGCAACAACATCGACTTTTCCAATGACTTCATCGTCATCGAGAATGAGGAACTGAAACGCCGGCCCGACCTGCACGCGGTGGTGAACATCCTGTTGCTGCACCGGATCACCGGCGAGATGTACCTGACCCGCAACCGGCGCAAGGTGCTCTTCGTCGACGAGCTGAAACAGCAGTTGGGTGACATCGGCGCCGACGATCCGGTCAAGGCCGCCGTCATCGAAGAAGCCGCTCGGCGTGCCCGCAAGTATGGTGGTGCGCTCGGCACCGCGACCCAGAGTGCCGACGACTTCTATGGCTCGACCCAGATGGAAGCAGCCTTCAACTGCTCGGACTGGGTTTTCCTGCTGCGCCAGAAGCCGGAGTCCATCGAAATGCTCGACCGCAAGGGCCGGCTGACCATGGACGAACCGAAGAAGCGCCTGCTCAACTCCCTACGCACCGAGGCCGGCGTCTTCTCCGAGTTGTACATCTCGTCGCCGGTCGGCGAAGGCGTCGCCCGCAACATTCTCGATCCGGCCACCCACCTGCTGTTCTCCAACAAGTTGGAAGACAACGCCCCGATCGACGAATTGCGCGCCCAGGGCCTGTCCATCGACGAGGCGATCAGCGAACTGCTGCGCCATCGGGGGCATACGGTATGAAACCGAACACATCCCAGTTATTGGGCCAGGGCTTGCTGACGCTATTCGTGGTGAGCGCCGCCCTAACCGCCTACGACCGGCTCGTCCTGCGCCCCGCGCTGATCATCGGGGTGGTCGACGTGGCCGAGGTGTACCGCGCCAAGGAAGCTGAATTTACACAGATCCTGACCAAAGCCAGCTCCGAGGAAGACCGGCAAAAAGCCCTGTTCATGGCGCGAACCTTTGCCCAGCGCCTGCCGCTCGCACTCGAGGAATTGCCCCGCGAATGCGGCTGCTTGGTCGTCCTCAAGTCGGCTGTGGCCGGAGCGACGCCGAATACCGTCGATCTGACAGCCGCACTACGCAGAAAGGTGACCGCGCCATGAACAACGCCCCGCATCAACCGGCAGCCGCCATTCCCGCCGCACGTCCCGGCCATGGGCGGCGAATCATCGTGTGTGTTGGCGACTTCCTGCGCCATGCCCGCCAGCGCTGGTATCTCTACCTGCCGATCATCGCCATCTGGTGCCTGGCCTATGTCCGCCTCTTCATCGATGCGACACCGCACGTGCCGATCCTTTTCAACTGGACACCGAGCCTGCCCTATCGCGTTGCCTGGCTGCAGCAAGGTCCTCATCAGCTGCAGCGCGGCGACTTCATCGTTTTCTC
>JAVBXY010000005.1 GCA_030824275.1 Rhodocyclaceae bacterium | reverse complement strand
CCCCAGCTTCGGCGCCGCTTTCCGTTACTGGCTGCAACTGGGCTTCATCAGCTTCGGCGGCCCTGCCGGGCAGATCGCCGTGATGCACCAGGAACTGGTGGAAAAGCGCCGCTGGATTTCCGAGCGGCGCTTCCTCCATGCGCTCAACTACTGCATGCTGCTGCCCGGCCCGGAGGCGCAGCAACTCACCATCTACATCGGTTGGCTGCTGCACCGGAGCTGGGGCGGCATCGTCGCCGGCACGCTTTTCGTGCTGCCCTCGCTGCTGATCCTGAGCCTGCTCTCCTGGGTCTATCTGGCCTATGGTCAGGTGCCGCTGGTAGCCGGCGTCTTCGCCGGCATCAAGCCCGCCGTGGTGGCGGTGGTGGCCTTCGCCGCCTGGCGCATCGGCTCACGGGCGCTGAAGAACAATCTGCTGCGCGGCTTCGCCCTGCTGTCTTTCCTCGGCCTCTTCGTCTTCGACCTGCCCTTCCCCGCCATCGTGCTTGCCGCCGGTATCGCCGGCTACGTCGGTGGTCGCATCGCGCCGACGAAATTCACCGTTGGCGGCCATGGCAGTGCCAAGGATCACGATGAACATTACGGTCCGGCGCTGATCGACGACGACACGCCGCCGCCCCCTCATGCGCGCTTCAATCCTGTCCGTTTCGCCCTGCTGCTGGTCGTCGGCATCGGGCTCTGGATCGGCAGCCTCGTCGCCCTCGATCAGCCGGTACTGCATGATATGGGCCTGTTCTTCAGCAAGGCCGCGCTGCTCACCTTCGGCGGCGCCTACGCGGTGCTGCCCTACGTCTATCAGGGCGGCGTCGAAACCTACGGCTGGCTCTCCGGCGCGCAGATGATCGACGGTCTGGCCCTGGGCGAGACCACGCCCGGCCCGCTGATCATGGTGGTGGCCTTCGTCGGTTTCGTCGGCGCCTGGAGCAGGGAAATCTTCGGCCCGGAGACGCTCTTCCTGGCTGGCCTGGTGGGCGCGGCAGTGGCGACCTGGTTCACCTTCCTGCCCTCCTTCCTCTTCATCCTCGCCGGCGCGCCGCTGGTGGAAGCCACCCATGGCGACCTCAAGTTCACCGCACCCCTGACCGGCATCACCGCTGCCGTCGTCGGCGTCATCGCCAACCTGGCCCTGTTCTTCGCCTGGCATGTGTTGTGGCCTCACGCCACGGCCGCTGCGCCTTTCGCCGGGGGATTCGAATGGCTGCCGGCACTGATTGCCCTGGCGGCAGGCATCGCCCTGTTCCGCTACAAGCTGGACATCATGAAAGTGATCGGCGCCTGCGCGCTGCTGGGACTGCTCGGCAGTCTATAAAAGTCGGCGCTGGCGGAACGGGGAGGCCGTCAGGCCGGAGGTGACCCGAAGAGGTTACGGCGACACGGCTTGCGACTAGCTGGAAATTCCCAGCAGATCGAGGATTCCCGAGATGAAGCTCAGTGGATGGGCGGGGCAGCCCGGCACATAGAGCGTCGGCTTGACGGTCTCCAGAAAGCGGCGATCAACGCCTTCGCTGTCGGCGAACACGCCCCCTGAAATGGCGCAAGCGCCGACGGCAATCACCAGTTTCGGTGCCGGCATCGCATCCCAGCAGATTTGCAGGGCCGCCGTCATGTTGCGGCTGATCGGGCCGGACAGCACCAGGCCATCGGCATGGCGCGGCGAAGCGACGATATCGATGCCATAGCGGCCAATATCGAAATTCACATTACCCAGCGCGTTGATTTCCATCTCGCAGGCATTGCAGCCGCCGGCCGACACCGAGCGCAGCTTGAGCGAGCGGCCGAAGCGTTTGTGCAATTCGGCGGAGACCTTGACCGGATCGATGTGCGGACGCGCCGCGCTGATCAGCAGCCCCTCACGCTCGGTGGCAGCGAGCTTGAAATCATTGTCGAAGCCGATCTTTCCGCTTGGGCAGGCCAGCTCGCAATCGCCGCACAGCACGCAGCGTCCGAGGTCGATTTGCACCGGGCTCAGCGTGATGGCGCGGCTCGGGCAGACCTCCTGACAACGCCCGCAGCCGGCAGCGCAGGCGGCCTCGCCGATCAGTGGCTTGCCGCGAAATCCGGCCGGCTGGGCCTGTCGCGGGTCGGGAATGTATTGCGAGCCCTGGGAACGGCGAACGGAAATGGACTTGAACATGATGGTCGCTACAGGTCGTTGCCGCAGTAGGAAAGGTCGAAACTCTTGTTGCAGATCGGGAAATCGGATATCTCGTTTTCCCTGACCGCCAGCGCCAGACCGAACCAGTTGGGCATCGACGGGTCCTGCACCTTGTAGTGCAGTAACTGCCCCTCGGCCGAGGTTTCCAGCGCCTGGATCACCGGCCCGCGTGTGCCCTCGACCAGCGAGACGCACAGGCTGTGCGGGCGCAGTGCGGGCGGCGTTGTCGACGGCTGCGCGTGCTGAGCATGCCGGGTGCTCAAATCCAGCGTCGCATCCCCGAGTAACGCACACAACCAGTTCAGCGAGGCCTCGACTTCGCGCATGCGCAAGCTCATGCGTGCCCAGCAATCGCCGCCGGACTCGGTCAGCATGGGAAGGGGATGCCGGTCGTACAAGCGGCCCGGCAACTGGCTGCGCGCATCAATGGCGATGCCGCTGGCACGTGCCACCAGTCCGACCAGGCCGATTTCCCGCGCGGCTGTTTCGCTGACCGTGCCAGTCCCTTGAAAACGGGCGCGGACACTGTGGCTGGCGAGCATCAGCTCATTGATCCCGGCGAAGTCCTGCGCGAAATCCCGCAGCGTCTTCAGCAATTCCTCGCGTTGTGCGGCAGCGAGACCTCGGCTTCGTCCCGGACGCAGCCAGCCTCGGCCGAAGCGGTTGCCGCACAGACGCTGAGTGGCGTTGATGATGGCGGTGCGCAAGCGGCCGTAGGTGCCGCCGCCCTGCAAAAAAGCGATGTCGGTGGCGAGACCGTTGAGGGTCGCAATATGGATGGCGATGCGTTCCATCTCCAGCGCGACGCCGCGCAGCAGATCGGTCTCCAGGCCGCCAGGCATATCGGCCAGGGCCTCGATGGCTGCGCAATGACCCCAGGCGTAGGCGATGCTGGAATCGCCGCAGATCGATTCCACGAGGGGCGTCAAGGACCACGGCGAACGGCCGAGCAGCAGGGCTTCCACGCCCCGGTGCTGGTAGCCGAGCTGGATCTCGAGGTGATGCACCTTCTCGCCCAGGCACATGAAACGGAAGTGGCCGGGCTCGATCACGCTGGCATGAATCGGCCCGACGCCGACCTCGTGCACTTCCTGTCCACGCACCCTGAAGAACGGGTATTCCCCCATCTGCTGTTGCCGCGCGCCTTCAAAACGGATCGGCTTCAGCCAGGGATGGCCATCGGGATGCAGGCCGGTCTGCTCCCAGAATTCGCGCTCTAGGCTCTGTGCCGCCGGATGCTCGACGGTGAGCGAGGGATAGTGCTCGCCGGCCTTGGCCTGCCCGCGCAGTACCGTCAGCCTGGCCGGGATTTCGGGTGAATGAAACACGGCCGTGGCGCGGATGCCACCGCCCTCCTCCGAGCGCCCAAACAGGGCTAGCAGGCGCTCGCCCGCGTGCAGCCGCTCGGCGCATTGCCCGATGAAAACGGACAGTGCAAGCGGCGCCTCTTGTCGCAGATCACAGAGCACCAGGGACTGTCCCGTCGCCATCATGTTCCTCCGATGGAACGGGCCACCGCGCTCAGCAGTTGGGTGACCGGCTCCGGCGTGTAGGTGCCGAGCATGGTCAGCACGCCGACAAAGCCGAGTTTCGGGATCAGCGACATCCGCGATTCCTTGACCGGCGGCACGACCTGATCGGGCGTGCCCCAGAGCATGGGGAAAATGGTGCGGCCGGTGGCGACGAAAATGATGGTCAGCATCACGCACATCAGCGTGAAGGCCAGCAGATTACCTGCCTGAACGATGCCGGATAGGATCAGCATTTCCGCCAGGAAGCTGGCGAAAGGCGGGAAGCCGAGCAGGGCGAACACGCCGCCGGCGAACAGCAGGCCAGCAAAGGGCAGGACGCGGATGACGCCATTCAGCGGAGCAACATCGTTGGTGCCGTATACCGCTCGCATCCGCCCGGCGGTGAGGAACAGCAGGGCCTTCACGAAGGCATTGCTGACGATATAGAGCACCACGCCATAGGCAGCCGCCTTGCCGACCGACAGGCCCAGCGCGATGACCCCGGATGAGCTGATGCAGGCATAGGCGATCAGGCGCTTGTAGTTGCGCACCGCCATGATCTGGACGGCGGCGACGACCAGCGAGGCATAGCCCATGACCAGCAGTTCCTGCGCCACGAATCCCGCCTCGAAGCCGTGGAATATCTGCAGCACGCGAAACATCGCCACCACGCTGATATTGAATTGCACGGCCGCCAGCAGCGCACTGCTGCTGGTCGGCGCCGCCTCGTAGGTTTCCGGTAGCCAGCTGTACAACGGCGCCAACCCCAGCTTGCCACCGAGGCCAAAGAGGATGAAGGCCAGGCCCAGCCGCTGCCACGGGTCTTTTTCAGTGGTGAGCGCGGCGCCCAGCTGATCCACCTGGAAGCTGATCTCCAGTCCGCGCAGTGCAGCCGACTGGGTCAGGCACATGAAGCCCAGGAAGGTGATGGCCAGGGTCATCGACGAGTAGAGCATGTAGCGCCAGGCCACGGCCTTGGGCGCGCCAAACTCGCCGCAGACCATCATCAGCGCGGCACACAGGGTGCTCACCTCGATCAGCACCCAGAGCAGGATCAGGTGGTTCGACATCACCCCCAGGTTCATCACCAGCATGAACAGCAGCGACCAGCCCGCGCGGATGCGGATGTCACGCGTCAGTTGCGTATCGGTCCGTTCCCGCGACAGCATGTAGACGCTGATGCCGAGAAATACCGTGTTGATGACCACGACGAAAAGCAGCGAGGTCGGATCGAGGATCAGGTAGCCGTGGGCAAAATATTGCGGCAGTTCGGCCAGCGGCTGGAACAGGAAGATACCCATCGACACCAGCCAGCCGATCAGGGCGATGCTCACCAGTGCGGGGAGTATCCAGCGTCCGCCATCGGTGGTGGATTCCATTTCGGCGCTGGCAATGGTTGCAGTGACAAGCGGGTTCATGGCGTTTCCCCCGGCATGCCGACGGACTGCGGATCGGCCGCTGCCTGACTGCCGACCAGCCAGCTGCCGACCGACACGGTCAGGATGTACACGCCGCTGACGGCGAGATGCACCGGCAACGGCCAGGGCTCGGCCATCAGCGACTCGAACAGGGCCAGTGCGTTTTCCATGAACAGCAGGGCGACCAGTTGCGCCATCGGCTGATGATTGGTGGCCAGGATCAGGAAGGCGATCATCACCGTGGCAGCCACCACACCGAGGGTCAGCGCCCGCACGTCGGCCCGCGCGCCATCACCGAACTTGAAGGCGATGATGATCAGGCTGATGGCGATGCCCCAGGCAAAGAGATTCGACGGCATCAGGTTGCCCTGCACCCGCAGCTGTTGCTTCAAGGCGCGGCGCAGCAGCCAGGGCACCAGCAGCGCACGCACCAGCAGCACTTCCAGCCCGGCCAGCAGGGCGTGCCAGGAAACATGCTCGTGATGGGTCAGCGTAATCCAGCCCAGAGCCAGGGCTTGCAGGCTCAACCAGACAGGGGCCGCCGAGACTCTGGCGAAAAACACCGGAATGATGGTCGCCACCAGGCACAGTACCAAAGGCAGGGTCATCGGGCGCCGACTCCGAAACCGACGATGGCCATGCTGAGCAGTGCCGCCGCCGAGGCCAGCAGCACATAGGCGGGCACCCGGCGCATCGGCAGGCGTGCCGTAAGCGACTCGATGCAGCCGACGACGACAGCGACGGTCAGCATCACGCCGAAGGAGACCAGCACGGCAGCCAGCGGCGACACCAGCGGATCGAAGGGATTGACCAGGGCGGCGATCAGGCCGGCGTAGAGGGTCATCTTCAGCGCCGCTGCGTATTGCATGGCCGCCAGTTCCGGGCCGCTGTGATCGAGGACCATGACCTCGTGGATCATGGTCAGCTCCAGGTGGGTCAGCGGATCGTCCACCGGCACGCGGGCGGCGTCGGTTTGCAGCAGGATCAGCAGGGCCGCGACGAGGGGCACTACGATCAGCGAAAAGTGCACTGTCCCGTGCAGCGCACCGATCACGTCGGCAAAACTGCTCAGCCCGGTGGCGGCGCTGGCCGTGCCGAGCAGCAGGAAAAGGGCCGGCTCGGCATAGGTGGAGAACGCGGCTTCGCGCGCCGCGCCCATGCCCTCGAAGGAACTGCCGACGTCCATGGCGGAGAGCATCAACAGGATGCGCGCCAGGCCCAGGGTATAGGCAACCACGACGAAATCGTAGGCGAACTGGAAAGGCGCGAAGCGTCCCAGCAGGGGAATCATGCTCATCGCCAGCAGGCTACCGACCAGCACGACATAGGCACCGGCGCGAAACAGCGGGCTGGCCGTCGTGCTGACCACCGGCTGCTTGCCGAGCAGGCGCCAAAGATCCCAGGCGGATTGCAGCAAGCCCGGCCCCCGACGGCCGACCCACCAGGACTTGGTCCGGTTGATCGTGCCGACCAGCAGGATCGGCATGCCGAGGACGAGGAGCCAGTGCAGCAGCGACAAGGACAGTCTCATGGCAACGCCCCTTCGACCAGAAGCACCAGCGCGGCGATGAGGACGAGGGCGGCCAGGCCCAGGGAAAACGCGAAGCGCGGATCGTCCTCCTGCATCTTTTGCGATATCTCGCTGGCGGTGTCGTCGCCCTGCCCGATCACCGAGTACAGACGTCGTTCCACGGCATCGACGCAATCCGTGATGACATAGCTATCGCGCGGGAAATAGCCCACGGGGGCTTTTCGGCGTTTGACCAGGACGAGGATGTTCCTGAAACGCTCGGCAAAGTCCGTCGAGAAACTGGCACCGGAATATTGCATGCGCGTATTCGGCACCTCGTAGCCGCAGCCCCAGGTGGCATTGCAGCTGACCGCCGCCGCCCCTCGACCGAAGCGCAGCCACAGCACCAGTGCGACGGCCAGCACCAGGCCGGCGGAGATCGCGCCGATGCGCGTCAGGGTGGCGAGGGTCGCTTGCAGCATGTCCGTCGCGACCACGTCCGGCATGCCGTGCAGCAGCAGCGCGGTGGGACCGGCGACGAGCGCAAAGCCCAGCACGGGCACGACGCCGAGCACCACGGTGCCCAGCGCATGTACGCCCATGGGAATCAGCATCCAGCGATTGGCTTCCTGTGCCTCCGGCAGTCCGCTGTCACGGGCTGTGCCGAGGAAGATCACGCCGAAGGCGCGGGTGATGGAGAGCGCCGAGACGGCACCGACGAAGGCCAGGGCAGCCGCGACCAGGCCCAGGCTCAGCGTGGCCCAGATGCCGACGCTGGGGTGGCCCGCATGGCTTCCAAACAAGCCGGCGTAGATCATGAACTCGCTGGCGAAGCCGTTGAAGGGCGGCAGACCGGAGATCGCCAAACCGCCGATGAGGAAACTCAGGGCGGTGATCGGCATCGGCTTGAACAAGCCACCGAGGCGCTCCAGGTCGACCACATGCTTGACCTGATACACGCAGCCCGCCGCATAGAACAGCTGGCACTTGAAGAAAGCGTGGTTAAGCACATGCAGAAGGCCACCGCCGAAGCCCAGCGCGACCAGCGCCGGGACATCCCAACTGAGCCCGAGACAGCCGATGCCGAAGCCGATACCGGCAATGCCGACGTTCTCGGTGGAGGAATAGCCAAGCAGGCGCTTCAAGTCGCGTTGCCCCACGGTGTACAAACCTCCGATCAGCGCCGAAACCAGCGAGAAGGCGATCAGGAACCAGCCCATCCACTCGTCCGGCTTGCCCGAGAGGAGGAGAAATCGCACCAGGGCGTACAGACCTGCCTTGTGAATCACGCCCGACATCAAGGCGGAGACATGGGCAGGGGCCGCCGCATGCGCACGGGGCAACCATGAATGGAAGGGAAAGAAGGCCGACTTCAGACCAAAGCTGGTCACCAGCAGCAGAAACACGGTGTTGCGCAGCGTGCCCGGATTCTGTCGCAGCCAGTCGCCGAAGTCATCGAGGAACCAGGAACCGGTGCGGGTGTAGAGAATCATCACCGCCGCCACCAGGAAGATCAGGCCGATGTGGGTGGACACCAGGTAATTGAAGCCGGCGAAGCGGACCTTCTGGTTGGAATAGTCCCAGATCACCAGTAGCCAGGCAGCCAGCGCGGCGATTTCCCAGCCGAACAGAAAAGTCACCGCGTGTTCGCCGGTATAGACCAGCAGGAAGGAGACAGCCACCATGTTGAGCAGCGCGAAATGCACGCCGAGATGACGGGGCCCATCGAAATATTTCCGCAGGTAGCCGACTGCGTAGACGCTGCCGAGGAAAGTCATGGGCAGCGACCAACTGAGGAAAAAGGCCCCCAGGGCATCCAACCGGAAATGCAATTCACCGATGGGATAGGCCCAGGGCATTTCCCACGCAATCTCGGCCCCGCCAAGCAGAACCGGGACTATCACCGAGCAGGCCACCAGCGTGGCCAGCGCCTGTGAGGCCAGCCCCATGGCAGCGCGCAGGCCATTGCGCAGTGGCAGCAGGCACAGCCCCGCGCCCAGCATCAGAATCAGGACGGCGAGGATGAGCGCGTTCATGGACGACAGATCCCCACGCCCGTCGTCATGCGGGACGTTTGCCGGAAGGGATGTCTAATGAAGCACATAGAAGTAGACTGCTATTATAATGCTATTCACACATGGCGGATTCATCGAGCAGACTCCGGTGACGACGGGTGACCGGTATGCCGACCTTGAATGCCTCGATGCCGCGCCCCCGGCTTCAACCAATGAAGGGATATGAATCGATGGAAAATCGAACCGCCCGCCTGACCGTCCTGATCGACCCGGACAAGAAAAAACTGTTCGATGAAATCTGCGCCGCCAAGGATTTGACGCCGTCCCAGGTCGTGCGCCAATTGATCCGGCAATACATCGTGGATAACGCCGGCAATCGAGAATTGCCGGAGTGGCTGATCTCGAATGTGGGTCGCTGACTGCTAAATCAGCGCGCTGGCAGTGCCGCCAGCCAGGCCATCGCCGCACCGCGCGTGAAATCGAGCAGGGGCTGGGGAAAGATGCCGAGAACGAGAATCGCGGCGCCAATGGCCAGCGCGGCGCCGGCCTCGCGGGGCAGCAGATCGGCGGCGTCCCTGACCGAATCGCGCAGCACCGGACCGAAAAAGCATTTGCGGTAGAGGCCGAGGAAGGCAGCGGCGCCGATCACCAGAGCGGCCAGCGCCGCCAGCCCGGCGCCGGTGCGCAGGCGCAGGGTATCAACGAGAATCAGCCATTCGCCGGCAAAGCCGGAGGTCAGCGGCAGGCCGAGACCGGCCAGGCCGCAGAGCAGGAAGAAGGTGGACAGTAGTGGCATGCGCTGAACCACGCCACCGAGATTCTGCACATCGCAGGAGCCAGTGCGGGCCTGAAGGAAGCTCGCTGCCAGCATGCCGCCACCGGCCACCAGAGCGAAGTTCGGCGCCAACAGCAGCACGCCCTGCAAGGCCGGCAGGCGGAAGCCGGCGATACCCAGCAGCAGCAGGCCGATGTGGGAGACGCCGACATAAGCGAGCATGACGCGCAGATTGGTTTGCACCAGAGCGGCCAGCGCGCCGAACAACAGGGTGATGACGCCAAGGCCGGTGAGCAGCCAGGCCAGTGATACCGCAGCCTCAGGCGCCAAGGGTACGGCAAGGCGCAGCAGGCCATAGATGCCGAGCTTCATGCCAGCCACCAGGGCAACGACGGCCACCGGGCCTTCCATGGCAATCTTCGGCAGCCAGGTATGCAAGGGCACCAGCGGCATCTTGATGCTGAAGCAGATCAGCAGCAGCACGAAGACGAGGGTTTGCGTCGCCAGTGACAGCGGTTGCTCTCTGGCCGATGCCAGCAGCACGGCCAGATCGAATTGCGGCACCGGCCCGGCCAGTGCCACGGTGAGCAGGCCGAACAGCATTGGCACACCGCCGGTGAGCATCAGCAGCGCATATTGCGTCGCCGCTTCGGCACGGCGCGGGCCAACACCCCAGAGGCGGATCAGCAGCCACAAGGGCAGCACCGTCAGTTCCCAACAGGCGAAGAAGAAAGCCAGGTCCACGGCGACGAAAACGCCGAGGGTTGCCGCTTCGAGCAGCAGGATCAGGCTGAAGAACAGCCGGGCGTTAACTTGCGTCGCCCGCAGGCTGCCGATGGCGGCAGCGAAGAGCAGCGTGGTGGCGGGCAGAAAAAGTAGCGAGATGCCGTCGATGCCGACGCGAAAGGCGATGCCGAGATCAGGCAGCCAGGGCAGCTCGGCCGCAAACTGGAAGCCGGTGACGGCATTGTCGAAGCGGACTAGGATCGCGACGCAGAGGGCGAACGCCAACAGGCTGGCAAGGCCGGCGGCATCGCGGGCGCTCTTCTCCGGTGCCAGCCAGACCAGGCCGATGCCGGCCAGGGGGGCGGCGAGCAGGAGGAACAGCAGGGGCAGATCAGCCATGTCCGAACCTCGCGGCCAGCGCCTTGACCGCCGCATCGGTGAGATGGAGCCAGGGCTCGGAATAAAAACCGGCCACCAGCAACAGGGCGACGGCCAGACCGCCGACGAAATATTCCATCGGCTCGGTGCGGTCGACGCGAGAGGTGGAGCCATCGGCACGCGGCGCCAGGAAGGCGCGCTGAAAGCCCCAGAGCAGGAAGCCGGCCGCCACCACGTTGCCCAGCGCCGTGGCCACCGTGGGCAAGGCGCCGAAACGCTCGATGGAGGCTTCGAGCACCAGATGGGCGGCATCGAAGCCCGGCGTGCCGGGCATACCGACAATCGCCAGACCGCCAATGAGGAAGACGACAGCGATGAAGGGAATCCGCTCGAAGAGACCGCCGAGCTGATCGAGGTAGGTGGTGTGCGTACGCCGGAAAACGAAGCCGACCATGAACAGCATCACGGTAACGGCGAGGCCGAAGTTCACCGTCAGCAGCACAGCGCCCTGAAGACCGACATCCTCCAGGGTGAACAGGCCGATCACGATCAGGCTGGTGTGGCTAACCACGGCGAAGGCCAGCAGGCGACGCAAATTGGTTTGCAGGAAGGCGAGCACAGCGGTGTAGAAGACGCCGGCCATGGCGAAGCCGACCACCCAGAGCTGCCAGGCCATCACCGCGTCGGGCATCAGCGGCAGCAGGAAACGCAGCATGCCGTAGATGCCGACCTTGATGCCGAGCAACAGCGCCGGCGCCACGGCTACCATGCCGCGCTGGGCGACATGGGGCAGCCAGCCGTGCAGCGGGAACAGCGGCGTGCGCACAGCCAGGCCGTAGAACATCAGGAAGAAAGCAGCGGACTGGAACTTGCCGGCCGGTGGCACCTGCATCAGATCGAAGAGATCGAAGCTCCAGCGTCCTGTGACGTCGGCATGACCCCAGGCGAGGATGCCGATGGAGAACAGCAGGGCGATGGCGCCGACGGTCTGGAACTGGATGAAGCGGGTCATTGCCAGAACCCGGTTTTCCTCGGTCGAGGTGGACCAGCGACCGAGCAAATAGGCCACTACCATCAACTCGGCGAAGGAGGCCAGGGCGAACCAGAGCACGTTGAGCGTGACCAGCATGCTCATCAGCAAGGCCTCGGCAGCGAGGACCAGAACGCCGACGCGGCCCGTCGAGCCGAGTCCCTGAACCAGCCCGTAGAGCGTCAGCAGCACGGTCAGCAGCGCATTGAGGAGGACGAACAGCACGGTCAGCCCATCGGCGCCGGCGTGATACACCGTGAGACCGAAGACATCCACCCGCTCCGTCAATTGCAGGGTTGCCGATGTCGCATCGACACGCTCCAGCAACAGGATGGCCAGTCCCAGCTCGGCCAGCGCCACGGCGCGGGACACGCTGACCGCCCACGGCGAGGAGCGCATCAGATAGACCACCACCGCGCCGAGCAGGGGCAGCACCTGAAGTGCCCACAACAGGGGATAGCCGGAACTCACAGGATCACCATGAAGGTCGCCGCGATCATCAGCAGCAGATAGCGGGGCCGTTCCAGCAAGGCCTCGATTTCGAGGAACCAGCCGGCGGCAGCGCGCAGCAACTGGGTGGCGCGACCGGAACTGGCCAGTTGCGTCAGTCGTTCCTCCAGTGCCGCGCAGCGGCCAGCGACGAAGCTCAACAGCCGGGCAGCCGGGCCGCGCTCACCGAGCAAGGGACGCATCACCCGCTGGTCAAAGCCGGCGAGATCGCGGCCAATGGTCTGCACCGGGTCCATGACGACGGTCTGTGTCAGGGGTTCAAGCCAGACACGTTGCAGGGAAGCGCCGTATAGCCAGCGCCGACTTTCCGGCCAGCGGGCCAGCAGCCGGTCGAGCCAGGGACTTTCCCGCGCCGGCCCATCCACCCGCGCCATGTAGGACGGCGCCAGCAGGAATTGCCAGGCGCGCCAGGTGGCGTGCAGCAGCATGTGCACGAAGGCCAGGTCGAACAGGCCGAGGCCGATCTCCAGCACCATCAGGCCGAGCTGGGTCAGCGTGGCGAAAACCAGCGAGGTCTTGACGTCGCCCTGGCTGCGGTTGGCCAGCGTCGCCCACAAGGCCGTGGCGGCGCCGAAGAGTGCAACCTGGACCATGATGTCGGGCACGCGCAGGAACACCGGTTCGAGGCGGATCAGCAACCAGATGCCGGCGTGCACCATGATCGCGCCGTAGAAGATCGCCGAGGACGGCGTCGGCCCTTCCAGCGCGCGCGGCAGCCAGGATGACAGAGGCAGTTGCGCCGACTTGGCGAAGGCGGCGATGACGAAGCCGAACAGCAGCATGCGCGCCGAAACCTTGTCGAGATTGTGTTGGCTCAATTGTAGCCAGTCGCTGCTGCCGAGCCAGAGGAAGGCCAGGGCCAGGCCGAGGATGAAGCCTTCATCACCAATGCGGTTGGTGATGAAGGCAAACAGCGCGTTGCCGGTGGCCGCCGGGCGCGGCAGGTCGTAGCCGATCAGCAACCAGGAGCTGAAGCCGGCCAGTTCCCAGCCGACGAAAGTCAGCGCGCCATCGCCTGCGAGGACGATGAGCTGCATGCCGGCCATGAACAGATTCATGCCGAGGAAGAAACGGTGATAGCCGGTTTCGCGGTGCAGGTAGGTGCGCGAGAAACGCAGCACGATCCAGCCGATCAATTGCACCAGCGTGGCGAAGGCCAGGGCGCGGGCGTCGGCCAGCACGGCCAGCGGCAGACTGAGATCGCCGCTGGCGAACCAGTCACCGAACTCGACGCGGCCGGGTGCGCCGTGCAGCAGGGCCATGACATCCATTGCCGCCAGCAACAAAAAGCCGGATGCAGCGGTGAAGGTAGACCAGCGTGCTGTTCCGGGTTCCGCCGCGTCGCCTGTCGCGCCACCGAGCATGCGCGCGCCTATCGCCAGCGCGGCAAACAGCGGCAGCAGCCAGAGCAGGGACAGGAAGATGTTGAGCATCGCCGGATTCATGCCGCCTCCAGTGGCCGCGACAGCAGGGCCGGTGGCAGCGGATCGCGACGACCGGCGATCCAGGCCAGCGAATCAGTGGCCGTCGGCAATGTCGCCTCGCCTTGCCAGGACAACCAGCCGCGTGCCGGATCGAAGCGATGGATCGCACCGCTCACGGGGTCTTTCGCCGCCAGCAGCACCCAGCCCTTGCCAACCAGTTCCTGCAAGGGCGGCTGGCGTTGGTAGATGGCGGTGATGCTCTCAAGGGTCTGCTCGATCACGATCAACAGGCGCATCGGCTCGTGGATTTCGATCATCTGCCAGGGCAGGCCGGTGCGCAGGTCGCCACCGCCACCAGCATAGACGCCAAGGCCGCCGACGATGTTGTGCATGGTCTTGGTGCCGCAACCGAAGCGCTCGTTGTCCACCGACGAAAAATAGTATTCGAGGCTGATGCCAGCGCCGACCGGGCCGTTGGCCAGCAGCAGGCGTTCGAGGATGCGGCCGTCCTCATCGTTGAACGGATCGTAGGAAATCAGGAAGGCGCGACGGTCGAAGTAAGCGCCGCGACTCATGCTGCGGCGGCCGACGAAGGCGGCGGCATTGGTGACGTGGCCGAGTTCCGGGCGCGGCTGGGCAAAATCGCGGCGGCGACCAGCGACATGACGCCAGGCTTGCTCCGGTGGCGCATCGAGGGGCGCCGACATCAGCCGCCGACAGCGTTCCACGGCGTGGCGTGCGCCGGCCTGCCGCGCCGTTGCGGCGAGTGTGACGAAGGCCGTCGCCAGGGCAGGCGGGATGTCCTCGGTGTCGTACCACTGCATGCCATCGTCGGCGGTGTTGTGCTCGGCGCTGAGGAACCAGGTAGCCGTGGGGATGTCGATCCCCCGCGCCGCGAGCCGTGCGCGCACCTCGGGACGATTGGCCATGGCGGCGAAGAGCCGCGCATTGGCGCCGGAATGGCGCCCGGCGCAAGCGCCGCAATCGTAGGCGGCGAGGTGCGGATTGTTCTGGCTCCAGGAGCCGTGGCCGATGATCGCCACCAGGGGCGCGAAATTTTTGGTCAGGCCGAGATTGGCGAGGAAGTTGAATATCCGCTCGGCCTGTTCATCGTCGGTGAAACCGCGCCGGGGTGAATCCGGTGTCGCTGGCGTGTTCTCCGCCGCCGTCAGATCGAGGCGCGTCGCTGGCGGTGGCGGCACATCGCGCAGGATGGCCGGTGCGAAGCTGCGCAGCAGCAGCGCGGCAAGGGCTTTCGGCGCCAGCAATAAGGAGGTCAACGTACCGGCGAGAGGCGCCAGGCGCGTCGCTTCGTTTTCGATGCGGCGATAGCGGCTCCGTTGAAAAAGTCGGCGCTGGCGGGACGGCAATTCGGTCTCGTCGCGCAAAGTCTCATGCACTGCATGAGCGGGGCGAACAACTACCGGCACCACCGGACACAGGGCGGTCGGCTCGCTGTCATCGACGCCGTAGAAATTCTGGAACACACCGAAGTGGGCGGCACCGCCAAGGGTTTCCAGGCGCGGATCGGTTTCTTCGAGATGGCGGCGGAAGCCCTCCTCGCGGTCGTCCATGCACAGCACCAGTTGCGCGCTGGTGCTAGTGGAAACTGTGGTGCGACCGTGGTTGGCCGCCAGTGCGGTGAACACCTGTTCGGCGTAGTGCCGCTCGTAGGCGCCGAGCCACACGGCACCCATGCGGTCGGCATCGAGTTCGGCCAACGCGGCGTGCAAGGCGGCGATGCCATCCCGACCGAGGGCATGCAGGGCGGCAGCATCCATGCCGAGTTGTCGCGCCAGACGATACAGCGGCCAGGCCACCCGTGCCTTGCGCAGCAATTCGTGATCGAGACTGGCGGCAGCTTCGTGCGCCAATTCGGCCCAGGCGGCGCGGCTTTCTTCGGGACGCTCGCCGGGGGCTTCCATCTGCTGCACGCGACTGGCTAGGGATTCGGGCAGTTCACCGCGATGGCAGGCCAGACGGAGGCGCAACTCCACCGGATGCTGATCGAAATAGGCGGCGAGTTCGGCCAGGCGAGCGGGCACACCCCAGAGACGGCGGGCCACGGCATCAGCGGCGAGACGCTCAACGAGGAGGCGCACGGCCAGGTAGTCGGCTATGTGCACGGGCACGTCCTCGGTATGCCCATAGCCCGGGCGTTGCGAGCGCCAGAGGAACATGCCGGACCAGCCGGGCAGGTCGAGCGCCAGGCGACGCAGCACGGCTTGCCACTGCGTCTCGGCGAAGCCGATGCGGCGCAGTTCGGCCTCGATGAATTCGGCGGGATCGGCAGGCAATTCGGCAATCTCGGCCTGGGCCTCGTTCTGCGAGCCGAGCACCCAGGCCGGATCGCGGGCTGACAGACGTCGCCAGGCGGCGTAGAAACCCTCGCCCCGCGCCGGGTTGTGCCAGGGCGCGATGCCGAGATCGAGATGCGAGGCGAGATGACGCACCAGTTCGCCGCGCACGGCGTCGAGGATGTCCTCGCCGCCCAATTGCCGGATCAGTTCGCGCAAGCTGGTCGCGCCGGATACGGAGAAGCGCTCCTCGGCCATCGCCAACTCAGTAACGTCACCCAGCGCCAGTTCGACGCAGGTCACCCACAGGGCGGCCCCCGCATCACTGCGATGATCGCGGCCCTCGTCCAATTCCCAGCACAGGCGCGCGACGGAGAGCGGGCCGCAATCCTGACGCAGGGCGGCGTTCCAGAGCTGGCGGCGGGTGATGGCACCGGCCAGCACTGCGTCGATGTCGGGCACGGTGTCGAGAACGGCATTGATGTCGGCGTCGGCGATACGGCCCGCCGCATGCTCGGCGCGGAAACGCTCGGCCGACCAGTAGCCGGCGATCCCCAGCTCGCGTCGGGCAGCGGCCAGCGCTTCATGAAAGGGCAGATGGGCGTAGCCGTGCAAGGTGTTGTGGTGCACGAAATCGCGGATCGAGGCCTGTCCCGGCAGCACGTGTTCAAGGTGTTCGATCCAGTGATCGAAACGAGCACGGAAATCGTGCTGATTTTCGCTCATGGGTTCGTTCATGGCATGGGCACGAAAAGTTGCGCCATGCGTCGCGCGGTGTTGCCGGCCAGCACCAGCATCGGTCCCGGCACGAAGCCCAGAGCGAGGATCAGCAGCAGCAGGCCGCCGCTGGCCAGGGTTTCGCGGTGGCTGAGATCGGCGACAGGCAATGCATTGGGTATCGACTCGCCAGTGATGCGGGTAATCTCGCGCAGCACCCAGGCGGCGCCGACCAGCAGCGCCAGCGAGATCAGGGCCACGCGTCCGCCCCACAGGCCGAAGCCGGCACTCAGCACATGCAGCTCGGCGACAAAACCGAAGCTGCCTGGCAAGCCGAGGCCCAGCAGCAGCGCCAGGATCAGCAGCGCCGCGAGGCGGGGTGCCCGATTCATCACACCGGCATAGTCGCCCCCGCGTTCGGCCAGCATGCCGACGAGCAGAAACATAGCGCCGGCGGCGAGGCCATGCGCCAGCATTTGCAGCATGGCGCCGTTGAAGCCGGCAGGCAGCAGGGTCACGGCGCCGAGCAGCATCACGCCCATGTGCGAGATCGAGGCATAGGCGACCATGCCAATCAGGTCGCGCCGCTGCCAGGCCAGCAGGGCACCGTAGAGCATGCTGGTCAGCGCCAGCCACGAAAGCGCGCTCGACAGCGCCTGTGCGGCGCCGGGCAAGGTCTCGATGGCCCGCAGCACGCCATAGGCGCCCATCTTCAGCAGTACGCCGGAGGAGATCACCGGCACGGCGGGCGGCGCCTCGGCGTATACCAAGGGCATCCATCCGTGCAAGGGGAAGAGCCCCATCTTGACGGCGAAACCGACGAAGAGGCCAAGGAAAATCATGGTCTGGGTTTCCACGCCCAGGCCACGACCACCGGCGGCCATGGAGGCCATGTCGAAGCTGTGGCCGGGCGCTGCGTCATACAGCAGAAGCAAGGCCACCAGCATGAAGACCGAACCGCCCAGGGTGTAGAGCACGAAATTCAGTGCGGCGCGCTGCCGCCGGGCACCACCGAGGCGTTCGATGAGAAAGAACAGCGGGATCAGCGTGAGTTCCCAGAACACATAGAACAGCGACCAGTCGCGGGCCATGAAGACGCCGATGGCCGCCGCTTCCAGGGCCAGCAGCAACATGTAGTGCAGGCGGGCGGCGGCACGGGGAACGCGGAAGACGGCAAGGGCAACTAGGAAGAGCAGCGCGGCAAGCACCACCAGCGCCATGGACAAACCGTCGACACCGAGGGAGAAGGCCGAGCCCAGGCGCGGGTTCCAGGCATGAGTCTCGAAAAACTGGAAACCGCCAACGCTGCTGTCGAAGCGCGAGGCCATCCAGCCAGCAAAGAGGAGGGTAAGTGCGGCAGTACCCAATGCCGTAAGACGCGCCCATTCGCCTCGCTGCTGCGGCAGCATTGCCACCGCCAAAGCTCCCAGCAGCGGCGTCAGCAGCAGCAGGCTCAGCACCAGAGCGTCTCCCCTTGGAAAGGAAGCATTCTACAATGCCGCCATGGGACACCGACTATCTAAAATCTATACGCGCACCGGCGATGCCGGCACCACCGGCCTTGGCGACGGATCGCGCACACCGAAACATTCCATGCGCGTTGCCGCGATGGGCGACGTGGACGAACTCAACTCGCTGATCGGCGTGATTCTCTGCGAGGAATTGCCGGCCGAAATACGCGAGCTGTTCACCGGCATCCAGCACGATCTCTTTGATCTCGGCGGCGAGATGTCGATCCCCGGCGCGACGCTGCTCAAGGACACCCAGCCGGCACGACTGGAAGCCGCCATCGACCGCTACAACGCGGAGCTTTCGCCGCTCAAGGAGTTCATCCTGCCCGGCGGCAATCGCGCAGCAGCGCTGACCCATCTCGCCCGCACCGTCTGCCGCCGCGCCGAGCGTGTGGTGGTGGCGCTGGCCGCCGACGAATCCGTATCGGACGCCGGCCGGCAGTATCTGAACCGGCTCTCCGATCTGTTGTTCGTACTTGGCCGCTGGCTCAACAAGGCAGCCGGCGGTGGCGACGTGCTTTGGCAAAAGGGCAAGAACGCCTGAGTTCAAAGCGCCGAAAAGTCGGCGCTGACAGGACGGCGAACGAGGCAGCCTGGCGCCTCAATAATCCCCGCGCAGGGGAAAGCAGGCGTCGATACCGAGCCGTGCAGCCCGCTCCATCTTCTGCACAAAGGCCGGGAAATCGAGTTCGTGGCGCGCCTTGAGTTCTTTCGCCTGGACACGCAAACGCCGCCAGTTGGGTTCAAAGCTAGACGTCTTGAAAGCGAACAGCACATGATTGCCGTCGTCGGGCACCGAGAGCAATAGCACCTGGTGCTCGAACACATCCAGCACATCGTCGAATATCTCCGTATAGCGACGCTTTTCTCCCGCCAGATTCATCACCAGCACACCCTCCGGCCGCAGGGCGGCATAGGCGGCCCGCAGGAATGAGACGTCAGCCACCGAGGGCGCCATTCCGCTTTCGTCGAACGCATCCACCAGCAAAGCGTCGTATTGCTCGCGCTGGCGGCGAACATAGGCAGCACCGTCGTCCTGAATCACGCGCAGCCGCGCGTCGTCCTCCGGCACCAGGAAATGCTTGCGCAAGGCGATCACGTCCGGGTCGATCTCGACGACGGTGATGGCTGTTTCGGACAACTGACGATGGCAGAACTTCACCAGTGAGCCACCGCCAAGGCCGAGCATCAACAGGTGTGACGGCTGCGGTTGGAAAAGCAGGAAGCCCATCATCTTCTGCGTGTAACGCAGGTCCAGGGCGTCCGGCTCGCCGATGCGCATCACGCTTTGCACATAGGTCAGGCCGAAATGCAGGTAGCGCAGCGGGCCGTTTTCGACAATGAAAGGCTTGCGGTAGCTGCCATCGAGCAAGCGTTCGCGGATTTCCTTCGGCGAGGCGCCCAGATCATCGAGCAGGCGCAGGCGCCCGTGGTCGGCAAAGAAAGGGCTATCCACCTCGAAGAGTGGTGGCCATGCCCCTCCAGGCTCCTGCCGGTCCATCCTAGAACTCGACCTGGAGTTCCTCGATGTCCTCGGGTTCCTGTTGCGCAGCGGCAATCCATTCCTGCATTTCGGGCATGGCAAGGATAGTCTGGCAATAGGCCGCACAGGCCGGATCGAGTTGCACACCGTAACTGATGAAGCGCGTGGCCACCGGCGCGTACATGGCATCGGCCATGCCGCGCTTGGCGCCGAACAGGTAGGGACCGCCGTACTGTTCCAGGCAGTCCCGCCAGATTTCGGTGATGCGCTGGATGTCGCCCCTGGCCCGCGACCAGACCGTGAAACTGTCGAGCTTGAGTTTCAGGTTCATCGGCAACGCCGAACGCAGGGCCGAGAAGCCCGAGTGCATTTCGCCGCAAACGGCACGGCAATGGGCGCGGGCCGCCTGATCGGCGGGTAGCAGGCCGGCTTTCGGCTTCACCTCGTTCAAGTATTCGCCGATGGCCAGGGTATCCCAGACCGCGACGCCATCGTGTTCGAGACGGGGAACGCGCACCGAAGGAGCAAGCAGCAGGAGTTCCGCCCTGGCCGAGGCATTGTCTTCCTCGACGCGCTTCTCGGCACAAGGCAAGCCGGCAAAACGAACCAACAGCCAGCCCCGCAGGGACCAGGATGAATAATTCTTGCTGCTGATGGTGAGGCTGGCTTTGGCCATGGGCAACTCCGGAATTTCACATCCCTTGGGGGGTGTATTTGATGGATCGAACCACGTTGCTGACGTGGCAATCGTGGTAATTTACCGCATTGCAGCAAAGTCGTAACCAAAAGACGACGGGACACAATGCATCCCGGCCCGAATCACCTCCTGCCCCGGAGCCCGACAGACCATGCTGAATTCCATCGCCGCTCCCCACTATCAGGGCTACCAGGCCCTGTTCGACGCCGCCCATCCCGCCCGCACCATCGCCCGCAGCATCGCGCCCTGGCTGCGCTACAGCATGGGCTGGCTGCCGGAAAGCCACACCCTGCGCAAGATGACGGCGACGGCCGAGATGATCGCGCTCTCCGGCCTTACCCACGAACGGCCCAGTTTCGGCATCGATACGGTGGAAATCATGGGGCAGCCGGTCAAGGTGCATGAGGAAATCGTGCACGCCACGCCCTTTTGCAGCCTGCTCCATTTCCGCAAGGAAACGCCGGTGGCCGGCCGCAAGGTGCTGCTGATCGCACCGATTTCCGGCCATTTCGCCACCCTGTTGACGGGCACCGCGCGCACTCTGCTCAAACATCACGACGTCTATATCACCGACTGGCACAACGTCCGCGACGTGCCGCTCTCTGCCGGCAAGTTCGGCCTCGACGAATTCATCGATCACATGATCGATTTCATGGAATGGCTGGGGCCGGACACCCATCTGGTCTCCGTCTGCCAGCCGACGGTGGGCACGCTGGCCGCCGTGTCCATCATGGCCGAGGACGGCAACCCCAACCAGCCGCGCAGCATGACGCTGATGGCCGGCCCCATCGACTGTCGCATCAACCCGACGGTGGTGAATACCCTGGCCACCGAGAAGCCCATCGAATGGTTCAAGCGCCACATGATCGGCGTCGTGCCGCTGCGTTATCAGGGCGGCCTGCGCCGCGTCTATCCCGGCTACATGCAGATTTCCGCCTTCATGAGCATGAACGCGGAAAGGCACATGGATTCCTTCAAGAACATGTTCCACAGCCGGGCCACCGGCGACCACGGCAAGGCCGAGGACATCCGCGACTTCTATCACGAGTATCTGGCGATGATGGACCTGCCGGCCGAGTTCTTTCTCGAAACCGTGCAGAAGGTCTTTCAGGAATTCGAACTACCGCAGGGCAAGCTGGAATATAGGGGCCGCGTGGTGAATCCCGCCGCGATCCGTCGCACTGCGCTGCTGACGGTGGAAGGCGAGAAGGACGACATCTGTTCCATCGGCCAGACCCTCGCCGCCCACGACCTGTGCAGCAAGCTGGCGCCCTACAAGAAGCTGCACCATCTCCAGCCTGGCGTCGGCCACTATGGCGTATTCAACGGCCGGCGCTGGGAAAGCCAGATCTACCCGCGCATCCGGGCCTTCATGCACGACTTCGACGAGTAGTCGCATGTAAATCCGGCAGGCGCAACCGGAGATTAAGGAAGCCTTAATCTCCGGACAGGACAATGGGCGCATGAACCTCCATCGTCTGTCCCTCGCGGCCCTGTTCCTCGTCCCTGCGCTCGCCGCCGCGCAGGAAACCCCGATCATCTTCAACGCCGAGCAAACCCGCGCACTGGCTATCACCGTCCAGCCGCTATCGGCATTGGCCGCCACTGGTGCACTGCGCCTGCCGGCCCAGGTACGAGTCCCCCCCGACCAGATCGCCGTGGTTGCGGCGCCACTGACCGGCGTGGTGGCCAAGATACATGTGGCCTGGGGAGATACCGTCAAAAAAGGCCAGCCACTGTTGCGCCTGCAAGGTGCCCAGATACTCGAAGCCCGTCGCGACCATGTATTGGCGGAATCCCGCGCAAGACTTGCCAGTGAAGCCCGCATCCGGGACGAAGCCCTTTTTGCGGACGGCATCATTCCAGGCAGCCGGGTGTCCGCCGCGCGCGCCACCGAGCGCGAAGCCCAGGCCATGCTCAACGAGCGCCGCCAGACCCTGGCCCTTTCGGGTATGGGCGCTGCTGGCGACGCAGCCGAACTTCGAGCTCCCTTCGCCGGTGTCGTACTGGAGGCTCCGGCAGAACCCGGCAGTCGTGCCGATGCCGGCACACCGTTGGTGCGTATCGCCCGGCTCGAGCCGCTGTGGCTAGAAATCCAGGCGAACTCGAATCAAGCCGCTCGCATCGCCGTCGGTGACGAGATCGACGTTCCCGGCTGCGCCACGCCGGCACGCATCGCGCGCATCGCCCCTCACCTCTCGGCCGGAAGTCAATCGGTATTGCTGCGGGCCGAACTCAAGAACACCCAAGGCTGCGTCAAGCCCTTCCAGACCCTGGAGGTCGCGGTGAAAGAAGGCAAGACAATGCCTGGCTGGTCACTGCCGACCGCCGCCATGGTGCGGCATCGAGGGCAGGCCTGGGTCTTCCAGGAAACCAAGGCCGGCTTTCTGCCGCTCGCCGTCAAGGTGCAGAGCGAGACGGACAGTTCGATCCGCGTCGTCGCCGACGGCCTGAGCGCCGATAGCCGCATCGCCGTGCACGGTGTGGCCGCGATCAAGGCGGCCTGGCTGGGTCTCGGCGCAGCCGGGGGCAAGTAAATGCTCAATCGCCTGGTCGAGTTCGCGCTGAGCCAGCGCCTGTTGGTGCTCATCGCCACGCTGTTGCTGACGGCGGCAGGCATTGCCGCCTTTCGCCAATTACCCATCGACGCATTCCCGGATATTTCCTCGACGCAGGTAAAGATCATTCTCAAGGCACCGGGAATGACGCCGGAGGAAGTCGAAACCCGTGTCGTCGCCCCCATCGAACCGGAACTGCTCGGCGTGCCGGGCAAGAAAATGCTGCGGGCCATGGCCAAGTACGGCATCGCCGATATCACCCTCGACTTCGAGGAAGGCACAGATATCTACTGGGCACGTCAGCAGGTTTCAGAACGCCTTGCCGGCGTCATGAAAGACCTGCCGCCGGGCATCGACGGCGGTCTCGCACCAATCACCACTCCCTTGGGCGAGATGCTGATGTTCACCATCGAAGGCGACATTCCGCTGGCGGAGAAGCGCAGCCTGCTCGATTGGGTTATCCGTCCCCAGCTACGGACCCTGCCCGGCGTCGCCGACGTAAACGCCCTGGGTGGCTACGTGCGCAGCTTCGAGATCCGCCCCGACCTGGTGGCGCTCAAAAGCCGCGGCCTGACGCTGGCCGACCTGCGCGATGCACTGGAAACCAACAACCGCAATGAAGGTGCCGGCCGCCTCGCCGAAGGCGAGGAATCTCTGCTGGTGCGCATCGAGGGTAGCGTGAAAACCCTCGATGACCTGCGCGCCGTCGTGGTGGGCAAACCGTCCGCCGGCGCCGTAGTGCGGGTTGGAGACGTGGCGACCGTGACCATCGGTCATCTCACCCGCTATGGCTTCGTCACTCAGGGTGGCAAGGGGGAAGCTGTGGAAGGGCTGGTGCTCGGCCTGCGCGGCGCCAATGCGCGACAGGTGGTGGAAGGCGTACGCAAGCGCCTGACGGAGATCGCCCCGTCACTGCCGGCGGGTGTCAGCACACAAATTTTCTATGACCGCGGCGCCCTGGTGGATCGCGCCGTCGGCACCGTCACCAAGGCACTGGGCGAAGCCATCGTGCTGGTGGTGATCCTGCTGCTGGCCTTCCTCGGCAATCTGCGCGCGGCATTGGTGGTCGCCAGCGTCTTGCCCCTGGCCGCACTGGGTACCTTCGTCCTGATGCGACTAACCGGCATGAGCGCCAATCTGATGAGCCTGGGCGGCCTTGCCATTGCCATCGGCATGCTGGTGGACGCGGCGGTGGTGGTGGTGGAGAACATCGAAAGTCGGCTCGCCGACCCACACGATAGCGACCTGCCCCTGCTCCATCGAATTTTTCGCGCCGTGCGCGAAGTGGCGGTTCCGGTAGTTGCCGGCATGGCCATCATCGTCATCGTCTTTCTGCCACTGCTGACATTGCAAGGACTCGAGGGCAAGCTCTTCATCCCCGTGGCACTGACCATCGTCTTCGCCCTGACCGCCGCACTGGTGCTTTCGCTGACGGCGATTCCAGTGCTGGCCTCGGCCCTGCTCAAACACGGCCCAGCCCACGAACCCTGGCTACCGGCCAAGGCACAGGCCATCTACGCACCCCTGCTCGACCGGGCACTGGCGAAGCCCCGCCAAGTCATGATCGGAGCACTGATCCTGCTGGCTGCAGCCGTCGCAGTCTTTCCGTTCGTCGGCAAGACCTTCATGCCGACGCTGGACGAGGGCGACATCCTGATGCAGGTGAACAAGCTGCCATCGATCAATGCCTCGGCCAGCGCGGCCGAAGACCTGGCCGTACAGCAAGCCATCCTCGCCCGCGTGCCAGAAGTCAAGGACATCGTCGCCCGCACCGGCGCCGATGAACTCGGTCTCGACCCGATGGGACTGGAGGACACCGACACCTTCATGGTGCTGGCGCCGCGCGATACCTGGCGCCAGCCGAGCAAAGAATGGCTGACAGAAGAAATCCGCAAGGTGATGGCCGACTTCCCCGGCCGCGACATCGCCTTCACCCAGCCCATCGAGATGCGCATCGCCGAAATGCTCACCGGCGCCCGTGGCGACCTGGCCATCAAGGTCTTCGGCAGCGATCTGGGCGAACTGAACCGTCTCGCCGCACAGATTGCGACAGTGCTGAAAGCCCTGCCCGGCGCCGAGGACGTACTGACTACCAAGAACGAAGGCGTGCAGTATTTCACCGTCGCCATTGATCGACTTGCCGCCGGCCGTCTCGGACTGTCGGTGGAGGATATCGCCAGTGCCTTGCGAATGTCGCTGGAAGGCCAGCATGCCGGACTGGTGATCGAAGGCGGCCGGCGCACGCCGCTGGTACTTCGTGGCGGTGATGCTGAACGTCTGGCCCCGGCTGCCTTCAGCCAGATCCAGCTCGCCCTTGCCGGCGGCGGCAGCGTCCCGCTATCGTCAGTGGCGCAACTGCACCGCAGCGTCGGCCCGGTCAAGGTGGACCATCAGGATGCGGCCCGATTGGTGACGATCCAGAGCAATGTTCAGGGCCGCGACCTGGTCAGCTTCGTCGAGGAAGCCAAGGCACGAGTAGCCAAGGATGTCGCCCTTCCCGCCGGCTATCGAATCGAATGGGGTGGCCAGTTCGAGAACCAGCAGCGGGCGGCCAAGCGGCTGTTGCTGGTGGTGCCGGTGGCTCTGGCCCTGATCTTCCACCTGCTGTTCACCACCTTCGGGTCGGCACGGCAGGCGCTACTGGTTTTCGCCAACATTCCCTTCGCCCTCGTCGGCGGCATCTTCGCCCTGCTCGTCACCGGCGAATACCTGTCGGTCCCGGCCTCCGTCGGCTTCATCGCCCTGCTCGGCATCGCCGTGCTCAACGGGCTGGTAATGATTTCCCACTTCAATCAACTGCTGGCCCAGGGCATGCCCATCGCCCGCGTGGTGGTCGAGGGTTCCCGTCGCCGCCTGCGGCCGGTGCTGATGACAGCGAGCATCACCGGCTTCGGCCTGATTCCGCTGCTGCTCGCCAGCGGTCCTGGTTCGGAAATCCAGAAGCCGTTGGCCATCGTCGTCATCGGCGGCCTCGTCACCTCGACGCTGCTGACGCTGATCGTCCTGCCCATTCTTTATCGCCGCTGGGGAAATCCATGAATCGTGATGCCTGCCTGACGCTCGTCCTGCCCCATACGCTGGAGGAGGAGCTGATCGACCATCTGCTGCAACATCCGGAATGGATCGGCCCCTTCGTCACCGTCGCCGTCGATGGCCACGGTGCGCCGGAGCATATCGCCAGCGTCGGCGAACAGGTGCGGGGCCGCGCCCGCCGCGTGCGCGTCGACGTGCTGGTCAATGCCGCCGACGGACAGCGCCTGATCGATCATTTGCATGAGGACATGACCGGTGCCAACATCGACTGGTGGCTGGCGCCGGTGCTGAAAAATGGGAGCTTTACGGCATGAAACCCAGCATCCTGATGCTACTGCTGGCGGCAGCGATTCCCACGCACGCGGTGACCGCCAACGCGCAAGACCTGCCCCCTGTCGAAGCGGTGACCCGCGCCCTCTACGCCCATCCGGATGTCCTCGCCGCGCGTGCCGGGTTGCGCACGGCTGCCGGCCAGCGTCGCCAGTTCGAAGCAGGACCGCATGAATTCGTGGTCAAGATCGGCGCCCAGCGCCGCCGCGATCTCTCATTGCCGCGTCAGTATGCGGAGCAGGACATTGCCCTGGAACGCGCCCTGCGCATGCCGGGCAAGGCCGCGACAGATACGGAACTCGGCGCCGTTGCCGAGGAAATGGCCGATGCTGCCGCCGGCGATGCCCTGCACGAGACCGGCCGACTGCTGCTGCGTAGCTGGTTCGACTGGCTGCGCGAACGGGAAGCGGCCCGGCAATGGGAGGCCCAGCGCGATATCCTGCGTCGACAAGCCGATGTGGCGGCGCGACGCGTCGAACTGGGCGATGCCGCCGCCCTTGATCTTCACCAGGCACAAGCCCAGTTGCAACAGGCCGAGGCCCGCTACGCGCTAGCCGTCGATGCTCTGGCCCGGGCCGTCGCCGATTTCGCTCAGCACTTCCCCTCCCTGCCGCTGCCAGCCAATATCGAGACCACGGAGCCAATGACGCTGGATGGCAGCATCGACAGCTGGCGGGAACGCATCCTGGAACACAACCACGAACTCAAGCTGGCGGCGACGGCGTCCCGCCAGCGCCGACTTTTGGTGCGTCGCGCCGATGCCGACCGCGTGCCCGATCCGACGCTGGGCCTGCAGGTCAGTCGCGAACGGGACGGCCAGGAGAAAGTTCTCGGCCTGTCCCTGAGTATCCCCCTGCCGGGTTCCTATCGTGCCGCCGCCGTGGACGTGGCCAGCGGTGAAGCCGAGGCCACGGCAGCCAGGGAGGGAGGCATCCGCGCTCGCGTCGACAATGAAATCCGTCGCGCCTGGCGCCAGATGGAATCGACACGGGAACAGTGGCGCCGGCTGCGCGACGTGGCGCAACGCATGGACGCAAATGCCGACCTGCTGGACAAGGCATGGCGCCTCGGTGAAGGGCAGTTCGGGGAATTGCAACAGGCCCGTCGCCAAGCCATCGATGCCCGACTGGCGGCAACCCAGGCCCGACTGGATGCCAACGAAGCGCGCTATCGCATCATGCTGGATAGCCACGCCCTGTGGCCGCTCGACGGCGACGAGAAGTAAGGACTTTTAGCGGATGCGCGAGCGCCGCGCTTCCATGCATTCCATAAGCTGGGCGCTGACGGTACGCAAGCGCTGATTGAGCAGCATCAGCAGTTCCATCATCAGCTTGACGCCGATGCGCGGCTCTTCGGTGATGATCCGCGACAGACTGTCGCGGTCGAGGACTGCAAGTTCGACCACTCCGAGAGCAATGCAACTGGCGAAGCGTGGTTCGCCGTCGATCAGCGACATTTCCCCCAGGGTCTTGCCGGGGCCGGCGGAGCCGATGATCTGCGGCAGACCACGCACATCCTTCTTGACGATCTCGATGCCGCCGTCGAGCACCAGCAGCAGGAAGTCACCCTGGTCGCCCTCGCGGATGATCTCGGTGCCCAGCGGGGCGCGGTAGCAGCGCATGTAGCGGGCCAAGCCGTCCAGTTCATCGGGATCGAAATCCTCGAAGAGCTGGATGGCCTCGATGATCTCGCGGATGCGGCCGACGAAGGGCAGCGCATCGCCGAGAAATTCGACACCGGGAATATGATCGATGGCACTCATGGCCGTGGAATTATAGACCCGCCCAGCAGGGCAAGAACCAGCAGTAGCCAGCCGGCCGTCGCCGCCCAAAGGTGCGGATCGGTCAGCAGTTCCCGCGCCGGATCGCCACCGCCGCCCGCCCGATGCAGGCGCCACAGGTAGCGCAGCATGCCGTAGAGGACGAAGGGCACGGTGGCGATCAGGCCCCGCGTGCCGTGCAGCGCGACGGTCTCGGCGCTCACGGTATAGAGCGCATAAGAAATCACCGTGCCGGCGGCAGCGATGGTGATGAACTGGTCGAGCATGCCCTCTGTGTAGTGTTCCAGCACGCGGCGGTGGCCGGCGGACTCTGCCAGCAGCGCATTGAGTTCGGCGCGACGCTTGGCGAAACCAAGGAAGAGCGTCAGCATCAGGCCGCAGAGCAGCAGCCAGTGGGAAGGCGCGATGCCGATGCCGAGCGTGCCGGCGAGGATGCGCAACATGAAGCCGGCGGCGATGATGAAGACGTCGAGGATCACCACATGCTTGAGACCGAAGCTATAGCCGATGTTCATGATCACGTAGGCGGCAAATATCCACGGCGCCGAGCCAGCCCACAGCAATGCGACGGCGCTACCGCCGATGAAACAGGACGCCGCCAAAAACAAGGCTGCATGCACGCTGACCGTACCCGCCGCCAAGGGCCGCGACTTTTTCTTCGGATGCACCCGATCCTGCTCGCGGTCGATCAGGTCGTTGATCACGTAAATGCCGGAGGCCAGCAGGCAGAAGGCGGCGAAGGCGGCCAGGGCTTGCGTCACTTTCTCCGGGTCGTTCCAGGCGTGGCCGAAGAGCAGGCCGACGAAGACGAAGCCGTTCTTCAGCCACTGGTGCGGACGCATCAGGCGGATCAGCGGCGGCATGGCTCACCGGGGAAATAGCGGTCGCAGAAGTAGCAGGCCATCTGCGGCAGCCAGGGCGGGACGGCGTAGTACTTCCTGCGCACGCTGGCCAAAACCGTGTCGCGATAGGCCGGGTAATCGAAGCCCTCGCCCTTGACACGCCAGAAGCGGGCACCACGCACTTCGAAACTATCGACGCTGACGCTGCGGAAGTATTTGGCGTAATCACCCTCCGTGGGCGCCGACTTGCGCAGGATCAGGATGTTCTTGCCGGCCAGGGCGCGGAAGTCGGTGAGGATGTCGTCGTGGCGGGCGTGGCTCGAAGCCTCGCCGAAAACCGCGACGTACTGGCGCAGGTTGTAGCCCAAGGTGACGGCATTGGAATAGCCGTCCATGGCCAGAGTCCAATCCTTCCTGAAGGGCTCCAATTCCTTAGCCAGCGCCTCATGCTCGAAAGTCAGCACGATGCCGTCGTAGAGCCGGGTCTTCTGCCAGGTTTCCAGCGGCAGGCGCGAGACGACGAGGATGGCGCCGATGTGCAGGGCGGCGAAGCCCGCGAAAAACAGGCCCAGGCGCCCCAGGCTCGCCGGCCGCAGGCGCAGGCCGACCCAGATCAGGGCGAAGGGGACGAAGGACAGCAGCCAGTGCAGGCCGATCTGCTTGACCAGCGAGAGGACGGCGAAGAGCAGGAAGGGCACCCAGGCCAGCACGCCGAGGCCGGGCACGGAAAAGTCGGCGTTGGCGGGACGGCGATTACGCAGCGCCAGCCACAGGACAGGCGGCGTCAACATGTAGAGCAGCGTCACGGCGTAGAGCAGCGGGGTTTTCGCCGACCAGCCTGCGTCGCCGTGGCGGTTGACGAAGTTGAACATGTAGTTGGGCCAGCAGTGTTCGCTGTTCCACCAGGCCATCAGCAGCAATGCCGGCAGCGTGCAGGCGTAGGCGATGATCAGGCCCCTGAAGCCCCGGCGCCGGACGAGCACGTCCACTAGGTAGGCGAAGCCGAGGATGGCGGCGAAATACTTGGACAGCACGGCACCCGCCAGCAACAGGCCGGCCACCAGATACCAACGCAGATCATCGTCCTTGGCCGCGCGCAGCCAGGCTAGGCCAGAGAGCACGCTGAAATAGACCAGCGGCGTGTCGGTGGTGATAAAGACATTCCAGACATTCACCGGCGCCAGCAGCACCAGGGTAGCGATCCAGTCGCGTCGTTCGCCTTCAATGCCCCGCACCAGATGCGGCAACGCCCAGCGCACTGCCAGCGCCAGCAGCGCCGGTTGCAGAATCACCGGCAGACGCAGCAAGGCTTCCGCGTGACTAACCGAGGACAGGGCCGCCAGCCACCAGCCGATCATCGGCGGGTGGTCGTAGAAACCCCAGTCCGGCTGCCAGCCCCACCAGACGAAATAGGCTTCGTCGCCGCTCATCGGAAACGCCGCGCCCAGCCAGACGCGGAAGACCAGCGTGGCCGCCAGCAACGCGAAAAACAGGCGGCCGGTCATGAACTCAGTTCTTTTCTGCCAGTGCCAGACGACGCTGCTGCACGCCCTTGGCCAGAATGTCCAGCGCGGTCAGGGTATCGGCCCAGCCCAGGCAGGCATCGGTGACGGAGACGCCATAGTCCAGCGGCTTGCCTGGGGTCAAATCCTGGCGGCCTTCGTTGAGATGGGATTCGATCATGACGCCGAAGATGCGCTCGTCGCCGGCGGCGAGTTGCGTACCGACGTCCTGCGCCACGTCGATCTGGCGTTTGAACTGCTTGCTGCTGTTGGCATGCGAGAAGTCCACCATGACCCGTGCCGCCAGACCCGACTTTCCGAGTTCGATACAGGCCGCATCCACCGAGGCGGCATCGTAGTTGGTGCTCTTGCCGCCGCGCAGGATGACGTGGCAGTCCTCGTTGCCGTTGGTGGAAACGATGGCCGAATGGCCGGCCTTGGTCACCGAGAGGAAATGGTGCGGACTGGCAGCGGCCTTGATGGCGTCCACCGCGATCTTGATGTTGCCGTCGGTGCCGTTCTTGAAACCGACCGGGCAGGAGAGGCCGGAGGCCAATTCGCGATGCACCTGCGATTCGGTGGTGCGGGCGCCGATGGCCCCCCAGCTGATGAGGTCGGCCGTGTATTGCGGCGTGATGGTGTCGAGGAACTCGGTGGCCGCCGGCAGGCCCAGTTCGTTGATGTCCCACAGCAGCTTGCGGGCCAGGCGCAGACCGTCGTTGATCTTGAAGCTGCCATCCATGTGCGGATCGTTGATCAGGCCCTTCCAGCCCACCGTGGTGCGCGGCTTCTCGAAATAGACGCGCATCAGCAACAGCAGATCATCGGCGTATGTCGGCACGGCCTCCTTGAGGCGGCGGGCGTATTCCATGGCCGCATCGTAGTCGTGGATCGAGCAGGGACCGACGACGACGACGAGGCGGTCGTCGGCACCGTGCAGCACGCGATGTACGGCCTGGCGGGCCTCGTAGGTGGTCGCCGCCGCCGCATCGGTGGTTGGAAACTCGCGCAGGATATGGGCAGGGGGCGAGAGTTCCTTGATCTCCCGGATGCGGACGTCGTCGGTGATGTGCTTCATGATTCCTGTCAGGCTGAGCGTGAAAGCTCTTGATTTTACAGGATGCGAGGTCTTCACCACGGCAGTACAATGACTCGAGAGTTTCCGTATAGAGAGACTCCCGCAAAGCGCATCGCCCGCAGGGGCCTTCCGACCATGATCAAGTCATCCGTTCTCCTTTTGGCCGTACCGGTAGTGGCATTGGCGACCGGACTCCCTGCCTCCCTTGTTGCGAAAGCCTTGCGCACAGCCAAGGTCAATGGCAGCTATCGCCGCATCCATGAACAAAGCCTGCCGAGGCTGGAAGGCAGATGACGACATCTCTGCCCCCGAATGGTCATCGATTGGCACGCCGGCTGGCATTCCGTATCGTCCTGTTCAGTTCGCTGATTGCCCTGCTGATTACCGCTGCCCAACTCTACCTGGAGTTTCAGCGCGATCTCGGCTACATCCATGAGCGCTTCACGCAAGTCGAAAAGGCCTATCTGCCGAGCATCGTGCAGAACGTCTGGGTGGCCGACCCGGGGCGATTGCATACCCTGCTGGAAGGCATCGACCAGCTGCCGGATTTCGAATTCGCCGAAGTCATTGTCGACGGCAAGCCTTTCGCCAGCAACGGCCAGCGACCGGCGACCGAAGATCTGATCCGGAAGTTCCCTCTTACCTATGAATTCCGCGGCCAGATACTCAACATCGGCCAACTGGAGGTTGGCGCCTCCCTCGACGGGCCTATCCGGCGCACCTGGCAACGCCTCTGGTTCGTGTTGCTGCTGAACGCGCTGAAGACGGCGCTGGTCGCCGCCCTGATCTTCCTGCTGGTCCGGCGCATGATTACCTACCCACTGGAAAGCATTGCCGGCACAGCCCGTCGCTTTGCCAGCGGCGACCTTGCTCAGCCCCTGAGCCTGCCGGTCACCCGACTGTCCGCCCGCGATGACGAAATCCATCAACTGGCCGAGGATCTGGACGAGATGAGACAGCATCTCATGCTGCGTCAGGCCAGCCTGGAAACCATGAACCGGAACCTGGAGGAGTCGGTACAGAGCCGGGAAATCGCGCTCATGCAAAGCCGCGCCAGCGAGGCCGCGTTGCGCGATAGTGAAACCCGTCTGCGCACCCTGATACAGACTATCCCGGATCTGGTTTGGTTAAAGGATACCGAGGGCGTTTACCGAGCCTGCAATCCTCAGTTCGCACGCTTTTTCGGCGCCCCCGAAACCGAGATTATCGGCAGGACCGACTACGACTTCGTTGCCCGCGATCTGGCCGATGCCTTCCTCGACAACGACCGCCGTGCCATGGCCGCAGGCGGTCCAAGCACCAACGAGGAATGGCTTACTTTCGCCGAAGGCGGCTACCGGGGTCTGTTCGAAACCATCAAGACCCCCATGCGCGACGCCGATGGCAACATCGTCGGCGTGCTCGGCATCGCCCGCGACATCACCGCCCGCAAGACGGCAGAAATGCAGATCCGCCAGGCCCATGACGAGATTCGCCATCTCAACGAAGACCTCGAAGGGCGAGTGCTGCGGCGCACGGCCCAGTTGGAAGCCGCCAATGCGGATCTTGAAAGCTTCAGCTACTCGGTCTCTCACGATCTGCGCGCTCCGCTGCGCGGCATCGATGGCTTCGCCAGCATCCTGGCCGAGGACTACGCCGCCCGCCTGGATGAGGAAGGCCGACGGCTGCTGGGCGTCGTCAGCGCCAATGCCAGAAAAATGGGCCAGATGATCGATGACATCCTGGCGTTCTCCCGCGCCGGCCGTCACGAAATGATGATCACGGAAATCGACATGACCGCGCTGGTGCGGGAAGTCTGGCAGGTGCTCGAACCCCAGCACGAGGGACGTCACGTTGAATTGCGGCTGGCGACGCTGCCGCCCGCCCATGGCGACCTGGCGGTGATTCGCCAGGTCTGGCAAAACCTGCTCGGCAATGCCCTCAAATTCAGCCGCCAGAGCGCTCCTGCGGTGATCGAAGTCAATGGCGAAGCCAGCGGCGGCGAACTCGTCTATCACGTCCGCGACAACGGCATCGGTTTCGACCCGGCCGATGCGGAAAACCTTTTCAATCTGTTCCAGCGCCTGTCCGGCAGCAGCGAAATCGAAGGCACCGGCATTGGTCTCGCCATCGTCAAGCGTTTTGTCCTCAAGCATGGCGGCCGCGTCTGGGCCGAAGGCCAAACCAAGGGCGGCGCCTGCTTCAGCTTCGCCCTGCCCGATGGTGGCAACTCTCCGGAATTCATGGCATGACAAACCCGCTACGCCTGCTGATGCTCGAAGACTCCCCGGTAGACGCCGAACTCAACGAGCGGGTATTACGCCGGGCCGACATCGACTTCATCTCCCTGCGGGTGGCGACACTGCCCGACTTTACCGCTGCCCTCGACGATTTCCGGCCCGACCTGATCCTCGCCGACTACCACCTGCCCGGCTTCGATGGCATGCAGGCGCTGGGCCTTGCGCGCGACCGGCATCCGGAAATTCCCTACCTCTTCGTCTCTGGTGCCATGGGCGAAGAGCTGGCGGTCGAGAGCATCAAGCGCGGCGCCACCGACTACATTATCAAAGACCGTCTGGCGCGACTGCCAGCCGCAGTACGCCGTGCCCTGGACGACACGACACGCGAAGCACAGCGACGGGAAGCGGAGGAACGCTTCCACAAGATCGCCGACTCCGCACAAGATGCAATCATCATGATGGATGCGAGCGGCCGCGTCTCGTTCTGGAACCCTGCCGCCGAGCGGATATTCGGCTATGCGGCGGACGAGGCCATGGGACGGGAAATGCATGAGCTGATCGCCCCCCCTGCGGCACGCGATGCCTTTGCCAGGGGCTGGCAGCACTTCCTCGCCACGGGCGACGGCGCGGTGATCGGCAAGGTGACCGAAGTCATCGCCCTGCGCAAGGATGGCACCGAGTTTCCCGCCGAGTTGTCGATCTCCGGCACTCTGGTGCGTGGTCAGCGGCATGCAATCGGTATCGCCCGCGACATCTCCGAGCGGGTGGCCCGCGATGCCCAGTTGCAACAACTCAACCGCACCCTGCGAACCATCAGCGCCTGCAACCAAAGCCTGGTCAGGGCCGACAGCGAACCGGCTCTGCTACAGGCCATCTGCCGCGACATCATCGAGGTGGGTGGCTTCCTGCTCGCCTGGGTAGCTTTCCCCGATCACGAACGCGCGGAAACCGTCTGCACCGCCGCCCATCATGGCAACGAAGAGGCGTTCAGTCTGCATGGCGCACTGGAAATGGAACCAGGCCACGCCGAGCACTGCCTGGTGCCGCTGGCCCTGCGTGAGCGCCGCACCGTTGTGCACAATCAGCTATCCGGCATGTACGAGCAGGGATTCGAGCGCCTGTCCCAAGCTGGAGTTGGTGCCAAGCTGGCCCTGCCGCTGCTGGCCGGTGAACAGGTGCTGGGCGTCCTGACGATCTTTTCAAGGCAGATCAATGCCTTCGATGCGGCTGAAATCCGGCTCATGGAAGAACTCGCTGCCGACCTTGCCTACGGCATCGCCGCTCTGCGCACCCGTGTAGACCGCGACAACTACCTGCAACGCTACCGTCAGGCGATGCAGAACACCGTGGCCGCCATTGCCCGCACCCTGGAAATGCGCGACCCCTATACCGCCGGCCACCAGCAACGGGTAACCACACTGGCGCAGGCCATCGCCGAGGAGATGGGGCTCACCAGGGAGGTCATCGAGGGACTCTATTTCGGCGCCATGATCCACGACATCGGCAAGATCGCGGTACCGGCGGAAATCCTGGCCAAACCCTCACGACTGACGCCGCTGGAATACCAGTTGATACAACAGCACCCGACCACCGGCCACAGCATCGTGCATGACGTCGACTTCCCCTGGCCGGTTGCGGAGATGATCGTCCAGCATCATGAGCGCCAGGATGGCAGCGGCTATCCACAAGGATTGACCGGTGACGCCATCGCCATCGAAGCACGCATCCTCGCCGTCGCCGACGTGGTCGAGGCCATGTCGTCCCACCGCCCCTATCGCGCCGGCCTGGGCATGGAAGCGGCAATCGCCGAAATCGAAGCCGGCGCAGGAACCCACTACGATCCGGCGGTGGTCGCCGCCTGCATCCGTGTCGTGCGGGACAACGGAATGAAACTACCCGAATAGCGCCCGAGTAGTGCCCGAATAGCGCCCCTGAATGCCCTACGGCAATGCTGGGGCATTCCACTACAAACGTGTGCCCGTGTCGCCGAATGTTCTCTCAGAGCGATTAAAATATCGCCTTCGGGAGTCGAGGGCCTGGGAGCTTAGTACCCAGGTGCCCAGCCCCGTCGCTTCCGGCAGCGCGACCCAGCCGCTTATTTCTCCCTTGCCCGAGACCCCGCCCATGGCCTCCGCCTCCATCACTCCCGCTCTCGCCGCCAGCCGGCTCCTGTTGTCCGGCAACGAAGCCGTCGCCCGTGCCGTCTGGGAATCCGGCGTGCGCGTCGCCGCCGCCTATCCCGGCACGCCCTCCACCGAAATGCTGGAGGAGATCGCCACTTATCCGGACCTCTACGCCGAATGGTCGGTGAATGAGAAGGTCTCGCTGGAAGTTGCCATCGGCGCCTCCATGGCTGGCTCGCGCAGCTTCTGCGCCATGAAGCACGTCGGCCTCAACGTCGCCTCCGACGCCCTGATGACCCTGACACTGACCGGCACCAACGGCGGCCTGGTGATCGCCGTCGCCGACGACGTCGGCCTGTCCTCTTCGCAGAACGAGCAGGATTCGCGCTACTGGGGCCGCTTCGCTCACCTGCCCATCATGGAGCCGGCGGACTCGCAGGAAGCCTACGCGATGACCAAGGCTGCCTTCGCCTTCTCCGAGGAATTCCAATGCCCGGTGATCCTGCGCCTGACCACCCGCATCTGCCACGTCAAAGCCCTGGTCACCGTCGGCGAGCGCGAGGTGCATGAGGCCAAGGGCTTCGAGAAGAATCCGCGCCGCTGGGTGATGGTGCCCGGCAACGCCAAGGGCCGCATCCCGCTGATGTTCGAGCGCGAGAAGGCCCTGCGCATCGCCGCCGAAAACTCGCCGCTCAACATCGTCGAGGACGGCAAGGACAAGCGCATCGGCTTCGTTTCATCCGGCCCCGCCGCCATGCATGTGCGCGAGACCTTCCCCGATGCGCCGCTGTTCAAGCTGGGCCTTTCCTGTCCCGTCCCCGTCGAAAAAATCCGTGCCTTCGCCGCCGGCGTGGACATGCTGGTGGTGGTCGAGGAAGTCGAGCCGCTGGTGGAAATGGAACTCAAGGCCGCCGGCATCGCCTGTCATGGCAAGGACGTGCTGCCGACCATCGGCGAACTGGCGCCCGACGTGCTGCGCCCCGGCATCGCCAAGCTGCTCGGCGTTCCCGTCGAATCCCTGCCGCAGACGCCGGCCAACGTCTTCCCCCGCCCGCCCACCATGTGCGTGGCCTGCCCGCACCTCGGCGTCTATTACACCCTCTCGCAATTGAAGAACGTCACCATCTCCGGTGACATCGGCTGCTACACCCTGGGTGCCGGCCACCCGTGGAATGCGCTGGATTCCTGCATCTCCATGGGTGCCTCGCTGCCCATGGCGCTGGGCATGGACAAAGGCCGCGGCGAGACCGACAAGGACAAGAAGATCGTTGCCGTGATCGGCGACTCGACCTTCCTGCACATGGGCATGCAGGGCATGGTGGACATCACCTGGAACCGCGGCAACGTCACCGTGCTGCTGCTCGACAACCGCGCCGTGGGCATGACCGGCGGCCAGGACAATCCGGCCAATGGCCGCAACATCCACGGCGATCCGGCACCCCGCGTCGACTTCGTCAAGCTGGTCGAAGCCCTCGGCGTTAAGCCCGAGCGCATCCGCCAGGTCGACCCCTATCAGTTGCCAGTGCTGTTCAAGACCCTGCGCGAAGAGACCAAGATCGACGAGCCTTCGGTGATCATCACCGACCGCCCCTGCGTGCTGGTGGACGACTACAAGCGCCAGCCCTCCTATCAGGTCGAGGACTCCAAGTGCACCGGCTGCGGCAATTGCGTGGATATCGGCTGCCCGGCGATCCACGTCAACCGTCGCGAGAAGGTGATCAAGCCCTCGGGCAAGGAAGTCGAACTGCAATTCGTGAACATCGAGACCGCTGCCTGCACCGGCTGCGGCCTCTGCCTACAGCCCTGCGCGCCGAACGCCATCGTCGCCGCCGTGCCGGTCCAAACCGTGAGCTTCGTCCGCAAATGAACAACGTCACCAATATCCTCGTCGTCGGCATCGGCGGCCAGGGCGTCATGACCGCCACCGAGATTCTTGCCGAGACGGCGATTTCCCTCGGCCACGACGCCAAGAAAACCGAAGTCGCCGGCATGGCCCAGCGCGGCGGCGTGGTCTCCTCCCACCTGCGCTTCGGCGACAAGGTGCTGTCGCCGCAGATCACCGCCGGCGAAGCCGACCTCATCGTCGGCTTCGAAGCCGCCGAGTCCCTGCGCTGGTCACACTTCCTAAAGCCCGGCGGCATGATCCTGATGAACACCGCGCGCCTGGTGCCGCCGGTGGTGGATGGCGGTCTCTACGATTACCCCGCCGATCCCGTGGCCGAGATTCGCGCCAAGGGCATCGAGGTGCACGCCTTCGACGCCATGAGCATCGCCCTCGACCTGGGCGACATGCGCCTGGGCAACACCGTGATGCTCGGTGCCATCGCCGACCACCTGCCCTTCTCCGCCGAGGTGCTGCTGGAATCCATCCTCAAGCGTTTCTCCTCGCGCAAACCGCACATGGTCGAATTGAACCGCAAGGCCTTCGAGGCCGGTCGCCGTGCCGTCAGCGCCGACTTTCAAACGGCAGAAGCAGCATGACAGCCAAGATCATCGACGGTAACGCCCTCTCCGCCACGCTGCGCGGCCAACTCGCCGAGCGCGCCGCCGCACTGAGCGCCAAGGGCGTGACGCCCTGCCTCGCTGTGATCCTCGTCGGCGAAGACCCCGCCTCCGCCGTCTATGTACGCAACAAGGTCGCCGGCTGTGAAAAGGCGGGCATTCGTTCGCTGAAGTTCGTTTACGCCGCCGACGCCAAGCCGGAAGAAGTCTTCGCCAAGATCGCCGAACTGAATGCCGATGCCAGCGTGCACGGCATCCTCGTCCAGTTGCCGCTGCCAAAGCATTTCGATTCCGACGCCGTGCTCGAAGCCATCGACGCCGACAAGGATGTGGACGGTTTCCATGCCGAGAACGTCGGCGCCCTGGCCCAGGGCAATCCGCGCTTCATTCCCTGCACGCCCTATGGCGTGATGAAGATGCTCGAATCCGTCGGCACGGCGCTCAAGGGCGCCGAAGCCGTCATCGTTGGCCGCAGCAACATCGTCGGCAAGCCCATGGCCCTATTGCTGCTGGCCCAGGGCTGCACTGTCACAGTCTGCCATTCGCAGACCAGGGACCTGAATTTCCACACCCGCCGCGCCGATATCCTGGTCGCCGCCGTCGGCCGGCCGAAGATGATCACCGGCGACATGATCAAGCCAGGCGCCACGGTGATCGACGTCGGCATCAACCGGCTTCCCGATGGAAAACTCTGCGGCGACGTGGACTTCGACTCCGCCAAGGACGTGGCCGGCGCCATCACACCGGTGCCCGGCGGTGTCGGCCCGATGACCATCACCATGCTGCTCACCAATACCCTCGAGGCTGCCGAACGTCGGCTGCAAGGAGAAAAGAAATGATCGGTCCCAATCAGCCCATCATCGGCGTCGTCATGGGCTCGGATTCCGACTGGCCGATCATGCAGGCCGCCGCCAAAATCCTCAAGGATTTCGGTGTCCCCCACGAGTGCCGCGTCGTCTCCGCCCACCGCACGCCGGACCTGCTTTTCGACTACGCCGCCTCGGCCCATGATCGCGGCCTGCGCGCCATCATCGCTGGTGCCGGTGGCGCCGCCCACCTGCCGGGCATGCTTGCCTCGAAGACCATCGTCCCTGTGCTTGGCGTCCCCGTGCCCTCGAAACACCTCCAGGGCCAGGACTCGCTGCTCTCCATCGTGCAGATGCCCAAGGGCATCCCGGTCGCCACCTTCGCCATCGGCGAAGCCGGCGCCGTCAATGCGGCGCTCACCGCCGTTGCCATTCTCGCCGGCACTGACAAGGCGCTAGCCGACAAATTGAATGCATTCCGCGCCGCCCAAACCGAGCGCGTACTGGAAATGAAGTTGCCGGACGCGTAAGCTTCTGGGATATTTTCTCACTGGCGGATCGTGGTCCCCACAACCGATGCACCTTATTAATAGCCTTGTTTTTCGCCTGATCTTCTTCGGCATGCTGCTGGTGACGGTGGGCCTCGGCTATCGCGTCGTTGTCGTCATGCCCACGCTGGCGGAAGACATCAAGAATCTGGTCGCCAATCAGCAACTTTCCATCGCCAACTATGTCGCCCGCGACATCGACCAAAAGATCATCGAACGTCGCAGCCTGATCACCCGTCTGACTGCCGACCTGCCACCGGCCCTGCTGAACCAGCGGACGGCGCTGGCATCCTGGCTCGCCGAACGGCAACGCTATTCGCCGCTGTTTTCCAGCGGCCTGATGCTGATCCCCGCCTCAGGCCAGGGACTGCTCGCCGAAACCCCTGTGGTGACAGGCCGGGCGGGCCTCGACTATGCGACTCGCGACTGGTTCCGCAGTGCCCTCGCCGGGCAGGAGGTGACCAGCCGCCCGACCCGGGGGCGGGCCAATGGCGATCCCATCATCATCATGGCTGCGCCCGTCAGATCCGCCGACGGCAAAGTACTTGCCGTACTGGCTGGAGTCGAGTTGCTCGATTCGCCAAGCTTTCTCAAACCCATACAAACCATGCGCCTGGGCAACAGCGGCGGCTTCCTGCTGGTATCCCCCGCCGACAAGGTCTTCGTCGCAGCCTCCGATCCGGCCATGGTCCTGAAGCCGACCCCGCCGCCGGGCGTCAACCAGCTTCACGACAAAGCCATGGCCGGCTATCGAGGTACGGGCGTGACCGTCAACGCCAAGGGCATCGAGGAACTCTCCGCCATGGTCACCGTGCCCTCAACCGGCTGGTTCGTCGTCGCCCGCATGCCGACCGACGAGGCCTTCCAGCCGATGGTGCAATTGCGCAAGATGTTCCTGCGCAACAGCGTCATTGTCGCCGTCGTCGTGCTTTTGGCCCTGCTGCTTATCCTGCCGCGCATGTTCCGCCCGCTGACCACGGCCGCGCGACAGATGCGCGCCATGGCCGACGGCAAGCAGGAGTTGCAGCCGCTGCCCGTTGGCAGCAAGAGCGAGATCGGCGAAGTCGCCGCCGGCTTCAACTACCTGCTGGAAAAGCTGCGCGACAATGACGAAAGGCTGCGCGAAAACGAAGCCCGCATGGCCCATCTCGCCCACCACGATGCGCTGACCGGCCTGCCCAACCGCCTGCTCTTCGAGGATCGCCTGCATCAGGCCATCGCTCGCGCCGAGCGCGCCGAAACCGCCATCGCCCTGCTCTTCCTCGACCTCGATGGCTTCAAGCCGATCAACGACGAGCACGGCCACGAGATCGGTGATGCCGTCCTGCGCCAGGTAGCCGAGCGCCTGCTGGTGGGCCGGCGCAAGACCGACACCGTGGCGCGCCTGGGTGGCGACGAATTCGTGCTCCTGCTCACCGACGCCGAAGGCAATACCGACGCCGGCAACTCCCGTCGCATCGCCGTTACCGTCGCCGAAACCTGCATCGCCGCCCTCGGCAATCCCTTCTTCGTCGGCGGTCACACCCTCCAGCTCGGCGTCTCCATCGGGATCGTCCTTCATGCCCCCGGCGACGATTCGGCGGACCACCTGCTCAACCGCGCCGACGTCGCCATGTACGCGGCCAAGCAGGCCGGTCGCGGCCGCTATGAATTCTTCACCCCGGAAATGCTCGCCTCATGAACACTGACCCCATCCGCGACTATTTCACCGGCCTGCAAAGCCGCATCGTTGCTGAACTCGAAGCCGCCGATGGCCAGCCCTTCCGCACCGACCAATGGCAACGCCCCGAGGGTGGTGGCGGCATCTCGCGCCTGATCGAGGAAGGCCAGCTCTTCGAGCGCGGCGGCGTCAACTTCTCCCACGTCAAGGGCGAGGCCATGCCCGCCTCGGCTACCGCCCATCGCCCTGAACTGGCCGGGCGCCGCTGGGAAGCCATGGGTGTTTCGCTGGTACTGCATCCGCGCAATCCCCACTGCCCGACCTCGCACATGAACGTGCGCTTCTTCGTCGCCGAGAAGGACGGCGCCGAGCCGGTCTGGTGGTTCGGCGGCGGCATGGACCTGACGCCCTATTACGGCTTCGAACAGGATGCCGTACATTTCCACGGCACCTGTCGCGATGCCCTCGCCCCTTGGGGCATCGCCACCTACCAGCACTTCAAGAGCTGGTGCGACCGCTACTTCTTCCTCAAGCATCGCAACGAAGCGCGCGGCATCGGCGGCATCTTCTTCGACGACCTCAACGAGGAAGGCTTCGAGCGCTGCTTTGCCCTGACGCAAAGCGTCGGCGACCACTTCACTGCCGCCTATCTGCCCATCCTCGAACGTCGCCGCGACATTCCCTACGGCGAGCACGAACGCGACTTCCATGCCTACCGGCGCGGCCGCTATGTCGAATTCAATCTTGTCTGGGATCGCGGCACCCTCTTCGGCCTGCAATCGGGCGGTCGCACCGAATCAATCCTGATGTCCCTACCGCCCATCGTCAAATGGCGTTACGACTGGCAACCGGAAGCCGGCAGCGAAGAAGCGAAGCTCTACACCGACTTCCTGCCGCCGCGCGACTGGGTGTAACGCCCTACCCACTTCGGGGCATTCATACCGCCAACGCTGGCTTTTTACGGGCGGGGGCAATCAGCGGTTTCGTCGCCCTCGAGCAATCCTCGCCCCCCAGGAGAATCGACCCATGGCACTTTGCAGCGACGCGGCAATGGTTCTGTACTACGACATCGACGGCGACAACGCCGACCATGACGATTGGCACACCTACGAGCACCTGCACGAACGGCTCTCGATTCCAGGTTTCCTGCGCGCAACACGCTGGGTGGCCAACACCGGCGCACCGAAATACATGGTGATCTACGAGGTCACCGACACCGATGTCGCCACCTCCCCGGCCTACCTGGAACGCCTGAACAATCCGACGCCCTGGACCACCGCGATGATGAGCCGCTTCCGCAGCATGGTCCGGGGATTCTGCACCGTCGTCGCCGGATCCGGATTCGGCATCGGCCATGCGGCGGTATCCGTGCGCTTCACGCCGGTCATCGGCAAGGAAGCAGGGCTAAAGGACTGGCTCGCGCAGGAAGTTTTCCCGGCCATGGCGTCGCGGCGAGGAATGGCCGGCGTGCACCTGCTGCAACCCGCGCCGCCACCGCCCATGACGAAAGAACAATCGATTCGCGGCCCGGACAAGCCCATGGCCTGGCTCATCCTGGCGATGGCCTACGATGCCGACGCCTTGCGCGAGGCCATCGCAGGACATCTCGAACCGGATGCCTTGGCGCGGCATGGCGCAGCGCCGGACACGGTGACCGCAACCTATGCGCTGCATTACACCGTGACAGAACAAGAGGTGAGGCGTACCAAGCCCAATCCGCCAAGTCACCCAGAGCGGCGCGACCCTGCTGGATAAAGGCGCAGCCGCTTCGGGAAATCCTTCGCCACTGTGCTGCTTGCCAAGCGCGAAAGTTTTGTCGGAGGGTCTATGGCGAGGCGTGCGCGTTGATATGTTCCCTAAGTAAATTCGGCAATCGCCGAATGTGATAATCGAAGAAAATAATTCCCGGAAGCCGACCTGATATGGCCGAAAAAGACGCCGCAACCCTCGGTACGCTGATAGCGGGTTGCCGTGCGCAGATGGAAAACGATCTGTGCGAGATATTCGAGGAACTGGGCCCCACGCTGGTTCAGGCCGCGATCAAACGGGGTGACACTGCGCGCGACCATGTCCGGCGCGTTGCCGCCGCTACCCTCAAGCAGTCGCTGTCGGCAAACTGGGGGGAAGTGACGCCGTCCTTGCGGGCCAAGCTCGCGGCGCGCGCCGTACAGGCACCGAAGCCGGGCGCCGACGACACCGATGCGGCAAACCTGAGGCTGTTGAGCGATGCGGAGGAGTCCATTCAGCTCGCCGCGCACGATGCTCTGGACCGAATAGCGACGGCCTGTCGCGACGAGACCAAACCGCTGGAGCAGCGAATTTCCTACCTCGTCCTGCGCTCGGCCATGCCGCCCGGGGACGCGACCTTCAAGCTCTCGTCGCTGTGGTCCTGCATCGAAGCGGTCTGTGCCGAGTTCACGACCGACACGAACGCACGCATCCTGCTGCTGAAACTCATCGGCGAGCAGATTGCCGCAGAGATGTCCCAGCTCTACCGGGTACTCAATGAGGCGCTGATCGAGGCCGACATCCTGCCTCGGCTCAAGCGCAGCTACCGGGACACGACCCCTGTCGATGCCCATGAAGTGGCTGCGGAATCCACCAAGATGGCGAGCACCCTGGACCGCCTGGTGAAGGAGCGTACCAAGTCAGCGAATACGACCGAGACGCACAAATCCTCGGCCGGCAGTCACGAACTGTTCAGTTCCCTGAAGACCTTGCAGGCGACGCCCCCTTCGGTAACCCCGGGCACGCACACCAACATCGTCCGCATGGCGCGCGACAGCAACGCGGCGCGGAACGTGAAGCCGATGGAGGCGGTGACGCTGGATATCGTCGCCGAACTGTTTGACCTGATCTTCAGCGACCCCAGCGTTTCGGAAGGCATCAAGGCACTGGTCGCGCGGCTACAGTCAACCGTGCTGCGTGCCGCCGTGCTCAACCAGCGCTTCTTCGCAGATCGCGGCCACCCGGCAAGACGCTTCCTCGACAGCATTTCGGTCGTAGCCGTCCGCTGGGGCAAGATCGTCAATTCGGACGACCCGTTCTATATCAAGCTCTCGGAACTGGTCGACAAGGTGCAGGGCAGCTACGACGGCGACATGGCGATTTTCGACGCTGCCAACGCCGAACTGGATGCATTCCTGGCCGAGCGGGAAGAGCTTGAGGAACACCAGAACCGCGCACTGGCCGATGCGGTGCACGCCCGCGAGGAGGAAATGCGCCACAAGCGGGTGGCGCAGTTGCGCGCACAGAAGGCGGCAAACGAGTGCATTGCCCGCCTGCTGGTGCCGGAGATACCGGCCGAAATCGAGGGCTTTCTCCGCACCTACTGGCGCGACGTCATACAGGGCCGCATCGCCCAGTCTGGCGAGGACGGCGCGCCGACCATCGAGGCCCAGCAGGTCGTTACCGATCTGCTGTGGACAATTACCCCCAAGCAAGAGGCTGCGGACCAGAAGCGGCAGGCCGACCTGCTACCGGCACTGCTCAAGAAGATCACTGCCGGCTTCGACGAGATCGGTACGGCGCCCACCGAACGCAAGTCCTTCATGGACATGCTGATCGACCTGCAACTGGCCGCCTTGCGGGGAAAGAGGAATACCGTCACAAAAGTGGAGGGCGAGGTGCCTGTGGCAGAAAAGCCGCGCGCCCGTGACGCCGGGCCGACCTTGCAGGTCAGCCACGCAACGGACAGCGGTATTCGCGTCCAGGACATCTCGCTGCCGGACGATGCCGGGCTCGACGAGCAAAACACGCCAGACCGTGTCGATCTGCGCCGCGTGCGTCAGTTGGTTCGCGGCGACTGGGTCGATTTCATCACGACGGGACAAACCCGTCGCGAGCGACTGACCTGGATAAATCCCAGCCGCACGCTCATCCTCTTCAGCAACAGCGCCTCCGCCTGTGCACTCTCGATCACGCCGGAAGCATTGGCAGTGCGCCTGAAGAACGGGACGGCGCAGATTGTGAAGCCCGATCAGCCGATCTTCGAACGCGCCATCCATGGCGCCATCAAGTCGCTCGACCGGCGCACCTGATCGAAAAAGTCGGCGTTGGCGATACGGCGGGACAGCACCCCGCCGACGAATGCGGACGATCAGTTCAGCAGCGCCGCCGCCCGGTAGTGCCGTGTCGCCAGCGCCGACTCTTCGAGCTGCTCGAGCAATTGCGCGAGTTCGACATGGGCGGCACGGGTGACGTCGATGGCCAGCGAGGCTTCGAGGTAGCTGCGGGCCTTGCCCCACAATTGCTGCTGGCGGCACAGGCGGCCCAGGGTCAGCAACAGGGCGCCATCGCGGGGGCGCTGGGCCAGCCACTTCTCGGCTTGGGCGATGCGACCGATGGCATTGCCGGCCTCGCCGCTGGCGCATTCTGCATAGGCCAGCAACAGGGTCGCATCCCAATGTTCTTCGAGGGCGTCGTCGATCACACGCTGGGCTTCGCGGCAATCGCCAGCGGCCATCAGGGCACGGGCGGTTTCCAGCGCCAGCGCCGGTTCGGCGCGATCCGCGTCCTCCAGTTCGCGCCAGTAACGCATCAGGCCCACCGGATCGGTATTCAGGGCCCGCAGGGCCTCGCGCACGGCGCGACGGCGCAATGGCGCCGCCTGTTCGGGCGTCAGGGCCTTGTGCTTTTCGAGCTGATGGGCGAGGCGCGCCACTTCACGCCAGTTGCCCAGGCCCTGCTCGGCACGCAGGGCGAGGCGCAGGGCGGCGATGTGACGGCCTTCTTTCTCGGCAAGTTTCGCTAGAGCGGCGCGGGCGTCGTCGAAACGGCGTCCGTCGAGGGCGAATTCTGCTTCGGTCATCAGTCGTGCCGAGGACATGCCTTCGGCATCGAAGGCATGAATGCGCGCAGCCCATTCGGTCTCCCGCTGCGGATCGCGCAGGGCATGGGCGGCTTTCCAGCCGGCCAGGGCGACGATGCCGGGGGCCGGATGACCGACCCAGGCTTTTTCCGCGCTCTTCACGGCATGGCCGTAACGCCCTTCCTGGAGCAGACGCCAGGCATCGCGCAGGGCGGCCTCGGCTTTTTCGTGCTTGCGACGCTGGCGAAATTCGGCCACTGCACGCGGCAGCGCCAGGGTGTGATTGACGGCCCGCGCCAGCAGATAGAGAACGATGAAGCCGACTGCGGCAAGCAGTAGGAAGAAATTCAGCGACAGTTCGGCGCGCCAGGGCGGCAGCACCAGCAGCACATAGCCGTCGTTGTAACGGGCGGCCAGCGCGAGGCCGACGGCCGAGGCAGCCAGGACCAGCAACCAGAACAGGGCGCGCATGTCAGCGAGTAGCCCGCTCGCGGGCGATCTTCAGGTTGCGCAGGGCCGCAGAGGTTTCGGCGAGACCTGGCAGGTCGAAGCTGACGTCGGTGGCGGCCAGCACTTTCAGGGTCGCCAGGGCGGACTGGACCGGCTTGGTGCGGCCGTCGAAATAGCGGTCGAGCTGCTCGCGAGCCTGACGAATCTCTTCGCGGAAAGTCTTGCCATCCCGCTGCAAGAGGGCCAGACGGGCATTGAGCAAACGCAGCTTGAGGTTCTCGCGCAGGAAGAAAGCCTGGGTCGGCGAAAGCAGCGCCGGATCGCCCTGATCGATGCGCTCGATGCGGATCAGTTGCTTCATCTCACGCCAGAGATCGGCGCCCAGTGCGCGCCAGAATTCACCGGTAACGGCGCTGGTCGCTGCGGGCTTGGCGGCACCGGCAGGCTTCGGCATCTCCACTTTCGGCCGCTGTTCGTAGGCCAGGGGCAGGCCGTCGGCCACCGCAACAACGCTTTCGATCTTCAGCGAGATGCCGGTGACATCAGCCCCCGGCGTTGCCTTGAGGCGTTCGATGTCGCGGGCGATCAGCTTGCGCACGGGAATGAACTGGGGCTGGGCGGAGCGGGCGAGACGGGTGTCGGCGCCTTGCAGGGCTATCAGCGCGGCCTCGATGTTGCCGGCGAACTGGAGTTGCTGCATGGCGATGGAGACGGCCTGCTCGACCTCGGCCAGCACGCGCTCGTCGCGGCTGCTGGAGAGTTCCTGATACATGGCTTCCAGCGCCACGGCCTGATTCTGGGTCTCGGCCAGTTTCGCGTCCAGCACGCCGACCTTGGCCTGGAGCGCCGCCACTGCATCGGTGTTCTGTTTCGCCAGCGAGCGGCCTTCCTTGGCCACGCTGTCGCCCTCGGCCAGACGACGGGCGAGTTCCTCTTGCAGGTGGGAAACCTGCATGCGGGTATCGACCCATTGAGCGACGACGATCAGCACCGCCACGGCGGCGATGCGCACGGTCGGCTTTTTCACCGCATCCCGCCAGCGCGAGGTGGCAGGAGTGGCGACGGGAACGGCAACGGAATTTTCAGCGGGAGTTTCCATGGGATACGAAGTATTGCACGAGTCCGGCCACCAATCCGTCGTCGCCGGGGCCGGTGGGAATGACCTTGCTCAGTCCCAGCGCGCGGGCCTGGTCGGCGATGCGGGCGTGGGGCACGAAGGCGGGGGTTTTCTTCAACCAGGCCTGACCGAGATGGCCGAGCATACCGAAGAAATTGCGCAGGCCCTCGCTGCTGGTCAGCGTCACCGCGTCGAGGCGGCCGGCTTCCCAGAGCTTGAGCAGGGGTGCGGGATCGAGGTCGGGGCGACCGCGCCGGTAGCAGGTCAGATATTCGACGCTGGCGCCGCGCGCGTGCAGCGTCTCGCCGAGCAGTTCGCGACCGCCGTCGCCACGGAAGATGATCACGCGGCGGCCCTTCACGTCGATGAGTTCCGGCAGTTCCAGCAGGGCTTCCGAATCGAAGCGCAGGGCCGGCGAGATCACCTCGGTGATGCCGTGACGGGCCAGCGCCAGTTCGCTGCTCTTGCCCAGGGCAGCGACGCGCAAATGCGCCGGCCAGGAACGGCGCGGCAGGATCAGGGCCAGAGCCTTGTCGATGGCATTGGGGCTGACGAAGACGGCGAGATCGAAGCTGTCGAGGCGGATGGCCGCATCGAGTACCGGCGCAGGGTCGGCGATGTCGCGGATTTCCAGCACGGGGAAGAAGACCGGCACGGCGCCCTGTTCCGTCAGTGCCGTGGCGAGATGCGCCGCCTGTCCGGCAGGACGGGTGACGACGATGCGGCGATCCTGCAAACCGGTGTCAGCCAAGCGAAGACAGGATGTCGTCGGCGCCCTGCGCGTGCAAGGCGGCAGCCAGTTGCAGGCCCAGCGCTTCGGGATCGGCGGTGGCGCCGGTAAGTTCGGCGTGGGCGAAGCGCGCGCCGTCGGGGCTGGCAACGAAGCCGCGCAGGAACAGGGCGCCATCGCGCTGCTCGGCATAGGCGCCCAGCGGCACTTCGCAGCTACCGGCCAGGGCCCGCGAGACGGCGCGCTCGGCGCGCACGCAGGCAGCGGTGGCGGCGTCGTTGAGCGGCGCCAGCCAGGCGGCGACATCGGCGCGGGAACTCAGTGCCTCGATACCGAGTGCGCCCTGCCCGGCGGCGGGCAGTGAATCTTCGGCGGTCAGCACGGAACGGATGCGGTCGCCCAGGCCGAGGCGCTTCAGGCCGGCGGCGGCGAGGATGATGGCATCGAACTGGCCTTCGTCGAGCTTGCGCAAACGGGTATCGAGGTTGCCGCGCAGGGGTGTCACTGCGAGGTAGGGATGACGCGCATGCAGTTGGGCTTCGCGACGCAGGCTGGAGGTGCCGACCACGGCACCCGGCGGCATGTCGGCCAGGCTCTCGTACTTGTTGGAAATGAAGGCATCGAGCGGGACTTCGCGGGGGCCGATGGCAACCAGGGCGAACTCGGGCTCCAGCTGCATCGGCACGTCTTTCATGGAATGCACGGCGAGATCGGCGGAGCCGTCGAGCAGGGCGGTTTCCAGTTCCTTGACGAAGAGGCCCTTGCCGCCGACCTTGGCCAGCGGGCGGTCGAGAATTTTGTCGCCGCGAGTGGTCATGCCGAGCAATTCCACGGTGCAGGACGGATACAATCCCTGCAAAAGACTGCGCACGTGTTCGGCCTGCCAGAGGGCGAGCCGCGATTCGCGCGTGGCAATTACAAGACGTTCGGGAGTGGAAACGGGAGAAGTTGCAAGGCTCACTGGACGACCGATCGACGGAGAACAGAATGTGGAAGAATTTATTGCGCCGGCAGCCTGAAAATGCCGGCCGGGGCTTGATTTGGCTGGCGATTCTAGCATGCGCCATTGTCGTGACCGGGACCACCCCGGTCGTCGCCAAGGACTCGCCCCACGGCCTGCCGACGGCCCGCGATCTCGCTGCGGATGCGAAGCTGGCGGCAAAGGACGGCGTGCCCGTGGTGGTGCTCTACACCCGCGCCGATTGTTCCTGGTGCGAAAAACTGCGCCGCGAATACCTGCTGCCGCTGTCGAAGGAAAAGACGCCGCAGGCGGTGATCCGCGAAATCCACATGGACGAGCGCGAGCCCTTGGTGGATTTCGCCGGTCGCCGTACCACCAGCGCCGACTTTTCCAAAGCCCAGAAGGCCAGCTTCGCCCCCACCCTGATGTTCTACGACCCCAGGGGGCAGGCCAGCGCCGAAGCCATTGTCGGCTTCCGCACCGCCGACTTCTACGGCGCCTATCTCGAGCGCGCCCTCGAAACCTCCCGTCAACATATCGCCCAACTGAGTGCCCAACCGAGCCAAGTCCGATGACCACTACCCCGCACGACGCCCACAGTGACGTAAGCAGCGATGCCAAGGAAGCCCCGCTCAAGGAGGACATCCGCCTGCTCGGCCGCATCCTCGGCGACACGCTGCGCGACCAGGAAGGCGCTGATGCCTTCGACATCGTCGAACGCATCCGCCAGCTGGCCCTGCGTTTCCATCGCGACGAAGACCATGCTGCCAGCCGCGAACTGGAAGCCGTGCTCGGCGCCCTGCCGAATCCGATGACGACGCAGGTCGCGCGGGCCTTCAGCTATTTCTCGCACCTGGCCAATATCGCCGAGGACCAACAGCACATCCGCCGCGCCCGCGCCCACGCCCTGGCCGGCTCACCGCCCCGTGAAGGCAGCCTGGTGCACTCGGTGCAGCGTGCCCGCGACGCCGGCATTGATGCGCCGCGCCTGGCAAGCTTCTTCGCCAGCGCCGAAGTGCGGCCCGTGCTCACCGCCCACCCGACGGAAGTGCAGCGCAAGAGCATCCTCGATTGCCAGTGGAAGATCGCCCGCCTGCTCGACGAGCGCGACCGCAGCCAGCTCACGCCGGAAGAACACGAAGAACACGAAGAAGCCATTCGCCGTGCCGTACTAACTCTGTGGCAAACGCGCATGCTCCGTCGCGCCAAGCTTTCGGTGATGGACGAAGTGGCCAATGCCCTCTCCTTCTACGACACCACGTTCCTGCGTGAACTGCCGCGCCTTTACAACGGGCTCGAAGACCACTTGGCAAAGCACGTTGCCAAGTGGCCAGGGGACGAACTCAAACCATTCCTGCGCCCCGGCTCCTGGATCGGCGGCGACCGGGACGGCAATCCCTTCGTCACCGCCGAAATCCTCGAAGCCGCCATGCGCGCCCAGAGCCGCAAGGCCATCGGCTATTTCCTCGACCAACTGCATCGCCTCGGCGCCTCGCTGTCGTCCACCTCCATCCTCGTCGACGTCAGTGATGAACTGGCAGCGCTGGCCGCCGCCTCGCCGGACAGGAGCCCGCACCGGGAAGACGAGCCTTACCGCCGCGCCATCACCGGCCTCTACGCTCGGCTCGCGGCCACCGCCCGCGTCCTCGATGGACTGGAACCACTGCGCCACGCCGTCGCCGAAGCCGCGCCCTATGCCACAGCCGCCGAGTTCGCCGCCGATCTCGATGTGCTGCATCGCTCGCTACTGGCCCACAACGCCGCGTTGATCGGTCGCGGTCGCCTGCGCCGGCTGCGCCGCGCAGTGTCGATTTTTGGCTTCCATCTGGCGCCGCTCGATCTGCGGCAGAACTCAGATGTCCATGCCCGCACCGTCGCCGAGCTGCTGGCTGTCGCTCGCCCCGGCATCGACTACCTGCGCCTCGACGAAGAGGCCCGCATCGCCCTGCTCAGCGAGGAACTCGCCACGCCGCGCCCGCTCGCTGCGCCCGGCGTCGTCTATTCGGAAGAGACCCAGGGCGAACTGGCGATCTTCCACACCGCCCGCTCGATCCATCTGCGCTACGGCAAGGCAGCCATCGACAACGTCATCATCTCGAAAACCGACGGCGTCTCCGACATCCTCGAAGTCGCGGTGCTGCTCAAGGAAGTGGGCCTGCTGCGGCCGCTGGACAATGCCCTCGACGTGAACATCGTGCCGCTATTCGAGACCATCGGCGACCTGGAGAACTCGGCGGCGATCATGGACCGCCTGTTCTCGCTGCCGGTCTACAACCGCCTGCTCGGTTCGCGGGACGGCTTGCAGGAAGTCATGGTCGGCTATTCCGACAGCAACAAGGACGGCGGCTTCCTCACCTCGGGCTGGTCGCTGTACCGGTCCGAAATCGAACTGACCCGCGTCTTCGCCCGCCACGGCATCACCCTGCGTCTGTTCCATGGTCGCGGCGGTTCCGTCGGTCGCGGCGGCGGCCCCAGCTACCAGGCCATCCTGGCCCAACCGCAGGGTGCGGTGCAAGGCCAGATCCGCATCACCGAACAGGGCGAAGTCATCGCCTCGAAATACGCCAACCCGGAACTGGGCCGCCGCAACCTGGAAATCCTCGCCGCCGCAACGCTGGAGGCGACGCTGCTGCCGCACCAGCACGATAACCCGGCGCCGGAATTCCTCGACGCCATGGAGTTCCTCTCCGCCGCCGCCTTCAAGGCTTACCGGGGCATGGTGTATGAGACGCCGGGCTTCGAGCAGTATTTCTGGGAATCCACCGTGATTTCCGAAATCGCCGCACTGAACATCGGCAGCCGCCCGGCCTCGCGCAAGAAGACCACCGCCATCGAAGACCTGCGGGCGATCCCCTGGGTCTTCTCCTGGGCGCAATGTCGCCTGATGCTGCCGGGCTGGTTCGGCTTCGGCGCGGCGGTGGCTGCGTGGAAAGCGGAACAGGGCGAAGCCGGCATGGACCTGCTGCGCCGCATGCACAACGAATGGGGCTTCTTCCGCACCACCTTGTCGAACATGGACATGGTGCTGGCCAAGAGTGACATCGGCATCGCCGAGCGCTACTCGGGACTGGTCAAGGACGAGGCGCTGCGCAACGCGATCTTCCCGCGCATCAAGGCCGAGTGGCAGGCGTCCATCGATGCGCTGCTGGCGATCACCCGTCAGGCCGAACTGCTGGCCGACAACCCGCTCCTGCGCCGCTCGATCCGCCACCGCTTCCCCTACCTCGACCCGCTCAACCACCTGCAAGTGGAACTGCTGCGCCGCCACCGGGCAGGAGCAACAGACGAGAAGGTCAAGCGCGGCATCCACCTGACCATCAACGGCGTCGCGGCCGGATTGCGCAACAGCGGCTGAGCGAGGCGCGCCGCGCGGCGCTTTTGCCGCACTTTTTGCCGTATCGCCAGCGCCGACTTTTATCGGTGCTGGCGGAGGTGGGATCAGTGGCCGACGGCGCTTCGGAGTAGGATGGCTGCATCAAGATTTGCCTGTCCGTTTTCGTCCCCATGGCCATCCCCGCCTCACCGGATCGACGCATGCCTGTTCGCCTTTACGCAGGCACGGCGTTGCTTGTTCTCGCTACGGCAGCGACCGCTGGAAACGGTGGCATGGATGCGATCGGCACTGCCCTTTTCCGCGACAGCGAGCTCACGCTCCAACTACGCTCCCACTACCTGAAGCGCGACAAGTCCAGCGCTGCCGACAGCCTGGCCTGGGCCGGCGGCGGCTGGCTCGACTATCGCTCCGGCTGGCTCGGCGATACGCTGCGCATCGGCCTGACCGCTTACAGCTCGCAAAAACTGCACGGCCCCGCCGATATGGATGGCGCCTCCGTGCTGGCCCAGGGACAGCGCAGCTATACGGTGCTCGGCGAATCCTATGGCGCCGTGAAGCTCGCCGAGCAGACCCTGACTGCCGGCCGCTTCGTGGTCAACCAGTTCGAGGTTAACCCGCAGGACACGCGGATGTCACCGCGCAGCTTCCAGGGCGCCGCCCTCACCGGTAGCCTGGGGGGCGCCAGCTATTACCTGGCCCGTCTCGACAAAATGAAATCCCGCCATTGGGATTATTTCGACACCGTCGCCGCCGTGGCCGGTGCTTCAGCCAACCGCAATGAACCGATGTGGCTGCTCAGCCTGCGCGGTGCCCCCAGCGAAGCACTAAGCCTGGGCTTCGCCAGCTACCGCATCCGTCATCTACTGACCTCCAGCTACGCCGACGCCGCCTGGCGAATGCCACTCGGCAGCGACAACCGCCTGAGTTTGGGCGCCCAGTATTTTCGCCAGTCCAGCAACGGCGACAGGCTGCTGACCGGCGCCGCCTTCGACACATGGACCGGCGGCCTGCGGGCGGAACTGCTGCATGGTCCGCTCACCCTGTCCGCCCTGGCGATGAAGACCGCCGACAGCGCGGCCTATCGCATGCCCTTCGGTTCCTGGCCGGGCTACGCCAGTCGCATCATCAACAACTTCAATCGCGCCGGCGAACGGGTGCGCGGACTTGATGCCGCCGTGGACTTTGCCAAACTTGGGATCACGGGCCTGAGCCTCAACCTTTCCACCACGGTCGGCGACCGGGCCATCAACGCCGCCAATGGCGCAGCCCTGTCGACGAACCGCGAACATGACATCAACGTCGACTACCGCTTCACGGCCAGTCACTGCCCGGCATGGGCCAGGCCTCTTTGGCTGCGCGCCCGCGCCGCGCGTTTCGAACAACGACTGGCAGGGGTACGAGACCTCACCGACGAATATCATCTGATCCTCAACTACACGCTGGCATTCCGATGAAACGTCCGTCGCTCCTCCTTATTGGTCCGGCCGTCCTGATGGTGCTGACGCTCCTCGCCTGGCAATGGCGCGACGACGGCGATGATGGGCGGAAGCCGCGCAGCATCACGGTCGGGCTCTACGAAAACGCGCCCAAGGTCTACACGGACAGCAGGGGCCGACCAGCCGGCCTATTCGTCGAACTGCTCGACGAAATCGCACGCAGCGAAGGCTGGCAGCTGCGCTACGTGCCCTGCCAATGGGCGGAGTGCCTGACGCAACTGGAACAGGGCAAGCTCGACCTGATGCCCGACGTGGCCTTTTCCGCCGAGCGGGCGCAGCGCTTCGACTTCAACACGGTCTCGGTCGCCAACAGCTGGTCGCAGGTGTACAGCCGGCCGCAGCACAGGACGCATACCCTCGCCGACCTCGCCGGCAAGCGCGTAGCCATTCTCGAGGGCGGCATCCAGCAGCAGTTCTTCGCCCAGTTGATGGCCGGCGGCGGCCACGCCTTTCTGCCTGTACGGGTGAATTCCCTGGATGAAGGCTATGCCGCTGTGGTCGCCGACAAGGCCGACGCGGTGGTCACCAACAGCTTCTTCGCCGCACGTAACGGCGGTAAATACAAGTTGCAGGAAACGCCCATCGTCTTCCTGCCCAGCACCCTGTATTTCGCCACCACCAACGGCCGCCATGCCGACCTGCTGGAGCGCATCGACGTCTATCTGACCGACTGGCGGCGGACCTCGGGCTCACCGTATTTCTCGGCCCTGCACAAGAGCATGGCGGCCCCCCCCGAAGTCCTGGTACCTCAGTGGATACAGTGGTCGCTGGCGGGTGGCGGGGCGGCACTGGTGCTGTTGATCGCCGTCACCCTGTTGCTGCGCTGGCAGGTCAACCGACGCACCCGGGCCCTGGTTCGCGCCAAACAGGAACTGGAACAGGAGCGCGCCAATCTGGAACATCTGGTCGCGGCGCGCACAGCGGAATTGCAGGCCGCCAAGGAAGAGGCCGAACGCCTGTCACGGGTGAAAAGCGACTTCCTCGCCAATATGAGCCACGAGATACGCACGCCGATGAATGCCATCCTCGGCATGCTCTACCTGGCGCTAAAGAACGAACTGCCGGCAGCCTTGCACAACCATCTGATGAAGGCCCAGGGCGCGGCACACTCGCTGCTGGGCATCATCAACGACATCCTCGATTTCTCGAAAATCGAGGCCGGCAAACTGGACATCGAACAGGTCGAGTTCGGCCTTGATGCCGTGCTGGAACAACTGACCGATGCCATCGCCTACCAGGCCGAACACAAGGGCATCGAATTCCTCATCCGCTACGACGCGACGATTCCGGCCCACCTGGTCGGTGATCCCTTGCGCCTGGGCCAGATTCTGCTGAACCTGTGCGGCAATGCGGTCAAGTTCACCAAACAGGGCGAGGTGGAACTGGCCTTCCGCGCCCTGTCCATGAGCAGCGGCGATCTCGTCATGCAGGTTACGGTGCGCGACTCGGGCATCGGCATGTCACCGGAAATCCAGGGCAAGCTGTTCGACAAATTCACCCAGGCCGATCAGTCCACCACGCGCCGCTTCGGCGGCACTGGCCTGGGGCTGGCGATCAGCAAGAACCTGGTCGAACTGATGGGCGGTCGTATCTGGGTCGAGGATTCGCAGCCTGGCCAGGGCAGCACCTTCTGCTTCACGGTACGTCTCGGCATCGCCCGCCAGGCGACGCCGAGCGCGTTGATCGAGCAGGCCGGCCCGCTGCTCCAGGGCATACGCGTTCTGGTGGTGGATGACAATCAGGTCTCGCGGGAGATACTGGCCGAGATGCTGCGCTTCATTCATCTCGACGTCGATACCGAAGCCAGCGGTGCGGCCGCCCTGGATGCCCTGTCAAGGGCCACAGGCAAACCCTACGACCTGGTGCTGATGGACTGGCGCATGCCGGGCATGAACGGCGACGAGGCGACCCGGCGCATCCACGGCGACCCGGCCATCTCGCCCAAGCCACGGGTGGTCATGATCACCGCCTATGGCCGCGAGGATGTGATCCGTCTTGCCGAACAGGCCGGCGTCGACGGTTTCCTGATCAAGCCGGTATCGCCTTCGACCCTGCTCGACACCATCCTCTCGGTGCTCGGCCGAGGCCGTATCCTGGGCCACGAGGACAGGCAGCGCAGCAAACCCGATCTTGCCGTCAGCGGCCGCCTGGCTGGCGCGCGCCTGCTGCTGGTCGAGGACAACGACATCAACCGCGAATTCGCCATCGAACTTTTGCGCAGCGAAGGCATGGTGGTGGACGAGGCCGTGAACGGCGAGGAAGCCGTGGCCAAGGTCAGGGAACAGGACTACGACGCGGTGCTGATGGACATCCAGATGCCGGTGATGGATGGTCTCGACGCGACGCGACAGATTCGCGCCCTGGCCAATGGAGAGCTTCCCGGCAGCGAACGCTTCGCCCGCCTGCCGATCATCGCCATGACGGCACTGGCAATGGCACAGGACGCAGAAAAATGCGCCGCCGCCGGCATGAACGACCACGTCACCAAACCCATCATGCCGGACCGACTGATGGCGGTACTGGCGAACTGGATACATTTGCCAGCGCAGGGAACGGGAAAACGCGTGAGCATTGCATCGGGAACAGCGGAGCTGCCGCCCGAGCTGTTGGCGCTGGACAGCCTCGATGCACGCGAAGGCATACGCCGCATCGGCGGCAAGGCCGACGCCTACCGCAAGCAGTTGCAGCGCTTTAGCGAGCATTACGCCGATGCCGCCGACAGACTGCGCGGACTTCTGGCAAAACCGGACATGCAGGCAGCACAGGAGTATTGCCATACCCTGAAGGGCGTGACCGGCAACCTCGGCGCCAACGCACTGTACGAACACCTTGGCGCCATCGACGCACGCTTGAAAAAGAGCACACAGCCTGAGCCCGCCATGCTGGACGAGATGGACGGGCTGATGCGCAAGCTGCTGCGCGACATCGCTGGCCTCGCCACCCCATCCATACAAACATCGCCCCCGGCTACCACGCCACTATCCCCCGATCAGCTCCGCGAACACCTGGCCCGCCTCGCCCACGCGCTGAGCTTTGACCTGGGCGCCGCCGAATCCCTGCTCGCCGAGTTGCAGACCGGCGTTGCCGGCACCCCCTGCGCGTCCGACATTGCCGCGATTGCCGAACACGTGGAGGTGTTCGATACTGATCGTGCCCTGGCGCGACTGCAGCAGTTGCAGGAAGGCCTGAACAATGAATGAACCCGCCATGACCGACAAACATCCCCTCCCCGGCGATAGCCGTCCCCGCATCCTGATTGTCGATGACGTCCCGGAGAACCTGCACGCGCTGATGAGTGTGTTGCGCGACGAATACGCCATCGCTGCTGCCACCTCCGGCGAGAAGGCTCTGGAACTGGCGCAGCGCATGCCGCGCCCGGACCTGATCCTGCTCGACATCCGGATGCCCGGCATGGATGGCTACTCGGTTCTGGCGCGCCTGAAATCGAGCCCGACGACAGCAACGATTCCGGTGATCTTCGTCACAGCACTCTCGGAAGCCGCCGACGAAGCGCGCGGACTGACCCTGGGCGTTGCCGACTACATCACCAAGCCGATCAATCCCGAACTGCTGAAGATGCGCGTGCGCACCCAACTCGAATTGATGCGCTATCGCCGCAACCCATTCCTCTTCGATACGGCGGCCCCAAGCAATCCGGCACAGCAGCCTTGCCTGCTGGTGGTGGACGATGTGCCGGAGAACGTGCACGCCCTGATCGAGGCACTGAAGAACGACTATCGCATCCAGGTTGCCTGCAATGGGCCGAAGGCCCTGGAAATCATAGACGGGGCGTCGCCGCCCGATCTGGTACTGCTCGACATCGTGATGCCCGGCATGGACGGCTATGAAGTCTGCCGCCGCATCAAGGCGCATCCGGTGGGAAACCGCATTCCAGTGGTGTTCGTATCGGTCGTGGATGCCACCGAGGAAAAGGTTCGGGGCTTTGCCATTGGCGCCGCCGACTACATCACCAAGCCCTTCGACATCGATGAAGTGCATGCCCGCATCCGCACCCATCTTGAGTTGTCGCGCCTACGGCGCTTGCTGGAGGATACGGTGGCGCAACGCACCGCCTTACTCGAAATGAGCGAGGAGAAATATCAGGTGCTGGCCCACCGCGACCCGCTGACCGGGCTACCCAACCGGCTCCTGTTCATCGAAGTGCTGGCGCATTCGATCACGCAGGCAGAGCGCAGCCAGGGGCAGTTTGCCCTGCTCTTTGTCGATCTCGATAACTTCAAAACCGTCAACGAAAGTCTCGGCCACGATCTCGGCGACCAGTTGCTGGTGGAGGCAGGTAACCGCCTGCAAAGCCTGTTGCCGGACCCCGACAGCATTGCCCGCATCGGCGGCGACGAGTTCAACATCGTCCTCACGCCCCGCGAGGACATGCCCTCGATCGACCTACTGGCGCAGCGCATGATCGATGCGCTGGCCGAGCCCTTCGTACTCGATGGTCACGGCGTGTATGTCGGCGCCAGCATCGGCATCGCCATGTATCCGGCGGACGGCGCGGATGCCGGCACGCTGCAAAGCAGCGCCGATGCGGCCCTGCATCAGGCGAAGATGCAAGGCCGCGGCATCCTGCGTTTCTCCTCGCCGGAGATGACTCTGCGCGCCAAACAGCGCCTGACGCTGGAGGCCGATCTGCGCCGTGCGCTGGATCGCCAGGAGCTGATCCTTCACTACCAGCCGCAGATCGACCTGATCAGCGGCGAGATCGTCGGTCTCGAAGCCCTGGTCCGCTGGCAGCATCCCGAGCGGGGGCTGATTCCCCCCGGGGAGTTCATTCCCCTGGCCGAAGAAAGCGGACTGGTGGTCCGCCTGGGCGACTGGGTTTTGCACGAAACCTGCCGCCAGATCAAACGCTGGTCAGACGCCGGGTTGACGCCACGGCAGACGGCGGTGAACGTTTCCGCCGTGCAATTGAGCCGGGGCAAGCTGGTCGAATCCGTCAGTGCCGCGCTGCGCGATACCGGCATCCCGCCCGACCAGCTGGAACTTGAAATCACCGAAAGCTTCGTGATGGTGGACCGCGACCAGTCATTCCGCTCGCTGGCCGATATCAAGGCGCTCGGCGTGCGGCTGTCGATTGACGATTTCGGCACCGGCTATTCCTCGCTGGCCTATCTGCAACAACTGGAAGTGCACAAGCTGAAGGTGGATATGTCATTCGTCCGCGACATGACCACCAACAGCGGCAATGCCTCCATCGTCAAAGCGATCATCGCGCTCGGCCACAGCCTGGGATTGGAAGTGATCGCCGAGGGCGTGGAAGACCAGGGCCAGGCGCGCTATCTGCGTTCGCTGCAATGCGATGTCATCCAGGGCTATCTGATCAGCCGCCCCTTGCCGGCCGCCGAGATGACCCATTTCCTGATGTCCTTCCGCCCGCCACAGGTACCGGTCGACAACGAGGCCCAATCCACTCTATTACTGGTCGATGACGAGGCCAATGTGCTTTCAGCCGTGAAGCGCCTGCTACGGCGTGAGAACTACCGGATATTGACCGCTACCAGCGGAGAGGAAGCGCTGGCCCTGCTGGCCGAACACGATGTGGGGGTGATCCTGACCGACCAGCGCATGCCCGGCATGTCGGGCACGGAACTGCTGGCCCGCGCCCGCGTCATGCACCCCAAGGCGGTACGCATGGTGCTGTCCGGCTACACCGGACTGGAAAGCCTGACCGATGCCATCAACCGTGGCGAGATTTTCCGCTTCCTAACCAAACCCTGGGAGGAAGTCGACCTACTGGACGCGATTCGCGAAGCCTTCCGACACTACGGCGAGTCGCTGCGAAACCAGGAGTAGGCGTCAGGCCTGCTGGGGATTCGGTACGGGAAAGTCGGCGCTGGCGGCACGGGGAGGCCGTCAGGCCGGAGGTGACCCGTAGAGGTTACGGCGTTCATTGCGTCTTGCCGCTGGCGTTTCCAGCGAGAGCCCAAGGAACAAGCTGGCGGCATTCTCAGCCAGCTCGCCAGCAGACAGTTCGCCTTCCGGGCGGAACCAGCGCAGGCTCCAGTTCATGGCACCGAGGATCACCTGTCGCATCAGGCGCAGGTCGCCGGATATGTGGCCCGCACGCTGGAGTCGCCGCAAGCAGTCGTGCCACAGGGCTTCGTAGCGATCCATCAGGGTGACCAACTGGGCACGGATTTCCGGCGACAGGGCGCGCCATTCGTAGAGCATCACGGCGATGAAATCATTGCCGGGTCGATGCAGGACGTCGACGTGGAGTTTCATCAACGCGCGGAACCGATCCGGCGCGGACATGCGCCGCGCCACCAAGGCCTCGGCGTCCTCCAAGACCGACTGCATGCCTTCCAGCACGATGCTGCCGAGGATGTGCTGCTTGCTGCGAAAATGACAAAAGGGAGAACCCGATCCCATGCCGACGGCGCCGGCGATATCGCGGATCGTGGTGGCATCGAATCCCTTTTCCCTGAACAGGCGGGCTGCCGCATTCACCAAGTCCGCGCGACGACTGCCTTCCTCACGCACCAACTCCTGACCATTGCTGTTCTTCTTCATGGTCGCTCTCCCGTTGAGGAGACGCATCGACTCGTGTCGATATTCGCCGGCCCCGCTTTCACACTAGATGAGAACGCGTCGCATGGCGAACTATTTCGCCTGAAGGGTTATTGACGCAAACTGAAGTCGGGCACAGCGTTCGCCGGAATCGGCCGACCGTAGAGAAAGCCCTGCGCCTTGACGCAGCCGCTGTCGATCAGAAAAGCCAGTTGCTCGCAGGTTTCCACGCCCTCGGCGACGACCTCCAGACCCAGCGCCTTGGCCAGGGCGATCACGGCATGGATGATGGCGCCGTTGTTCGGCTTGTTTTCCACGTCGAGCATGAAGGAGCGGTCGATCTTCAGACGGTCAACGGCAAAGGAACTCAGGTAGCCGAGGGAGGAATAACCGGTGCCGAAGTCGTCCAGGGTCAGATGCACGCCGAGGGCCTTAAGACCGAGCAGTGTCTCGCGCACCTTCGGCGTATTCGCCATCAAGGCGCTTTCGGTGACTTCCAGTTCCAGCCGGTTCGCCGGCAAGCCGGTGTCCTTGAGTACGCGAGCAACGACATCCACCAGCGCCGGCTGATCGAACTGGCGCGGCGACAGATTGACGGCCACCCGTTCACCGTCGCCGCGTCGCACGGTCCAGTCCATCGCTTCGCGACAGGCGGCTTCGAGCACCCATTCGCCCAGCGGCAGGATCATGCCGGTGTCCTCGGCTACGGGAATGAACTCGGTCGGTTCGATCCAGCCGCGCTCCGGATGCTGCCAGCGCAGCAGGGCTTCCCAGGCAATCACGCGGGCGCCATCCACATCGAACTGGGGCTGGTAGTGCAGCTCGAACTGTTTCTCGGCCAGAGCCCGGCGCAGGTCGATTTCCAGTTGATGGCGCGTGCGTACTTCCTCGTTCATGCGCGCCTCGAAGAACATCCAGGCGTTGCGACCGGCAGCCTTGACCTGATACATGGCGATGTCGGCAGCCTGCAAGAGCCCCTCCAGGTCGGCGCCATCACTGGGATACAGGCTGATGCCAATCGACGGCGAGGTATGCAGCAAGTGTCCGCCGACTTCCACGGGACGGGCCAGGGCTTCGCGGATTTTTTCCGCGACATGGGCAATGCCGCGATGGTCGGCGATGCCGGCCAGCAGGACGACGAACTCATCGCCACCGAGGCGAGCGACGGTATCGCCACCGCGCACGCAGGCATTGAGCCGACGTGCCACTTCCACCAGCAACTGGTCGCCAACCTGATGGCCGAGGCTGTCATTCACCTGCTTGAAGCGGTCCAGGTCGATCAGCAGCAGGGCCACGCCCTGGTCGCCCTTGCGCGCAGAAGACAGCAGCTTGCCCATACGGTCATCGAGCAGACGACGATTGGCGAGACCGGTCAGGGCGTCGTGACGGGCCAGATAGTCGATCCGCTCCTCGTGTTCCTTGCGTTCCGAAATATCGGCGAACAGGGCGACGTAACGGGTGACGCCGTGGGGCAGGTGTACGGCGTTGATGCACAGCCACTTCGGATAGATGTCGGCGTTCTTGCGCCGGTCCCAGATTTCACCGTGCCAATGGCCGTTCTGGTCCAGGCTGCGCCACAGCTCGCGGTAGAAGTCCGCATCATGTCGTCCGGAACGCAGGATGCGCGGGTTCTGGCCGATGGCTTCCTCGGGAAGATAGCCGGTGATCAGCGTAAAGGCAGGATTGACGCGCAGGATGGTGCCGTCGCCATCGGTGACCAGAATCGCCTCCGGGCTGTATTCGAAAACCTGCTCGGCCAGACGCAACTGCTCGTCGGATTGCCAGCGTGCGGTGACATCCTGCACCGTGAGCACCACCAGCCCCGTGTCATCGAGGGCGCGGGAGGTGACGAACGCAGCGGGGAAAGGCATGTCCCGGCCCGAGGAGACGATCATCGCCTCAAAGGGCTTGCCGTGGACCAGGCGACAGAACAGGGAGCCCGGCCCGGCGCCCTCCTCCGGTGCCAGGCCGATGACGTTCTCCAGGGACTTGCCGCTGGCTTCGGCCTCGCTGACGCCCAGCATTTTTTCCGCCGCCGGATTGATGAAACGGATGCGATGGGGAAAGGCATCCTCGACGCCGATCACGCCCTCGCTGATGGCACGCACGATGGTGCGGCTCATCTCATTGGCACGGGCAATGGCCGTCTGAACCTCGAGGGCCTTGCGCTGCGAAAGATCCACCGCCGTGCCGAGAAAGCCGCGCAAGCCGCCCTTGGCATCCCGTACCGCCGTTACCGACTGGAGCACGGCAAAACGGCTACCGTCCTTGCGCACATAAGTCCATTCGCTTTCATCGGCAGTACCGCGACGGGCGCGGGCAACGATGACCTCGAAGCCAGGCTCCACCGTCTCGCCAAGCTCTTCGCTCAATTGTTTGGCGCGGGCGATGACTTCGTCCCGATCGTGGAAGCGCGGCCGACGCTGCCCGACAAGCTCCACCGCCGAGTAACCCAGCATGCGCTCGGCGGCATGATTGACGCTGACCACGACACCATCCGGATCAGTGGCGATGATCGAAAGATTGGCGCTATCGAGCAAGGCCTGACGCCATTCGTTCAGGGCCCACATCTTCTCGTGATGATCGGCCCGCTCCAACTCATGCCCGATCCATTGGGCCATCAGATTGATGAACAGGAAGTCCTCTTCCGGATGCGGATGAGCGACCTTGTTCAGGCTGGAAAAACTCAGGGTTCCCCAAGGCTGGTCGTCCACCAGGATACGGGCCCCCAGATAGGCCTCCTGCCGGAATTTGCGGAAACAGGGATGGCGCTCCCAATCGGATCCGGTAGCCTGATCGAAACCCACAGGATCGGACGATGCGATGGTGACGCCGCAGTAGGTATGTTCCAGGGGAAAACGCGAACCGGGCATCAGCCCATTGGTCACCGGCACTACGGCCGCGACCTCATAGACATCGCCGCTTATCCGAGCGATGCAACCGATATCGAGATCGAAGGCCTGCTGCCCGAGATCGAGCAGCGCACGAAACTTTTCCTCCAGCGGCGACTGTTGGTCGGCGGTGATGGCATACAGGGTCGTGATGCGTTCATAGGCAAGCGCGTGCGACATGAAGATATCTCTGCTTTCCCGTGGTCCTTTCTCTGTCGGGGGCAATGGGTTCTGGTTTTTAAGCGACGCATTCTGCCTGCCCCGGATGTTGCAGTGCAATAGAGATGTACGCCCTCGATGTAATCGTGGTCATTCCTGTTGTCGATAGGTAACAAGCAGGTGCTTGCCTTGGTGCGGCCGCCTGGAAACGAAAAAGCCGCCCGAAGGCGGCTTTTCTTTCAAACGGTGGCCGGATCAGCCGGCGGAAGGACGGGCCAGCGAAGCGCTTTCAACCCAACGCTTGATGCGGTTGGCGTCGCCGATGCGAGTCATCTTGCCCCAGGAGTCGAGCAACACGATGATGGTCGGCTTATTGTTGAGCCAGGCCTGCATCACCAGGCACTTGCCAGCCTCGTTGATGTAGCCGGTTTTGGACAGACCGATTTCCCACGAGGGGCTGTTGATCAGGGTATTGGTGTTGCGGAACTGCTGGGCGCGACCGGCAATGGTGATTTCGTCGGCGGCGGTGGTCGAGAACTCCCGGATCAGCGGGTATTGGTGGGCGGCATCCACCATCTTGGCCAGATCACGAGGACTGGAAACATTGGCGGCGGTGAGGCCAGTCGGGTCCTCAAAGCGGGTGTCCTTCAGGCCAAGGGACTGAGCCTTGCGATTCATGGCGACGATGAAGGCTTCACGCCCGCCGGGATAGTTGCGCGACAGGGAAGAGGCCGCGCGGTTTTCCGACGACATCAGCGCCAGACGCAGCATTTCCTCGCGACTGAGTTGGGTGCCGACTTTGAGGCGGGAGCGTGTGCCCTTGAGGGTATCCACGTCATCTTCGCTGACCGCCAGCATTTCTTGCAGGCTGGGTTTGGCATCCAGCGCAACCATGGCAGTCATCAGCTTGGTGATGGACGCGATGGGCAGCACGGCCTGGGCATTCTTTTCGAACAGCACCGAGCCGGTGGTCTGGTCCAGCACCAGCACGGCGGACGACTGAAGCGCCAAGTGCTGCGCATCGTCGAGCGAAGCGGCAGCGTGGTAAGTGCGACGAGCCTTATGTGCCTTGGTCGGTGCCTTGGCTACAGACTTGCCGGATTTGATCTGCTTCGCCACGCGAGGAGCCTTCTTCTTCGCGGCAACGGCTTTCTTCTTGGGGGCGGCATCCGCCTCCATGGGTGCGATGCCAGCACCGACCACGGCAGCGGCCAGCAGCATCAGCAGTGTCTTTTTCATGCAGCAATTCCTCCTGCGATGACGCATTGTAGCAAAGAAGATATCCCTTCCTGAATAAGATGTATCGGCATATCTCATTAAAAATAAAGTAGTTGGGTCACTATTATTACCAACTACATCAATTCAGATCTAGAAAGGCCCTCAGTTCCTCGGCGCGGCTCTGCGTATCGGCATAGCCCAGATCGATAAGTGCCTGCGTATAGGGCCGCTCGAACAACAGGTAGCTGGTCAATGCACCGCCGCCGCGATTCATGGCGCCGATGCCGCGCAGCAGTGCCCGCACCGCCCAGGGTAAGGCTCGGGCGTGGAGCGCAGCAAGATGGTCGAGGCGCTGGGAAGGTGCAATCACCAGCACATCGATGGGACGCAGGCTCATGCCCTGTTGCCGGCGTACGTCCTCGGGAATCAGGGACAGGGTGTGATTGATGCGGGTCATGCGTTCCAGGTCCACCGACATGCTGTCGAGAAAAATGCTCGACAGGGCATGACCAGCGATCTGGGCCAGGGATGGATAGGCTTCTCCTCGCGGCCTGGCGTTCTCGTCAGCCAGGCGACCGGCGCCGATGACCAAAATCTTGTCGGCCCCCATATGGATGGCCGGGGAAACGGGGGCCACCTGTCGCATCGAACCGTCGCCAAACCATTCCCGATGCAACCGCACCGCCGGGAAGATGAAGGGAATGGCGCTGGAAGCCATCAGGTGGTCCAGACTCAGCTTGACGTGAGCGCCGACTCTCTGGCTGCGCCGCCAGGGTTCGAGATCCGTGCGCCCCTGAAAGAAACTGACGCTCTGCCCAGTGGAATAGCCGGAACAGGTAATGCTGACCGAATGCAGGGCCTGGCGGTCGATGGCCTGCTGGATGCGGTCGAAGTCCAGGCTCTCTTCCAGCAGGCGGCGCAGGGGGGCGTTGTCGAGCAGGGAGCGCGGCGCGCGGCGAGTGATCCAGCCAACCGCCAGAGCCGACAGCCAGCGCGCACCGGCGACACCGATACCCAACGGGTCGGCGCGGTAGACCTGATGGGCGTTGAAGTTGCCCCATACATTGAGCAGGTTGTCGACGCCGGCACCGAAATCCTCAGCCCATACCGCCATGGTGGCGGCGTTCAGCGCACCGGCCGAGGTGCCGCAGAGAATGGGGAAGGGATTGCGGCTCGGCTCCGGCAACAGTTCGCGGATGGCCTTGAGCACGCCAACCTGGTAGGCGGCGCGGGCCCCGCCGCCGGTGAGGATCAGTGCGGCGCGGGGCGGGCTCATGCTCCGCTCAACCTGCGTTCTTGGCTTGCTGGGCTTGCTGCACTTCCACCGAGAGCAGGGCGGTGACGTTGATGATGCGTCGCACCGTCGCCGTCGGCGTCAGGATATGCACCGGTCGCGCCGCGCCGAGCAGCATTGGTCCCACCGTCAGGCCGTCGCCAGCCGCCGTCTTGATCAGGTTGAAGGCAATGTTGGCGGCATCCAGGGTCGGCATCACCAGCAGATTGGCCGGCCCCTTGAGGCGCGAGTTGGGGAATACCTGGTTGCGAATGCCGTCGGAAAGCGCGGCATCGCCGTGCATTTCGCCTTCCACTTCGAGCTGCGGCGCGGACTGGCGCAGAATTTCCAGCGCCCGCCGCATCTTGATCGCCGTCGGCGTGCTTTCGGTGCCGAAGCTGGAATGGGACAGCAGCGCCACTCGGGGCGTCAGGCCGAAGCGACGCACTTCCTCGGCGGCCAGCAAGGTCATTTCCGCCAGTTGCTCCGCCGTCGGATCGTAATTGACGTAAGTGTCGCCGATGAACAGGGTGCGATTCGGCAGCACCAGCATGTTCATGGCGTAGAAGTTGTCGATGCCGGGCTTTTTGCCGATCACGGTCTCGATGAACTTCAGGTGCAGCGAATGCTTGGCGAAGGTGCCGCACAGCAAGGCATCCGCGTAGTTGTGACGCACCAGCATGGAACCGATCAGCGTGGTACGGCGACGCATCTCGCGCTTGGCGTATTCGACGCTGATGCCTTCGCGGCAGGTCAGTTCGTAGTAGTCCTGCCACAGCTCCTTGTAGCGGGGATCGGAATCCGGATTGACCAGCTCGAAGTGCTCACCGGCGCGAATGCGCAGGCCATGGCGGACGATGCTCTTTTCCACCACCTCCGGCCGACCGATCAGGATCGGCTTGGCCAGCCCCTCGTCCACCACCGTCTGCACCGCACGCAGGACGCGCTCGTCCTCACCCTCGGCGAAGACCACCCGCGCCGGCTTTTTCTTGGCGGCGGAGAACACCGGGCGCATCAGCAGGCCGGTGTGATAAACAAAGTCGTTGAGCTGGGCGCGGTAGGCGTCCATGTCGGCGATTGGCCGCGTGGCGACACCGGAATCCATCGCCGCCTGGGCCACCGCCGGGGCCACGACCATGATCAGGCGCGGATCGAAGGGCTTGGGGATCAGGTACTCGGGGCCGAAGGACAGCTCCTCGTTGCCATAGGCGGCGGTAACGACTTCCGACTGTTCGGCATGGGCCAGCGCGGCGATGGCGCGCACGGCGGCGACCTTCATGGCTTCATTGATGGTCGTGGCGCCCACGTCCAGCGCACCACGGAACATGTAGGGGAAGCACAGTACGTTGTTGACCTGGTTCGGGTAGTCTGAACGGCCGGTACCGATGATGGCATCGGGACGCACGGCCTTGGCGTCCTCGGGGCGAATCTCCGGGTCCGGGTTGGCCATGGCGAGGATGATCGGATTTTCGGCCATGGTCTTGACCATATCCGGCTTCAATACACCAGCGGCGGAGAGACCGAGGAAGACATCGGCGCCAGGCATGGCCTCGGCCAGGGTGTTGGCGTCGGTCTTCTGGGCATAGCGGGCCTTGGACGGATCGAGCCCCTCGCGCCCGGCCTGGATCACGCCCTTGCTGTCCACGGCGAAGACGTTCTTCGGATCGAGGCCGAGACTGACCATCAGGTCGAGACAGGCGATGGCGGCGGCGCCGGCGCCGGAACAGACCAGCTTGACCTTGGCGATGTCCTTGCCGACCACGCGCAGGCCGTTGAGCACGGCGGCGCAGGCGATGATGGCGGTGCCGTGCTGGTCGTCGTGGAAGACCGGGATATTCATGCGCTCGCGCAGCTTGGCTTCGACGTAGAAGCACTCGGGGGCCTTGATGTCTTCCAGGTTGATGCCACCGAAGGTCGGCTCCATGGCAGCGATGATGTCCACCAGCTTGTCCGGATCGTTCTCGTTCAGCTCGATATCGAAGACATCCACGCCGGCAAATTTCTTGAACAGGACGCCCTTGCCTTCCATCACCGGCTTGCCGGCCAGCGGGCCGATGTTGCCCAGACCGAGCACGGCGGTGCCGTTGGTGATGACGGCGACGAGATTGGCGCGGGAGGTGTACAGCGACGCGGTGGCCGGGTCGCGGACGATCTCGTCGCAGGCAGCGGCGACGCCGGGGGAATAGGCGAGGGACAGGTCGGCCTGGTTGGTCAGGGCCTTGGTCGGCGTGACGGCGATCTTGCCGGGTTTGGGGTGGCGGTGATATTCCAGTGCCGCTGCGCGAATGCTTTCGTCCATGAACAGCTTCTCCTTATGTTATGGCCCGATTTTATCGCCGTCCCGCCGGGGCCGACTTTCACAAATGCTTGCATTCCCCCTTCATTTCCTGTGTCTTCCACTACAATCAGCGGCTTGCCTCAAATAAACATAACAATCTGGAGATGACATGCTGTTTGGTTCAGCCGCCCGCAAAGAATTGGAATTGGTCAAACAGCAGCTGGTCCAAAGCCAACAGACTGAAGCCTCCCTGCAATCCCGCCTGGCATCCCTCGAGGGTGAACTTGCCGACAGCCGACGCGTTGCCAGCGAGGCACAGACCCGTTGCGATGCCTACGAACGGCTGGTGGGCCATCTGGAACAATTCGGCGTTTCCTTCGGCCTCTCGCAACAGAGTCTCGCCAAGCTTGCCGAAACCATGAAGATCGAGCGCAATAATGCCATCGAGACTTTCGGTGTATCGGAGAGCAGCCGCAGCGCCATCGGCGACATCGCCAACAACCTGAACCATCTGTCCTCACGATCAGAGGCGGCTACCGGCAGTGTTGCCGTGCTCGGCGAGCGGACGGCGAAAATCGCCGGCATCGTCAATCTGATCAAGGAAATCGCCGACCAGACCAACCTGCTGGCACTCAACGCCGCCATCGAAGCCGCCCGTGCCGGTGAGCAGGGCCGTGGCTTCGCCGTGGTGGCCGACGAGGTGCGCAAATTGGCGGAACGTACCACCAACGCGACAGCAGAAATTTCCACACTGGTGGCACAGATCGAAACCGAAACCGGCGCCGCCACCGACAGCATGGCCACGCTGGCCTCGGAAGCCCGTCGCTTCAGCGAAGAAGGCGGCTCCGCTACCGACAACATGCAACGTCTGCTGGGCCTGGCAACGCAGATGGAGTACGCCATCGCCGCCTCGACCCTGCGTAGCTTCGTCGAAGTCGCAAAAATGGACCACCTGATCTTCAAGTTCGAAATCTACAAGGCCTTCTTCGGTCTCAACAACAAGACCGCCAACGATCTCACCGACCATACCGGCTGCCGCCTCGGCAAGTGGTACTACCAGGGCGATGGCAAGGAGTGCTACTCGAAGCTGGCCGGCTATCGGGAGATGGAAACCCCGCATGCCGCAGTACACCGCGCCGGACGTGAGGCCATGGAGGCTCTCCGCAGCGGCAAGCTGATCGAAGGTGCGGAGTGCATCGGTCGCATGGAAACGGCGAGTTTCGGTGTCGTCGAAGCCCTCGAAAAGCTTGCTGCCGCAGGCGAAGCCAACCCGGCGGTACTCTGCGAGAAGACCTGAGCGCCGACGGCGGGCTGCCGATTGTGGGATAATTGCGCCTCTTATAGAAGACATCCGCACCCAGGCCAACCTGCCCTGCACTTGCGGACAGCCGGAAGCCCCGCCGATCTCCACCCCCTGATCGCCCGGCCGGCCGGCGCGAATATAAAACCAGAGTGGAGAGTTTCGCGTCATGAACCAGCCCAATACGGCCGCAACGGCCGCCGCCCCCGTTTACGTCAAACATGCCAAGCTGAAGGCTTGGGTCGCTGAAGTCGCGGCCCTCACCCAGCCGGACGACATTGTCTGGTGTGACGGTTCCCAGGAAGAAGCCGATGGCCTCTTCGCCCAGATGGTCGATGCCGGCAGCCTGATCAAGCTGAACCCGGTCAAGCGTCCGAACTCCTACCTCGCCCTGTCCGATCCTTCTGACGTGGCCCGTGTCGAAGACCGCACTTTCGTCTGCCCCACCAACCCGGACGATGCCGGCCCCAACAACAACTGGGAAGATCCGACCAAAATGAAGGAGAAGCTCTCGGGCCTCTTCAAGGGTTGCATGCGCGGTCGCACCATGTACGTGATCCCGTTCTCGATGGGCCCCATCGGTTCGCCCATCGCCCACATTGGCGTCGAAATCTCCGACAGCGCCTATGTCGTCGTCAACATGCGCCTGATGACGCGCATGGGTCGCGCCGTGCTTGACCAGCTTGGCAGCGACGGTGAGTTCGTGCCCTGCCTGCACTCCGTCGGCCATCCGCTGGGAAAAGGCCAGGCCGACGTAAAGTGGCCGTGCAATCCGACCAAGTACATCTGCCATTTCCCCGAGACCCGCGAGATCTGGTCCTTCGGTTCTGGCTACGGCGGCAACGCCCTGCTCGGCAAGAAATGCTTCGCCCTGCGCATCGCGTCCACCATGGCTCGCGACGAAGGCTGGCTGGCCGAACACATGCTGATCCTCGGTGTCGAATCCCCCGAGGGAGACAAGAGCTACGTAGCCGCCGCTTTCCCCTCCGCCTGCGGCAAGACCAACTTCGCCATGCTGATTCCGCCGGCCTCCATGGGCGGCTGGAAGATCACCACGGTCGGCGACGACATCGCCTGGATCAAGCCGGGCAAGGATGGCCGCTTGTATGCCATCAACCCGGAAGCTGGCTTCTTCGGCGTCGCACCCGGCACCAGCGAGAAGACCAACTTCAACGCCATGGCGACGCTGAAGGAAAACATCATTTTCACCAACGTCGCGCTGACCGACGATGGCGATGTCTGGTGGGAAGGCATGAGCAAGGAAGCTCCCGCCCACCTGATCGACTGGCAAGGCAAGGACTGGACGCCCGCCGACGGCAAGGCTGGACGCAAGGCCGCACACCCGAACTCGCGCTTCACAGCCCCCGCCGCCCAGTGCCCCTCCATCGATGACGACTGGGAAAACCCGGCCGGCGTGCCGATCTCGGCCTTCATCTTCGGCGGCCGCCGCTCCACCACCGTGCCGCTGGTGTTCGAAGCCTTCAACTGGAACTACGGCGTCTACATGGCCGCCACCCTCGGCTCGGAAACCACCGCTGCTGCCACCGGCGCCCAGGGCATCGTGCGTCGCGATCCCTTCGCCATGCTGCCCTTCTGCGGCTACCACATGGGCGATTACTTCAACCACTGGCTGCGCGTCGGTCACCAGATCGAACACGCACCGCGCATCTTCACCGTCAACTGGTTCCGTCAGGATGCGGACGGCAACTTCATGTGGCCGGGCTTCGGCGAGAACATGCGCGTGCTGAAGTGGATCGTCGGCCGTTGCAAGGGTCAGGCCGATGCCAAGCAGACGTCGCTGGGCTGGATTCCCCGCTTCGAGGATCTGGACTGGACCGGTGGCGACAGCGTCACCCGCGAGCAGTTCGAGCACCTGACCCAGGTCGATACCGATGCTTGGAAGGAAGAGCTCAAGTTGCATGCCGAGTGGTTCGAAAAGCTCAAGAGCCGCATGCCGCGCGCGCTGACGCTGAAGCGCGAACTGTTCGACCTGGCGCTGGTGGACTGAAAAGTCGGCGCTGGCGACACGGCGAGCAATCGACACACGCTCGTCGCGCCGCCCGCAGTAAGATCATGCGGCCGCCCTTCCGGGCGGCCGTTTCGTTTTTGGAGAACCACATGAACATTGCCGAACGCATGGCGCAGATCGCGCCGTTCCATGTCATGGAACTGATGGCCAAGGCCCAGGCGCTCGAAGCCCAGGGCAAGTCGATCATCCATCTGGAAGTCGGCGAGCCGGGCTTTCCCACCGCCGATCCCATCGTCGCGGCCGCCCAGCGTTTCCTCGCTGGCGGCCATGTGCATTACACCGCCGCCCTCGGCCTGCGTGAATTGCGCGAGGCCATCAGCGCCTTCTACCAATCACGTTACGGCGTCGACGTCTCGCCGGAACGCATCATCATCACCGCCGGCGCCTCGGGCGCGCTGCTGCTGGCCCTCGGCGTGCTGGTCAATCCCGGCGACGAATGGCTGCTGCCCGATCCGGGCTATCCCTGCAACCGGCATTTCGTTCGCCTGCTCGAAGGCCAGCCGGTATCGCTGCCGGTCGGCCCCGACACGCGCTACCAACCAGACGCCGCGCAACTCGCCGCAGCATGGACCGCCAAGACCAAAGGCCTGCTGGTGGCCTCGCCGGCGAATCCGACCGGAACGCTGCTGTCCCTCGACGACATCCGCGCGCTGTGGCGGGAGGTTGCCCATCGCGGTGGTTCACTATTGGTAGACGAGATCTATCACGGCCTCACCTACGGTACGGATGCGGAATCCGCACTGGTCATCAGCGACGACATCTTTGTCATCAACAGTTTCTCAAAATACTTCGGCATGACCGGCTGGCGCCTGGGCTGGCTGGTGGCGCCCAGCCGCTATGTGCGCGACGTCGAGAAGCTGGCGCAGAACCTTTACATCGCGCCATCCACCGTCGCCCAGCATGCGGCCCTGGCAGCATTCCGGCCGGAGACCATCGCCCTGCTCGAAGCCCGTCGCCAGGAATTCTCCGCACGCCGCGATGTGCTGGTGCCGGGCCTGCGTCACCTCGGCTTCGATGTCGCCGCCGAGCCGCAGGGCGCGTTCTACGTTTATGCACGGAGTGACGGACTGGCCGCCGACAGCTTCGAACTGGCGGATCGCCTGCTGACCCAGGCCGGTGTCGCGGCCACGCCGGGCCTCGACTTCGGTAGCAACGGACCGGAGAAACACATGCGCTTCTCCTACACCATCGAGCAGACGCTGATCGAGGAAGGCCTCGCCAGACTGGGAAAGTTTTTCGGACGCTGAAATGAAAAACGCGCGTCCCTAGAGACGCGCGTTGGGGTCCGACTGGCGCGGAGCAAGCTCCGCACCCCGGGTTCCGTCAGGGACGGGAGCCGGTGGGAAACGGCCAGGCCGCCGCCGGATTCAGCGACGACTTGAGACCGGGAGCAGCAGCGGTCGAAGGAGCAGCGGCAGCAGGAGCAGCCGGCTTCTTCGGAGCAGCCTTCTTCGCGGCGGGCTTGGCGGCCGGCTTCGCAGCGGGCTTTGCAGCCGGCTTCTTGGCGACAACCTTCTTCGCAGCGGGCTTGGCAGCCGGCTTCTTCGCGACAGCCTTCTTGGCAGCGGGCTTCGCAGCCGGCTTCTTGGCGACAACCTTCTTCGCCACAGGCTTCTTCGCAACCGGCTTCTTGGCGACAGCCTTCTTCGCAGCAGGCTTGGCAGCCGGCTTCTTGGCGACAACCTTCTTCGCCACAGGCTTCTTCGCAGCGGGCTTCTTGGCGACAGCCTTCTTGGCAGCAGGCTTCGCAGCCGGCTTCTTCGCAACGACCTTCTTGGCAGCAGGCTTTGCAGCCGGCTTCTTGGCGACGGCCTTCTTCGCAGCGGGCTTGGCAGCGGCCTTCTTCGGCGCAGCCTTCTTCGCAGCGGGCTTGGCAGCCGCTTTCTTCACAGCCGGCTTTTTAGCAGCAGGCTTTTTCGGGGCCGCAGCTTTTTTAGCGGCGGGCTTGGCCGCAGCCTTCTTAGCAGCCGGCTTCTTGGCTTTCTTTTCATCAGCCATGTTGAACCTCCTTAACTTATTAACAGGAAAGAACCACCACTTACATTTACTGCAACCCGTCTTGGGTTAGCACGGATTATCCAACGCATCGAAACAATCGAAAGCGATGAATTCCTCACGTTTATCCACCTATCACTTCGTTTTGAAGTGGCGGATGGATGACGAAGACGCATACCGCGATCATATACAACATCGATCACATCAATCCCAATTCAATGCACCACCAGTTTGATATTCGGTGACACGTGTCTCAAAAAAGTTCTTTTCCTTCTTGAGGTCGATCATCTCGCTCATCCACGGGAAGGGATTGTCCTCGCCGTCGAACATCGCATCGAGGCCGATCTGCTGGCAACGACGATTGGCGATGTAGCGCAGGTAGCCCTTGAACATCGGTGCATTCAGACCCAGCACACCGCGCGGCATGGTGTCCTCCGCATAGCGATACTCGAGGTCTACGGCCGTACGGAACAGCGCTTTAATTTCCTCGCGGAAGCTCGGCGTCCACAGATGCGGATTCTCGAGTTTGATCTGGTTGATGAGGTCGATGCCGAAGTTGCAGTGCATGGACTCGTCGCGCAGGATGTACTGGTACTGCTCGGCGGCGCCGGTCATCTTGTTCTGCCGGCCCAGCGCCAGGATCTGGGCGAAACCGACGTAGAAGAACAGGCCCTCCATCAGGCAGGCGAAGACGATCAGGCTCTTCAGCAGCTTCTGGTCCGCCTCCGGCGTGCCGGTACGGAAGGCCGGGTTGGTCAGCGTGTCGATGAAGGGGATGAGGAACTCGTCCTTGTCGCGAATGCTGGAAATCTCGTGATAGGCGTTGAAGATTTCGCCCTCGTCGAGACCCAGGCTTTCGACGATGTATTGATAGGCGTGGGTGTGGATGGCCTCCTCGAAGGCCTGGCGCAACATGTACTGACGGCACTCCGGCGCCGAGATGTGGCGATAGGTGCCGAGCACGATGTTATTGGCAGCCAGGCTGTCGGCGGTGACGAAGAAGCCGAGGTTGCGCTTGACCACGCGGCGCTCGTCTTCCGACAAACCGTTAGGATCCTTCCACTGGGCGATGTCGCGGGACATGTTGATCTCCTGCGGCATCCAGTGATTGGCGCAACCGGCGAGGTACTTGTCCCAAGCCCATTTGTACTTGAAGGGCACCAGTTGATTGACGTCGGTGCCGCCGTTGATGACCCGTTTGTCCTCGACGCGAACCCGACGGGCGGATTGCGGCGCCGGCTCCTCGCGGAGAAAAGTCGGCGCTGGTGATACGGGGAGGCCGTCAGGCCGGAGGTGACCCGAAGAGGTTACGGCGCCAATGTTCGATTGCAGGCGCAGACCGGTCGCCGGGATGTCTTCTTCGAAATTCAGCATCACTGGCAGGCCTCGCATTCGGGATTGTCTATTGAACAGAACTGGGCTTCCGCCGCCACGGCGGGCGTACCGCCGTCGGCGGAGACCGCATTGAGTTCGCCGCCACGGCCGGTGGATTTCTCCGCCGCCGTCGCGCCCATGGAGCGCAGGTAGTAAGTGGTCTTCAATCCTCGCAGCCAGGCCAGCTTGTAGGTCTCGTCCAGCTTGCGACCGGAGGCACCCGCCATATATATATTGAGTGACTGGGCCTGGTCGATCCACTTCTGGCGCCGGGCGGCGGCTTCCACCAGCCACTTCGGCTCGATCTCGAAGGCAGTAGCGTAGAGCGCACGCAGTTCGGCCGGTACCCGATCGATGCGTGACAGGGCGCCGTCGAAATACTTGAGGTCGGAGATCATCACCTCGTCCCACAGACCCAGGGCCTTGAGGTCGCGCACCAGTTGCTCGTTGGCGATGGTGAATTCGCCGGAGAGGTTGGATTTGACGTAGAGGTTCTGGTATTCCGGCTCGATGGAGGCCGAGACGCCGACGATGTTGGAGATGGTCGCCGTCGGCGCGATGGCGATGCAGTTGGAGTTGCGCATGCCGACCTGACCGATGCGGGTGCGCAGGGCGTCCCAGTCGAGGGTGATGGAACGATCCACCTCCACTTGGCCGCCGCGCTCCGCCGCCAGCAGGTCGATGGAATCGAAGGGCAGGATGCCCCTGTCCCACAGGCTGCCCTTGAAGCTGGAGTAGCGGCCGCGCTCTTCGGCCAGATCGGTCGATGCCCAGTAGGCGTAGTAGCAGACCGCCTCCATGGAACGGTCGGCGAACTCGACGGCAGCCTCGGTGGCGTAGGGCACGCGCAGGGCGTGCAGACAATCCTGAAAGCCCATGATGCCCATGCCCACCGGCCGGTGGCGGACGTTGGAATTGCGCGCCTTGTCCACTGCGTAGAAGTTGATATCCACCACATTGTCCAGCATGCGCATGGCGACGCGGATGGTGGCCTTGAGCTTGGGCTGGTCGAGCTGGCCATCCTTCAGGTGGTTGAGCAGATTCACCGAACCCAGGTTGCAGACGGCGATTTCGCTGTCCGAGGTGTTCAGGGTGATCTCGGTGCACAGGTTGGAACTATGCACGACGCCGACGTGCTGCTGGGGCGAGCGGATGTTGCAGGGGTCCTTGAAGGTGATCCAGGGATGCCCGGTCTCGAACAGCATGGTCAGCATCTTGCGCCACAGCGTCAGGGCCGGCACCGTCTTGAACAGCTTGATCTCGCCGGCGGCGGCCTTCTGTTCGTAGCGGACGTAGGCCTCTTCGAAGGCACGACCGCACTTCTCGTGCAGGTCCGGACAGTCGGAGGGCGAGAACAGGGTCCAGTCGGCGCCGTCCATGACCCGCTTCATGAACAGGTCGGGAATCCAGTTCGACGTGTTCATGTCGTGGGTGCGGCGGCGATCATCGCCGGTGTTCTTGCGCAGCTCGAGGAATTCCTCCATGTCGAGGTGCCAGGTTTCGAGGTAGGCGCAGACGGCGCCCTTGCGCTTGCCGCCCTGGTTCACCGCCACCGCCGTGTCGTTCACCACCTTGAGGAAGGGAATCACCCCCTGGCTCTTGCCGTTGGTGCCCTTGATGCGAGCGCCCAGGGCACGCACCGGCGTCCAGTCGTTGCCTAGACCGCCGGCGAACTTCTGCAGCAGGGCGTTTTCCTTGATGCCCTGATAGATGCCGTCCAGTTCATCTGAAACCGTGGTCAGGTAGCAGGAAGAAAGCTGCGAATGCAGGGTGCCGGCATTAAACAGGGTCGGCGTCGAGCTCATGAAATCGAAGCGCGACAGCACTTCATAGAACTCGATGGCCCGCGCCTCGCGCTCGATCTCGTTGATGGCCAGCCCCATGGCGACGCGCATGAAAAAGGTCTGGGGCAGTTCGATGCGCCGCTCTTCTATATGGAGGAAGTAGCGGTCATAGAGAGTTTGCAGGCCAAGGTAGCCGAATTGCAGGTCGCGACGGGCATCCAGGGTGGCGCCCAGGCGCGGCAGATCGAACTGGGCCAGACGCGGATCAAGCAGTTCGGCCTTGATGCCGGTGCGGACGTAGTCGCCAAAATAGCCAGCGTAGCGGTCGGCCATTTCCCCTTGCAGCACTTCTTCACCCAGAACCTCGCGGCGAATGGTGTGCAACAGCAGGCGCGAAGTGACATAGCTGTAGGCCGGATCCTTCTCGATCAGCACGCGGGAGGCGAGGATGGCCGACTTGCGCAGTTCCTCCAGGGGCACGCCGTCGTAGATATTTTTCAGCGTGGCGTCGAGGATGGCATCCACCGACACGGCCTCGCCCAGACCCTCGCTAGCGGAAACGATCAGACCGCGCAGAGCAGCGCGATCCAGGGGAATGCGTTGTCCGCCATCCAGCACATGCAGTTCGGGCTCAGCGGGAGCACTGGCAGTCTTGCGCTGCTGGAGGCGCTCCTGATGGCGCTTTTCCCGATAGAGCACATAGGCGCGCGCGACGTCGTGCTCGCCCGAGCGCATCAACGCCAGCTCGACCTGATCCTGGATGTCCTCGATATGCACCGTGCCGCCTGCCGGCTGGCGGCGTTCCAGCGTGGTCACCACCGACCCGGTCAACTGGCCGACGACATCGCGCACCCGCGCCGAGGCGGCAGCCTGGGAACCATCGACGGCGAGAAAGGCCTTGGTCAGGGCAATTGAAATCTTGGCCGGCTCGAAGCCGACCACGGCGCCATTGCGGCGGATGACCTTGAGTTCTGATGAGGTGGGAAAGGAAGAAAAGGAGGAGAGGGAGTGATCTGTTGCCAGATCGGAGGGAAGCTGCTGGGCATACCTGTCGAGGTCGGTGCCCGTGGAATTCTGCATATGCGTCTCCTGTCGATAGCGTCGTACCACCCGCGAGTTCCGAACAGTTGGCCGACCAGTTGATCGGCATCACCGCCCCGCCTATCCAGAACTCCGACCTACTATATGTAGTGGGTCAACGACACTCAGCGACTAATTCTAGTAGGTGAAAATTTTCGCCGCAACAATTTTTTGATGTTGCCATGCGGCGAAACACCGAACACCTATGACTAAAGTCAGGCGCGCTGAAACGACAGCCGGCTCCAGTCGAAGCAAGGTCCTGGGTCCGTCTTTCGACCGGGGGCGATATCGCTGTGCCCGACGATGGCCTCCACCGGATAGCGGCGGCGGAGTTCGGCAAGCAAGGCATCGAGTGCCGGATACTGAGCATCGGCAAACGGCAATTCGTCGCAGCCCTCCAGCTCGATGCCGATGGAGAAATCATTGCAGCGCTCACGCCCCTGCCAACTTGAAACCCCGGCATGCCAGGCCCGGCGCGCGCAGGAGACGAACTGGATCAGCTCGCCGTCGCGGCGAATGAGGAAATGGGCGGAGACGCGGAGCGCGTGGATTTCCCGGTAGTAGGGATGAGCCTGCGGCTCCAGTCGATTGGTGAACAACTCGATGATGCCGGGCCCGCCGAATTCATTGGGCGGCAGGCTGATGGCGTGAATGACGATCAAGCGTACCAACTCGCCCGCAGGTCGTTCGTCCTGATTCGGCGACTCGATCCGGCGTGCCGCCTGCAGCCAGCCGGAGTCAGTTTCCGGCATGGACATCAGTCGTTCATGCCCAGGCGCGCCATGCGATAGCGCAGGGAGCGGAAGGTAACACCAAGCAGTCTTGCCGCGGCAGTGCGATTGCCGCCAGTCTGGCCCAGCGCATCGAGAATCGCCTGGCGCTCGACCTGGTCCAGATGATCCTGGAGCGAACCACCGTTGGCGGCCGGCGTTGCGCACACGGAAGACGGTGCGATGTTCAGGTCCACCGTATCGATCCGGACGTCGCCCATCAGGGCGAGGGAACGCTCGAGTATGTTTTCGAGTTCCCGCACATTGCCGGGGAAGGGATAGTTTTCCAGTGCGGAAAGAGCTTCCGCCGTCACTGGCGGCGAAACTACGCCGGCCGCACGGGCAAGCCGAGCCAGGATGCGCTGCGCCAGCATCGGGATGTCCTCCCGACACTCACGCAAGGCCGGCATGCGCACTTCGATCACGTTAAGGCGATAAAACAAATCCTGCCGAAAGCGCCCCTGCTCCACCAGCGCCTTGAGATCCTGGTGCGTGGCACAGATGAGGCGAATGTCCACGGGCTCTTCGGTCGTGGCGCCGACCTTGCGCACCCGCTTTTCCTGGATCGCTCGCAGCAGCTTGACCTGCATGGTCAACGGCAGGTCGGCCACCTCGTCGAGGAACAGGGTGCCGCCATGCGCCGCCTGGAAGAAGCCATCACGGTCATCGCTGGCGCCGGTGAAGGCACCCTTGCGGTAACCGAAGAACTCGCTCTCCATCAGATTCTCGGGAATGGCGCCGCAATTCACCGGCACGAAGGCGTGGTCCCGGCGGGCGCCCAATGTATGGATCAAGCGGGCCGCCAGTTCCTTGCCGCTGCCGGACTCGCCCGTGATGTGCACTGGCGCCTGACTGCGCGCGACCCTCTCGATGAGTTCCCGCACCTGCGCAATCGCCGGTGACTCACCGAGCAGGGCGAACTCTCCATCCGCTGAAGCATCGCTGCCATTACCCGGCAACTCGAGCGCCGACTTGACCAGGCCACGCAACTGTTCCAACGAAACCGGCTTGGCGATGTAATCGAAGGCGCCGGCCTTGAGCGCGGACACGGCATTCTCGGCGCTACCGTGAGCGGTGATCACTGCGACCGGCAAATCAGCCAGAGTTGCGCCGATGTGACGAACCAGCTCCAGGCCTTCTCCATCGGGCAGGCGCATATCGGTCAGACACAGCTGATAACGCTGACTTTCCAGCAGGCGCCGTGCCTCGGCGATGGAGCCGGCACAGTCGGCTTCGAGGCCCATGCGCGCCAGGGTGAGATCCAGCAATTCCCGGATGTCCGCTTCGTCATCGACGACCAGCACCCGTTTCGCTTCGCCGCGACTGCGTCGCTCGGTTTTCACGGACATGCTCCTCCCTCGGCGGTAATGCGGAAATGGGCGCCCGGCCCATCATCCATCAACTCAAGGCGGGCACCGCTGGCCTCGCAAAGTTCCCGCGCAATATAGAGCCCCAACCCGGTACCGGCGCCATGCGTGGTGAAAAAAGGCTCGAAGACCTGGCCACGCATGGGCGCATCAATCCCCGGTCCGTCGTCCACGATATGCAATTCGACACGCCCCGGCACGGCTGTCCATCGCGCCTCGATACGGATCGCTCCCGGCACAGCACTCGCATGGCGCAATGCATTGCCGAGGAGATTCCACAATACACGGTAGAGATGACCACGGTCGAAGCGCAACTCGATATCCGCCTCGCCAATGCTGACCCGACTTCCGGCGGAAGCATCGTGAAGGACAAACTCCTCGATGAAACCCGAAACGAAAACCTGCCAGCGCAGGGTTTCCGGTTGCGCCCGGTCACGGCGGCCAAGCTCTAGGACCTCGGTTACCAAGCGGTTGAGGCGACCGGTATTGTCATGAATGATCCGCGCCAGTCGCTGCCGTAGCGGATCAATATCCTCTTCGGCCAATAGCTCGGCGGCATGACTGATGGCCGCCAGCGGATTGCGTATCTCATGCGCCATGTTCGCCGTCAGGCGCCCAAGGGCCGCGAGTTTGAGTTGCTGGGCCTGGGACTGGACGCGCTCCATATCCTCCAGATAGATCAGCGCATTGCCCCCGATCTCTGCCGGCGGCAGATAGCGAACCCGCAACAGCCGGCCATCCGTCGGCCGCAGCATTTCCGCCGTCTCGCCGCCCTGACGACTCCAGGCCGCATGCCGCATTGCCAATATGGGAGACAGTGTGCCCAGATCGGTCGCGTCAGCAGGAGCATCGAGCAATTCCGCCGCCTGGGGATTGAGCAGACGCAACTTGCCCTCGCCATCCACTACCAGCACGCCATCCTCCATGTCGCTGATGATCCGCTCGCTGATTCGCAACTGGTCGTTCAGTTCCCGCCCACGCTCACGGGCCAGCGCTTCGTTGGTAACAACCCGTCGGGCCAGCAGGCGGGCCACGATGGAGGTTCCGAAAAAGGCAATGCTGATGATGCCGGTACGGACGAAATCCGCCGGGTCCGCGTCCAATGTAAGTGCGCGCCAGCCCTCCTCGAGCAACATCGCCACCGAGGCCAGCGCCGCGTAGAACAGAGTCATACGTCCCTGGCCCACCAGACCTGCGCCAGCAACCACCACCAGCAACAGCATGGCGATGCCGCTCTTTTGTCCGCCGCTGGCGAACATCATCAAGGTCAGTGCGACCACGTCCACCGCCACCTGGACAGAGAGCTGGAAGTTGAAGCGACGCGGCCGTCGTATCAGTGCAATCAGGAATCCCGCAGCGCATAGCAGGTAGACCGCAGCAACGCGACGGAACAACTGAACATCCTGAGTACCGAGACTCAGCGCATCGCCGCCAACAAGCACCGCCACCAGAAACAACAGCGCGATGGCTAAGCGGTAAACCGAGAAGAATCGCAGTGAACGCCAGAAAGAGCCCTGCGCCTCGTTATCCGGGGAAACAGGCAGGGGTGTCACTGCCGCCTCCCGAGACGGCGATGTTCTTCACAGCAAAATTCGCCATCATCCTCCCGCGTAGCCTCATGGCGGGGGAAGTAGGTACCGCAATGGGCACACTGCGCCATGTCCTCTGACGTGGCAGCGGGATGTGTTGGTGGCGGTGAACGGCGCCGTGTATTGCGGATCACCAGATAGGCGACGGCAATCACCAGAACAAAGACTAGGAATTTGGCCACGGCCTCAGACTTTCGTGATGGCCGAATGGTCGGGGCGAGAGGATTCGAACCTCCGACTCCTGCGTCCCGAACGCAGTACTCTACCAGGCTGAGCTACGCCCCGATGGCAAGTGGGTGACAAGGAAGACCGCTTCGGGAACGAGCCGCCGCAGATGCAGTGGGCTCGGTGAATCGTCCTTGCAAACATTGCAGTGGTCAGAAACTTCTCTGCACCGCAAAGTCCGACAATTGTAGCAGCGTTTCGCGAAATTTAGAACTGGCAAGCGGCGTCAATGCCGCTTTTGCCGCTTCGGCCTCGGCGATTCCGTGGCGGCGTGCGGCGTCGAGCGCACCGCTGGAGCGCACGGCATCGAGTACGGCCGGGAAGGCATCGCGGTCAGCATTTTCGATCGCGTCGCGCACCAGACCGGCCGCATCCGCACTGCCATGCTGGATCACATGGATCAGCGGCAAGGTCGGCTTGCCCTCGGCCAGGTCGTCGCCGAGATGCTTGCCGGTCTCAGCTTCGACGCCGGAGTAGTCGAGCACGTCGTCGATCAGCTGAAAGGCAGTACCGATATGCATGCCGTAGGAGGCCATCGCCTCTTCGACCTCGGGACTGGAATTGCCCAGCATTGCACCGAGACGACCTGCCGCCTCGAACAACTTCGCGGTCTTGTAACGGATCACGCGCAAATAATCGTCCACTTCGATATCGGCGTTGCGACAGTTCATCAACTGCAAGACCTCACCCTCGGCGATGACGTTGGTGGCATCGGCCAGCACCTGCATCACGCGCATGCTGCCGACCCCCACCATCATCTGGAAGGCGCGGGAATAGAGGAAGTCGCCCACCAGCACGCTGGCAGCATTGCCGAACAGGGCATTGGCGGTATCTCGCCCCCGGCGCAACGCCGATTCATCGACCACGTCGTCGTGGAGCAGTGTGGCGGTATGGATGAACTCGACGACAGCGGCCAGTTCGTGATGATGGGTGCCGGAATAGCCACAGGCACCGGCGGAGAGCAGCACGAGGGCGGGACGCATGCGCTTGCCGCCGGCCGAAACGATGTATTCGGCCACCTGTCGCACCAGCACCACGTCGGAATGCAGCCGTTCGCGGATGACGGCGTCGACGGCGCGCATGTCGACGTCGATGGGGGCGTACAGGCTGGGAAGTTCCACGGCGGGCAGAGGCATCAAGGCAAAGGCGCGATGTTAGGCGGCGAGTCTCTCGACGTCAACGTGGCACCCCCTGAATAGACCTTGCCACAAGCCTATCCGTGCAATTTGAGCAAGGCCTTCACCTGGGGCCATTGTCGTCGACTGACCGGCAGGGACTGATCGCTACCCGTCAGCATGACCTGCCAGTGTGCCTCCACATCTTCACTGCCGGCTACTCGCTCGACGCCGCTCACAGCGGCGCGGGCCACCAGGCAGTTGCGATGTATGCGCAGGAAGCGATCGCCGAACTCGGATTCAAGATGGACCAGGGATTCCTCCAGCAGGTATTCCCGCTCGGCGGTGCGCGCTGTCACATATTTCTGCTCCGCCTTCAGGAAAACGATTTCAGTCACCGGCACCAGCAGGATGCGCCCACGTTCGAGACAGGAAAGATGTTGCCGTGCCGCCAGCGCCGACTTTTCAAAGCGTTCTACATCGTCCGTCCGACGCTGCGCCTTCTTCAGCGCCTCGGCCAGGCGCGCGGCGCGCACCGGCTTGACCAGATAGTCGACGGCGGACAACTCGAAGGCCTTCACTGCATATTCGTCATATGCCGTGACAAAAATTACCGCTGGCCCATCGGGCAGGCGCGACAGGTGGCGAGCGAACTCGATGCCATCCATGCCGGGCATGCGGATGTCCACCAGAGCGACGTCGATGTCGCCGGTCTGCACATGCTCCAGACCGGCGCGCCCGGTCGCAGCCTCAGCCACTACTTCGGTCGGCACTTCGTCGGCAATATCGCCCAACAGGTCGCGCAGACGGGCGCGGGCCGGGGTTTCGTCGTCCACCAATAATAAACGCAGCGGCGCGCTCATCGTCCGGCCACCGGTCGATAGGGGAACTCGATGGCCACCTGAAAACGCCCATCGCGTACCCCTGCGGTCATCGACGCTTCGAGGTCGAAGAACAGCATCAGACGCTCGCGAATATTGGCCATCGCCATCTGATTGCCTCTTGAATGACTATCTGCTGGTGCAAGAGAGTTCGACAGCTCAAGCCGCAGGCGATCACCGAGGCGCTCGAAACGGACCTTGATTTCGCCAGGCTCGGTGGCGGGTTCGATGCCGTGATAGACGGCGTTTTCCAGTAGCGGCTGGAGCATCAGCGGCGGCACCAAGGGATCGGGCGGGCACGATGTCATGTCCCAGTGCACCGACACGCGGTCGCCAAGACGCAGGCGTTCGAGATTCACATACTGGCGGGCCACCGCGATCTCCTCCGAAAGGGGAACCAGGGTCGTATTCTCGCGCATCAGCACGCGGAAGAGATCGGCCAGTTCCTCCAGCGCCGTCTCGGCGCGGCGCGGATCGGCGCGGATCACGCCGAGCACCGCGTTGAGCGCATTGAACAGGAAGTGAGGACGAATGCGCGCCGTCAGGGCCAGCAGACGCGCCTCCGCCAGGGCTGGCGACTGGGCCTTGCCACGCAGATCGAACCAGGCCAACAACAGGACGGCACCCAGGCCGGCCCACAAGGGTGCGCGCGTGCCGGCCTCGAACAGATAGAGGGAAGAAAAAAAAGCCTGCACCGCCGCCGCAACGAGTATCACCAGCAAGACCGACAGCATCGCCCCCAGGCGATAGGGCAGACGACCGAGCACGTTGCCGGCCATGGTCAACAAGCCAAGACTGCCCAGAACCACGGGCTCTACCACCGCACTCAGGGTGATGAATTCATCGAACAGCGACTGCCATTCATGGTTGGCGGCAAGGGCGCCGAGCAGCGCGCCCAGATTGGCGGTAAGCAACACACGCAGCCAGACACCGAGGTTGCGGAAGTCGGGCAAACCGGAGAGCGCGGGGTTTTCCCTTATACTTGGCGCTTGCCGCAATTGTCCGTCCCCATTGATTTTCCAGAGTTTTTACTGCCTGCCGGAATGGCAGCCCGATTATGACAGAACCTGTATCCACCGCCTGGTCCGGCCGTTTTTCCGAACCCGTTTCCGACCTCGTCAAACGCTACACCGCCTCCGTTTTCTTTGATCGTCGCATGTGGCGACAAGACATTCGCGGCTCTCTCGCCCATGCCCGCATGCTGGCGCAGCAAAAGATCATCGGTACCGACGACCTTGCCGCCATTGAGCGCGGCATGACCACCATCACCGCCGAGATCGAAGCCGGCAGTTTCAACTGGAACCTCGACGACGAGGACGTGCATCTCAATATCGAGAAGCGTCTCACCGCGCTGGTCGGCGACGCCGGAAAGCGCCTGCACACCGGTCGCTCACGCAACGACCAAGTGGCCACTGATATCCGCCTCTACCTGCGCGACACCATCGACGACATCGACGCCCTGCTGCGCGACTTCCAGAAGGCGCTGCTCGACATGGCCGAAGTGCACGCGGAAACACCGCTGCCCGGCTTCACCCATTTGCAGGTGGCCCAGCCGGTCACCTTCGGTCATCACCTACTGGCCTATTTCGAGATGCTGCGCCGGGATCGCGAACGCTTCGCCGATTGCCGCAAGCGCGTCAATCGCCTGCCCCTGGGCGCCGCCGCGCTGGCCGGCACCACCTTCCCGATCGACCGTGAGGCCGTCGCCCGCGAGCTGGGCTTCGAGTCCGTCTGCGAGAACTCGCTGGACGCCGTATCCGACCGCGACTTCGCTATCGAGTTCTGCTCCGCCGCCTCTCTGGTAATGACCCACGTCTCGCGTTTCTCGGAAGAGCTGATCCTGTGGATGAGCCCCCGCGTCGGCTTCATCGATCTGGCCGACCGCTTCTGCACCGGCTCTTCAATCATGCCGCAGAAGAAGAATCCGGACGTGCCCGAACTCGCCCGCGGCAAGACTGGTCGCGTGTATGGCCACCTGATGGGCCTGCTGACCCTGATGAAGGGCCAGCCGCTGGCCTACAACAAGGACAATCAGGAAGACAAGGAACCGCTGTTCGACACGGCGGATACCTTGATGGACACATTACGCATCTTCGCCGACCTCGTCGGCGGAATTCGCGTCAAGCCCGAAGCCATGGCCGCCGCCCTGCGTCAGGGCTACGCCACCGCCACCGACCTGGCCGACTATCTGGTGAAGAAGGGCTTGCCCTTCCGCGACGCCCACGAGGCCGTGGCCCGTGCTGTGCGCGCCTGCGAGAGCAAGGGCTGCGACCTGGCCGATCTGTCACTCACCGACCTGCGCGAATTCTCGCCGCTGATCGGCGACGAGGTCTTCGCCGTGCTCACCGTCGCCGGCTCGCTGGCGGCACGCGACCATCTCGGTGGCACTGCGCCGGCCCAAGTGCGCGCAGCGATTGCACGCTCCCGCACCCGGCTCTAACCCGCCAACGATGACCATCCCCGAGCGCATCGGCAAGTACGAGATTCGCAAGAAGCTCGGCGAAGGCGCGACCTCCATCGTCTATCTTGGCTACGACTCCTTCGGCGAACGTGAAGTGGCAATCAAGGCCATCTTCCCCGAAGTCCTGAACGACAAGGAACGGGGTGGCATGTACCGCCACCTGCTGCTGACCGAGGCCTCGCTGGCGGGCAAGCTGACCCACCCGCACATCGTCCAGATTTTCGACGCCGTGATCGACGAAGCGCAAAGCTACATTGTCATGGAATACGTGCCCGGCGGCACGCTGGAACCCTTCAGCACGCCGAGCAATCTGCTGCCTGTGGATCGTTTCGTCGAGATGATCTTCAAGTGCACCCGCGCCCTGGACTACGCCCATCGCGCCGGCGTCACCCACCGCGACATCAAGCCGGCCAACATCCTGCTCGCCAAGGAGGGCGCCACCGGCGGCGACATCAAGATTTCCGACTTCGGCGCCGCACTGATGACCGGTACCGACCAGACGCGCACGCAGGTGGCCGGCGTCGGCTCGCCAGCTTACATGTCGCCGCAACAGGTGCGCGACCAGCCGCTCAACCACCAGACCGACATCTACTCGCTGGGCGTCGTCATGTACCAGTTGCTGACCGGGCGTCTGCCGTTTCAGGCCTCCAGCAACTACGGCATGATCTACCAGATCTGCAACACCGATCCGCCGCCGCCCTCGACCTTCCGCACCGACATGCCGATCAGCCTCGACGCCGTCGTCGCCCGTGCCATGCAGAAGGAAACCGAGGCCCGTTACCAGACCTGGGAAGAGTTTTCGCACGACCTCGCCCAGTGCTTCCGCAACAAACAACTTTCCGCCCGTCGTCAGGAATTCCCCGACAGCGAGAAGTTCGAAGCCCTGCGCGTGCTCGAATTCTTCAACGAATTCTCCGACGTCGAGCTTTGGGAAGTCGTGCGTTTCTCGCGCTGGGAAGACGTGGCCCCCGACACGGTGATCATGAAGGACGGCGAGCGCGGCGATTTCTTCGCCTTCCTGCTCGACGGCGAGTTGATGGTCAACAAGAAAGGCCATTCGCTGGGGCAACTCGCCGTTGGCGAATGCTTCGGCGAAATGGCCATCATCCGTCGCGGTGGCCACGCGCGTGGCGCCGACGTGGTGGCCATGACCACCTCCCGCGTCGTCACCATCTCAGCCCAGGCACTGATGCATGCATCCGATGTCTGCCGCATGCACTTCTTCCAGGGTTTCCTTGACGTCATCGCCAACCGGCTGGCCGACGCCAACATGAGGCTCGCCTCGCTCTGATGCACTTCGTCAAGTCGCTGCCGGCCACCGAGGCGGCCCGACTGATCGCCGAACGGGATGGACTGGCTGCATTGGCCGCAGCCGCCGTACTGCGAACGCCGACTTTTCTCGCCTTTGACACCACGGCCACCGAAGCTCGTCTGACGCTGGAACACCTCGAACTACGCCCGCTGGATGCCGCTGCGGGCGCCCGTCTCGGTACCGCCCTGGCGCAATTGCATCGGGTGACGGGCGAGGACTACGGCTGGCTGACGGACAACTTCATTGGCGCCACACCGCAGCTCAACACGCCCCATGCAAGCTGGCCGCATTTTTTCGGCGAACGCCGCCTGCGGCCGCAACTGGCACTGGCAGCCAAAAACGGCATGGACGCTGTACTGCTGAAAAAGGGCGAGGCGGTGATCGAACGCATCGGCGGCCTGTTCATCAGCTACCGGCCGCAGCCCAGCCTCCTGCATGGCGATCTCTGGTCCGGCAACGCCGGGCAACTGCCGGACGGCACACCGGTGGTCTTCGATCCCGCCGTGTATTACGGCGACCGGGAAATCGACCTCGCCATGAGCGAACTCTTCGGTGGTTTCCCGACCAGTTTCTATGCGGCCTACCGCGCCGCCTGGCCGCTGGATTCAGGCTACGAAGCGCGCAAACTGCTCTACAACCTGTACCACATCCTCAACCACTACAACCTCTTCGGCGGCGCCTACCTGGGGCAGGCGCAGCGCATGATCGAGGGACTGCTGACGGCGCTGAAACGTTAGGCGTTGGCGAGGGGTTCGAGCTGCTTTTGCAGTTCGCCGGCTTGGTACATCTCGGTCATGATGTCGCTGCCGCCGACCAGTTCGCCATTCACATAGAGCTGCGGAATCGTCGGCCAGTTGCCGTAAGCCTTGATGCCATCGCGCACTTCCGGATCGGCCAGCACGTCCACAGCGACAAACTCCTTGATGCCGCAGGCGTTCAGAATCTGCACGGCGCGGGCCGAAAAGCCGCACTGGGGAAACTGCGGCGAACCCTTCATGTAAAGCACCACCGGGTTGCCGGTGACGGTGGCGTGAATTTTCTGCTGAATGTCCATGGTGAACCTCAAGATAAATAGTTGAGTAAAAAACTCGGGATAGTTTAACGGTCAGCAGCGGCGGCGGTCAAGTCGGCCAGTTCCGCCGGGGAAAATCCTGCCGCTAGGCGCGCCCGTTCGTTCATCGGAGCCTGCGGCCAGGGGGCGCCATGGTCAGCAATCAGGGCGCGGAAGGTGGGCTCCGGCGCCAGCCCCCGTTGTGCACAGAAATGGCGGAACCACTTGTCACCCAGGCCGACATGCCCTTCCTCGTCGCGCAGGATGATGTCGAGCAACTCAGCGGCGGCCGTGTCGCCGACTTCAGCAAGTTTCTTTTGGATCGGCGGCGTCGCATCGAGGCCGCGCGCTTCGAGCAGGCGCGGCACCAGCGCCATGCGGGCGAGCGGATCGTGCACCGTCTTCATGGCCATGGCCCACAGGGAATCGTGCACGGGAAAATCACCGTAGTCGTGGCCGAGGGTCTGCAAATGGCCGCGCAGCAGGCGGAAGTGGTGGGCCTCCTCGACCGCCACGCCCAGCCAGTCGACGTAGTAGCCGGTCGGCAAGCCGGCAAAGCGCAGGGCATGATCGAGGGCCAGGTCGATGGCGGAATATTCGATATGGGCGATGGCATGCAGCAGCGCCGCCCGCCCCGCCACGGTATGCGGACTACGGCGCGGCACCTTGCCGGGAGCGACGCGGGGCGGGCGTTCGGGGACACCACGTTCGACGATGATGGGCGTGGAAAAAGTCGGCGCCGACGGAACGGCGAGCGCAGCAGACAGCGCGTCCATATGGGACAGCTTGCCGGTAACCGTGTCGGCGGCAAGGGCAAGGGCGGCAGTGTCGAAAATGGACATGGTGGGGAACCTGCGGGGAAGCGGCTATTCTAACGATGCACTGTAAGGTGCCGGCTTCGTGCACGTCAAAGCAGTATCCCAAACGACATCGAGACCATCATGTTGATCCGCCGCCCCAGCGAGCTTGCTCCCTCCGACATCACTTCGCCCGCGCTCTACGCCCGGCGCCGCGAATTCCTCCAGCTTTCCGCCGGACTGGCATTGGCGACCGCCCTGCCCGCCTCGGCCAAGCTCGGCCCCGGCAAGGCCAGTACCTTGTCCACCACCGAAACGCCGACGCCGCTCAAACACGTCGCCGGCTACAACAATTTCTACGAATTCGGCACCGACAAGGAAGACCCGGCCCAGTACGCCCACAAGTTGCGCACCACGCCGTGGACGGTGAGCATCGAGGGCTTGGTGAAGAAACCGAAAACCCTGGGCATCGAGGACATCCTCAAACTCGCGCCACTGGAGGAGCGCATCTACCGCCTGCGCTGCGTCGAGGGCTGGAGCATGGTGATTCCCTGGCTCGGTTTTCCGGTATCCACACTACTCAAGCAGGTGGAGCCGCTGGGCAATGCGAAATACGTCGAGTTCATCACCGCGGTGCAGCCCGACACCATGCCCGGCGTGCGCCGCAGCGTGCTCGACTGGCCCTACATCGAAGGCCTGCGTCTCGATGAGGCCATGCATCCGCTGGCAATCATGGCTGTCGGCCTCTACGGCGACACCCTGCCGAACCAGAACGGCGCGCCCCTGCGCCTCGTCGTGCCGTGGAAGTATGGCTTCAAGAGCGGCAAGTCCATCGTCAAAATCCGCTTTACCGACAAGGAGCCGACCACCTCCTGGATGAAGACGGCACCGCAAGAATATGGCTTCTATTCCAACGTGAACCCCGACGTCAATCACCCACGCTGGAGCCAGGCCACGGAACGCCGCATCGGCGAATTCAGCAAGCGCAAAACCCTGCCCTTCAATGGCTACGCCGAGCAGGTGGCTTCGCTCTACACCGGCATGGACCTGAGGAAAAACTTTTGAACCCGAGCCTATTGAAACCACCGCTCTTCCTGCTCTGTCTCGGCCCCCTAGCCTGGTACGGCTGGGGCGTTTATGCCGACACGCTGGGCGCCAACCCCATCGAGGCGGTGACGCGGGGTCTGGGCACCTGGGCGCTCAACTTCCTGCTCATCACGCTGGCGGTAACGCCGCTGCGCAAGTACACCGGCTGGGTCTGGCTGGCGCCGCTTCGCCGCATGCTGGGCCTGTATGTGTTCTTCTACGCCACGCTGCATCTGAGCACCTATCTCTGGCTCGACCAGTTCTTCGACTGGCCGGCCATCGCCAAGGACATCCTCGAACGGCCCTTCATCACCGTCGGCATGATCTGCTTCCTGCTGCTGCTGCCGCTGGCGGCGACCTCGAACGCCTTCGCCATCCGCAAGCTTGGTGGCCGTCGCTGGAAGGAGCTGCATCGCACGGTGTATGCCATCGGCCTGCTGGCGGTATTGCACTACGCCTGGATGGTGAAGGCCGACATCGCCAAGCCACTGCTCTACGCGGTGATCCTCGGCGTGCTGCTGGGGCTGCGCGCCCTGTGGCTGGTGCAGGAAAAACGACGGCAGCTGGCCGGCGCTTATCTGAAGAAGAAACCGCTGGGCCGGATCATCCCCATCGTCGTCAGAAAGTAGGCTTTTCCAGTTGGATCAGGCGGAACCAGCCGGCGGCCAGGCCCGGCTCGTTGCGGGCGACATGAACACCGCCAACGGACGCCAGCACATCCTCGAAGACCACATCCAGCCGGGTCGCCACGCGCCGCGTCAGCGGGTTCAGCCAATGCTTCCAGCCGGTTTCACCACGCCGCAGGAACTTGTCGAAAATCAGCAGCCGACCGCCGGGCTTGGTCACGCGCACGGCTTCGGCCAGGCAAAAAGTCGGCGCTGGCACCACGGCGAGGATCAGATGCAGCACCACGACATCGAAGCTGCCGTCACGAAACGGCAGGCGCTGGGCATCGCCACGCAGCGGTGAAAAATGCAGGCCCGCAGCACGCGGCTTGGCGCGCTTGAGCATGGCGGCGGTGAGATCGAGACCGACATAGCGGTGTTGCGTCGGCAGATGGGGCAAATCGAGACCGGTACCGACGCCCAGCAGCAGCACATCGCGGGGCGGGCCATCCGCCAGGGCGGCCAAGCTGCGCCGACGCGCGCCATGAGTGGCAGCGGTCAGGAAGGCATCGTAAAAAGGCGCGACGAGGGTGTAGCTGTGCTTGAGGCTCAATGCAGGACGCGCGGCATGGACAGCACGAACTCGGCAATGCTCGCCTCGAACTGCACGCCATCGTCGGCGGTCATCTGGTAGCTGCCCTTCATGGTGCCCACGGGCGTCGCCAACTGGCAGCCGCTGGTGTACTCGAAGCTCTGGCCGGGGGCCAGCAGGGGCTGATGACCGACCACGCCAAGGCCGCGCACTTCCTGCACCTTGCCTTCGGCATCGCTGATGAGCCAGTGCCGCGAGATCAGCTGGGCGGGAATGTTGCCGGTATTGCGGATGGTCACGGTGTAGGCGAAGACATGGCGGTTGATCGCCGGATCGGACTGCTCCGGGATGTAGCGGGTTTCCACCAGCACTTCGACGTCGTATTTCTTGGATTCGGCCATGGCTCGGCATTCAACACCAAAACCGGGCAGGGGGCAACCCGAGCCTGGGTCAAGCTCGGATTTGCACCCACCACCACACTCACCATTGCTCACCTTGACCATCGCAGCCGATTCCGCGACACTTCGTCATGCAAACGCACTAATCCTGAAGACCACCCCCACCCGGACTCATGACCGCTCCTGAAACCATCGCCGCGAACCCCAGCTTCGCGGACCGGCTGCGCAATGCCGGCATCGAGCCCGGCGACGGCGAGGAACTGCGGCTGAACAAATCCCTGCTGATGCTGGCCACCGGCCTGGTCAGCGTCACCACCATGCTGTGGGTGGCGATCTATTCCTTCCTCGGCCCCCAGTTCTCGACCACCCTGCCCTTTGCCTTCCAGATTCTGCTGGCCGGCAACATGGTGTTCTACATCAAGACGCGCAATTTCGAATTCTTTCGCCTCAGCCAGCTCGGCCTGTTCCTGTTCCTGCCCTTCGTTGCCCAGTGGTCGGCCGGCAACTTCATCACCTCCAGCGGTGTGGTGCTCTGGGGTCTGCTGGCCCCAATCGGCGCCATCCTGTGCATCGGCGTGCGCCAATCGATAGGCTGGTTCCTCGCCTGGGTGGTACTGACGGCGGTCTCCGGTGCCATGGACTACTACCTCGCCGACCCGATGTTCATGCAAAAGCCCAGTGTGCCGATCCGCACCAGTCTGGTCTTTTTCGCCCTCAACTTCATTGCCGTAGCGACCATCATCTACATGTTGCTGCGCTTCTCCATCGAGCAAAAACGCAAGACCCAGGACAAGCTGGAGGAAGCCCACAAGCAGGTCCAGATCGAGCAGGAGCGCTCCGAAAAACTGCTGCTCAACATCCTCCCCGGCTCGATTGCCGAGCGACTGAAGAACTCCAACCAGACCATCGCCGACGGCTTTGCCGACGTCACCGTAATGTTCGCCGACATCGTGAACTTCACTCAGGTGGCGGCCAACATGTCGCCCTCGCAGGTGTTCGCGATGCTCAATCGCATCTTCTCCGCCTTCGACGAACTCGCCGAACAGTACGGCCTGGAGAAAATCAAGACCATCGGCGACGCCTATATGGTGGCCGGCGGCCTCAACGACGGCGAAACCGATTACTCCGCCGCCATTGCCGACATGGCGGCAGCCATGCGCGACCTGCTGCGCCGCGACTTCTCGGTGAATTCATCGCACCTGGAAATCCGCATCGGCATCGGCACCGGCCCGGTGGTCGCCGGCGTCGTCGGCAAGAAGAAATTCATCTATGACCTCTGGGGCGACACGGTCAATATCGCCAGCCGCATCACCTCGGAAGGCGTACCGGGCATGATCCAGACCGATACCACCACCTACCGCCGTCTGGCCGAAACCTTCGAGTTCCACGAGCCCCAGACCATCTATCTCAAGGGCAAGGGCAACATGACCGTGTATCGCCTGGTCGGGCGCAAGGGTGCGGTGGACGAATACGCGACCGACGTCCCGGTCTAAATCAGATTACCGGCGCCAGACGGAAACAGACCCGGCCCTGGCGATTCTCTTCCAGGGCCAGCCGATAGCCGCAGGACTCCGCGTGGCGAGCCGCCTGATACAAGCCGATCCCCAGCCCGTTCGCCGATGGCACAGGCCCGGACATCAAGCGTTTCGCCACGTCCTCGGGCATCGGCGAACCGTCATCACAGGCCAGCAGCTCCACGCGGCCTCCGCGCTCCTCCAGCTTGATCCGTAGCCTCAGGGCCGGCTCCCGCAGGCGCTTTTCACTGGCATTGCGGATCAAATTGTCCGCCACACCGGAAAACGCCTCGGCGGGAATTCGCGCATCCGCCGACGGCTCTCCCTCGAAGCTCAACCAGGGACTGGTCGTCGTCCGTTGCTGAATCTCGGCCCACCAGCGCACGGCAGATTGCCGTCCCGCCAGCGCCGACTCCTGGGGTACGCGCAGTTTTGCCAGCGTCTCCGCCAGCCGTGCCGAAATCGCCGGTAGCTGTCGTTGCAGCAGAGCCCGGTACTCGGGACTGGACTCCGCCCCCGGCTCCGCTACCGCCACGCACAGGGCGTTGAGCGACTGCAACAGGTTTTTCACGTCATGAGTCAGTCGCGCCCCGGTTTCGTGGATGGCCTGCATGTAGGACAGTTCCTTGAGAGCCAGCGCCCGCTGCTTGTCGGCATGGAACTCCGCCAGCAACTGGGCCAGCAGATTGAAGTGCCAGGTCAGCGTCGGCGACAGTGGATGCCGGGTGTAAAGCGCGAGCGTCAAACCCTCGTGGGTAAACTCGGAACGCTGGCCATCCGCCATGCCAAACTGTTTCCCGCTCCCGCCAGCCACCCACTCCCCTCCCCGCACCCAGGGCAAACGTCGCGCCATGTCAGCACAGGCCTGCTCCAGGAAATGCTCCGGGTCCGCCTCGCGCAGGGCCAGATCGGCCAGTGCAGCCAACCATTGCTCCACCGGCAGACCGATGGACATCATGTAGCGCGCAAACAGGCTACCCAGACCTGAGAACCCCGCATGAGGGTTCCATGCCCACCCAAGCACCAGCAACACCACGCCCATCATCAACAGGACTTGCAACAGGGCTTCGACATAGCCGCTACCGAACATCAGCATGGCGGCAAGGCTGCCCAGCATCAATACCGCCAGCAACAAGAAAACGAACAGGCTGTAGACGAAATCCACCACCTCGGTCCCAGGCGTGCCCTCCTGCCCCTGCGGCAAAACGGTCATCACCGCCAGCGTGGCCGGCAGCCCGACAAAGGCCAGCACACTGATTTGGGACGGCAGCTGAATCATCGGCGCCGCCATCGGCGCCGCCAGCAGCAGCAATGAGACGACGAGAAATCCCAATGCCAGCAGATAGAAGGCACGCTCGGCCCTGGCACCAAACAGCAGCACCTTGCCACCAACGATGCCGGCCAGCATCATGATCCAGGTCGCCAGCAACCAGCCTTTCATGGCCAGAGTCGCAGCAGCCACGGCGGCAACAATGACCAATAGCGCCCGTCCCGTCAGTCGCTGCCCGGCATGCACGAAAGGCTGCCAGAGCATGAACAGGCCAAGATGGACGACGAACAGGGTCTTGCCCAACAGCGTATCGGGGCGCTGCCAGAGCACCAGGTACAAAACCCCGAGCAAGGCCAGCAGCAAGCCTCGACGCACAGCCGGCAAACGGTGTTGCAAAGCGGGAGAAAGTGGCAGAACGAACAAGGGAAATGGACCGGAACGTATCGGGACAAGGATTGTAAAGGCGGTTCCAAACGAGACTGGGTCGCCAGAAATCTGACGAAGCTGTCAAATTATGGACAGAATACCCAGCTAAAGTAATGGAACATAGCCATAACACCATGATTTTGAAGGACAGAAAAGATGGCATAAAGCATGCTTTAGTTCCTTCGTCAAAACACACATTCCCAACGGGAGACAAAAATGCGCCGCAACCAATCCGGTTTTACCCTTGTTGAAATCGCCATCGTGCTGGTCATCATTGGCCTGTTGCTGGGCGGAGTGCTCAAGGGGCAGGAACTGATCAACAGTGCCAAGGTGAAGAATCTAATTAACGATTTCAGAGCTACTTCGACATTTGTGTATAGCTACCAAGATCGCTTCCGCGCCATCCCCGGTGATGATTTGGCAGCAATAGCCCACGTTGCAGCCACAGCAGCTGCAACGACGCATACGACGGGAGCGGCATCCGGCGCCACGGGAGATGGTCGCATCAACGGAGCCTGGAACAACACGGCAACCACCACAGATGAGGCCTATCGGTTTTGGGAACAAGTCCGCTTGGCAGGTCTTGCAGCCGGTTCCACCACCATTGCTAGTGCGGACTACGTCCCTCGCAATGCCGATGGCGGTGTGATCGGCATTACCGGTGACCGTGTGCTAACCACTGACGTCTGGAATGCAACATTTTATGTCTGCTCTGACAATATTCAGGGCCGCTATGCACGCCAGATCGACTCCACCATCGACGATGGCGTCACCAATACAGGTTCGGTTCGAGTAATCGGCGCCGCTGGTACGGCAAGCGCAGCCTCTGCGCCAGCGAACCTTACAGCAGCAAACGACGCCACTCAGTATGTCGTTTGCGTTGCTTACTGACCCTTCGCAGCCAAAACAATTAGCCCGCTTCGGCGGGCTTTTTTATTTCTGCTTGCCGCGCAACAGCATCTCCTCCCCCATCGCCACGGTCGCCGCAGTCCCCATCAGCACCACCACATCCCCCTCGATCAATACCAGCCCTGGCTCCAGCTTGACGCCCCGCTGCGAACGACGCCGAATCGCCGTCACGCCAGCGCCGACTTTTGCGAGATCGACATCACCCAAGCGCTGGCCGATGGCCCATGCGCCCAGGGTCAGAGTGACCGCGTGCAGGCGTGGCTGGTCGGCGTCGGCAAGATGGGCGCCGGCATCGGTGGCGCCGTGGAAGAATCCGCGCAGCAATGAATAATGCTGCTCGCGCATTTCGCGCAGGCGCTTGATGACTTTGTGCATGGGAATGCCCGACAGCGCAAGGGCATGGGTGGCCAGCATCACACTGGACTCCAGCGCCTCCGGCACCACTTCGGCGGCACCGGCGGCAAAGAGTTTCTCGGCATCGTCCTGCTCGCGGGCACGGGAGACGATGGCGACATCAGGGCGCAGTTCCCGCACCCGATGCACCACGCGCAGCGCGGCATCAATGTCGGCGAAGGTGATGATCACCACGCTGGCCCGCGACAGGCCGGCCGCCAGCAGGGTTTCCTTTTTCGTCGCATCGCCATAGGACACCGCCTCGCCCGCGGCGCTGGCATCGCGGACCCGTTCCGGGTCCACATCGAGGGCGCGGAAACCTATGTTCTCGGCTTCAAGAAAGCGCGCCAGATGCTGACCGGTACGGCCATAGCCGCAGAGAATGGCGTGCTTGTCGGAGGACAGCGACTGGGCTGCCAACTGGGTGAGCTGCATGGATCGCAACAGCCATTCCGAGGCGACGAAACGCAGCACCAGCCGGTCGGCGAAATGCACGATCAGCGGCGCCGCCAGCAGCGACAGCACCATCGCCGCCAACACCGGCTGCAACTGGGCGGGGGTCAATAGATTCACGTCGCCGCTGCGCGCCAGCACGACAAAGCCGAACTCGCCGCCGGCGCACAGCCACAGGCCGCTGCGCAAGGCGGTGCCGGGCGAAGAACCGAGCAGACGGGAGGCAACTCCGACCACCGCCAGCTTGATCGCGACCAACGCGATCAATATGCCCAGCACCAGCGGCCAGTCGCCGACGATCTGCGGCACGTTCAGACGCATGCCGATGGCGACAAAAAACAGCCCCAGCAGCACGTCGCGAAACGGCTTGATGTCCTCTTCCACCTGGTAGCGATATTCGGTTTCGCCGATCAGCATGCCGGCAGTGAAAGCACCCAGCGCCAGCGAAAGGCCGGCCAACTCGGTAAGCCAGGCGAGGCCCAGTGTGATCAACAGCACATTGAGCATGAACAGTTCGGCAGATTTGCGCCGCGCCACCAGATAGAACCATGCCGACAACGCCCGCTGGCCGATGAACAGCACCAGCGCCAACAGCACCACGGCCTTGAGACCGGCGACCAGCAGGGCCTCGGCCATCACGTCCAGCGGCTGGGAAAACGCCGGAATCAGCACCAGCAGCGGCACCACGGCGATGTCCTGAAACAGCAGTACGCCGATCACCTCGCGGCCATGGGGCGCATCGAGTTCGCCGCGCTCGGCCAGCAGTTTCGACAGCATCGCGGTGGACGACATGGCCAGCGCACCGCCAAGGGCCACACCAGCCAGCCATGGAATCCCCGCCAGCCGCGCCAGCAGCGTAGCGACCAGGGCGGTGACGACGACCTGCGCCAGGCCGAGGCCGAAGACGATGCGCTTCATCGCATACAGTCGCGCCAGTGAGAATTCGAGGCCGATGGAGAACATCAGGAAGACCACGCCGAACTCCGCCAGATGCCGCGCCTGCTCGGATTCCGGCACCCAGCCGGCGGCATGGGGCCCGAGTACGGCACCGACCAGTAGATAGCCCATGATCGGCGGCAGACCGAGAGTACGAAACAGGGCCACGACCGCGACGGCAGCAGCGAGCAGGAGAAGGACGAGAGGCAGGATATCGGTCATGTTGGACAATACGCGGGCGACGCAGGGGTGACACACGGGGCCCGCCGGGCGGGGCGGAGCGTGGTTGCTATAATTTGGCTCCATCATAAACGCCGCATCCCCATGAACCAAGCCGCGTCGCCCTCTGCCATGGTTGCCGCCCATAGCATACGCATGGGTCGCCAGGTGCTCGAGATCGAAGCCGCCGCCGTGGCTGCCCTCGCGCAACGACTGGGGGATGACTTCGGACGCGCGGTCGGACTGATCCTTGCCAGCCGTGGCCGGGTCATTGTCAGCGGCATCGGCAAGTCCGGCCACATCGGTCGCAAGCTCGCCGCCACCTTCGCCAGCACCGGCACGCCGGCCTATTTCGTCCACGCCGCCGAAGCCATTCACGGCGACCTTGGAATGATCACCCGCGAAGACGTGCTGATTGCCATCTCGAACTCCGGCGAGAACGACGAGTTGCTTACCATCGTCCCCCTGGTCAAGCGTCAGGGCGGCAAGCTGATCGCGATCACCGGCAACGAGACCTCGTCGCTGGCCCAGGAGGCCGACGTTCATCTCGACGCCCGCGTCGAACAGGAAGCCTGCCCGCTCAACCTCGCCCCTACTGCCAGCACCACCGCCGCGCTGGCCCTGGGCGACGCCCTCGCCGTGGCCCTGCTCGACGCACGCGGTTTCGGCGCCGAAGATTTCGCCCGCTCCCATCCCGGCGGCGCCCTCGGCCGCAAGCTGCTGACCCATGTCGGGGATGTCATGCAGGTTGACGTACCGACGCTGGCCGAATCCGTGCCTGTGCCGCAAGCGCTGGCCGCCATGACCACCGGCGGCATGGGCATGGTGGTAATCCAGAACGAGACCGGCATCCTCGGCATCTTCACCGACGGCGATCTGCGCCGCGCCATGGAAAAACTCGGCGATCTGCGCCAGACCCCTGTGGGGGCGGTGATGACCAAGAACCCGCGCAGCATCGGCGTACGCCGCCTGGCGGTGGAAGCCGTAGAAATGATGGAAGCGAACAAGATCAACCAGCTGCTGGTAACGGACGAAACCGGCAAGCTCTGCGGTGCCCTGAACATGCACGACCTGTTCCGCGCCAAGGTGGTGTGATGGACGCCCTTTCCATGGCCATGGCCAAAGCCGGCAAGCTGAGCCTGATGGGCTTCGATGTCGATGGCGTACTGACCGACGGCACGCTCTACTTCACATCGCAGGGCGACGAGATGAAGGCTTTTTCCAGTCTCGATGGTCACGGCCTCAAGATGCTGCAAAAAGCCGGCGTCGAAGTCGTCATCATCAGCGGTCGCCGTTCCCGCGCACTGGATCTGCGGGCCCAGAACCTCGGCATCACCGAACTGCACATGGGCGTCGAGGATAAACGCGAAAAAATGTCGGCGCTGGTGGCACGGCGCGGCATTGCCATGGATGCCGCCGGCTACATGGGCGACGACGTGGTGGACCTGCCGATCCTGCGCGCCTGCGGTTTTTCTGCCAGCGTCGCCGACGGCCATCCCGAAGTCCTCTCCCGCGTCGATTACGTTGCGCAACGTGGCGGTGGCCACGGTGCAGTGCGCGAAGTCTGCGACCTGATCATCCGTGCACGAGGCCAATGGGATTTGCTAATGGCGGAGTACCTGGCGTGAACGAACGCATCACGGCCATGGCCCCACTGATCCTGCTGATCCTGCTGGCGGCCATGACCTTCTGGCTCAACCGGCTGATCCAGGGCGACAACCCCAAGGGCCCACAGCGCCACGACCCGGACTATATCGTCGAGCGCTTCAAGGTCACCCGCTTCGACACCACGGGCAAGCTCCAGCACACCATCGTCGCCGACCGCATGGATCACTTCCCCGATGATGACACCACTGTGGTCGCCACGCCCCACCTTACCTATCATCAAGTGCCGCCGACGGAAGTCTTCGCCCGCATCGCCTTGATGAGCGCCGATGGCAAGGAAGTGGACCTGGTGGATAATGTCCGCGTCGTGCGCCATGGTGCCGAAAGCGCCCCGGCCACTGTCATGGAAACCCGCACGCTGAAGGTTTTCCCCGACGACGAAAAGGCGAATACCAGCCAGCCCGTCGTCATCACCCAGGGCAAGAGCATCATCAACGGCACCGGTCTCGACCTCGACAACAAGACCGGTATCACGGTCCTGCGGGGCCGCGTGAACGGAACCATTCACCGCAACCAGATCCCATCGCCATGACCAATTCGCTACGCCTGGCCGCCCTTGGCGCCATCCTCCTCGCCGCCACTGCGCATGCCGAGAAAGCCGACCGCGACAAGCCGGTCAATATCGAAGCCGACAAGGTGACCGTCGACGACGTCAAGAAGGTGCAGGTCTTCGAAGGCAACGTCGTGCTGGTCAAGGGCACGCTGATCATCCGCGCCGCGCGCATCGTCGTCAGCCAGGACGGCGAGGGTTACCAGAAGGGCGTCGCCACCGGCACCGACACCGTACCGCCGCGCTTCCGGCAGAAGCGCGAAGGCGTCGAGGATTTCGTTGAAGGCGAAGGCGAACGCATCGAGCACGATGCCCGCCTGGAAAAGACCGAGTTCTACAACCGGGCCTGGGTCAAGAGCGGTCTCGATGAGGTGCGCGGCCAGTTCATTTCCTACGACGCCAAGACCGAAAACTACTTCGTCACCAGCGGCCCCAACGGCACCCGCGCCAAGCCCGGCAGCGGCGAGCGCGTACGCGCCGTGATCCAGCCCAAGAACAAGGACAAGGGTGCCACGGCGCCGGCGTCCGAAGCCCCCGGCACCAAGCCCCTCACGGTTGCGCCGGTCATCAGCAATCCGCGTCAGGAGACATCTCAGTGAGCTACGAAAATATCCTCGTCGAAACCCGGGGCAAGGTCGGCCTCATCACCCTCAATCGTCCCAAGGCTCTCAATGCCCTCAACGACAGCCTGATCGACGAACTCGGTCTTGCCCTTGACGGCTTCGAGGCCGACGACAATGTCGGCTGCATCGTCATCACCGGTTCGGAGAAGGCCTTCGCCGCCGGTGCCGACATCGGCGCCATGGCCTCCTGGGATTTCATTGAGGTCTACAAGACCAACTACATCAGCCGCAACTGGGATCGCGTCGGCCGCTGCCGCAAGCCCATCATCGCCGCCGTCGCCGGCTTCGCCCTCGGTGGCGGCTGCGAACTGGCCATGACCTGCGACATGATCTACGCCGCTGACACCGCCAAGTTCGGCCAGCCTGAAGTCAAGCTCGGCATCCTGCCCGGCGCCGGCGGCACCCAGCGCCTGCCCCGCGCCGTCGGCAAGGCCAAGGCCATGGACATGTGCCTCACTGCCCGTTTCGTCGATGCGACGGAAGCCGAGCGCGCCGGCCTCGTCGCCCGCATCATCCCCGCCGACAAGCTGCTGGAGGAAACCCTGGCCGCTGCCGAAACCATCGCCGGCTTCTCGCTGCCGGTGGTCATGATGATCAAGGAATCGGTCAATCGGGCCTACGAATCCAGCCTCCAGGAAGGCATGCTGTTCGAACGCCGCACCTTCCATTCGGCCTTCGCCCTGGCCGACCAGAAGGAAGGCATGGCGGCCTTCGTCGAGAAGCGCAAGCCGGCCTTCAACAATCGCTGAACGGCTTCGCGCACTGCAATATCAAGGCCCCTGACGGGGCCTTTTATTTTTTCCAAGCCACTGTTTCCATACATATTCATGCATCAGCATGTATTTTGTTGCGCCGCAACAAAAAGTTGTTGACATCGGAAAAGTCGCCCCTATAATTCGAATCATGCTGCAACGCAACATCACTCCGGTGGATCGGGGTGAAGGATTCAGACCCAGCCGCCACCGATACCGATTTTTTCGTATTCACCACTTCAAGGAGTTGACCATGTCCTACGCTACCCCCGAGCAATTCGCCGCCGTTAACAAAGCCAGCGTCGAAACCCTGCTGACCATCGCCAACACCGCTTTCGCCTCCGCCGAGCGTCTGGCCGCCCTGAACCTGAACACCGCCCGCGCCGTGCTGGAAGACAGCGTCGCCAACGCCAAGGCCCTGCTCGCCGTCAAGGACGTGCAGGAACTAATCGGCCTGCAAGCCACCCTGGCCCAGCCCGCCGTCGAGAAGGCCGTTGCCTACTCCCGCAGCGTGTATGAAATCGCCACCCAGACCCAGGAAGAGCTGGGCAAGGTTGCCGAAGGCCAGTTCGCCGAAGTGAACAAGACCGTCGCTACCGCCCTCGACAAGGCCGCCAAGAACGCCCCGGCCGGTTCCGATGTCGCCGTCGCCGCCGTCAAGTCCGCCATCGCCGCCGCCAACTCGGCCTACGACAGCATGACCAAGGCTGCCAAGCAAGTCGCCGAGATCGCCGAAGCCAACGTGGCTGCCGCCACCAGCGCGACCGTCAAAGCCGTCGGTTCCGGCGCCGCTCCGAAGGCCAAGAAGGCTGCCTGAGCTTAGTTTTACCGTCTCCTCCTCCGGCCCGCAACGGGCTGGATTTCAACCCGATGCCTCGGCATCGGGTTTTTTTATTCTGAAATTGAAGCGTGAAAAGTCGGCGCTGGTAACACGGCGACCGAAGACGCCGCATCTGCCACAGTTCGACTACAGCGACCGCAGTCGCTCGCCGGCTGCGGCCAGGGTGGCCTCGTTCTTGGCGAAGCAGAAGCGGATGACGCGTCTATCCTCGCCGTCGGGGAAAAACACCGACACCGGAATCGCCGCGACGCCATGTTCCCTGGTCAGCCGCTGGACGAAGGCCGTATCCGGCTCGTCGCGAATGGCATCGTAGGTCGCCAGCTGGAAATAGGTGCCGGCACAAGATAGCAGCGAGAAACGCGAACCATCGAGTTGCAGGCGGAAAAAGTCCCGCTTGGCCTGGTAGAAGCCGGCCAGCTCGTCGGCGAACTCCGGCTGCTCGGTCATGAAGTCCGCCAGCGCGAGCTGGGACGGATGATGGACGGTGAACACGATGAACTGATGGGCCTTGCGGAATTCCGCCATCAACTCCTTCGGCGCCAGGCAGTAGGCGATCTTCCAGCCGGTGACGTGATAGGTCTTGCCGAAACTCGAAATGACGAAACTGCGCTCGCGCAGGCCGGGGTAACGGGCGACGCTTTCATGGCGGGCGCCGTCGAAGACCACATGCTCATAGACCTCGTCGCTGACGACGATGATCTTCGTGTCGCGCACCAAGGCCTCCAGCGCCGCCATGTCCTCGGCCGACCACACAGCGCCACTTGGGTTGTGCGGCGAGTTGATGATGATCATGCGCGTGCGCGGCGTGATCAGCGCCCGCACTTCGTCCCAGTCCGGCCGGTAATCCGGGTAGCGCAGACGCGCAAAGATTGCGCGGCCACCGTTCAGTTCGATGCCCGGCACATAGGAATCGTAGACCGGCGCGAAGACGATGACTTCGTCGCCGGGCTGGACACAGGCGGTGATGGCGGTATAGATCGCCTGTGTGGCACCGGCAGTGACCGTGACTTCGCTCTCGGGGTGATAGCGGGCGCCGTAGAGCCGCTCCGCCTTGGCCGCGATGGCTTCGCGCAGGCTGGCGACGCCGGCCATGGGCGGGTACTGGTTGGCGCCGGCCTGCATGTGGTGCGTGACCCGCTCCAGCAGACGGGCCGGCGAGGCGAAGTCGGGAAAGCCCTGCGACAGATTGATGGCGCCGTGCTCGACGGCCAGCCGCGACATCACCGTGAAAATGGTGGTGCCGACAGCCGGCAGCTTGGACGAAAACATCAGGAGAGGCCCAGCAGCTCCACTTCAAACACCAGCGTCGCATTGGGCGGAATGACACCGCCGGCGCCGCGCGCGCCGTAGCCGAGTTCGGGCGGAATGGTCAGCTTGCGTGTGCCGCCGATCTTCATGCCCTGCACGCCTTCGTCCCAGCCGGCGATGACATGGCGGGCGCCGAGGGGAAACTCGAAGGGATCATTGCGATCCTTGCTCGAATCAAACTTGCTGCCGTTGGTCAGCCAGCCGGTGTAATGGACCGAAACGGTCTGCCCGGCGGTGGCTTCGGCGCCGTCGCCGACGACGATATCTTCAATGACGAGGCCGCTGGCGGTGGTGATCTGGCTCATGGATACGCTCCGTAAATGTTCGACGGGCGATTATGCCTTAGCCTGCGGCCCCGTGGATTCGGCGCTTGCGGACGGCCCATCCAGCAGCGTGGGCTGGAAGATGCTGGCGGCCTGGGCGGGCGGCAGCGGACGCGAGAACAGGTAGCCCTGAAACTTGTCGCAACCCAGACTCAGCAGGATATTCAGCTGCTCCGTGGTTTCCACGCCCTCGGCCAGGGTGTCGAGACCGAGGCTTTTCGCCAGGCCGATGATGGCAGTGACGATGGCTGCGTCGTCGGGGTCGGTGGTGAGATCCCGCACGAAGCTCTGATCGATCTTGAGCTTGTCCACCGGAAAACGCTTGAGGTAGCTGAGGCTGGAATAGCCGGTACCGAAATCGTCGATCGCGAGGCGCACGCCCATGGCAGCGAACTCGCGCAGCCGGGCGCTGGTATCGTCGATGTCCTGCATCAGGGTGGATTCGGTGATTTCCAGTTCCAGCAGGGTCGCCGGCTGGCCGGTCTCGACCAGAATGCGGCGCACGGTGTCCACCAGGCCCTTCTGGCGGAACTGGCGCGGCGACAGGTTCACCGACACCGGCAACAGCGGCCGGCCTTCCTGCTGCCAGGCGCGGTTCTGCCGCAGGGCCTCGGTCAGCACCCATTCGCCGAGGGGAATGATGAGCCCGGTTTCCTCGGCCACGGGAATGAATTCGGCCGGCGAGATCATGCCGTGCTCGGGATCGTTCCAGCGCACCAGCGCCTCCATGCCGCAGACCTCGCCGCGCGGCCAATCCACCAGCGGCTGGTAGTGCAGCAGCAGTTGCCCCTGCTCGATGGCCTGGCGCAGGCGGTTCTCCAGCTTGAAGAAACGTGACGCCTGCTCGTTCATCTGCTGGGCGAAGAACTGGAAGGTATTCCGCCCCATGGCCTTGGCGTGATACATGGCCGTGTCGGCGTTCTTCATGAGCACGAAGACTTCGTTGCCGTCGTCGGGGAAAACGCTGATGCCGATGGAGGGCGTGGCGCGCAGCTCATGGCCCTCGATCTGCACCGTCGAGGACAGCGCATTGAGAATCTTCTCCGCCACCTGTACCGCATCGTCCGGCGATGTCAGTTCGTGGAGCACGATCACGAACTCGTCGCCGCCAAGGCGGGACACCGTATCCACCGCCCGCACCACCGAGGTCAGACGCTGCGCCACCTGCTTGAGCAACTCGTCGCCAACGGCGTGACCCAATGTGTCGTTGATGCTCTTGAAGCGGTCAAGGTCGAGGAACATCACCGCCACCCGCTGCTGGTTGCGCTGGGCCTGGGTCAGCGCCTGCTCCAGGCGGTCATGCAGCAGCGCCCGATTGGGCAGGCCGGTGAGGCTGTCGTGATGCGCGATGTGCCAGATGCGCTGCTCGGCCTGCATGCGCTCGAAAACTTCCTCCTGCAACTGGGTATTGGCGGTCGCCAGTTCGGCCGTGCGTTCGACCACGCGCTGTTCGAGTTCGTCGTGGGCGCGCAGCAGCGCCTCTTCGGCCTGGTGACGCTCGGTGACGTCCTCGAAAATCCAGATCACGGCAATGCCTTCGGCATCGATGGCGACGCGTCGGCCGGTGGCGCGCACCCAGAAGATGTGGCCATCCTTGTGCCGCACCCGGTTTTCACCGATGAAGGTTTCGCCGGATTCGATGAGGGGATAGGCCAGCCCGCCATGGCGCTGGTAGTCCTCCTCGGTCGGATAGAACACCCGTGTCGAGCGGTCGGCCAGTTCCTCGGGCTCGTAGCCAAAAATATCGGCCAGCTTGCGGTTGCAGCGCTGCACCATGCGGTCACGGACGAAGAGGATGCCCACCGCCGCATTGTCGAAAATCATCTGCTGCTCGTTGAAGGCCCGCCGTGCGCGCTCCTCGGCTTCGCGCGGTGCGGTGATGTCCTCAAGCAGCCAGACGGAACCAGCATGGGGATCCGCCGGGTCGAAAGCGCTGCCCGTGACGCGCATCCACAGGGGAGCGCCGTCGCGCTTGCGGTAGAACTGTTCGCGGCGATGCACCTGCCCGGCGGCGAGGTCGGCATAAACCGAGTCGCCGATGCGACCGTATTCCTCATCGCTGGCGAACAGGCGCCGCGAAGACTGCCCCACCAACGAGCCTGCCGGCAAGCCGTAGATTTCCTCGAAGCGACGGTTGCAGCGCACCACCACCCGGTTGCGCACCACGCAGATGCCGAAGGCATCGGTATCGAAAATGGCGGACAGCTCGCGCATGCTGCGCTCCAGCGCGCTGAGCATCAGCCTATCCTCGGTGATGTCCTCCATGATCCACAGCGTGCCGTCCTGGGTGCGCTCCGGATTCACCGCCTTGGCCGAGAGCCGGCACCAGAACAGGCTGCCGTCCTTGCGTTTCATTTCCAGCTCGGTGCGGAAAGACTTTCCCTCCGCCAGCGTCGGGCCGGCATGATTGCCGATCGCGTCGTAAACCTCCTGGTTCGGATACAGCATGATGGCCGATTGGCCGATGAACTCCTCCAGCGTGTAGCCGAACATCCCCGCGCACAGGGTGTTGGCCTGCATCAGCTTGCGGCGGTGAGTGAACAGAATGCCGATCGAGACGTTCTCGAGGATGGCGTTCAGTTCCATCAGCGCGACCGCCGGCTTCAGGGCCGCCGGGCGCATCATCGGCCGATCTCCAGCACGCGCAACAATGAGGCCGTGTCCTGCCGGCCCCAGTCCTGCGCCATCAGCGCATTGAGTTGCTGCCACACCGCCGACGATACCGGCAGCGGGACGCCGAGGCCGACGGCCTCGTTCATCAGTAAAGCAAAATCCTTGTGGTGCAGGCGTGCCTCGACACCTGCTGCGAAATCGCACGTCGCCATGCGGCCGCCGAAGACCTCGAGTACCTTGGACCCGGCGGAACCACTGAGCATGGCCTCGCGTACCTTGGCGAAATCGACGCCGGCAGCATTCGCCAGCCGCGCCGCCTCGGCGGCCGCCTCGATGGCGGCCACCATCACCATCTGGTTGCAGGCCTTGGCCACCTGACCGGCCCCGCTCTCGCCGACATGGACGACGGTCTTGCCCAGGCAGGCGAAGATCGGCGCGAGCCGTGTCGTCAGGGCCGACTTTCCGCCCCACATGATGGCCAGCGTCGCGTTCTGTGCGCCGACGCCACCGCCGGACACCGGCGCATCGACGAAGTCCACGCCACGCGCTGCGTAGGCGGCGGCAATGCGACGGGCCGCCGAGGGCGCGATGGTGGAAAAATCGATATGGATGCCGCCGGGAGCGAAGCCGTCGGCAAGTTCTGCTGCCAGCGCCTCGACGTCGGCGCTGCCGGTGACATTGGTGCAAACGATGTCGGCGACTCTCGCCACTTCAGTCGGCGTGTCACAGCGAACAACGCCCTGTTCCACCAGAAAGTCGGTGCTGGCGGCACGGCGGCTCCACACATGCAGGCGATGCCCGGCGCGCAGCAGATGCTCCGCCATCGGGCGCCCCATGGTGCCGAAGCCGATGAAACCGATCTCCACGATTATTCCGGCGTGCTCATCTTCTCCAGCAGCTTCAGCGCGGCGATGGAATCGTTCTCACCGAGGCCGCTGCCAACCATGGCGTTGAAGACCTGCGCCGTCGCCGCCGACGAAGGCAGCATGAGGCCGAGACGATGGGCCTCTTCCATGACGATGCGCAAATCCTTCTGGTGCATCCAGGCTTTGAAGCCGGGTTTGAAGTTGCGGTCCAGCATGCGCTGGCCGTGGTTCTCGAGAATCTTCGAATAGGCGAAACCGCCCAACAGGGCCTCGCGCACCTTGGCCGGATCGACGCCGCTCTTGGCCGCAAAGTTGAATGCCTCGGCCACTGCCAGCACGCCGACGCCGGTGAGAATCTGGTTGCAGGCCTTGGCCACCTGACCGGCGCCGCGATCACCGATCAACGTCGCCGACTTGCCCATTTTCTCGAACAGGGGTTTGACCGTCTCGAAGGCCTCGGCCTTGCCGCCGGCCATGATGGTCAGCGCCGCGTTGATGGCGCCCACCTCGCCACCGGATACCGGCGCGTCCACGAAATCGATGCCCAGCGCCTCCAATCGGTCGCCGATGCGACGGGCCGCGTCGGGAGCGATGGTGGACATATCCACGATGATCAGACCCTTCTTCCCACTGCTCGCCAATCCGTTCTCGCCGAGGCAGACTGCCTCCACGTCCGGCGCATCGGCCACCATGGTGACCACCACGTCGGCGTGCTTCGCCACTTCGGCGGGAGTGGCATGGGTCTTGGCATTGACGTCCTTGAACGGCGCCAGCGACTCCGGCCGGCGCGCCCACAGGTGCAGGGTGTGACCCGCTTTTTCAAGGTGCAGGGCCATGGGGCGGCCCATGAGGCCGAGGCCGATGAATCCGACGTTCATAGTGAGTGTCCCCTCTCTGTGGTTTGTTATGGCTTTGTCACGCAGCACGCAACTATAGCAATCTCCGTACAATTCGAGGCATGAACCCCGAGCAATTCATGGAGGTACTGGAGCAGGAGGTTCTCTCCCATCCGGTGCTGACCGACCCCTGCGTCACCCGCATCGCCAGCCTGACGAGCTTTCCCCGCGAGCAGGCCAGGCGTTTCGGCCTCGCCTACTACCCCCACATCCTGCGCACCCGCCTCTACCAGGCCAACGCGCTCGGCATGGCGGAGGACGAAGGTGTGCAGTTCAGCCTCGCCGGCATCCTCCACGACGAATACGGCAATGGCGACCCAGCCAGGACCCACATGGCCGTGTATCGCAAGTTCCTCTTCGCCGTCGGCGCGACGCCGGAAGAAGTCGGCGCTGGCGGTACGGTGATTCCCGAACTGCGGCTCTACATTGACGCCATGATGGCCTACACCCGGGGTGGTGATTGGCTTTCCGCCGCAGCCGCCGTCGGCATCGCCATGGAGTGGCCGATCCCCTACCTCTACGGCGAATTCCTCAAGGGCCTGCGCCGCATCCCCGGCATCACCGAAGACGACCTGGAACTCTTCACCGGCCACGTCGGCCTCGACATCGTGCACTCCTCCATGATGCGCGAGGCCCTGCTGCCGCTGGCCGCCACCGCCGACGGCCAGGCCCGCATCCGCGCCGGCGTGATGTACAACATGGACGCCCGCCGCGTGTTCATGGCCGGGCTGGCGCGCGAAGTGTTTGGCTAATGTTTGGCTGATTTCGTCTAATCCCTTCGGGTAGTTGTTGCCACCCCCACGCCACCCCAGAATCCCTTCATGGCTGAATTTCATCCCGTACTGAAGTTCTCGGAGCTGCCCGCCGAGAGCATCCGCCGCGTCCTCGTCGAGGGCCGGCCGGTGCTGCTCGCCCGCATCGGCGACACCGTGCATGCGGTGTCCGATACCTGCAGCCACGAGGACGTGTCCCTGTCCTTTGGCTGCATCAAGGATGGCGCCATCAAGTGCGGCTACCACGGCAGCCGCTTCTGCCTGAAGACCGGCCGCGCCCTCAACGAGCCGGCCACCGAATCCATCCCCGTCTATTCCACCCGCATCGATGGCGACACGATCAGCGTCGCCCTGGAGAACCCATCGTGAGTGAAACCTCCCTGGCCCTGATGAAATCCATCATCGGCCGCGTCGCCACCGGCCCCGAACTGTCCAAGAGCATCACCCGCGAGGAGGCTGCCGGCGGTATGGGCGCCGTGCTGCGCGGCGAGATCGATCCGGTGCAGGTCGCCGTCTTCCTCATCGGCCTGCGCATGAAGCGGGAGACCGACGACGAATACCTGGGCCTGCTCGACGCCCTCGCAGCAGCCACCACCATGGCCACCGCCGCGACGGACGACGTCGCCATCCTCGCCGACCCCTTCGACGGCTACAACCGCTGCCTGCCCGCCGCGCCCTTTCTGCCCGCCGTGCTGGCGGCCTGCGGCCTGCCCACGGTGTCCACCGGCGTCGATAGCCTCGGCCCCAAATACGGCGTCACCCATCGCCAGGTTCTCGCCGCTGCCGGCAAAAAAGTTGATGCCACACCGGCCGACGCCGCCGCCGCGCTGGCCGGTGCCGGCTGGGCCTATTGCGATCAGGCGTCCTACGCGCCGACGCTGCATGACCTGATTCCCCTGCGCCGCCTGATCATCAAACGCCAGGCATTAACCACGGTGGAAACCCTGGCCCGCCCGGTGGCCGGCAAGCTGCGCACCCATTACCTGTCGGGCTTCGTCCATGCGCCCTATCCGCGTATCTACGCCATGCTGGCCCGTGCCGCCGGCTTCAGCAGCGCCACCATCGCCCGAGGCGTCGAAGGCGGATTGATTCCCTCGCTGCGCCAGGCCGGCCGCGTCGTCTATTACCGGGATTTCGGCGAGGAAGTCAGCGCTGATTTCGATCCCGCCAATCTCGGCATCCGCCAGGAAGTCCGCGCCCCCACACTGCCCGGCAGCGGCGAAAGCACCGACGCCGAAGTGGAGAAGTCGCACTTCGATGCCAAGCAGATCGCTGCGCTTGCGGTCGAAGCGGGCCTCGCCGCGCTGAAAGGTGCGGCCAGCCCGACCGCCGATGCCCTGGTGCTGGGCGCCGCCGTATCGCTGTGGGGCAGCGGCGTTGCCAGCTCCATGGCCGAGGGTGCCGAATGTGCCCGCAAGGCCCTCGCCAGCGGCGAAGCCCTGCGGCGATTTACCGCTTAACTTCTGTAGTCGGCGTTGATCTTGACGTAGTCGTAGGAGAAGTCGCAGGTCCACACCGTGGCTTGCGACTGGCCGCGACCGAGGTCCACGCGCACGGTGATCTCGGCCTCCTTCATGATGCGTGAGCCGTCTTCCTCGCGGTAGCTCGCCGCGCGGCCACCGTTCTCCGAGACCAGCACCTCCTCTCCCTGGCTGCCCAGCCAGACCTTGACCCCGGTGGCGTCGAGATCGTCGATGCCGGCGTAGCCAATGGCGGCGAGGATGCGGCCGAGATTGGGGTCGGAGGCGAAGAAGGCGGTCTTCACCAGGGGCGAATGGCCGATGGCGTAGGCCACCTTGCGGCACTCATCCGCCGTACCGCCAGCGCCGACTTTTACCGTGATGAACTTGGTGGCGCCCTCGCCGTCGCGGACGATGGCCTGCGCCAGCTCCTGGGCCACGGCGATCACGGCCTCACGCACAGCGAGCCAATGCGGCGAAGCGGCGCTGTCGATGTTCAACCCGCTCTGGCCGGTGGCGATGACGACGAAGGAATCATTGGTCGAGGTATCGCCATCCACCGTAATGCAGTTGAAGGACACGTCTGCCGCATCCTTGGCCAGACCCGCCAGCAGTTCCGGCGCGAGTCCGGCGTCGGTGGCGACGAAGCCGAGCATGGTCGCCATGTTCGGTCGGATCATGCCGGCGCCCTTGCTGATACCGGTGATGGTGACAGTTTTGCCGTCGAGCACAATGCGCCGCGAGGCGGCCTTGGCCACCGTGTCGGTGGTCATGATGGCGTGGGCCGCCGCGTGCCAATGGTCGGCATCCAGATCGGTCTTGGCCGCCGGCAGACCGGCGATCAGGCGATCCGTCGGCAGGTGTTCGAGGATCACGCCGGTGGAAAAGGGCAGCACATCGTCGCTCTTGCAGCCCAGGGTCTGCGCCACGGCGGCACAGGTGTCGCGGGCGGCCTTCATGCCCTGCTCGCCGGTGGCGGCATTGGCGATGCCGGTGTTGATGACCAGCGCCCGAATGTCGTTACTGATCGCCAGATGCTCGCGGCACAGGGTCACCGGCGCTGCGCAGCAGCGGTTCTGGGTGAACACGCCCGCGGCGCGACTGCCGGGGGCCAGTTCCACCAGGGTCAGGTCGCGGCGGTTCTTCTTGCGGATGCCGGCTTCGGCGGTGCCGAGGCGGACACCGGCGACGGGGAACAGGGCTTCGGGAGCGGGAGTGGCGTAATTGACGGGCATGACGGTCTCTCAGAGAAATTCGGGGATTTCAGTCGGTGTTGAAAACGGTGCGCCACAGCGCGCGCACGGCGGCGACGCGCTGGGTCACGGTATCGGGCGCGACGCGGGCCTTGGCGGCATTGAGACGCAGGGTGTGCTGCATGCGGCGGTAGTCGCGGTAGGCGTTGCGGACTTCTTCGGCCAGCGACACGGGAATCAGGCCAAGGTCGGCGGCGATCTTCAGCAGCGCGATGTTGCCCAGGTTGCCGGTGAGTTCGGCGTGGGCGTGAGCATGGCCGAGCACCAGGTACTGGACAATGAACTCGACGTCGATGATGCCGCCCGGATCATGCTTGAGATCGAAGACGATCTCCTGTTCGTCGCCCTTGGTGCCGTGGGCGTCGAGCATCTTCTGCCGCATGGCCAGCACCTCTTCGCGCAGCTTGGCGAGGTCGCGCTGCTGGCGCAGCACCTCGCAGCGGATGCGCTCGAAGGCCTGGCCGACGGCCTTGTCGCCGGCGGAATAGCGGGCACGGGTCAGGGCCTGATGCTCCCAGACCCAGGCCGATTCGAGCTGGTACTTGCGGAAGGCATCGATGGAACTGACGACGAGGCCCGATTCGCCATTGGGCCGCAGGCGCAGGTCGGTCTCGAACAACTGGCCGGCGGAAGTCTGGGCCGAGAGCCAGGTGTTGAGCCGGGTACCGAGGCGCGCATAGATTTCACCGGCCTCGGGCGCGGCATCCTCGTAGAGGAAAACCAGGTCGAGGTCGGAGGCATAGCCGAGTTCCTTGCCGCCGAGCTTGCCGTAGCTGATGACAGCGAACTGCGGCGTCTCGACGTGGCGCTTGAGCAGCTTGCGCCAGGCGCCGACGAGGGCCGCATCGAGCATGATGTCGGCCAGCTCGGAAAGATGGTCGGAAAGCTTTTCCACCGTCAGCAGACCAGCCACGTCCTGCGTCAGGACGCGGAAGACCTGGGCGTGATGCACCTCGCGCAGGGTGTCCATCTGGCGCTCGGTGTCCGGCTCCAGTTCGTCCAGGCGCGTCGTCAGCTGGGCGCGCACGCCGGCCCAGTCCGGTGCCACATCGAGCAGGCGCGGGTCGAGCAGTTCATCGAGCAGGATCGGGTGGCGTTGCAGATAGGTCGCCGCCCAGCTCGAACTGCTGAGCAGTTGCGCCACCTTCTGCAAGGCCTGCGGATACTGCTGCAACAGGGCCAGATAGGCGGCACGGCGGGAAATGGATTCGAGCAAGCCGACGCTACGCGCCAGGGTCTCGTCCGGGTTCGGCAGGGTAGCGGCGGCCTCGATCAGGCGCGGCACCAGGGCATCGAAGCGGACGCGGATGTCCTCGTTCATCTGCTGATAGCGCGGGCCGGAACGCAAGGCGGCGATACGCTGGGCGGCGGCCGGCGGATCGCGATAGCCGAGGCGCTCGAAGGCGTCGTCCTGGCACTCGGTGCAGGCGGCGCTCCAGACTTCGGACAGCGGATGGTCGCTGGAATTCGGGTCGGCGAAAACCTGCTCGAAATGACGGGCGACGGTGGCACGGTGATCGTCGAGTTCCGTCAGCAAAGCCTCGTAGCTGGCGAAGCCCATGGCCTGAGCGACGAGGGTCTGGTCAGCTTCATTCGAAGGCAGCATGTGGGTCTGGGCGTCGTCGAGGTATTGCAGGCGATGCTCCACCCGGCGCAGGAAATCGTAGGCGCTGGACAGCTCCAGCGCGACATCGACGGACAGGCTGCCGCGTTCGGCCAGCAGGCCCAGCACCGTCAGGGTCGGCTTGACCTGCAAGGGCGTGTCGCGACCGCCACGGATCAGCTGGAAGACCTGGGCGATGAACTCGATCTCGCGGATGCCGCCGGGACCGAGCTTGACGTTATCGGCCATGTCCTTCTTGGCGACCTCGCGACGAATCTGCGCATGCAGCTCGCGCATGGCGTTGATGGCGCCGAAGTCCAGGTACTTGCGGAAGACGAAGGGGCGGCGGATTTTCTCCAGCTCGTCGTGGCGACATCCCGCGCTATTACCCGTAAGCGGACGCGCCTTGATCCAGGCATAGCGTTCCCACTCGCGGCCCTGGGTGATGAAATAGTTCTCCAGCATATCGAAGGAACAGACCAGCGGCCCCGAATCGCCGTTGGGCCGCAGGCGCATATCCACGCGGAAGACCTGGCCGTCCTCGGTCACATCGGCGATGGCGTTGATCAGGCCGCGACCAATTCGATTGAAGAACTCGACGTTGGAAATCGACTTGGCACCATCGGTGTCGCCATCCTCGGGATAGACGAAGATCAGATCGATGTCCGAGGACACATTGAGTTCACGCCCGCCCAGCTTGCCCATGCCGATGACGATCAGCTCCTGTTCGCGACCATCGGCACCACGGGGCCGGCCGTAGCGCTGGACCAAGCCCTCACCGATGACTTGCAGCCCCTTCGCCACCGCCAGCTCGGCGATCAGGGTCATGCATTCGGTCACCTCGCCCAGCGGCGCCAGACCGGCCAGGTCGCGGGCAGCGACCCGGGCATAGGCCCGCTGCTTGAGCTGGCGCAACACGGATTTCAGGTTGTCCTCGGTCACCGGCTGGGCCGCCAGCCAGTCCGCCAGCTCCGTCGCCGTTACCGGCCGGGCCAGGGACGCCGCCACCTCGGCGGCCAGGGTCGGCCTTGCGGCAAAAAGCCTCTCGAGATAACGGGAATGACGGACGTAAGAAGATGTTTCTGAAATATCGGCAGTAGGGGGCATCGGGTAGAATTTGCTCGTTTTGCGCCGTAGCGGGCCATTCTAGCTTGGCCCGCGCCGACCCGGCGCACGTACTCATGCACCCTTTCACGTCCTTTCTTTCCCACTTCCGTCGTCTCGCAACTACCCGCCCGTGGCTGGTGACGACGCTGCGCGTGGCGATCTGGACGACCGTGGGCATCTACTTCGCCTTTGCCCTGCTGATACTGGCCCTGCGCTACGCCGTCCTGCCGCAGATCGAGAATTACCGGGGCGACATCGAGCAGGCCATCGGCAGCGCCATCAACCGCCCCGTCGGCATTCGCAAGATCGCTGCCCACTGGGCCGGGCTGCGCCCTGTCCTCGATCTTCAGGGCTTCGAGATTCGCGACGCCCAGGGCCGTCCGGCGCTGGGCTTCGACGAGATCGCGGCCGAGCTGGCCTGGAGTTCCATCTGGCATTTCGAGCTGCGCCTGGCGCGACTCGAACTCGATGCGCCCAGCCTGGTCCTGCGTCGCGACCGCGAAGGGCGCTACTACGCCGCCGGTCTCGAGATCACGCCGCAGCCGAACAGCGAGGCAGGCTTCGCCGACTGGCTGCTGGTGCAGGACCGCGTCGTCATCCGCAACGCCGCCGTCACCTGGCAGGACGAGCTGCGTGCCGCGCCGCCACTGGAGCTCAAGCAGCTGAATTTCCAGCTCGACAACCGGGGCCGCCGCCACCGCTTCGGTATCACCGCCGAACCGCCGCGCGCACTGGCCGCCCGCCTCGATATCCGTGGCGATTTCAAGGGCAATGACATCGACCAGTTCGAAGCCTGGAAGGGCGACGTCTATGCCGAACTGGACTATGCCGATCTCGCTGGCTGGCGCACCTGGGTGGACTATCCGGTAGCCCTGCCCCAGGGTAGTGGCGCCCTGCGCCTGTGGCTGGGCTTCGCCCGCAAGCAACTGGTCGCCGCCACCGCCGACGTGCGCCTGGCCGACGTGCGCCTGCAACTGGCTCCCGAGCTGCCCGAGCTCGACCTGATCCGCCTCGACGGCCGCATCGCCGGACGTCGCCTCGACGGCGGCTTCGAGGCGGAACTCAAACACCTGACGCTGGCCACCCGCGACGGCATCCAGCTGCCCTCCACCGACGTCAAGATCGCCTGGCAGGAAGCCGCCGCCAATCGTCCGCCGCAGGGCAAGGCCAGCGCCAACGGCCTCGACCTCGGCCTGCTGGCCAAGCTCGCCACCTATCTGCCGCTGGACGCGACGACCCGCGAGCGCCTGGCCCGCCACAATCCGCGCGGCCGACTTTTCGACCTGGCCCTGGACTGGAAGGGTGCGCCCGATGCCCTGGAGAAATGGACGGTCAAGGGCCGCTTCGAGGACCTCGGCCTCGTCGCCCTCGGCCCGGTGCCCGGCATCGCCGGTGTCAGCGGTCGCATCGACGGCAACGAGAAAGGCGGTAGCCTGCGCCTCGACGGCAAACAGACGATCTTCGACCTGCCCACGGTCTTCGCCGAACCGCGCCTGGAACTCGAAGCCTTCGCCGCCGAACTCGGCTGGAAGGGTGCCGCCGACGGCGTGCGGGTGAATCTGCAAAAAGCCAGCTTCCATAACAAGGACGCCGCTGGCGAAGCCAACGGCAGCTGGCACGCCCTGGCCGAAGGCCCCGGCGAAATCGACCTCTCCGCCCGTCTCACGCGCGGCAACGGCGACGCCGTCTGGCGCTACATGCCGCTGTCGGTCGGCAAGGATGCCCGCGACTGGCTCAAGGCCAGCATCCTCAGCGGTGCCGCCAGCGAAGCCAAGCTCACGCTGAAGGGCGACCTGCGCCAGTTCCCCTTCCGCGACGGCAAGGGCGGCAAGTTCGAGGTGCGCGGCAAGTTCAGCAACGCCAGCCTGCGCTACGCCGCCGCCTGGCCCGAGATCACCGGCATCGACGGCGAACTGCTGTTCGAGGGCGTGCGCATGCTTATCACCGGCAAGAGTGGCAAGATCTTCGGCGTCAATCTGCGCGATGTGCGCGCCGAAATCGCCGACCTCGAAGTGATGGAGGAACTGCTCACCGTCACCGGCAAGGCCGCTGGCCCGACGGCCGACTTCCTGCGCTTCATCGAAGCCAGCCCGGTGGGGGATCGCATTGATCATTTCACCGAGGACATGAAGGCCGAGGGCAGCGGCGAACTGGACCTCAAGCTGAGCCTGCCGCTGCGCAAGCTCGCCAGCTCGAAGGTCGATGGCAACTACCGCTTCGACGGCAACCGCCTGACGGTGGATGCGGACCTGCCGCCGCTGGCCGAGGTGCGCGGCGCCCTCAACTTCTCCGCCGAGCATCTGGAAGCCAAGGGCATCCGCGGCACCCTGCTCGGCTCGCCGCTGAATGTGGATGTGAAAACTGCCGAGGGTGGCAACGTACTGGTCAATGCGGCCGGCGACGTCGGCATCGCCGCCCTGCGCAAGCAGTATCCGCTGCCCCTGTTCGAGCATCTGTCCGGCAGCACCAAATGGACCGGCACCGTGCGCGTGAAGAAGAAGAACGCCGAGGTGAAGATCGTCTCCAACCTCGTCGGTCTTTCCTCCAGTCTGCCCGAGCCCTTCAACAAATCGGCCATCGAGGCCCTGCCTTTCAGCTTCGAGCGCAAGCCGCCGCCCGTTGTCGCATCACCGAAAAAAGTCGGCGCTGGCGGTACGGCGGCATCGCCCCCCGCTGCCATCACCGCCGTGCCGCGCGACCAGCTGGACCTGTCCCTCGGCCGCATCGCCCGCCTGCAACTCGCGCGCCGTCACGACACGACGCCAGCGACCATCACCGGCGGCTTCATCGCTGTCGGCATGCCCGCCACCGCACCCGCAGCGGCCAGGGATCGCAGCCTGTTGATCACGGTAGACCTGCCACGCATCGATGCCGATTTCTGGCGCCAGATGCTCGCTGGAAGCAATGGCAATGGCAACGGCACGAACAACAGCGCGCCGGCCCTGCCCGCGCTCCAGTTCGACCTCAAGACCACCGACCTCACCCTGGCCAATAAACACTTCCACGATGTGCGCATCAGCGGCAGCAAAGCCGAGGCCCCGAGCCAAACCCCGGCCAGCACCAAGTTCGACCTCAAGAGCCGCGAACTCGCCGGCAGCTTCGACTGGAACGGCAGCGGAAAAGGCAAGCTCAGCGGCCGCATCGGCCAGTTCGCCATTCCCGAAACGGCCACCTCGCCGGAGGCACTGAAAGCCGCATTGAAGGAACATGGCGACCAGGCGCTGGATCAGCTGCCGGCCCTCGACATCACCGTGGACCAGCTCTCCTTCAAGGATCGCCCGCTGGGCACCGTACGCGTTGCCGCCGAAAACCGCGAGGGCTACTGGAATACCCGGATCGAGGCGAAAAACGAGGACGGCACGCTGGAGGCCAATGGTCGCTGGCGCCCCGGCCAGGCCACTGCCGACACGCAGATCGACTTCAAGCTGACGGCCAAGAGCATCGAAAAGCTGCTGGTGCGTATCGGCTATCCCGAGGCCATGCGACGCGGCACCGCCAACCTCTCCGGCCAGCTGTCGTGGAACGGCGCGCCCTACAACATCGACTACCAGAGCCTCAACGGCAAGCTCAAGCTCGACGCCGCCGGCGGCCAGTTCAACAAGCTCGAACCCGGCGTCGGCCGCCTGCTCGGCATCCTCAGCCTGCAATCGCTGCCGCGCCGCATCACCCTGGATTTCCGCGACATCTTCAGCGAGGGCTTCGCCTTCGACAGCATCAACGGCCAGTTCACCGTCACCCGTGGCGTCATGGACACCAACGACCTCCAGATCCAGGGCCCGGCGGCCAAGGTGCTGATGAGCGGCAACGTCAATCTCGGCAACGAAACCCAGAACCTCAAGGTGCGGGTGCAGCCGGCGCTGGGCGAATCCATCGCCGTCGGCGCCATGCTGGCCAACCCGGTGGCCGGCGCCGTGGCCTGGGTGGCGCAGAAGATTCTCAAGGACCCTCTCGACCAGGCCTTCGCCTTCGAGTACGCCGTCACCGGCGGCTGGGCCGATCCGAAGGTGGAAAAACTGTCGAAGAACCCCAAGGCCGAGGAGAAGAAATGAAGATCGCCGCCGTCCAAATGATCTCCGGCCCCGACGTGGCCCCCAACCTCGACACCGCCGGCCGCCTGATCGCCGAGGCTGCCGCTGCCGGTGCCCGCCTCGTCGCCCTGCCCGAATATTTTCCCCTGATCGGCGCCACCGACGCCGATCGCCTCGCCGCCCGCGAAGCCGATGGCCACGGCCCGATCCAGGACTTCCTCGCCGATGCCGCGCAACGCCACGGCATCTGGCTGGTCGGCGGCTCCATTCCGCTGACCGCGAAAAATCCTTCCAAGCTGCGCAACAGCAGCCTCGTCTTCAACCCGCAGGGCGAGCGCGTACGGCGCTACGACAAGATCCACCTCTTCGGCTTCACCAAGGGCACCGAAAGCTACGACGAATCGCTGACCATCGAGGCCGGCGGCGACATCGCCGTATTCGACTACGAGGAAGCCGGCGAGAAACTCCGCGTCGGCGTCGCCATCTGCTACGACCTGCGCTTCCCCGAGCTTTTCCGCGCCATGGCCCAGCCAGACCCGGTTGACCTGATCGTCCTGCCCGCCGCCTTCACCGACACCACCGGCCGCGCCCACTGGGAAATGCTCCTGCGTGCCCGCGCCGTCGAGAACCAGTGTTATGTTCTGGCTTCGGCGCAGGGCGGCCGCCACCCGAACGGACGCATGACCCACGGCAACAGCATGGTCATCGACCCCTGGGGCGACATCCTCGCCCGCATGGACAAGGGCGAAGGCGTGGTCGTCGGCGAACTGGATCGTCAGCGGGTGGTCGACGTAAGAAGCAGCCTGCCCGCCCTGCGTCACCGAATTCTTTGAGGTACAAAATGAACACCCCCATGAACCACTTCCAGATCGCCGAACAAACCCTGCTCACGCCCCACGGCCTCGCGCCCCATCAGCTCGAAGGCGTCTTCGGCCAGATGTTCGGCCACCATGTGGACTACGCCGACCTCTACTTCCAGTACGCCCGCTCGGAGGCCTGGAGCCTGGAGGAAGGCATCGTCAAGTCGGGCAGCTTCAATATCGAACAAGGCGTCGGCGTGCGCGCCATCTCCGGCGAGAAGACCGCCTTCGCCTATTCCGACGACATCACCCTGGCCGCGCTCAAGGCCGCCGCCGGCACCACCCGCGCCATCGCCGCCGCCGGTGCCCAGCGCCTCGCGCCGCTGCTGCGCAAGAAATCGCCGGCCGTCGCGCTCTACGCCGGCAACGACCCCATCGCCTCGCTCGACGACGCCGCCAAGGTCGCCCTGCTGGAACGCCTCGAACGCATGGCCCGCGCCGAAGACCCGCGCGTCAAGGACGTCATGGCCCACATCGCCGGCACCTGGGAAGTGGTGCTGGTGGCCCGTTCCGACGGCCACATGGCCGCCGACGTGCGCCCGCTGGTGCGCGTCTCCATCACTGTGATCATGGAGGACAAGGGTAAGCGCGAACAGGGTTCCTCCGGCGGTGGTGGCCGTTTCGACTACGCCTACTTCAGCGACGAGATACTGCGCGACTACGCCAAGCGCGCCGTGCACCAGGCCAGCGTCAACCTCGCCGCCAAGCCCGCCCCGGCCGGCGAGATGACCGTCGTCCTCGGCCCCGGCTGGCCCGGCATCCTGCTGCACGAAGCGGTCGGCCACGGGCTCGAAGGCGACTTCAACCGCAAGGGCAGTTCCACCTTCGCCGGCCGCGTCGGCCAGCGCGTCGCCGCCAAGGGCGTCACCGTGGTGGACGACGGCACCATCGCCGACCGTCGCGGCTCGTTGACCATCGACGACGAGGGCAATCCCACCCAGCGCACCGTGCTGATCGAAGACGGCATCCTCACCGGCTATTTGCAGGACACGCTCAACGCCCGCCTGATGGGTGTCGCCCCCACCGGCAACGGCCGCCGCGAATCCTTCGCCCACCTGCCGCTGCCGCGCATGACCAATACCACCATGCTGAACGGTGAGCGCGACCCTGAGGAAATCATCAAGTCGGTGAAGAAGGGTCTCTACGCCGCCAACTTCGGCGGCGGCCAGGTGGACATCACCAGCGGCAAATTCGTCTTCTCCACTGCCGAGGCCTACCTGATCGAGAACGGCAGGATCACCACGCCGGTCAAGGGCGCCACGCTGATCGGCAACGGCCCAGAGGCCATGACCCGTGTCTCCATGATCGGCAACGACATGGCCCTCGACTCGGGCGTCGGCACCTGCGGCAAGGAAGGCCAAAGCGTGCCCGTCGGCGTCGGCCAGCCGACCCTGCGCATCGACGGCCTGACGGTCGGCGGCACCGGCTAAAGGCTTGCGCTGGATCAAGTCTCCGGCAAAAACCCCGTGATACCTTTCAAATCCTCTCATGATTTGATTCGAAGGCGTCATGGCGGCAGAACTTTCGGGGACTCTAGAAGCACTCACCACCGGTGAATTCGCCTTTGAACTGGCCATGCTGGAGGCCGCCGACAGCGACCTCGACGGCCTGTTGGAGCGGCTTCTGGCGCTGCTGCTCAAGCTGCCCGCCCTGCAAACCCAGCCCGCCGGCCTGCTCTTCCTGCGCAACCCGCGCGGTGACCGCGTCCTCGTCGCCCAACAGGGCTTCGACAGCGACTGGCTGGCGGATCACCAGGCCGGCCTCTCCAACCAACTTCCGGACGGCGACAGCGGCCAACCAGCCCTGATCACCCTCGCCGATGCCGAACGGCCGGTGCTCGTCGTCGGCCTGCTCGACAGCGGCCGCAACCTCGGCGACATCGTGCTCTGCGTGGCCACCGAAACCGAACCGGGCCACACCGAGCGCACCTTCCTCGCCAATCTCGGCCGCGCCATGGCTCGCGTCGTCTCGCGCTGCCTGATGATGGAAACCCTGCGCGTGCGCGAGATCGAACTGGAGGACGCCCGCGCCGATGCCATCCGCCGGCTTGGCGCCGCCTCCGAATACCGCGACAACGAAACCGGCATGCACGTGATGCGCATGACCCATTTCGCCACCGCCATCGGCAAAGCCCTCGGCCTCGACGAGGAAACGCGCGAAATCCTCGCCATCACCGCGCCCATGCACGACGTTGGCAAGATCGGCATCGCCGATGCCATCCTGCTCAAGCCGGGCAAGCTCACGGACGACGAATTCGCCGTCATGAAGACCCACACCGACATCGGCGCCCGCCTGCTCAAGGGCCAGGACGCCCTGATCGCCGCCGCCCGCGACATCGCCGCCACCCATCACGAACACTGGGACGGACGCGGCTACCCCAGCGGCCTCAAGGGCGAGGAAATTCCCATCCTGGCGCGTATCTGCGCCCTCGCCGACGTCTTCGACGCCCTCACGTCGAGCCGGCCCTACAAGGAAGCCTGGCCCCTGCAAGAGGCCATCGACCTGATACGCCAGCAGGCCGGCCGGCAGTTCGACCCGGCGGTGGTGCTCGCCTTCGACCAGGCCCTGCCCGACATCCTGCGCATCCGCGAGCTTTACCGCGACGACATCATCGACCCGAACCAGGTGCTGGCACTGCCGCCGGTGCCGCCCCGGGAAGATGAATGGGTGAAATGGGACGACTCGCTGAATGTCGGCATCGACGTCATCGACGAACATCATCGCTACCTGTTCGACCTGACCAACGACCTGTATGCCGTGATCACCCGCAAGCGCGGCTTCCGCGACGTCACCCGCGTGTTGAAGTCACTCAACCAGTACGCGCAGATCCATTTCCGCGCCGAGGAAAAGATGATGGCGCACTACGGCTTCGCCGCCCTGGATCACCAGAAGACGCAGCACCATCTGTTTCAGGACACGCTGCGCGAATTCGCCGCCGAGCTGCACGACAATCCGATCACCGCCCAGCACGACGTGCTGAGCTATCTGCGGCGCTGGCTGATCGGCCACATCCGCTACGAAGACGCCCAGCTGCGCAGCCTGATCGCCGCCTGATCAGGCGGCAATCAGGCTGCAATCAGGCAGCCTCGACGCGGTCCCGGCCGCGCTCCTTGGCCTGGTGCAACATCACCTCGGCACGGGCGATCAGGCCGTCCAGCCCCTCGCCCCGCTGCAACTGGGCCACGCCGCAACTGATCGTCACCCCCTGCACGCCCCCACTCGTCTCCACCGCGCTGCCGGCAGCCACCAGCCCGCGCAGCCGCTCCGCGATCAGTTGCGCCTCGTCCAGCTCCGCCTGCGGCAGCAGGATCAAAAACTCCTCACCGCCATAACGGGCCACCAGGTCCTGCGCGCGCAGGCCGTCGGCCATCTGCCGCGCCACCCGGCGCAACACCGCATCGCCAGCCAGATGGCCGAAATGCTCGTTGTAGCGCCGGAAGTGATCGATGTCCGCCACCAGCAGGCAGGTGGCAACGCCGTCCCGCTCGCAGCGCGCAATCGCGCGCGGGAAGGCATCCAGCAGCCAGCGCCGGTTATGCACGCCGGTCAGCGCATCGACGCTGGTGGCCTGCTCGAATTCCAGACTCATGGTCTGCGAGGAGACCAGCGCCAGATTGTCGTTGCGCATGCGCCCGGCCAGGATCGCCAGCAGGTTGCGCGCCACGCCGTGGGAGCAATCCACCAGCGACCACAGCACATCGTGGGGCATCGCCAGCAGTCGTGTGTAATGGGCCGCCAGGACCAGCGCCGAGGCGCCACGGCCATCGATCAGCGACATCTCGCCGACACAGTCGCCGGTGGTCAGCACCGCATGTTCGGGCAGGCTGCGGTCGGACAGGTAGACGCGCAGCTCGCCATCGAGGATCAGGTACAGGTGGTCGTTCGCCGCGCCCGGCTCCAGCAGGTGTTCGCCCCGCTCCAGGCCCAGCGTGTGGCAGCGCTCGAAGAGGTGCTCCACCGCCTCCAGGCTGATGTTGGCGAACAGTTTGGCCATGCCCAGCCGGCTGCGATCTTCCTGTTGAATCATCGTCTCACCCGCAATCCCCTGTTGGCGTCACGGGAGAATAAATCAAAACAGCATCCCTTGCGCCGGCGCTCCATTCGTCGCAGCCGGGCGGCGAAACTTTCCGCAGTCCAGCACCAGTGACGGTGCATCCAGCCCACAGCGGCGCAGCGCCACCCGGCAGCGCTGCGCGATGATCTCCGCCAGCGGCCCGGCCCCGCGCTGGCGGCGGCCGAACGCGCTGTCGTATTCCTTGCCGCCATGCATCTGCCGCAGCAGGCTATACACATGCGCCGCCCGCCCCGGATAGTGATGCGCCAGCCAGTCGCGGAACAGCACCTTCAGCTCGTGCGGCAGGCGCAGCAGGATGTAGCCCGCCGAGGTCGCCCCAGCAGCGGCCGCCGCCTGGAAGATCGCCTCCATCTCGTGGTCCGTCAGCGCCGGAATCAGCGGCGCCGCCAGCACCGTCACCGGCACCCCAGCATCGGCCAGCTCGCGGATCACCAAAAGTCGGCGCTGGCAGGACGGCGCCCGTGGCTCCATGCGCCGCGCCAGCGCCGCATCCAGCGTCGTCACCGAAATCGCCACATGCACCAGATGCTCCCGCGCCATCTCCGCCAGCAAATCCAGATCGCGCAGGATCAGCGCCGACTTGGTGACGATGGTCACCGGATGCCGACACTCCGCCAGCACCTCCAGAATTCCCCGCGTCACCCGCAGGCTACGCTCCACCGGCTGCCAGGCATCCGTGTTGATGCCCAGCGCCACCGGCTGGCACACGTAGCGCGGCTTCGCCAGCTCCGCCCGCAGGCGCTCCGCCGCATCGGCCTTGTAAGCCAGCTTGGTCTCGAAATCCAGCCCCGGCGACAAACCCAGATAGGCATGCGACGGCCGCGCGAAACAATAGGAACAGCCATGCTCGCAACCGCGATAGGGATTGATGGACCGGTCATAGGGAATGTCCGGCGACTCGTTGTAGCTGATCACCGACTTGGCCGTATCGACAATCAGCTCCGTCGTCAGGGGCGCCGCCATCTCCTCGCCATCATTCCACCAACCGTCGTCCGCCGCCTCCCGCTGCCACGCCGCGTAACGGTTGTCCGGATTGAAGGCCGCGCCACGGCCTCTGGGTGGAGACGGATTCACGATGCGTCAAACCGGCCGGCCGTACCAGTCATGCAGCTCATCGCAGCACTGGCAAAACCTACCCATTGGACATAAGCCGGATCACTCCGTATGCTGTAGCGCATAAGCACTCGCGAGCAAGGAAAATCCCTCGGCGGTTTGCAGGACTTGGGGTGGCTTTAGTACTGATCATAAAAACAGTATATGGTGCAGCTCTAGGATTGCAAGGAATTTTCAGTGACACATCGTCCATGCTATGCAGTAAGCCTGCTGCGACACCCTGCAAAATTGCTGTCTAAATAACGTTCGCCGTCTTACAACCATTGGAGATGATCCTGTGTCAGCAATAGTCCCCCATCCACTTGAACCTATGCTTCCGGCACTGCCAACAACTATTCTGCCGGCGATCACGGCGCTCACTACATCTCTGGGGATTCCGCGAACCGTTCTCGCGAGTGATGAAGAAATTCAATACGCTTGGCGCGATTTGCCACGTGAGCTTAGAGATGTGCCTGTAGCCCTTAGAGGTGAACTGGTAGCCAGAATGTGCGTTGCTGTAAGTACAGGGCTCTTCGATGGTGCAATGAATTACATCTGGAATGCAGCGATCCTTCAGCTCCGAACGAAAGTAAGAAATTTCGGCCTGCCAATCGTTGCCCAGATTACTCAGTCAGATTTCGAAGAAAAGCACCTGCTGGAACTTCAAGACAGTCGATTGCTAGAACTGTGCTTAAAGCTGAATCTCGTCAATGAGGACGGTTTCTTTTTCCTGGATCAATGCCGCGACGTCCGAAACAATTTTTCGGCTGCACATCCCACCCTCGGAACGGTAAACGACCGCGAGTTCACCACCTTTCTAAATCGTTGCGTTCGCTATGCGCTCGCTGATGCGTCGTCACCGAAGGGCGTCGACATCGGCGCCTTTATTTCGGCGGTTAAGGGTGCACGCTTCAACGCAAACCAGTGCGGTGTCTGGGTTCATCGACTTGGCGAAACCCATGACGCACAGCGCCAAATGCTCGCTGGGATGATTCATGGCATCTACTGCGATCCAAATACGTCGGAGCCTTCTCGACTAAATGCGTTTGACATCTGCAATTCGCTAAAAGCCGGGTTCACCTCCGCGTTGCGTTCGGATCTCATCAACAAGCACAGCGAGTACGCGGCCAAAGGCGACGAGCCTCGACATACAGCGTCGCTACAGTTCTTCGAGAAGCTTGGACTTCTTACATTACTGAATGAATCCGAGCAACATGCGGTTTTCTATCGTGCCGTCGAGCGTCTTTGGAACGTTCACAACGGGATGAACAACTTCTACAACGAACCCCCGTTTGCTGAGCGCTTGCTCGAACTCTCACGACAAGGCGCAGTTCCAGAAACAGTGCAAGAAACATTTGTGCAGGTTGTCGTTTGTTGCAATGTCGGAAACAGATACGGTGTTTCATGGGCCGCTGCTACGAGCTACGACCAAATCATTAAGTCGTTTTCACCCCGCGAAATCGCTACGATGATTCGCATCGCGTCGTCACCAGCAACCACATTGGGGCAGCGCCTTAGCAGCTTTCCATCTTGCCGCCAACGATTCAAACAGAACTTAGCGCTCATCGATCCAGCGAGTGTTCCAAGCGGCGTAAAGGCCGACTACGAGAAATTTCTCAAGTGAGCGCTAAGACGGCGAACCTGGTAGTCGAGCGGGCCTGCGCGAAAAGCCGCGCAGGCCGCTCACTTCTACGTTTAGACATTCACTTATCCGCGACTATCGAAAATAGCACTTCACCATGGAAATACTGATCACAATCACCGTCGCAATTATTCTCTTCTTTGTATTTCAAACCAAAAAGACAGTCGATATAAATAAACTTTGCTTTAGCCCGTTTCCCACATGGATAAAGAAATACATCCAATCGCCCCATAACTCTTTGGACAAAGCAACTCTTGCCAAATCAATTATTCTTCAAACAATTATTATTTCTGAAGAGCTAAAGGCTCTCACAGTTGAAGACCTCCAAGAGGTTCGCGGGGGACTAAGTAAGCTTGGTCCGGAAGAGTCCATCCAATTCGTGGATGGATGGGTTGAGCAACACCTTCCAACCCTTGAAGAATCGATCGACATATCAATCATCGACACATCTTCAGCAAGATATGTATTCATGCTGATGCTTATTGCAGCCACAAGTGTTAATCCCCGTGGATCTTTACGAGACTTTCTTAACAGGCAGCAATCAGTTCGTCGTATTTGATTACCAAATAGCCCAAGCAACGGAGTTGGCGTGGCCCATTCCCCGTTTAGCCCATCCATCAACCCAAACGTTGCGCGATGAAACCGCGTAGTCCGGTGAATTCAAACGCTAGCCACCATACCGACAATCAATCTTGCGAGTCCCCATGAATGCAGACGCAATCAAGGCCTTGGCCAAGGCGACGCTGGATGGCTCGGTGCCATTTCCCGAGATCGTTGGTAGGCTCATTGCCGAAGGCGTTGAGTACTACCACGTGGATTACGTTGCCAAGTCATTTACCTTTTACAGCGCCGCCGGCTCTACCGTGATAGCGCCACTCTCATTCGAGGAATTGCCATCGGTTTCCCTGGACTTCGATGCGGCAGCGCTCAGGGCTGCGATCCTCGACAGCCAGCAACACGGGCAAAAATTCCGCCAATTCTGCGAACGCGCGATTCGCGCAGGTGTTCAGGGATATTTCGCGTTCCTTCGAGGCCAGCGCGTCACGTATCTGGGTCGCCAGGGTGATCAGCATGTTGAGTGGTTCCCGGGGGCGAAGGGTGATTCCTGAGCCTTGTTCCAGCGTAACGCCGACCGGCACCGCGCCACCCGACCGTCACGCAGATGAACCGCCGCAGCTATAACGCCATTGCCAGTAACTGGGATGCTGCGCGATCCGCGCTTTTCGGCCATGAGCCCGCGTTCCTCGACCGCCTGCTGAGCAATGTGCCGCTTCCGGGCAAGATACTTGACCTGGGTTGCGGTACGGGCCGCCCCATTGCCGAGTTCCTGCTGAAGCGGGGATTTGCCGTCACCGGCGTTGACCAGGCCGAAGACCTGCTCGCCCTCGCCAGGCAGCGCCTCCCCGAGGGCCGCTGGCTGCACGCACACATGGAATCGTTCGAGCCGGACGAAGTCTACGACGGCGCAGTCATTTGGGATTCCCTGTTCCATGTCCCGCGAGAACAACACGGGCCGATTCTGCAAAAAGTTGTCCGCAGCCTGCGGCCTGGGGCGAAATTGATGCTCACCGTTGGCGGGTCCGATCATCCGGCCTTCACCGACACCATGTACGGGCATTCCTTCTTCTACGACTCCCTTACGCCGGAACAGACCCTCTCCATCCTGAAGGAATTGGGTACCGTCATAGAGCATGCCGAGTTCATCAATCCGCCAACCACGGGTCGGGACAAGGGCCGCTATGGCATCGTGGCACGTGTTGCCTAGCGCCGTGTTCCGCCTTGCCGTCTTCGGTCGCCGTACCGCCAGCGCCGACTTTTCCCGATACCCCCTTGATCGTTCGCCCCCTTATCGTCGCCCTTGGTTGTTGGACTAATGGACAACAACCACAAGCGTTGGTACCATTTCCAACATGAAAGCCGTTGAACTCATTCGCACACGCATTCCCTACTCGGAATTTGCGTTCGCGGAATTGGTACTGTGGCGCCTTCCAAAACCTATCGAAGGGTCGTTACACAGGTTCAAGTACAGGCTGGTGTATGTCGTGCTCGGGGAATGCGTCTTGCGCTACGACAATGAAGCCGGGAAGGGCGATCATAGACATGTTGCGGGAAAGGAAGCGGCCTATGCGTTCACAACACCGGAACAGTTGATCGCCGACTTCCAGAATGACATTGCGAGGTGGAACCATGAAAACCGTAACCCTTGATGTGCGAACGCCTGCTGACTCGATGGCTGACTTTGCGCGCGCGTGGAAGACAGGCAAACCCCAGAAGTCCGCTCACATCAGCTTTGCCTCCCCAGAACTGCTTTGGCGGGTGCTGACCCAAAAGCGGTGGGAGTTGCTCAAGGCGCTCTGCGGTGCCGGCCCGGTGTCAATCCGCGAAGCTGCCCGGCGCGCCGGACGTGATGTAAAAGCCGTCCATGGCGATGTCACGGCACTGCTCAACGCAGGAGTCCTCGACCGCACGGAGGATGGGCGCATTGTTTTCCCGTTCGAGGCTGTAAAAGTCGAGTTCCTGTTGCAGGCGGCGTAAGCGTGGCAGAGTTCCGGGGGCGTAGTTTCAACGACCAAACGCGAACCACTTCCGCCACTCAGTCGCCATGAACACCCTCCTTGCCCCAATCATCTCCTTGATTTTCCTGTTCCTTGCCCTGTGGCATTTCCGCATGGCGGCGACGCCCTTCGTCGGCGAGAGCGGCGCGGTGCCCAGCGTGGACGGCAAGCCGCTGTTCGTGCCGTCGGCTAGGGCGACCGTCGCGGTCGGCGTGGTGCTGCTGCTCTTTGCTGGCCTGGTAGCGGCGACGGGCGGACTGGTGTCGGTGGGGCTGCCGCCCGCAGTGCTGATGTGGCTGTCGTTCGGACTGGCCGCCGGCCTGCTGGCGCGGGCAGTGGGCGAGTTCCGCTACGTGGGTTTCTTCAAGCGGGTACGGGGCAGCCGCTTCGCCACCCTCGACACCTACGTCTATTCGCCGCTGTGCCTATTGCTCGCCATCGGCGTGGCACTGGTGGCGCGACAGGGCGCCTAGTCGGCCTTCTCGTCGAAGCTGTAGCCCAGCGCGGCCACGGCGAGGCGGATGTCGGCCATGGCGGTCGGCACTTTTTCGGGCACGCCGCGCACGCCGAGTTCGATGTGGCGGCGCACGTCGGGCGTGCCCAGCGAGGGCAGGCTGAAAACCTTGATACCGGGGTAGTCGGCTTCGATGCGGCGCATCAGCGGCGTCAGCACGCTTTCGATGCCTTCCCAGACGAGGATCGCCGCTTCCGCCGTCGGCTGGCGGTTGAAGCGCTCGGCGTACTGCGTGTCGAGCACCCATTCGATCATTGGCCAGGCCATCTGCGGGAAGCCGGGGACGAAGTGGTGGTGGCCGTAGCTGAAGCCGGCGATGCGGTTGAAGGGGTTGGGGATGATGCGGCTGCCGGCGGGGAAGCGGCCCATGCCGAGGGAATCTTCCGTGACTTCGCGCTTGATCTCGACGAAGCGTTCGCGGATCAGGCGCTCGGCTTCCGGGTGCAGTTCCAGCTCGACGCCGGCTGCTGCGGCTGCGGCCTGCCGGGTGTGGTCGTCCGGGGTGTTGCCGATACCGCCGCAACTGAAGACGATGTCGTCGCTGGCGAGGGTGCGGCGCAGGGTGTCGGTGAGGCGCTGGCGGTCGTCGCCGAGGTACATGGCCCAGTCGAGGACGAGGCCGCGCGCGGCGAGGATATCGACGATCTGCGGGAAGTGCTTGTCCTGGCGCTTGCCACGCGTGATTTCGTCGCCGATGATGAGGACGCCAATGCCACCAGTTGCACTCATAGTTCGATGCCGCCTTGTTGTCGTTGGCGGCGCAGGGCCGCGAGTCCGAGGTGGACGAAGACCAGCGCGGTGAAGGCCGGCGCCAGCAGTTGCACGATCGGGATGTGGGCGACCAGCGCGCTGCCGGCGCCGGCAGCCATGAACTGGCTACGCCGCTCGCGCACCAGGCTGGCCAGCTCCTTGCGCGTGGCATGTTCGGCGAGGGCGTCGAAGCGGAAGGTGCGCTGGTTGAGCCAGGTGGCCCAGGCCAGCGGCAGGACGAGGACGACGCCGGGGATCAGCAGCAGGGGCAGCGAGAGCAGACCGCCGATGAGGAAGACGGCGCCGGCGCCCAGGGTGTTGCCGAGGCTGCCGAGAAAGACGTTCTCGCCATGGCGGGCCAGGTCCGGGTAGTCGCGGGCGGCGACGAGATTGATCAGCAGCGGCAGGGCGACGATGGCGACGAGGCCGAGGGCGGTGAGGTAGGTCAGGGTGGCGAAGGCGGCCAGCAGCAGGAACATGGCGGCCCAGCGGCTGACCCATTCCCAGCCGGACCAGGGCAACTCGGGGATGATGCGCGACATGGCGGCGATGCCGTCGGCCCAGACCAGGAAGGCGACGGTCGCCCACAGCAAAGCGGCCACGATGGGCGGCCAGAGGGCGTGCCAGAGCACGTCGCCGCGCGTGAGATCGCGTGCGGCGCGGCTGAAGGCGCTGAACAGTTCCATCATCGTGCTTGCCTCATCTCTCCCTGCCCTCCCACATTTTCTGCAAGCGTTTCACCGAGACCGGCGACGGGGTTTTCAGTTCCTGGGCGAAGAGCGCGACGCGCAGCTCTTCGAGCAGCCAGCGGAATTCCTCCAGGAAGGGATCGACCACGCCCGATTTCTGCATGTTGCCACGCTCCCGCTCCCACGGCTTGGCGAGGCCTTGCCAGTCGCTCATCCAGCGCGCGTCGCGGGCGGCGTCGGCGCGGGCCTTTTCGAGACGCAGGTTGGCGGCCTTGAGGTAGCGCGGATAGTGTTGCAGGCGCTCGAAGGGCGTAGCGGTGATGAAACGCTTGGGGAGCAGCGCGGCCATCTGCGCGGTGATGTCGGCGCAGGCCTGGGGGAAGGCCTTCTGCATGCCATGCAGTTTCTTTTGCAGGGCGGCATGCTCGGTGAGGATGGCGCCGACCATACGAGCGATCTCCTGGGCGACGAGCAGCAGTCGACCGCGAGCGGCTTCGCGGCGTTCGTCGAAGCCCTTCTCGTCGGCGGGCAGCGGGTCTTGCAGGCAGGTGCGCTCCAGGGTGGCGGCGACCAGTTGCTGCTTGAGTTCGGCTTCGGTGCCGAGCGACATGAACTGCATGGCGATGTCGCGCAGGCCGGGGATGCGTTCGACGGCTTTCACCTGCTCCTTGAGTTGCAGGGCGAAGAGGCGGGCGAGGCCCTTGCGGTGTTCGAGACGGGCCTTGTCCTCGGTGTCGTAGGCGGTCAGGCGCACGCCGTCGCCTTCGTCGATCAGGGCCGGGAAGCCGATCACGCTGCGGCCGGCGACCTTCAACTCCAATAACTCGGGCAGGGCGCCGAAGGCCCAACCCGTGGCCTTTTCGCCCTCGACAACAGTAGTGCTTGCCGTGTCGCCAGCGCCGACTTTTATATCGGCATTGGCGAAAGCCTCGGCGGCGCGGCCACCAAACTGCGCGCGCAGTTCCGACAGATTGCGCGACAGGGCCAGCGTGCCGCCATGCTCGTCGAGGAGGCGGAAATTCATGAACAGGTGCGAGCGCAGTTCGCCGCTGCGGAAGGCATCCAGCGGCAGCTTGAGCGCGATCTTCTCTTCGACGGCGCGGGTCAGGGCACGCACGAGCGTCTCGTCGCGATCATGCTCGGCGTCGGCGAACTCTTCGGCGAAGGCGTCGATGGGCTGCACGCGATGGCGGTACTTCTGCGGCAGCGTTTTCAACAACGCGATGACCTTCTCTTTCAGCAGGCCGGGCACCAGCCATTCGCAGCGATTCACCGGCAACTGGTTGAGGGCGGCCAGCGGCAGCGAGAGCGTGATGCCGTCGTCGGCGGCGCCGGGATCGTGGTGGTAGACGAGCTTAAAGCTCTGACCACGGTGTTCCAGCGAGGGAGGGAAGGCGTCGGTGGTGATGCCCGCCGCGTCGTGGCGCATGAGCTGGTCTTTTTCCAGGCACAGCAGCTTCGGGTTCTGCGCCTCGGCCTCGCGCCGCCAGTGCTCGAAGGCGGCCAGGGTGGTGATGCCCTCGGGAATCACCGCATCGAAGAAGGCGTAGACCAGTTCGTCGTCCACCAGCACGTCGGGCCGGCGCGACTTGTGTTCGAGCTTCTGGATCTCGTTCTTGAGTTTCTGGTTGTGCTGGAAGAAGCGCCAGCGCTTGGCCCAGTCCTCGCCGATCTCGCCTTCGACGAGGGCCGAGCGGATCAGGATGGAGCGGGAGAGCTTGGGGTCGATGGGGCCGTAATGCACGCGCCGCTTGGCGTGGATCATCAGGCCGTGCAGGGTCAGCCGCTCCCAGGCAACAACCTGGCCCGGGCCCTTTTCCCAATGCGGTTCGTAGATGTGGCTGCGCACCAGATGGGCGCCCACCTGCTCCAGCCATTCCGGCTCGATGCGGGCGACGCAGCGGGCGAAGAGGCGCGAAGTCTCGACCACTTCGGCGGCGACGATCCAGCGCCCGGCCTTCTTCACCAGGCTGGAACCCGGATGGATGTAGAAGCGGATACCGCGGGCGCCGAGGTAGTTCTTGTCATCTTCGCTGATGAGGCCGATGTGGCCGAGCAGGCCGGTCAGCAGGGCCTTGTGGATGGCCTCGTAGCTGGCGGGGATCTGGTTCTCCTTCCAGCCGTGTTCGTGGCACAGGGTCATCAGTTGGCCATGCACGTCGCGCCATTCACGCAGGCGCAGCCAGTTGATGAAATTCTGCCGGCACCACTGGCGCTGCTTGTTGGAGGTTTCGTGTTTCCAGATTTCGTCGCCGGCGGCCCACAGCTTGAGATAGGAAAGGAACTCGGATTTCTCGTCCTTCCATTTCGCATGCGCCTGATCGGCAGCGGCGGCCTGTTCCTGCGGCCGGTCGCGGGGGTCTTGCGTGCCCAGGGCGGCGGCGATGATCAGCACTTCCTTGAGGCAGTTGTGTTCGCGGGCGGCGAGGATCATGCGGCCGATCTTCGGGTCCAGCGGCAGCTTGGCCAACTCAAAGCCGACCTTGGTCAGTTCCTTGCTCGTCTCGTCGATGGCACCGAGTTCGGCGAGCAGTTGATAACCATCGGCGACCATGCGCGGCAGCGGCGCTTCGAGGAAGGGGAAGTCCTCGACGTCGCCCAGGTGCAGGGACTTCATGCGCAGGATGACGCCGGCCAGCGAGGAGCGCAGGATTTCCGGCTCGGTGTAGGGCGGGCGCTTGTTGAAATCCTCTTCGTCGTAGAGGCGGATGCAGACGCCGGCGGAAACGCGGCCGCAACGACCGGCGCGCTGGCTGGCCGCTGCCTTGGCGATGGGCTCCACCTGCAACTGCTCGACCTTGTTGCGATGGCTGTAGCGCTTGACGCGGGCGAGGCCGGAGTCGATGACGTAGCGGATGCCGGGCACGGTCAGCGAGGTCTCGGCGACGTTGGTCGCCAATATCACGCGGCGGCCCTGATGCGGCGCGAAGACGCGGCCTTGTTCGACGGCGGTCTGGCGGGCGAACAGGGGCAGCACTTCGAGGCCGGGAGGATGGTGCTTTCTTAATGCTTCCGCTGCCTCGCGGATCTCGCGCTCGCCGGGCAGGAAGACCAGCACGTCGCCGGGGCCGGTGCGATGGGCTTCGTCCACGGCGTCGACGATGGCGTCGTTGAGATCGGTGTCCTTCTTCTCGTCGAAGGGACGGTAGCGGGTCTCGATGGGGTAGAGGCGGCCGGAAACTTCAATCACCGGCGCGCCGTCGAAATGTTTGCTGAAGCGTTCAGCATCCAGCGTCGCCGAGGTGACGATCACCTTCAAATCTCGCCGTCTCGCCAGCACCGACTTTAGGTAGCCGAGCAGGAAGTCGATGTTTAGGCTTCGCTCGTGGGCCTCGTCGATCAGGAGGGTGTCGTACTGGCGCAGCAGTGGATCGGTCTGTGTCTCGGCCAGCAGGATGCCGTCGGTCATCAGCTTGATGTAGCTCGACGGCGTGGTCTTGTCGGTGAAGCGAATCTTGAAGCCGACGTGCTGGCCGATCTCGGATTTCAATTCCTGCGCAATGCGCGTGGCCGTGGCCCGCGCGGCGATGCGGCGCGGCTGGGTGTGGCCGATCAGGCCCTTGAGCCCGCGCCCGAGTTCGAGGCAGATTTTCGGCAGTTGCGTGGTCTTGCCGGAACCGGTTTCGCCGCAGATGACGACGACCTGATGCTTCTGGATGGCGGCGGCGATTTCGGCACGGCGGGCGTTGACCGGCAGGGATTCGTCAAAGCTGATGGCAGGCCGTGCCGCCCGGCGGGCCTCGGGATCGAATTTCATCGGCCGGATTCTACCGGTCAGGCCGCCGCCACCGTCGGCCCCCAGAGTCGTGTTTCCAGCAGATCGACAAGGCGCTGGGCGGCCGGCGAGGCCGTGCCGCCGGGAAAGCAGGCCACCAGTTCGGTCATGGGCAGTTTGGGCAGGCCGCTCTTGACCTGCACCAAACCGTCGCAGGCCATGCTGCGTGGCAGGGGGCTCACCGCCAGGCCGGCGGCCACGGCATGGCGGATGCCAGTGAAGCTGTTGCCGACGAAGCTGATCTGCCAGGGCCGGTCGGCGCGGGCCAGGGCCGCCTGGGCAGCGACGCGGAAAACGCAGCCTTCATGGAACACGGCCAGGGGCAGGGGCGTGCGGCGATGGGCGTCGCTGCCTTCGCCGACGAACCAGACCATGGCCTCGCGCCGCAATATGCGTCCACTCGCCCGGCCGCCGCTCGCTTCGCTGCCCACGCGCTTGACCACGGCGACGTCGAGATCGCCGGCATCGAGGGCCGCCGCCAGCCGCACCGAGATGTCGCAGCGCAGGGAAATCTCCACGCGCGGGCAGGCGCGGGCGAAAGCAGCCATGACGTCGGGAAAGATGCCCTCCATCAACTCCTCGGGCACGCCGACCCGCAGGCGGCCCGCCAGCCCCGGCTGGGCGAAGCAGCTATAGGCCTCGTCGTTGAGCCGCAGGATGCGCCGGCCGTAGTCGATCAGCACCCGGCCTTCCTCGGTGGGGCCGACGACGCGGCCGTTGGCGCGGTCGAGCAGGGTTTGCCCGACCAGCTCTTCGAGGCGCTTGATCTGCAGGCTGATGGCGGACTGGGTGCGACCGAGCTGCTGGCCGGCGGCGGAAAAGCTGCCGCTGTCGGCAATAGCGACCAGGGTGCGCAGCAGGTCCATGTCGAGGTGGCGGGTGGGGGTCATGGCGCATCATTTCCGTTTGCAATGATGAATCATATATTATCAATTTTACTCATAAGATAACAGTCTCTACTCTGGGCCTGCCCTGATACCGGAGACTCGCCATGACCAGCACCACTGTCCTCGCCGCCCCGTCCTTGCCGGCGCCTTCGACTTCGCAACTCGCCGTCGTCGGCATCGCTTTCAGCCTGCTCTGGAGTTCGGCCTTCATCGCCGGCAAGATCGGCCTTGGCGTCGCCGCGCCGCTGACCCTGCTGGCCCTGCGCTTTCTGCTGGCGGGCGCCCTGCTCTACCTCGGACTTCGGCTCACCGGCCAGCGCCTGGGCCGACCCGACCCGGTGGCGCTGCTGGCCGGCCTGCTGGCCAACGCGGCCTATCTGGGTCTGACCTACATCGGCATGGCGACGGTGCCAGCGGCGCTGACGGCGATCCTGGTGTGCACCGCCCCCCTGTTCACCGCGCTGATGGCGGCCTTCTGGCAGGGCGAGACATTGCGGCCGCGCGCCGTGCTGGGTCTGCTGCTGGCCTTTGGCGCGGTGTTGCTGATCATGGGCTGGCGCCTGCGGATGGACGGCCTCGATCCCTGGGCAGTGGCCGCCATCTGCCTCGGCAGCCTGGCCTTGGCCGTGGGCACCCTGCTCAATCGCAAGGCATCGGGGCGTGGCGATCCCTGGCGGACGGCGACGGCGCAACTGCTGGTGGCGGGCCTGGCCCTGCTGCCGCTGGCGGTGCTGTTCGAAGGCCTGCGTTTCGAACCCGGCACGGCCTTCTTCGGCAGCCTGCTCTACCAGGCCGGGCCGGTGTCGATCGGCACCACGCTGATGATGCTCTGGCTGGTGCGCCACGGCGGCGCCGGGCGGGCCAGCAGCTTCCACCTGCTCAATCCATTTTTCAGCATCGCTTTGGCGGCAGCGCTGCTCGGCGAAACACTGGGCACGATGGACCTGCTGGCGCTGGTGCCGCTGGCGGGTGGGATGGCCCTGGTGCTGCCTCGCCCGCGCTAAGCGGCGAGTTTGTGAATGGTAAAGATGCCCAGCCCGGTCATCAGCAGCGAACCGAACAGGTGCAGCGAGGCGGCGCCCATGGCCCAGGCGTAGCGGCCATGCTGGATCAGCGACACGACCTCGGCGGAAAAGGTGGAGAAGGTGGTCAGGCCGCCGAGGAAGCCGGTGATGAGGAAGAGCCGCAACTCGGGCGAGAGGTCCACGTTGAAATGAAAGACCGTGACCGCCGCGCCGACCAGATAGCCGCCGAGCAGGTTGGCCGCCAGCGTGCCCATGGGCAACGTGACGAACAGGGGGTTGAGCCAGAGGCCGAGGCCCCAGCGCAGCCAGGCGCCGAAGGCGGCGCCGATACCGATGGCGAGCAATGCGAGTCCGTTCATGAGCTACTCCCTCATCAGTGAGGGACGCCGCTAGTCGCTAGCGCCGCCAGCTCGCGGATGACGCGCACGGTGTCGATGTCGGCCGCTTCGTAGGCCTGGCGCAGATAGGCGTCGTAGGCGTCGTTCTCCGCTTCGGCACCGATGGCATGCACGGTCTCGTAGATGAAGCGAAGCAGCAGCCATCCGGCGTCGGGCTCTTCGATGCGGATGGTCAAGCGGCCACCGCCGTGCTGGGCAGTGGCCTCGGTATCGAAGCGAACCCAATCGTTCTCGGCAAAGAACACCCGGTCGTGAACCTGGGCCGCACCGAAATTCAGGCGACGTTCGACGACACCGTCGCCACGGTGGAGGATGTCGCATTGCTCCAGCCCCGGCAGGAAAGGGCGGGCGTCCTTGACGCGATGCATGAGGCCGAACCAGACCTGGTGCCGGCTGAGGGCAGCGAGCAATGGCAGGCCCGGATCATTGATGGCGACGAGGTGTTCAAAATGCATGGCCTGATTATGCCTCGGCAGGCCGCTGTCAGCGACATGACATGCTCCCGGTGCTAGCATGCAGGCACAAAAACCGACCTGCCCGGCCCATGGCTCCTCTCCCGCCAAAACTGTCATTGCTGTTTCGTCACGCCGTCGCCGTCGGCTTGCTGTTGCTCGCCTTGCCGACCCTGGCCATGTCCGTAACCTTCCTCAACCCCGGCAAGTCGGATGAGAAGTTCTGGGTCAGCGTCAGCCAGTTCATGCAGGCGGCGGCAGAAAGTCTCGGCGCCGAGTTGGAAGTGCTCTACGCTGAACGCGACCCGCTGCGCATGCTGGGGAATGCGAACAAGGTGGTAAGCCGTAGCCAGCGGCCGGACTACCTCGTCGTGGTCAACGAAAAACAGGTCGGAAGCGAAATCCTGCGCATCACCGCGAAAAGCGGCATCCGCGTCTTCTTCATCAACAACACCCTGAGCGCGGACGAGCAGCGCGCCGCCGGCAGGCCCCGCGAATCCGCCCCGCACTGGATCGGCAGCCTGGTGCCGAACAATGAGGATGCCGGCTATCGCATGGCGCAGCAATTGATCCAGACCGGCCGCAAGCGCTGGCCGGCGACAGCGCCGCTGTCGATGCTGGCAATCAACGGCGACCGCAGCACGGCAGCGGGCATCGAACGCGAGGCCGGCCTGCAACGCGCAGTCGCCGAGAGCCCCGGCATCGTGCTGCGCCAGGTGGTGTATGGCGAATGGAACCAGACTCGTGCTCGCGAGCAGACGGAGGTTTTGCTGCGTCGCCACCCCGATACGCGGCTGCTGTGGAGCGCCAACGACCTGATGGCCTTCGGTGCCATGGAGGCCGCCACCGCCGCCGGCCTCCAGCCGGGGCGCGACCTGCTGCTGTCGGGCCTCAACAACTCGGCGGAGGCCATGCAGGCCTTGCGTGATGGCCGGCTGAGCGCTCTCGCCAGCGGTCATTTCTCCACCGGCGGCTGGGCCATGGTGATGCTCTACGACTACCACCACAAGCAGGATTTCGCCGCCGTCGGTCCGCTGGAGCGCGTCGAGCCGCTGTTCGTGATGCTGACGCCCGCGCAGGCTGGCCGTTTCCTTGAGTGGCAGGCCCAGGGCCGGATGTCCGGCCTCGACTTCCGTGCCTTCAGCCGCGCCCACAACCCGCGCCTGCGCGACTACCGCTTTTCGATCCTGCCCTTTCTTAAATGAGCGGTCGAACACATACGCTGGCCACACGCATCGGCCGCCGCATCCTCTACATCCTGCTACTCCTGCTCATCGCGACCGCCGCCATGCTGGCGATCACGGCATGGCAGGACGAAGCGGAAGATCTGGAAAGCCGCGTCATCGAGGTCGGCAACGCCTTCTCCCGTCCACTGTCGGAAAGCCTCTGGCTAGTGGATCGGCCGTTGGTGGAAAGCCAGTTGCAGGCGATGGTGCGCATCCCGGGTATCGCGCACGTCACGGTGCACACCTTCACGCGCAACGAATTCCATTTCGACGCCCGTGACAGCTCCAGTCACGAACCCATCCTGATCCACAGGATCACCCTGCGACACCAGGACCATGATGTCGGCACTCTCGAAATTGCCGCCGACCGAACGACACTGGTGGCCGCCGTGCAGGGCCATCTGGTGCAGATGCTGGGCATCTTCACCGTCCTGCTCGCCGCTGGTGGCTATGCCTTGTTCCGCACCCTCGACAAGGAGGCCGCCGCCCCCCTGCGTGACATCTCAGCGCAGATCGCCAATTGGACGCCGGGCGACGATGCGCCGCCACTGCGCACGGACGCCCTGTATGCCAGCGAGGAAATGACACGCCTGGCACGGGCCTTCAGCGAGATGCGCAGCTCCCTCGCCACCCACCTGCAACGGCAACGTGACCTGCAACGGGACCTGGCGCAGAACCGTGACCAACTGGCGGAACTGGCGGAATATCGCGAGCGCCGCCTGAGCTTCCTGGAAGGCCTGGAACGCCATGCCCTGAACATGTCCACCGGGCTCATCAGCCTGCCCCACGAAATGATCGTGCCGCAGATCGCCCGTTCGTTGACCGAGATCGGTCGCTACGGCGGCCTCGATTTTGCCGGTGTACTGGTGCCGGACGGCGACGCCGGCTGCCACATCGATACCTACTGGCAATCGGAACGCCTGTCCGCACCCGTCGCCCTTTCACCGAATAGCCAGCACGATCTGTCACACTGGGCTCAGTTGCATCTGGCCGCGCACGCCGTGCTGCGCATTGACAACCTGGCGAAGACAACGGAGGCATCGCTGGCGGAATTCCAGCGCCTGGGCCTGGGCTCGCTGGTGGCGATTCCGCTTCAGGTGCGCGATAGCCAGCACGGCATCCTGCTTCTTGGCCGTGCGCGAAACGCAGACGCCGACGAGCCCTGGGGCGACCGGGAAACCGGATTCTTCGAACTGCTCGGCCAGATCGTCGCCAGCGCCCTGGCACAACAGCGCTCCCTGCAACAGCTCGACAACACACAGCAGGACCTGCAAGTCGCCAACACCGAACTGGAACGCCTCAGTCGCACCGACCCGCTCACCGCCCTGGCCAATCGTCGCGCTTTCGACGAAGCCCGCGCCAGGGAGACCAGCCGCGCCCGTCGCACCCGCTCTCCGCTCGCCCTGCTGCTGCTCGACGTGGATCACTTCAAGGCCTACAACGACACCCTCGGCCATGCCGAAGGCGATGTCTGCCTGGCTACGATCGCGTCGCTGCTGGGTGATGCCGCGCGCCGCCCCGGCGACCTGGCGGCTCGCGTCGGTGGCGAGGAGTTCGCCCTGCTGCTGCCGGACACCGACGCCGCGGGAGCAGCCCGTCTGTTCGAGGAATTGCGCCTGGCCCTGCATCACCTGGCGCTGCCTCATCCAGACAGCGCCACCAGCAGCTACATCACCATCAGCGGCGGTGCCGCCGAACTGGCGAGCAGTGACGTTGAAAGCTTCGATGACCTCTATCTCCGCTGCGACCGCGCCCTGTATGCCGCCAAGCATGCGGGACGGGATCGCTGCGTCGTTGCCGAGTATGGGCAGGCGACGGCTGCACGGTAGAATTGCCGCTTTGCATCATTCGAGCCGCCACCACCATGGCCCATGACAAAGCACCCGGCGATACCCCCGACGCCAAGACCCCCGTCTCCAACTTCATCCGCCACGCCATTGATGCGGACCTCGCCGCCGGCGTCTATGCGCAGCGCACCTGGTCCGGCAAGCCCGGTCCCGGTGCCCAGCAAAAAGTCGGCCCTGGTGAGACGGCGAAGATCCGCACCCGTTTCCCGCCGGAGCCCAATGGTTACCTGCACTTCGGCCATGCCAAGTCGATCTGCCTCAACTTCGGTCTTGCCCGCGACTACGACGGCGCCTGCCACATGCGCTTCGACGACACCAATCCGGAGAAGGAAGAAAAGGAATACGTCGTCTCGATTCTCGACGCGGTGAAGTGGCTGGGCTGGAGTTGGGACGTCAAGGGCGAGAGCAATCTCTACTACGCCTCCGACTACTTCCAGTGGATGTACGATTTTGCCGAGAAGCTGGTCGAAGCCGGCCACGCCTACGTCGATTCCCAATCCGCCGACGAGATGCGCGCCAATCGCGGCACGCTGACCGAGCCGGGCAAGAACTCGCCCTTCCGCAACCGCACACCAGCGGAAAACCTTGACCTGTTCCGCCGCATGAAGGCCGGCGAATTCGCCGACGGCGCACACATCCTGCGCGCCAAGATCGACATGGCCTCGGGCAACATCAACCTGCGCGACCCGGCCATCTACCGCATCCGCAAGGCGACACACCACAACACCGGGGATGCCTGGTGCATCTACCCGATGTACACCTTCGCCCATCCCATCGAGGACGCGCTGGAGAACATCACCCACTCCATCTGCACCCTGGAGTTCGAGGACCAGCGGCCCTTCTACGACTGGCTGCTGAGCACGCTGGCGACACTGGGTTGTATCGAACAGCCGGTGCCACGTCAGATCGAATTTGCCCGCCTCAATCTTTCCTACGTCGTGCTGTCCAAGCGCAAGCTGATCCAGCTCGTCGAAGAGAAGCACGTGGACGGCTGGGACGACCCGCGCCTGCCGACGCTGGTCGGCGCTCGCCGTCGCGGCTTCACGCCGGAAGGCTTCCGTCATTTCGCCGAGATGATCGGCGTCACCAAGTCGGATTCCTGGATCGACATCAGCGTGCTGGAGGAATGCCAGCGCGAGCATCTCAACGACACCGCGCCGCGCCGCATCGCCGTGCTCGATCCGGTGAAGCTGATCATCGACAACTACCCGGAAGGTCAGGAAGAACTCTGCGAAGCGCCCAATCATCCGCAAAAGCCGGACTGGGGCAAGCGCCCGGTGCCCTTCTCGAAAGAACTCTGGATCGAGCGCGAGGACTTCATGGAGACGCCGAGCAAGGGTTACTTCCGCCTCTTCCCCGGCAACATGGTCCGACTGCGCTACGGCTTCGTCGTCAAATGCATCGGCTGCGACAAGGATGCTAACGGCAAGATCACCGCCGTGCATTGCGAATACATGCCCGACTCCAAGAGCGGCACGCCGGGTGCCGATACCTACAAGGTCAAGGGCAACATCCACTGGGTCTCGGCGAAACACGCCTACGCCGCCGAAGTGCGCCTCTACGACCGTCTCTTCGCCGTCGAAGCGCCGGGCAGCGGCGGCCGCGATTTCCTCGACGACATCAATCCGAATTCGAAACAGCTCATCACCGCCCAGCTCGAAGCCGCGCTGAAGGATGCGGTTGCGGAAGAGCGCTTTCAGTTCGAGCGCCACGGCTACTTCGTCGCCGACCGCATCGACTCCAGGCCCGGCGCGCCGGTGTTCAATCGCGCTGTGACGCTGAAGGATTCCTGGAGCAAGAAGTGAGCTTCATCGCCCAACTCAAGGCCGCCTGGCAAAAGAACAACTCCCTGCTCTGCGTCGGCCTCGACCCGGACCCGGCGAAATTCCCCGCCCATCTGCGAGGCAAGCCGGACGCGATCTTCCAGTTCTGTGCCGGCATCGCCGACGCCACGGCCGACCTGGCCTGCGCCTTCAAGCCGCAGATCGCCTACTTCGCCGCACGCCGCGCGGAAGACCAGCTCGAAGCGCTGATCGCCCACATCCACGACAAGCATCCGAACGTGCCGGTGATCCTCGACGCCAAGCGCGGCGATATCGGCAGCACCGCCGAGCAATACGCCATCGAGGCCTTCGAGCGCTACCGGGCCGACGCTGTGACCGTGAACCCCTACATGGGTCGCGATTCGGTGGAGCCCTGGCTCGCGTACAAGGACAAGGGCGTGATCCTGCTCTGTCGCACCTCGAATCCCGGCGGCAGCGATTTACAGTTTCAAAAAGTCGGCCCTGGCGGGACGGCGATTTATGAGCTGGTCGCCGAGATGGTGGCCAAGGACTGGAACCCGGATGGCAAATACGCCGGCCAATTGGGACTCGTCGTCGGCGCCACCTTCCCCGGCGAGATCGCCCGCGTCCGCGAGATCGTCGGCGAACTGCCCCTGCTGGTCCCCGGCATCGGCGCCCAGGGCGGCGACATTGAAGCCACGGTGAAGGCCGGCAAAACCGCCGCCGGCACCGGCCTCATGATCAATTCCTCCCGCGCCATCCTCTACGCCGGCAAGGACGAGGACTACGCCGCCGCTGCGCGCCAGGTGGCGCTGGAAACGCGGGACGCGATCAACCGCTGGCGGTAAATCCAGCGAAAGACATTACCCTCTTTATTACCCTCATTTGAGGGTAATTACCCTCTTTTCCGCCAGCGGGCGCCAGGCCCCAAGCCAATGCATTCCACTGCCCCGGCGTGCTGCCTCTCCCGCAATACCCGGCGAATCATGTCCCGACTCACGCCAGGACAAGCACGCTCAAGCTCCGCAACGGAAAATTCCGCAGGAAAGCGCCCCAACTCCGCCAGCACCAATTCGCGCTTGGAGCCACGCGGCGCAGCAACTTCACCGACCCGCTCGGCAAACTCCTTGTAGGCCGTCTTGAGGATGTAGAGCACGAAATTGATGTAGGGCCAGGGATCGTGCTTGCCTTCGTGCCAACCCTGTGAGCTAAGTTCCAGCGTCTCGTAATAGCGCGCCTTGTTCTCTTCCACCAGCCGCTCCAGGCTGATGTAGCGCCCCACTTCGTAGCCGAGTCGATGGCACTGCAACAACCACAGCAGGCGCGAAACGCGGCCATTGCCGTCGCGAAAGGGATGGATGCAAAGAAAGTCGAGATTGAATGCCGCCAGCGCAATCAGCGGATGTACCCAGGCCTCGTCGAGACAGCGCTGCCAGTCGCCCACCAGGCTTGCCATGGCCTCACCCGTGCGCGCAGCAGCCACCGGCCGGAAACGCACCCGCTCGCGGCCATCCGGGTAGCGCTCGATGATGTCGCCGTCCCTTTCCTTGTACTGCCCCGCATCCCAAATCTGACCGCGTGCCATCGCATGCAGCCGGCAAATGGTGATCTCACTGACGTCGATGTTCACCACCTCGCGATGCAGCCAATCCAGCGCGTCGCGATATCCGCGCACCTCTTCCTCATCCCGATCCCGAAACAATGGCTTGGGCGCCACCAGCACATCGCGCACACGGGAGGAATCCAAGGCCACCCCCTCGATGCGATTCGAGGACACCGCGCTCTCGATCAGCGCGTGTTCACGCAAGACCTTCAGCCGCTGAGGCGATTGGCGCGTGTATAACTCCTGCTTGCCGCGGAATTCACCGAGATCGGCGAGATACCAGGCAGCGGCGGGGTGTACCGGAAGCGATGACGAAAAACGCAACAAGGTATTCATTCAACCTCCCCGCCAAGCGCGCCATCGTAGTACTGGACGTGAGTCGGATCAAACAAAAGATCAACGTCAAGATTCTGGAAAATCTCATATGTGTTGGCTAGCGGCCAAAACTTTTCATACCCGTAGGGACTCAGTCCGTTGTAGAAAAACAGCAAAAGCTCATAAGTCGACAACTGAGCCCGAACGACTCGTGCGAAGCGCTGCTTTTCCTGCCACGCAAGATCACTTTCATCGATAAATCGGTAGATGTGATAGACGGTGCGGAAATAGTGCCCAACATCAGATTGATGCTGAAGAAAGAAGCTCACATAGGCTTGAGTGACATTCTCATCCACGCCATCACGCTCTTGAACCAACTCCTGAAAGCCCGCAAGATCTGAAATGCGCCTAACTCGATCTGCTCGAGAAGCTTCAATGCCTGACAACCCTTTTTCTTTTATTACCAAGTAGTCTCGTCGCAAAGATCGAGAGAAGAAATACTCAAAACAATCTCGTCCTTGCCGAATGAGCGTCCCATCCAGCTTGCGGACATCTAACATCCGCACAATGTCTTGGTATGCCCCAAGCAAAGCAAAAAAGCTGCTCTCAAAAACCTGCCGTTGCATAGTTAGATTCTGTGCTTGCAGTTGTTCTTTTTGTCCACGAATTTCATTTCGAGTGTGTTCCAACTCTTCGCGTTGCAGCGCCAGTTCCCGTCGTTGCAGGAACATCGTGAAGATCAATACGGCAAACGCAAACGCCGAGAAGAGCGCGTTCAGCGCGCCGAATACGTCACCAAACTGTCCAATTTTTTGGGTGTCCGTATTGCTATAGACCAGCAAGAGTGGCAATAAGAAATAGGAAGCCAGCCCGTAGAGCAGCCATATCAGAAGCAAGGCAAGCAGACCAAACCCCAGCCACGCTACCCTCGGCTCATGATCCGATTTGGCTTCCTGCTTTTCGACGATCATGTTCTGCCCCTCACTCGGCAACCCCGCTCACAACCAATTCCCGCGTCGCCCGCGTCATCGCCACATAAAGCAATTTCGCCTCCTCGGGCGAACGCTCGCTCCCTTCCTCCAGCGGCTCCACGCCAGCCACTGCGACCAAGGGAAACTCCAGCCCTTTGCAGGAATGCATGGTCACGGCGAGCACGGCATCTTCGTCCGCCGCAAAGGTTACGTCCTTGAAGTAGGTCACAGGCACGCCGAAGCCGCGCAGCGTTGCCAGCACCACTTTGCCCACCGGGTTGTAGTGGCGGTAGATCACCGCCATGTCACGCCAGGGCGTGCCGTTGCGGTGGGCGTCCTTCAGACGCTGGACGATGAACTCGGCTTCGTCACGCAGGGTCGGCAACTTGACCACCTGCGGCGGTGGGCCGGCACGACCGGCGGACTGGGGGCGGATCAGGGGCACGCCGTCGTCGTCGGCATCCTGCGCCTTAAGGATGCCTTGCGCCACATCACGGGCGAAGCGCAGGATTTCGTCGGTGTTGCGATAGTTCAGCTTGAGTATCGTGGTGCGCCCTTGAGCCTGGATACCGGCCTGCTTGAAGCTGAACTTCTTGCGTTTGGCGTCGCCGTAGATGGACTGGGCGTCGTCGTAGAGCACCAGCAGGCTGTTGGTTTTCGGGTCCACCATCTGCACCACCAGCTTGAGCCATTCGGATTTGAAGTCGTGGCCTTCGTCGATCAGGATGGCGTCGTACTGGGCGGCGGGAATGAGGCCGCGCTCGACGCCACGGATCACACGCGCCACCATCTCGTCGAAGAATGCACCTTTGTCGTCGTTGTTGACGGGGAGTCCTGCGTTGTAAGCGATGAGCTGGGCGCGGCACCACTGATGAAAGTGATGGGTGTGCACCTTGGCGTCCAGGCCCTTGTCGGCCATGCTGCGCGCCAGCCGCTTGGCCAATGATTCGTTGTAACAGAGAACGAGAATGGGTTTGCCGGCGGCACGCGCCAGATGCTCGGCACGGTAGCCGAGGATCAGCGTCTTGCCTGAGCCGGCGACGCCGTGGATGACACGGTGGCCCTCGCCGAGACTACGGGCAAGCTGCTCCTGATGCAAATCCATGACCTGCATCAGATCGGGAGTCGCGTCGCCGTCAAACAACTGCGCCTGGCGCGGCGGAATGCGCACTTCGGGGAACAGGTGCCAGCGCACGCGGTCGATCTCCGGCAGGCTCAAGGCGCCTTGAAAGCGGAATTGGAACATTTCCCACAGGCGGCGCTGGAAGTCCTCGGCATCGACGCTTTCCAGCATTTCGTCCTGGCAGATCACCCGTTGCGAGGGGATCACGTCGCCCAAGCCACCTTCATCGAAGACTTTGCGTGAAATGTTGGTGAGAACGACGCCGTAGCTCCAGGGGAAGCGCAGCTTACCGGCCTCGCGTCCCGACGAGAAAACCAGTTGCGGGTCTTTCTCCAGCGCACCGGCCAGAGCCTGGGCGTAGTGCCGGGCCTGTTCCAGCGGATTGAGCACGGTCTTGGCGGCGCCATTGGCGTGGATCACGGCGCTGGTGGGGTCGATGGTAATCAGGGTGTCGCGCCGCCAATCCTTGACTTCCAGCACCAGTAGGCCGCGCCGGGGATGCAGGATGATGAAGTCCGGGTGCCGCGTGCTGGGGCCGACGGGGACGTTGTACCAGCACAGGTAGTCGTCTTCCAGCTTGGCTTCGAGCCGTTCGGCGAAGCGTCGTTCGCCGCCGGTATCGAAGGTGCAACTGCCCATGCTGGGGATCAATGCCGCCATGCCCGACTCTCCAAGAATATGCCCTGATTCTAACAGTGCCAAAAAGTCGGCCCTGGTGACACGGCGATAGATGAGCGCGCCAAGTGGCGCTGGGCAAGCGGAACGGCGATCAACCGCTGGCGCTGAGGGTCAGGCCTCCGGCGAGGGGAGCGGATTCTCGCGAGCACACCTGATTCCGCCCACTCTCCTTGGCCCGATAGAGCGCCTCGTCGCCGAAACGCAACCAGTCATCGAGGCTATCGCCAGCCTGTAGCATCGACACACCGATGCTGACCGTGACCGACACCCCGGGCAGCAGAGGCACCTTGGCGATGGTGCTCCGAATACCATCGGCCACGATCCTCGCTCCGGCGGCATCGGTCTCCGGCAGGTAAAGCACGAACTCCTCGCCGCCACAACGGAACAGCTTGTCGGTGCTCCGGCCTTCGCGCCGGACCAGCGCTGTCACCTGACGCAGTAACTCGTCGCCGGCGGCATGTCCGTACTGGTCATTAATGCGCTTGAAGTGATCGATGTCGATCATCAGCAGTGAAGGTGCCGGCGTGCCCCGTGCCGCGCGGGCAATCGCCTCTCCCAGCACCGCATCCATGTGTCGCCGATTGTAGGCATCGGTGAGCGGATCGATGATGGTCTGCCGGCGCAGCTTGCGTTGCAGGTCGGCGATGATGCCGAGAAAGATGTTGCCGAGGAGCGCCGTCAGCGCCATCGTTGCCACCAGTCGGCTGCCGACGCGCCAGCGGACATCCTCGGGAATCAGCAGGGCGCTCAGAATCGCCACGGTCAGCACCAACAGGAAGGCCACCAGACTGGCCATCCGCCGCGGCAGGATGAAGCAGAACAGCACCAACGCCGGATAGGTCCAGGCCAAGCCCATGTAGAAGGGGATCAAGGTCGTCGCGACCAGGCCGCCGATCACCGGAAAGACCAGCACCCAGAGCGGGATGGGGAGTTGCCGACCACGATAGATCGCCAGGGCGTCAAACACCAGGATGAACACGATGGCGCTGGTCGCTCCCGCCAGCAACCATTGCCCCTGCAACAGATTATTGATCGCGAAGGGCAAAAAAATCAGCAGGCTGGCCACGGCCAGCGAATAGACGATGCGGCTGCGGTAGGGCAACAGGATATCGAGATCCCCATCGTCGTCGCTGTTCTGCTGCATTCGGCCTCGCCTCCTATACGCACGCCAAACCACTCGCCTGGCCAAGCCGCGTAGCTTGCCGCATATCCCATGCGTATTGCAAGGTTTTTGGTTCTTGGCGTCTGCATCCCGGACAGGCACAATGTTCCTCATGCGCCCCACCGACATCGGCCTCGCCCTGCTGGTCATCCTCGTCTGGGGCATGAACTTCGTTGTCATCAAGGCCGGCGTCGCCGAGGTGCCGCCGCTGCTGCTCGGTGCCCTGCGCTTCCTGCTGGCGGCATTTCCGGCGGTGCTGTTGTTGCGGCCGCCAAAGGTGCCACTGCGCCTCTATCTCGCCTACGGGCTGACCATCTCCGTTGGCCAGTTCGCCTTCCTCTTTTCGGCGATCCATGTCGGCATGCCTTCGGGACTCGCGTCCCTGGTGCTGCAATCGCAAGCCTTTTTCACCATGCTCTTCGCCGCCTTCTGGCTCAAGGAACGCTGGCACGGCCATCAGCTCGCCGGGCTGGTACTGGCGGCCGGCGGGCTGGCGCTGATTGGTTCGACCCACGGCGTCTCGATGCCGCTGGCCGGCTTTCTGCTCACCGTGATGGGCGCAGTGATGTGGGCGGCCGGCAACATCGTCACCCGCGCCCTGAGCAATCACGGGCCGATCAATCAGCTGGCCTTCGTTGTCTGGGCCAGTCTGGTGCCGCCCCTGCCCTTTCTCGCCCTGTCGCTACTGATCGAAGGACCACAGGCGATGGGCGATGCCCTCGCCGCCCTCAGTCTGCGTTCGGCCGGCGCGGTCGCTTACCTGGCCTGGGCGGCGACATTGCTCGGCTATGGCTTGTGGACGCGCCTGTTGTCGCGCTACCCGGCGAATCAGGTGGCGCCATTCAGCCTGCTGGTGCCACTGGTCGGACTTTCCGCCGGCTGGCTGGTGTTCGACGAAGGCTTGCTGGCGGTGCACTTCATCGGTGGCGGCTTGCTGATGCTCGGCCTCGCCCTCAATCTCTTCGGCGGCCGTCTGCTCGCCCGCTTGAAGGCCAACCGCTAGACCGGCTTGGCTTGGCGTATCGATTCGGGCAGAATCCGGTTTCCATTCGTCATTATTCGGAGTCCAGCCATGCGTCACACCCTTACCCTCGCATCCCTCTTTCTTCTGGCCACCACCGCTCACGCCCAGAGCATGAAACCCGGCATGTGGGAAATCACCACTCAGATGAGTGGCGCGGGTATGCCGGCGGCGCCGGCCATCCCCGAAGCGCAGCGCAAGCAGATGGAAGCCATGGGCATCAAGATGCCGGGCGGAGCGGGCGGGCCGATGACCGTGACCATGAAGACCTGCGTGACAAAGGAACAGGCCGAGAAGCGTCTGCCGCCGCAGAGCGATGAGGATCGTCGCCAGCGCTGCGAACAGAAGGACGTAAAGACCTCGGGCAACACGACCACCTGGAAGATCGAGTGCCATGGCGAACAGAAGGTGACCGGCAGCGGTTCGATCACTTCCGCCGGACCGGAAAGCTACAAGGGCGAATCGACGATCACAACCACGGACCCGAAGCGCGGGCCGATGACGATGAAGCAGAACTATTCGGGCAAGTGGCTGAGCGCAGCCTGCAACAAGTAAGCGCCGGTTTCAGTCGGCGTCGCCCTCGTCCGCTGCATCCAGCTGGGCGGGGGGCCAGATCTGGGCCGGGTCGATCTCGCGGGCCAGTTCGGCGCCCAGCACTTCCTTGATCTCGTAGGCGGGTTTGCTGGTGAGCCGCTTCGGCGGCTCCGCGTGCCGTACGCCGCTGCGGGCACGGATGGCCCGCACCACGGGCTGCGCTGGATGCAAGGTGCGGCGGGCGACGATGGCGATCTCGCCGTTCGCCAGTTTGACGACGGTGCCCGGTGGGTAGATGCCGACGACCTTGAGAAAGCCGGCGGCAATCGCCGGATCGATAGTCGCCGCCTGGCGGCTGAGCAAGTCCTTGGCCGCCACATTGGGCAAGCTACCGGCGCGGTAGGCACGCTCCGACACCATGGCGCAATAGCGATCCGCCAGGGAAACCACCTGGGACTGCGTGCATAGGTCCTGGCCGCGCTTGCGAGCGGCATAGCCGGAACCGTCGATCAGTTCGTGGTGGTTCTCCACCACCTCGAGCCAGACGGCATGGCCAATACCCATGGCTTCGAGCATCGCCCGCGCCTTGCGTGGATGCAGAACGATGCTCTGTTTCTGCTCCGATGTCAGCGGTGTGTTCTGGTGGTAGAGGCTGTCCTGCAAATCCTGCATGCCGATGTTCATGGTCAGCGCGCCGGCCAGCGCATGCTGGCGCGCCTCGGCGGGAACCTCCATCTGCCGCAGCAGTATTTCCGAGAAAATCGCTGCACCGAAGGCATGCCGCAGCGAATAGCGGTCGCTGCGATGCAGGAGGATCGCAGCCAGCGCGGGATCGGCGTCCCGCTCGCAAAAGTCCTGTACCTGGGTGACGATACCAGGGATTGCCGCACAGGCCAGTTCATCAAAGCCGCCGTCGAACAAGGTGCCGTAACTGGCGGCGACATCGGCAACCAGGTTGAAGGGAGATGCTTTTTCGTAGGCTAGGGCATCAGCGGTGGCCTCATCCTCGATGGCATCGAAGAAGGAACCCCGATCAACGATGCGTTCGAGCTGGGCCTGGTTGGGAATCACGTAGCCATGACTGAGCAGCGTGCGCCCATTCGCATCGAGGATGTCGAAGGGAATCGGCTGGCCCACTGCCACGTCCGCATAGCCAAGCCTAGTCAGCGCCATGCGGCCTCCCGGCATTCCCGATGCCGATCAACTGGCGAAACTCTGCGGCGGGCATGGGCTTGCCAAAATGGTAGCCCTGCACCAGATCGCACTCGAGGGCATGCAGGCCCTCCGCCACCGCCTCGTTTTCAACACCTTCGGCCAGCACCGTCAGGTTCAGGCTCTTGGCCATCTGGATCACGGCGCGCACGATGGCGGCGTCGTCCTGGTCGGTGACGATGTCGCGCACGAAGGACTGGTCGATCTTCAATTTATCCACGGCAAAACGCTTGAGATAGGCAAGGCTGGAATAGCCGGTGCCGAAATCGTCGATGGCCAAGCGCACGCCGAGTTCCTGCAAGCGCTTGATGGTCGCCAACACCTGGTCGGCGCCATCGATCAGGATGGATTCGGTAAGTTCCAGTTCCAGCCGAGTGGGCGCGACCCCGGTAGCCGCCAGCACGCGCATCACCATTTCCTCTACGTCGCCGCGACGAAACTGGATGGCCGAGAGATTGACGGCCATCGACAATTGCTCGTGCCCCTGCCGGTGCCAGCTTTCCAGCTCACGACAGGCTTCGTGCAAGACCCATTCACCGATGGGCACGATCAGGCCGCTGTGCTCGGCCAGCGGAATGAAACGACCCGGCGCGATCAAACCATGTTCGGGGCTCTGCCAACGCACCAGGGCTTCAGCACCGACCACCTTGCCACTCTTGAGGTCCACCAGCGGCTGGTAGTGAAGGACGAACTCCTCATGCTCGATGGCCCGGCGCAGGCGGCCATGAAGGTCGAGCTTTTCCTGGGCGTCGGTATTCATGCGCTGGGTATAGAAGCGGAAGGCATTGCGTCCCGCGTCCTTGGCGGAATACATGGCCGTATCGGCTTTCTTCATCAAGTCGTCGAAACTGGCGCCATCGTCGGGGTAAACCGCAATGCCCACCGAGGCCGAAATGTTCGCCTCGTGACCGTCAATGATGAAAGGCTCGCTCAGTGACCCCATGATCTTGCCGGACACCTGCGCCGCGACATCCGAGCTATGGAGATCGGTCAGCACGACGAGAAACTCATCGCCACCGTGTCGGCTGATGGTGTCGGAATCACGCACACAGCCGCGCAATCGCTGGGCGGCATCGCGCAGCAACAGGTCGCCGATGGGATGCCCGAGGGAATCGTTGACTGTCTTGAAACGGTCAAGATCGATGAACAAAACGGCCACCTTGCTGCCGGAGCGGTCACTGTGGGCAATGGCCTGTTCGACGCGGTCCTTGAGCAAAAGACGATTGGGCAATTCGGTCAAGGGGTCGTGCTGGGCAAGGAACTCGATCTTGGCCTCGGCGGCCTTGCGCTCGCTGATATCGGAGAAAATTGCGACGTAGTGGGTGATGTCACCCGCCTGGTTCCGTACCGAGGAAATACCCAGCCATTCCGGAAACACCTCACCATTCTTGCGCCGGTTCCAGATTTCCCCGTGCCAGTAGCCGCTCTCGATCACGCTGCTCCACATGGCGCTGAAGAAGTCACGTTGATGGCGCCCGGAATTGAGCAGACTGGCGTTTCTGCCTACGGCTTCGTCAGCTGCATAGCCGGTGACACGGCTGAAGGCCTGATTGACGGAGATGATGAGGCCGGCGGCGTCGGTGATCATGATTGCCTCGCCGCTGCTCTCGAACACCTTGGCGGCCAGCCGCAACTCCTGTTCGGCGTAACGTCTGTCGGAGTTGTCGCGGGTGGTGCCTTCGACGCCGATCACATTGCCGGCCGCATCGCGGACGAAATGGGCATTGGTCATCACCCAGACCTCGCTGCCGTCCTTGCGGCGCAAGCGGGATTCGCCACCGACGATATGTCCACCACCCGTTTGCATCTGGGTGAGAAAGCGTCCGCGCTCCGCCGGGTCCACATACAAATCGGCAAGGAGGAGTCCCACCACTTCCTCCGGTTCGTAGCCAAGCAGCTTCTTCACCGAGCGCGACGCGCGAACGATTCGCCCTTCGGCGTTGGTCCGGTAATAGGTATCCTGGAGGTCGTCGAGGATGGTCCGCAACTCCTGCTCCGACTCGGCGATGGCCCGTTGCGCCTCCACGATCAGGGTCAGGTCGGTAATGAAGCCAAACGATCCGACCACTTTGCCGTCTTCGTCGTGATGGGTGGAGTTGTTAAGCAGGATCGGGAAAGTACTGCCGTCCTTGCGCAGGCCGGTTAGCTGATAGCGTCGACGATCCGTGGTTTCGATGCGTTGCAATTGCGCGATCAATTCGGCCTGGCTGTCGTCGGTGATGAAGTTCAGCGGCGTCTTGCCGAGGAACTCCTCGCGGGAATATCCAAACAGACGGCACAATGTATCGTTCACCTCAACGAAGCGACGCTGGGCATCGATGGCGAAATAGCCATCAATCGCGCTGTCAATGACGTGCCGGTAGTAACGCTCGCCTTCGCGCAGGGCGGCCTCGATCTTGCGCGTTTCGCTCATGTCGCGGCTGATTGCCACATGCAGCCGGCGGTCGCCGTCGTTGACCACATACACCCGGACTTCCACCGGCAGCAGACTGCCGTCGCGGCGGCGGTGGTTGGTCTCGACCACCCGCACCTCCTCGGTGAGCGTGGTACTCCATTCCCGCCACTGGGCCTCGTCGCGGAAAGTAGCGGAGACATCCCAGATCCGGCGACCGACGATCTGATCACGCGGGTAACCGAGCATTTCACAGCCCCGGTCATTGACCTCTACATAAATGCCGGTGGCGGCATCCACCAGAAAGACACCATCACCGATGCGGTCGAGCACGCCGCCCATGATCATGTGGCGCCCGAACTCGCTGTAGCGCTCGGAAGGCTGGGTCAGTTCCCGACGCAGACGGACGATGGTCTCGCGCAGGTATTCGACGTAACGCCCCTGCAAGGTACGGACGATGTCGTGGCGGGTCACCACCCCGACCAGTTGCCCATCCTCCTCGACCAGCAGGCGGCGCACGCCCAGCTCGGCCATGCGGTGCACCGCGAGTTGCAATGGTGCATCCGGCTCGATGACGTGGATGGTCGGTGTCATCAGTTCAGCCACCGGCGTCTGCAAGCGCTCACCACTGCCAGCAAAGCGGACGATGTCGCGATCAGTGAGCATGCCGACCGGCTGGTCATCGATGGTGATCACCACATGGTCCACGTTGCGGCTGCGCATCAGGCGCAGGGCATCGTGCAACGGGGCGGCAGCGTCCAGATTGTTTACCCCGGGGCTCATTGCCGAACCGACGGTCTTGAGTTCGACCAGGTATTCGTCGCCGAGATGCGACAGAAAGTCCGCCTCGGTCACCACGCCGGCGACACGGCCATCGATATCCACGCCGACCAAATGACGAACACCGTGCTGCGCCATGTGCTGGTGGACTTCGCGGTAGTCGGTGATCAGCGGCAGCGTGACCACTGGATGGCTCATCACCGCGCTGATGGGATGGTCGGCTGAAACCAGATCCTCGGCCAGCAGGGCCACAGCATCGCGTTCGGTAAAAATGCCGCAGGGCCGGCGCTCGGCATCGATGACGACGACGCAGCTGATCCTTTCGTGCTCCATGCGATGCAGAACCTCACCCAAAGGTGTGTCAGTCGTGCAAGTGACGACGTCCGTGGTCAGAATCGATTGCAGGGGCAGCGACTTCAACGGTTCAGCCTATGACGTAAGAACGATGTGAGGATATGAGAGGATAGCAGCAAACCCGGCAAGCCTATGCGAAATCGATGCCGCAGTGCAGCGATTGCAGTGCGACATGACAGCGCAACATCCCTCGTCTATAAATGGATGACAACCACCGAGGAGACCATCATGACCTGGAGCACACTGCGCCATCGCGCGAAGCAATTGGGATTCGATGTCGCCTATCGCAGCAGGCTTGCCGAGGGAGGTGGCTACACGCCGGAATACACCCAGCCTCCGGCGGAGGAAGGGCCTTGGTTGTGCGTCGGCAGTTACGAACAGACGGCCGGGGTATGGGTGCAGCCCATCACCGAGGCCGCACGCTCCCTCTCACCACAATCGGTGTCAGCCGCCATCGCCGGTGCCGATCCCTTCGTCGCCCGCATGGACGACTACGATGGTGATTTCAGTCGGGACTTCCTCGCCGTGGCCACACCTGCCCGTGTGGCGCTGCAAAACCCGGACTGGGGACGCATGCCGGCCTGAGAGCCTATTCGGTAGGAATCCCGCCTCTTGCCAAGGGCAAGCCGCTGCCGTATTTTCCGGGCATTGCACCCGGAGTACGGCCATGAGCGCGATTGATAAGAATTACCTTGCCAGCTATACGCAGATTGCTGACCGCGAACTGCTAGAGGAGTTTCGCGATAGCCTGACGGACCAGGCGGCGGCGCTGGAACGCCAGGTGGCCAACCTGCGCCGCGACTCCGGTGATCGCGACTCCGTCGCTTCGCTATTCCGTGCCCTGCACACGATCAAGGGCGACGCGGCGATCTGCCGTTTCCAGCTTGGCGTTCGCATCACCCATCCGATAGAAAGCCTGCTGGTCCGTCTGCGGGAAGGCCGGCTGAATTTCACACCCCTGCTGGCCGAGGCCATCCTGCTGGCCCTCGATCGCCTGGAACTGGCAGTGGAATCCCTGCTCTCCGGCCGCTCCCTCGACGCCCTGCGGCTGGATGCCCTACTCGCCGGCCTCGACCGCCTGGAAGCCAGCGACACTGCCGGCATGGATACCAGCGCCGTGGCCCTGATCGAAGGCGTCACCGGCTTCCGCCCTGTGGCTGCTTCGGCCAAGGTGTCGCCCAAGACCACTGCCAAGGGGCACAACCGTAACGAAGACCTGCGCTTCTTTCAGGACCTGGCCCTGCAACTGGAAACCCGTTCCCCCCTGTTCAAGGGCCGCAGCGGCCGCCTGCTGCGGCTGGCCATCGATACCAACAACCGCGCCGGCAAGCCGGTCGACCCCGTGCAACTCGAGGCAGCCGTCTTCCTTCACGACATCGGCATGATGTTCCTGCCGGAATCCGTCTGGCTCAAGGTGGGCCAACTCGCCGATGCGGAGCGCCGCCAATTGCAGGAACACCCCGGCTACGCCGCCGGGCTGGTCGCGCGCATGGACGGTTGGCAGGAGGCAGCCACCATGGTCGCCCAGCATCACGAGATGGTGGATGGCCGTGGTTATCCACGAGGACTGAAGGAGGACGAGATCGTTCCCGGCGCCAAAATCCTCGCCATCATCGATGCCTTCGAGGCGGTCACGCTGAAGCACAGCCATCGCGGTGAAGGCCGTTCGCTGCTGCGGGCAGTGGCGGAAATCAATGCCAGCGACAAGCAGTTCTCCGTCGAGTGGATTGCCCATTTCAATCAGGTGATACGCGGCATGGTCGAGGCCTGATCGCCGGGCGGGGCTGGCACGGTCGGTATAATCGGCCGTATTTCCCCGTCACGTCAGAACTCCATGCGCCGCATCAGCCTTTCCCGCTTCCTCATCGAGGAACAACGCAACAAGAACGTCATCTCCTCCGACCTGCGCCTGCTGATCGAGGTCGTTGCCCGTGCCTGCAAGGCCATCTCCATCGCCATCGGCAAGGGCAGCCTGGCCGGCGTGCTGGGCAGTGCCGGCAGCGACAACGTCCAGGGCGAAGTGCAGAAGAAGCTCGACGTGATCTCCAACGAGATCCTGCTCGAAGCCAATGAGTGGGGCGGGCATCTGGCAGCCATGGCCTCCGAAGAAATGGAATTCCCCCACGCCATTCCCAACCGCTACCCGAAGGGCGAATACCTGTTGCTGTTCGACCCCCTAGATGGCTCCTCCAACATCGACGTAAATGTCTCGGTGGGTACCATCTTCTCCGTGCTGCAATGCCCCGAGGGCATGGAGCCGGACGAGCAGGCCTTTCTTCAGCCCGGCAGCCGCCAGGTCTGTGCCGGCTATGCCGTGTATGGTCCGACCACGCTGCTGGTGTTGACCATCGGCGACGGCGTGCATGTCTTCACGCTGGATCGCGAGCTCGGCAGTTTCGTGCTCTCCCAGGAAAACGTCCGCATTCCCGAAGAAACCCGCGAATTCGCCATCAATGCCTCCAACGCCCGTTACTGGGAACCCCCCGTCAAGCGCTACGTTGACGAGTTGCTCGCAGGCAAGGAGGGGCCGCGTGGCGAGGACTTCAACATGCGCTGGGTCGCCTCCATGGTCGCCGACGTGCATCGCATCATGAGCCGGGGCGGCATCTTCATGTATCCGCTCGACAGCAAGACCGTCAAGCAGGGCGGCAAGCTGCGTCTGCTGTACGAGGCCAACCCGATGGCCTTCATCGTCGAACAGGCCGGCGGCGCCGCCACCGACGGTCGCCGCCGCATTCTTGATGTAGTCCCGGAGCGACTGCACCAACGCATCCCGGTGATCCTTGGCTCGAAGAATGAAGTGGAGCGGGCAACCGCCTACCACTCGGACTGACTACCATCGTGAGCGACCTGTCCCGCCTTGGCGCATTGCTGATTGACGACATCCCGGAGATGCGTTCGGCGGTGCGCATCCAGTTGACTGACTGCGGCATCGAGAAATGTGACACCGCGCGCAACATCAAGGAAGCCATCGAGCGCATCAGCAGCAATCGCTACGACCTGATCGTCTGCGACTACAACCTGGGCCAGGGCGCCGACGGCCAGCAGTTGCTCGAACTCGTTCGTCGCCGCAAGCTGCTGCCGCTGACCACGGTATTCCTGATGATCACCGGCGAAACCGGCTATGAGCAAGTCTCCACGGCCGCCGAATTCGCACCGGACGACTATCTGATCAAGCCCTTCACCGCACAGACGCTGCATACGCGCCTGGATCGCATTCTCGACAAGAAGCAGGCCCTCAAGCCCGTGCTCCAGCATCTCGGTGCCGGCGGCGACAAGGTCAAGGCACTGGCCGCCTGCGATGAGTTGGAGGCCGGACAGCCGCGCTACCTGATGGAAATCCTGCGCATCAAGGGCAACCTGCTCCTCGAAACGGGTCGCAACGATGAGGCATTGACCCTTTACCAGAGCGTTCTCGAGCAACGGGAAACGCCCTGGGCCGCCGTCGGCCGCGCCCGCGCATTGACCGCCAGCGGAAAAGCAGAGGACGCACGCGCCGATCTCGAAAAAGCCATCGAGGCCTATCCCAACTACCTGGAGGCCTACGACTCCATGGCGAGCCTGCTGGAAAAGACCGACCTGCCGGCGGCGCAGGTAGTGGTCGAAAAAGCGCTGAAGGTCGCGCCGACGACCCGGCGCCAGCGCCAGCTCGGCTCGCTGGCCATGGGCAACAAGGACTTCCCGCGTGCCGAGGAAGCCTTCGGCCGCGCCGTCGAGAAAGACCGCACCGGATTCTTCAAGAGCCACGACGACTATGCCGGGCTGGCCAAGAGTCGGGTCGAACAGGGCAAGGTGCAGGAAGCCCTGGCGACCGTCAAGGACATGGGCATGAGCTTCGGCAAGAGCCCCGAGCTGGCGGCCCGTCAGGCCGCCGTCGAGAGCATCGTGCATGCCCGCGCGGGTAACGCGCCGGCGGCGAAGGCGGCGATGGAAAAGGCTTTGGCCGCCAGCAAGGATGCGGGACTCGATCCATCCACCTCGCTGGAAATCGCCAACGCCTGCTTTGCCTGCGGCGACCAAGAGACGGCCAAGCGCATCATCCAGACCGTAGCGGAAGACCACCAGGAAAACGAGCAGGTGCAGGCGCAGGCGCAGGCCGTGTTCCAGGCGGCGGGCCTTGGCAGCGAGGGCGAAATATTCCTCGAAGCCACCCGGAAACGCATGATCAAGCTCAACAACGATGCCGTCGCCATGGCCAAGGCCGGCAACCTGGAGCAAGCCAGCACCATGCTGGACGAGGCGGCGGATCGCCTGCTCAACAATGCCCAGGTCTCGATCAATGCCGCCATCGCGGCCTTGATGCGCTTCCAGCGTGACAAGGCGCCGGGCATGGTCGAAAAAGCCCATCGCTATGTCACCCAGGCCCAGCGCGCCAACCCGGACCATCCTCGTCTGGCCGAAGCGATCAACCTCTATCGCAAGCTGGCGCCCGAAGGCGCCCCGACGCTGCTGGTCCCGTAAGGAAAATACGCATGTCGCCACTGATCGCCGCCGCCATCCACGACGCCAAGAACGGACTCAACGCTCTCAACACCTGGCTGGAAGAGGCTCGCCGCACGGCGCCCTCGCCGGCGCTGGACGAAGCCCGCGCCGTGGCGGTGCGCGTCGGGACCCAGCTGGTCGAATTGCTGGCGCTCTACCGTGCCGGCGAAAACAGCCTGCGGCTGGCCATCGAGGATCACGACCTCGGCGACTTCTGTCGCGAGACCTGTGCGGAAGTGATCATTCCCGCCGGCAGCGCGGTGCGCATCGAGGCCGACTTCCCGGCCATCGAAACGCTGGGCGCCTGGGCTTTCGACGCCTATCAGGTCAAGCTGGCCTTGCAGGACGCCTTGCGCAATGGCTTGCGTCATGCCGCCACGCGCGTCACCCTGCAGGTTGAACTGGCGCCGGGCAGCGGCCTGCGTTTCTCGGTGCGCGACGATGGTCCCGGCTTCCCTGCGGAACTGCTGGATGGAAATGCCAACGTGGCGAGCCCCATGGCCGATGGCAGCAGCGGCCTTGGCCTCAGCTTTGCCCGCCTGATTGCGGCACACCACGCCACTCCCGGTGGCAAGCGCGGCCGGGTCGAGCTCGCCAATGACGGCGGCGCGGTGTTCTCGCTGATCCTGCCCTAGGGCTTACTGCTGACCGTAGGTCGAGAACTTCTCGATCACACGGGCCATTTCGTCGGCAGCCAGCAACTTCGGCGCGCCCAGCTGGAGCACCCGCCAATACTGCTCGCAAAGCGTTTCCAGTTCCACGGCGAGCGCCAGTGCATGCTCCAGATCACGGCCGAACACCAGCATGCCGTGATGCGCCATCAGGCAGGCGCAACGATCCGCCAAGGCGGCGAGGATGACATCCGACAGCGCCTGCGTGCCGAAGGTCGCATACTCCGCGCAGCGTACATCGGCACCACCGAAACGGGCCACCATGTAATGAAAGGCGGGAACGCCCTGCTCCTGACAGGCCAGGGCCGTGGCGAACGAGGAATGGGTGTGGATCACCGCACCGGCCTCGGGGCGGGCGGCATAGATGTCGTGGTGGAAACGCCACTCCGACGAAGGCTTGCGGCGGCCGCTCGCCGTCCCGCCAGCGCCGACTTTTGCCATGTCGGCCGGCTCGCAGGTATCGTAGGCCATGCCAGTGGGCGTAATGAGAAAACCGTCCGCACAACGGGCGCTGACATTGCCGGCGCTGCCGCGATTGATGCCGGAGGCATTCATCGCCCGCGCCGTCGCCAATACGTGGGCAGCGAGATCGCTCACGATTGCCAGCACGCCAGAGATTGCGGCACAGCGACACCGCGCTCGGAAATGATACCGGCGATCAGTGCGGCCGGCGTCACGTCAAAGGCCGGGTTGGCCACCGGCACGTCGCCGGCACCGAGTTCGTCGGTGGCGCGTTCCTCGATGGGAATGGCGGCACCATCGGGGCAGGCGAAATCGATGGTGGATAGCGGTGCAGCAACATAGAACGGTACGCCGTGTTCGCGAGCAGCCAAACCCTTGAGGTAAGTGCCGACTTTGTTGGCCGTATCACCGTTGGCGGCGATGCGATCGGCACCGACGATGACGAGGTCCACCTTACCCTGCATCAACAGCAGGCCGGCGGCATTGTCGGCGATCAGGGTGTGCGGCACGCCGGCCTCGGCCAGCTCCCAGGCGGTGAGCAGGCCCTGGTTGCGGGGGCGAGTTTCCGAGACCCAGACATGCACCGGCAGGCCGGCGGCATGGGCGGCATACACCGGCGAAATCGCGGTGCCGTGGTCGACGGTCGCGAGGCGGCCGGCATTGCAGTGGGTCATGACCTGTATGGTGTCGCTGCCGCGCTGGCGGGCGCGTAGCAGCGGCAGGCCGTGCTGACCGATGGCGGCATTTGCGATCACATCCTCGGCGGCGATGGCACGGGCCTCGTTCCAGGCGGTTTGTCGCCGTGTCGCCAGCGCCGACTTTTCCAGCACGCGGTGCATGCGCGCCAAGGCCCAGTGCAGGTTGACGGCGGTGGGTCGGGTTGCGGCCAGAGTATCGATCACCTGCGCCAGGCGGGCGTCGGAAACATCATCGGCCAGACCAAGGGCGACGCCATAGGCAGCGGTGGCACCGATCAGGGGCGCACCGCGCACCTGCATGACGCGAATGGCGTGGGCGGCGTCTTCGAGCGTCGCAAGACGCAGCATGGCGACCTCGCGGGGCAGACGGGTCTGGTCAAGAACGACGACCTGATCCCCGTCCTCGACGATGGTCGGATGCTTGCTCACTGAGTTTTCTCAGCTCAGCTTGCCGTGGCAGTGCTTGTACTTCTTGCCGCTGCCGCAAGGGCAAGCGTCGTTGCGGCCGACTTTGGGCAGTGCCCGCTCGACGGGCTGCGCAGGCTTTTCCTCAGCCGTGCCGAGCGCCTCGTCGTAGTCGGCGTGGTGGTACTGCACGTTCTCCAGCTGGGGCGGCGTCTCGGCTTCCTCGATCTGTTCTTCCGTGCGCACTTCCACGGTCATCAGCAGCTTGGTGACGTCGGTACGCACCGATTGCAGCAGGCCTTCGAATAGCTCGAAGGCTTCGCGCTTGTATTCCTGTTTCGGGTTCTTCTGCGCATAGCCGCGCAGATGGATGCCCTGGCGCAGGTGATCGAGTGCCGACAGATGTTCGCGCCAGTGGGTGTCGAGGCTTTGCAGCATGACGTTGCGTTCAAAGCCAGCCCAAGCCGAGATTTCGACGCGCTCGATCTTCTCGGCATAAGCGGCGTCGGAAAGGTCGAGCAGGCGACGGAGGATTTCGTCATCGGTGAGCTGCGGCTCGGTCTTGAGCCACTCGCCGACCGGCGCCTTGAGTTGCAATTCGGCGGCCAGCGCGGTCTCCAGCGCCGGGATGTCCCACTGCTCCTCGACGCTTTCCGCCGGCACATACAGGCGGAAGGTGTCGTGAATCAGCCCCTGGCGCATGGCGGCGATGGTCTCGCTGATCTCGCCGCTGTCGAGCAGTTCGTTACGCTGCTGGTAGATCACCTTGCGCTGGTCGTTGGCGACGTCGTCGTATTCGAGCAGTTGCTTGCGGATATCGAAGTTGCGCTGCTCCACCTTGCGCTGCGCGGATTCCAGCGAGCGGCTGACCAGCGGATGTTCGATGGCCTCGCCCTCGGGCATCTTGAGGCGGACCATGATGGTGTTGAGGCGGTCGCCAGCAAAAATCTTCAGCAGCGAGTCTTCCAGCGACAGATAGAAGCGCGAGGAACCCGGGTCGCCCTGACGACCGGAACGGCCGCGCAACTGGTTGTCGATGCGGCGCGATTCATGGCGCTCGGAACCGATGATGTGCAGACCACCGGAGGCCAGCACTTGATCGTGCACCTTTTGCCACTCGGCCTTGAGCGCGGCGATCTGCGTTTCCTTGTCGGCAGCCGACAGCGATTCGTTGTCGTGGATGGCGCCGAGTTCCTTCTCGATATTGCCGCCAAGCACGATGTCGGTACCGCGACCGGCCATGTTGGTGGCGATGGTGACCATGCCGGGCCGGCCGGCCTGGGTCACGATCTCCGCTTCGCGGGCGTGCTGCTTGGCGTTGAGCACCTGATGGGGAATCTTTTCCTTGTCCAGCAAGGAGGACAGCAGTTCGGAATTCTCGATCGAGGTGGTGCCTACCAGCACCGGCTGGCCCCGCGCGGCGCAGGCGCGGATGTCGGCGACGATGGCTGCGTGTTTTTCCGGCGCGGTGCGATAGATCTGGTCGTTCTCGTCCTTGCGGATCATCGGCCGGGTGGTCGGCACCACCACGGTTTCAAGGTTGTAGATCTGGTGGAACTCGTAGGCTTCCGTATCCGCCGTGCCGGTCATGCCGGCCAGCTTGGTGTACATGCGGAAGTAGTTCTGGAAGGTGATCGAGGCGAGGGTCTGGTTCTCGGCCTGAATCGACACGCCTTCCTTGGCCTCGACGGCCTGATGCAGGCCATCGGACCAGCGACGACCCGCCATGAGGCGGCCGGTGAATTCGTCCACGATCACCACTTCACCATCCTGGATCACGTACTGTTGGTCACGGTGATAGAGGTTATGGGCACGCAGTGCGGCGTAGAGGTGATGGATGAGCAGGATATTGCCCGGCTCGTAGAGACTGCTACCTTCGGCCAGGATGCCCAGACGGGCAAGAATTTCCTCGGCCTTCTCGTGACCCGCTTCCGTCAGCAGTACCTGATGGGACTTGAGGTCCACCGTGTAGTCTCCGGTGTCCTGCTCGCCCTCGCCCTTGGCGGCTTCGCCCAGCGTCAGCAACGGCGGCACGGCGTTCATGCGCAGGTAGAGTTCGGTGTGGTCTTCTGCCTGGCCGGAAATGATCAGCGGCGTGCGGGCCTCGTCGATGAGGATTGAGTCCACTTCGTCGACGATGGCGTAGTTCAGGCCTCGCTGCACCCGCTCGCCCGCGGTGTAGACCATGTTGTCGCGCAGGTAGTCGAAGCCGAATTCGTTGTTGGTGCCGTAGGTGATGTCCGCCGCGTAGGCCGCCTGCTTTTCATCGTGCGGCATCTGCGACAGATTGATACCGACGCTGAGGCCGAGGAAACGATAGATACGGCCCATCCAGTTGGCGTCGCGGCTGGCCAGGTAGTCGTTCACCGTGATCAGGTGTACGCCTTTGCCGGGGATGGCATTCAGGTAAATGGGCAGCGTCGCGGTCAGGGTCTTGCCTTCACCGGTGCGCATCTCGGCAATCTTGCCGTAATGCAGCACCATGCCGCCGACCATCTGCATGTCGAAATGGCGCATACCGAGGACGCGACGACCGGCTTCGCGAACGACGGCAAAGGCCTCCGGCAACAGGGCATCGAGGGATTCACCCTTGGCGTGACGGGCTCGAAACTCCTCGGTCTTGTCCCGCAGGGCCTCATCGGTGAGTGCCTGCATTGCCGGTTCCAGCGCATTGATGCGGGCGACTGTCTGGGCGTACTGTTTGATCAGCCGGTCATTGCGGCTGCCGAAAATCTTCTTGAGAAAGCCAGTTATCATTTTTTCAACCGGAAACTGGCTTCAGAGAAAGCCAACGCCCGTAACGGAAGCGCAGGCTAAAACTAAAGCCGGAGATCATGGGCCACGCGGCCCCCCGAGTCCCGGGAGGGCCGGAAATGCAAAGCGCGGATTTTAGCATGCGGGGGAGGTGGCCCTCCCCCGGCCCTCAATGACGATGGGGCGCTGCTTTGGTGCCGACCTGAGCGGTCTGTGTCGACTGCGCCATGCGCAGGAAGCGGTCCGGGTTTTGCGCAATGCCACGCACGCGGACCTCGAAATGCAGATGCGGACCGGTGGAGCGGCCAGTTGTGCCAACCTCGGCGATCTTCTGCCCGCGCTTGACCAGCTGTCCCGGCTTGACCAGCAACCTGGAGGCATGCGCGTAGCGGGTAGTCAATTCCTTGCCGTGGTCAATCTCAATCAGGTTGCCATACTGCGGATGATGTTCGGAAGTAGTGACGACGCCAGCAGCGGCGGCATGGATTGCCGTACCGGTAGTGGCGACGAAATCGACGCCTTCATGCATGGCCCGCTCACCAGTGAAAGGGTCCATGCGCCAGCCATAGGCCGAGGCATTCCACTGCACGGCGACCGGCAGACTGGTAGGCAACAGACTCTTGCGGATCCGCTCCTCCAGTAATTGCGACTCGATCAGGGACAAGGCATCGGACTTCGCCTCCACCTGGCGGGCCAGTGCATCGACGGCCTTTTGCAGGTCACCGGGGGAAACCGCCTGGGGCAGGATCAAGGGACCACCACGGCCATCCACCTTGGACTCCATGGCTTTCAAGTCCTGCGGCTTGACACCGGCCATGCCCGCCAGACGTTCGCCGATGGTATCGAGACGAAGCAATTGCGCCTGCATCTCGCCCAGCTTGACCGCCATGGCATTGAGGTTTTCGCGGACAAAGTCCTTGGAACGCTGCGTTTCCTCTGCATTCACCGCACGCAGGAGGTTTTGCAGGAAGGGCAGACGGATTTCCGCCGCGTGGCGGACGGTGACATAGGAAAACAATGACGACAGGGTCAGAACCGATGCAAACAGGAGACCCACCGCGAATATCAGATGGCGCCAGCTCAAAGTAATGGTGCGAGCGGTTGCCAGCCGGTCAGAGACGAGAATAATATGCATCCATTCCCTTCCTCAGGTTCGTTTCAATTCAAATGGCGCGCAGTCTCCAGGAACATCTCAACTCCGGTGACAGCCTGGCGCGGCTTGCCGCCCACGCCCAACGCCTCCTGCAATTCCAGCACGCTCTGGAAGCCGCCTTGCCCGAGGCGCTGCGGCCTCATGTGCGGGTAGCCAACTTCCGGCTGGGGAAACTTTTTATCCACACCTCGAACGGTGCGGTCGCTGCAAAAGTCCGTCAACTTGGACCACGTCTTGCCAGCGAGTTATCTTCAGAAGCGGCGAAGCTTACCCAAATCGAGGTCCGGGTGCAAGCCCGCAGTCATAATCCCGCGCCGCCGCCTCATATTCGCCCCGTCCTGCCTGGATCACAACAGAAGCAGGGACTTACTGCGCTAAAAAACCGACTGCCGGGAGAGTCCCGCCTGAAGGCAGCACTGGAACGCCTGCTGCGTACCGTCAAAGAATGATCAGGCGCTCCGCTGCCATCAGCACCAGCAAGGCCAGCGCGAACAGCAGCGCGCCCTTGGCGATGCGAAAGGCCAGCTTCAGGTAGGTTTTGTCGCCGGTGAATATCCAGGCGACTATGCCGCTGCCGATGGCGATCACCGTAAGTATCCCGATGATCCGCAGCAGCAGCATGGCTAGGTCAGCTGGGGATACAGCCGGGCAACAGAACCCGGCGCGTCCTCGGCCCGTTCGAAACTGACCAGTTCCCAGGCGGACTGGTCGGCCAGCAAGGCGCGCAACAGCTTGTTGTTCAGCGCGTGGCCCGACTTGTGGGCGGAGAACGCCGCCAGCAATGGGTGACCGGCCAGATAGAGATCACCGACGGCATCAAGGATCTTGTGCTTGACGAATTCGTCGCCGAAACGCAGGCCGTCGCTGTTGAGCACACGGTACTCGTCCATCACGATGGCGTTTTCCAGACTACCGCCCAGGGCCAGGCCCTGTTCGCGCATGGCCTCGACATCCTGCATGAAACCGAAGGTGCGGGCGCGGGACACTTCGCGCACATAGGACTGATCGGCGAAATCGATATGGGCGCGACTGGCGGATGCATCCATCGCCGGATGGTTGAAGACAATGGAGAAGTCGAGGCTGAAACCGTCGTAGGGCGTCAGCTTCGCCCACTTGTCGCCATCCTGCACTTCCACGGTCTTTTTCACGCGGAGGAATTTCTTCGCCGCCTTCTGTTCGTCGATCCCTGCGGACTGGAGCAGGAAGACGAAAGGAGCGGCGGAGCCGTCCATGATCGGCAGCTCGGCCGCATCGACATCCACATGGATGTTGTCGATACCGAGACCGGCCAGGGCCGACATCAGGTGCTCGACGGTCGCCACCTTGGCACCGTCCTTCTCCAGGCAGGAGGCCAGCCGCGTATCGCCGACACCGAAGGGATCGGCCTTGATGGATACCGGCGGATCGAGATCGACACGATGGAAAACGATGCCCGTACCGGGCTGCGCCGGACGCAGCACGAGCGTCACCTTGGCGCCGGAATGGAGCCCGACGCCAGTGGCCTTAACGATGGATTTCAGTGTGCGCTGACGCAACATGAATGATGCCAAGCAATTGATGCGGTGCAAAATTTTAACACTAATGCAATCACGAATGCCGGCGAATGGGGAGGCGCCCATCCGCCGGCATCGCGATCCAGCCAGGTGATCAGTCCGACTGGCGACGCAGGAAGGCCGGGATGTCGTACTTGTCGACACCCGAGTTGGCCATCGCTTCAGCCTGCGCGTTACGCGGCGAGCTGCCACGGGCGCTGGTCATCACGCTGGAAAGATCAAACTGGTGCTGACCGGCAACGGCATCGAGAATCGGCAGATTGTCGGTACCGGTACGCAGGCCGACGGTCTCGATCACCCGCATCTCCGGCTTCCTGGCCTTGGCGACGACACCGCCCAGCCCGGTCGCCACGACGGTAACGCGAAGCTGGTCTTCCATGGTTTCGTCGAACACGGCACCGCAGATCACGGTCGCTTCGGCGGCCGTGTACTGACGGATGGTGTTCATGACTTCCTTGTACTCCTTGAGGCCGAGCGAGGTGCTGGCAGTAATATTCACCAGCACGCCACGAGCACCAGAGAGCTCGATGCCTTCCAGCAACGGGCTGGACACGGCTTCCTCGGCGGCGACGCGGGCACGGTCGACGCCGGACGCGGAAGCGGAACCCATCATGGCCTTGCCCATCTCGCCCATGACCGTCTTCACGTCTTCGAAGTCGACGTTCACCAGACCGGGCACGTTGATGATCTCGGCGATACCGCCGACGGCATTGCGCAGCACGTTGTCAGCCGCCTTGAAGGCCTCAAGCATGCTGACCTCGTCACCGAGAACTTCTTCAAGCTTCTCGTTGAGAATCACGATCAGGGAATCGACGTGCTGGGCCAGTTCGGCCACGCCCTCTTCGGCCAGACGCTTGCGCTTGCCTTCATATTCGAAGGGCTTGGTCACCACGGCCACCGTAAGGATGCCAAGCTCACGGGCGACCTCGGCCACCACGGGGCCAGCACCGGTACCGGTGCCACCGCCCATGCCGGCGGTGATAAAGACCATGTGCGCACCGGCCAATGCCTCGGCGATGCGCGCCCGGTCGATTTGCGCCAGTTCCTTGGCCTTCTCCGGCTTGCCACCAGCGCCCAGGCCCGGGCCCAGTTGCAGGCGAACGTGGGCACTGCTTTTCTTCAGCGCCTGCGCATCCGTGTTGCAGCAGATGAACTCAACGCCACCCACCCCTTCGCGGATCATGTGTTCGACGGCATTGCCGCCGGCTCCACCGACGCCGACCACCTTGATCACGGTGGTGCTGGCCTCGGCCTCTTGTGCTACGACTTCCTCAAGTTCAAACATGTTTGCCTCCTAAAAGAACGACTGCCCGATCAAATCAACTCAAAAATTCTTGCTGAACCATGCTTTCATGCGCCCCAGAATCTGGCCGAAACTCTTGGGACTCTGGATCTTCATGCCGCGATGGCGCTGCGCCACTCCTTCGAGCAGCAGGCCCATCGCCGTCGAATAGCGCGGATTGCGCACGAAGTCGCGCAGGTTGCCGTCGTAATGCGGCATGGCCAGCTTTACCGTGTTGTGGAATATCTCTTCGCCGAGCTGCGTCATGCCGGCCATCTGGGCCGAACCGCCGGTCAGCACGACACCGGCGCGCAACAGGCGCTCGTAGCCGCTGCGGTGCAGCTCTTCCTGCACCTTCTGGAAAATCTCCTCGACGCGCGGCTGGATGAAGCCGGCCAGCGTCTGCCGCGAAAGCTGGGTGGCCGGCCGATCACCGACGCCAGGGACATCGATCATTTCTTCCGGATCGGCCAACTGCTGGAGGGCAACGCCATAGCGCACCTTGATGTCTTCTGCGTCTTGAGTCGAAGTACGCAGTGCAATGGCGATGTCGTTGGTCAGCTGGTCGCCGGCAATCGGGATCACCGCCGTATGACGGATCGCGCCCTGGACGAAGACCGCCACGTCGGTCGTGCCACCGCCAATATCGACGAGGCAGACGCCGACATCCTTCTCGTCCTCGGTCAGCACTGCATAGCCCGAGGCCAGCGGTTGCAGTACCAGGTCCACTACTTCCAGGCCGCAGCGATGCACGCACTTGACGATGTTCTGCACCGCGGTGACGGCACCGGTCACCAGATGCACCTTGACGTCGAGACGCCGCGCATCCATGCCGATGGGTTCCCTGACGCCGTCCTGGCCGTCCACAATGAACTCCTGCACCAGAGTGTGCAGTATCTGGTCGTCAGCGGAGATCGGCGTTGCATTGGCCGCCTCGATGGCGCGCTCGACATCGAACTGGGTGACTTCACCGTCCTTCACCACGGCCATGCCGGACGAATCCTTGCTCTTGATGTGGCTGCCGGCGATGCCCGTATAGACCTCGCGCACCTTGCAACCGGCCATCATCTCGACTTCAGCGATGGCTTTGGAGATCGAGTTAACCGTGGACTCGATGTTGATCACCATGCCGCGCTTGAGTCCGGTGGATTCCTGGGTACCGAGACCGAGAATGGCCAGGCGGCCTTCGGCATCCAGTTCGCCGACGATGGCAACGATCTTGGAGGTGCCGATGTCGAGGCCGACGATGAGGTCGCGTTTCTGTTCTTTGCTCATTAACTCTTGCTCGCCCGCAGGGCGAATCCATTGGGGTAACGCATGTCCACCACGCCGACGGTTTGCAGGCGGGCCTTCGCCGTTGCGTAGTGGGTCGTAAATCGGGTCAGACGCTCGGCAAGCGGCGCCTTCGGCTGGTCGCGGCCCAGTTCCAGTACCACGCCGTCGTCGAGCTTGATCTGCCAGGCCTCGCGGGCCGACAGATGCACGGTCGCGGGCTTGCGGCCGATGGTGGCCAGACCTTCGGCGAACTCCTGATAGCGGGCGAGGACGCGGGGGGAGGAGCCTTCGGGGCCTGAGAAACTGGGGAGCGGCGCCTTGGTCGTGGCGACGAAGACCTCGCCGCGACTATTGACCAGTCGGGCCTCGCCTTCGAGGGAGGTCCAGCGGGCAACGGCCTGATGTTCCTCCACATTCAGTTCCAGGCCATCGGGCCAGCGTCGACGCAGGTCGACACGCCGCACCCAGGGCAGTTTCTCGAAGGCCGCTTGGGCGAACTCGAGATTGACGGTGAAGAAATTACCGGAAATCGCCGTGCGTGCAGTGTGCTCAATCTGGGCGCGGGACACGTTGTCCAGCGAACTGGTCACCACCAGTTGCTTGAGCGGCAGCACCGGCAGACGTTGCAAGGCCATGGCACCGGCCCAGGCCAGCAGCACGCCGGCCGCGAGGAAGAGCAGGTCGGAGGCAAGATTCATCAGGGCCGGCCGATCCCAGAAGCCTTCGCCGCCGGCCGTTGGATTGACGCGAGAGTTGCCCTTGGCTTTAGCCACAGCGCGCCTCGTCGAGCAGTTTCAGCACCAGTTGTGGAAACTCGATGCCGGCGGCGCGGGCCGCCATGGGTACCAGCGAATGGTCGGTCATACCCGGCGCGGTGTTCGCCTCCAGGCACCAGGCACGGCCGTCCGCATCCAGCATCAGGTCCATGCGACCCCAGCCGCGACCACCGAGCACGGCGTAGGCGCGCAGGGCCAGGTCCTGCAATTCCTTCTCGCGGGCTTCGCCAAGGCCGCAGGGGATTCGATATTCGGTGTCGTCGCGCAGGTACTTGGCGTCGTAGTCGTAGAACTCGGTGGCCGGCACGATGCGGATCACCGGCAGGGCACGGCCGCCGAGAATGCCGACGGTGAATTCGCCACCGGCAAGAAAGCGCTCGGCGATCACGCAGGAATCGTAACGGGCCGCCAGTTCGTAGGCAGCGCGCAGGCCACCCGGTTCCTTGACCTTGCTGATGCCGATGCTCGAGCCTTCGCAGGCCGGCTTGACGAAGAGCGGCAAACCGAGTTGCGCTTCCACGGCCGCGAAATCACTGGCGCCGCTAAGGACGACGAATTCGGGCACGGGCAGGCCGGCCGCCTGCCAGATCAGCTTGCAGCGCCACTTGTCCATGGCCAGGGCCGAGGCCAGCACGCCGCTGCCGGTATAGGGAATGTCGAGCAGGTCCAGCGCTCCTTGCAGGGAGCCGTCCTCACCACCGCGACCGTGCAGGGCGACGAACACGCGGTCGAAACCTTCTGCGTGGAGAGCCTCCAGCGGTTTGTCGCGCGGATCGAAGGCATGGACGTCCACGTCCACGGCAGTCATCGCCGCCAGCACTGCGGCGCCACTTTTCAGCGACACCTCGCGCTCGGCCGATTTCCCGCCCATCATCACCGCCACCTTGCCGAAATCCATCAAAACCCTGCTCCGTCCTGCGTTTGCGAGCCGACGATGCGTACTTCACGCACCAGGTCGACCCCGAATTTTCCCCTCACGACCGCCTGAACATGGCCGATTAGCATTTCTATCGCACTCGCCGTCGCCTCACCCTCTGGATTAACGATGAAATTCGCATGCTTTTCGGAAACCTGCGCGCCGCCTAGCCGTGCACCTTTCAAACCGGCGGCCTCGATCAGTCGCGCAGCGTGGTCGCCAGGGGGGTTGCGGAACACCGATCCGGCATTGGGCAGATTGAGCGGCTGGGTGGCGATACGTCGTTCCAGCAGTTCGCGAATGCGCTCGCGAGCGACGTCGCCATCCCCCGTCGGAAAGCGGAACCAGGCGGCAGCGAAAATCTCGTCAGTGGTCGCTTTCAGACCGACATGGCGATAGCCGATCTCGAAGTCATCGGCAGTGCGCAACACCCGCTCGCCCTGGCGATTGAGCATCAGCACCCGCGCCACGTAGCGCCATGTTTCGCCGCCGTGGCAACCGGCGTTCATCGCCAGCGCTCCGCCAACGGTACCCGGCACTCCGGCGAGGAACTCGGCCTCGGCCAGATTGTGGTTGGCAGCGAAGCGGGCCAGCTTGGGCGAGGCAACGCCGGCCTCGGCGTAGATCGTGCCGTCATCCTCCAGGCGCAGGGTGTTCAGCGCGCCATGGGTGAAGATCGCCGTGCCGTCAAAGCCGCCGTCCCGCACCAGCAGGTTGCTGCCCAGGCCCACCAATAGAAGATTTTCATCGGTGCGCAGGGTGCGGAGGAACTCGGCAAGCTCATCCACGCTGGTCGGGAAGAAGGCGCAGGCGGCCGCGCCCCCTGCCCGCCAGGAAACATGGCGGGCCATGGGTTCGTTGGCACGAACCGTCGGGCGACCGGTATCAGGCATCGGAAAGCTTTCCCGGCACAGCGCCAATCGAACCGGCGCCCATGGTGATCACCACGTCGCCGTCACGCACCGCATCGAGGATGGCTGTCGGCATGGCCACGATGTCCTCGACAAAAACGGGTTCCACCTTGCCCGCCACGCGTACGGCGCGGACCAGGGTGCGGCCGTCGGCGGCGACGATGGGGGCCTCGCCAGCCGCGTAGACCTCGGCCAACAGGAGGGCATCGACACCGGAGAGCACCTTGACGAAATCCTCGAAACAGTCGCGCGTCCGGGTGTAGCGGTGGGGCTGGAAGGCCAGTACCAGTCGGCGGCCCGGAAAGGCACCACGCGCGGCAGCAATGGTGGCCGCCATTTCAACCGGATGGTGACCGTAGTCGTCCACCAGTGTGAAATGCCCGCCGTCAGCACAGGGAACCTCACCATAACGCTGGAAGCGGCGGCCAACGCCACGGAACTCGGCCAGGGCCTTGACGATCGCCGTGTCGCCAACGCCGACTTCCGTGGCCACGGCAATCGCGGCCAGGGCATTGAGGACGTTGTGACGACCGGGCAAGTTGAGCACGATGGACAGACGCGACACACTGCCGTTGGTGCGCACGCAGTCGAAGCGCATGGTGCCGCCATCGGCCACCACGTTCTCGGCGCGGAAGTTGGCAGGTGCATCGATGCCGTAGGTGACGATCTGCTTGGCGACGCGGGGAATGATCTCGCGCACATTGGGGTCATCGTTGCAGACTACGGCCACGCCATAAAACGGCAGGCGATGAAGGAAATCCACGAAGGCCTGCTTGAGGCGACCGAAATCGTGGCCGTAGGTTTCCATGTGGTCGGCGTCGATATTGGTGATCACCGATACGACGGGTGACAGGAAGAGGAAGGAGGCGTCCGACTCGTCGGCTTCGGCCACGAGAAATTCGCCGGAGCCGAGACGGGCGTTGGCGCCGGCGGAATTCAAACGACCACCGATGACGAAGGTCGGGTCCAGCCCGCCTTCGGCAAGGCAGGATGCAACGAGGCTGGTGGTGGTGGTCTTGCCGTGGGTACCAGCGATGGCGACGCCCTGCTTGAGGCGCATCAACTCGGCCAGCATCTGGGCACGGGGCACCACAGGCACCTTGCGCTCGCGAGCGGTCATCACTTCCGGGTTATCGTCCCGTACGGCGGTAGACACCACCACCGCATCGGCCGTTGCCGCATTCTCCGGGCGATGGCCGACATCGACACGGATGCCCTGCGCCGCCAATCGGCGCGTCGTCGCGCTCTCGGCGAGATCGGAACCACTGACCTCGAAGCCCTGGTTGGCCAGCACCTCAGCGATGCCGCTCATGCCGGAACCGCCGATGCCAACGAAATGGATGCGTTTGACTTTATGTTTCATCGGGCTAACTCCGCGCAAACTTGGGCGACGTCCGCCGTCGCATCGGGGCGCGCCAGCGCCCTCGCCTTTTCGGCCATCTGGGCCAGTTGTTCCCGGGGCAGACGGCCGATCTCGGCCAGTCGCTCCGGCGTCATCTCACTTTGTGGCAGCAGGATCGCCGCCCCGGCGCTGGCCAGAAAGCGGGCATTCGTGGTCTGGTGGTCATCCACCGCATGCGGAAAGGGCACCAGGATGCTGGCGACACCGGCCGCCGCCAGTTCGGCCACGGTAAGGGCGCCAGCCCGGCAAATCACCAGATCGGCCCAGCCGTAGGCGACGCCCATATCGCTGATAAAGGCGACACAGTGCGCCTTGACGTCGGCCGAGAGGTAGAAGCTCTGTAGCAGCGGCAGATGTTTTTCCCCAGCCTGGTGCACCACTTCGGGCCGCTCGCTCTCGGGCAGCAGAGCCAGGGCTTTCGGCAAGGTTTCATTAAGCGCCTGAGCACCGAGACTGCCACCCACCACCAGCACACGCAAGGGGCCGCTGTGGCCGGCGTAGCGAATAGTCGGCTCTGGCAGCACGGCGATTTCAGGCCGTACCGGATTGCCCAGCCATTCGCCCTTCTTCAGGACATCAGGGAAGCCGGTGACGATACGGTCGGCGACGGCGGCGAGGACGCGATTGGCGAGGCCGGCGACGGAGTTCTGTTCGTGCAGGACCAGCGGGATACCCTTCAGCACCGCCATCATGCCGCCGGGGAATGTGACGTAACCGCCCATGCCGAGCACCACATCGGGCCGGATGCGTTTGAGGTGCGCCAGGGCCTGGGCGAAGCCGCGCAACAGATTGAAGGGCAGCATCAGCTTGCGCACGATACCCTTGCCGCGCAGGGCCGAAAAACGCACCCAGGCCATCTCGTAGCCGAGCCCGGCAGTGAGCTTGGCTTCCATGCCATCCGGGTTGCCCATCCAGGCGATCTTCCAGCCCTGTGCGCGCAGAGCTTCGGCCACGGCGATGCCGGGCATGATGTGCCCACCCGTGCCGCCAGCCATGACCAGGAGAGTTCTCATACCTGCTGTCCCCGCATCAGTTGCCTATTCTCCCAATCGACGCGCAACAGGATGCCCAGCGCCAGACAGTTGGCGACGATACCCGAACCACCAAAGCTCATCAGCGGCAGGGTCAGGCCCTTGGTCGGCAGCAGACCCATGTTCACGCCCATGTTGATGAAACCCTGAACGCCGAGCCAGATACCGATGCCCTGGGCGACAAGTCCGGCATAGACGCGGTCGAGGATCAGGGCCTGGCGACCGATGGCGAAGGAGCGTTGCACCAGCAGGGCGAATAGGCCGATCACGGCGCAGACGCCGACGAAGCCGAGTTCCTCGGCGATCACGGCGAGCAGGAAGTCGGTGTGCGCTTCCGGCAGGTAGAAGAGCTTTTCGACGCTGGCGCCGAGGCCGACGCCGAACCACTCGCCGCGACCGAAGGCGATCAGCGCATGGGAGAGCTGGTAGCCCTTGCCGAACGCGTCCTGCCACGGATCCATGAAGCCGAAGATGCGTTCGCGACGATAGGGCGAGGACCAGATCAGGATGACGAAGGCCACGGCCATGACGCCGATCAGCACGGCGAAGAGGCGGGCGTTGATGCCGCCGAGGAAAAGGATGCCGACGGCGATGGAAATGATCACCACGAAGGCGCCGAAGTCCGGCTCGCGCAGCAGCAGCGCGCCGACCAGCACCATGACCACGGCCATGGGCACGAAGCCCTTGCGGAAGCTCATCATGTCGTCGAGCTTGCGTGTCGTGTAATCGGCGGCGTAAAGCACGGCGAAGAGTTTCATCAGCTCGGAAGGCTGGAGATTGATGGGGCCGAAGCCAATCCAGCGCTGGGCGCCGTTCACCGATTTGCCGACGTGGGGAATCAGCACCACCAGCAGCAGCACGAAGCCGACCAGAAAGGCCCAGGGCGCCGCCTGCTGCCATAGCCGCAGCGGAATCTGGAAGGCCATCACGCCGGCCACCAGGCCGACGGCGAGGAAAACGCCGTGGCGCATCAGGAAAAATGCGGGTTGGCCGCCAGTGAAGCGGCTGCCCTCGGCCATGGCGATGGAAGCCGAGTACACCATGACCATGCCGAACAGCAGCAGGCCGAGGGCCGGCCACAGCAGCAGGCCGTCGAGCTCGGCCGGGCCGCGCTGTTGCGGAGCGGCGTAGCTGTTCATCGCGGCAGGCCTTTCACCGCCTCGATGAACACCTGGGCGCGATGCTCATAGTTGCGGAACATGTCGAAGCTGGCACAGGCTGGCGAGAGCAGTACGGCGTCGCCCGGCTGCGCCTGGGCGCTGGCGCGACGCACGGCGTCAGTCATGTCAGTGGCGCACTCCACCGGCACGCCAGCATCGGCGATGATCTTTTCGATCAGCGGCCCGTCACGACCGATCAGCACGGCGGCGCGGGCATGGCGCGCCACGGCCCGCTTCAGGGGCGAGAAGTCCTGCCCCTTGCCGTCGCCGCCGAGGATCACCACCACCTTACGCCCCATGCCTTCGAGAGCGGCTACAGTGGCGCCGACATTGGTACCTTTGGAGTCGTCGAACCAGGCGACGCCATCGATCTCATCCACCTTCTCGACCCGATGCGGCAGGCCGCGAAATGCGCGCAGCGCCGGCAATAGCGGCACCGCATCGAAGCCAAGTGCCACGCACAAGGCCAGGGCCGCCATAGCGTTCATGGCATTGTGAAGACCGCTGATGGGCAGCTCGGAAACCGGCAGCAGGAAACGATCACCCTGCACGATCCAGGTCTCGCCCCGATTGGGGCGCAGGCCGAAGTCGTCCGGATGCGCCGGTGCATCGAGGCCGAAGCCGATGATGCGGCGATCCGGCAATGCCATGCGGGCGACACGACGGTCGACGCGGTTGAGCACCTGCACCCCCGCATGCTCGGCGCCGGCCTGGAAGACGCGAGCCTTGACCGATGCGTATTCATCAAGATCGATATAGCGATCCAGATGGTCGTCGGAAATATTGAGCACCGTCGCCGCCATCGGATTCAGCGTCTCGGTGGTTTCGAGCTGGAAGCTCGACAGTTCCAGCACCCATACCTCCGGCAGAGTGCCGGCATCCTGGAAATCCATCAGCGCCGTCAGCGCCGCCGGTGAGATGTTGCCGGCCACGCCGACCCGCTTGCCGGTGGCCGCGAGCAGATGGCCGGTCAGGGCGGTAGTGGTGGTCTTGCCGTTGGTCCCGGTGATGGCGACGACGGGAACATTCCCGCCCAGGGTCCGCAAGCCGCGCGCGAAGAGCTCAATCTCGCCGACCACCGGAATGCCGGCGGCGCGGGCGTGGATCACCACCATCAGGCCGCCGGAAAGTCCCGGCGAGAGGACCAGCAGGTCGATGCCGTCAAGCAGACTCTTGTCGAAATCCTCGTTGAAACTGGTCGTGCAAAAGTCGGCGCTGGCGACACGGCGATGCAGCTCGTTCAGATAAGGCGGCGCCGTCCGCGTATCCGCCACGCGCACACGGGCACCCTGCCGCTCGCACCAGCGCGCGCAGGCCAGGCCGGTTTCGCCGAGGCCGAGGATGAGGACGTGTCTGCCCGTGAGTTCCATTACCGATCTTCAGCGTATCTTCAAGGTGGAAAGGCCAAACAGCACCAGCAGGATGGTGATGATCCAGAAGCGGACCACGACCTGGGTTTCCTTCCAGCCGGTCTGCTCGAAATGGTGGTGCAGCGGCGCCATGCGCAGGATGCGGCGACCCTCGCCGTAGCGCTTCTTGGTGTATTTGAAATAGCCGACCTGGAGCATCACCGAGAGCGTTTCGGCGACGAAGACGCCGCCCATGATGAAGAGCACGATCTCCTGGCGGGCGACGATGGCCACTGCACCCAGCGCCGCGCCCAGGGCCAGGGCGCCGACGTCGCCCATGAAGACTTCGGCCGGATAGGCGTTAAACCAGAGGAAGCCAAGGCCCGCGCCGGCCAGGGCGCCGCAGAACACGGTGAGTTCGCCTGCACCGGGGATGTAGGGCAGCAGCAGGTATTTGGAGAACACCGCATTGCCGGCGACGTAGGTGAAGATGCCCAGGGCGGCGCCGACCAGCACGGTGGGCATGATGGCGAGGCCATCGAGGCCGTCGGTGAGGTTCACCGCGTTGCTGGTACCGACGATGACGAAGTAACTCAGGGTGATGAAGCCGAACATGCCGAGCGGGTAGGAGACGCTCTTGAAGAAAGGCACGATGAGATCGGTCTTGGTCGGTAGTTCCAGCGTGAAGCCGGAGCCGACCCACTGGAAGAAGAGTTCGACCACTTTCTCGTTGTTCGGCGCCGAGATCGAGAAGGCGATGTAGATGGCGGCGACCAGGCCGACCACCGACTGCCAGAAGAACTTAGAGCGCGCCGAGAGGCCGTCCGGGTTGCGGTACACCACCTTGCGCCAGTCATCGACCCAGCCAACGGCGCCGTAACCGAAGGTGACGATGAGGATGATCCAGACGAAGCGATTGGAGAGGTCGGCCCAGAGCAGGGTGGAGACGCCCAGCGAGATCAGGATCAGCGCCCCGCCCATGGTCGGCGTGCCGGCTTTTATCAAGTGCGTTTGCGGCCCGTCGCTGCGCACCGACTGGCCGATCTTCTTTGCCGCCAGCCAGCGAATCACCGCCGGGCCGAAGACGAAGGAGATGGTCAGCGCCGTCATGGTCGCCAGCACCGCGCGCAGGGTGATGTAGTTGAAGACGTTGAACCCGCGAAAGTCGCGAGCCAGCCATTGGGCCAGTTCAAGCAGCATGGATTTTCTCCGTGACGGCCTCGACCACGCGCTCCATGCGCATGAAACGGGAGCCCTTGATGAGGACGGTGGTCTGATTGTCCAGATCGGCGTTCAGTGATTTGATCAAGTCGTCGATGCGGCCGAAATGCACGCCGCCCTCGCCGAAGTTGCGCGCCGCCGCTACCGACAGATCGCCCAGCGCGTAGAGCTTGTCGATGCCGTGGCTCTTGGCGTAGCCGCCGATCTCGTCATGGAATTGTCCGGCGGCCTCGCCGGCCTCGCCCATGTCGCCCATGACAAAGATACGGTGGCCGGGAATCGAGGCCAGCACGTCGATAGCGGCACGCATGGAATCCGGATTGGCGTTGTAGCTGTCGTCGATGACCAGTGCCCCCTGCTTGCCCTGACAGCGTTGCAAGCGACCCTTGACGCCGGCATAGCCCTCCAGCCCGCGCACCACGGCCTCGCCGGGCACACCGGCAGCCAGGGTTGCAGCGGCCGCGGCGCAGGCATTGCGGGCGTTGTGTCGCCCCGGCACGCCGAGATTGACGGCCAGCGTACCCTCCGCCGTGATCAGTCGCAGCAGGCCACCGAAACCATGAGGGACAAAATCGCCGCGCAGTTCGGCATCGTGATCGAGGCCGAAGCAGACTTGCCGGTAGTCCAGCGACAACTGCTGCCATATGCCGCACTGTGCATCGTCGCCATTGAACACCGCGACCCCGCTCGCACCGAGGCCGGCAAAGATTTCGCCCTTGGCCAGGGCCACGTCCTGGATCGAACCAAGGCCGGCCAGGTGGGCACGCTGGGCGTTGTTCACCAGTGCCACGGTGGGCGCGGCCAGACGCGTCAGGTAGTCGATCTCGCCCGCATGGTTCATGCCCATCTCGATTACCCCCGCCTTGTGGTGGGCGCGCAGGCGCAACAGGGTCAGCGGCAAACCGATTTCGTTGTTGAGATTACCGGTGGTGGCGAGCACCGCACCCTCACCAAACTGCGGGCCGAGATGGGCGCGCAGGATGGCGGCACACATTTCCTTCACCGTGGTCTTGCCGTTGCTGCCGGTAACGCCGATCAGCGGAATGTCGAAACGGCCGCGCCAGTCGGCGGCCAGGGCACCGAGGGCGAGCCGCGTGTCCTGCACGGCGATCAGCGGCAGGCCAGGATGAGCGGCGGCGAAGGCAGCGTCCACGACGGCGCCGGCGGCACCCTTATGCAGAACATCAGCGACATATTGATGGCCGTCGAAATGCTCGCCCTTGAGCGCGACGAAAAGTTCATCGGCGGCGATGGCGCGGGAATCGGTGGACACGGCGGTGAACATCGCATCCTTGGCCGGAGCCGGGGCACCGAGGACGCGAGCGGCTTCGAACAGGGTCATCATGCTCATGATCGCCGTACCGCCAGAGCCGACTTTGCGGCATCGAGATCAGAAAACGGATGTTTCACGCCGGCAATCTCCTGATAGGGTTCATGGCCCTTGCCAGCGATCAGCACCACGTCGCAGGCATCGGCCTCGGTCACAGTTAGACGAATGGCACGGGCGCGGTCGAGTTCGATGGCGGCGGCGGGGCCGCTTTTCATGCCGGCCAGAATCTGCCTAGCGATGGCCAGCGGGTCTTCGCTACGCGGGTTGTCGCTGGTCACCACGACCTGGCTCGCCAGCGCCTCGGCGACGGCGCCCATCAACGGGCGCTTGCCGGGATCACGATCACCGCCGCAACCGAATACGCAGCGCAGTTGTCCATCGCGGGCGGTGGCGGTTTCACGCAGCACACCGAGGGCCTTCTCCAGCGCGTCCGGCGTGTGGGCATAGTCCACCACCACCAGCGGTTCGTCCTTGCCGCCGATCGCCTGCATGCGACCCGGCGGCGGCTCGATGTGGCGCAGCACGGCGGCGATGTCATCCAGCGCTTCGTCACCGGCCAGCAGGGCACCGATCACGGCGAGAATGTTGGCGGCATTGAAGCGACCGACTACCGGCACCTCGATATGCGTCCCGCGCAAATCGAAAGCGAGGCCCGAGGCTGTCATCTTCAGATTCTCGGCACGCAGAACTTCGTCCGTGCCCATGCCGTCGGCCAGTGTGTAGCCCCAGGTCTTGACTCGCCCTTTCAGGCGTGCGGCCAGCGCCACACCCAACGCATCGTCGAGGTTGATCACCGCCGCCGACAGGCCAGGCCGGGTAAACAGTTTTTCCTTGGCGGCGGCGTAGGCCTCCATGCTGCCGTGGTATTCGAGATGGTCGCGGGTCAGATTGGTGAACACGGCAACATCAAATTCGGCGCCGCCGATCCGGTCCTGATCGAGGCCGATGGAGGACACCTCCATGACGCAGGCCACAGCACCTTCGGCGACAAAGCCGGCGAGATCACGATGCAGGGTCACGGCATCCGGCGTGGTGTTGGGGCTATCGACCAGCGAGCCAGGGAAACCGTTGCCCAGTGTGCCGATCACCGCGCATTTGCAGTCCAGCGCGTTCATGGCCTGGGCGATCCACTGCGACACGGAGGTTTTACCGTTGGTGCCGGTGACGCCGGCCAGCCAGAGTTTTTCCGAAGGCCGGCCATAGACGAAATGCGCAATGGTGCCGGCGACGCGGGCGAGGCCTGCCACTTCCAGCATCGGCGTATTCATGGTCGCCGTACCACCAGCGCCGACTTTTTTCCCCGGCTCGGCAATAACGGCGACGGCACCATTGGCAATGGCCTGCGGAATGAAATCGCGGCCATCCACCTGGGTACCGGGCCAGGCGAGAAAGACGTCGCCCGGTTGCACGCGGCGCGAGTCAATGGCGAGGCCTTTGACGACGATGCCACGCCGCGCCAGTTCGCCGATGAAACTCAGCGCGCTCATGAAAATGCCCTCACCCCAGCCCTCTCCCCGAGGGAGAGGGTGGCTAGGGTTCGCCGCTGCGCGGCTCCGGTCCAGGCGAACTTCACATTTCCTCCGTGACCGGCGGCATATCGGTCGCCAATGGTTTGAGGGGTGCATCCGGCGCCACGCCCAGCGTGCGCAGTGCACCCGCCATGACCTGGGCAAACACAGGGGCCGAGACGTCGCCACCGAAATGCCTGCCGTTCGAGGGTTCATCCACCATCACGGCGACGATCAATCGCGGATCGGAAACCGGCGCAAAGCCGGTAAAGGAGGCCACATATTTGTTGGCGTAGGCGCCGCCTTCCAGTTTGTGCGACGTGCCCGTCTTGCCGGCGACTCGATAGCCGGGAATCTGCGCCTTGGGCGCGGTGCCGCCCGGCTGTACGGCCATTTCCAGCATGGCGCGAACTTCCCGTGCGGTCTGCGCCGAGAAAATCTGTTTGACGTTGGTCGGCGGTGTATCCATGCGGGTCAGGGAGATCGGCGTCAAGTCGCCGTCACGGGCGAAGGCCTGGTAGGCACGCGCCATCTGCATCAGCGTCACCGAAATGCCATGGCCGTAGGACATGGTGGCCTGCTCGATGGGTCGCCAATTCTTGGCCGGCCGCAAGCGGCCGCCGACCTCGCCGGGGAAGCCCAGCTTGAGCGGCATGCCGAAACCGATGCTGTCGAACATGGTCCACATCTCTTCCGGCTTCATCGAAAGAGCCATCTTCGAGATGCCTACGTTGGAGGACTTCTGGATCACCTGGGCCACGGTCAGGACACCATGCATATGCGCATCGTGAATCGTCGCCGTACCGATGGTCATCTTGCCCGGTGCCGTATTGATCGGTGTATCGAAACGGACCTTGCCCTTTTCCAGCGCCAGAGCGGCAATGAAGGGCTTCATGGTCGAGCCCGGCTCGTAGGTGTCGGTCAACGCCCGGTTGCGCAATTGCGCGCCGATCAGCTTGCCCCGGTTGTTGGGGTTATAGGTCGGCAGATTCACCAGGGCCAGGATTTCCCCCGTACGGGCATCGAGCACTACCACCCCGCCCGCCTTGGCCTTGTTCTCTTCGATGGCACGACGCAGATGCGTATAAGCGAGGTACTGGATCTTGGCATCCAGTGCCAGCACGATGTCCTTGCCTTCCAATGGCGGACGCACGCTTTCGACGTCTTCCACCACGTTGCCACGGCGGTCCTTTATCACGCGACGGCTACCGGGCTTGCCCGACAGCAGCTCGTTGAAGGCCAGCTCGACACCCTCCTGGCCGTTGTCCTCGATGCCGGTAAAGCCCAGCATATGCGCGGTGACGTCGCCGGACGGGTAGTAGCGGCGATACTCGTTCTTCTGATGAATGCCCGCCAGCTTCATCGCCGACACCTTGTCGGCCAACTCGGGCGGCAACTGGCGCTTGACGTAGACGAAGTCGCGTTCCGAGGCGAGCTTGCGGTTCAGCTCACGCACATCCATTTCCAGCAACTGGGCCAGATCGCGGGACTGGGCCGGTGTCAGCGAGGCGTCCTCGGGTATCGCCCAGATCGAACGCACCGGCGTCGAAATCGCCAGCACGTCGCCGTGACGATCGGTGATACGGCCACGAGTGGCGGAAATGTCGATCACCCGCTCGTAGCGGGCACGCCCCTTGTCGCCGAGGAACTCGTTATTAATGCCCTGCAAAAACAGGGAGCGGCCAACCAGCACCACGAAACCGAGCAGCAACAACGCCAGCACTAGGCGCTGGCGCCAGAGTGGCAGACGCTCGGAAAGCAGCGGACTCTTGGAGAACTTGACGCCTCTCATCGCGCGCCCTCGGCTTCGACGGCAATGATCTGGCCCGGAGCCGGCGGCCGCATGCCCAGCTTTTCGCGAGCGATCTTCTCGACACGTACATGGGCGGCCCAGGTGCTTTGCTCCAACTGCAACTGCCCCCACTCCACCTCAAGATCGCGCATGCGTTTCTGCTCGGACTCCAACTCAATGAAGAGCTTGCGAGCCTTGTGATTGGCGTTCACCGCCGCGAGCGCGCAGGCCACGGCGATCAGCAGCAGAATGATGTTCAGCCGGACCATTTTTCAGCCACGCGCAGAACCGCGCTACGGGAACGAGGATTGGCGGCCACTTCGGCCGCCGAGGGAAACACCGGCTTGCCGACCAGTTTCAGGATCGGCGACGGCAGATCAGCCGCCTTGATCGGCACGCCTTTCGGCGGCTGCGCCGGATTCGCCGCATCGCGCATGAAGCGCTTGACGATCCGGTCTTCCAGGGAATGGAAACTGATCACGGCCAGTCGACCTCCGGGCGCCAGGCGCCCGACGCATTGCGGCAGGGTTAGCGGCAGCTCCTCAAGCTCGCCGTTGACATGAATCCGAAGGGCCTGAAAGCAGCGCGTCGCCGGGTGCTGGCCCGGCTCGCGCGTGCGGACGACTTCCGCCACGAGAGTGGCAAGTTGTCCTGTGCGTGTAATACCGTCGCCGGCCCGAGCAGCAACAAGCGCCTTTGCAATCGCATGAGCAAACCGTTCTTCGCCATAGTCCCTAACCACCCTTTCTATTTCTGATTGCGATGCCCGCGCCAGGAATTCGGCGGCGGTCCCCCCCTGCGTCGTATCCATGCGCATATCCAGCGGCGCATCGAAACGAAAACTCATGCCCCTTTCGGGCGTATCCAGTTGCGGCGACGACACGCCCAGATCCAGCAGCACGCCATCCACCTGCGCGATATCCAGTTCGTCCAGCACCTCGGCAAACTTGCTGAAGGCCGCATGCACCAGCGTGAAACGGGGATCGTCGATTTCCCGCCCCGAGGCAATCGCCACCGGATCGCGATCCAATGCGATCAACCGGCCCTGCGGCCCGAGCGCTTGCAGAATCCGCCGACTGTGTCCGCCGCGACCGAAAGTGCCATCCACGTAAACACCCGTCGGCTTGATCGCCAGTGCCGCGACCGCCTCGGCCAGCAGCACCGTCACATGGGAGCCGGTGCTCACAGCGCAAGGTTTTCCAGCCCCGCCGGCAGGAGCTTGTCGCCGAGGGCGAAAATTGCTTCCTGCTGCGCCTTCCAGCCCGCCTCGGACCAGATTTCAAAATGACTACCCTGGCCGACGAGCCAGATTTCCTTTTCCAGCCCGGCGTACTGTCGCAGCGAGGGCGAAATTAGCAGACGACCGGCGCCGTCCAGCTCCATGTCCTCGGCAAAACCCACCAGCAGACGCCGCACCATGGCCGATTCGACCTGAAGGCTCGGCGCCGCGAGGATCTGGGCACGAATTGGCTCCCAAGACGTTGCGGGGTACAGCAGAAGACAGCGATGCGGATGAGCCGTGACGACCAGGCGACCACCGGCCGCCGCCGCGAGGGCGTCACGATGCTTCGCCGGGACGGCCATACGCCCCTTGGCATCGAGATTGAGCGCCGCCGCACCTTGGAACATCGAGACTCCTGTTTGCGGGGGAAAACCCAGAGAATTCCCCACCAACTCCCACTGATTCCCACTTTATGCCACTTTTCCACCCCGGTCAAGGAAGATTTCGGGCTTTTTCCAAGCGCAACAAGGGCTTAGACTGCCTTTCGGATAATGAAGAAGAATACAAATTCTTTTAAAAACAATACAGATGCACATGAAATCGAAAGTGCTTTCTTACAATTAATCTCTTCGCTTGACCCTGAAGGGCACGCTGGGTAACCATGTGCCCATGACAGACTCCGCCCCCGTGCCAGCCGCCGAACTGACCGCACCAATCCCACCCCGCAACGTCTCCGGCGACGTATGGGGCGGCCTTGCCGCGATGCTGGTGGCCCTGCCCTCGGCCATCGCCTTCGGCGTCACGATCTATTCCTCTCTTGGCGACTCGCTTGCCGCCCAGGGCGCTCTGGCCGGCATCCTCGGCGCGACCGCGCTGGGGCTCATCGCGCCGGCCTTCGGCGGCAGCCAGCGCCTGATCACGGCCCCCTGCGCACCGGCGGCGGCCGTGCTGGCGGCTCTGGCACTCAATTTCACCCAACAGGGCATTGCACCATCGACGGCGCTGCTGATGCTGGCCCTGATCGGCCTGCTGTCCGGCGTGATGCAAATCGGCCTCGGCCTGGCCGGTATCGGTCGCCTGATTCGTTTCATTCCTTATCCGGTAGTCAGCGGCTATCTGTCGGGAGTGGGCCTGATCATCATCGGCAGCCAGATTCCCAAATTCCTCGGCGCGCCTGCGGGCAGCTCCCTGCTGACGGCCATTGGCGCTCCATCCCTGTGGTCGTGGCACAGCATGGCAGTGGGCGGCCTCGTCATCGTCGCCATGCTGGCTACGCCGAAACTGACACAGGCGGTGCCCGCCGCCATCGTCGCGCTACTGGCCGGGGTGCTCGGCTATCTCGGTCTCGGCCTGTTCGATCCGGCCTTGCTGACGACGAGCGGCAATCCGCTCCTGGTGGGGGCGCTGGACGCTGGTGACAACAGTCTGACCGATGCCATTCGCGACCACATCGGGGCGTTGGGCGACCTCGGCCTGGAGGCTGCTGTGCTGGTGTTCGTGCCCGCCCTGACGCTGGCCGCACTGCTCTCCATCGACACGCTGAAGACTTGCCTAGTGATTGATGCGATGACCGGCACGCATCACGACTCGAACCGGGAACTGATCGGCCAGGGACTGGGCAACATCGGCTCGGCGCTGGTCGGCGGCATCCCCGGCGCCGGCACCATGGGCGCATCGCTGATCAATATTTCAAGCGGCGGGCATACCCGTGTCTCGGGCCTGATGGCCGGCATCTTCTCGCTGGCCGCATTCCTGTTGCTGGCGCCGCTGATCGCCTGGGTGCCAGTAGCGGCGCTGGCGGCGATCCTGATGGTGATTGGTCTGCGCATGATCGACCGTCACAGCCTCGGCTTTTTCTTCTCTCCGGCAACCCGGCTCGATTTCATGGTGATCATGGCGGTAATCCTCGTCGCCATCTTCGGCAACCTGATCGCCGCATCCGGCGTCGGCGTCGCCTTCGCCATCCTGCTCTTCATCCGCGAGCAAACCCGCAGTTCCGTAGTGCGCAACCGGATCGAAGGCCGTGACATCCTATCCAAGCGCGCACGAAGCAACACGGACGGCGAAGCGGATGATGGCGAACTCGACTCCACGGTGGTGTTCGAACTCCAGGGCAGCCTCTTCTTCGGCACGGCGAGCCAGCTCCAGGCGGCCCTCGAACCGGAAACAGCGACCCGCAAATATGTCGTGCTCAGCATGCGCCGGGTGCAGTCCCTCGATGTGACGGCGACCCATGTGCTGGAGCAGATCAAGGACCGCCTTGAGGAAAACAACGCTTACCTGGTGTTCTGCGATATCCCGAAGGATCTGCCGAGCGGGCTGAAGATGAAGCGCTTCCTCAAGGAAACTGGCGTCGTGCGCCCAACCAACAAGGCCTTTGCCTTTCGCCAGCTGGACGAGGCACTGGAATGGGTCGAGACCCAGGAAAGGCGGCAGGCGGAAGACGACAGCGATTCACTGCCCCTGTCCCTGCGCGACATGCACCTGTTCGCCGGCCAGACGGAAGAATCCGTGGCGGCGCTGGAAGCGGCAATGGAACTTCGGACGATAAAGGCCGGCAAGAGGGTGTTCAAGGCCGGCGGCGGCGATACGGATCTGTTCATCATCCGTCGCGGCACGGTCAAGATCACCCTGCCGATCCGTAAGAAGGAAAGCTATCACCTCGCGACCAGCACGCGCGGAGGTCTCATCGGCGGAATGAGTTTTCTCGATTCCGACGGCCACGCGGCGGATGCCGTGGCGCTCACCGATACTGAAGTGTATGTGCTGTCCCGCGAAGCCTTCGAGACTCTTGCCGAGGAACATCGCGGCATGGCCCTGATCCTGCTCAAAACGGTGGCACGCAGCCTGTCCAACCGGCTACGCGTCACCATCGAGGAATTGCAGGCCCTTCGCGGCTAATGCCTAGCCGCGTCGCCGCATCAGCACGGTCAGTACCGGCGGCGTGATCATCGTGGTCAGAATGACCATGATGACGATGACGGAGAACATCGCCTCGTTCATTACACCGAGCTGTTTGCCGACCATGGCGAAGATGAGGCCCACTTCACCGCGCGGCACCATGCCCCAGCCCACCAGCCATTTGCCGGCGGAGCCGGCTGCGAGGCCAGCCAGAAGCTTGCCCGCAATGGCGGCGACGGTGACGCCGATGCCGATGCCGAGTACCGCCGGGTCGGCCAGTGTCTCGAGATCCACCTGCATACCGGTCAACACGAAAAACACCGGGACGAAGAAATAGCCGATGGGCTCGATCATGTGCTCATGCTGGTGCCCGGCGTGACGCAGCAGAATGGGGCGCAGACGTTCCGCCAGACCCGGCGCTTCCGCCGGCAACAGCGGCTCGATCTCGCGCACGATGGCCGGCTGGTCGAAGTCACGGAGGAATACCGGCTCGAACAGCAGTCCGGCGGCAAAGGCACCGATGATCGGCGCGAGACCCATGGCGTGGGCCAGCCAGGCCAGGGCCAGACCCGTTGCCAGCACTTGGGCGAAGAGCATCGACGGACCGGCATCGAGCCGTGCCAGCCATTTGCTGGAGTGCGGGGCGATCAGACGCCCGAGCCAGATGCTGCCACCGAGGAAAAGCACGGCTTCGGCGACAATCCAGCCCACTTCGCCGACGCTGACGCTACCGGCGGTAACCAGACTGGAAACCACGGCGAGGATGACCAGGCCGAGCACATCGTCGATCACGGCGGCACCGAGCACGATGCGCGCTGCGGGGGTATCCAGCTTACCCATATCGCGGAAGACACGACCGGTGATTCCCACCGAGGTTGCCGCCAGGGTGGCGCCGAGGAAAAGATAGGCGTTCGGCGACAGACCGGGCAGTAACCAGGGGCCGACGACGAAGGCGCCGAGCAGAAAGGGGGCGACGATGCCCAAGCAGCCGACGGCGAACGCCCGTGGCCCCACCTTGATAAGATCGGCCAGACGGGTCTCAAGACCGATCTGAAGCAGCAGGACGATCACCCCCAACTCGGCGATGAAAGCAATGATCGGGTCGCGGGCGATGGTATCGAAGAGATGCAGGCCGAGCAGGGAGAGATTGCCCAGCACCACTCCCAGCAACAGCTCGCCCAGCACGGCAGGAAAGCCGACGCGCTGGGCCAGGGGCGCAAACAGTCGCGCTGACATCAGGATCAGCGCCAGCCAGAGCAGATTTTCGCCGACGACACCGCCACCAGCCGCCAAGACCGGCAACGGAAATAGCAGCAGAGCCAGAGCCCCGCAGCGGCGCATTACTTGTAGCCGGCGTCCAGGCTACCGCCGGGCGCCGCAGAAGTCGGCGCTGGCGAGACGGCGGCCGGCGTCGCTGCGGGAGCCGGCGCGGAGACCCGATGCGGATCCTGCGGATGCCAGCCGAGCACGGCATACAACACTGCAAAACCGACCACGTAGCCCAGTGCTACATGCCAGCCCTCCTTGATCCAGCGCCCCACCGAGCGGGCCTCGGGATACATGTTGGACAGGGCCACGCCAGCCGAGGAACCGAACCAGACCATCGAACCACCGAAGCCAACGGCGTAGGCCAGCATGCCCCAGTCGTAGCCACCCTGTTTGATTGCCAGCGCCGTGAGCGGGATATTGTCGAAAACGGCGGAAACGAAACCCAGGCCGAAAGTGGTCAGGGCCGACGCAGCAGGCAGCTTTTCCACCGGCATCATGGAGGCGCAAGTCACCAGCGAGAGGAGGAAGACCGTGCCCTTCAGGGTCTCGGGCATCACTTCCCAGTCATGACGACGGACGGGAATGGTGATCAGCAGAGCCAGCCAGACAGCAACGCCGATGAACGGGAAGTGATCGGCTTCCTCCGGGTACTTGGCGTTGATGAAAATATTGGTGCCCATTGCGAAGATCAGGATCAGGCCAACGATGCCCAGACGAGCCCAGTCGACGTGGGTGTGTTCGTGGGAATGTTTGAGGATCGGGGAGTAGGCATGCTGCTGCTTGGCGGCGATGACGCCGACGATGACCAACGCGACCGCAGCGGCGATATAGGCATCGAGTACCTGAACCGGCGACACGCCGGAGATCCACATCATGGTGGTGGTGGTATCACCGACCACGCTGCCCGAACCACCCGCATTGGAACAGGCAACGATACCCGCCAGATAACCGAGATGGACCCGTGCCTTGAACAACTGGTGGGCCATGGCGCCACCGATCAGTGCCGCAGCAATATTGTCAAGGAAGGCGGAGAGCACGAAGACCATTATCAGCAGGACGAAACCACCCTTCCAGTCTGCTGGCAGGTACTTGGGCAGGATCACCGGCACATGGCTTTTTTCGAAATGCCGCGAGAGCAGCGCAAAGCCCATCAACAGGCAGAACAGATTGGCAAGCGTCACCGCCTCGTGGCTCATGTGCGCGGCAAAGCCCGGAAAGCCAGCCCCGGTCTTGAAACCGGAGATCAGTATTTTGTAGAACGAGATCGTCACCGCCCCCGTGAGCGCGACATAGAGCGTGTAGTTATGAAACAGCGCAACGCCAAGCAGGGTCAGCGCAAAAAGAATGAATTCGACGGGGATACCTGCAATCTCGGGCACGGCTCACTCCTGGGGAGGCGGGTTGGGAGCCGGAGATTCTAGCATCGCCCCTACGTGCAACCCTTACGCGAAACTTAAGGCGACGGATTGTTCATGGGTCACCAGTTACCCGGCTGATGGCAAGCCGGACGAGATCCGGCAGATTGCGCACACCGAGCTTGGCCATGAGGCGTGATTTATGCACTTCCACCGTCCGCACACTGATGCCGAGTTCGGCGGCAATCTCACGGTTGTGGCGCCCCTGCACCACCCGCTCCATCACTTCCTGCTCGCGGGGCGTGAGTGCGGCGCGACGTCCTTCCACCTCGCGGGCTTCCGTCACCTCGGCTTCCATCTCGCCCAGGCGCACCGTCTCGGCGCCCAGGGCCTCCTCGATGGAGGCCATCAATTTGTCGTCGTCCAGCGGCTTCTCGAGGAAGTCCACGGCGTGAGCGCGAAAGGCACGACGGGCCGAGGCCATGTCGCCGTGTGCAGAAATGACGATGACCGGCAATTGAAGCCCCCGCTCCAGCAACAACTCCTGGAGCGCGAGGCCATCGATGCCCGGCATGCGAATATCGACGATCAGGCAACCGGCCCAGTCGGGGCGAAGGGCGCGCAGGAAATCGTCGGCACTGGCGAACAGTGCGGTGCGATAACCTCGCAGCCCCAGCAGCAAGGACAAGGCATCGCGAATCGCAGGATCGTCATCGACGATGAAGACAGTCAGACGGTCAGACAGGGGCATGGGCAACCTCGTGAAGCGGCAAGCGGAGACGGAAAACGGCCGGACGGGCACTGAGCAGATCCAGCGCCCCCCCATGGGCCTCGACGATGGCACGGCTGACGGCGAGGCCCAGCCCCATGCCGGCGGCCTTGGTCGACGAAAAAGGTTCGAACACGCGTCCCGCCTGTTCGGCGTCGACACCAGCGCCACTGTCGCTGACGGTGACCATCGCACTATCGAGGCTGGCGCTGGCGGACACATCGACTCGCCGTACCGCCAGGGCCGACTTTCCGGCAGCGGCGAACGCGTTATCGATCAGATTGCGTAACACCACCTCGATCTGAACCGGATCGGCCAGCACCAGCGGATCACCATCCAGTGTCACGACGAATTCAATGCCGTCACGCCGCGCCTGCTCGCGAAACCGCCCCTCGACTTCAGCGAGCAAAACGCCCAGGCGGACGACCTCCAGGCTCAGCGTGCCGCTGCGGAAGAACTCGCGCAGGCGCCGCACCACGTCGGCGGCGCGAGCAGCCTCGGCCACCATGCGCTGTACCGTACTGGCCAGCCGCTCACGGCCCGCATCGCCTTCCGCCAGCAGCAATTGACTGGCCTTGCCGTAGGCCGCCAGCGCCGTGAGCGGCTGATTCAGTTCGTGCGCCAGCGCCCCGGCCATCTCTCCAGCAGCAGCCAGATGCAGGGTTTGACGCAGATCCTCGGCAGCACGGCGCTGTTCGTCCACGACCACACCGATGAAGAAACCAACCAGGGCCAGAGCCAAGGCCAGCATCTGCAACTCAAAAACAGTCACGGTACGCAAACCGGAAAGCAGCACGGCAACGATCACCCCCGCCTGCACCACGGCGGCAGCGAACACGGCAGCAGCAAGGCCGTGGCGGGCGGCAGCCCAGATGACCGGCAGGAAAAGTAGATAGAACCAGATGAAATGGGATTCGCCACCGAGGCCGAAGGCAATCAGCAGCGACGCTGCAACGAGCCCGGCGAAGGATGCGGCCTCGCGCGGACCCAGCCACGCCACCAGCACTCGCCGACTCTCGCCATCGGCCAGCATCCAGAACAGAGGCATCATGACCAGGATGCCGACACCGTCGCCAACCCAAAAACGCAACATGGCAGCGCCCCAGCCCGCCGGCGGCAATAGTCCGAAAAAGGTCAGCAAACCGACATGAACGACGCCATTGACCAGAGTACCCAGAATCACTGCGCCGCCCCATAGCATCAGGCCGTCACGACTGACGAAAATACGCCCGGAAGGGAAATGCCGCGCCAGCCAGCGCGCCACCAGCGCATAGCCCGCCGCAAGCACCGCTGAATGCACCAGCAAGGCCAGCCAGGATGCCGGCAGGCCGCGCACCAGGCACTCGGCAAGCAGTATCGCCAGCCACTGCACCAGCCAGCCCCTGAGTCCATTCACCCGCATGAGAAACAGCAAGCTGGCGGCTGGTGCCGGATTCCATGGCGTGATATTCACCCCCGGCAGGGCATGGATGTAGCTCGCCCAATCGAGAAACACGTAGGCAAAAACGAACAGGAGCCAGACCGGGTAGCGGGAAGTCATGGCGAGATTGTGCCGCAGCTGGCGCGGTGGCGAATCAGTGTTTCCCGTACGCGAAGCCCGAATTCCCAGTCTGCGTGTTTCTCCCTACCATCAAGCCAATCCCTGTCACCTATGCTTTGCCGCCCATGCAGGGTGGCCTCCGGCTGTACCCGCTCATGAATCGCCTGCGCCTTCTCAGCGCCTTCGTCGCGCTATACGTCTTCTGGCTCCTGCTCTCCGGCTTCTTCACGCCATTCCTGATGGCGGCCGGCGCCGGCAGCGTCGTTGCCGTCCTGTGGCTGTCCCACCGCATGGACGTCATCGATCACGAAGGGCATCCGATACATCTGTCGCTGCGCGCCTTTCTTTCCTATTGGCCCTGGCTCGCCGTCGAAATCGTCAAATCGGCCTGGGATGTGACCCGCCGTGTTCTGCATCCCGCCTTGCCGATCAGCCCGACGCTGGTCCGCTTTCGTCCCCGGCAGACCTCGCCGCTGGGCCTGGTCATCCACGCCAACTCCATCACCCTGACCCCGGGAACCATCGCCATCGAGGTCGCTGCCGAGGAATTCCTGGTCCATGCCCTGTCACGGGAAGGGGCCGCCGGCCTTGCCGGCAGCGAAATGGATCATCGTTGCGAGGCGCTGGAAAAATGAACGTGTTCGGCGCCGCCGCCCTCGCCCTGCTGGTCACCGTCGCCCTGGCGCTGGTGCGCGCCGCCCGTGGCCCCACCGTCTTCGATCGCCTTCAGGCGGCGAACACCGTCGGCACCTGCGCAATGCTGCTGCTGGCGGTGCTCGGCTTCCTCGGTGGCCGGCCAGAATTCCTCGACCTGGCCCTAGTGTACGGCCTGCTCAACGTCATCGGCGTGATCGCCGTATTGAAGTTCTTCCGCAACGGCGACCTCGGTGATCCGGGTCATGCAAAGGAGAAGGAGCGATGATCGACGTCCTCTCCGCCGCCTGCCTGCTCGCGGGTGCCTTCTTCTGTCTGGTCGGTGGCATCGGCCTGATCCGCATGCCGGATTTCTACACCCGCATGCACGCCGCCAGCGTCACCGAAACCCTGGGCGCCGGACTGGTGCTGCTTGGTCTGATGCTGGAAGCCGGCCCGACGCTGATCAGCGTCAAGCTTGCCATGGTCGGCCTGCTGCTGTTCTTCGCCAGTCCCACCGCCAGCCACGCCCTGGCGCGGGCCGCCCTGTTGCGCGGGGTGAAGCCCGAACTGGCCGACGAGGAGAACCCATCATCGAAACCCTGATCATCGACGTGCTGCTGATCTTCATGGCGCTGACCGTGCTGGTGATGATTCCCACCCGCAACCTCTTCGCCGTGATCGTGCTCTCGGGCATCTACAGCTTCCTCATGGCGACGGCACTGGTCGCCCTCGATGCCGTGGATGTCGCCATGACCGAGGCCTCCGTCGGCGCCGGCATCTCCACCGTACTGCTGCTTGGCGCCCTCTACCTGTGCAAGGGCGAGGAAGCCAAGCCGGTGCACAAACCCTGGCTGCCGCTGGCGGTCTCGATCTCGGTGGCAGCCCTGTTGGTCTATGGCGCCCTCGGCCTGCCCGAATTCGCCGACCCTTCGGCGCCGATCCACCAGCATGTGGTGCCGCGCTATCTGCAAAACGAGGTGGACGTGCCCAATGTGGTCACCGCCGTGCTCGCCAGTTTTCGCGGCTACGACACCTTGGGCGAAACGACGGTGGTATTCACCGCCGGCGCCGGCATCATCGCCCTGCTGCGTCGGCGCAAACCGAGGGATGCGCAGCCATGAGACACGACCTGGTGCTGCGGGTGGTCGCCAAGCTGCTGATCCCCTTCATTCTCGTCTTCGCGCTTTACGTGCAGTTCCACGGCGACTTCGGTCCCGGCGGCGGCTTCCAGGCCGGCGTCATTCTCGCCGCCGGCATCGTCTTCTACGCCCTAATCTACGGCGTGGACACTGCGCGCAAGCTAGTGCCGGACTGGCTGGTGGAAACCCTGCTCGCCAGCGGCGTGCTGATCTATGCCGGCGTCGGCTTCGCCGGGCTGCTGTTGGGTGGCAACTTCCTCGACTACTTCGTCCTCGATCACGACCCCATCCATGGTCAACATCGCGGCATCTTCTGGGTCGAGGTCGGCGTCGCCGTCACCGTCTCCGGCGTCATGCTGAAAATCTTCTACATGTTCGCCTCGCGCGGTCGTCTCGATGAAGAACAGGACAAGGGGGGGGGGGACGCCTGATGGGTCACTTCGCCTACATCGTCACCATCTTCCTGATGGTCGCCGGCCTCTTCATCGTCATCGCCCGTGGCAACCTGATCAAGAAACTGATCGGGCTCGGCATCTTCCAGACCTCGGTGTACCTGCTCTATGTCGCGCCCGGCAAGCTGCTCGGCGGCACCGCACCGATTCTCGCCGCCGGCTATACGGTGTACTCCAACCCCCTGCCCCATGTATTGATTCTCACCGCCATCGTCGTCGGCGTTGCCACCCTGGCCCTGGGGCTCGCGCTGGTGGTACGCATTCGCGAGGCCTACGGCAGCATCGAAGAGGACGAGATTCTCGGCAAGGAGGGAGGCGCATGAATATCGCTGCCCACCTCCCGGTCCTCCTGGTCGCCATACCGCTGATCTCGGCACCACTGGCCGTGCTCCTGCGCCACGGCGGACTCGCCTTCGCCGTCGTCACCGCCGCCGCCTGGGCCGCTTTCGCCAGCGCCATCGGCTTGTGGATGCAGGTGGCGGAGTCCGGTCCCATTGCCTACGCCATCGGCAACTGGCCGCCGCCCTGGGGCATCGAATACCGGGTGGACCGGCTCTCCAGCCTGGTCCTGCTGCTGGTCTCCGGCATGGCGGCAGTCGTGCTGCCCTGGTGCCGCGCCACCCTGGCCCGTGAGCTGGAGACGGACCGCCACTACCTTTACTACGCCATGTTCGGCCTGTGCCTCACCGGCCTACTGGGCATCACCATCACCGGCGACGCCTTCAACATCTTCGTCTTCCTTGAAATTTCCTCGCTGTCCACCTATGTGTTGATCGCCCTCGGCCGCGACCGCCGGGCACTGGTGGCCGCCTACCAATACCTGATCATGGGCAGCATCGGCGCCACGTTCATCGTCATCGGCATCGGCCTGCTCTATCTGATGACCGGTACGCTGAATCTGGCCGACATGGCGCAACGTCTCGCCGCCGTCGACAGCTCGCGGCCGGTGCTGGCCGCGCTGGCCTTTCTCACCGTCGGCATCTCCCTCAAGCTGGCCCTCTTTCCGCTCCACCAGTGGCTGCCGAATGCCTACACCTACGCGCCCTCGGCCGTCACCGCCTTCCTCGCCGCGACAGCCACCAAGGTCTCGGTGTATGTGCTGATCCGCTTCTATTACACGGTGTTCGGCGGTCATCTGGTTTTCGACCGCCTGCCACTGCCGGAGGTCATGCTCGGCCTGTCGCTGATCGCCATGTTCGGCGCCAGCTTCATCGCCATTTTCCAGAACAACCTCAAGCGCCTCTTCGCCTATTCCAGCATCGGCCAGATTGGCTATATCACCCTCGGCCTCTCCTTCGATTCCATCCATGGACTGACCGCCTCCATCGTCCATCTGGTCAACCACGGCGTGACCAAGGGCGCGGTCTTTCTGCTCATCGGCGGCATGCTCGCCGTCTCGCCGGCAGGGAGGCCGTCAGGCCGGAAGCGGCCCGAAGAGGCTGCGCCGACTTTCGACAAGCTGGCCGGACTCGCCCGCCGCATGCCCGTGACCTGCTTCGGCATCGTGCTCGGCGGCCTGTCGCTGATCGGCGTGCCCGGCACCGCCGGATTCGTCAGCAAGTGGTACCTGATCCTTGCCGCAATGGAAAAGGGCCAGTGGTGGCTGGTGGCGGCCATCCTGTTGAGTTCCCTGCTCGCCGTCGCCTATGTCTGGCGCTTCGTCGAAGTCGCCTATTTCCGGGCTCCGCCGCCGGGCGAATCCGGCCGTAGCGAAGCCTCACCGATGGTGCTGGCGCCAGCCCTGCTGTTGGTCGCCGCCACGATCTGGTTCGGCATCGACACCTCACTCACCGTCGGCACGGCCCTGGACGCCGCCACGCAACTGACCGGAGGCAGCCGATGAGCATGGCCAGCCTGATCGCCCTGTCACTGCTGTTGCCGGTCGCTGGCGCTGGCGGCATCCTCCTGGCCGGTCGCTGGCCGAATCTGCGCGAGACCATCACCCTCGCGACCGCTGTATCCCTCTTCGCCATCGTCGCCCAACTGCTCGGCCCGGTGCTGGCCGGCGAGCGGCCGGCGCTGCTGGTGGCCGAGCCTCTGCCGGGCCTGCCCATCGCCTTTACCGTCGAGCCGTTGGGCATGCTCTTCGCGCTGATCGCCTCGGGTCTGTGGATCGTGAACTCGGTCTATTCCATCGGCTACATGCGCGGCAACCATGAGCAGCACCAGACCCGCTTCTACATCTGCTTCGCGCTGGCCATCGCCGCCGCCCTGGCCATCGCTTTCGCCGCCAATCTGCTGACGCTGTTCCTGTTCTACGAAGTACTGACGCTGATCACCTATCCGCTGGTGACCCATGCCGGCACCGACAAGGCGCGGGCGGGTGGACGCACCTATCTCGGCATCCTGATGGGCACCTCGGTGCTGTTCCTGCTGCCGGCCATGATCTACGTCTGGCATCTCACCGGCACCACGGATTTCCGCGCCGGTGGCATTTTGCCGGCGGACATGGACAAGGGCGAAGTGGCACTGCTGCTGGCGCTATTCATGTTCGGCATCGGCAAGGCCGCATTGATGCCACTCCACCGCTGGCTGCCCGCTGCCATGGTGGCACCGACGCCGGTCTCGGCCCTGCTGCACGCGGTCGCCGTGGTCAAGGCTGGCGTCTTCTCGGTGATCAAGGTGGTGGTCTACGTCTTCGGTCTCGATCAGCTTGCCGGCGCCACCGATTGGCTGGTCGCCATCGCCGGCTTCACCATTGTCGCCGCCTCCGTCGTTGCCCTTAAGGCCGACAACCTCAAGCGCCGGTTGGCCTATTCGACCATCAGCCAGCTCTCCTACGTCATCCTCGCCGCCGCAATCCTGGCGCCGCTCTCGGTAATCGGTGCCGCACTGCATATCGCCGCGCATGCCTTCGGCAAGATCACCCTGTTCTTCGCCGCCGGTTCCATCTACACCGCCGCGCACAAGACCGAGGTCAGCCAACTCGACGGCATCGGACGGCGCATGCCCTGGACCATGACCGCCTTCGGCATCGGCGCACTGTCCATGATCGGCCTGCCGCCGGCCGCCGGCTTCGTCAGCAAGTGGTACCTGGTCTCCGGTGCCATGAGCCAGGGCGCCTGGTTCGCGCTCGTGGTCGTGCTGCTGTCCACCCTGCTCAATGCCGGCTACTTCCTGCCCATCGTCTATCGCGCCTTTTTCAAGCCACTCTCCGCCGAGGCGGTGGCACATCCGCATGGCGAGGCGCCACTGCCCATCGTCATCGCGCTGAGCTTCACCGCCGCCGGCACACTGGCGCTGTTCTTCTTCCCCGACGTACCGCTGGCCCTGGCGCAGCAATTGGTGAAGCCATGAAAACCGAACATTGGCTGGATGATCCCCGCAACGTCCGCAAGCTCTGGCTCGGCTTTCTCGTGGTGCTCGCCCTGACCGTGATCGCCGGCGCCTTCGTCGATCTGCATCCGCATTTCGAGATCGAATCCTGGTTCGGCTTCAACGCCGCCTACGGCTTCGTCACCTGCCTATTGATGATCGTCGGCGCCAAGGCGCTGGGAATTTTCCTCAAGAAGCCGGATACCTATTACGCCAAGGATGAGCGCAATGAGTAGCGTTGTCCTGCACCCCGCCCTGATCCTCATCGCCGGCGCACTGCTGCTGCCGCTATTGCGTGGCAATGCAAGAAACATTGCCGTCCTGTCAGCGCCGACTTTTGCGTTGATCGCGCTATGGCTCTTGCCCGAAGGCAAACTGTGGCAAGTGCCGTGGCTCGACTATTCGCTCGCTCCCTTGGCCGTCGACAAACTCTCGCGCCTGTTCGCCACCATCTTCCTGCTCATGGCCGCCGTCGGCGGGCTGTTTGCGTTGCGTCAGCAAAGCCGCCTAGAAGTCCCCGCCGCCTTCCTCTACGCCGGCTCTGCCGTCGGCGTCGTACTGGCGGGCGATCTCGTCACCGTCTTCCTGTTCTGGGAATTCATGGCCGTCGGTTCAACGCTGGTGCTGTGGAGTGCCGGCACCTCCACGGCGCGTGCGGCCAGCATGCGCTACGCCATGATCCATCTGGCCGGCGGCGTGATCCTCTTCGCCGGGGTTGCCGGTCAGATCGCCGCGACCGGCGATGCCAACTTCCATGCGATGCAAGCGGATTCGATCGCCACCTGGCTGATCCTGATCGGTTTCCTCATCAACGCCGGCGCGCCGCCGCTCGCCGCCTGGTTGCCCGACGCCTACCCGGAAGCCTCGTGGAGCGGCACCGTTTTCCTCTCCGCCTTCACCACCAAGACAGCGGTGTACGTTTTGCTGCGCGGCTTCCCCGGCACCGAGATCCTGATCTGGGTCGGCATCTTCATGATCTTCTACGGCATCGTCTACGCGCTGCTGGAAAACGACATGCGCCGCATCCTCGCCTATTCCATCGTCAACCAGGTCGGCTTCATGGTGGTCGGCATCGGTATCGGAACCGAGATGGCGCTCAACGGCGCAGCGGCGCATGCCTTCGCCCACATCATCTACAAGGCGCTGTTGTTAATGTCGGCCGGCGCAGTGCTGGCCGCGACAAACCGACGCAAATGTTCGGAACTTGGCGGCCTGTTCCACAGCATGCCAATCACCACCCTCTGCGGCACCATCGGCGCGCTGGCGATTTCGTCCTTTCCACTCACCTCGGGCTTCGTCTCCAAGTCGATGGTGACGCAGGCCGCCATCGACGGCCAACTGCAAACCGTCTGGCTGTTCCTCGCCGCTGCCTCGGCCGGCGTCTTCCTCCATGCCGGCATCAAGTTTCCCTGGTTCGTCTTCTTCCAGAAGGATTCGGGATTAAGACCCGCCGATCCGCCGGCCTCGATGCGCTGGGCGATGATCTTCTTCGCCTTTCTCTGCATCGCACTGGGCGTGTATCCCGACTCGCTCTACGCCCTGCTGCCCTACACAGTGAACTACGTGCCCTACACGACCGCACACATCATCACGCAGTTGCAGTTGCTGCTGTTCTCCGGCCTGGCCTTCTTCGTCATGCTCGATCACCTGAAACGCACGCCGACCATCACACTGGACGTCGACTGGCTCTGGCGCGTCGCCGGGCCGGCGCTATCGCGGATGGGCGGCACCACCCTCGCCGCCCTGCGCCTCGCCGTGACCGCGCCGCTGGCCTCGGTCGCCACACACCTGCGCTCGCGCATCGAACGGGAAAGCCGGCACGACGGACTTTTGCACCGCAACTGGCCCACCGGCACCATGGCCACCTGGGTCATGATCCTCCTGCTCACGTATCTGGTTCTCGATTTCTCGGCCCTGTAGCCGAACTCCAAGGAGACTGCCATGACACGACGACTGCTGATTTCCATCGATGCAACGCCGGACTGCCGGCAGGCCATCGATCACCTGCTGGCGCTGCACGCCGGCGGCGAAACCGTGGAGGCTGTACTGCTGCACGTCGCCGAACCGGTCACCGCCTGGCAGGTGCTGTCCCACCGTACACCGGAAGAGGTCGCCCGCTTCCAGGCCGAGCGCGGACATTGGCTGCTGGAGGATGCCGCTGCCGAACTCGCCGGCGCCGGCATCGCCAACGAATCCCTGTTCGTACGCGGCGCCACCGCCACCGAAATACCCGCTGCCGCCCGCGCGCATCATTGCGACGCGGTATTGCGCGGAAAGAAGGAGCAGGCTCTCCACTGACGGATCAAGCCAGAGGAGGCTTTTGACGGCCGGAGCAATCCGTGCCGTCTTTTTTTTCGCCGACAAAAAGTCGGCGCCGGCGATACGGCGATTCTTTGATAGTCTTGCGCCTTTCCAGACGCATACCCATGGGAGGCGCCCGCAAACGCGCGTTCCCGCCATCGATGCATTCCAATTTGCTCTCCCTGCTCCTGCTGCTCTCCGCCGCCGTTGGCGCCGTGGCCGTATCGCGCCGCTTCAAGCTGCCGACCATCCTCGCCTATCTGGCCATCGGCATCACGCTCGGCCCCTATGGCATGGGCATGCTCAAGGAAAACCACGAAGTCGAAGTCTTCGCCGAGTTCGGCGTGGTCTTCCTGATGTTCTCCATCGGCCTCGAATTCAGCCTGCAACGCCTGAAGGCCATGCGCAATCTGGTGTTCGGCTTCGGCAGCGCACAGATGGGCCTGACCGCCCTCGGTACCGGACTCGCCACCGCCTATGCCTACGACCAGGGCTGGCGGGCCGGCATTGCCGTCGGTCTGGCCGTGGCCATGTCCTCCACGGCCATCGTCGCCAAACTGCTCTCCGAGCGCTTCGAACTGCATTCCCGATCCGGCCGCCAGACCATGGGCGTGCTGCTGTTCCAGGACATCGCCGTGGTGCCCTGCCTGATCCTGCTGCCGGCCCTGGCGGAACCCGGCGAGGGCATGCTGCGCTCGCTGGCCGGCGGCATGGTCGTCGCCGTCGCCGTACTGACACTGCTGATCTGGGTCGGCCAGAAGTTGATGGGGCGCATCTACGACGCAGTGGCCAACTACGGCTCGGAGGAACTCTTCGTCCTGGCGACGCTGTGGATCGTCGTCGGCCTCTCCTGGGTCACCGGCGCCACCGGACTGTCTCTGGCGCTGGGCGCCTTCGTCGGCGGCATGCTGATCTCGGAAACCGCTTACCGCCACCAGGTCGAGGGCGACGTGCGCCCTTTCCGCGACGTGCTGCTCGGCCTCTTCTTCGTCACCGTCGGCATGATGCTCGACATCGGCTTCGTCCTTGCCAACGCCCACAAGCTGGTGCTCGCAGTACTGCTGTTGATTGGCGGCAAGGCGCTGGTGATGATGCTCATCACGCTGGCGACCCGGACGCCGCTGGCCGCCGCGCTGCGTACCTCGGCACAGCTGGCCCAGGGCGGCGAGTTCGGCCTGGTGCTGATCGAGCTTGCGCGCCAGCTCGAACTGATCGCCCCCGACGTGTTCCAGATCACGCTCTCGGCCATGCTGATCTCGATGTTCGCTGCCCCCTTCCTGATCGCCCGCGCCGCCCGCCTCTCCGGCGACATGGGACGCGGCGACTGGGCGCACAAGACCACGGTGATCCACGACATCGCCGTGCACAGCATGCCCCTGGGCGAGCACGTCATCATCTGCGGCTACGGTCGCACCGGCCAGCGCATCGCCGAATTCCTCATCGAAGAGGCCATCCCTTTCATCGCCCTCGACGTGGACCCGCAGCGCATCAAGCAGGGCAAGACAATGGGCAGCAATGTCGTCTTCGGCAACGCCGACCGCGCCGAGGTGCTCAAGGCCGCTGGCGTCAATCGCGCCCGCGCCATCGTCATCACCTACCCGGACGCCCATTCCGCCGAGCGCGTGGTGCACTTGGTCCGCCACATGCGTGCCGACGTGCCGCTGATCGTGCGCACGCCCGACGAAAAGGACGTCGCCCGCCTCAAGGCCGCCGGCGCCACCGAAGTGATACCCGAGATCCTCGAGAGCAGCCTGATGATCGCCGCCGAAACCCTGGTGCAGATGGGCATCCCGATGGAACGGGCGATGGCCCGCGTGCGCGCCGCCCGCGCCGAGCGCTACGCCTCGCTGCGCGAGTTCTACAATCGGCCAAAGACTTAGGCTCGGTTATAGTGGCGAGCCTGTCATTTACCGGGAGCCCGGCCGTGCGCATGCAATCGCTTTCCCGCCATCTCCTGCCCCTTGTCCTGTTGAGTGTCCAGCTCCTGGTGCAGGCGCAAGAGGCGCCTCCGCTGTCCACGGGGCAGACTCTCTATTTGCCGGTGTACTCGCACCTCTATCACGGCGACGTACATCCGAAAACCGGCAAGCCTTCGGAAACCCTTGTCTCGACCCATGTCAGCATTCGCAACACCGACCCGAAGTCCGCATTGCGGATTGTCAGCGCACGCTACTACAGTACCGAAGGCCGAATGCTGCGTGAATTTATCGCCACGCCGAAAAACATTCCGCCCCTGGGCACGCATGAACTGTATGTGCCCCGCTCCGATACCTCGGGAGGCTCTGGCGCAAATTTCATCATCGACTGGAATGCCGAGCGACCGATAAATCCACCGCTCATTGAGGCCCTGCACGCGGACATTCGCGAAGCCCGGACCCTGCTTTTCCTCACCACCGCACGGCCGCTACGCTAAGCGGCCGCAAGCGCTTTCACGCATCATCGCCGGCAATCAAGGCCGCTTCGATTTCAAAGCGGCCATGCGGAGACGCCATCGCAATCAGCGTATGTCCGGCTTCGACAACAAACTTTGCCGGCGGATTGAATACCCAGTCGGCACCGGTGCGGACGGCGAGGAGCACATGCCCCTCGCCACGCAGCCCGAGAGAGCCCAATTCCCGTGGCTGGAAGCCTGAAGGTACGGGGACCTCCTCGATACGCAACTTGTGCTCCGAACGCAGCATCTCATCGAGGAAGGACACGACATGTGGCCGCACCATCGCCGAAGCGATGCGCATACCGCCAGTGAAATTAGGCGAAACGATGGCGTCCGCCCCTGCCTTGCGTATCTTCTCGCTGTTGCGCACCTCATTGCAGCGGGCAACCACCCGCACATCCGGCGCCAGCTGCTTGGCGGTAACCGTGATCATCAGGTTGCGGCTGTCATCCCCGGTAATCGCAAAGACGCCAGCGGCTTCCCGGATGTTGGCTTCAACAAGAACATCGTCGTCCTCGGCATCGCCATGGATGAACAGCAGACCCGGCCGCTTCTCCGCATGGGCCTCAAGCTGCTCAAGATGTTCATCGATGGCGACAAAATGACGATTGGTGGCCTCCAGCTCATGGGCCACATTTCGCCCCACCCGTCCAAAGCCACACAGAATGAAATGCCCGTGCAATTTTTTGATCTGCTTGTCCATTCGTCGTCTCCGCAGGGACTTGTCGAAATCACTGGCCAATACGATGGCCGTTACGCTTGAAAAGAAATAGGTCATCACCGCGATGCCGGAAAAGGCGATCGCCATGGTGAAAAGCTCTGTTTCCGGTCGATGCCAGATCTCGACCCCGGCGCCATAGCCTATGGTGGCCACCATCAGGAAGGTCATGTAGCTGGCGTCCAGCCAGCCGGTTTCGGCCCCGCCCAGATGTTTGTAGCCCACCGTTCCCGCCGCCATGATCACGGAAAAGGCGGCCAGCGAGATGCCGATCGACAGTCGGGCGCGACGAAACACCTCCTGAGTGCTGTTATCAGAAATCATGCAGAGGTTCTCGCGTGGTCGAAAAGCAGAGAGGACATCGAAGAGGCAAGGAATTTGAGCGAGCAATTTTACTCGCCCAGAAATCATCGCTGTCGCCCCGCTGCCTGCCTTAAGCGACATTTAAGTTTAGGTATCGAAAATACGACCATCCATTCATGAGGAGTTCAAGCATGCGTTTCCCTCTCTTGTTTTCTATCGCACTCAGTCTCGCTGCTTCGGTTGCCCAGGCCGAGACTCCTCGCGACTTTCTGACCCGCTTCGAGAAGGAGGCCGGCGCTGCCGCCTCCGCCGAGCGCGGCGGCCGCTTCTTCACCAGCCGCCACGGCAGCGAGTGGAGTTGCTCGTCGTGCCACACCGAACGCCCCACCCAGGGTGGTCGTCACGCCAAGACCGAAAAGGACATCCAGCCCCTGGCGCCCGCCGCCAACGCAGCCCGCTTCACCGACGCCGCCAAAGTGGATAAGTGGTTCCGCCGCAATTGCAACGACGTCGCCAACCGTGTCTGCACCGCCCAGGAAAAAGCCGACGTGCTGGCCTGGTTGCTGGCCCAGAAATAAGGAAGAACCATGAAACGCACACTCGTCCTGCTGCTCGCCGCTGCATCCTTCCCCGCGTTGGCTGATCGTTACGTCGTGCCAAAGCACGCCGCCTTCGAGGAAGAATGCGCTTCCTGCCACATGGCCTATCCGCCACAGATGCTCGATGCCCATTCCTGGCAGCACCTCATGAACAATCTGCCCAAACACTTCGGCACCGATGCCAGTCTCGACGAAAAACGCCGTGTCGCCATCGCCGACTTTTTGGGCAAGAACGCCGGCGGTCGCAAGACCGGCGTCACCGCCGACGCTAAAGGTAACCCACTGATCCGCATCACCGAAACCGAGCGCTTTGTGCGCAAGCACCGGCAGATCGCCGATGCGGTCTGGCAGCGTCCCGCCATCAAGAGCAAGGCCAACTGCACCGCCTGTCACACCACCGCCGCTGAAGGCAACTACAGCGACGACAACGTCCGCATCCCGAGGTAATCATCATGACGATACGACTGCGCGTCTGGGATCTGCCGACACGGCTTTTCCACTGGTCCCTGGTGGCATCCTTCGCTACCGCCTTCATTACTTCCGAGTCGGAGCGTCTGCGTGACATCCATGTCATCGCCGGTTACACACTAGCCGGCCTGCTGGTGTTCCGCCTGATCTGGGGCTTCATCGGCAATCGCCACGCGCGCTTTGCCGACTTCTGGCCGACGCCGAGCAAGCTGATGGCCTACCTGAACTCACTGATGGCCGGCAAACCACAGCACTACGTTGGCCACAATCCTGCTGGTGCCGTGGCGATCTTTCTGCTGCTGAGCCTCGGACTGGTCGCCTCCCTCAGCGGCTGGGCCATCTATGAGGACATCGGCGGTGAGTGGTTGGAAGAACTGCACGAAGTCGCCGCCAATGGCATGATGGTCGTCGTCGTCATACATATTGCCGGTGTCGCCGTCAGCAGTTGGCTGCACCGTGAAAACCTGGTCCGCGCGATGATCACCGGATGGAAAAAGGCCCCTACCAGCCATGAGAATTCTCCTCGTTGAGGACGACGCCCTGCTGGGCGACGCACTGCATGTCGGCCTCAAACAGGCCGGCCATGCGGTGGATTGGGTGCGCGACGGCAACACCGCCAACACCGCGCTGGCCAGCGAGGAATACGCCGCCGTGGTGCTCGACCTGGGCCTGCCCAAGCGTGACGGCCTTGACGTGCTGCGCCGCGCCCGAGCCGCACAGCAGACCCTGCCGGTATTGATTCTCACCGCCCGCGACACCGTGGACGACCGCATCAAGGGCCTCGATGCCGGCGCCGACGACTATCTGGTCAAACCCTTCGACATGGGCGAGCTGACCGCCCGTCTGCGCGCCCTGTTGCGTCGCGCCGGCGGCACACCGGTACCCGTGCTGAGCGCCGCCGGTATCACCCTCGATCCGGCAACACGACAGGTTCGCCGCAACGACGCCGCCATCGATCTGTCGGCCAAGGAATACGCCTTGCTGCACATCCTCATGCAACAACCCGGCCGCGCCCTGTCCCGCGCCCAGCTCGAACAGCATCTCTATGCCTGGGGCGAGGAGATCGGCAGCAATACGGTCGAGGTTTACATCCACCACCTGCGCCGCAAGCTGGGCACGGACGCCATTCGCACCCTGCGCGGCATCGGCTACGCAGTGCCGAAGGAAGCAATGGCATGAGCGCACGTCCTTCCTTGCGCCTGCGTCTGGTGATGCTGACCACTGCCGCAGTCGCCGTGGTCTGGCTGGCCACTGCCTACTTCACCTGGCGCGAAGCTCTGCACGAAATCGAGGAACTGCTCGATCATCCGCCGGCCTCCGTCGAACACATCGCCAAGGACCGGCGCAAACTGGCCGGCGAAATCGCCGAGCCCCTACTCAAGCCCATGCTCTACGCGCTGCCCTCGCTGGCGCTAGTGCTTGCCCTCGCCGTCGGCCTGGCTCTGCGGCCGCTGCGCCAGCTCACCGAAGACATCTCGACACGGGCGCCGGATCGCCTAACGCCCATCGACGCCACGCAAGCCCCCGCCGAAATCGTGCCGCTGGTGCAACGCCTCAACGAACTCTTCGCCGGCATTGATCGCGCCCTCGACAATGAGCGCCGCTTCACCGCCGACGCCGCCCATGAGTTGCGCACACCGCTGGCCGCGATCAAAGCCCAGGCCCAGGTGGCCCAAGCCTCCGGCGAGGATGCCGAACGCCAGCGTGCGCTGACGCAGATCGTCGTCGGCTGTGATCGCGCAACCCATCTTGTCGAACAACTGCTGACCCTCGCCCGCCTCGACGCCCTTCACCCCGGGCTTCACGCACTCGTCGATCTGCACCCGCTGGCGGCTGAAGTACTGGCGATGGCCGCCGGCAGCGCCATCGCTGGCGATTGCGAACTGTCCCTCGACGATGGCGACGCCCGCATATGCGGCGATGCCGTACTGCTCCAAGTCTTGCTGCGCAACCTGGTGGACAATGCCTTGCGCCACTCCGGCGCCGCCCACATCGTCGTGGGCATCACCACAGCAGATCAGGAAGCCCGCCTGACTATTCGCGACGACGGCCGCGGCATCCCGGCCGAAGAACGCGAACAAGTGCTGCAACGCTTCTATCGCCCCGCCGGCACCGAATCCAGCGGCAGCGGCTTGGGACTGTCCATCGTACAGCGCATCGCCGCGCTGCATGGCGGCCGCATCGCCATCGAACCAGCCGGTGACGACAAGGGCTTCGCGGTTACCATTCACCTGCCGCTCGGTGAAACTCCCCATGCCTGAGGCGGTCCACTCCGTTCCGCTGCTCGTGACCAGGCCCCATGACTCAAACTCTTCCCGCCGCACCCCATTGGCACACGCTCTCCGCGACCAACGCCGCAACCCAGCACACCGTTGATCCCGCGCAGGGACTGAGCGACGACGAAGCCGCCGTCCGCCTCGAACGCCACGGCCCCAATCGCCCCACCGCCGCCCCTGGTCGCAGTGCCCTTTCCCGTTTCGCCGCGCAACTGATCCAGCCACTGGTGCTGGTGCTGATCGCCGCCGGCGTTGTCACCGGCGCACTCGGCGAATGGGTGGATACCGCCGTGATCTTCGGCGTCGTCATCGTCAATGCCATCATCGGTTTCATCCAGGAAGGTAAGGCCGAAGAAGCCCTGGCGGCGCTGGCCCGCGCGGTCGCCACCGAGGTCACCGTGCTGCGCGGCGGCCAGCGCCGGCGCATGGATGCGATCCATCTGGTGCCCGGCGACATCGTCTGGCTGGTGGCCGGCGACAAGGTGCCGGCCGACCTGCGCATCCTCTCCGGCAAACAGTTGCGCACCATCGAGGCGGCGCTGACCGGCGAGGCCGCGCCCATAGCCAAGCATCATGACGTGCTGCCGGAAGACACCCTGCTCGCCGACCGTCGCAACATGGCCTATGCGGGCACCACGGTGGTTGCCGGCCAGGGCCACGGCCTGATCGTCGCCACCGGCGACGCCACCGAGACCGGCCGCATCTCGCGTCTGATCGCCGCTGCACCAGATATGGCGACGCCACTGACGAAGAAGATGGGCGAGTTCGCCGGCCTGCTGCTGTGGGTGATCCTCGGCCTCGCCGCGCTGACCTTCGGCATCGGCGTGCTGCGCGGCGAGTCCTGGGTGGACATGCTGATGGCTGCCGTCGCCCTGGCCGTCGGCGCCATTCCCGAAGGCCTGCCGGCTGCGATGACGATCACGCTGGCCATCGGCGTCGGCCGCATGGCCAAGCGCCGCGCCATCATCCGTCACCTGCCCGCCGTCGAGGCACTGGGCAGTACCACGGTGATCTGCTCGGACAAGACCGGCACGCTGACCGAGAACGCGATGACCGTCACCGAACTCTGGGCCGCTGGCGAAGTCATCACCGTCGAAGGCCACGGCTACACACCGACCGGCGCCCTCAGCGTTGGCGAGCCCGGCCCGGCCCTGCGCGAAACCCTGCTCGCCGGCGCCCTCTGCAACGACGCCTCACTGGTTCAGGAAAGTCGGCTCTGGCGACACGCCGGCGACCCGACGGAAGTGGCCCTGCTGGTGGTCGCACGCAAGGGCGGACTGGACGAAAACACGCTGCGCCATCTCTATCCTCGCCGCGATGAACTGCCCTTCGACTCCGCGCGGCAAACCATGGCCACGCTGCACGAGGTGGATGGCCGCCACGTGGTTTACGCCAAGGGCGCCATCGAAAAAATTCTGCCCGCCTGCGCCCGCATGCTCGCTGCCGATGGCCGCGAAGTGGACGTCGACGGCGCCGGCCGCGAGCTGATCGCCGCCGCCGCTGCCGGCATGGCGGCCCGTGGCCTGCGGGTACTGGCCCTGGCGCAAGGCCGCAGCGACACACTGAGCGATGCGACGCTGGAGAGCGGGCTGGTTTTTCTCGGCCTCGCCGCCATGATCGACCCGCCGCGCAAGCAGGCCATCGCTGCCGTTCGTACCTGTCAGCATGCCGGCATCCGGGTCAAGATGATCACTGGCGACCACGCCGACACGGCCCGCGCCATCGCCCACCAGATCGGTATCACCGACTCCATGGCCACCCGCGCCCTCACCGGCCGCGAACTGGCCCAGCTCGACGATCAAGCACTGATTGCCGTTGCCCGCGACGTCGACGTCTTCGCCCGCGTCGAACCGGAACAGAAGCTGCGTCTGGTGCGCGCGCTGCAAGCCCAGGGGGAAGTTGTCGCCATGACCGGCGACGGCGTGAACGATGCGCCGGCGCTGAAGCAGGCCGACATCGGCATTGCTATGGGCATGGGCGGCACCGACGTCGCCAAGGAAGCCGCCGCCATGGTGCTCACCGACGACAACTTCGCCACCATCGAAGCGGCCGTCGAGGAAGGGCGCGGCATCTACGACAACCTAGTGAAATTCATCACCTGGACCCTGCCGACCAATTTTGGCGAAGGCCTGGTGATCCTCGCCGCCATCGTTGCCGGTGTCACCCTGCCGATCACCGCGCTGCAAATTCTCTGGATCAACATGACCACTGCCGTCCTGCTCGGCCTGCCGCTAGCCTTCGAGCCCGCCGAGCGCGGCATCATGCGCCGTGCGCCGCGCCCGCCCAAGGCACCAATCCTTGACGCGGTACTGATCGAACGCATCGTGCTGGTCGGTGTGCTGATGCTGGCCGGCTCCTTCGGCCTCTTCCTGCTCGCGCTGGAACGCGGCCTGCCGATGGCCGAAGCACGCACCATCGCGGTGAACGTCTTCGTCGCCATCGAGACCGTGTATCTCTTCAACTGCCGCTCGCTGCACCTGCCGATCACCGCCGTAGCGCCCTTCTCCAACCCCTGGGTGTGGTGGGGCGCTGGCCTCACGGCCGTGCTGCAACTGGCGCTGACCTACTGGACACCACTCTCGTCGGCCTTCGGCACCGCCCCCATCGATGGCCGCGCCTGGCTGGAGATCGGCGGCGTCGCACTGGTGGCGATGCTGGTTATCGAGATCGAGAAGCACCTGCGGCGCTGAGTCCCGCTACGCCGCGAGCGCACCGATCAACTGATTGGCCTGCCCGAGCTTGCGCGCCAGCTCGCGGGCCAGATTGTCGAGCACGGTGATCTTGAGTTGCGGCAGCTCGACGGCCAGTTGCTCGAAAGCCGCCCGGCTCAGGCCCAGGTAGTCCACCGCCATGTCGGCCCGCACTGTAGCCATGCGCGTGGCCTGGCCCAACAACACCATCTCGCCCACCACGTCGCCGGCGCCCAGCGTCGCCACCCGCTGTTCGCCGCCGTCGGCACGAGGCCCGCGTGACAAAAGCACGCTGACCTCGCCGGTCAGAATCAGGAACAGACGATCATCGTCGCCGGCTCCGGCCCACATCAGGACTTCACCAGCCTTCAGGCTGCCGCGGACCAGCAAGCTCTCCAGTCGCGCAAGGCTCGCTCCATCGACCCCATTGAACAGAGCGAACTCGCCCGGAAGGACGATGGACGGAATGCCGGGGGCGACGCCAAGCGCTGCCAATATCTGGTTTTCGCACCACTCGACCGCCTGGTCGTTGTCCGTGAAGCAGGCAATCTCATCGAGTGTCAGCATCGCCGGCAGGCGCGCTGCCACCAGGCTGCCGCCTGTCTCTTCCAGATGCCGCGCACACTGGTGCAGCACATTGCTAGCGCTCGGCGTCATACCGCTGACGCGATGCATGTCGAGTATGAAATGACGAGCCTCGGTGGCCATTTCGGCGATCTTGCGACTGATGTGCTCGGCACCGTCCAGCGCCAGTTCGCCTTGCAGTTCGAGGTAGCGAATGCTTGCCGCGTGGGGCGCCAGCGGCGCCGTCACCGATGCCGGCCGCGCCCGTCGCGAGGGCGCTTCGACGCCGCTGTAAACGCGGTTCAGCGCCAATGCCGACGTATTGCCCGGGCCAAAGACGTGCAGGCCAAAATCCCGCGACAACTCACGACACACCGCAATGCCGCGCGCACTGTTGCCGATCTCATCCAGTCGTGGCGAGAACACGCCGATACCGAAGCGACCCGGCAGCACGGCGATGATGCCGCCACCGACGCCACTCTTGGCCGGCATGCCGACCTCGTAGAGCCAGCTGCCGGCGTAGTCGTACATGCCGCAGGTGGACATCACGCTGAGCACCGACTCGACCTCGCCAGCCGTCGCAGCCCGCTCGCCGGTCAGGGGATGCACGCCGCCATTGGCCAGCGTGGCCGCCATGAAAGCCAGATCGCGGCAGGAAACCTCCAGCGCGCACTGGCGGAAGTAGTTTTCCAGCGCCGGCATCGGGTCGTCCTGATTGATGCCGAAGTTGCGCAGCATCCAGGCGATGGCCCGATTGCGAAAGCCCGTGTTGCTCTCCGACATATAGACCGCATGATCGACGCCGAGCCGGCGCCCGGCGAAGACGGAAAGTGCCGATTCGATGCGCTGCCACTGTTCGATGGCGTCGACGCCGGCCACCAGGCTGGTGGTGGCGATGGCACCAGCATTGATCATCGGATTGACCGGCGCACCAGTTCGGGGATTCAGGCTGATGGAATTGAAGGCATCGCCGCTGGGCTCGACGCCGACCTTGCCAAGCACGAAATCACGCCCGCGATCCGCCAGGGCGGCCGCATAGACGAAGGGTTTGGAGATCGACTGGATGGTGAAGCGCTGTTCGCTGTCCCCCACCGCGTAGGCATAGCCGTCGGTGGTGACGACGCAGATGCCGAAGGCATCGGGATCGGCCTTGGCCAGTTCGGGGATGTAGGAAGCGACGTCGCCGTCGCGCATGCCCGAAAGTCGGGCATGCAGTGCATCAAGATACGTTTGGAAAGGCAGTTGCATCGAGGACTCCAGTAGCAGGAGTACTTGCTATGCAAAATTCATGCAACGACTCAGGCTACTTCCACAACTCCAGCTTTTCGCCCTTGTCCTTCATGTGCTCGGCCTTGTTCTGCAACCAGCGCTGGAACTCGGGCTCCTTTTTGTAGCCACCGCTGGCGACATACTCGAAGGAGGAGGTGAAGTGGAAGGGCCGCACGTAGGCTTCGAGACGGAAGACCTCCTTGCCTGCCTCGTCAAAGAAGACGACGCTGGGCGTGTAGGTGATCTTCAAGTCGCGGGCCCAGGCTTCGGCCGTGGTCTTGCGGCCGTCGGGCGTGGTGATCGGCTCACGGCCGGAGAGTGTCAGGCGGGCCATGTCGAGACGGGCGATGGCGGCCAGCGTTTCCTTGCGCTTGAAGCCTTCTTTGTGCAGTTCGTCGCAGGGCGCGCAGTGGCGGGTTTCGAACAACACGGCGAGGGCTTTGCCGCCGGTCTTGCGCGACAGGTCGCCGTTCTTCATGAAAAATGGCTCGTCGTGCAGCGTGGCGCTGGCGCCGGTCTGCGGCACCTTCTGCATGTGTTCAGCGAAGGACAGCTTGCTTTCCAGGCGTTCCGCCGCGTAGCGCAGGGCTGCCTCGAAGCGATGCGGCGGGTAGTAGCCGTTGATGCGGGCAACGATGCCGCCCTTCTCGTCGAGCAGGAGCACCGTCGGAGTGAACTGCACCTTGAGGAATTTCGCCAGTTCCTTTTCGCTGCGGGTCTTGCCGTCGAACCACTTCGTCTCCCGATCGCCGAAAATGTTGAAGGCCATGGGCAGGAAATGCTGTTTGGTCAGATCGACAATGGGCTTCTGCGTGAAGTTGGTCTGGATCAGTTCCTTGCAATAGGGGCAACCCGGTTGACCGAAATACAGCAGCAGGCGTTTGTTCGCCTTCGCCGCCTCGGCCGCGTCATCCGGCAATTCCAGCAGGGTTTCGACGAAGAAGGCCGGCAGCGCTTCGTCGCCCATCTGGGCAAAAGTCGGCGCTGGCAAGACGGCGACCAGGATGATGGCGGCGATGGTACGCAACAGTTGCATGCTTACTCCTTGACGATGACGAGATGGACGCGATACGGGCCGTGGGCGCCAAGCACGATGGTCTGCTCGATGTCACCGGTGCGCGATGGGCCGGAGATGAAGTTCACCGCGCGCGGCAGGCTGCCGAGTTCCTTGCGCGCCAGGTTCCAGGCGTCTTCCATGTGCGGCACGATGCGCGGGGCGCGGACGATGGCGATATGCGTCTCGGGCAGCAGGCTCACCGCCGCCGGCGTGCCGGGCGAGGAACACAGCATCAGCGTGCCGGTTTCGGCGACGGCACAGAAGCAGCCGGTAATGCCCACCAGATCAGCGTCACGGGCACCGCGCCCTTCCACCGTCAGGCCGGCTGTGGCCCAGTCCAGCGTGGTCAGCGAAGGCCAGGCCACCGCTGTCTTCGGCAGCTTCATGGCCACCAGATAGCGGGCAACGGCGGCCGGCACCTCGGCCTCGGTGGCGACGATGTCCACCGTGCTCGCCATGACTTCGGACTTCTCGCGGAAACGGGCCAACAGCGCCTCGGGTGCCGCATCGACGGCGGGCTTGGGGCCTTGCGTGCGTTGCGACAGCGCGGCCAGCATCTGTTCGCGGGCCAGGGCGGCGTTGGTGGCACCCCGATTCAGGCGGGCGCGGACGCGGCCCAGGATGTCTTCACGGGAGCTCATGGCTGCCCCTTTCTTGCTGCGTACATTTCACGGAAGGTCTTGCCCTGGGGCGCGGGAAAATCACGCCCCTTGCTCCACTCGGGCGCTGCGGGCAGCAAACGAATGCGGTCGCTGTCACCGGCCAGCCACTTGAGGTAGCGGGCACCGATTTTCGCGCCTAGGGCATAGAGTTTCGGCTTCTGCGCAACCCAGGCCCATAGACGCAGGCCGAGGCGTTCGGTGAAGGGGCGCATGCCCTGTTCGGTCTGCTTCTCGCGCAGCTTGCGCAACAGCTCGGGCAACGGAATCTTGACCGGGCAGACGACACCGCACTGATTGCACAGAGTCGCCGCGTGAGGCAGATCGAGGGCCTTGTCGAGGCCGGTGTAAAGGGGAGTCAGTACCGAGCCCATGGGCCCCGGATAGACCCAGCCGTAGGCATGGCCGCCGATGGTTTGATACACCGGGCAATGGTTCATGCAGGCGCCACAGCGGATGCAACGCAGCATCTCGTGGAAGTCGCTGGCCACGACATCGGCGCGGCCGCTGTCCACCAGCACGAAGTAGAGATGCTCGGGGCCGTCGTGATCGCCCGGCCGCTTGGTGCCGGTGAGGATGGAGAAGTAGTTGGAGATCGACTGCCCGGTGGCCGAGCGCGGCAGCAGGCGCATCAGCGTGGACAAGTCCTCCAGGGTCGGAATCACCTTCTCGATGCCGGTGACGACGACATGAACGCGCGGCAGCGTGGTCACCATGCGGCCATTGCCTTCGTTGGTGACCAGCGCCACCGAGCCGGTCTCGGCGACCAGGAAGTTGCCGCCGGACATGCCCATCTCGGCGCTCAGAAAATGCTCGCGCAGCACCTCGCGGGCCTCCCGCGTCAGCGCCGGAATCTCGGTCTTGCGCGGCGTGCCGTGCACCTTGTGGAAGAGGTTGGCGACGTCGTCCAGACTCTTGTGCACCGCCGGCGCGATGATGTGACTGGGCGGGTCGTTGTCATCGATCTGGAGAATGTATTCGCCGAGGTCCGTCTCCACAGGCTGGACGCCGGCGGCTTCCAGGGCCTGATTGAGACCGGCTTCCTCGGAGAGCATGGACTTGGACTTGGTGACCTTCTTCACGCCATGCTTGCGGGCGATCTCGACCACGAGGCGGCAGACTTCGGCACCATCTTTCGCCCACAGTACCTTGGCCCCCGTGTCCTCGGCCTTGCGCTCGAAGGTCTCGAGCCAGATGTCGAGGTTATCGATGACCTTGTTGCGGATGGCAACGGCGGCATCCCGCGTCGCCTCGAAATCGTCGAGCTCGGTGATGGCCTTGGCCCGCGCGGTGACGAACTTGCCCTTGGCGTTCTTCAGGTTGCCCTGCAGGACCACGTCGGCGAGTTTCGCCGAGGCATTGGCCTTGAAGTGCATGGATTTGCTTTCCATGGTCAGGACCTCCCGGCCAGGACTTCGGCCACGTGCAGCACTTGGGTTTTCTCGTCGCCCATGCGTCGCAGCTTGCCTTCGATATTGAGCAGGCACCCCAGGTCGCCACCGACCACCGCCTGGGCGCCGCTGGCGAGGACGTTCTCGCACTTGCGCTCGGCGATGGCCGCAGAGACGTCGCCGAACTTGACCGAGAAGGTGCCGCCGAAACCGCAGCATTCTTCGCAGCCGTTCATCTCCTTGAGCGTGACGTTCTTGAGCTTGGCCAACAGGGCACGGGGCTGCTCCTTGATGCCGAGGCTGCGCACGCCGGTGCAGGAGTCGTGATAAGTGATCGTGCCTTCATGATCGCCGGGCACCGATTCGACCTTGAGGACGGTAACGAGGAAGTCGGTCAGCTCGTAGGTACGCGATGCCAGCGCAGTGGCCCGGTCGCGCCATTGGGGTTCCTCGGCGAAGAGGCCGGGGTATTCGGTGCGGATCTGGTCGGCGCAGGAACCGGAGGGCGCCACCACGTAGTCGTAGGGCTCGAACTCGGTGATGGTTTTCTTCGCCAGGGCGACGGCCCCCGGCGCGTCGCCGGAATTCCAGGCCGGCTGGCCACAACAGGTCTGGGCTTCCGGCACCACCACTTCGCAACCGGTGGTTTCCAGCAATTCAAGGGTGGCAAAGCCGATGCGCGGGCGCATCAGATCCACCAGGCAGGTGACGAACAGGCCTACACGCACGATGGTCTCGCTCCGTATGTCATTGTTATTCATCGCCGAAGTGGCAATGAGTGCATTTGCTATAGTATCCGATGTCCCGTTCCAGCAAAGAGATCGCCGTGTCCGCCGTGTCCTTGCCCCCTGCGGATGCCGCACCCGAGCCCAAGGGCGGTATCCAGGTCATCGAGCGCATGATGAAGTTGCTCGATGTGCTGTCCTACTATCACGATCCGGTCAGCCTGAAACAGTTGGCGCTGGAGACCGGGCTGCATCCCTCCACTGCTCACCGCATCCTCGCTGCCATGGCCAGCTCGGGCTTCGTCGAGCGCGCCGAGCCTGGCACTTATCGGTTGGGCATCCGCCTGCTGGAACTGGGCAACGTGGTCAAGTCGCGCATCAGCATCCGCGAAGCCGCCATGCCGCTGATGCAGCGCCTGCACATCCAGTTGGGCGAAAGCGTGAACCTCGGGGTGCGGCAGGGCGACGAGATCGTCTATGTGGAGCGCACCTCCAGTGGCCGCTCCTCGATCCGGGTGGTGCACCTCGTCGGCGCCCGCGCGCCGTTGCATGTCACGGCGGTGGGCAAGCTCTATCTCGCCGAGGACGGCCCGCAGAAGATTCGCGACTACGCCAAGCGCACCGGTCTGCCGGGCTTCACATCGACTTCGCTGACCACCCTGAATTCCCTGGAGCGGGAAATCGACCGCGTCCGCCGCCATGGCGTCGCCTTCGACAACGAGGAAATCGAACTGGGCCTGCGCTGCATCGCCGCCCCGGTCCGCGACGACACCGGCGAACTGGTGGCCGGCCTCTCCGTCTCGGCCCCGGCGGATCGCCACAGCCCGGACTGGGCGGCCATCGTCAAACAGACCGCCGACGAGATCTCCACCGCCATCGGCTATATGCCGGGCCTCAATCAGGCCCGCTGACGCATATCAAATCAGGGACTTGACCTGGGAAACCGCCATCGGTATAGTGCGCGGTTCTTTGCGTCATCCCATTTGGAGTCTCCATCATGTATGCGGTCATAAAAACCGGCGGCAAGCAGTATCGCGTCGTCGCTGGTGAAAAACTCAAAGTAGAACAGATACCGGCTGATGTAGGCACTGAAATCACCCTCGACCAGGTCCTTATGGTCGGCGAAGGCGAATCGGTCAAGATCGGTTCCCCCCTCCTCGCCGGCGCCAAGGTCACTGCCAAGGTGGTTGCTCAGGGCCGTCATCCCAAGGTCAAGATTTTCAAGATGCGCCGTCGCAAGCACTACCAGAAGCACCAGGGGCATCGTCAGAATTACACGGAAATCGAGATCAGCGGCATCGCCGCCTGAGCCTCGCTGTCAAGGAGCTGAAACATGGCACACAAAAAAGCAGGCGGCAGTTCCCGTAACGGCCGCGACTCGGAATCGAAACGTCTTGGCGTCAAGCGCTACGGCGGCGAACTGATCTCGGCCGGTAGCATCATCGTGCGTCAGCGCGGCACCGAGTTCCATCCCGGCGACAACGTCGGTATCGGCAAGGACCACACGCTGTTCGCCAAGGTTGAAGGCACGGTTAACTTCGCTGTCAAGGGCGCCGCCAAGCGTCGCGTCGTCAGCATCGTCCCCGCTGAAGCTGCGGCGGCCTGAGTTTTTTCTTTTCGCGACGAAAGCCCTATCGCAACGATAGGGCTTTCGCGTTTCTGAACCTATGAAATTCTTTGACGAAGCCCGTATTGAAGTCCTCGCCGGTGATGGTGGAAATGGCGCGGCTTCGTTCCGTCGCGAAAAGTACATCCCCTTCGGCGGTCCCGACGGCGGCGACGGCGGTCGCGGCGGCAGTATCTGGGCCATGGCCGACCGCAACCTCAACACCCTGATCGACTTCCGCTACACCCGCGTCTTCCGCGCCAAGAAGGGCGAGAACGGCCGTGGTGCCGATTGCTACGGCAAGGGCGGCGACGATATGGAACTGCACATGCCCGTCGGCACCGTCATCACCGACTCGAACAGCGGCGAAACCATCGCCGACCTCGACAAGGACGGCAAGCGTGTTTTGATCGCCCGTGGCGGCAACGGCGGCCTCGGCAACATTCACTTCAAGTCGAGTACCAACCGGGCACCACGCCAGTGCACGCCCGGCGAACTTGGGGAACAAAAGGAACTCAAGCTCGAGCTCAAGGTATTGGCCGATGTCGGCCTGCTCGGCCTGCCGAACGCAGGCAAGTCCACCTTCATCCGCGCCGTCTCGGCGGCCAAGCCGAAGGTAGCGGACTACCCCTTCACCACCCTGCATCCCAACCTCGGCGTGGTGCGCGTCAGTGACAACCGCAGTTTCGTCATCGCCGACATCCCCGGCTTGATCGAAGGTGCGGCAGAAGGCGCCGGCCTTGGTCACCGCTTTCTCAAACACTTGCAGCGTACTGGTCTGCTGTTGCACATCGTCGACCTGTCCCCCTTCGATCCCGAGGCGGATCCGGCCAAGGATGCCAAGGCCATCCTCAAGGAACTGAAGAAGTACGACGAATCCCTTTTCAAGAAGCCGCGCTGGCTGGTCATCAATAAGATCGACCTGGTGCCGGAAGAGGAGCGGGCCGAGCGCATCGCCGCCCTGGTGAAGAGCTACAAGCCGAAAAAGCACTTCATCGTCTCGGCCATTTCTGGCGAGGGTTGTCGCGAGGTCTGCTTCGCGGTGATGGACCATCTCGATCAGTTGCGCCAGGAACAGCAGGACAAGGATGCGGAAACAGATCGCTAAGGCCCACCGGCTGGTCGTCAAGGTCGGTAGCGCGCTGGTCACCAACAACGGCGAAGGCCTGGCCCACGACTTCATCGCCGATCTGGTCAGGCAGATCGCCGCCTTGCACGGCGAGGGCCGCCAGGTGCTGCTGGTGTCCTCCGGCGCCATTGCCGCCGGCATGCAGCGTCTGGGCTGGACAGCAAGGCCCCATGCCATCCACGACCTTCAGGCGGCCGCTGCTGTTGGTCAGATGGGCCTCGCCCAGGCCTACGAAACCACCTTCCTCGGCCATGGCCTGAAGGCTGCCCAGATCCTGCTCACCCACGAGGACCTGGCCGACCGCACGCGCTACCTCAACGCCCGCTCGACCTTGCAAACCCTGCTCGATCTCGGCGTGGTGCCGATCATCAACGAGAACGACACAGTCGTCACCGACGAAATCAAGTTCGGCGACAACGACACCCTCGGCGCCCTGGTTGCCAACCTCGTCGAAGCCGAAGCCCTGATCATCCTCACCGACCAGAAGGGCCTCTTCAGCGCCGACCCGCGCATCGATCCGACGGCGACGCTGATCGGCGAAGGCTCGGCCAGCGACCGCCGTTTCGAGGCCATGGCCGGCGGCGCCGGCAGCGGCATCAGCAAGGGCGGCATGATCACCAAGATCCGCGCCGCCCAGCGGGCCGCCCGTAGCGGCGCCCACACCATGATCGTCAGCGGCCGCGACACCGATTCCCTGCTCGCGGCTGCCCAAGGCGAAGCCATCGGCACCCTGCTCCACGCCTCCGATTCACCGCTGGCCGCGCGCAAGCAGTGGCTGGCCGACCATCTGCAACTGGCTGGTAGCCTGATCCTCGACGAAGGCGCCATTCGCGCCCTCAAGGACGGTCGCAGCCTGTTGGCCGTTGGCGTCAGCCGCGTCGATGGCGATTTCGAACGCGGCGCGGCCGTCGCCTGCCGCGATGCCCAGGGCCAGGAAATCGCTCGTGGCCTGATCGGCTACTCCAGCTCCGAAGCCCGCCGCATTGCCGGCCATGCCACGCAGGAAATCGAAGCGCTGCTTGGCTACATCGACAGCGAAGAGCTGATCCACAGGGACAATCTGGTCCTGTTATAGCAGCGCCGGACTTAAGGTCGGGGTTACGCCTTCTTCGCCCATATCACGCACCAGCCCTCGGCACTGATCGGCCCATCGACCAGCTTGCAACTGTTGCTGCCGGCAACAAAGTGGGTGCATAGCCCGCATGTCTGTTCGCCCTTCGGCTGAGCCTGATACTGCACACTGGACTGGCTCACTTTCGGGGCAGCCGCAGGAGCTGCCGACTCCGTGCTGGCAGCAGGAGGCGCGGGCGGAGCAGCCGGAGTCGAAGTGCTTGGAGAAGCAGGAGTAGCTGCCGGCTTTGTATCGCAGCCGGTCAGCGCAACCGGCAAGCACAGGCTGCAACCAAGGGCCAATACGCCGCGTAGAACATGCCGACGGGACAGGGGGTCTTCGTTCATCTCTTTCTCCTTCGTATGATTGACCGTCAAGCGGTCCTTGTTTTCTTCGTTGGGCTGCGCTCCACAAGCTCGACCAGCGCCATCAGAAGCTGCTGTAGCAGTTGCCTGGCCGGCTCGTCAGTCAAACGGCCATTGGCGCCGAAGCGTTGGGCGGCATTGCCGATCATCACTTCCGGCTGATTGACCACGGGCATGTCCTGGGGGACGAGAATCTGTCGCAGATGGTATTGGGCACGAGCCGTTCCCAGGCTGCCGACGGATGCGCCCATCAATGCCGCCGGCTTGCCCGTCCAGGCGCTCTGGCCATAGGGCCGCGAGGCCCAATCGATGGCGTTCTTGAGCCCGCCGGGCAGCGAATAGTTGTATTCCGGCGTGGCGAACAGGATGGCGTCGGCAGCAAGTATCCGGCGCTTGAATTCGAGCACGATGGGCGGCATCGCCATTTCATCATCCTGATTGAATACCGGAATACCGTGGAGTTCGATCAGGTCCAGCGCCACGCCGTGCGGCAGCAGTTCCTGCGCCGCCTTGAGGGCGAAGTGGTTGTAGGAATCCTTGCGCAGGCTGCCGACGATGCCCAGAATATTCATCTTGTCCATGTCGCTTTCCTTTGTCCGAAGCGAGGAAAGAATGCCCGCGTCGCCACCCACCTACCGTGCGCCAGCCCACGTTGAAAAGAGCAAAGGCAACAGCGGGCTATTTCGGCGCCGCAAAACGGCGCAGGCGCATATCCGCTGCTCCGCTTTGCTTGACCTCGTACATCAACTCATCGGCCGCTTTGAGCATTTCCGGAAACAAGCGGTCCGCTGTCTCGAACCACGCTACGCCAACGCTGCCCTTCACCGGTGGAAAGGCTTCGAGCGCGGCATTCACCGCCATGGAAATCTTCCGCCCTGTCTCGGCAGCGGCCTCGTCGCTGATTTCAGGCAGCAGGACAGCAAACTCATCGCCCCCCAAGCGCGCCACATGATCCCCCGAGCGCATGCTGCCAAAGAGCGCACGGGCGACCGCCCGCAGCGCCGCATCACCGGCGTCATGGCCTTTGCTATCGTTGATCTGCTTGAACTTATCCAGATCGAGAAACGTCACCGCCAAGGGGTGGCTGTAACGCTTCGAACGCTCGACTTCGGCGGCGCCCGCCTCAAGGAAGGCCCGCCGGTTATGCAGGCCCGTCAGGACGTCGCGGCTAGCGTGTTTGTGCTCCCGCTCAAGTTGCAGGCGAACCTGGGCCACCAGAAACGCCACCAGGCTGTAGGTCATCCATCGGGTAACGGCATTCGTCCAGGGAATCCACAAGCTGCTGAATTGCCTATCCGAGACCACGTCGGCCACAGTCCACATCGCGGCAGCAAGGGACGCCGCGATCAATCCGTTTCGCTTGCCGCCCACCCATGCAATGACCAGCACCGGCAGCAGCGCCATGGAAGCAAAGGCGAAATCCGCATCGGTGACGCTACGCGCGGCGCCAAGCAAGAAAATTACACTACCGAAAATCGACCAGGCCAGCCAGCGGCGCCAGCCAAGCCAGTACGCACCGAGGATGAAACTGGAAATCCTTGCCTTGTCCATTGCTGTTGTACTCATGGGCCGCTTGTCGGTTGAAGAATGCCCGCGCGAAAACCCTTGCCGCTGTGCGCTGGCGCACCGAGCGAGCCGCGTGAGCGGCGCAAGGTGAGCGTGCGCTGCCCATCAGCGCAACGAAGGCATGGGAAAACATATGACGGATACGATTACGACGAGCGACGGCACTCTCATCCACTACAAGGACTGGGGCAAGGGGCCCGTCGTGATATTCAGCCACGGCTGGCCGCTCAGCGCCGATAGCTGGGAATCGCAGATGCTGCACCTGGCCGCCCACGGTTTCCGCTGCATCGCCCATGATCGCCGTGGCCACGGGCGATCAAGCCAGCCCTGGAACGGCAACGACATGGACACCTACGCCGACGACCTTGCCCATCTCATCGAAACCCTCGCTTTGACGGACATCGTCCTGGTCGGCTTCTCCGCCGGCGGCGGGGAAGTTGCTCGGTACATCGGTCGCCACGGCACCGGGCGCGTGGCCAAGGTGGCGCTGATCGCGGCCGTGCCACCCTTGATGCTGCAAACCGAAGCCAATCCGCGCGGCGTACCACTCGCTGTGTTTGACGAGCTTCGCCGCAAATCCCTCGCGGACCGCTCGCAGCTCTACCAGGATCTCGCCAGCGGCCCCTTCTTCGGCGCCAACCGACCGGGTGCCAAGGTCTCGCAGGGCATGATGGACACTTTCTGGCACCAGGGAATCATGGCCGGCCACAAGAACACCTTCGACAGCATCAAGGCCTTCTCGGAGACGGATTTCACCGAGGACTTGAAAAAGTTCGATGTCCCGACGCTGATCGTACACGGCGACGACGACCAGATCGTACCCATCGCCACCGCCGCCCTGCGCTCGGTGGACCTGATCAAGGACGCCACCCTGATGATCTATCCGGGCGCACCGCATGGCCTTGCCGACACCCACAAGGATCGGCTCAACACCGACCTTCTGACTTTCCTCCAGCACTGATCCGGTCATGTCATTTCTCTTCCGAATCCCCTTGCTGTCGACCGCGTTGTTCGCCTCGGCGGTGGCCGGCCTGACACTCACCGCAGCAGCAGCCGATGAAGGCTTTGCGGCGTTGGCCCAGCGCCTCGTGGCGGAAAAGTCGGCGTTGGCGCTACGGCAACAGGCCACGCTCGCGACACGCTACGACCTTGCTGATCGAGCGACCACTGACACCACGATGTCACGGGGCAAACCAATCCAGTCAGGCGTGCGGGTCACGCTGCCGGCAATGACGTCGTGGGACAAGCTGGCTAGCCTTTCGCCCGACGAGATCAAGAAACGACAATTGTGGCCTGGCGGATTTCTACCCCTGCCGCATCCGCACCACGAAGCCGGCGGCATGGTCTTCCCCAGATTCCTCATCGAGGAAACGAAAGGGCAAACCGAGCGGGATCTGACCCGCTTCGACCTCGACTTCGACCTGCCCGATCATTTCCTGCCGGAGTTCCCGGCGGCCATCCATCTGACGACGCGCCCGGACCTGGGCGACGTCTCACGCGGCAAGCTGGTCACACTGGCCAACTTTACCGAATTGTTCAAGGACATTCTCAACCCCAAGCAACTCGACGGCTTGCGCCTGTTGCTCACCCCTTTCCCGCAACAGCAGTTCAACGCCACGGAAGATCGCCGCAGCCTCAAACCCCATTCCGGCGTGGCCTGCTTTGATTGCCACGCCAATGGTCACACCAATGCCGCAACGCACACAGTCGGCGACATCCGGCCCAACGAACATCGGCACCGGATCGACACGCCGTCGCTACGCGGCGTGAACATTCAACGCCTCTTCGGCTCTCAGCGCGCCCTCAAGACCATTGAGGATTTCACCGAGTTCGAACAGCGCGCCGCCTACTTCGACGGCATCCCCGCCGATGCTGCACGCAAGGGCACCAATGTCCTCGAACGCGGCAGCCAGGTGCAGTTCATGGCGGAATTCCAGGCCCTGCTCGACTTCCCACCGGCACCGAAACTCGACATCTTCGGCAAGCTCGATCCGACCAGGGCCACCGCCGCCGAAATGCGCGGCCAGGATGTGTTCTTCGGCAAGGGACGCTGCGCCAGTTGCCACGTCGCGCCCTACTACACCGACAATCTCATGCACAACCTGAAGACGGAGCGCTTCTTCCAGGAAATCACCATCAACGGTCGCAAGGCCTCCGCCGATGGCCCGATCAAAACTTTCCCGCTACGGGGTATCAAGGACTCGCCGCCCTACCTGCACGACGGTCGCCTGCTGACGCTGGACGATACCGTGGAGTTCTTTAACCTCGTCCTGGAATTGAAGCTGAATGCGCAGAACAAGAAAGATCTGGTCGCCTTCATGTTGGCGCTATAGAGCAAGCGCCCGCTGCGCGGCTTCAAAGTCGGCATAGCCTTGCTGGACCAGCGTCAGAGTCTGATCGATGTTGCTGGCGATATCGCCGCTCAGGACGCCCATGCCCTTGAGTATGCCCTGCGCCTCCTTGGCTCCACTCTCGAATCCACCGCGAATGGTCGCCATGAATTTGCTCAGTACGTCGGCGGCATCCTCGCCAACATGCTGCTGCTTGAATGACTCGAAAAAGCCAGTGGAAAGGGACACGATGCGATCCGCCGTACCGGCGGGCGTATTGTCTTCGGCGGTGGCCGCCTGAATAGCGTTATCGCCAAACTCCGGCTTCAGCAACTCGTTGATGCCGTTGATCGCCGATTTCAAGAGCAAGGTCAGCGACTGGTTATCCGTTTGCAGCGACACATCAAGCGATGCCTGAAGAATGGCCGCGTTGTGCGCGGCCTTGGTCTCGGTGAGTGTCGATGCCGTCGACTTTCCAGGCTGAACAGCGCGTAAGTCGTCGATCGGGCTGGCAAGGGTGCGTCCAATCGGATCGATCGGACTGACGCTGCTCACGGGTGAAATGTCGTCATCAAGCATGGTGATGGTCCAAGTTTGGGGTATGCGCAATTTCACCCCGAACTATTGGCGCCGTCTGTGAGTTAGCGCACCTTGCCTCTCGACACCCTAAACACGACAAAGCCATTAAGCTTGCGCAAGCCACAGGAGCCCCACCCATGACTACCTTTACCAAAGTGATCCTCTATACCGACAACGACGGTCGCGCCAAATTCCGCGAGGAAGAAATTGCGCTCAGCGAAGGTACGCCGCAGGCGATGCTGTCGACCATATCGCCGGCCACCGGCTGCCAATTCCGCCAGAGCCCGGTCGGCTTTCGCAGCCAGTTCCATTGCACCACCGAGCCACAATGGCTGTTCGTGCTCGGCGGCGAAATGAAAATCGGCCTACAGGACGGCAGCAGTCGCAACTTCAAGGCAGGCGAGCATTTTTATTCGGCCGATCTGCTGCCCAAGGGCGCAAGCTTCGACCCCGGAATCCATGGCCATTGGAGTTGCCAGGTCGGTGACCAGCCGCTGGTCACGCTGTTCGTCAAAACCTGATCCCGCAACACACCGGCCATTGGCCGGATTGTTGCGCCCGTATCGTCCGCTCACAAGTTGGTCTATTCTTGGCGAATAAGAATAGACGTCCAACAAAGGAGACCCCGATGCGCACCCTGACAGACCAATTGGCCAACTACGCCGCCTATCACCGTGACCGCCGCAACATCGCCACCCACTTCATCGGCATCCCGATGATCGTCCTGGCCGTCGCCATTCTGTTCGCACGACCAGCCTTTGATGTGGGGACTTTGCGACTCAGTCCCATCCTGCCCATTGCCGCGCTGAGCATCGCCTATTATTTCGCGCTCGACCGCCGCTACGGCATCGTCATGGGGCTGGTCATCGGCGCCGCAGTGCTTGCCGGCTACTGGTTCGCAGCCCAGTCCACGGCAATCTGGCTCGGGTGGGGTTTGGGTTTGTTCGTCGTCGGCTGGTTCATCCAGTTCGTCGGCCATTATTACGAAGGACGCAAGCCGGCCTTCGTCGATGACATCATTGGTCTGCTGATCGGCCCCTTGTTCGTCGCAGCAGAAGCAGGCTTTGCCTGGGGTTTGCGCGAGGAAGTTCGGCAAGCCATCGAGTCCAGCGCCGGCCCTACCCACGGCGGCGAGTACATCACGACACCTCACGACGCCTAAACGCTCATCGCACACGGACGGCCGGCAAAGAAAAAGCCGATGTGCAATCCGCACACCGGCTTTCGATCTTGATGGTGGAGGTGAGCGGGATCGAACCGCTGGCCTCGACGTTGCGAACGTCGCGCTCTCCCAACTGAGCTACACCCCCTCCGACGCGTCGAATTATAACAATCGTCGCCGAGGGTGGGGAATCAGGCCAGTCTCAGCTCATCCACGCTGCACTTGGTGACGCCCAGCGAGGTGCGGACAACCAGCGGATAGGCATTGCCGACGAACTGGCCAAAGCTGGCGATGTTGTAGCCGACGACGATGCCGGGAATCTTGCCCACCAGCACTTCGCGGCCGACGACGAAGCCACGGTTGATGGCGATATTGACGGCCGTCTCGATGACCCGGCCCAGACGCTCCCGACTCTTGCGGAAGCTTCCCTTGCGTTCGGTGTTTCGCTCTTCGGCGCTCATGACGTGTCTCTCCTGTGGTCCTGTGGGTGTGAAGCACTACCTACAGAAGAGTTATCGACCGCCGCGCGGAAACTTTAAGGCTCAAATGACAAAAATGTTTCAGCCGGCGCCGGAACCGGCGGCCGATCTCCCCAGGCGGTCGGCGACGGCGCGCCAGTGCTCGTCCGCCGGCGGCGCTTCGACCAGGATGAGATCGGCGCCGACGGTGTCGAGTTGGCGCAGGCTGGCGTAGAGATCGTGGGCATAGGCCGAAAAGTCGGCGCTGGCGGAACGCCAATACAGGCCGGCCACCGCTGCCGGTGCCGGCTGCCGGGCCAGCACGGCAAGACGTTGGCCCTGGGCGAGCGCCTGCTGCACTGCCGCAAGGAGTTGCCCGCTCGCCACCAGACGTAGCGGCGTGCGTGGTGCGTAGTGGGCCTCCAGACTGCCGGAGACACGAGGACTGTCCTCACGGCCGCGAAACTCGGGCTCACGACCCAGCACGCGGGCGATGGCATCGGTATCGAGCATGCCGGGACGCAGGATCGCCGGCGCATCGCCGGACAGATCGAGGATGGTGGATTCGATGCCGACCGCACAGGGGCCGCCGTCGAGCACCATGGCGACGCGCTCGCCGAGTTCCTCACGCACATGCGCAGCGGTGGTCGGGCTGATGCGGCCGAAGCGATTGGCCGAAGGCGCGGCGAGGCCGCCGTCGAACTCGCGCAGCAACTCAAGTGCAAGCGGATGACTCGGGACGCGCAGGCCGACGGTGTCCTGGCCGCCGGTGACGACGTCGGACACGCCGTCGGCGCGCTTGAGGATCAGGGTCAGCGGGCCGGGCCAGAAGGCGGCGGCGAGTTGGCGCGCACTGTCTGGAATATCCACGGCCCAACGATCCAGATGGGATGCATCGGGCAGATGCACGATCAGCGGATGATCGGCGGGGCGCCCCTTGGCGGCGAAGATTTTGGCCACCGCCGCCGGATTGCTGGCATCGGCGGCGAGGCCGTAGACAGTCTCGGTGGGAATGCCGACCAGTTCACCCGCGCGCAGCAAAGCAGCCGCGCGCTGGATGTCATTCATCGTCAATACCAATAGCGCGCCGTGCCGCCAGCGCCGACTTTTGTACCGCCTCGGCATCGGCACCGATCACCGTGAAATGCCCCATCTTGCGGCCGGGGCGGGCGTGATGCTTGCCGTAGAGATGCAGCTTGAGATTGGGCACGGACAACAGTTGCGCCCAGTCTGGCTCCTTCGCGTGGTGCGCATCGTCCCGGTACCAGATGTCGCCAAGCAGGTTCACCATCGCCGCCGCGCTGTGGGCGCGGGCCTCGCCCAGGGGCAGACCGCAGAGGGCGCGGACCTGCTGCTCGAACTGGTTGGTGACGCAGGCGTCGAGGGTGTAGTGGCCCGAATTGTGGGGGCGCGGCGCCATTTCGTTCACATGCAACTGACCGCGCACAACGAAGAACTCGACGGCCATGGTGCCGATATAGCCCATCTTCTGGGCGATGCCCTCGGCGATTTCCTCGGCATTGCCGACCAGACAACCGGACGCGCGCGCCGGCACCAGTGAGATGTCGAGGATGCCGTTGCGATGGCTGTTCTCGGCGCTGGGGAAACATTTCACCTGACCGCTTTCATCGCGGGCGAGGACCACGGACACTTCGTAATCCAGCGCCAGCATCTGCTCCAGCACGCAGGCTTCGCCCTTGAACTCGCGGAAGGCGGCCAGCGCCTCCTCGCGGCTCTTGACCCGGGCCTGACCCTTGCCGTCGTAGCCGAAGCGGGCCACCTTGAGGATGCCGGGGAAAAGGCCGGCATTGGCGGCGGCCAGATCGGCCTCGCTGCGAATGTCGGCATAGGGCGCATGCGGAAAGCCGTTGGCCTTGAGGAAGCCTTTCTCGGCGCTGCGGTTCTGGCAGATGGCGACGGCCTCGGCGGAAGGGCGCACGGGGACGAACTTGGACAGATAGGCCAGGGTGTCCGCCGGCACGTTCTCGAACTCGGTGGTGACGGCGGCGCAGGTTTCGGCCATGCGGTTGAGTGCATCCTGGTCGGCGTAGTCGGCCACCAGATGCTCGTCGGCGATGCGTCCGGCGGGGCTTTGCGGATCGGGATCGAGGACCACGACCCTGTAGCCCATCTCGTGGGCGGCAATGACAAAGAAGCGGCCGAGCTGGCCGCCGCCCAACATGCCCAGGGTCGCGGGAGGCAGGATCATGGTCTCAGCGCTTGATGGCGCGGAATCCGATGTCGCGGCGGCACTGCATGCCGTCGAAGGACACGCCGTTCAGCACTTCATAAGCTCGTTTCTGTGCACCTGCGACGTTTTCGCCGAGGGCGGTGACGCAGAGTACGCGACCACCGGCGGTGACGACTGCGCCATCTTTTTCGGCAGTGCCGGCATGGAAAACGTGAGCATCTTCCTGCGCCTCGGGCAGGCCACGGATCACGTCGCCCTTGCGCGGCGTGTCGGGATAGTTGGCGGCGGCCATGACCACGCCCAGCGCGACGCGGCGGTCCCACTCGGCCTCGACTTCGTTCAGCTTGCCATCGATGCCGGCATCGATCAACTCGACGAAGTTGGACTTCAGTCGCATCATGATCGGCTGCGTTTCCGGGTCGCCGAAGCGACAGTTGAACTCCAGTACGCGCAGGCTGCCATCGGGCTTGATCATCAGGCCGGCGTAGAGGAAGCCGGTATAGACGATGCCGTCGGCGGCCATGCCGTTGATGGTGGGCATAATCACTTCGCGCATGACGCGGGCGTGAATCTCCGGCGTCACCACCGGGGCCGGCGAGTAGGCGCCCATGCCGCCGGTGTTCGGGCCCTGGTCGGCGTCCTTGAGGCGCTTGTGGTCCTGGCTGGTGGCCATGGCCAGCGCGTGCTTGCCGTCGGCCATGACGATGAAGCTGGCTTCTTCGCCGTCGAGGAATTCCTCGATCACGACGCGGGCACCCGCATCGCCGAGCTTGTTGTCGGACAGCATCATGTCCACGGCGGCGTGGGCCTCGGCCAGGTCCATGGCAACGACGACGCCCTTGCCGGCGGCGAGGCCGTCGGCCTTGATCACGATGGGCGCGCCCTCGCGATCGATGTAGGCGTGGGCGGCGGCGATGTCGGAGAAGGTCTCGAACTTGGCCGTTGGGATGCCGTGACGGCTCATGAAACGCTTGGCGAAATCCTTGGAGCTTTCGAGCTGGGCGGCGGCCTTGGTGGGGCCGAAGATGCGCAGGCCACGGGCACGGAAGACGTCCACCACGCCAGCAGCCAAGGGAGCTTCGGGGCCGACAACGGTGGCGTAGATGTTTTCGCGAGCAGCGAAATCGGCCAACGCATTGATGTCGGTAATCGCGACATTTTCCAGTTCGTGCTCGCGGGCCGTGCCGGCGTTGCCGGGGGCGACGAAGACTTTTTGCAGGCCGGGGGCCTTGGCCAGGCGCCAGGCCAGGGCGTGTTCGCGGCCGCCGGAACCGATGACGAGGATTTTCATAGCGTCTCCGCAGGGCCGCCCCAAGGAGGCGCAGTCAAGAATAGTGGAGCGAAGCGAACCGTGGTTACCCCCTTCCGTGGGAAGGGGGCTGGGGGAAAGGTAGCCATAATTCAATGACGGAAATGACGGAAGCCGGTGAAGACCATGGCGATGTTCTGCTCATCGGCCGCCGCGATCACTTCCGCGTCACGCACCGAACCACCCGGCTGGATCACTGCCGTGGCGCCGGCCTTGGCCAGCACGTCGAGGCCATCGCGGAAGGGGAAGAAGGCGTCGGAAGCGACGACGGTGCCATTCACATTGAGGCCGGCGTTCTCGGCCTTGATGGCGGCGATGCGGGCGGAGTCCACGCGACTCATCTGGCCGGCGCCGACGCCGACGGTCATGCCGTCCTTGCAATAGACGATGGCGTTGGACTTGACGTACTTGGCGACGCGCCAGGCGAAGAGCAGGTCGCGCATCTCGGCCTCAGTGGGCACGCGCTTGGTCACCACTTTGATATCACTTTGCGCGATACGGGCCTCATCTGCGCTCTGCACCAGCAGGCCGCCACCGACGCGCTTGTAGTCGAAGGCGCCACCGTTCTTGCCCAGCGGCACAATGAGGACACGCAGATTCTGCTTGGCGGCGAAGACGGCACGGGCCTCGGTCGTTACTTCCGGAGCGATGATGACTTCGGCAAACTGGCCGGCGATGGCTTCGGCCGCAGCCTTGTCGATGGGCGCGTTGAAGGCGATGATGCCGCCGAAGGCCGAGGTCGGGTCGGTCTTGAAGGCATTGCGATAGGCCTCCTCGACATTCGCGGCCACGGCGACACCACAGGGATTGGCGTGCTTGACGATGACGCAGGCGATGGCGTCATCGAAAGCTTTCACACATTCCCAGGCCGCGTCGGAATCGGCGATGTTGTTGTAGGAGAGCTCCTTGCCCTGCAACTGTTCGTAGCTGGCGATGGAACCCGGAACCTTCACGGTTTCCTTGTAGAAAGCAGCCTGCTGATGCGGGTTCTCGCCGTAGCGCAGGGTCTCGACCTTGTCGAAGGCCAGTTGCAGCTTGTCGGGGAAGACGCCGGGCTTGTTCTCTTCGTCCAGCGAGGTCAGCCAGTTGGCGATGGCCGAGTCGTAGCGGGCGGTGTGGGTGAAGGCCTTTTTCGCCAGCGAGAAACGCGTGGCATAGGACAGACTACCCTTGTTGCGCAACTCTTCGAGAATCGCGGCATAGTCCTCCGCATCGGTGACAATGCCGACGCCGCCCTGCTGATTGCCATGATTCTTCGCCGCGGCACGGACCATGGTCGGGCCGCCGATGTCGATGTTCTCGATGGCGTCTTCCAGCGTACAGCCGGGCTTGGCCACAGTCTCGCGGAAGGGATAGAGGTTCACCACGACAAGGTCGATGCCGGGGATGCCGTGTTCCTTCATGGTCGCCGCATGCTCGGCGTTGCCACGAATGCCGAGGATGCCGCCATGGACCTTGGGATGCAGGGTTTTGACGCGGCCGTCGAGCATCTCGGGAAAGCCGGTGTAGTCGGACACGTCGGTGACGGCGAGGCCGGCATCGCGCAGCAGCTTGGCGGTACCGCCGGTGGACAGCAGCTTGATGTCGAGGGCGGCAAGGCCGCGGGCGAAGTCGACGACGCCGCGTTTGTCGGAAACGCTGAGGAGCGCCTGGGTGGTTTTCATGAAAGCCTCAAGAGGAAATTACAGGAGATCGTGTTCGGTCAGCATGCGGCGCAGGGTGCCGCGGCTGATGCCGAGAATTTCGGCGGCCTGGGTCTGGTTGCCCGCCACCTGTTTCATCACCACTTCCAGCATCGGCTTCTCGACGCTGCGCAGGACCATGTCGTACACAGCGTGGGGCGTCTGCCCATCGAGGTCGCGGAAGTAGCGGTTGAGCGTGCGGCGCACGCAATCGTGGATTTCAGAGCTCATGCGGCGAGTGCGTTGTTGGTTTCGTTGTAGACAATGTGTTCATTGGCGGCGCCTATGGCACCTGAGTTGCCGAAGAACTCATCGGTGGCGGCCAGTTGTTCGGCCACGCTCGGCATCTGGTTCATGGCGTGACGGAAGTGCGCAGCGCCGACGATGCCCTTGGTGTACCAGCTGATGTGCTTGCGTGCCACCTTGACGCCGGTCTCCTCGCCGTAGAAGGCATAGAGGTCGGCGAGATGGCCGCGCAGGATGCGATGGATTTCCGCCACCGTCGGCGGCGCCAGCAGCTCGCCGGTCTTCAGGTAGTGCTCGATCTCGCGGAACAGCCAGGGCTTGCCCTGGGCGGCGCGACCGATCATGACGCCATCAGCCTTGGTGTAGTCGAGGACGAACTTGGCTTTTTGCGGCGTAGTGATGTCGCCGTTGGCGATGACAGGAATCTTCACCTGCGACTTGACCAGGGCGATGGTGTCGTACTCGGCCTCGCCCATGTACTGGTCGGCACGGGTACGGCCGTGGATGGCGATGGCCTGGATGCCGCTCGCTTCGGCAATGCGGGCGATGGCCGGCGCATTCTTGTTGACGCGGTTCCAGCCGGTGCGGAACTTGAGCGTCACCGGCGTGTTCGGCACGGCCTTGACGACGGCCTCGAGAATCTTCGCCACCAGGGCTTCGTCCTGCATCAGGGCCGAACCAGCCATGACGTTGCAGACCTTCTTCGCCGGACAGCCCATGTTGATGTCGATGATCTGGGCGCCGTTGTCCTCGTTGTACTTCGCCGCCTCGGCCATCATGACCGGATCGGCACCGGCAATCTGCACCGAGATCGGATCGACTTCGCCTTCATGATTGGCGCGACGACGGGTCTTTGCACTACCGTAGAGCAGGGAATTCGAGGTCACCATTTCCGACACCGCGACACCGGCGCCGAGCTGCTTGCACAACTGGCGGAAGGGGCGATCCGTGACCCCGGCCATGGGCGCGACAAACAGGTTGTTGCGCAACTGGAAGCCGAGGAAGTTCATGGTGGGAAGGAGCGAGCGCGGAAAGGCGCGGATTCTAGCCTGAAACGTTCAAAAATTGAACAGCTGTGGCAATTAACAGCCGGCTACCCGCCGAATCACCAAGCCCTGGCGCCGAACATCATGCGACGGGCGACGAAGTTCTTCAGCGGCGGCAGCAAGTCGAGGGCAAGCAGGCCGGCGCCCCGCGCATGTTTGAGCGGCGGGAAATCGCTGGCGAAGGCATCGATCAGCAGATTGGTGAAGCCGATGGCGCCGCGCCGATCCAGTTGGCGGCCACGGGCATAGGCGGCGAGCACCGCCGGATCGCCGGTGTCGCTGACCGGGCCAAGGACGCGGGCCAACTCCCAGATGTCGCGCAGGGCCAGATTGAAGCCCTGGCCGGCCACGGGATGCAGGGTCTGGGCGGCATTGCCGAGCCAGACCTGGCGCTCGGCCACCGGATTCTCGCGGTAGCGCAGGCCCAGCGGATATGCCGTGCGGGGACCGACGGCAGTGAAGTGATGGCGGCTGCCGAAACGCTGTTGTAGCAGTGACAGAAAACCCGCATCGTCGAGGGCAGCGATTTCCGATGCGCGTTCGGCAGCACAGGTAAGGACCACGGCGAACTCGTCGCCCAGCGGTAGTAAAGCGACCGGGCCGTCTCCGGTGAAACGCTCCCAGGCCACGTTGCCATGAGAACCATGAACACGCGCCGTGCACAGCACCGCATGCTGGCCGTAATCGCGGCTCTTGCCAGCCTCGGGTTCGACGGCGCCCTCAGCCCAGGCGGTGAGGGCGAAACTCGCCGTATCACCAGCGCCGACTTTCTGTTGTTCGCGATAAACAATGCCGGCGGTAGCGACCGCATCGTCAAGCGCGGCGATCAGATGGCTGGCCGGCAAGACCCAGCCGAGGGCCAGAACACCGACTTCCTCGGCGCGCATAATGGCACGGCCCAGGCCGCCGCGATGGGAAACGTGGATGCTTTCGATGGGCGTCGCCGGCAGTGTGCGCCAAACACCGAGCCAATCAAGGATTTGTCGTGCGCCATCGGAGAGGGCGAGGATGCGGGCATCGTGGCGCACCGCGCTACGGGCGCGTGCCTCGAAAATTTCGGATTCGACGCCGTGGATTTTCAACGCCAGCGCCAGCGCCATGCCGGCAGGGCCGCCGCCGACTATAGCGACGGAGTTCATCCCCGCGCCTCCGCCATCAGCGCTTCAATATCGGCAATCTTTTTCGGTACACCGTCGGTGATGATTTCGCAGCCGCTGGCCGTCACGACCGCATCGTCCTCGATGCGCACGCCGATGTTCCAGAAGGCTTCCGGCACGTCCTCGGCGGGACGAATGTAGCAGCCGGGTTCGACGGTCAGCGTCATGCCGGGTACTAGCGGCGCCCAGTGTTCGCCTTCCTTGTATTCGCCGGCGTCGTGCACATCCTTGCCGAGCCAGTGGCTGGTACGGTGCATATAGAAGCGCTTGTAACTCTCCAACTCCAGCACGGCATCCAGGGAGCCATGCACCAGCTTCATGTCGATCATGCCCTGGGCCAGCACCTTCACCGCTGCCTCGTGCGGATCGTTGAAGCCAGCGCCGGGTTTGATGGCAGCGATGGCAGCGGCCTGGGCGTCGAGAACGAGATCGTAAACATCGGCCTGCGGGCCAGAGAAACGACCGTTCACCGGGAAGGTGCGCGTGATGTCAGAGGCGTAGCCGTTGAGTTCGCCACCGGCGTCGATCAGCAGCAGGTCGCCGTCGCGCAAGGGCTGGTCGTTGCCGACGTAATGCAGCACACAGGCATTGGCGCCGCCAGCGACGATTGAGGTATAGGCCGGGTACTCGCAGCCCATGCGACGGAACTCGTGCAGCAGTTCGGCCTCGACTTCGTATTCGTGGCGGCCCGGTGCCGTGAAGCGCATGGCACGCACATGGGCGGCGGCGGCGATGGCAGCGGCACGGCGCATGGTGTCGAGTTCGACGCCATCCTTGATCAGGCGCATGGCGTCGAGCTCGGCGCGCACGTCACGGATGGCAGCCGGCGCCCGCTTGCCGGCGCGGCTCTGGGCGCGCACGGCATTGATCGCAGCAGTGATACGAGCGTCCCATCCGGCATCGTGCCCCAGCGAGAACCACAGGGCCGGCTGGTCGGCCAGCAGTTCGGCGAGTTTGGTGTCCAACTCGGCGACGGGATGGGCGACATCAAAGCCGAAGGTCTCGCGGGCCGCCTCGGGGCCATAGCGGAAGCCGTCCCAGGTTTCGCGTTCGAGATTCTTTTCGCGGCAGAACAGGATGGATTGCGGAGACGTTCCAGCAACGATCACCAGCACGGCTTCCGGCTCGATGAAGCCGGTGAGGTACTGGAAATAGCTGTCAGCGCGATAGGGAAAATGCGTATCGCGGTTTCGCGGCTGCTCGGGGGCCGTGGGGATCACCGCGACGCCGCCGCCGTGGCGGTTCATGCGGTCGATGAGGGAAAGTCGGCGCTGGTGATACGGCGAGATATTCATCGGGCGATTATAGCGAGCGCAATTCCTGATCCAGTTCAGCCAGACGCTGCGGCGTACCGACATCGACCCAGCGCCCCCCATGGACTTCGCCGGCCACGCGCCCTTCGGCCATGGCCGCACGCAGTAGAGGGGCCAGTTTCGCCGCCTTGCCCCGTTCGATACCGGCGAAGATTTCCGGCCGATAGATGCCGATGCCGGCGAAGGTATGACTCGGCTCGCCGTCGCCGAAGATGCGCCCGCCATCGATGCGGAAATCACCGCGCGGATGATGCTCGGGATTGGACACCAGCACGAGGTGGGCGAGATATTTGGCGGCCAGCATCAGCGCGCTGGTGTTCCAATCACAGTAGATGTCACCGTTGATGACGAGAAAAGGTGCATCGCCCAACAACGGCAGCGCGTTGGCGATACCACCGGCGGTTTCCAGGGCCCCCGGCGGTTCCGGCGAATAGCGGATGGCGAGTCCCCATGCAGAACCATCGCCAAGGGCGGCCTCAATCTGCTCGCCAAGGTGGGCGTGATTGATCACGATCTCACGGAACCCCGCTGCGGCGAGGTGTTCCAGATGCCACACGATCAATGCCTTGCCGCCCACGGGCAGCAAAGGCTTGGGGCAGCTATCCGTCAACGGCCGCATGCGCTCGCCGCGACCCGCCGCCAGAATCATTGCCTTCATGCGGCCGGCTTGTTCATGGTGTAGCCGAGCACCGTCATCTTGTTCTCGACCTTGTCGAGCATGCGGCGCAGGGGCGACAGCTCGGCGTAGCGCTCACAGGCCTTGCGCAGGTAGTGCGCCACCAGCGGCATGTCCTTGAGGTAGCCGTCCTTGCCGTCCCGGTGATACAGGCGGGCGAAGATGCCGAGCACCTTGATGTGGCGCTGCACGCCCATCCATTCGTAGTCGCGATGGAACTCGGCGAAATCGGCGCGCACCGGCAGACCAGCGGCCTTGGCCTTTTCCCAGTAGCGGACCAGCCAATCCAGCGCAACCTCTTCGTCCCATTCGATGTAGGCATCCTTCAGCAGCGACACCATGTCGTAGCTGATGGGTCCGTAAACCGCGTCCTGGAAATCGATGACGCCCGGATTGGGCGCCGTGACCATGAGGTTGCGCGAATGGTAGTCGCGATGGACGAAGACCTTGGGCTCGGCCAGGTTGATGGCCAGGATGCGCTCGAAGACCGCCTCCAGCGCCGCCCGCTCGGTGTCGTTCAGCACCCATTGATGGTGCTTGGCGAGGAACCAGTCGGGGAAAAGGTCCAGCTCACGCTTGAGCAGCGCCCGGTCGTAGTCGGGCAGCAGACCCGGCTTGCTGGTGGCCTGCATTTTCACCAGCGCATCGATGGCATCGAGATAAAGGGCGGGGGCATTTTCCTCGTCCAGCACCGACAGGTAGGTGGCATTGCCGAGATCGGAAAGCAGCAGGAAACCGCGCTCCAAATCCTGCGCCAGTACCTCCGGCACATGGGCACCAGCGGCATGGAAGAGTTGCTGCACATGCAGCCAGGGGCGCACGTCCTCGTTGGCCGGCGGCGCATCCATGACGATGCGCGTGGAGCCATCGTCGAGAGTGGCGCGGAAATAGCGGCGGAAACTGGCGTCGGCGGAAGCTGGCGCGAGGCTGAACGTATGTTCCGGCCAAAGACCGGAAAGCCATTGGTGGATGAGTTGCTGGCGTTCCATGCGAGGTATGGGAATGGGTCGCAAAAGAGCGTTCCGGATGGATGCCGGCGGCCCGTTCTGCAAGGATGAAGTGTTAGAATTCAGGATTCTAGCATCGGCCGGACAGGCACCAGATTGCAGCAATCTCTGGTTCGTTTGGAGTCGTTTGCGCTGGTTTTCACTGTCCCCAAACTCTTCAAACGACACGGCATGCCCCAACGTACTCGCGGCAAACGCGGACAAATCGGCCCTCGTTCCCTGCTGGCTCTGCTGGCCCTCGGTGCCGGCAGTGTGGCGGCGGAAACCCTGCCCCCTTTGCGTATCAATCCGGCCCTGCTGGGGAACGGTACGCCCCCTGCCCCCGCAGCCCCGCAGGAAACAGCCAAGGCCGTGAGTGCCCCGCCGGCCGTGATTCCTGTGGAGCCAGCACCGACTGCCCGCATCGATCTGGCCCCGCAACAAACTACGGTCGCACCTGCTCTGGTCGCCAAGGCGCCGGTCAAGGACAGCAAGGCCAAGACCGGAAAAGCTGCCCGTGTCGAAGCAGTACAGGCGACGCCGCGGCCGGTGTCTCCCACGCCCACCGCACCTGCCGCACCAGCACCCATGGCCGCAAGTGTCGAGCCCCAGCGGCGGCCAGAAGAAGCGTCCCCCGCGCCGGCGCCACTGCCGGCCATCTCCCGTCAGCCGGAAACCCCGCCCGAGGTGGCCGAGCGTCCGGCCATTCCGCCGCTCTACTCCGCCCATATCGCTGCCGGAGAATTGCCGGACACGGTATTGAAGGGTGGAAAATCCATCGTCGGCCACGCCAAGCTGCCTGGCGAAGAACTGCCGACCTTCATCGCCGCCGATCACATCGCCGGCAAGAACGATGTCGAAGTCGTCGCCACCGGCAACGTCGAACTGCGCAAGCGCAATTCCATCCTTGAAAGCGACCGCCTGACCTACTGGCAGGCGGACGACGTGATGGAAGCCGAGGGCAATGTGCGCCTCTCCCGCGAGGGCGACCGCATCCGCGGGCCGAAGATGCGCATGAAGAACAGCGACAGCACCGGCTTCTTCGAACAACCCGAATACAGTATCCGCCGTGTCAAGACCGGTTCCGCCGCCACCGTATGGACCGGCAACGAAGAGCTCCCGGGCAACCTGACCACCGGCACTGGCGCCGCCACCCGCATGGACTTCGAAGGTGAAGGCCATTACCGCCTCACCGATGCCACCTACAGCACCTGCAAGCCGGTCGCCGGCAAGGACCCGGACTGGTTTGCCCGCACCAGCAGCCTGCGCCTCAATTACGACGACGAGGTCGGTACAGCAACAAACGCAACGCTCTACTTCAAGGGCATGCCCATCCTCTATTCGCCATGGATGAGCTTCTCGCTCAACCATGAGCGCAAGAGCGGCCTGCTGTCGCCGACCTATGGTTCTACAAGTCGTGGCGGTATGGAATTTACCCAACCCGTCTATTGGAATATCGCGCCGAATAAAGATGCGACCATCGCGCCACGCATCATGGCCAAACGCGGCACTCTGTGGAACGGCGAATATCGATATCTCGAGCCGAACTACCGTGGCGTCTTTCAGGGCCAATATATATCCGAAGACAAGCTGGAGAGGAAGCGCCGCAGCTCATACTCGTTAGCCCACTCCCAGAGCTTGGGCTATGGTTTCTCTGGATCATTGGATTTGAATGGGGCCTCTGACGGCACGTTCTTCAGCGATTTATCAAACAGTACATCTGTTGTGTCTCAGACCTATTTGTTGCGTCAAGGTACGTTGTCCTATGGCAGCAACTGGTGGTCCGCCAACCTGCTCACACAGAGCTATCAAGTATTACAGGATCCATCGCTCCCTCCAGTCAGTGAACCCTATCGCCGGCAGCCACAACTTACAATTAGTGCCAATCGCAGCGACCTGCCTGGCGGGCTCACCTTTGGCTTCAGCGGCGAGCATGTCAGTTTCCGTCATCCAACGCAGGTACAAGCCCGCCGCTTCATGCTGTATCCGCAGCTCTCCCTGCCGCTACAAACTGCGGCCTTCTACATTACGCCGAAGGTCGGTATACATTCCACACGCTATAGCCTCGACCGCCAGGCTGCCGGCGTTGCCGACAAGCTGACACGCAACGTCCCGATTTACAGCGTGGACTCTGGCGTCACCTTCGAACGGGAAACGGACTGGTTCGGCAAGTCCATGACCCAGACGCTGGAGCCACGCCTTTACTACCTCTACGTTCCCGTGCGTGACCAGAACCAGATTCCGGTCTTCGATACAGGTGCTACCGGCTTCGACTTCGCCCAGATATTCTCCGAAAGCCGTTATGGTGGCGGAGACCGTATCGGCGATGCAAACCAGGCCACCGCGATGCTGACTTCCCGTCTGCTTGATACGAAGACAGGAGAGGAAATCCTACGCGCAGCCTTCGGTCAGCGCTTCTATTTCAGCACCCAGAACGTCGGCCTGCCCGGCGAAGTATTACGCACCGACCGCCAGACCGATTTCCTTGGCGCCTTCTCTGGTCGCGTCCTGCCGAAAACGTATGTCGATATGGGCGTCCAGTACAACCCGAGGAACTCGCGCATGGAGCGCATCAACCTCGGTGGCCGTTACCAGCCGGAATCCGGCAAGGTACTCAACGCCGGTTATCGTTACACACGGGACCAACTCGGCCAGGTGGACGTCTCTGGCCAGTGGCCGATCTTCGGCGGCTGGCATGCCGTTGGCCGGGTGAACTATTCGACCAAGGACCGGCGCATGATCGAAACCGTTGCTGGCCTGGAGTTCGACGGGGGCTGCTGGGTGGCCCGTGTCGTCATGCAGCGCATCGCCACGCAGACGCAGCAATCAAACACAGCAATGTTCTTCCAGCTCGAGTTCAACGACTTCGCCCGCATCGGCTCCAACCCGCTGGAACTGCTCAAGCGCAATGTCCCGGGCTACGGCATCGTCAACCAGACCCAGGTGGGTAGCGATCCCAGTTCGCCCACGTCACTGCCATGATCCTCCGCCTGTTGCTGATCTCCCTGCTTGCCGCTGCTGCTATCACCCCCGCGGCCAACGCGCAGACCCGTCGCGTCGCGCCCATTGAAGTGGATCGCATCGTCGCCGTGGTCAACGACGAAGCCATCACCGCCTTTGAGCTTCGTGCCCGCATGGCGACCGTCGAGCGTCAATTGCGGAGCCAGAAGGTGCAGTTGCCGCCCCGCGACGTTCTTGAGCGCCAGTTGCTCGAGCGCATGATTTCCGACCGCGTGCAGTTGCAGTTTGCCAAGGAGACCGGTCTGCGCATCTCCGACATCGAACTCGATGCCGCCATGCGTCGCATTGCCGAGGGTAACAAGCTGTCCCTGCCCGAGTTTCGCGCCGCCCTGGAAAAGGACGGCATCACCTGGGCCAAGTTCCGCGAAGAAATCCGCGAAGAGATCACCCTCTCCCGTCTTCGCGACCGCGAGGTGGAAAGCCGCATCGTCGTCACCGAAGGCGAGATCGACAACTACCTGGCCAACCCGGACCAGGGTACTGCCGGCAATGCCGAAGTACAGATTGCCCACATCGTCATTCGCGTTCCCGAACAGGCCTCGCCGGACCAGTTGATGCGCCTCGGCGCCAAGGCCAATGCCGCAATCGACCAGCTCAAGCGCGGCGAGGATTTCGCCAAGGTGGCCGCCGGCATCTCCGACGCGCCAGATGCCCTTTCCGGCGGCGCCATGGGTGTGCGGCCGCTGGATCGCCTGCCCGCGCTGTATGCCGAGGCCGCGCAGAAAATGAAACCGGGCGAAGTCAGCGACATCCTGCGCAGTCCTGCCGGCTTCCACATCATCAAGCTGATCGACAAGCGCGGTGGTGGCGCCACCGCCGCTCAGATCCCGGCACTGAAACAGACCCGCGCCCGCCATATCCTGATCAAGACCAACGAACTGGTCTCCGAAACCGAAGCCCGGCGCAAGATGGTCGCGCTCAAGGAACGTCTCGACAACGGTGGCGACTTCGCCGAACTCGCCCGCCTGCATTCCAACGACCTGTCCGCCGCCAAGGGCGGTGATCTGGGCTGGCTCTATCAGGGCGACACCGTACCCGATTTCGAAAAGGCCATGGACGCGCTCAAGATCAACGAGGTCAGCGGCCCCGTGCAATCGCCCTTCGGCTTCCATCTGATCCAGGTATTGGAGCGCCGTACCGAGGATGCGACCAAGGAGCGCCAGCGCCTCGCCGCACGTCAGGTGCTGCGTGAGCGCAAGTCCGACGAAGCCTACCAGGACTGGGTCCGGCAGATGCGTGACCGCGCCTATGTCGAATACCGCAGCGAAGACCGCTGATCTGCCTGTCATCGCCGTAACGTCCGGCGAGCCGGCTGGCATCGGGCCGGACATCTGCCTGCAACTGGCAAACCGCAAATGGCCGGCGCGGCTGGTCGTCCTCGGTGATCGCGATCTTTTCGCCGAACGGGCCAAGGCTCTGGGCCTCGACGCCAGCCGCATCGACATCCGCCACATCCCCCTGCAAAAGTCGGCCCTAGCGGGACGGCTCGATGCGGCCAATGCCCGCTATGTGCTCGACATTCTCGACGCCGCCCTGGCCGGCTGCGTCAGCGGCGAATACGCCGCGATGGTCACCGCACCGGTGGCGAAGAACGTCATCAACGACGCTGGCATCCCCTTCACCGGCCACACCGAATATCTCGCCGAAAAGACCGGCACGCCGCGCGTGGTCATGATGCTGGCCGGTGCAGGTTTGCGCGTGGCGCTGGCGACGACGCATCTGGCGCTCAAGGATGTTCCCGCCGCTATCACCCGCGACGAACTGGAAACCACGCTGCGCATCCTGCACGCCGACATGCGCGCCAAATTCGGCATCACGCAACCGCGCATCCTCGTCGCCGGTCTCAATCCTCATGCCGGCGAGGGCGGCCACATGGGCCGCGAGGAAATCGAAATCATCGCGCCGGTGCTCGACAAGCTGCGCACGCCGGAACATGGGGGCATGAACCTGATCGGCCCCTTGCCCGCCGACACGCTATTCACCAAAAAGGTGCTGGCCGGGTCCGATGCCCAGCTCGCCATGTACCACGACCAGGGCCTGGCCGTGCTCAAGTACGCCGCCTTCGACGAAGGCATCAACGTCACCCTGGGCCTGCCCGTCATCCGCACCTCCGTTGATCACGGCACCGCCCTCGACCTCGCCGGCTCTGGCCGCGCCTCGGCCACCAGCCTGTTCGCTGCGGTCGAGGCGGCCATCGACATGGCCCACCGATCAGTCGCCCTCTCCCCTCGGGGAGAGGGTCGGGGTGAGGGCGAATAATCATGTGCCAGTTACTGGGCATGAACTGCAACGTCCCCACGGACATCTGCTTTTCCTTCGAGGGCTTCCGTACTCGCGGCGGCCTCACCGACGTGCACAAGGATGGCTGGGGCATCGCCTTCTTCGAAGGACCGGGCTGCCGCGTCTTCATCGACGTCGAGCCCTCGGCCCAGTCGCCGGTGGCCGAACTGGTGCGTCACTACCCGATCCGCTCGAAGAACGTCATCGCCCACATCCGCAAGGCGACCCAGGGGCGTATCGCACTGGAGAACACCCACCCCTTCCAACGTGAGCTGTGGGGGCGCTACTGGATCTTTGCCCACAACGGCAATCTCAAAAATTTCGCCCCGATTCTCGACGGCAGCTTCATGCCGGTCGGCGATACCGATTCCGAACTGGCCTTCTGCTGGCTGCTGCAACGCCTGCGCGTCGAATTCGGCCACGCCATGCCGCTGCGCAAACCGATGTTCGAGTTCCTCACCGACATCACCCACGAGATCGCCGCCCACGGCGAATTCAACTTCCTGCTCAGCAATGGCAACTGCCTCTACGCCCATTGCGGCAGCAAGCTCGCCTACATCGTGCGCCAGGCGCCCTTCGCCACGGCGCACCTGAAGGACCAGGATGTCAGCGTGGACTTCAGCGAGGTGACCTCCGCGGACGACCGCGTCACCCTCGTCGCCACACTGCCGCTGACCGACAACGAAGACTGGATCACCATGACACCCGGCACGCTGACCCTGTTCCACGACGGCCTGCCGGTGATGAATGCGAGCACCGCATGAAGCCCCGCGAACATCAAGGCCACGTTGCCCGCAAACGCTTCGGCCAGAATTTCCTCGTCTCCGACGGCGTCATCCGCAAGATCGTCGACGCCATCAATCCACGCAATGGCGACACGGTGGTGGAAATCGGCCCCGGCCTCGGTGCCCTCACCGGCCCGCTGCTGGAGCGCATCGATCATCTGCACGTGGTCGAGATTGACCGCGACCTGATCGCCCGGCTCAAGGACCGCTATCCGCCGGAGCGCCTGACGGTCCACGAAGGCGATGCCCTCGAATTCGATTTCGCCACCTTGAAAGGCGAGGGCAAGTTCAAGATCGTCGGCAACCTGCCCTACAACATTTCCAGCCCCCTGCTCTTCCACCTCGTCGCCAGCGCACCGCTGGTGTACGACATGCATTTCATGCTGCAAAAGGAAGTGGTGGATCGCATGGTGGCCGCGCCCGGCAGCAGCCATTTCGGCCGCCTCTCGGTGATGCTCCAGTACCACTACTTCATGGAGCGCCTGTTCATCGTCCCGCCCGGCGCCTTCAATCCGCCGCCGAAGGTGGACTCGGCCATCGTCCGCATGATCCCCAAGAAAGTCGGCCCTGGCGACACGGCGAAGGACGAAGCCCTGTTCGCCAAACTGGTCGCCACGGCCTTCTCCCAACGCCGCAAGATGCTGCGCAATACCCTGCGCAGCATGGTCAGCGAAGCCCAGCTCACCGCCCTCGACATCAAGCCCACGGCCCGTGCCGAAGACCTGTCGGTCGAGGACTACGTCCGCATCGCCAACTCTCTCTCCGATTCGCCCAATGCGTGATCCTGTCGCCATCATCGGCGGCGGCCCCGCCGGACTGATGGCGGCGGAAGTGATCAGCGCCGCCGGCGTGGCCGTGGATATTTACGATGCCATGCCCACCGTGGGCCGCAAATTCCTGCGCGCCGGCATCGGCGGCCTCAACCTGACCCATGCCGAAGACTTTCCGGATTTCATCCGCCGCTATGGTGAACGACAGGAAGCCGTCGCCCACTGGCTCGCCGACTTCGGTCCGCAGCAATTGCGCGACTGGGCGCAGGGCCTGGGCATCGAGACCTTCGTCGGCAGTTCCGGGCGCGTCTTCCCAAAGAATATGAAGGCAGCGCCACTACTGCGCGCCTGGCTGCATCGCCTACGCGAGCAGGGCGTGCACTTTCATCCGCGTCATCGCTGGCTCGGCTGGGACAGCGACAGCACCCTGCGCTTCGCCACACCGGAAGGTGAAACAAAAGTCGGCGCTGGCGCTACGGTGCTGGCCTTGGGCGGCGGCAGCTGGTCGCGGCTCGGTTCCGACGGCCGCTGGCTGCCCCTGCTCGCCGCGCGCGGCGTCGACGTCGCACCGCTGCGCCCGGCCAACTGCGGCTTCGATGTCGCCTGGAGCGAACACCTGCGCGAGCGCCACGCCGGTCAGCCGGTCAAGGCCGTCACCGCCAGCTTCGGGGGACACAGTCGTCACGGCGAATTCCTTGTCAGCCGCCACGGCGTCGAAGGCAGCCTGATCTACGCGCTCTCTGCACCGCTGCGTGACGCCATCGAACGTGATGGCAGCGCCGTGCTCACGCTTGACCTCGCCCCCGGCCGCGACCTCGCCCGCCTCACCGCCGACCTGCAACGCCCGCAAGGCCGCGAATCCCTCAGCAACCACCTACGCCGCCGCGCCGGCATCGAGGGCGTCAAGGCCGCGCTGCTGCGCGAACTGGCCCGCCCCGAACAACTGCGCGATCCGGCGCAACTGGCCGCTGCGATCAAAGCCCTGCCGCTGACACTCACGGCCACCCGCCCCATCGACGAAGCCATCAGCAGCGCCGGCGGAATCATGCTTAAAGCATTGGACAACGCGCTGATGCTGAAGAAAATTCCCGGCGTCTTTTGCGCTGGCGAGATGCTGGACTGGGAAGCCCCCACCGGCGGCTACCTGCTCACCGCCTGTTTCGCCAGCGGCCGGCGCGCCGGCCACGGCCTGCTGCGCTGGCGTGCATCGACATCGATGAAGGAGATCTCCTCATGACGCAAACCAGTGCCTGCGCCATCGGCCACATCACCGTCAAGGACGCCGCCAAGTGGGCGGAATATCGCAGCCAGGTTCCCGCGACACTGGCGCCATGGGGTGCGGAACTGCTGTTTCGCGGTACATGTAGCGATGTCTTCGCCGGCACCCACACGCACACCGACACGGTGGTGATCCGCTTTCCCGACGTCGCCACCATGCGCGGCTGGTACCAGTCGGAGGCCTATCAGGCATTGATCCCGCTGCGCGAGCAGGCCGCCGACGTGCTGCTGCTCGGCTTCGACGGCTGACGCTACAGACAGTTACTGATGCCGCCCTTGCTGCCAGGGCGGATCACGCAATCATTGCCCGGGTCGGCTGCGTCGATGTTGCGGGGAATGGACGGCGGCTTGGGCGCTTCGGTCTTCGCCGATGCCGGCGGATGCAGCGCCTCACGCAAGGAAGCGACCTCCTGTTCCAGAGCCTTGACGGCCTTGGTCGAACGGCGCGACTGCTCCTCCAGCGTGCCGAGATCGCTGCTCAGGGAAATCACCATGACCAGGGAGAGCAAAGCGACGACCAGGAGCAGCGCGAGGCCGATGGAATTCGCCACGAGCAGTGTTTGCCCGAGGTCCTTTTTCTGTTCCGCCGCCGGCGCTTCCTGGACCTCGTCGCTCATGTCGTCTCCCCTGTCTAGTCGAGCATCAAGCCCTGTCGTTCTATGAAGCGGATGATATCGTCAAGTCCCTGCCCTGTCTTCATGTTGGAAAACAGGAAGGGCCGCTCGCCGCGCATCTTCTTCGCATCGCGGTCCATCACCTCCAGCGAAGCGCCGACCATGGGTGCGAGGTCGATCTTGTTGATGATCAGCAGATCCGACTTGGTGATGCCCGGCCCGCCCTTGCGCGGAATCTTGTCGCCGGCGGCGACGTCGATCACGTAGAGCGTGAGGTCCGACAATTCGGGGCTGAAGGTCGCCGCCAGATTGTCGCCGCCACTTTCGATGAACACGATCTCGAGGCCAGGGAAACGCTGGTTGAGCCGCTCCACGGCTTCGAGATTGATCGAGGCGTCCTCGCGGATCGCCGTGTGCGGACAGCCACCGGTCTCGACGCCGATGATGCGCTCCGCCGGCAGGGCCTCGTTGCGGACCAGGAACTGGGCATCCTCTTCGGTGTAGATGTCGTTGGTCACGGCGGCGATGTTGTACTTGTCGCGCAGGGCCTTGCACAGGGCCAAGGTGAGGGCGGTCTTGCCTGAACCGACGGGGCCGCCGATGCCTACTCGCAATGCTTGTTTCATGATCGGAAGAGTCTCGAATATTGGGTTTCGTGGCGCGCGCAGGCAATGGCGAAGCTTGGCGCAAAATTGCTGTAGCTGTCATCGTCCAGCACCATTGCGCGTTCGACGACGTCGGTAATGCGACGGCCGATTTCCAGCAGGATGCGCTGACCGGCGGCCTGGCCCAAGGGTACGGCTTTCAGCGCGGCCATCACCTGGTTCTCGGCCCAGCTCCAGAGCCAGGCGGTGAGCGCCTCGGCGCGAGGAATCTGCCAGACCGTGACGACGCCGCTCCACACCCAGGCAAAAGTCGGCGCTGGCGGCACGGCGATTTGGGCCATGAAATCGGCGGGTAGTTCGCCGAGTTCGCCGAGCAGGCGACGCAGGGAGTAGCCCATCTGCAAGGTCTCGGCGCGCAACTCCGAAGTTTCGCGACTGGCAAGGTAGCGGGCATCCAGCTCCAGGTCGCCGGCGCCCTGACTCCAAGCCGCCATCATCCGCCCCAGCAGCGGCGCTTCGAAGCGCCCGAGATTCCATTCCAACTGATCGCCTATCCACACCAGCGCCGTCGCTTCATCCTTCACCGTGCCGCACTCCACCGCCCACTCGAAACCTTGTGAGTAGGTATAGGCACCAACGGGCAGTGCCGGACTGGCGAGTTGCAGGAGGCGGGCGAGATTCATTTGTGAATGAAGTGATCGTGGATGCGTGGCCCGCGGCCTTCGCCATCGGCGCTATGTCCATGAACGCCGTGCGCACCATAGGCGCCGCTCTCCGGCTCGAAAGGCGCCTCGATCTCGGCCACCTTGAGGCCAAGGCCGCGCACCATTTCGCCGAGTACGTGGTCGCTGGCAAAGCGCAACCGGCCGGGCTTGAGTTCGATGGCGACATGGCGGTTGCCGAGGTGATAAGCGGCTTTCGCCAGCAACAAGGGATCACCACTCACGGCTTCCATCAACATCTCCGGCGCCGCCACCACTTCAATCACGGTACCGTCGTTCGCCGCCAGCTTGTCGCCGCCGCGCAGCACGGTGCCGCGCTCTAGAAACAGGCCGACCTCTTCGCCGCTCAACAAACGTGTGCGCAAGCGGCTCTTGCAGCGAGCATCGAAACTCAGCACCAGATGCGCAGTCGCCTGGGCGTTGCTCGCGGCTTTGTTCTCGATGACGTACATGATCAGAACAGGAAGTAGCGTTGCGCCATGGGCAGCACCTTGGCCGGTTCGCAGACCAGCAACTCGCCATCGGCACGCACGGCGTAGGTCTCGGTGTCCACGTCGATTACCGGCGTGGCGTTGTTGTGCAGCATGTCGGCTTTGGTGACCTTGCGGCAGTCCTTCACCGCTTCCAGCCGCTTCGACAAACCAAGCGCCTGCACGACCGGGTTCTTCAAGGCCGCCTGCGAGACGAAGGTCAGCGAGGTCTTGAGGCCGCCGCCGAAGCTGCCGAACATGGGCCGGTAATGCACCGGCTGCGGCGTCGGGATCGAGGCATTGGGATCGCCCATGGCGGCGGCGGCGATCATGCCGCCCTTGACGATCAGGCTGGGCTTGACGCCGAAGAAAGCCGGTTTCCACAGCACCACGTCGGCCAGCTTGCCCACTTCGATGGAGCCGACCACGTGGCCGATGCCGTGGGTCACCGCCGGGTTGATGGTGTATTTGGAGATGTAGCGTTTGATGCGGGCGTTGTCGTTGCGGGAGGAATCCTCCTTGAGCGAACCGCGCTGCAGCTTCATCTTGTGCGCCGTCTGCCAGGTGCGGATGATCACCTCGCCGACGCGGCCCATAGCCTGGGAATCCGAACTCATCATGGAGAAGGCACCCAGGTCGTGCAGGATGTCCTCGGCGGCAATGGTCTCGCGGCGGATGCGCGACTCGGCGAAGGCAATATCTTCGGCGATGGCAGGGTCCAGGTGGTGACAGACCATCAGCATGTCGAGATGCTCGTCGATGGTGTTCACCGTGTAGGGCATGGTCGGGTTGGTGGACGAGGGCAGCACGTTGGGCAGCGCGCACGCCTTGATGATGTCCGGCGCGTGGCCACCGCCGGCGCCCTCGGTGTGAAAGGTGTGGATGGTGCGGCCCTTGAAGGCGGCCAGGGTGGCCTCGACGAAGCCGGATTCGTTGAGCGTGTCGGTGTGGATCGCCACCTGCACGTCCATCTTCTCGGCCACCGACAGGCAGTTGTCGATGGCGGCCGGCGTCGTGCCCCAGTCCTCATGCAGCTTGAGGCCGATGGCGCCCGCCTCGACCTGCTCCGTGAGCGGCCCCGGCAGGGAGACGTTGCCCTTGCCGAGAAAACCCAGGTTCATGGGGAAGGCGTCGGCCGCCGACAACATGGAATGGATGTGCCAGGGCCCCGGCGTGCAGGTGGTGGCGAAGGTCCCCGTGGCCGGGCCGGTGCCGCCGCCGAGCATGGTGGTGACGCCGGACATCAGCGCCTCGTCGATCTGCTGCGGGCAGATGAAATGGATGTGCGAATCGATGCCGCCAGCGGTGACGATCATGCCTTCACCAGCAATGATCTCGGTGCCGGCGCCGATGGGGATGGTGACGCCCGGCTGCACGTCCGGATTGCCGGCCTTGCCGATCGCCGAAATGAAGCCGTTCTTGAAACCGATGTCTGCCTTGACGATGCCCTGCACGGCATCGACGATCAGGGCATTGGTGATCACCGTATCGGCCACGTCCTTGGCCAGCTTCTGGCCCTGGCCCATGCCGTCGCGGATCACTTTGCCGCCACCGAACTTCACCTCCTCGCCGGGGATGGTGTAGTCCTTCTCGACCTCGATCCAGAGTTCCGTGTCGGCGAGGCGGACGCGGTCGCCAGTCGTTGGGCCGAACATTTCGGCATAGGCTTGACGAGAAATCTTCATTTCAGCGCTCCTTGCACTTTGCCCTGGAAGCCATAGACCTTGCGCTCCCCGGCGTAATCGACCAATTCCACCGTCCGCGTCTGCCCCGGCTCGAAACGCACCGCCGTGCCGGCCGCGATGTTGAGCCGCATGCCGCGTGCTTTGGCACGATCAAAGGACAGCCCTACGTTGGTCTCGAAGAAGTGATAGTGAGAACCAACCTGAATCGGGCGGTCGCCGGTGTTCGCCACTTCGATGCTGAGCGTGCGACGGCCAACATTGAGTTCGATCTCGCCGGCTTCGATCTTCATTTCGCCTGGAATCATCACGGTCTCCTAGACGATGGGGTTATGAACGGTGACGAGCTTGGTGCCGTCGGGAAAGGTGGCTTCCACCTGAATGTCGGGGATCATCTCCGGCACGCCCTCCATGACCTCGTCGCGCCGCAGCAAGGTCGTGCCGTAGCTCATCAGCTCGGCCACGGTCCGCCCGTCGCGGGCGCCTTCGAGGATGCCGGCGGTGATGTAGGCCACCGCCTCCGGGTAGTTGAGCTTGAGGCCGCGATCCTTGCGCCGCTCGGCGAGCAGCGCGGCGGTGAAGATCAGCAGCTTGTCTTTTTCACGGGGAGTGAGTTCCACGATGTATCTCCTTTCAAACAGCGAACTTCGCCACTCTCAGCGTCAGTTCGTCCATGCTGGCGGCCATTTTCCGGCCCGCCTCTTCAACTTTGTTGGCGACCTTGACGGCACCGTCCGCGGCCAGGGAAATATCGACAATGACGCGGGAGATTTCCTGCGAGGCCACGGTCTGCTCCGACAAGGCGTGGCTCATGGCAGAACTCATATCCGAAGTGCTGCCGGCACCGTGGCTGAGGGAGGCAATGTTCTCGCGCAGGGCGCCGGTCTTGTCGCACTCGCTGCGAATGCGGTCGAGCATGGTGTGCACCGAGCCAACGGTCGCCTGCGTTGCCGTGGCCAGTCGCAAGGACAATTCGTCCACCTTGCGCGCCGAGTCGGAGGACTGCTCCGCCAGCTTGCGAACCTCGTCGGCAACCACGGCGAAACCGCGCCCCGATTCGCCGGCACGGGCGGCCTCGATGGCGGCGTTGAGCGCCAGCAGATTGGTCTGCTCGGCGATGCCCTGGATGATGGTGCTGAACTGGCGAATGTTGGCCATGTCCTTCTCCAGACCGCTGAACTCCTCTGCCGTCCGCACCGCCGTTTGCGCTACGGAGGACAAGCCGTCGGCGATCTCGGCCACGGCGACGTCGCTGCTGTGGGTCAAGCCCTGTGCCTGTTGCGCCTGGTCGGTGGTGGCCCGCGCGCTATCGGTGGATTGAAGGATGGACGCGGTCAGTTCCTCGACACTGGCCGAGGCGGAAGCCAGCGCGTCGGCCTGGTGGCTCGCGAGAGCCAGAGCTTCCGCCGCCTGGCTGCGCAGACCACCCAGGCTTTCGTGAGTGATCTCGGTCTGCCGACGCACTGCGCCGAGCACGTCGCGCAGTTGGGTCGCCATGGCGGCGATGGCCTGCGCCAGGCTGCCTTCCGCTTGTGAGGCAAGGCTCACCGTGAGATTGCCGGCTGCCATCTCGCGGGTGGCTGCCAGCATATCGAGAGGTTCGCCGCCGAGGCGGCGCATGATCTCGCGGATCACCAGCGCCATCCAGCTCGCCGCCAGCAGCAGGCCACCCAGCGAGAGGCCGAGGGACAGCCAGCGTGCCCGCGAGGAAGTCGCTTGCAATTCGTTGAAGGTGGTTTCGGCATAGCCCGATGCCGCCTTTACAGTGGCATCCACGCCATCGCGATGGGCCAGGTAATGAGGACGCAGATTCGTCGCCAGTTGCCGCATGCGGGCGTTGTCCCCAGCCGCCGCAGCGGTGGCAAAGTCACCCAGGGCGATGGCCCAGAAAGCATCGCCGGCCTTGCGCTGGCCGCCGAGCAGGGGCTGCTTCACGCTGGCGTCGAGCACCTCCTGCTCCCAGTAAGTGTTGCGCGTGTCGTAGTCCTTTTTCAGCGCGGCCAGCTTCGCCATCAGCGGCTTGACGTCGTCCGCCTTCGCATCGAGCAGTTCGAGCACAGTGAGCTGGGCCTCGATGATGTAGAGCGGCGGCGGCAAAATATCCGCCACCACGTCCTTCCCTTGCCCCATCTGGTTTGCCGCCCGGGATACCGTACCCGTGGCGCTCCAGACCACCAGGGCGATAACAATAAGCAACAGGGACATGCCTCCCAGCATGCCGAGCAACAATGACCTTACCGATGCGCTTCTCAACATGATTTCCGTCCCTTTTCTTGTCGTTATGAATTATGTGTTCCAGATACGCGGCACAGCCATCTCGCGACCGATCAGTGCCGGCCGCAGATGCCGCCAGAGTTCAATGAACCATGCCCGCGCCGCTTCCGCCGAATGGCCGAGATAGCGGCCGACGAAAACCTGCGGCAGGGCAGTGACACCAAACCGGGCGCCCGCTTCGGACGACCCGACGCCGCGACAGGCGGCGAGAGTCTCCGGCGCCGTCGCCAGACCGGCGACGAGCACCGTGCTGCACGCGCTGTAGCTGGCCAGTCCGATGGGCGAATGCAGCAAGGGCGATGCGCCATCGATGCGTCCGCGTTCGTGCCAGACCGGTTGCCCGGCGATGCGAATATCGGTAGCCAGGCGCAGACTGCCGCGCTCGAAACGCTCGCCACTGGCGCGACGACCGAAGCAGAGCGTCTCGACGCCGATGTAGCGGGCGCCTTCTTCCAGTTCGACATCCGTGCGCATGCTGGCCTCGGCGCCGCTGAAGACGATGCTCTCCTGGGGCAGCCATTCCGCCGTCCCGCCAGCGCCGACTTTTATGCGCACGACCTGCTCGGCCAGTGCACCGGCCGAGCGATACCACTTGCCGGCGCCGGGAGTGGTGAGAAGGGCCTGGGCACCGGCATCCACTTCGATGCCGATGCGCAACTGGTCGCCACCGCAAATACCGGCCGGCGGATGCAGGACGATGGCGTGGCAGAGATCGGGGCCTTCCGGATAGAGCGGCTTCTGGATGCGCAAGGGGCCGTGATGATGACGCCGCGCCAGGACCGTCCCGGCGTCGCGACGCTCGAAACCGAGATCGAGACTGGCCTGCCAGGTAGTCGGGGACGGCAACGGATCGGGAAGACGGGCGGTCATCGCGGCATTATCGACGCATGTGGTGCAAACGCGGAATACGTCGAATTGCGCAGACAGGCGGCTTTGCAATGTGTAGATAATAGGATACAGTTCTTCATGGGCGCGATATTCACCACTGAGCAATTTGACACTTGGTATGGCGGCTTGCGCGATGCGCGTGCGAAAGCGGCAATCAGGGTGCGCATGCGTCGCGCCGAGGAAGGTAACTTCGGCGATTGCGAACCGGTCGGCGAAGGCGTATCGGAGATGCGGATTCACTATGGCCCTGGCTACCGCGTTTATTTCACGCGCACCGGCATGGAGGTGGTGATTCTGCTGGCGGGCGGAGACAAGAGTACCCAGGCGAAGGACATCAGGAAGGCGCTGAAATTGGCGCGTGAAATTTAGGCGGATGGAGGAAATGGCAATGGCACTGAAACTGCGCAAATGGGATGTGGTCGAGGAACTAAAGACCGACGAGGACATGGCGCTATATCTCGATGCAGCCATGGCAGAGGCCGGCGACGACGCCGCCTTTATCGCCAAGGTGCTCGGCGACATCGCCCGGGCCAGGGGCATGACGCAACTCGCCCGCGACACCGGCATCGGACGCGAAAGTCTCTATAAGGCCCTGTCCGGCGAAGGCAACCCCAGCTTCGCCACCATCCTCAAGGTCGTCCACGCCCTTGGCGTCAGCTTGCATGCCGCGCCGGCAACTGCCCCAGTCAAGCCGCCCCGGCCGGCTCGCAGAAAGTCCGCCGGAGAACTGGCTGCAGCATAGTGACCGTATCAGCGGAGAGAAAGTCGGCGCTGGCGGGACGGCGATGAGCAAACACAATGCCCAACATCTGCTGGCGGAGCGGGTCACCTTGGCCGTCGCCCGCTACCAGGAAACTGTCGTCATCCCCCACTGCGCCAAATGCGCGGCGCCCTGCTGTCGACTCGACCCGCTCGTCATCGAACTGAATTGGAAGCAGGTCAAGGCATTCTGGCGGCTCGACGAGTCGCGCGCCGCATTCGATCGGCGGCTGGCCGCCGGCCAGGGGCCCGAGGAAATCCGGCCGATGAACGGGGCCTACTACGCCCACGGCAAAGTCTGCCCCGCCTACGACGAAGCCCAGCACAAGTGCCGGTTTTACGATCTGGCGCTAAAACCCAGCGGGTGTTCGGATTTTCCGCTCTACGAGGACCAAGGCAGTGTCGTCGCCGACCTCCGCTGCGAGGCGGTCGACCTGAAGGCGCTGATCGCCTGGATGGCCCGCTACGCCGGGCAAGGCTATCGTGTCGTACAGACCGCCGACGAGGAGTTCCCGTTCATCGTGACGCTGTCGGTGCGGCGGACTGGCAAGGTGTTGGGCGACCGGGCTCGGTGATTGGAAAGTCGGCGTTGATGGGACGGCGCGTATCGGGCAAGAGTTGCCGTCCGGCAACGAACCAGAGTAGTAGACTTAACCGATTATGCGCGGCCCAGCTTCCTACCCGTCAAAGGGCGCCTGCATTTACTGTGGCGCCAAAGATCGCCCCCTAAGGGATGAGCACATCGTTCCCTATTCTCTTAGCGGTACGCACATCTTATTGAAAGCGTCATGCCCCCAGTGTGAGGACATGACAAAGAAATTCGAACAAAAAGTCGCACGAGACCTCTGGGGCGACGCTCGCACAAGTTTTAAGCAACCAACGCGCCGGAAGAAGGAACGCAGAACGCACATTGAGATTCCTTTAGAAAACGGTCACGGCATCCAATCGATTCCCATCAACGAATACCCGGCCGGCTTCGTCTTCTACAAAATGGGGGCATGTGGATTCTTACAAGGTTTGCCGGAGACAACCGACATATCTGCTTCTTGGGAATTCGTAGTGATCGACGATGACAAACGACGCGATGCATTCCGCCTAGAGCATGGCCGCCACGCCATATTGCAGTTCCGACATGTGCCGGATGATTTCGGCAGACTCCTTGCAAAAATTGCGTATTGCCAAGTGCTCACCGCGCTTGATTTGGGCGACTTTCGGCCACTGATCCTCCCGTACATCACGGGCAAAAAAAGTAATCTCTCCTATCTTGTAGGCAGTATTGGGGGGGTACCTGAAGGGGAGAACGGCTACAGACTGACAACCATGTACGCCGAACGTGGGCAAGACCTGATCCTTTTAGTCGAGGTGCGCCTTTACGCAAATACGCACGCTCCGACATACCAGGTAATCGTGGGTGACATTACTGGGACGGACGCTGTCAAGAGTGCAATAACTAAGTTGGCTAAAGCACGATGAGCGACTCTTCAAACGTCCACTCAGGGTCTAATTTAGACATTCCCATAAGAAGTCAGCGCTGGCGGTACGGCGATCTTCGCCCCCTGCTCCGGACGTCACAGCCTTGCGTTACACCGCCAGCAGTTCCCGCACGCCATCCGTCTTCATGTCGGCGCCCGCACCGCGCTTGATGATCTCGCCGCGCTCCATCACCAGGTACTGGTCGGCCAGGCTCTCGGCGAAGTCGTAGTACTGCTCCACCAGCAGGATGGCCATGTTGCCTTCTTCGGCGAGGGTGCGGATGGCGCGCTCGATGTCCTTGATGATGGAGGGCTGGATACCTTCGGTGGGTTCGTCGAGGATCAGCAGGCGCGGGCCGAAGGCGAGCGCGCGGCCGATGGCGAGTTGCTGCTGCTGACCACCGGAGAGGTCGCCGCCGCGCCGCTTCATCATCTGTTTGAGCACTGGGAACATCTCGAAAATGCGCGGCGGTATCGGTGTGCCACCGGGGCGGGTGGCGAGGCCCATTTGCAGGTTCTCTTCCACGGTCAGGCGCGGGAAAATCTCGCGGCCCTGAGGCACATAGCCGATGCCGGCCTTGACCCGTTCGTGGGAAGGCGCGTGGGTGACATCCTTGCCGTCGAAGCTGATCGAACCAGTCTTCACCGGGACCACGCCCATCAATGACTTGAGCAGCGTGGTCTTGCCGACGCCATTGCGGCCGAGCAGGGTCGTTACCTCGCCGATCTTCGCTTCGAAGCTGAGGTTGCGCAGGATGTGGCTGCCGCCGTAGTACTGGTTGAGGTTTTCGACCTTGAGCATTCTGGATTACCGCCCCAAATACACTTCGATCACGCGCTGGTCGTTCTGCACCGTGGCGAGGCTGCCTTCGGCCAGGACCGAGCCTTCGTGCAGTACCGTGACCTTGCCGCCAAGTTGTTCGATGAAGGCCATGTCGTGTTCCACCACCACCAGCGAATGCTTGCCGGCGAGGGATTTGAAGAGTTCGCCGGTGCGCGCGGTTTCGTCATCGGTCATGCCGGCCACCGGTTCGTCGAGCAGCAGCAGCTTGGGGTCTTGCATCAGCAGCATGCCGATTTCCAGCCACTGCTTCTGGCCGTGGGAGAGCAGGCCGGCCTGGCGTTCGGACTCGCCGTCGAGGCGAATCTGGCGCAGCACGTCGAGCACCTTGTCGCGACCGGCGTCGTCGAGCCAGGCGAAGAGGCTGGTGCGCGCCCGCTTGTCCATCTTCATCGCCAGTTCGAGATTCTCGAACACGGTGAGGTTCTCGAAAATGGTCGGCTTCTGGAACTTGCGACCGATGCCGGCGTGGGCAATCTCGGGCTCGGTCATCTCGCGCAGATTGATGGTCTGGCCGAAGAAGGCTTTGCCTTTGTCGGCCCGCGTCTTGCCGGTGATGACGTCCATCATCGTGGTCTTGCCGGCACCGTTGGGGCCGATGATGCAACGCAGTTCGCCAGCGTCAATGGTCAGCGTGAGGTCGTTGAGGGCCTTGAAGCCGTCGAAGCTGACGGAGATCTGGTCGAGGTAGAGGATGACGTTGTGGGACAGGTCCACCTCGTCGGGAATCAGCATGTGCCCGCTATCGCTCATGCCTTGGCCCTCCGCTTCTGCTGCATTTGTTGCCGCATTTGCTGCCACAAACCCACGACGCCATTGGGCAGCCACAAGGTGACGACGACGAACAGCGCGCCGAGGAAGAACAGCCAGTATTCGGGGAAGGCCTGGGTGAAGAAGCTCTTCGAGAGGTTGACGATGGCGGCGCCGATGACCGGTCCGATCAGCGTCGCCCGCCCGCCGACGGCGACCCAGATGGCGATCTCGATGGAGTTAGCGGTGGACATCTCGCCCGGGTTGATGATGCCAACCTGCGGCACGTACAGCGCACCGGCGATGCCGCACAGCAGGGCCGACAGGGTCCAGATGGCGAGCTTGTAATAGAGCGGGTTGTAGCCGAGGAACATGACCCGCGACTCGGCATCGCGAATCGCGGCCAGCACGCGGCCGAACTTGGAGGTGACGATGTAGCGGCCGAGTACCAGCGTCGCCATCAGCATCAGCGCCGAGAGGCCGAAGAGGGTCACACGCATTTCCGGCGAGGTGATGCTGTGGCCGAGGATGCGCTTGAAGTCGGTGAAGCCATTGTTGCCGCCGAAGCCGGTTTCGTTGCGGAAGAAGAGCAGCATCGCGGCGAAGGTCATGGCCTGGGTGATGATGGAAAAGTACACCCCCTTGATCCGCGAGCGGAAGGCGAAGAAACCGAAGGCAAAGGCCACCAGCGCCGGCACCACGAGAACCAGCACCGCCGCCCAAATGAAGGAGTCGGAACCGGTCCAGTACCAGGGCAGCTCCTTCCAGTCAAGGAAGACCATGAAGTCCGGCAGGTCGGCCTTGTAGCTGCCGTCGCGGCCGATCTGGCGCATCAGATACATGCCGAAGGCGTAGCCGCCGAGGGCGAAGAAGAGGCCGTGGCCGAGCGAGAGGATACCGGCGTAACCCCAGATCAGATCCATGGCGACGGCGACGATGGCATAGCAGAGGATCTTGCCGACCAGGGTGACGACGTAGCTGGAAACGTGGAAGGCGCTGCCCTCGGCCACGGCCAAGTGCAGCACGGGAATGATCACCAGCGTCAGCAGCGCGAAGACGGCCAGGGATATCCAGCCGGACTTCGGCGTGGCCTGGAGGAAGCGGACGATGAAGGGGGTGCGGTTCATTTCAGTTTTCGACGAAGCGGCCCTTGAGGGCGAACAGGCCCTGCGGACGCTTCTGGATGAAGACGATGATGAACACCAGCACGACGATCTTGGCGATCACGGCGCCGGCCCAACTTTCGAGGAACTTGCTGACGATGCCCAGGCCCAGGGCGGCCCACACCGCGCCGGCAAGCTGACCAACACCGCCGAGCACCACCACCATGAAGGAATCGACGATGTAGCCCTGGCCCATGTCGGGGCCGACGTTGGCGATCTGCGACAGGGCCACGCCACCGAGGCCGGCGATGCCGGCGCCGAGCGCGAAGGCGACGGTGTCGATGCGCGTTGTCGGCACGCCGACGCAGCCGGCCATGGGACGGTTCTGTGTCACGGCACGGACGAACATGCCCAGGCGCGTCTTATTCATCAGCGCCCAGACCAGGGCGAGGACGAAGAGCGAGAAACCGACGATGACGATGCGATTCAGCGGCAGGACGATGGAGGGCAGGATTTCGAGGCCGCCGGACATCCAGGACGGGTTGGCGACTTCGACGTTCTGCGCGCCGAAGAGCACGCGCGCAGCCTGAATCAGCATCAGCGACAGGCCCCAGGTGGCGAGCAGGGTTTCCAGCGGACGGCCGTAGAGCCAGCGGATCACCGTGCGCTCCAGCAGCACGCCGACGCCAGCGGCGGCGAAGAAGGCGACGGGCACGGCGGCCAGCAGATACCAGTCGAGATAGTCCGGCAGATGGTTGCGGAACAGAGTCTGCATGCCGAAGGTGGCGTAGGCGCCGATCATCAGCAGCTCACCGTGGGCCATGTTGATGACGCCCATGACGCCATAGGTGATGGCGAGGCCGAGGGCCGCCAGCAGCAGGATGCTGCCCAGCGACAAGCCGGAGAAAATCTTGCCGACGGTCTCGGCCAGGGTCAGGCGGTCCTTCACTTCGAGGTAGGACTGGAAGGCCGCGCGGCGCACCAGGGATTCGGCCTCGTTGGCCTCTTCCGACTGGGCCTTGAGCACGGCCTTGATGTTGGGATCGGCGCTGCTGGCCAAGGCCTTGGCGGCGGCGATGCGTACCTCGGGTTTCGCATCCTTCAGCGTGGCCAGGGCGTGGGCCTCGGCGAGCAGGCCCTTGATCTTCGGATCGCTTTCCTTGGCCAGGGCCTTGGCCAGGACCGGCGCCATGCTGGCATCGGCATTGGCCGCGACTTCCTTCGCCGCGGAGAGGCGGGCGACCGGGTCGGCGTCGAACAGACGCAGGGCGGCGAGGGCCGCATCGATCTCGCGGCGGACGCGATTATTGACGGTGATGTCCTCACCCTTGTCATCCTTCAGCGTGCCCTCGGCGAGGTCGTGGAGGGTCTTGATGGCGTCGGGATCGGCGCTCCGGGCGAGCTTCTGGATGGCGGCGATCTTGTCGTCGGACTCTTCGGAAGCCAACTGCTTGAGCACGGCCGTATCCACGCCGGCAACGGCATGAAGGCTCAGGCAGCAGAAAAGTGCGAGGAGAAAATGGCGCATGATTTGAAAAGTCGGCGCTGGCGACACGGCGGCGAGCGGGATATTTGCCGCCGTGTCGGTTCAGCTAGTCGGAAGAATTACTTGCCCTTACTTGCCTTCCGGCTCGCCCTTCTTCTTGTCGTTGCCTGCGATGAAGGGCGACCACGGCGCGGCTTTCACCGGGCCCTTGGTCTTCCACACCACGTTGAACTGGCCGTCGGCCTTCACTTCGCCGATGAACACCGACTTGTGCAGATGGTGGTTCTTCTCATCCATCTTGGACATAATGCCGCTCGGTGCCTTGAAGGTCTGGCCCGCCATCGCGGCGATGACCTTGTCGGTATCGGTGCTCTTGGCCTTCTCGACCGCCTGCTTCCACATGTGGATGCCGATGTAAGTGGCTTCCATCGGGTCGTTGGTGACGACCTTGTCGGCATTCGGCAGCTTCTGCTTCTTGGCCCAGTCCTTGTACATCTTGATGAACTTGTCATTCTCGCCATTCTTCAGCGACATGAAGTAGTTCCACGATGCCAGGTGGCCGACCAGCGGCTTGGTATCGACACCGCGCAGCTCTTCTTCACCCACGGAGAAGGCAACGACCGGCACGTCGGTGGCCTTCAGGCCGGCATTGCCCAGTTCCTTGTAGAAGGGCACGTTGGAGTCGCCGTTGATGGTGGAGATCACCGCCGTCTTCTTGCCTTCGGAAGCGAACTTCTTGATCTTGGCGATGATGGTCTGGTAGTCCGAGTGACCGAAGGGGGTGTAGTCCTCCATGATGTCGGCTTCGGCGACGCCCTTGCTCTTCAGGAAGGCGCGCAGGATCTTGTTGGTGGTGCGCGGATAGACGTAGTCGGTGCCGAGCAGGACGAAGCGCTTGGCGCCGCCGCCTTCCTTGCTCATCAGGTATTCGGTGGCGGGAATGGCTTGCTGATTGGGGGCGGCGCCGGTGTAGAAGACGTTCTTTTCGAGTTCTTCACCTTCGTACTGCACGGGGTAGAAGAGCAGGCTGTTGAGTTCCTTGAACACCGGGTTCACCGACTTGCGCGAGACCGAAGTCCAGCAGCCGAAGACCACGGCGACCTTGTCCTGGGAAATCAGCTGACGTGCCTTTTCGGCGAACAGCGGCCAGTTGGAGGCGGGATCGACGACCACGGGCTCAAGCTTCTTGCCCATCACACCGCCGGCCTTGTTGATCTGGTCGATGGTCATCAGCGCGGTTTCCTTCAGCGCGGTTTCCGAGATCGCCATGGTGCCGGAGAGAGAGTGCAGGATGCCGACCTTGATGGTGTCGGCAGCGTGGGCGGCGGCGCCCAGGGTAGCCAGGGCGACGGAAACGACGCTGGCCTTGATGAAATTGCGACGTTGCATGGATGGGCTCCTTGAGAAATTGAAAGTGCGTGTCCGGAAACGGGTGAAGGGCACGAACGCAGGTTAAGGAGCGCCGCTTGCATGCGGAATACGTCAGATTGCGTAGGGCGGCCCGGGCTTGCGCAAGCGGCATTCGCCGGGTGTGCGTCGGGTGTGCGTCAGAGGGCGTGCGTCACGGCGGCGCGATGTGTATTCTTCCGGCTGAGACACGCCTCATCGCGCGTGCCGGAGAACCCAGGATGTCCATCCGCCATTTCCTTTTCGCCGTTCTGTGTGCCGCCTTCGTCGGCGGCGTCGCCCATGCCGCGCCCGAAAAACGGGTGGCGCTGGTCATCGGCAACGACAACTATCAGGACGTGCCCCGGCTGGAGAAGGCCGGCAACGACGCACGGGCCATCGCCACGCGATTGCGGAAAGTCGGCTTCGAGGTGCTGCTGCACTCAAACCTGACCCGCCGCGAAATGAATCAGGCCATCGGCCAGTTCGTCGACAAGGTCTCCGGCGGTGGCGTCGGCATCTTCTTCTACGCCGGTCATGGCGTGCAGGCCGGCGGCAGCAACTTCCTTCTGCCGGTGGACATCAAGGTCAAGGGCGAGCAGGACTTGGTGGATGAAGCCGTGGACATGCAGCGGGTGCTCGAACGGCTCGCGGATGCGAAGGCCAAGCTCAGCCTGCTGATCATCGATGCCTGTCGCGACAACCCCTTCAAGAAGGCCTACGGTCGCAGCATCGGTGCCTCGCGCGGCCTAGCCATCCCGCAAGCCCCCAGCGGCACCCTGGTGGTGTACTCGGCGGGCATCGGTCAGCAGGCGCTGGACAAGTTGTCGGAGCACGACACCAACCCCAACGGCCTATTCACCCGCGAATTCCTTCCCCTGATCGAAACCCCGAACCTGCGTCTGGACGAAGCCGTGCGCAAGCTGCGCGGCGCGGTTATCGCCAAGGCCAAGAGCGTGGGCCACGACCAGAACCCAGCGATCTACGATCAGACCGACGGCGATTTCTATTTCATCAACGGCCCGGTCTCGATCAACATCAATGCCGCGCCGGCGGCGACACAGGCTACAACACAGACTGCGCCCGCCGTCGCCGGCCCCAACGCAGCGGCCATCGAGCTGGAATTCTGGACCAGCATCAAGGGCAGCAACGACCGGACCGATTTCGAGGCCTATCTCAAGCAGTATCCGAGCGGCAGCTTTGCCAGCATCGCGCGCAACCGCATCAAGGCGCTGGCGGCGGCACCGGCGGTCGCCGCAACGACGCCGCAGCCGAAGACCGCCAACACAAGCACGACTAGCTTTGCCGTGGACGACGAAGTCGATGTCGAATGGAAAGGTAGCTGGTATCCGGCCAGCGTCATGGAAGTCAAACCCCAGGGCAAATACAAGATCCACTACCAGGGCTACGACAACAGCTGGGACGAAGTGGTCGGCCCCAAGCGCATCCGGCCCCGCGAGTAGGACGCTATTCGGAGACTTTTCCCCGTCCGGCCTTGACCGTGCCGCGATGAGCCTTGCTTTCCAGACGTCGCTTCACGGCGTTGCGGGACGGCTTGGTGGCGCGCCGGGCCTTGGGCAGCACGGCGACACTGGCGACCAGATCATGCAGGCGATCCAGCGCCTCGGCCCGGTTCTTCTCCAGACTGCGAAACTCCTGGGCCTTGATGACGACCACGCCGTCCTTGCTGACACGCTGATCGCCCAGCTTCAGCAAGCGCTCGCGGATCGCCTCCGGCAGTGAGGAAGCGGCGATGTCGAAACGCAGATGCACGGCATTGGCGACCTTGTTCACATTCTGCCCACCCGCACCCTGGGCGCGGATGGCGGTGATCTCGACTTCTTCCGGCGGAATGGCGTAACGGGGACGCATGGTGGCGAATTGAAGTCAGTGAAAAGTCGGCGCTGGCGACACGGCGAAAGTACAAGCTTTGCCGTGTCGTCGTGCTTAGGATTCTTTACGCCATGCCGCTATGCCGCAACAGCGCGTCCGGCGAGGGCTCGCGGCCACGGAAGGCCTTGAAGGATTCGATGGCCGGGCGCGAGCCGCCGATGGAAAGAATCTCGCGCCAGAAACGTTCGCCGGTCACTGCGTCGAGGGTGCTGCTGCCGGCACCCTTGCTCGCGGCGGCTTCCTCGAAGGCGGCATAGGCATCGGCGGAAAGCACCTCGGCCCACTTGTAGCTGTAGTAGCCCGCTGCGTAGCCGCCGGCGAAGATGTGCGAAAAGCTGTTGGGGAAACGGTTCCATTCCGGCGGCACCAGGACAGCCACTTCGCGGCGGACTTCGTCGAGCATGGTCATCACCGACGGGCCTGCGCCGGGTTTGAATTCGCTATGCACGCGCAAGTCGAAAAGGCCGAACTCGATCTGGCGCAACGTCACCAATCCGCTCTGGAAATTCTTCGCCGCGATCATCTTGTCGTAGAGATCGCGCGGCAGCGATTTGCCTGTCTCGGCATGCGCGGTCATGCCCTGGAGCACGTCCCACTCCCAGCAGAAGTTCTCCATGAACTGGCTGGGCAGTTCCACCGCATCCCATTCGACGCCGCTGATGCCGGACACCGGCAGCTCGTCCACCTGAGTCAGCATGTGGTGCAGACCGTGGCCGCTCTCGTGGAACAGGGTGATGACGTCGTCGTGGGTGAAGGTGGCTGGCTTGCCGCCGATGGGGGCGGGGAAATTGCAGTTGAGGTAGGCCACCGGCGTCTGCACACCGTTCGCCACCAACCGACGACTCAGGGCATCGCCCATCCAGGCACCGCCGCGCTTGGTTTCGCGGGCGTAGAGGTCGAGGTAGAACTGGCCGATCAGCTTGCCGGCCCGCTCGATGCGGAAGAAGCGCACATCGGGATGCCACACGGGCGCGGTCTCGGTACTCAGTTGCACCTGGAACAGGGACTCGATGACACGGAACAGACCTTCCAGCACTTTGGGCTCGGGAAAGTACTGCTTCACTTCGTCGTCGGAAAAACTGTAGCGGGCCTGGCGCAGTTTTTCCGAGGCCCAGCCGATGTCCCAGCTTTCGAGCGTGGTCAGACCCAACTCACGGGCGGCGAAATCGCGCAGTTCGGCGACGTCCTTCTCGGCATAGGGGCGGGCCTTGGAAGCCATGTCGCGCAGAAAGGTGACGACCTGGGCGGGCGTGTCGGCCATCTTCGGCGTCAGCGAAACTTCGGCGTAGCTGGCATAGCCCAGCATCGCCGCCTCTTCGGCACGCAGGGCGAGGATCTTGTCGATCAGAGGGCCGTTGTTCCAGTCGTCCTTGCCAAACTCGGAGGCGCGCGTGACATAGGCGCGGTACATGCGGGCGCGCAGTTCGCGGTTCTCGCAGTACTGCATCACCGGCAGGTAGCTCGGCGCGTGGAGGGTGAACTTCCATCCGCCGCGTTTGGCTACATCGTCGTCCTTCTCGGCCGCCGCCTTTGCCGCAGCCTTGGCGTCATCGGGCAGACCGGCGATGTCAGCTTCGTTTTCGATCCACTCGACGTGGGCATTGGTGGCGTCGAGAATGTTCTCGGAGAACTTGGTTTCCAGCGCCGACAATTCTTCCTGGATGGCCTTGAAACGGGGCTTCTGGTCTTCCGGCAGTTCGGCGCCGGACAGACGGAAGTCACGCAGTTCGTTGTCGATGATGCGGCGGCGCACCGGCGACAGGCCGGCGTATTCCGGTCCCGTCGCCAGGGCCTTGTACTTGGCGAAGAGGGCAAGGTTCTGGCCCAGCTCGGCGTAGTAGCTGGAGACCTCGGGCAGCATCTCGTTATAGGCCTCGCGCCAGGGCGGGACGTCGTTCACCGCGTGCAGATGACCGACGGTGCCCCAGGAGCGGCTGAAGCGCTCGCCGGCGTCCACCAGCGGCTGGACGAACTGCTCCCAAGTGGCGGGCGTCGCCGCGTCGAGCAGGCGTTGGACGAGGGCACGGTTCTCGTCGAGCAATTGACGGATGGCGGGAGCGACGTGCTCGGGCTGAACGGCGTCGAAACGCGGCAGCCCGGAAAAATCGAGGAGCGGGTTCATGGTTTTCCTTTGGGGATGAAGCGAGGCGGCATCAATGCCGCACGGAATTTATTCGACGAGATCTTTGTAGGCGTGGAAAGTTGCATGCCCCAGCCAGGGCAGGATCACGATCAAGCCGATCAGCGCAGTAGCGAAACCGAGGCCGGTGAGCAGCATGATCAGCACCGCCCAGAAAGCCAGCGGGCCGGGATTTTCGGAGACGGCGTTGAGGCTGGTGACGAGGGCGCACATCAGGTCGCAGCGGCGGTCCAGCAACATGGGCATGGAAACCACGCTGGCGGCAAAGACCAGCGCCGCGATGACGCCGCCGACGCCGATGTAGACGAAGAACAGCAGCGTGTATTGGGGATTGAGCAGGATCTCGACGATCATGTCCATGGGTGCCAGCGCGCTGCCCTTGTAGAGCAGGGCGACGAGGACTACCGAGACCACCTGCCAGGCGGTGCCGGCCAGCAGACTGAGCAGACCGAAGCCGACCAGACCGGAGGGATTGCGCCGCCAGGCCATCATGGATTCGACCAAGGGCGCGGGCTCGCCGGCCAGATAGCGCCGTGACAGTTCATAGACACCGGCGGCCAGCATCGGCGCCACCAGCAGAAAGCCGGTAATGGCGGCGGTGAACAAGTAGGGCAAGCGCGTGGTGGCGGTAAGAATGAGGGCGCCGACGATGGCGATGGCGAAGCCATAGAACAGGCTGGCCCCCGGTTGCCGCCACAGATCCTTCCAGCCCCGCCCCAGCCAGGACAGCGGCGCGCCGAAACCAACCGTGCGCACGGCAGGAAAAGTCGGCTCTGGCGACACGGCGACCGGGGCGTTCATGGAGTCCTCAGGCGGCCTGCAAACCGGTCAGCCGCGTCAGGGCCTCGCGGTATTTGGCGGCGGTCTTGTCGATGATGTCCGCCGGCAGTCGCGGGCCCGGCGCCTGCTTGTTCCAGTCCAGGGTTTCCAGGTAATCGCGAACGAACTGCTTGTCGAAGGACGGCGGGCTGATGCCGACCTTGTACTGGTCGGCCGGCCAGAAACGCGAAGAGTCGGGCGTCAGCACTTCGTCGATCAGGTGCAGGCGGCCGTCGGCGTCCTGGCCGAACTCGAACTTGGTGTCGGCGATGATGATGCCGCGCACGCGGGCGAAGGCGGCCGCCTCGCGGTAAAGGCGCAAGGTGGTTTCCTTGACCTGCTTGGCCAGCGGCGCACCGATCATCTTTTCCACGGTGGCGTAATCGATGTTCTCGTCGTGATCGCCCATCTCGGCCTTGGTCGCCGGGGTGAAGATCGGCTCGGGCAGTTGCTGGGCCAGTTGCAGGCCGGCGGGCAGCGCATTGCCGCAGACGGCGCCGCTGGCCTGATAGTCCTTCCAGCCCGAACCAATGATGTAGCCACGGGCCACCGCCTCGATGGGCAGGGGCTTCAGGCGCTTGACTACGAGGGAACGATTGCGCACCTGGGCACGCTCATCGTCACCGGAAACTACGGCTTCGGGATCGATGCCGGTGAGCTGGCTGGGGATCACATGGGCCAGCTTGCCGAACCAGAAGTTGGCGACGGCGGTCAGCACCTCGCCCTTGCCCGGAATCGGGTCGGGCAGGATCACGTCGAAGGCGGAAAGACGGTCGGAGGTGACGATCAGCAGCTTGTCTTCGTCGACGGCGTAAATATCACGCACCTTGCCGCGACCGAGCAAGGGCAGGCTCTTGATGCTGGATTCAAACAGGGGAAGGCTCACAGTGGCGGCTCGGTGAAGAAGATGGGTAGGCGGCGATTATAGCCGTGGCGGATTGCGCGTCGGGGGTCCATCAATGGCTAGCTCAATGGCTGACTAATGGCTGACTTCGGTCGCGGTCAGCTTGCGTCGCATGCGGCGCACACCAACCGCCACGGCAAGGGCGATCAGCGGAATCGAGACGGCGGTAGCCAGGGCCGGGTCGGGGCCGTGCAGCATGCGTTCGAGACCTTCGGCAAGGTGATGGACCAGAGAAGAAGCATAGTAGGTGATGGCCACCACCGACAGGCCTTCGACGGTTTCCTGCAAGCGCAATTGCAGATGCGAGCGGCGATTCATCTGTGTCAGCAATTCCTGGTTCTGATGCTCCAGCTCGATGTCGACGCGGGTGCGCAAGAGCGCGCTCTTGCGGGCGATGCGCCCGGACAGGTCGTTCTGCCGCCGCGCCACCGAAAGACAGGTCTGGATCGCCGGCGCCAGACGCCGGTCGAGAAAGCCATGAATGCTGGAAAAGCCCGGCACGGGATGGCCGCGCAAGTCCTTCACTCGCTGCCGCACCAGGGCGTAATAGGCCTCTGCGGCCCCGAAGCGGAAGGCGCTACGGGTGATCGACAATTCGACGGTGGCGGCCAGACGGGTCAGACTGGAGAGTATCGCCCGCTCGCTGGTGTGGCCCCGATCCTCGGCCATCTCGGCCATCAGCGCCGCCGTTTCCTGCTCGGCCCGCGCCAGGGTGGCCGCGACCTCCTTGGCGACGGGGAAGGCCAGCAGCGCCATCATCCGGTAGGTCTCGATCTCCAGTAAGCGCTGCACCGTGCGGCCGGACTGGCGGCGACGCAGTTGGCGATCAAGCACCAGATAGCGGGTGAAGCCATCGTGGATACGGAAGTCGGAAGCCACCAGCGCGGCGCCGTCGGCCACTTCGGTCACCACCCAGGGCACAGCCGATTGGGCCAGTTCGGCCAGCAGTGTCGCCTGCTGACCATCGCCCTCGCTGGCATCGCGGTAATCGAGATGGGTGGCGACCAGCAGGCGGCCGGGAATGCCGCTGCGCCAGTCGGCGGGAAAGGCATCCAGCGCAGTGGCCTGGGGGCCATCGTCGGCACGCTGCTGGCGGAAAAAGGTGTAGCTGGAAAACTCGTTGTGCCGCTCCCACTTCAGGCGCAGGTCGCCCGCTTCGAGTATCCAGTGGTTGCCATCAATCACCGGGCAAAAGGGGCTTTGCGCCAGATCACAGAGGCGCCGCAAATGGACTTCTTCGGCGCCAGCATCCGCCGGGCTGCCGCCCTCGTCGTGAAGCATGACCAGATGCGTGACCCAGGTCGGGCCGGTCAGCACGACCGGCGGGCGGGCATGCAACTCGTCGTTGAGGCGGCGGCGCAGGGGGTGTTCGGGCAGGGGCAGAGGCGGGACGGTCATGGCGGGGGATAAATGAAAGAGGCCGCCGGAATCAACTCCGGCGGCCTCGTAACTTTGCCTGAATTCGGCTTACTTGACGACAGCGTTCAATTCGCCCTTCTTGTAGCGCTCGGCCATCTTTTCCATCGATAGGGCCTTGATCTTGGAGGCCTGGCCGGCACAGCCGAAAGCTTCGTAGCGGGCCTTGCAGATTTCCTTCATGGCCTTACGGGCTGCGGCAAAGTATTTGCGCGGATCGAAATCCTTGGGGTTCTCGGCCAGATACTTGCGGATGGCGCCGGTGGAGGCCATGCGCAGATCAGTGTCGATATTCACCTTGCGCACGCCGTACTTGATGCCCTCGACGATTTCCTCGACCGGCACGCCGTAGGTCTCGCCCATGGCGCCGCCGTTCTCGTTGATGATGCGCAACCACTCCTGCGGCACGCTGGAAGAGCCGTGCATGACTAGGTGGGTGTTGGGGATGCGGGCGTGGATTTCCTTGATGCGGTCGATGCGCAGCACGGCGCCGGTAGGCGGGCGGGTGAACTTGTAGGCGCCGTGACTGGTGCCGATGGCGATGGCCAGTGCATCGACGCCGGTCGCCTTGACGAAGTCGGCAGCCTCATTGGCATCGGTCAGCAACTGGTCGTGGGACAGGGCACCTTCGGCGCCGTGGCCATCTTCCTTCTCGCCCATGCCGGTTTCCAGCGAGCCGAGGCAGCCGAGCTCACCTTCGACGGAAACGCCAATGGCGTGGGCGATGTCGACGACGTGCTTGGTGGTCTTGGAGTTGTAATCGAAGCTGGCCGGGGTCTTCGCATCTTCCAGCAGGGAACCGTCCATCATCACGCTGGAGAAGCCGGAGCGCATGGACTGGATGCAGATCGAGGGGCTCGCGCCGTGGTCCTGGTGCATCACGATCGGGATGTCCGGATGGGTCTCGATGGCGGCCTCGATGAGGTGGCGCAGATAGGGTTCGCCGGCATATTTGCGGGCGCCCGCCGAGCCCTGCATGATCACCGGGCTATCGGTTTCGGCGGCAGCTTCCATGATGGCCTGGATCTGCTCCAGGTTATTGACGTTGAACGCCGGCAGGCCGTAGCCATTCTCGGCGGCATGATCAAGCAGTTGGCGCATGGATACGAGGGGCATGAGGGTCTCCTTGGATTTGTGGGTGGTCAGGTCGTCGGCCGGCGATGTTCGCCGATCTTGACGATTTTCATGGTGTTGGTGCCGCCGGCTTCGCCGATGGGTTCGCCGATGGTGAGGACGATCAAATCGCCTTTCACCACCGCCCCGGCTTCGATGAGAATTTGCTCAGCCTGCCAGAGTAGCTCGTCGCGGTCGGTAGCGACATACTCGGTCAGCAGGGGATAAACATCGCGGTAAATGCTGACCCGGTAACGAGTACGGATGCGCGGCGTCAGCGCATAGATGGGAACACCGGAATTCAATCGACTCATCCACAGCGTGGTGGAGCCGGACTCGGTCAGTGTGGCGATGGCTTTGACCCGCAGGTGCGAGGCGGCGAACAGGGCCGCCATGGCGATGGACTGGTCGATGCGGGTGAATATCTGGTCGAGAAAGTGCGTATCGACAGTGACCTCGTGGGATTTTTCGGCCTCGACACAGACGCGCACCATTGCCTCCACTGCCGCCACGGGGTACTGCCCGGAGGCGGTCTCGGCGGAGAGCATGACCGCATCGGTGCCGTCGAGCACGGCGTTGGCCACATCGGAAACCTCGGCGCGGGTCGGCACCGGACTGGAGATCATCGACTCCATCATCTGCGTCGCCGTGACGGCGAAGCGGTTGTGCTCGCGGGCCAGGCGGATCATGCGCTTTTGCAAAGCTGGTACCGCCGCATCGCCGACTTCAACGGCGAGGTCACCGCGAGCGACCATGATGCCATCAGTATGAATCAGGATGTCTTCGAGATTGGCAACGGCTTCGACGCGCTCGATCTTGGCGATCACCAGAGCGTCGGACCCGGCCTCCATCAGCAACTGCTTGGCCTGACGCATGTCGGCGCCAGACTTGGGGAAGGACACGGCCACATAGTCGACATGCAGCGACGCCGCCGTCTTGATGTCTTCCATGTCCTTGGGTGTCAGTGCCGGCGCCGAAAGACCGCCGCCCTGCTTGTTGATGCCCTTGTTGTTCGACAACTCACCGTCGTGACGATTGCGGCAATGGATCTCCGTGCCTGCGACGCGTTCGACATCGAAGACGGTACGACCGTCGTCGAGCAGCAACACATCGCCGGCCACCACGTCATTGACCAGTTCCGGGTAGTCGAGACCCACCCGCTCGCGGTCGCCCAGTTTGCAGGCGGCATCGAGGATGAAGCTCTGTCCGGCCGTGATCGGAATCTTGGTCTCGGCGAACTTGCCGATGCGAATCTTCGGCCCTTGCAGGTCGGCCATGATGCCCACCGTGCGTCCCGCCGCATGAGCGGCAGCGCGCAGGGCATCGGCGCGTTTGCGGTGATCGTCGGCGGTGCCGTGGGAGAAGTTGAAACGGGCAACGTCGATGCCCGCCGCCACCAGGGCCGCCAACTGCTCGGGAGTGCTGGACGCAGGGCCGAGAGTGGCGACGATCTTGGTGGCACGCCTCATGATGAATCCTTAACTTTTGGCGCGCTGTTCGAGAATCTCGACAGCGGGCAGTTTCTTGCCCTCGAGGAATTCGAGGAAGGCACCGCCGGCGGTGGAGATGTAGGACACCTTATCGTAGATGTCGTATTTCTGGATCGCGGCGATGGTGTCACCACCACCCGCCAGGGTGAAGGCCTTGGTATTGGCGATGGCCATGGCGATGGTTTTGGTGCCGGCGCCGAACTGGTCGAATTCGAACACGCCCACCGGGCCGTTCCAGACCACGGTGCCAGCCTTCATGATGATGTCGGCCAGTTCCTGCGCCGACTTCGGGCCGATGTCGAAAATCATGTCGTCATCGACCACGGCGCCAGCGTCCTTCAGCACGGCGGGCTCGGCAGCATCGAACTTCTTGCCGCAGACCACATCAACAGCAATCGGGATGGTGGCGCCGCGCGCCGTCATCTTCTGCATCAGGGCCTGGGCCGTGGGCACAAGATCGTCTTCGCAGAGCGACTTGCCGACATTCTTGCCGGACGCCTTGAGGAAGGTGTTGGCGATGCCGCCGCCCACCACCATCTGATCCACCTTCTCGGCCAGGGCTTCGAGCACGGTAAGTTTGGTGGATACCTTGGAGCCGCCGACGATGGCCACCATCGGCCGCGCGGGATTGGCCAGCGCCTTGTTCAGGGCTTCGAGTTCCTCGGCGACCAGCAGGCCGGCGCAGGCCGCCGGGGCGAACTGGGCCACGCCGTAGGTGGAGGCTTCGGCACGATGCGCGGTGCCGAAGGCATCCATGACAAAAAGATCGCAGAGGGCGGCATATTTCTTTGCCGTCGCTTCGACGTTCTTCTTCTCGCCTTTGTTGAAACGGCAATTCTCGAGCAGCACGACTTCGCCAGCGGCGACCTCAAAACCGCCATCCACCCAGTCACGGATCAGACGCACCGGCTTGCCCAGCTTGGACGCCATCACTTCGGCCACCGGTTGCAGCGAGTTTTCCTCCGTAAACACCCCCTCCTCGGGACGACCGAGATGGGATGTCACCATGACCTTGGCGCCGGCCTTGAGGCAATGCGCAATGGTCGCCATGGAGGCCGTGATGCGGGCATCCGAGGTGACCTTGCCATCCTTGACCGGCACATTCAGGTCAGCGCGGATGAATACCCGCTTGCCCGCGAGGTCGAAATCGGTGAGGCGCTTGAACGTCATCGTGCTGTCCTTGCTTACTTGGCCACGTGCTTGACGAAACGCAGCATGTTGCAGGTGTAGCCATACTCGTTGTCGTACCAGGCCACGACCTTGACGAAGGTGCTGTCGAGGGCGATGCCGGCTTCGGCGTCGAAGGTCGAAGGCGCGGAGTTGCCACGGAAGTCGGTGGCAACGACCTTCTCTTCGGTATAGCCGAGGATGCCCTTCATGGAACCTTCGGAGGCCTTCTTCATCGCCGCGCAGATATCGGCGTAGGAGGCTTCCTTGGTCAGTTCCACGGTCAGGTCAACCACGGAAACATCGGAGGTCGGCACGCGGAAGGACATGCCGGTGAGCTTCTTGTTCAGTTCGGGAATCACCACGCCGACAGCCTTGGCAGCACCCGTGGAGGACGGGATGATGTTTTCGAGGATGCCGCGACCACCGCGCCAATCCTTGTTCGAGGGACCATCGACGGTCTTCTGCGTTGCCGTGGCGGCATGCACGGTGGTCATCAGGCCACGCTTGATGCCCCAGTTGTCATGCAACACCTTGGCCACGGGAGCCAGGCAGTTGGTGGTGCAAGAAGCGGCGGAGACGATGGTCTCGCCGGCATATGTCTCGTGGTTCACGCCGTAGACGAACATAGGGGTGTCGTCCTTGGAGGGGGCGGACTGCACCACCTTCTTGGCGCCGGCGGCGATGTGCTTCTGGCAGCCTTCCTTGGTCAGGAACAGGCCGGTCGAATCGATCACCAGATCGGCGCCGATTTCGTTCCACTTCAGTTCGGCCGGATCTTTCACGGCGGTGAGGCGAATCTTCTTGCCATTGACGATCAGGTTGCTGCCGTCGACCTTGATCTCGCCCTGGAAATTGCCGTGCACCGAATCGTACTTCAGCATGTAGGCCAGGTAGTCGGGCTCAAGCAGGTCATTGATGCCGACGATCTCGATGTCCGAGAACTCGGCTTCCTTGGCGACAGCACGGAACACCATGCGACCGATACGACCGAAACCATTGATACCGACTTTGATAGCCATGAGACTCTCCTGAATGTAAATGAACCTGGAACCTTGTTATAGAACCGACTTCACCGTGGCAACCACGTTGTCCACCGTGAATCCAAACTCCTTGAACAGCGCACCGGCCGGGGCCGATTCGCCAAAGCGGTCGAGGCCGACAACGGCGCCTTCGAGACCGACATACTTGCGCCAGCCGTCCGTCACCCCGGCTTCGATGGCGACGCGGACGATGCCACGGGGCAGCACGCTCTCGCGCCAGGCCTTGTCCTGACGGTCGAAAACGTTGGTGCAGGGCATGGAAACGACGCGTACCGGAATGCCGGCCCCAGCGAGTTCAGCCTGGGCCTTGATGGCCAGATCCACTTCCGAGCCAGTGGCGATGATCACGGCGCGGGGCGCGCCCTGGCAATCCGACAACACGTAGCCACCCTTCTTGATGGCATCCAGGGTAGCAGCGTCGCGCTTGACGAAAGGCAGGTTCTGCCGCGACAGGGCCAGGGAACTCGGGCCGCTGCGCTTCTCGACGGCCTGCACCCAAGCCACCATGGTTTCCACCGTATCACAGGGACGCCAGACATCCATGTTCGGTATCAGACGCAGGGTGGCGATCTGTTCCACCGGCTGATGGGTCGGGCCATCCTCGCCGAGGCCGATGGAGTCGTGCGTGAACACATAGATCACGCGCTGCTTCATCAGGGCCGACATGCGCAGGGCGTTGCGGGCGTATTCCGAGAACATCAGGAAGGTGCCGCCGAAGGGCAGGATGCCGCCATGCAGCGCCATGCCGTTCATGATGTGGGCCATGCCGAACTCGCGCACACCATAGGAAATGTAGTTGCCGGGCGTCTTGCCGGAGACATGCTTGCAACCCGTCCAGTTGGTCAGGTTGGATCCGGTCAGGTCGGCGGAGCCGCCGACGAACTCGGGCAGGGCCGGGGCCAGGGCATTGATGGCGATCTGCGAGGCCTTGCGCGTGGCGACGGTCTCGCCCTTGTCGTTGATGGCGGCAATGGCCGTTTTTGCGAACTCGGCCCAATTGGCGGGCAACTCGTTGGCGGTGCGGCGCTTGAATTCGGCAGCCTCGGCCGGGAAGGCCTTGGCATAGTGATCGAACTTCTGCTGCCAGGAACCTTCCCATTCGGCGCCCTTCTTCTTCGCATCCCAGGCTTCGTAAATTTCGCGGGGGATTTCGAAGGGGCCGAAGGGCCAGTCCATGAGACCGCGCGCGGCGGCAATCTCGGCATCGCCCAGCGGCGCGCCATGTACATCGTGAGTACCGGCCTTGTTCGGGCTGCCGGCACCGATCACGGTCTTGCAGCAGATCAGCGAGGGCTTGTCGGTGACGGCCTTGGCAGCCTCGATGGCGGCATTCAGTGCCTCCGGGTCATGTCCATTAACGTTGGCGACGACGTGCCAGCCGTAGGCTTCGAAACGCTTGGGCGTGTCGTCGGTGAACCAGCCTTCGACGTGGCCGTCGATGGAAATGCCGTTGTCGTCCCAGAAGGCGGTCAGCTTGCCCAGACCCCAGGTGCCGGCCAGGGCGCAGGCCTCGTGGGAAATGCCTTCCATCAGGCAACCATCGCCGAGGAAGACGTAGGTGCGGTGATCGACAATCTCGTGGCCAGGCTTGTTGAATTCGTTGGCCAGCAGCTTCTCGGCCATGGCCATGCCGACGGCGTTGGTGATGCCTTGGCCGAGAGGACCGGTGGTGGTCTCGACACCCGCCGTGTAGCCGTACTCCGGGTGACCCGGGGTCTTGCTGTGCAATTGGCGGAAATTCTTCAGATCCTCAATAGAAAGATCGTAGCCCGTCAGGTGCAGCAGGGCATAGACCAGCATCGAGCCGTGGCCGTTCGACAGCACGAAGCGGTCACGGTTGGGCCAGGAAGGGTTGGTCGGATTGTGGCGGAGGTGGTGATTCCACAGCACCTCGGCAATCTCGGCCATGCCCATGGGCGCGCCAGGATGACCGGAATTGGCCTTCTGCACGGCGTCCATGGCCAGGGCGCGGATGGCGCTGGTCAGTTTGTTGAACACGGGTTTCTCGAAATCGCTGAAAGTGGAAGTGGACATCCGGATTCCTTGGCAGGTCATGCCCGGCGGAAACCGCCGATTATCGGCGAAACCGGGACGGGTTGGCTAGATGATTGATTTGGCGGCAGGACATTCGATGTCGCCTGCCGCCGTGCTGGGCTGAACGAGGCTCAGGCGCGCTTGCGGTTTTCCATCATGCGCAGGATCAAGGGCGTGAAGATCAACTGCATTGCCAGTTCCATCTTGCCGCCGGGCACCACGATGATGTTGGGCCGCGACATGAAGGCGTCGTGGATCATGGTCAGCAAATAGGGGAAGTCGATGCCCTTGGGATTGGCGAAGCGGATCACGACAAAACTCTCGTCCGCCGTCGGCACGTCGCGGGCGACGAAGGGATTGGAGGTGTCGACGGTCGGCACGCGCTGGAAGTTGATGTGGGTGCGCGAGAACTGCGGCGTGATGTAGTTCACGTAGTCCGGCATGCGGCGCAGGATGGTATCGACCACGGCCTCGGTGGAATAGCCACGCTGATTCTTGTCGCGATGCAGCTTCTGCGTCCATTCGAGATTGATGATGGGCACCACGCCCACCAGCAGGTCGGCACGACTCGCTACATTGGCGGTATCGGTGACGGCGCCGCCGTGTAGGCCCTCATAGAACATCAGGTCGGTGCCGGCGGGGATGTCCTCCCAGGGCGTGAAGGTGCCGGGGTCCTGCTTGTAGGGTGCAGCTTCCTCGGCGTTGTGCAGGTACTTGCGTACTTTGCCGACACCGGTCTCGCCATAGGTCTTGAACAGACCCTCCAGTTCCTCCAGCAAATTGGCCCCGGGACCGAAATGGCTGAAGTGGTCGTTGCCGGCCACCCGCGCCTCCTCCATCGCCACCTTCATGGCCTTGCGGTCGTAGCGATGAAAGGAATCACCCTCGACGATGGCGGCGTTCAGTTGCTCGCGACGGAAGATATGCTGAAAAGTACGCGTGACGGTGGACGTCCCGGCACCGGACGAGCCGGTGATGGCAATGACGGGATGCTTGAGCGACATGAAGGTCTCCCCGGAATATTTCTGAATTCGGAATGCTTATTGGGTGCGGAACAGCGAGCGGGTCGAGAACAGCGGCGAGCTGTCCGTGGTCGGCTCCTTGCCGTCGATGTAGTCCTGATGATAAGCGGCAATGCGCTCGATCTCGCTCTTCGAGCCGAAGATCACCGGCACTCGCTGATGCAACTCGCCCGGCATCACATCCATGACGCGACCGCGCCCGGTGATCGCCACGCCGCCAGCCTGCTCGATGATGAAACCGATGGGATTGGCTTCATAGAGCAGGCGCAAACGACCACCCTTGCTGCGGGTCTTTTCGTCCAGCGGATAGAGGAAAACACCGCCGCGCGTAAGGATGCGATAGGCCTCGGCAACCATGGAGGCGATCCAGCGCATGTTGAAATCACGGCCGCGCGGCCCCGTCTTGCCGGCCAGGCATTCCTCGACATAGCGACGAATCGGCGGCTCCCAGAAGCGCTCGTTGGAGGCATTGATGGCGAACTCGGAGGTTTCGGCCGGGATCGTCATATTCGGGTGAGTAAGCACGAATTCGCCGATGTCGCGGTCCAGGGTGAAGGCATTGACGCCATTGCCGGTGGTCAGCACCAGCATGGTGGAGGGACCGTAGAGGGCAAAGCCGGCACAGACCTGCTCGGTGCCCGGTTGAAGGAAGTCTTCCAGGGTCGCGTTTGCCCCTGCGTTCGGGCACATCAGGATCGAAAAGATGGTGCCGACGGAAATATTGGCATCGATGTTCGACGAGCCGTCCAGCGGGTCGAAGACCAGCAGGTATTTGCCGTGCGGGTATTGCGGCGGGATCGGGATGAAGTCGTCCATTTCCTCCGACGCCATACCGGCCAGGTGACCCGACCAGATGTTGGACTGGATCATCACGTCGTTGGAAATCACGTCCAGTTTTTTCTGCGTCTCGCCCTGGATGTTGGTAGAGCCGCCAGCCTCGCCATGGACGCCGAGCATGCCCGCCAGTGCGCCTTTGGAGACGGCATTGCTGATGATCTTGCAAGCCGTGGAGATGTCGTAGAGCAAACCGGAAAAATCACCTGTGGCGCCCGTGGCGCGGCGTTGTTCTTCGATGATGAACTGGGTCAGTGTCGTGCGTCCGTCAAGCATTTGTCCCCTCCTCGCTGCTGTATTGTTGTCTTGTTCTGTCGCTCCGCCTTGCCGAGAAAGTCCCCGCCCCCGGTGATGGGGGCGGGGCCAACTCCGGCTCGCGCCGGAGGGAGTGGAGCATCGCAGGCCGGAGGTTCCGTCCGTCCTCGATGGATGCAATGTAATCGGAACAATCCATAAGCGCTATTCACTTTTCCTTATCGGCAGCATAAGTTTTACCGCGTCAGCCGCAGATACAGTTCCGGCAGCCTTTCGGGAAGCCGCTCGATGCGGTCGAGCACCAGATGGCGAGGGCCGAAAATGCGCTGCACGTAGTCGTCGGCATTCGGGTCCAGGCTCAGGCAGAAGGTGCTGACGCCTTGCGTCGCCAGTTCTTCCACGGCTTTTTTCGCGTCGGCACGCAGGTGTTCCGGGTCATTCACATCCACGTCCGCCGGCTCGCCGTCGGTGAGCACCAGCAGGATTTTCCGCTCGGTGTCGCGATGGGCGAGGTAATGGCCGCCGTGACGCAGGGCGGCCCCCATGCGGGTGGACCAGCCTGCCGTAGTGGCCGCCAGGCGGGACTTGACGGTGTCGTCCCAGGTCTCGGAAAAGCCCTTGAGATGCCAGAAGCGCACCTCATGCCGCGTATTGGACTGGAAACCGGCAATGGCAAAAGGGTCGCCCAGATGAGCAATGGCCCAGCCCAGCAGGGCCACGGCCTCCCGCGCCAGATCGAGAACACTTTGACTGCCGTCCGGCACTTTCTCGTTGAGCGACTCGGAGAGGTCGAGCAGCAGCATGACGGAAATGTCACGGCCATCGGTGCGATGACTCATGTTGATGCGCGGATCGGGCTGGGCACCGCTCTTGAGATCGATCAGCGAACGCAGGGCGATATCGAGGTCCAGCTCGCTGCCCTCTTCCTGATGCCGGATGCGGACTTTGTCCTGCGGCTTGAGCAGGTCGAGCATGCGCTTGAGGCGCTTGGCCAGGGCCGCGTGCTTTTCCAGCAGGCGGTCGATGAGCGCGCCATCGCCGGCCGGATGCAGGGCTTCGTAAACACTGACCCAGTCGGGGCGAAAGGACTGGTCGCGGTAGTCCCATTCGGGATAGTGGCGCGGCGGCAAGGAATGGCTCTCGCGCTCATCCGGCGGACGACGGGGCTCGTCGAAGGATTCCTCTTCGTCACCCTGTTCGATGAAGCGCCACATCTGGCGGTTGTCGTCGCGATACTCGACCACCGTGTCGTCGAAATGCACATGGGCGAACTGGTCGCTCGGCCGCCGGGTGCGCGCCACCCAGGCCAGGGCCAGTAGCGCCACCTCGCCGGTGCTTGATGGCCCCGATGCCAGCAGGGCGTGAAAGCGGTCGACGAACTCCAGCAGATCGGCGTCGGCATAGCCGTGCTCTGGATCGAGTAGCGCTCGCGACATCATGGCCAGACGATGGCGCAGGCAGGACGTGGTCGCCGGATCGCAAGCATTTTCTGACGGCCGTGGATGCAGGGCGCGAAACAGGCGGCCGAGGCCGGGATATTCGCGGCTCAACAACAATTCGATGCGGGCGTCCTCGAAGAACTCCACCGCCAGCCGCTGGAAAGGACTCCAGTTGTCGGCCACCTGCGGCGTGGTCCAGCGCCGATGGCCGGCCATGTGGGCGAGGATGGCGCGATAGCGGTCAAGGCCGGCAATGCCATTGCTATCCTCCAGCACATCCGGCACGCGCATGCCCTGGGCATCGTAATAGGGCACGGGGCGGCGCAACTCATCGTGAGCCGTGGAGTAAGGCACCAGCAGTTCGTCCTCGCGCCAGAGCGCGCGCAGGAACAGATTCAAGCGCCGTTCCACATCGGCGAACAGGGTGCCGTGACGCTCGCGCTGGAGCACGGCGAGGCTGTCGGCGGATTGCAGACTGAAGTACGTGGCCTGACGCTCGGGATGCGTGCCGTGGTTATGTACGCCGTAGTCGATCCATTTGCGGATGCCGGTCAGCGACAAGGTGGCGACGAGGCGCGGCGCCTGACGGAAAAACTCGGGCAGGCCGGGACTGGGAAAGGTGCTGTGATGACCGTGGATGGAGCCGGTGGTGCGCAGCATCAGGTCGAGGGCAAGAGCGATATATGCCTCCAGCGTTTCCCGCGCCGGCAGACGACGGGCCACTGCGGCCAGGGTTTGCAGGAAGGGCACGATGGCGCCGCTGTTGGGAGAACGCTGCATGGCGCGCACGGCAGCCATCACCGCCGGCAATACTTCATGACCCGCCGCATTCGCCACGGCCGGCCATTCCTCCAGAAGAACCAGCGCCGGCTCGGGGCCGCGCCCCATCTTGGCGAGAAAGCGCGCGGCCTCGATCCAGGCCTGCATCTCGGCGGCGGAAAAGCTGGTCAGCGCCTCGTAAAGGCATTCCTCGAAGACCTCGGCCACCTGAGGAAAGCCGCAGTCCATTGCGGTCCACCAGGCCTGCACCTGGGGATGAATCATTGAGGTTTTACGGGCGTCGGTCATGCCGCATCGCCATGTCGCCGTGTCGCCAGCGCCGACTTTTAGAAGGCGGCGTCGATGGCGTGATCGAGCGTCTCGCGGATGTCGGCATCGTCCGTGATCGGCCGCACCAGTGCCATGCGACAGGCGTCGCCAGCGTCCACGCCGCCCTTGATCAGGGTCGCCGCGTACACCAGCAGGCGCGTCGAGATGCCTTCGTCGAGACCGTGCCCTTTGAGGTTGCGACCGACGCCACCGATCTGCACCAGACGCTGCGCCGTCGCCTCGTCAATGCCGGTTTCACGCACGAGGATGCGGGCTTCCAGTTCCGGCGTCGGGTAGTCGAAATCGAAGCCGGTGAAGCGCTGCCGCGTCGATTGCTTCAAATCCTTCATCAGGCTCTGGTAACCGGGGTTCCAGGAAATCACCAACTGGAAATCCGGGTGCGCCTCGATCTGCTCACCCTTCTTGTCCAGCGGCAGCGTGCGCCGATGGTCGGTGAGTGGATGGATCACCACGGTGGTGTCCTGCCGCGCCTCGACGATTTCGTCGAGATAGCAGATCGCACCGATGCGGGCCGCCGTGGTCAGCGGCCCGTCCAGCCAACGGGTGCCATTGGGTTCGAGCAGATAGCGGCCGACGAGGTCGGAAGCCGTCATGTCCTCGTTGCAGGCCACGGTGATCAGTGGCTTGCCCAGCTTCCAGGCCATGTACTCGACGAAGCGCGACTTGCCGCAGCCCGTCGGGCCTTTCACCATCACCGGCAGCCGGGCCGCGTAGGCTGCCGCGTAGAGCGTCACCTCGCGGCCTTGCGGCTCGTAGTAAGGCTCTTTGGCGACCCGGTAGTTCATGGCATTCAAGACAATGCGCTTACTTGTGCGAACCGATCTTGTCGCGCCAACCGGGGAAGAGCTTGTCGGCGTCCTTGGGGAAGGACTCGAAGGCGCGGGCGAATTCCTTGTGGTCCTTGGCCCACTGGATCGGGTCGGCGCCGGCCTTCCAGCACTCATAGGCCTGGCGCAGTGACTTGGCACCGGCGGCCGGCGAGTCGATATGGCCGTAGGAGCCGCCGCCGGCGGTGTTGATCACGTTGCCGTGGCCGAGGTTCTCGAAGAAGCCGGGCAGGCGCAGCGCGTTCATGCCACCGGAAATGATCGGCGTTGTCGGCTTCATGCCGTGCCACTTCTGGAAGTAGACCGGGCCCTGACACTCATCGCGCTCGATCATGTAGGCAATGATCTTGTCGTCGCCCTCGCCTTCCATCTTGCCGAAACCCATGGTGCCGACGTGGATGCCGGAAGCACCTTGCAGACGCGACATTTTGGCCAGGACGAAGGCGGTGTAGCCGCGCTTGGCGCTGGGTGATGTGACGGCGCCATGGCCGGCGCGGTGGTAGTGCAGATACTGGTTCGGATACTGACGACGGGCAGTGGTCACCATGCCGGGGCCGCCGACGTAGCCATCAACCAGGAAGGCCAGCTTGTCGGCATCGGGGCCAAAGGTTTCCAGCGCGAAATCGGCGCGGGCGCACATTTCGTAGTGGTCGTCGGCGGTGATGTTCATGGAGAAAATCTTGGCCTCGCCGGTCTCGTCCTGGGCGCGCTTCATGGCGTCATAGACCAGCGGCAGGGTCTTCTTGATCGGCGCGAAGACCTGATTGCCTTGCGGCTCGTCGTTCTTGATGAAGTCACCGCCGAGCCAGAACTGGTAGGCCGCCGCCGCGAAAGGCTCGGGACGCAGGCCGAGCTTGGGCTTGATGATGGTGCCGGAGATGTAACCGCCGTCCTTGATCGGGCGGCCGAGGATGCGCCACAGGTCGGAGATGTCCTTGGCCGGGCCGTCGAACATCTGGATCACGCGGTCGGGCATGTAGAAGTCGATCATCTTGGCATGCTCGATGTCGCCCATGCCCTGGTTGTTGCCGATGGCCAGAGTGAGGAAGGAAACCAGCATGAAGCGGCCGTCGATCACGTTGCGGTCGAACAAGTCGATCGGATAGGCGATGCGCATGTCCTCGGTGGCTTCGTCGATGTGATACACCAGCGCATCGACGCCCTTGGTGAAGTCGTCGGTGGTGGACACTTCGACGTTGGTGCCAGTAGAAGACTCGGCAGCGAAGTGGGCCGCCGCCTCCAGATAGCCGGTGCCGGCCTTGGGCTTCATCTTGTAAGCGACCAGGATGTGCTTGCCACCCTTCATCAAGTCCTCTTCGTTGAGGCTCAGGTCGGCATAGCGGTTCGATTGATCCATTATCTTTCTCCTCCGTTTATCGGTCGTGCGGGATGCGAATGAACGGCATCATAGCCCTGTCATTCGATAAGAAAAATTCACGATTACTTATTGGATGCATAAGAAGAACACCAGACTTCGAGCAAACCGGGGCTTACTCCATCCAGATGCGGCAACACTGCCAGCGCGCCGCGAAAGTCCTGCTCGCGGGTATAGCCACAGGGCGTGACCACCGTTCCCAGGCCGGCGCTGAGAGCCGCCTTGAGCCCGTTCTCGGAATCTTCGATGGCCAGGCAGGCGGATGCGGGCAGGTGCATTTCCTGCAACACCCATTGGTAGATATCAGGCGCCGGTTTCTTGTTGGCCACCGTATCGCCAGCGCCGACTTTTTCAAACAGCCCCATCAATTCCGGCGGTAGCAGGGCCGTGACGTTTTCCGGCGTCGTCGTCGTGGCGATGGCCAGACGCAGGCCGGCGGCATGGGCCGCATGCAGCAGGGCGACGACGCCCGGGCGCAAGGGAATGCCGCCCCGAGAGAGCAGGTCCACATAGTGCCGCGTCTTCGCCGCGTGCAGGGCGCGGATGCGGGTTTCCGCATCGGCGGCAGCGAGGAAGGTCGGATCATGGCGCTCGGCATAGAAGGCCATGCGTTCCTTGCCGCCGGTGACGGCCAGCAGTTCGCCGTAAAGATCGGCATCCCAGTGCCAATCCATGCCGGCCTCAGCGAAGGCGGCGTTGAAGGCGGGGCGGTGGCCGTCGCGCTCCGTATCGGCGAGAGTGCCGTCCACATCGAAGATCAGGGCTTGCAGAGTCATGGCGCGCAGCTTACGATGGCCAACCCATAAGGGAAATTCACAATTTCTTATTGCCTGGATAAGCCGTGAAAAACGTCACCCTGCGCCAGCTACGGATTTTCGAGGCGGTCGCCCGCCACCTTTCCTTTTCCCGCGCCGCCGAGGAGCTGCACCTGACCCAGCCCGCCGTGTCGATGCAGGTGCAGGCCCTGGAAGAACTGGCCGGCCTGCCGCTGACCGAACAGGCCGGCAAGAAAGTGCGCCTCACCGCCGCCGGCGAGGAAGTGGCCCGCCAGGCCCGGCGCATCGCCCAGCAGCTGCGGGATGCCGGCGAAGCGCTCGCCGCCATGAAAGGCGTCGAGGCCGGCCACCTGATGATCGGCGTCGTCAGCACCGCCAAGTATTTCGCCCCGGCCCTGCTGGCCGAGTTCCGCCGCCGCCATCCCGGCGTCGAGTTGCGTCTGTCGGTAAACAACCGCGGCGCCATCGTCCGCCAGCTGGCCGACAACGACATCGACCTCGCCATCATGGGCTCGCCGCCGCGCGAGTTCGAGACTGTGGCCCGTGCCTTTGCCGATCATCCGCTGGTCTTCATCGCCGCACCGGACCATCCGCTGGCGGACAAAAAACGTGTCGATCCGAAACATCTGGCGACGGACACCCTGCTGATCCGCGAAACTGGCTCCGGCACCCGCAGCGCACTGGAGCGCTATCTGGAGGAACAGGGCGTGATACCCGGCGCGACCATGGAGCTGGGCAGCAATGAAACCATCAAGCAGGCGGTGATGGCCGGCCTCGGCATTTCCTTCATTTCCGAGCACACCATCGGTCTCGAACGGCAGGTGGGGCGGCTCACCAGGCTCAACATCGTCGGCACGCCGGTGAAGCGTCAATGGCATCTGGTCCATCGCGCCGACAAGCGGCTGATGCCGGCGGCCGTCGCCTTTGTGGACTTCATGGACAAGGAAGGCGCCCGACTGATCGGTGAGCAGGTCGGCAAGTGACATCCCACCATGGCGCTGTGAAATAATCCCCGCATGCCACCGCGCTTTTACTGCCCCGCCCCCCTCGCCCCTGGCGCCACCGTCGAACTGCCCGCCGAGGCGGCCCACCATGCCCTGCGCGTCCTGAGAGTCGGTGCTGGCGACACGGCAATTCTGTTCGATGGGCGCGGTGGTCAATGGACCGCCACGCTTCACCCCGCTGGCAAGACCCTGCGCGCCACGCTGGACGAATTCGACGACAGTGACCGCGAGCCGCCGGTCAGCATCACTCTGGTGCAGGGGCTGCCCGCCAGCGACAAGATGGATTTCGTGGTGCAGAAAGCCGTCGAACTCGGCGTCGCCCGCATCCAGCCGGTGGCCGCCAAGCGCAGCTTGATCCGGCTCTCCGGCGAACGCATGGAGCGACGCGTGGATCACTGGCGCGGCATCGTCGTCTCCGCCTGCGAGCAAAGCCAGCGCAATCGCGTTCCCGAGGTGGAACAAATTCTTGATCTGCCGCAATATCTGGCGCTGGCCTCGCAGGACAATGGACTGCGGTTGGTCTGCGCGCCGGGTGCCACCACACGCCTGCGCGATCTGCCGCCGCCGTCTGCGCCGGTCACCTTGCTGATCGGCCCGGAAGGTGGCTTTGAGGATGGAGAACTGGCAGCGGCGAGGGCGGCGGGATTCATGCCCCTGGCGCTGGGACCGCGCATACTGCGCACGGAAACCGCCGGACCGGCCGTGCTGGCCGCAATGATGGCACTTTGGGGAGATTGGTAAATGTTCGAATCAGCAGAAATCGGTCACAAGATCGACAAGGAAACCTACAAGAAACAATTACCGGCCCTGCGCGCAGCCTTGCAGGATGCCCAGTATGACCTCAAGGAAAACGGCAAGATTCCCGTCTTCGTGCTGGTCAGCGGTCAGGATGGTGCCGGCAAGGGCGAGACCATCAACATCCTCTACGAGTGGATGGACCCGCGCTTCATCTCGACCCTGGCCTTTTCGTCGCCGAGCGACGAAGAGCGCACCCGGCCCTTCATGTGGCGCTACTGGCGCGCGCTGCCGCCCAAGGGCCGCATCGGCGTTTTCGCCGGTTCCTGGTATTCGAGCCCGATCCATGATCGACTCGATGGCGGCATGAGTCAGGCCGACATGGATGCGCGCATTGATCAGATCAACCGCTTCGAGGCCATGCTGGTCAACGAGGGCGCGTTGGTCTTGAAGTTCTGGTTCCACCTGACCAAGGACGGCCAGAAACGTCGCCTGAAGGCGCTGGAGAAAGACCCCAAGACAGCCTGGCGTGTCACCAAGTGGAATTGGGACCGCCTGAAGACCTACGACAAATTGCAGGACGTCGCCGGCCATGTGCTGCGCATGACCAACACGCCGTGGGCGCCCTGGATCATCATCGAAGGCGAGGATGACCGTTATCGCTCATTGACCACGGGCAAGATTCTGCTCGAAGCAATCCGCCATCGCCTGTCCACCGAAGGCCAGCAAACCACGCCGGTGGCCCCGCCGATGCGGGTGAATATCGACGGCCGAAATGTGCTGTCCGAATTGAACCTCAAGCAGAAGCTCACCGAGAAGGACTACGACAGCCAGCTCGCCAAATGGCAGGGCCGGCTTTCCGAGTTGGTGCGCGATCCGCGCTTCAAGGACAAGGCATTGGTATGCGCCTTCGAGGGCGCCGACGCCGCTGGCAAAGGTGGCGCCATCCGCCGCATCACCGCATCGCTGGATGCCCGCGACTACCAGATAGTCCCGGTGGCAGCACCGACCGAAGAAGAGCGTGCCCAACCGTATCTGTGGCGCTTCTGGCGGCACATCCCGCGCAAAGGTCGCGTGACGATCTTCGACCGCACCTGGTATGGCCGAGTTCTGGTCGAGCGCGTGGAAGGCTATTGCGCCGAAGCCGACTGGTTGCGCGCCTATACCGAGATCAACGATTACGAACACGATCTGGCCAGTGCCGGGGTCATCGTGGTGAAGTTCTGGTTGCAAATCAGCCAGGAGGAACAACTGAAGCGCTTCAAGGAACGCGAGAAGATCGAGTTCAAGCGTTTCAAGATCACCGAGGAAGACTGGCGCAACCGTGAAAAGTGGGACGCCTACCAGCAGGCCATCTGCGACATGGTGGATCGCACCAGCACCGGTACGGCACCGTGGACCCTGGTGGAAGCCAACGACAAGAACTTCGCCCGCGTGAAGATTCTGCGCACGGTTTGCGAACGCATCGAAGCCGAACTGGAAGGCCGGGCCACAGTAGCTCAGCCCAAGGACAAGGACGACAACAAGAAAGGCAAGAAGAAGAAATGACGCTGGAAACCCGCGAAACGCAACCGGAAACCGACACTCGACTCGTCGCCTGGGTGCGCCAGGCCGCACCCTACATCCATGCCTTTCGCGGGCGAACCTTCGTCATCGCCTTCGGCGGCGAGGTGCTGGAATCGGGCGCAGCGCAAGCGCTGATCCACGATATCGCCTTGCTCGACAGCATGGGCATCCGTCTGGTGCTGGTGCACGGCGCCCGGCCGCAGATCGATGCAGAGATGGGCTTTCGCGGTCTGGTGCCGCGCTTTCACAACAACCTGCGCGTCACCGACGGCGACGCCCTCGAATGCGTCAAGCGCGCCATGGGCGTGACCCGCATCGAGATCGAGGCCCTGCTCTCGCAAGGCCTGCCCAACACGCCGATGGCCGGCGCCTTCCTGCGCGTCACCGGCGGCAACTTCATCACGGCGCGGCCGGTGGGCGTGGTGGATGGCATCGACTTCCAATACACAGGCGCCGTGCGCAAAGTGATCGCCGAGGAAATCCAGGCCGATCTGGCGCAGGAGAACGTCGTCCTCATCACCCCCATCGGCGCCTCACCGACGGGTGAGATATTCAACCTCGCCTGGGAAGAGGTGGCCGAAGCCGTTGCCACCGCCGTCCAGGCCGACAAGCTGATCTATCTGTGCGATGCACCGGGCCTGGTCAGCGCCAAGAACGAAGCCATCGACGCCGTCACCGCCGACGATGCGCAAAAGTTGGTGGATAAGCACCTCGCCAAGCAGGCGCCGGACATCGCCCGCGTCCTGCCTAGCGCCGTGCGCGCCTGCCGCGCCGGCGTCGGCCGTGTGCACTTCCTCGACGCCCGCGCCGATGGCGCCATGCTTATGGAATTCTTCACCCGCGATGGCGTCGGCACGGTGATGACCAGCGCGCCGCTGGCCCGCCTGCGCGATGCCACCATCGACGACGTCGGCGCCATCCTCGCCCTGATCGAACCGCTGGAAGCCGACGGCACCCTGGTCAAGCGCGGCCGCGAACGGCTGGAAATGGAAGTCACGCGCTTCTCGGTGGTCGAGCACGACGGCGTGATCGTCGGCTGTGCGGCGATCTATCCGTTTTCGACCGAGAAATCGGCAGAGCTGGCCTGCCTCGCCGTGACGCCGGATTTCCGTCGCAGCGGCTATGGCGACCAGTTGCGCAGCCACATCGAAGCACGGGCGAAGAAGATGAAACTCAAGCGCCTTTTCGTGCTCACCACGCGCACGGCACACTGGTTTATTGAACGCGGCTTCGTCGAAGAAGGCGTCGATGCTCTCCCCGCCGCGCGGCGCGAACTCTACAACCTGCAACGCCGTTCGAAGGTATTCGTGAAGTCGCTATAAACTGGCGTCCGCGCACTTCCCCTACAGACACACGCAAGAAAGGAAACACCATGGCCCGCATGGTCAATTGCATCAAACTCGGCCACGAAGCCGAAGGCCTCGATTACGCTCCCATGCCCGGCGAACTGGGCAAGAAACTGTTCGAGAACGTCTCCAAGGAAGCCTGGCAGCAGTGGATACGCCTGCAAACCATGCTGATCAACGAGAACCGCCTCAACCTCGCAGATGCCCAGCACCGCAAATATCTGGCCGAGCAGGTGCAGAAGCATTTCTTCGGTGACGGCGCCGACCAGATTGGCGGTTTTGTGCCCCCGTCGCACTGATTCGCCACTTAGCTGCCACCGAGTCGCCGCTTAGTTGCCGTAGCGCCAGCGCCGACTTTTCGGCGCGACAAAAACAAAGGGCCGCATCATGCGGCCCTTTGTTTTGAAAAAAGTCGCTTACTGCGCGACTTCCTTTTCCATTTCTTCCAACCCGATGTGGCGTACGTCACGCCCCTTGACCAGATAGACCACGTACTCGGAAATGTTCTTCGCGTGGTCGCCGATGCGTTCGATGGCACGGGCGACGAACAACAGGTCGAGAGAGCTGGAGATCGTGCGCGGATCTTCCATCATGAAAGTGATGAGCTGGCGCATCGCCGCCTTGAAGCCGGCATCGACCTCCTTGTCCTGACGCACGACCTCGGCCGAGGTATTGACGTCGAGTCGGGCGAAGGCGTCCAGCGACTTGCGCAGCATGGAAACAGCGATGTCGGCAGGCGGACGCAGATCGATGCGCGGCACGGCGCGGATGTCGCCACCGTGGATGTCGCGCGCCATCTTGGCGATTTTCTTGGCCTCGTCACCAATGCGCTCGAGGTCGGTAATGATCTTCACCACCGTCATCACCATGCGCAGATCAACGGCCGCCGGCTGACGCCGAGCAATCACGTTGTTGCAGGCCTCGTCGAGTTCCACCTCATGGCGATTGACCAGGCGATCCGTAGCGATCACCTGTTCGATCAGTGCCAGATCGCCGGTTTCAAGACCTTCCATGGCACGCAGCAATTGCTGCTCTACCAAGCCGCCCATCTTCAGCACGCGCGTACGCAGGCCTTCCAGGTCGGAATCGAACTGCTTGATGATGTGTTCCTGACTCATGCCGCCACCTCGCTCACAATTCCATCACTATAGCCGTCACATGTGACGGTAATGTTTCAGCGTTGATAGCGCTGAACGCCGTCGGGGGTCGCCAGCAGCAGCAAGTCCGCGCCACGCTGGGCAAACAGGCCGTTGGTGACGACGCCGACGATCTGGTTGATCCGCGCTTCGAGTTCCGCCGGTGCGGAAATCGACAGGCCGTGCACATCCAGAATCAGGTTACCGTTGTCGGTAACGAAACCTTCGCGCAACTTTGGCGTCCCGCCCAACTTGCCCAGTTCGCGGGCAACATAAGCGCGGGCCATGGGGATCACTTCCACCGGCAGCGGAAACTTGCCCATCACCGGCACGCGCTTCGATGCATCGCAGATGCAGACGAAGGTCTTGGCCACGGCGGCCACGATCTTCTCGCGGGTCAGCGCCCCGCCACCGCCCTTGACCATGGACAGGCCATGATCGATCTCGTCGGCGCCATCCACGTAGATGCCCATGGCGTCCACGTCGTTCAGATCAAGTACGCGAATGCCGTGGCCTTCGAGGCGCTTCTTGGTCGCCTCGGAACTGGCGACAGTGCCGCCCAGCTGGCCCTTGATGGCAGCCAGCTCGTCGATGAAGAAATTCGCCGTCGAGCCGGTGCCGACACCGAGAATGCCGCCGGCCGGCAGATTCACGGCCACATAGTCCCGCGCCGCACGGGCGACGGCCTGCTTCATTTCGTCCTGGGTCATATCCCCTCCTGAATTTTGAGTGGGGGAGATATTACCTTTTCCGCATCGGCGGCAGGTCAGTACAGGTGCCATGCGCCACTTCGGCGGCCATGCCGATGGTTTCGCCCAGGGTCGGGTGCGGGTGGATGGTCTTGCCAATATCCACCGCGTCGGCGCCCATCTCGATGGCCAGGACCACTTCGCCGATCATGTCGCCGGCACCGGGACCGACGATGCCGCCGCCGATGACGCGATGGTTTTCCTCGTCGAAAATCAGCTTGGTCATGCCGTATTCGGCGCCGTTGGCGATGGCGCGACCAGAGGCTGCCCAAGGGAATTTGGCCACGGAAACCTTGCGCCCGGCCTTCTTCGCATCGTCCTCGCCGACGCCGACCCAGGCCACTTCGGGATGGGTGTAGGCAACGCCGGGGATTACCTTGGCATCGAAGTGCGCCTTCTCGCCAGCGGCCGCCTCGGCGGCGACATGGGCCTCATGCACAGCCTTGTGCGCCAGCATGGGCTGGCCGACGATGTCGCCAATGGCGAAGATGTGCGGCACGTTGGTGCGCATCTGGCTATCCACGGGAATGAAACCGCGCTCGCCGACGATGACACCCGCCTTGTCGGCATCGATCTTCTTGCCATTCGGTGCGCGACCAGCGGATTGCAAGATCATGTCGTAGCGTTGCGCTTCTTTTGGTGCAGCTTCACCATCGAACGTCACCCAGAGGCCATCGTCCTTGGCATCGACGGCGACGGTCTTGGTCTTCAGCATCACCTTGTCGAAACGCCCGGCGTTCTGCTTTTCCCAGACTTTCACTAGGTCGCGATCCGGTCCCTGCATCAGGCCATCGAGCATTTCGACCACATCCACTTTGGCACCCAGCGTCGAATACACGGTCGCCATTTCGAGGCCGATGATACCACCGCCGATGACCAGCATTTTCTGCGGCACGAAGCGCAATTCCAGCGCGCCGGTGGAATCGACAATACGCGGATCGCGGGGGATGAAAGGCAGATGTACTGCGGCACTGCCGGCAGCGATGATGCACTTCTGGAACTTGATGACCGTCTTCTCGCCGGTCTTGTCCTGGGCGCTGCCGCTCATGGTCTCGACTTCGAGATGGTGGGCGTCGAGGAAATGGCCATAGCCGCGCACCACTTCCACCTTGCGCGCCTTGGCCATGCCGGTGAGGCCACCGGTGAGCTTGCCGACGACCTTTTCCTTGTGGGCGCGGAGCTTGTCCACATCCACATGGGGTGCAACGAAACTGACGCCAAGATCGTTGCCGTGCTGCGCTTCTTGGATCACTGCCGCCACGTGCAGCAGGGCCTTGGATGGAATGCAGCCGACGTTGAGGCAGACACCGCCGAGGGTCGAGTAGCGCTCGACCAGCGTGGTTTTCATGCCGAGATCAGCGCTGCGGAAGGCGGCGGAATAGCCGCCGGGGCCGGCGCCGAGGACCAGCATGTCGGTTTCAATGTCGACCTTGCCGGCAAAGGAACCGGCAGCCGGTGCGGGGATGGCAGCAACGGTGGGAGCAGCAGGTGCCGGGGTCGGTGCAGCCACGGGAACAGCCTCACTCGCCGTGCCGCCAGCGCCGACTTTTACCATCGCCACCAGCGTGCCTTCCGATACCGTGTCGCCTACCTTCACTTTGAGTTCCGTGACCACACCCGCCACCGGGCTCGGCACATCCATGGTCGCCTTGTCCGATTCCAGCGTGATCAACGTGTCTTCCGCCTTCACTTCGTCGCCGACCTTGACGACGATTTCAATGATCGGAATTCCCTTGAAGTCGCCGATGTCCGGGACTTTTACCTCTACGATCTGGCTCATTGGCTTTCTCCTGAAAGCTGGATTTCATGGACCACGATGGGCGGCCCTGAAGAAGTATCGAATTCGATGCCTGCGGCAACGCCGGCCTCGGCAACCTGGGCCGCCGTCATTGGTCCATCGTAGATCGCGTGCATCGCACCGAGGGCGAAATTGCGCCCGGAACCAACGCCCCAGAAGCGGTCGAATTCGAAAACCTCGCGATAGGAATAGACGCCGTAGATGCCCGAGCTGTTGGCGATCAGCGCCGTGATCTGCGAACTCTCGTAGGGATCGTCGTCGTCTTCCTTGGGGTTGAGGTAGGCGTGTTCCTTGAGGATGGGATGCAGGCGACGGAAGGTTTCATACACCTCCATGCGCGAGCCGAGCTTGATCTCGTCGAGCTTGGAGAACACGCTGCTCATCACCAGATGATGGGCCGAGGAACCGCAGATGCCGATCCAGGAATCGGCAATCGGCAGGATCTTGTCGTGCTCGCCCTTGTAGGAGCGGGCCAGGCGCGTGTCGCCAAAGGTGGTCAGCCCGTCAGCGGCAATGGCAACGGCATTGCCCTTCTTGACCACGGTGATGGTGGTCACAGCATGCTCCGCCGCATGTCGGCCAGCAGCGCCGCCAGATAGCTGGTGAAGCGCGCTGCCGAGGCGCCATCGATGACGCGATGGTCGTAGGAAAGCGAGAGCGGCAACATCTGGCGCGGCACAAACGCCTTGCCGTCCCACACCGGCTTGGTCTGGGTTTTCGAGACGCCGAGGATCGCCACTTCCGGCGCGTTGATGATGGGTGTGAAGGCCGTGCCGCCAATGCCGCCGAGGCTGGAGATGGAGAAGCAGCCACCCTGCATCTCGGCCGGGCCGAGCTTGCCGTCGCGGGCTTTCTTCGCCAGTTCGCCCATTTCCCGAGCGATGTCGGCGACGCCCTTCTTGTCGGCATCTTTTAATACGGGGACGACGAGACCATTGGGCGTGTCGGCGGCGAAGCCAACGTGGTAGTACTGCTTGAGTACCAGATTGTCGCCGTCCAGCGAGGCATTGAACTCGGGGAATTTCTTCAGCGCGGAAACGCTGGCCTTGATCAGGAAGGCGAGCATGGTCAGCTTGATGCCGGCCTTCTCGTGCTCCTTGTTCATGGCGACACGGAAGGCTTCCAGCTCGGTGATATCGGCCTCGTCAAACTGGGTGACGTGGGGAATCATGACCCAGTTGCGATGCAGGTTGGCGCCGGAAATCTTCTTGATGCGCGAGAGCGGCTTGGCTTCGACGGCGCCGAACTTGGCGAAGTCAACCTTCGGCCAGGGCAGCAGATCAAGGCCCGCACCGCCACCAGAAGTCGGCGCTGGTCCCGAAGCAGAGGCGGCGGCACCGCCGGTCATGACGCCCTTGACGAAGGCCTGCACGTCCTCCTGTGTGATGCGGCCCTTGGGTCCATTGCCCTTGACCTTGCTCACATCGACGCCCAGCTCGCGCGCAAAGCGACGCACCGAGGGACTGGCGTGGGCAGCCTGGCCGCCGAGGATTTCCGCCGGCGTCGGCATCTGCACGCGGGGCGGCGTGATGGGCTCGGCAGCGCCGGGACGGAAATCGCCAGAGGGTGCGGCGACAGTTGGCGGCGGTGCGACGGGAGCCGATGCGGCAGCCGCAGCAGGTGCTGGGGCCGACGTAGCTACTGGTGCAGCCGCAGGAGCAGCCTCGCTCACCGTCCCCGCTTCGGGGGATTTCATACCACCAGTCCCACGGGGATTTCCTTCGGTCACGTCGACTTTTACCATCGCCACCAGCGTGCCTTCCGACACCGGATCACCCACCTTGACCTTGAGTTCCGTGACCACACCCGCCACCGGGCTCGGCACGTCCATGGTCGCTTTGTCCGACTCCAGCGTGATCAGCGTGTCTTCCGCCTTCACTTCGTCGCCCACCTTGACGACGATTTCGATGATCGGGATTCCCTTGAAGTCGCCGATGTCCGGGACTTTTACCTCTACGATCTGGCTCATGACTTACACCTTCACCGGGTTGGGCTTGTTGGGATCGAGGTTGTATTTGGCGATTGCCTCGGCCAGCTTGGCGCGATCAAACTGACCCTCGTCGGCCAGCGACGACAACGCCGCAATCGTGATCCAGTATCGATCCACCTCGAAGAAATGTCGCAGCTTCTCGCGGGTGTCCGAGCGGCCGAAGCCGTCGGTGCCGAGTACGGTATAGCTCTGCCCCTTGGGCAGCAGGCCGCGAATCTGTTCGGCATACATGCGGATGTAGTCGGTGGCCGCAATCACCGGGCCGCGCGTGTCGGCGAGACAGGCGCTAACGTGGGGCACGCGTGCGGTCTCGGTCGGATGCAGCAGGTTCCAGCGCGCGCAGTCCTGGCCGTCGCGGGCCAGCTCGTTGAAGCTGGGGCAGGACCACAAATCGGCCTCGACGTTCCAGTCGGTCTTGAGCAGTTCAGCGGCGGCCACGGCCTCGCGGAAGATGGTGCCCGAGCCCAGCAGTTGCACGCGGGGACCATTGGAAGCGGCGCCCTTGCGGAACTGGTACATGCCCTTGATGATGGCGGCGGCTGCATCGGCCGGCATCTCCGGGTGCTCGTAGTTTTCGTTCATCACCGTCAGGTAATAGAACACGTCCTCCTGCTCGGCCACCATGCGGCGCAGACCGTCCTGGACAATGACGGCGACTTCGTAGGCATAGGTCGGGTCGTAGGAAATGCAGTTCGGCACCGTGCCGGCGAGTACCAGCGAATGACCGTCCTCGTGTTGCAGGCCTTCGCCGTTGAGCGTCGTGCGGCCGGCGGTGCCGCCGATCAGGAAGCCCCGTGCACGCTGGTCGCCAGCAGCCCACACCAGATCCATGGTGCGCTGCATGCCGAACATGGAGTAGCAGACGTAGACCGGGATCATCTGCACACCATGCACCGAATAGGAAGTACCGGCAGCGATCCAGTCGGCCATGGCGCCGGCCTCGTTGATGCCTTCCTGCAGAATTTGACCGTCCTTGGATTCCTTGTAGAACATCAGTTGATCGGCGTCCTGCGGTACATATTTTTGGCCGTCCTGATTCCAGATGCCGATCTGGCGGAACAGGCCTTCCATGCCGAAGGTCCGCGACTCGTCCACCACGATGGGTACGACCCGCTTGCCGATGATCTTGTCCTTCAGCATCACGTTGAGGCCGCGCACAAACGCCATGGTGGTCGAGAATTCGCGGCCCTCACCACCGGCCTTCAGCAAGGCATCGAAGGCGGACAGTGGCGGCACCGGCAATGCCTCGGCCTTGCGTCGACGCGACGGCAGATAGCCACCCAGGGCCTGCCGCCGTTCGCGCATGTAATTGAGTTCCGGCGAGCCTTCGGGGAAGGTCAGGTAGGGCAGCTTCTCCAGATCCTCGTCCTTGATCGGCAGATCGAAGCGGTCGCGGAAGGACTTCAGCGAGGTGGTACCCATCTTCTTCTGTTGATGAGTGATGTTCTGCGCTTCGCCGGATTCACCCATGCCGAAACCCTTGATGGTCTTGGCCAGGATCACCGTTGGCTGGCCCTTGTGGGCAGCGGCGGCAGCGTAAGCGGCGTAGACCTTGTGCGGATCGTGACCACCCCGGTTCAGGCGCCAGATGTCGTCGTCGGACCAGTGGGCGACCATCTTCTCCAGCTCGGGATAGCGGCCGAAGAAATTCTTGCGCACATAGGCGCCATCCTTGGACTTGAAGGTCTGGTAATCGCCATCGACGCATTCCATCATCAGCTTGCGCAGCAGGCCAGTCTTGTCCTGGGCCAGCAGCGGGTCCCAGTAGGAGCCCCAGACCACCTTGATCACGTTCCAGCCGGCGCCACGGAAATCGGACTCCAGTTCCTGAATGATCTTGCCATTGCCACGCACCGGGCCGTCGAGGCGTTGCAGGTTGCAATTGACGACGAAGATCAGGTTGTCGAGTTTCTCGCGCCCGGCCATGCCGATGGCGCCCATGGATTCCGGCTCGTCCATCTCGCCGTCGCCCATGAAGGCCCATATCTTGCGGCCGGCGGTATCCGCCAGCTTGCGGTCATGAATGTATTTGGTGAAGCGTGCCTGATAGATCGCCTGCAAGGGACCAAGGCCCATGGACACCGTGGGGAACTGCCAGAAGTCGGGCATCAGCCATGGATGGGGATACGACGACAGGCCCTTGCCATCCACCTCGCGGCGGAAGTTGTCCATCTGCTCTTCGGTCAGGCGACCAAGCATGAAGGCCCGCGCGTAGGTACCCGGTGCCGAATGCCCTTGGGAAAACACGAGGTCGCCGCCATGCGCGTCGGAGGGCGCATGCCAGAAATGATTGAAGCCGACGTCATAGAGCGTGGCGGCCGAGGCGTAACTAGCGATATGGCCACCGAGTCCCGAGTCGTCCTTGTTCGCGCGTAACACCATGGCCAGCGCGTTCCAGCGCGCATAGTTGCGAATCCGCTGCTCCATCTCCTGATCACCCGGCGCCAGCGGCTGCTGATCGGCGGGAATGGTGTTGATGTATTCGGTGGTAGCGCTGTAGGGAATGTTGATGCCGGCCTGATGGCTCAGGGCAATCAACTGTTCGAGCAGAAAGTGCGCGCGCTCGGGGCCTTCTTTCGCGATAACGGCTTCGAGGGCATCAAGCCACTCGCGGGTTTCCTGGGGGTCGCCATCGGATGGCAAAAGGGCATTGGGGACAGCGGACATGACATCTCCTCCTTGTGAGAGTTATTGGCGTCCGCGCGCAATGGCTACAAGATATCCCGGCGGACCGTTTTCCCGCAGCATAGTCCGACCCGGTCAGTCGGTGGGCTACAGTGTTTGCGCATTATAAAATGTCAATTCGCATTGCGCAATACGTGTTTTCCCCAATCCGACTCCGATTCAAAAGCACAAAAAAAACGGCCACCCGAAGGTGGCCGTTTGATTCGGCATCACAGCAGCCCGAAGGCTGCGGGTGAATTAGAAGGAGTGACGCATACCCAGCTGATAGCGGCTGAAGCCACCAACGTTGTTGCCGGTAGCGGAGGAACGATCATTGTCACCGCTTTCCCAACGGGCGTAGGCGGTGGTGCGCTTGCTCATGGCGTAGTCGAGGCCCAGAGCGTTCAGGTTGCGATCAGCATCAGTAGCCAGCTTGTCGTCAACCTTGATGATGTTGGCAGCAGCCGACAGAGCCGGGGTGATCTGGTACTTCAGAGCGATGTTCCAGGAACGGGCATCAGCGCGAGCGGCGGTGTTGCTCTTGGAGCTTGTCCAGCCAGCATAAACGGTGGCGGGGCCGAACGTGTAGTTGCCAGCCAGGATGTTATGGGTAACTTTTTCGTTGGCGGCAATTTGAGCACCCATTGCGCCCGTACCAGCAACCGAACCCATGCTGTGCTGTTCATTCACGTACTGAACGTTGATCGGGCCGTTGGCGTAAGCCAGACCCAGGGCGGTGAAGCCGGCGTTGTTGCCAGCGGCAGCAACCGATGCGTCGTTGTTCTTGGCAGCCAGCTGCAGGGAGCCGGAGAAGCCGCTGAACGTCGGGCTGACGTACATCAGGGAGTTGTTCACACGAACCGAACGGGCACCAGCGATACCGGTACCGGCCTGCTCGCCATCAAGCGCAACACCAGCGGTGCCGTTGGCAGCGCCGATACCATTGATACCAGCCAGCGACAGACGACCGAAGGCGCCGGAGATGCCGGAACCGATGCCGGTGCCGAAGGGCTGGGCAGCCATGGTGGCGCCGAGGGCGGCGGTGTTCACCAGACCAGCGCGAACGGTACCGAAATTGCCCGACAGGAACAGGAAGTTCTGGCTGTTGAACAGCGCGGAACCGGTGATGGTGCTACCACCGAAATCGGTGTTGCCCTGGAAGCCGGCGGTCATGCCATTGCCCAGGTTCTCGGAGGCGAGAACACCCAGGGTGGTGGTCGAAGAGCCGTTCGAGGCAGCGTAGGAGGTGGTGTCAGCCAGACCAGCGGTCTGCATCGACTGATGGTAGTAACCAGTGTCGAAGTTACCGGAGATGGTGACGTTCGACTGGGCGAAAGCGGCGGTCGAGAGGCCAGCGATGGCCAGAGCGATCAGTTTCTTTTGCATATGTTTCTCCATGAGAGATATTGGTTTGGGACAGCTTGCAATGACTCCACGTGGTTGGTCACTGCTTGCTGCGCCCCCCGAATCCGGGAAGCTGGGCGCATTTTGCATCCCCAATGTGGTGCGGTACAACCCAAAACAGGGATTTTCGGGATTGAGCGCCGCTGGCTGTGGCATTTTTGCGACAGCCACCGACAGAGGCTTTACCTCGGATGGAAGCGAATTACCGCCCGGCCATCCTCGGTCTGGCGCGGTGCAGCTTTCCAGGCGTGGCCGAAGACGATCTCGAAGCTGGCGGGCAGCCGACCATCCTGACGCGCCCAGGCAGCAAAAACGCGGCGCCAGTTCTGCCAGGACTGCTGACCGAGCAGCGCATTGCGCACCCCCAGGTGCCGCTGATCGGCAAGGAAGGGACGCGGGCTGCCATAGGTAAGGGTAATCATTTCCATGTCCATCACCGGATCGGCGAAGCCGGCAGCAACCAGCATGTCACCGAGATCGTGCATATCGGGAAACGCTCTCACCGTGTCACCAGCGCCGACTTTTGCGCAAGCGGCGCGCAATTCCTTGAGAGTGTCCGGGCCGAATGTGGCAAAGCTCAGCAGGCCACCGACCTCCAGTACCCGATGAAATTCGCGAAACGCGGGCAAGGGATCATCAAGCCAATGCAGCATCAGATTGGACCAGACGAGTCCCAGGCTGCCGGCGGCCAGCGGTAGGGCACGAACATCGGCATTGACCAAGCGCGGGCCACGCTGGGCCATGCGCAGCAGGCGCGGGGTGCGGGCGCGGACGGCGCGCAGCATGGGCAGGGCCAGGTCGATGGCCAGGGGCTGGGCGCTGCCGTAGCGCTTTTGCAGTTCGCGGATGCCGTCGCCGGTGGCGCAACCGATGTCGGCGACGCGCTTCGGGCTGATATTGGTGTAGTCGAGCCGTTGCGCCATGCGGGCGCCGGTCTCGCGGGCGAGGACGGCCGCCTCGTCGTAGGAAGCGGCTGCCCTGGCGAAGTCGGTCTTCACACTGCCCTGAGGCCGAGACGCTGAAACAGAGCTTCGTCGTGGTCGGCTTCCGGGTTGCCGGTGGTCAGCAGCTTGTCGCCGTAGAAGATGGAATTGGCGCCGGCAAGGAAACACAGGGCTTGCAGTTCGTCGTTCATCTGCTGACGGCCGGCGGAGAGGCGGACCATGGACTCGGGCATGGTGATGCGGGCGGCGGCGATGGTGCGGACGAATTCGAAGGGGTCCAGCGGCGGTGCATTTTCCAGCGGCGTGCCGGGCATGGGGACGAGTTCGTTGATCGGCACCGAATCCGGCGGCGGGCTCATATTGGCCAGTTCGGCAAGCAGCGAGGCGCGGGCGCGACGGGTTTCGCCCATGCCGACGATGCCGCCACAGCAGACCTTGATGCCGGCATCGCGCACCTTGCCGAGGGTATCGAAACGGTCGCTCTGGGCATGGGTGCTGATGACCTGACCGTAAAACTCCGGTGCGGTGTCGAGGTTGTGGTTGTAGTAGTCGAGGCCGGCTTCCTTGAGGCGCAGGGCCTGGCCGTCCTTGAGCATGCCGAGGGTGACGCAGGTTTCCATGCCCAGGGCCTTGACGGCGCCAACCATCGCGGCGACGGCATCCAGATCCTTGTCTTTCGGGCCGCGCCATGCGGCGCCCATGCAGAAGCGCGAGGCACCCTTGTCCTTGGCGGCCTGGGCGGCGGCGACGACATCGGCCAGCTCGGCCAGGGTTTCGCGCGGCGCCTCGCCGTGGCGGGCGGATTGGGAGCAATAGCCGCAATCCTCGGAGCAGCCACCGGTCTTGATCGACATCAGGGTCGAGCGCTGTACGGCATTGGCGTCGTGATGCTCGCGATGCACCTGCTGGGCGCGGAACAGCAGGTCATTGAAGGGCAGCTCGAACAAGGCCTCGATGCTGGCCGCAGTCCAGCGCAAGGTGGGGACGGGGGTTTGCCGGGTGGCGGTTGCGAGAGTCATGGTGGTGGCCCGGTAGAATCGGCGAGGCGCGAATCTTGGTGGAAGGGGCGGAGCTTGTCAATTTCGACGGTGGTGCATGACTGGCTTGACAAGGCACTGCCACGAGATTGCCTGCTGTGTGGGAAAACTGCGGCCGGCGGCACCTTGTGCGAGCCCTGCACCGCAGCTCTGCCGCAGTTGCCCGAGGCCCGTTGCCCGATCTGTGCACAGCCGACGCCGCTGGCCGAGGTTTGTGGTCACTGCATCAAACACCCGCCGCATTTCGACGCCACGCAAGCAGTGTGGCCCTACGAATTCCCGCTGGATCAGCTGATTCACTCCCTGAAATACGCTCGCCGTCTCGCCAGCGCCGACTTTTTTGGCACGGCACTGGCAGCGTTACGAATAGACGAGATGCCGCAGCTGATCGTGCCGGTGCCGCTGGCGGGGGCCCGACTCGTGGAACGCGGATTCAATCAGGCAGTGGAAATCGCCAGGCCGCTAGCGCACAAGCTGGGAGTGCCACTTGAGCTCGACGGCATCCTGCGCGTCCGCGACACCACGCCACAGGCCGCGCTACCGTGGAAGGAAAGAAGGGGGAATATCCGGCACGCCTTCGAATGCCGGCGGGATCTCAGTGGCTTGCGCATCGCCGTGGTCGACGACGTAATGACCAGCGGCGCCACGTTGAACGAGTTTGCGCGCGCCCTCAAGACGCATGGCGCCGCACGCGTGGAAAACCTGGTTCTGGCGCGCGCCTTGCGCCAGTAGCCACTCAGTTGCCCGCAGTAGCCACGCGGTTACCAATACTCAGCCCGTATAATCCCCGCCATGAGCCGTCGCGACCCTATCGATAGAAATCTCATGCGCATGGAGGCGCGCCGCTTCGCCTCCCGTTGCGAGTCTCAGGTGGGATTGATCGAACGTGCCGATACGCTGCGCGAGGTCTTGCGCCTGGCAACGTCCATCACCTTGCCCTTTTCCGTCGCCGAGGACCACACAGCCCGCGACGGTTTGCGTCTGGTGCAAACCCGCGCAGAGGACCGCGCCCGGGAGCTGATTCAGGAGCAGATACAGAACTTCGTCCGCGCCGATGACAACATCCGCGACAAACAGAAAAGATCAATGCACGACGCCTGGGCCAACCTGACTGGGCCGCTCGGGCACTTACGGCCATGGGCGCAATCGAAGCTCACGGCGGCCGAGCAGCAGAACCAGATCAATCCGATCGGGAATCCCGAATAGCGGCTGTTCAGCGCAGGCGCTGATCGATATGCAAAGAAAGTTCCGCAGGTAGCCCTGGCAGGCCCCGCGCCCGCTGATAGGCCTCACGTGCTTCGGCGGTCTTGCCTTCGGCGTCGAGGGCGATCCCCAGCCCCGCCCACCAGCGGCCTTCGTTAGGTGCCAGCATGGTCGCCGCCTGGTAGCGCTCGACGGCTTCCCGATGCCGCCCGACGCGATTGAGCAGGGCGGCGATAAAGCCCTGATAGTCGCCGCTGCGCGCACCGGCATCGGCGTTCTTGAGCAGCAGGTCCAACGCCGCTGGCGCCTGACCCCGCTCGACCTTCAGCCGCGCCAGCGCCAGAGTCGATGCATGCCGCACCGATGGCAGCTCGGTGCCTTTCAGCAGCACCTCCTCGGCCTCATCCAAGCGCTTCAAGTCCATCAGCAAGGCCGCCAGGGTCTGCCGCGCGGCGGCATGTTCAGCATGTTCGGCCAGGGCAACCCGATAAAAAATCACCGCCTCGTCCGTCTGCCCTTGTCGCTGTGACAAAACGCCGCGCCGGTATTCCGCCTCGGCCCGTTCGGCGGCGGTAGGCTGGCGCGACTGCTTGTCGATCCGTGGCTCTTGTGTTGACAGGCCCGGCACCTCCCTGGGCAGGGCAACCACGGGCGGCCTTGCCGGCGGGAACGGGGCCGCCGTGACAGCCGGCGCTTTTTCCTGGGCAGGCTTCGGCTTTGCCGTCGATATCTCGGTACGGGCCGCCGGACGCCCCACCGGCGGTTTGTCCAAATCCATATCCAGCTGCAAGGTCGCGTCACCACCCGAGGGGGCGGGTGATTTCGGCTGCGCTATCGCAACCGGTGCAGAAGTCGGCGCTGGCGGGACGGCGACCGGAGGCGCAGGGGGAGTGGGCTGTGGCGCGCCGATAAAAAACCACCAGCCCACCGCAGCGCCAACAAGCAAAAGCAGCAGGACGCCGATCCACAGTCCCTTGCCCGATGCCGCTTCCTGGCGCGCCGACAGCGGCGTCACGGCAGAGGGCAGCCCTGCCCGTTCACCGGATGCCGCGCGCCGCGTATCCAGATCCCGCAACATCTTGTTGACCAGGCTCATCAGAACCTCTGCCACCAGGGTATGGAATTTACCCCTTCGGTATCCTTCCCAGCCAGCAGCATGTGATCGCGGCCCACGACCGATTTGCCTTCGCCATAGGCCAGCAACATCGCCTTGTGCGCCAGCACGTTGATGAGGCGCGGGATGCCGCCGGAGAGTCGATAGGCAACGCGGGCTGCCGCCGGCGAAAATACCTCGCCCGCTGCGTGGCCGGCGATACGAACGCGATGGGCAAGATAGTGGGCGGTTTCCACCTGCTTCAGCCCCGGCATGCGGTAGTGGTAAACGATGCGCTGGCGCAGTTGACGCACCGCCGGATCGGCCAGCTTTTCGTCCAGCTCCGGTTGGCCGAACATGATGACTTGCAGCAGCTTGCGTTTTTCGGTTTCCAGATTGGAGAGCAGGCGCAGCGCCTCCAGACTCTCGATCGGCATGCACTGAGCTTCGTCGATACAGACCACCACGGTCTTGCCCTGGGCAGCCATATCCATCAGATGCCGGTTGAAAATCTTGACCAGATGGAACTGATAGTCGAGGGCTTCGAGCTTCAAACCCAGTTCCTCGGCCAGCGCGATCAACAGAATGCGGGGCTCCAACTGCGGGTTGGGCAGATAGGCCACCACCTTGTCTTCGCCCAACGTGGCCAGAAAACGACGCAGCAACAGCGTCTTGCCGGTGCCGACCTCGCCGGTGATCTTGATGAAACCCTCACCACTGGCAAGGCCGATCAACAGGGTATTGAGCGCCTCCTGGTGAGCATCGCCCGCGTAGATGAAGGACGTGTCCGGCGTGATGCCGAAAGGCAGCTCGGTGAGGCCAAAGTGTTTCAGGTACATGGGAATAGGTGCCCTGTCACCGGGCAGGCCGACTGCCCGACTGGTAATCCTGCAAGCGCTCCTGGACGTTCTTGAGATCGTCGGCCCAGGTCTTGTCGTTCTGGATCAGCGTCGGCTTGATCAGAATCACGAGTTCGCGCTTTCTCATGGCCGATCCGCGCTGCCCCAGCAAATTGGCGGCGGCACCGGTGGCGCCCGGCAACTGGGAGCGATCCGAGGACTGCTCCTGTCGCATCAGGCCGCCAATGGCGACAATGTTGCCGTCCTGAACCCGAACGATGCTGTCGGTTTCATTGATGCTGCTGGAGGCCAGCGGCAGCTTGAAGATGCCCTGCGTGCCAAGATCAATGATCTTTTCCTTCTCCGCCACCGTGCTGACGGCCGGATGCACATGCAGGATCACATTGCCCTCGTCGTCGATCTGCGGCGTCACGTCCAGGGAAATACCCGAGAAGTAGGGTTGCAGCGTCAGGCTCGGCGAGGAGACCGATCCGGTCGTGGTCGTGGTCGTGGATGAAGTGACGTTGGTGATGAACAGTTCGTCCGTGCCCACCTTGAGCACCGCCTTCTGGTTGTTCAGCGTCGCAATGCGCGGCGACGACAGCACCGAAACGCTGCCCTGGGTTTCCAGGAAATTGAGCAGCGCAGCGAAATTGGCCGTCTGGAAAGCCAGACCAATGAAGCCTTTGCCGAGAGCGGAGGCAATGATCGATCCAGCGGTACCCGGTGTAGCGGTCAGGGTGGAACTCCCCATCGCCGTAGCACTTGTCGCGGATCGCAGGCTCATGCCCGGGGCTGTAACGCCGACAGCAGCCCGTCCGTTGGCATTGCCGAAAGCGCCCCAATTGATCCCGGACTGGAAATCCTCGCTGAGGGTAACGTCGATGATCTTGGCCTCCAGCATCACCTGCCGCTCGGCCACGAGTTGCGTCGCCTTGAGGTACTTTTCCACGTTGCGCAATTCAGCAGGCAAGGCGCGCACCACGACCACGCCGGAAGATGCGTTGATCACCACGCTTCGCCCGTCCGCAGCACCAACGATCGCCGCTAGCGCCGTGCGCAGATCGCCCCAGAAATCGCTGTCGGTGGTCATGCTGACGCGACTGGCATCACCGCCGCGCGTCGTCGAGGCCGTCCCCGAGCCGGCCGGTGGCGTCTGCCCCGAGGCCGGCGTAGTGGTCGTTCCGGTGCTGCCACTGGCACCAGAGGTCATCGAACTGCCGCTGACGCGCAGATCGCTGCTGCCCTGCCGGCGGCTGGCGAGATAGTTGATCTGGAACACTCGCGTCTTCACCGTGTTCGGCTCGATGAAAATGCGCCGGCCCTGAACACGGAACTCATAACCGTAGATTTCGCGGATGGTATCCAGAGCCTCCATGACCGTGACGTCCTTCAAATTCACGGTGATGTTGCCGCTGATTTCCGGCGGCATCAGCATGCTGTACTTGGTGCCCGACACCAGCGCCATGAAGACCTGCGTTGCTGGCGCATTGACCACCGAAAGATCAAAGCGGGGTTCACCGGCGGAAACCTCGGGCGCGGCCTGTGGTGCCAGCGGCGGCATCATCGACTTGTCCATGGCGTCCGCATTCGGCGCCTTGCGCTCGGTAGTGGCCTTCAACAGCGCGTCATTGATGGTACCGAGAACCTCGTTACCAGAACGGGGCGGTGTGGCGCAACCGCCCATGAGCATGACCGCCGCCAGCAGCAAGGCCCATCGAGAGAAGATCGATCTATTCATTTTTCGGTCTTCCCCGACGAATTCCGCATGGTGGCCTTCTTCACCGGCGTTATGCTCACGCCAGGAATCACCTTGATCACCTCTCGGCCGCCACTGCCCTTCAGCACTACTTCACTTTCGGTAATGCGCACCACCCGCTTGTCGCCCACCATACTGCCGACCATGACGGACTGCCCGTTGATCACGGCAGTGGACTTGCCACCCGCGCGCAAAATCACCGTCTGCACGCCAACGTCGGCTGGCGCAGCGACCGCTCCCGCTGCATCGGGAACCGACATCTGAGTCGGCGGGCGAGTCGGATCGGTAACCTGCGCCGAGGCCGGCATCGTCGCCATCAACATTGCAAGACCGCGTATGGCGTGCATCATCAGACCACCAGCCAGTTCTTGTCGAGACTCAGGGTAAACACGCGCAGCACCAGAATATTGCGCGGATACTTTTCCACCGTGAGACTGACGCTGTTCCACATCACCCGCTGCGGCATACGTTCCAGTTCGGCCAGATAGTTCAGCAGATCGTTGTAGTTGCCCGCAAGCCGAATCTCGATGCCGTGCTGATAGATGCCTTCCGGCGTTGCCGGCGCGGACTTGGCGGCGCCATCCTTGAATACGCTGCCCGGATCGCGGGCTACTTGGGCTGCCTGCGCCACGGTAGCCACCACTGCTTTCTCCGGCACCGGTACTCCTACCTGAGTCACCGGCAGAGTAGTCAGGCCCAACAACTCGATTCCGCCATTCTTGCCCAGCAAGCCTTCCAGAAATGCCTGCATGCGCGAGGGCGGCACCATGCCGGTCTCGAATTTCGCCAGGCGCCCGCCGACATCGGCCAACTGCTTGCGCAACTCGGCCAGGCGTTGCCGGGTCGGCGCATCCGGGTCCCGGTTCTGTGCCGTCAGGGCCGCCAACAGGATTTGTTGCTGGGCCAGTTCCGAATTCGCCGCCACGGCTGCCTTGGTCGCTGCGCGCGCCTTCAACTGGAAGGGCTCGACGACAAAATTGAACAGCAGAAAACCGCCACCGAGTATCAGTGCGCCGGCAACGATGCCGCGCTCGCGCTTCGACAAGGCGATGAAGCGATCCGACCATTGTTGCCAGCGATCCGTCAGCGCGCTCATGACTTGGCAGCCCCCGCATCCACTGCCTTGGGCAGCAGCACAAAATCGATGGCGCGTAGCGCAACAGGTGCCGCAATAGTCGGCGCTGGCGAGACGGCGGCGGGCGTCGTACTGCCCGCCCGTGCGGGCACCGGCGCACCCGGCACACCCGGTCGCGTCATGGATAGAGCCGCAAAGCTCTTGCCTTGGAATGCCTTCTCCTCGCCGAGCCGGCGAATATATTCGGGCACTGTAGCGGCATTCAAAGTGCTGCCGCGAATTTCCATATCACTACCGCCGGCGGCCAGAGAGAAGCCCGTCAGCCAGAGCCCCTCGGGAACCTGACGCGCCAAGCCACGGAAGTGCTCGGCAAACCCGGTCGTGGTGCCGATGACACCGCCCTCCAGCAGACCGGCGATCTCTTCCCGGCGACGCAACACACTGGTGACCGTATCCACCTCAGCCAGCAATTGGGCGCTGGGTTTGCGCGCAGACGCGGCCTTGGTCGCCTCGTCCACCTGAGCCTTCGCCGCTTTCAACTGCGCATCCGCCGCCGCTGCCATGGCCTTGCGCTCGCCCGCGTCGTACCAGGACCAAAGCGCCGTGACGGCCAGCAGGGTATACACACCCACTGCTGCCACCGCCACCGGCCCCAGCGCCAGCCAGTCGCGCTGCTTGAGATAGCGCGGGTGATAGAGATTGATCTGCCCGCTCATGCCGCAACCTCGTCGCGCAGAGCCGCGCCCAGTCCGCGCAAGCACTGGAACTGACGCAATGGATCGAGCAGCGCCGGCACCGACTCCATGTCAAGCACGCTGCCCAGGTCCATTGGCGAGACCGGCACCGTGAGATTGCCGCGCAGATAGTCGATAAAGTCATCAACGCCGGGAATGGGCGCAACGATCAGGCGCGACAGCGGAATGCTGCTGTACATGCGATCAAAGTTATCGAGAGATCGCTGCACGTCCAGCGCGATGCGCTCGAACAGCATTTCGCGACGCTCCTTGTCGGCGGCAATGATCTGGCGCACCGAAATTTCCACATGACGCACCACCAGCAGCTCGCCATTCACCGTGAAGGTGAACAAGCCCTCTATGTCGTCGAATATCAGAGTCGCCAATCCACGCCCATCTTCCTCGAACAGGGCGGCCAGATTGCGCTGGGACATCTCGGGCAGATCGATGGTCGTCAAAGGGACTTTCGCCGCCTGGAAGGATCGGATCAGCGGCCCCACCGCCGACTCCGGTGCAATCGCAGCAAACACCTGGGGCGTACGCCCGGCCGAGGGAATCGGCAACAGATCGACCACCGCCGTTTCGATGGAAAACTCGACCTGATCCTTGAGCTTCCAGCGCACGATTTCCCGCGCCTCGTCACTATCGCCTTCGACAGCGTCGGTCTGGATGAACTGGTATTCCCCATGCCGAAGCAAGGCCGTGCATCTTTTCCCGCCAAGGCCGAAGGGCTTGCGTAGCGAGGACAGCATCAGCACATCGTCGCCCCCCCGCTCCATCGATTCGGCCAATAGAACTTTCGGCGCCGATCCCTTCACACGCTGCACGTGAATGAAATCAGCCCGCCCCTCTCCGGGAGCGATCGCCAGCCAGCCTGGCTCGAAAGATTTTTTGACAGAAATGGGCACGCGGTCAATATGGTCAGGTTTCCCTGAACTATACCCATCGAAAGAAATACGAAAGCCGGGATATCAGGGGGGAAGCTTGGCTTATTGACGAATCAGGGAGCACAAGTACAACCCGGGCGGGAAATGTGAGGTTTCGCAAGCATTTACATTCGTTTTACTTTTTTTACCCGGCCCTGTCGGTACGCCGGAGCACTCACCGCCGTTCCGCCAGCGCCGACTTTTTTTGCGACAGTTCGGGAAAGGGAGCGCTGGTCGTATCGCCGATCAACCCAAGCACCTCCGGGAATATCCTCGCCCCCCGTTGCCATTCCGCGATGGTCGCTTCCCGTTCAGCAGGGAATGCCGCCAACACCGCCCGCCCGAGTTGCTGCGCATCGGCATTTCGTCCCGCGATGGCGAGGTGCATGGCGCAGCGGGCGACCAGAGTTCGTGCCGGTGCAAACCGAATGCCCTTCTCGCACAAGGCAGCACGATCTTCAGCCAAATGACGGCTCGGTTCTGCCAGATTTACGAATGCCTCCATCGCCCATGGCGACAGCAAGGAATCTTGAAAGACGACAAGCAACCGATCCATGGAAATTCGCCACGCACGTTCCCGGTCGGGATGCGCTGCCAAAGGCTGGTAGGAAGCAGCTTCGATCACCATGTAATCCTTGCGCAGATCCGCCAGAACCACCACTCCAACCAACGCAAGTACAGACAAGTAGGCCTTCATCCGCCGACCTTCCATCACAAAGGCCTTGCTCGTATCACTAGCGCCAAGCAGCAATGCCGTCGGCCCGAGAAAATAGCTGTACCAGAGCGGATATTCGAGCAGCGAATGCACCGCCCCAATGCCTAAAACCCCGGCACACCACAGTTGCGGAAGTCCCCAAGGCTGTACAGCAAATCGCCTTGCCCAAATTGCAAGTGATAGCAGGACCACAATGGTGACTGGGGCACCAAATTCCGCAAGACAATGCAGCACGAAATTGTGGGCATGCTCGGCCATCATTGACGGACCTGTCGACGTCGACGCAGCAAGAAAACTTGCCCATGCGTAGTTCCCCAGTCCTTGCCCAAGCCATGGACTATCTACAAATGCTGACCACGCAGCGCGGGCAATTGCAAGCCGTTCACTGGGACCAGAGATCGGCTCATAGAGCCGAGTGATCGCTGTCGCTGGCGTAGCCGGCGGGGCAAAGAAGCCTCCCGTTCCCAATGGGAAAAACTCGCGGCCAAGCATCTCCAATATTTCCGGGAGTCGAGGAGATACCCATACAACCACGCCATTCAGGACCACTACAAGTGGTAACAAAATGGCCACATCTACAAGCAGCGAATCGCCCTCACCTCGTGGGGCTCGCAACCTTAACCAGACTACAGCAGCAAGAAGAACAACTGGGTAGAGAAGCACGCTCCGCGACCCGCTCAGAACACTTCCCAATGCCATTAATATGATGACCGGCCAAAGCACCACTCGACCGAGCAGGCCGCGCCCCTTTAGATATAAGACCGAGGCAATACCAAGCCAGGAATAATGAGTATGGTGGTTTGACTGGGCTAGATTGCCGTAAGCGACTCCAGTATTGGCCGAAAATATCCAAGGTAGTCCGTTGATCACGCCCATCCATTGACCAAGCGCAATGAGTGTTCCAATCAGCGCACCAATAGCAATTGCACCCGCGAGAGTATCAGCAAGGCGCTCCATCCCGATGGTTTCGGCTAGGTGCCGCCCCAGGACTATCAGCAATCCGCCCCATAAAAGATAAATCGCCAGCAATAGACCCAATTGAGGAAATGCTAGGCGCCCCATCAGGAATTGAACCAGAACTGCGCTCAACAGGATGAGGGGGATGCATAGAGTCTTCGGTAGGAGAAGCGCAGAGCTACGCGTCACAAGCAAACCGACAGCGGCAGCACAGAGGCCGAGGACGCCCGCCCACCACTCACTCCAGAAACTCGAAATTGGAAATGTATGCGACGGGAAAAGAAAAGGGACTGACGCCATCAAGGCGAGCAGACCGAGGCTACCCGCCGTCATCAAGCGCGACAGACCAAACTGCTGTCGCGACCTTCATCACGCAAGCCACCAGCAAACAACAATGGCCCGAAGTCACCTCCGGGCCATTGCTTTTCCAGCACCTGTTGCACTTACTTGGATTAGTTGACGCCCAGTCCAGTAAAGGTTGCGCTGGTACTGCTTGGGCCGTTCACCGTGCAAGTAGCCGTGGATTCAGCAGTAATTGCAGCGGCAGTAATCGTATAGCCGCTTGGCAGACCACCCTGCAAAAGACTACCTGAATCGCAGTCGGTGACCGCAGCAGAACCGGTCGCGCTGGCTTTACGAGCCGCATAATTGATAGTCATTGCAGAAGCCATGGCACCAGCAACGCCTTTTGTCGCAGCGGTCTGAGCCTCGCTAGACATGTTAATAAACTTCGGCAACGCCGTCGCCGCCAAAATCCCGAGAATCACAATCACGACGACCAGTTCGATTAGCGTAAAACCTTTTTGTTTCATGTCCATCTCCTAATAAAAACTTGCTGTTCCTTGCCCTAGCAGCCCGTGGTTACTACCGAAATCACGGGGGCAGTAATCACACCCACCGTGGGTTGAGTCGCTTCCTGATACGAAATCCGGCAGTTGGGTACGGTGCCGCCAGAAATATCGAATGTCCGCACATTGCCACTAACGGCAGCCACGAGACCATCTGAAGCCAGATTGAGCGCCGCCGCTGAATCAATGCCAAGAGCGGTGGCCGCCGGATAACGATTGACGATGTCAACCATCGTTCCATCCATGTTGACCTTGGGCGTCGCCGAGGTGCAGTTCGGTGTCGTCAACAAGGATGCCGATCCGGAGTTGTCGAGTTCACAGCGCGAGCGGGCCAAGGCTGCGGCAGAGCGCAGGGAACCGTAAATCGCGTGGGCCTTGGCGACCCGCGCATCACGCTGGGCGTCAATAAGCCGGGGTAACGCCACGGCAGCAAGGATGCCGATGATGGTGATGACGATGACCAGTTCGATCAGGGTGAAGCCTGATTGACGGGATACGGATGGACGACGACCAAGAGTCATTCGGATGAAAAATCTAATGCAACGATGATGGAAAGGTTAGCACGATGGTAGTAGTTACTAACGCCAAATTACTCACAAATACTCGCACTAATTCAACGGACTGTATGTATCTTTGCGCACTGACATGCTCTAATTTTCCGCCTTCAAAAGCGGCCCCAAGAACCGTCCGTCGGGTGCCACCCGCCGCTCGTAACGCCAACGAAGTTCTTCGCGCCCTTCAAAGGCTTCCGGCAGGCGCGGGCGATAGGCCAATTCACGTCGGGTTGCGTTGTAGGTCCATTCCCCGGCGGCTTCTGGATACGGAGCACCGACACGAAATCCGCGCGGCAGGTCGCCTAGAAAGGCCACCGGGCTGGCGTCAGTAATCTCCGCGACCCGCGCATCCTCGCCATGCATCACATGCTCGCCGACGGCCAGTTGGATACCGGCGCGTATGTTTCTGATGGTGAGATCAACTTCGGTACGTTCCACCTCCATCTCGATGTGGTTTAAACGCTCCGCCAACAGCAAGGATGCCACCCCGATGATGATCACGACGATGGCAAACTCGAACTTGCCGATGCCGCGCTGAGTTCGAAGGCCGACCGTTGGTGTCACTTCTTGATCGCCACCTTGCCCAGATCCCAGATCGGCAGAAAGATGCCGAGGGCCAGAACGAGGACCATCGCACCGAGCATGGTAATCAGGATGGGTTCGATCTGTTGTGCCAGGGTCTTCAGTTCGTATTCGACTTCGCTCTGGTACATGTCGGCGACCTCCTGCATCATGTCATCAAGCGCACCGGATTCTTCGCCGACGGCAATCATCTGCAACACCACTGGCGTAAATACACCGGCGGCGATGGAGGTGCGCAGGATGCTCTCCCCGCGCTCGACGCCATCCCGCATTTTCTCGATCTTGTCGGAGATGTAGTCGTTATCCACTGTGACCGCGACATTGGATAGCGCCTGGATGATGGGCACACCACTGCGGGATGCCAGGGCAAAGCTGCGCGCAAAGCGCGCCAGGGTCGCCTTCAGGACGATCTTTCCGGCAATCGGAAACTTGAGCTTGATGCGATCCCATTCATAGCGCCCCTTGCTGCTTCGCCGCCAGAAATTGAAACCGAAGACAGTACCCACAGCGCCCACCAGCATGACATGCCACCAGTCCAGCCAGAACTTTGAAATGGCTAGAAGTATCCGCGTCATCAACGGCAACTCAGCCTTGAAGCCTGCGAACACTTTGGCAAAGGCTGGAATCACGAAGATGTTGACCACCACCATGGCGATGATCATGGCGGCGATCACAAACGATGGATAACGCAGCGCCGACTTCACCTGCTCCTTCATGAAGCGCTCGAACTCCATGTGATCGAAGAGGCGAATGAACACTTCTTCGAGTCGGCCAGTCATCTCGCCGACGCGTACCATGGAAAGATAGAAGGGCGTGAACACCTTCGGATGCCGAGCCAGGGACATGGAGAGTTCGCGGCCGGAATCGAGGCTCTCGCGCACGTCCTGCAACAAGGCTTTCATCGCCGTGTTCGAGCTGGATTCCTGCAAGCCCGCCAGGGCACGCATGATGGGCACGCCGGCTTTCAGCAGCGTGTAGATTTGCTTGGAGAAGAGCAGCACATCGATGTGCTGTACCTTTTCCTTGAAGATACTAATGTTGATGTTCATGCTGCCGCCACCCGCATCGCCAGCGGCGGCCTTGGTCGGCTTGATCTCCATCGGTGTGACGCCGGTACCGACCAGCAGGTCGGCGACGACACCAGCGGTCGCGCCTTCCATCACGCCCTGGACGACCTGACCGGCACCATTGCGACCCCGATAGGAGAAATTTGGCATCGACGGGCCTATTCGTCGAGCTGGGTGCTGATGCGCATGGCTTCATCCACGGTAGTACGGCCGCTCACCACCAAGCGGATCGCGTCGCGGCGCAAAGTATTGCCACCCATCTGCTCGCGACCGGCCTGCATGAATTCGTTGGGATCGCCCCGGTTGGCGGCTTCGACGAGGACGTTGGTCATCTCCAGCAATTCGTACACGGCCTGACGGCCCTGATAGCCGGTGTTGGCGCAGTGACTGCAACCCTGTCCGTGCTTGTACTGAAAATTATCGACCCGCTCGCCCAGTTCGGCCTTGAGCCAGAGGTGCTCGTGGGGCGCCAGGGTATAGGGCGAGGAACAGTTTTCGCAGATCACTCGCACCAGACGCTGGGCCAGCACCATCTGAATCGACAGCGCCACCATGTAACGCGGCACGCCCATGTCGAGCAGACGAATCGGCGTGGACAGGGCATCGTTGGTGTGCAGAGTGGAGAGCACCAGGTGGCCGGTCATGGCGGCACGCATGCCGATCTCGGCAGTGTCCTGGTCGCGCATTTCGCCGAGCAGGATGATGTCCGGGTCTTGACGCAGGGCGGTGCGCAGCACGCGGGAAAAGGATAGGTCGATCTTCTCGTGCACCTGCACCTGGTTGAGGCCGGGCAGGCGGTATTCGACCGGATCTTCGACGGTGATGATTTTCTTTTCCGGTGTGTTGAGTTCGTTCAGCGCGGCATAGAGCGTGGTGGTCTTGCCGGAGCCGGTCGGGCCGGTGACCAGCACGATGCCCGAGGGCCGCGCGATGGCATGGCGAAAGCGTTCCAACACCTTCGGCGGCATGTGCAGCTTGTCCAGTTGCAGCAGGCCGGTGTTCTGCGCCAGCAGACGCATGACCACCGATTCGCCATGCTGCGTGGGCATGGTCGAGATACGGATATCGATGGGCGAGCTGCGCAGCTTGATGTTGAAGCGGCCGTCCTGCGGCAGGCGCTTTTCCGAGATGTCGAGGCCGGACATCAGCTTCAGGCGCAGCACCACCGCGGTGGAAATCTTCGAGTCGGCCTCGGTCTGGATGTGCAGCACGCCGTCGATGCGGAAGCGGATGATCAGGGACTTTTCCTGCGGCTCGATGTGGATGTCGGAGGCGCGCAGCTTCAGGGCTTCCTCGAACACCGTGTTGAGCAGCTTGACCACCGGCGCGTCCTCGGCACCGGCGGTGAGGCCGAGGATGTTGCCGAACTCGGTGGGCATGTCGCCCATGTCGGCCGTCAGTTCCTTGGCCAGGCCCTGGATTTCCTCGGTGCGGCGATAGACCCGGTCGATGGCCGAGAGCAGCTGGCTTTCGGTGACCACGGCGAGGTCGATTTCGCGCTTCAACACGCGGGCCAGTTCATCGAAGGCGGCGAGGTCGGTCGGGTCGGCCATGCCGACGACCAACATTCCGTCGTGCTCTTTCAGCACCAACGCACGATGGCGGCGTGCCTGGGCTTCCGGCAAGAGCTTGATCAACTCCGGCTTTGGCTGAAACGTCTTGAGATCGACAAAGTCGGCGCCGAGTTGGCGCGACAGGCCGGTGGAGATGCCTTCCTCGGTAACGAAGCCGCTTTCGACGAGCACCCGCCCCAGCTTGCGCCCCGTGCGTTTTTGTTCGTCGAGGGCAAATTTGAGTTGTTCGCCGGTGATAAGGTTCTGCTGAACCAGCATGTCACCAAGGCGTATTTTTTCCGGGCGGGCCATCAGGCAATCTCCAGTGCGGCGTACACCCGCCATTGTGACACCGCACCCCAGGCCGGCGCGGGCTGGGCAATCAACCGATCACGTGCAGTTTTACAGGTATCCACCATGTTTCACGTCGTCCTCGTCGCACCCGAAATTCCACCCAACACCGGCAATGTGATCCGCCTTTGCGCCAACACCGGCGCCCGGCTGCACCTGGTGGAGCCCCTGGGTTTCAGCGTTTCCGAAGCAGCGGTGCGGCGCGCGGGAATGGATTACGCGGAACTGGCGACGGTCACCGTGCACCCCGACTGGGCCGCCTGCCGCGCCACCCTCGGCGATGCCCGGCTGTTTGCCCTGACCACCAAGGCAAGTCGCCGTCCTGCCAGCACCGACTTTCTTCCGGGGGATGCCTTCATTTTTGGTTCGGAATCGAAAGGCCTGCCGCCCGAGGTACTGGAACAGATTGCGCCAGAACACCGGCTGCGCCTGCCAATGGTAGCGGGCAATCGCAGCCTTAACCTCTCAAATGCTGTCGCCGTAATGGTCTTCGAGGCCTGGCGACAGCAGGGCTACGCGGGCAGCGTCTGATTATTCGGGCTTGGGATCGCGCGCCATCAGACGCTCCACCGCATCACGAGGCGTCAGGCGGCCATCGAGAACCGCCGTCACAGCAGTGGTGATCGGCATGTCCACCTGTAATTCGCCGGCTCGCCGCGACACCTCGCGGGCGGCAGGAACGCCTTCCGCCACATGCCCGAGGGCCGCCACGATATCCGGCAGGGTCCGCCCCTCGGCCAGCAGCAGGCCGACGCGGCGATTGCGCGAGAGGTCGCCGGTGCAGGTGAGGATCAGATCGCCCATACCGGCAAGGCCGGTGAAGGTGTCGCGCTTCGCGCCCAGTGCCATGCCGAAGCGGGTGATTTCCACCAGACCCCGAGTGATCAACGCGGCGCGGGCATTGTGACCCAGGCCGAGGCCGTCGCAAATACCGGTGGCGATGGCCAGCACGTTCTTCACCGCACCGCCAACTTCGGCGCCGACCAGATCGTCGTTGGCGTAGATGCGCAAGTTGCCACCATGCAATTGCTGCGCCGTCGCGGCGGCAAAGCCGGCATCAGTAGCCGCCAGCGTGATCGCCGTCGGCAGGCCACGGGCAACTTCAATCGCGAAGCTCGGCCCGGTCAGCACACCGCAGGTGGCCGGTCCCAGTACGTCGGTGACTACCTGATGCGGTAACAGACCGCTGCCCGCTTCCAGACCTTTGCAAACCCAAAGGAAAGGCAGTGTCGAGGGTAGCGTTTGCAGGGTCGCCCGCAAGCCCGACAAGGGCGTGGCGAGCAGCGCAAGATCAGCACCGGCCAGCGCGGCGGAGAAATCTGCGGTAACGGTTAGTGCATCGGGAAAAGGGCAGCCCGGCAGGTAGCGGGCATTTTCGCGGTGGGCGGCCATCGATGCCGCCTGATCGACATCGCGAGCCCACAGGCTGACCTGGTGACGGCCGGCGAAGGCCATGGTCATGGCCAGCGCTGTTCCCCAGGCGCCGGCACCGAGCACGGCGATGTTCATACGGGAATCAGAGACCCCAGACCTGGAAGGCCTTGACGAAGCCGCTCTGGCCGTCGCGATGCTTCACCTTCGCCCAGCCGCCGGGGACGGCTTCGAGCAGTTCGAGCACCACGTCGCGTTCGGCCTCGAAGGCGACGGCGGCCTTGTCTTCGGCGGCAGAACGCACCTGGGCGCGATCCGCGCGAATGATGACGGTGCGCTTTTCGCTGAGGTGCTTCTTTTCGATCCAGACCAGATCGCCCCGGTTGTCACGCACCTTGGACCAGCCGTCGAGGCTGACCACCAGTTCCACCGGCGTGCCGGCAGCAACGACGAACAGGGGCTTGGCTTTAGCTGAAGGCGCGTCGAACATCGGCGCGCCTTCGCTGACGGAACGGTAATCCAGCGCCAAGGCCGTGCCGCTGACAAGCAGCAGGGAAACGAGAAATCGCCGTATCGCCATGGCCGACTTTTACTGAAGCTGAATCCGCGACTCGCCCTGCTGCTGCTCCATCAGACGCTGCTGGTAGAGCGCCTCGAAATTCACCGGGGCGAGGATGACGGGCGGGAAGCCGGCGCGATTGACTGCATCGGAAACGGTTTCGCGGGCATAGGGGAAGAGGATGTTGGGGCAGGCCACGGCGACGATGGCTTCGAGGTCTTCATCCGGCACGTTGCGGATCTGGAAAATGCCGGCTTCGGCGACTTCGACCAGGAAGAAGGCCTTGGCAGCCTCGCCCTCGCCCAGCTTGGCCGTCACGGTGACGGTCAGCACCACCTCGAACAGGCCATCGCCGACGGGCGTCGTGGCGCTGCCGATCTGCACTTCGATATCGGGGGTGTCGCGCTCAAGGAAAATCTGTGGCGCGTTGGGCACTTCGACGGAAAGATCCTTGACGTAGATCTTTTCGATGCTGAATACGGGTTGCTGGTCGCTCATGTCACTCATGCCGGAAGAGAGAAAGCCGGCATTCTACCGTCACGCAGCGAGCAGAGGATCGAGCTTGCCCTGACGGTCGAGTTCGTAGAGATCGTCGCAGCCACCGACATGGGTGTCGCCGATGTAAATCTGCGGCACGGTGCGACGACCGGTGCGCTCCATCATTTCATCGCGACGCTCGGGATCAAGGTCGATGCGTACCTTCTCGATCTCGGCCACGCCCTTGCGGGTCAGCAGTTGCTCAGCTCGCACGCAGTAGGGGCAGACGCCGGTCGAATACATGAGTACCTTGGGCATGGCATTCAGCCTTTCGTAGTGACGGGCAGGCTGGCTTCAAGCCAGGCCGAGATGCCGCCGGACAGGTTGTACACCTTGTCGAAGCCGGCCTTCTTGAGCTGGCTGCATGCGGAGGACGAGCGATTGCCCGAGGCGCAGCAGACGATGATCGGCCGGCCCTTGAATTTCTCGATCTCGGACAGCCGCTTGTCGAGCTGGCCCAGCGTGATGTGGCGGGCGCCGGCGATATGGCCGGAACTCCATTCGCCGGTTTCGCGCACGTCGATCACCACCGCGTCCTCGCGATTCATCAGCAAGGTGGCCTGCGCGGGAGAAAGGCCCTGAGAGCCGCCGCCGGTGATCATCGGCCACACCAGCATGGTGCCGGAAACGATGGCGAGCGCCACCCACATGATGTTCTGCTGCACGAATTCCATTGCTTCGGGTTCCTTCAGTGGTGACGGGTAGGTACGCCGCAGAACACCTCACGCATCAGGACGATGAGCTGAAGGGTGCGCTGGTCGGCGACACGGTAGTAAACGCGGTTGGCATCCTTGCGGGTATTGAGCACGCCCTTGTCGCGCAGGATGGCCAGATGCTGGGAAATATTGCTCTGCGAGGTGCCGACGGCGTCGACGATGTCCTGCACGCAGACTTCCTGATCGCCGACGACGCAAAGTATCTTCAGGCGCAGGGGGTGGGAAATCGCCTTGAGCGCACGAGCAGCGGTTTCGATGTGCTCGCGTTTGTCCATCAGATCGGCGAGATTGGCGGGGGCTTCCATCGGAATATTATACTTCGCTGATACATGGCAAGCCAGCCGCGCAGGCTAAAATATCATTTTTTGCACGGCGAAACTCCCATGTACAAGATCGTTCTGCTGCGCCACGGCGAATCCACCTGGAACCAGGAAAACCGCTTCACCGGCTGGACCGACGTCGGCCTCACCGAAAAAGGCCTGGCCGAAGCCAAGGCCGCCGGCCAGTTGCTGAAAACCGAAGGCTACGACTTCGACATCGCCTTCACCTCGGTGCTCAAGCGCGCCAACAAGACCCTGTTCACCGTGCTGGAGGAAATGGACCGGCTGTGGGTTCCGGTACAGCACTCCTGGCGCCTGAACGAACGCCATTACGGTGCCCTGCAAGGCCTCGACAAGGCCGAGACCGCCGCCAAGTTTGGCGACGAACAGGTGCTGATCTGGCGCCGCGCCTATGACACGCCGCCGCCGGCCCTGGACGAGAACGACGAGCGCCTGCTCGCCCAGCGTCAGGATCGCCGCTACGCTGGACTCAGCGCCGACCAGTCGCCGCGCACCGAATGCCTCAAGGACACCGTCGCCCGCGTCCTGCCCTACTGGAACGAGACCATCGCGCCGACCATCAAGTCCGGCAAGCGGGTGCTTATCGCCGCCCACGGCAACAGCATCCGGGCCATGATCAAGTATCTGGACGGTGTTTCCGATGCCGATATCGTCGGCCTCAACATTCCCACCGCCCAGCCCCTGGTCTATGAACTGGATGCCAACCTGAAGCCGATCCGCAACTACTACCTGGGCGACCAGGAAGCCATCAAGGCCGCCATGCAGGCCGTGGCGAACCAGGGCAAAGCCAAGGTTTGAAACATCGGGCCCTGCTTCTCGCCCTGCTGATCCTCTTGCCGCCGCAACTGTTTGCGGCGGCCAAGAAAAGCGAGCTGAAAGAACAGCAGGGCGAACTGCGCGGCCGCATCGACAGCCTGCGCCGCGACCTCGCCAAGACCGAGGAATCGAAGAGCTACGCCGCCGACCAGTTACGCGAAACCGAGTCGGCGATTTCCGACACCAATCGGCGCCTGCACGAACTCGGCGGCGAGCGGACCCAGGTACAGGGCCAACTCGGCGAACTGGAAACCCAGGGCCAGCGCCTCGACCGCCAGACCGCCGCGCAGCAGAACCAGCTCGCCCGCCTGTTGAGCCGCCAGTTCGTCGGCGGCGACTCCGACGCCCTCCAGCTCATTCTCGCTGGCCGCGATCCCAATCAGGCGGCCCGCGACCGCTATTTCCTGACCCAGCTTTCGCAGGCCAAGGCCGATCTGATCCAGCAGTTGCGCGGCGTCGCCGCCGAGAAGAAAAAGCTCGCCGACGACGCCCGTGAGCGCCAGGCGAAACTCGCCGATATTGAACGTCGCGCCCAGGAAAGCCGTGCCCAGCTGCTCGACCGCAAGAAACAACGGCAGACCACTCTGGCGAAAATCGCCGACCGCATCAAGTCGCAGCGACGTGAAATCGATTCCCTCAAGCGCGACGAACAGCGCCTGGGCAAGCTGATCGCCGGACTGGCCCGCATCGCGCCGTCGAAGAAGGGCGCGGCGCCAAAAGTCGGCGCTGGCGGGACGGCGAGTCACGCAAAATCGCACGCCCCGACGCTGAAGAACAACGATCCCGGCGCCATCGGTGCCTTCGGCGCCCTGCGCGGCAAGCTGCGCTGGCCGGTGAAGGGCGATCTCGCCGGCCGCTTCGGCAGCCCGCGTGCCGAGGGTGGCACGAGTTGGAAAGGTCTGTTCATCCGCGCCGGCGAAGGTGCCGAAGTCCGCGCTGTGGCCGCCGGTACAGTGGTCTTTTCCGACTGGCTGCGCGGCTTCGGCAACCTGCTCGTCGTGGATCACGGCGACGACTTCCTGTCGGTCTACGGCAACAACGAATCCCTGCTCACCGCCGTCGGCAGCGCCGTCAAATCCGGCGAGCAGGTCGCCACCGCCGGCAACAGCGGCGGCAACCCGGAGTCGGGTTTATACTTTGAATTAAGGCACCGGGGCCAACCCTTCGACCCATTGAAGTGGCTGGGCCGCTAAGATAGGCGCCATCAGTGCCTCACCGGCGTCACTCGGCGCCTTCATCCCATCGGAGTTTCCATGCGAAACAAGCTGCAAAAAGTCGGTCTGGTCGGCATCGGCCTCGTCGCCGGCGTTCTCGTCAGCCTCAATTTCTCCGCCACGGCGGCCAAGGACGCCGCCAATGCCTTGCCGATCGAGGAGTTGCGCAGCTTCGCCGATGTCTATAACGCCATCAAACAGGGCTACGTCGAGCCGGTCGAGGACAAGAAGCTGATCACCCATGCCATCAGCGGCATGCTGTCCAACCTTGATCCGCATTCGACCTACCTCGACGCCGACGCCTTCAAGGATTTGCAGGTCAGCACCCAGGGTGAATTCGGCGGCCTCGGCATCGAAGTCGGCATGGAAGACGGCTTCGTCAAGGTGGTCTCGCCCATCGAGGACACGCCCGCCTACAAGGCCGGCCTCAAACCCGGCGACCTCATCATCAAGCTCGACGACACCCTGGTGAAGGGCCTGACCCTCAACGACGCCGTGAAGAAGATGCGCGGCAAGCCGAAGACGCAGATTCGCCTGACGATCGTGCGCAAGGGCGAGCCCAAGCCCTTTGAAGTCGCCATCATCCGCGACAAGATCAAAGTGCAGAGCGTCAAGTCCAAGGTGCTCGAATCCGGCTTTGGCTACTTGCGCATCACCCAGTTCCAGGAGGAGACCGCCCCCGACGTGGTCAAGCACCTGGAAAAACTGGCCAAGGAAAAGGACGGCCTGAAGGGCCTGGTGCTCGACCTGCGCAACGATCCGGGCGGTCTGCTCAATGGCGCCATCGGCGTCTCTGCCGCCTTCCTGCCAGCCAAGACCCTGGTCACCTCCACCGACGGCCGCACCGAGGACGCCAAGCGCCGCTACACCGCCAGCCCCGAGGACTATCTGCGCGGCCACAAGGACGACTTCATGAAGAACCTGCCGGCCCTGGCCAAGACCGTGCCCATGGTTGTACTGGTGAATAGCGGTTCCGCTTCCGCCTCGGAAATCGTCGCCGGCGCCTTGCAGGACCACAAGCGTGCCGTCGTGCTTGGCACCCAGACCTTCGGCAAAGGCTCCGTGCAGACCATCCTGCCGCTATCCAACAATGCCGCCATCAAGCTGACCACCGCGCGCTACTACACCCCCTCGGGGCGCTCGATTCAGGCCAAGGGCATCACCCCCGATGTGATCGTGGAAGAAACGCCCAACGGCGAAACCCGCGAGCGCCTGCGCGAGGCCGACCTCGAACGCCATCTCGAAAACGACAAGGACAAGGCGGTCGAGGCCAAGCCGGTCAAGAACGGCAAGAAGAAGAGCGATGCCGACGAGGAGGCCGCCAACGCCAAGCCCATCGAATTCGCCTCGAAGAACGACTACCAGCTCTCTCAGGCCATGAATCTGCTAAAGGCCTGGCAGATCATCAAGAGGTAAGCCATCATGAGCAAGATGACGCTCGAAAAAGCTCGCGATCTTCGCGCGGCTGGGCGTCGTGAGCGGCGCGCAGCATTCGCGCCACAGCCGGGTACGCGCAAGCACCGCGAACTGCGCTTCGACCGTCTCCATGGCGAGAAGGAAGTCAAGCGGGCACGCCAACTCCTGGCGGGTCTCGATGGTCTCGATATCGACGATGGCATGCACCCACACAGCCTGTCGGTCTGGTACGAAGTCACCGAATACACCTTCCAAGGTCTCGAAGGCGCCCTGCGCAGCCAGGGTTTCCATCTTGACGCCAGCTTCACCCATCGACTGATCCGTGGCTTCGTCTATTACTGCGAAGAAACCCAGCTACGCAACATGCGCGTGCCCGAGCGCCTGATCAAAAAGTCTCACGACATATATTCCAAGGCCTGGGAGCACCATTCCCACGGCGACCACGACGACACTCCGCCTGAACTTCGGCAGGACCGTTGAGCGGGTAAGGCGCTCGTGAACGACGAAAAACTGCTGCGCTACAGCCGACACATCCTGTTGCCGCAGATCGGCATCGAGGGGCAGCAGGCCATCGTCGACGCGCGCGTACTGGTCATCGGCGCTGGCGGCCTGGGTTCGCCAGCGGCCTACTATCTGGCATCCGCCGGCGTCGGCACCCTGGTGCTGGCCGATGGCGACACGGTGGACCTGACCAATCTGCAACGCCAGATCCTGCATCGCACCGAATCGGTAGGCCAGCCCAAGGCCGAGTCAGGCCGCCAGACACTGGCCGGCATCAATCCCGAATGCACAGTGATTCCTGTCACCGAGCGTCTGCAAGGCGAACGGCTTGATGCCGAGATCGCCGCCGCTGACGTGGTGCTCGATTGCTGCGACAACTTCGCCACGCGCCACGCCGTCAATCGGGCCTGTTTCCGCTTCGGCAAGCCGCTGGTCTCCGGCGCCGCGATCCGCTTCGACGGCCAGGTCGCCGTCTTTGATACGCGCCAGAGCGATGCGCCCTGCTACAACTGCCTTTTCCCCGAAGGGCAGGATGTCGAGGAAGTACGCTGCGCCGTGATGGGCGTCTTCGCCCCGCTCACCGGCATCATCGGCGCCACCCAGGCCGCCGAGGCACTCAAACTCATCGCCGGCATCGGCACACCGCTCGCCGGACGACTGCTGCTGCTCGACGGCCTCGGCATGGAGTGGCGCGAAATCCGCGTCCCCCGCGATCCCGCATGCACGGTCTGCAACGGGCGACGCTAAAGGCGCTGTCCCGTGGCCTGGCCTGGCTGGCCGCCCGCCTGGCCGCCGCCGCCGAGCCGCCCACGCCGCCAGTCACGCCTGAAACCCGACGTCGCCCGGCCCAGGTGCTGGTGGTGGACAACGACATCGTCGACCAGCGAACCGCCATCGCGGTGCTGGCCAGCATCGAGCTGCGCGCCACAGTTGCCGGCAGCGGCGAGGAGGCTCTGGCTATGCTGCGCGGCCTGCGCTTCGACCTGATCCTGATGGACTGCGACATGCCGGTGATGGATGGCCCCGATACCGCACGGGCAATCCGGGCCGGCAAGGCCGGCACGGAAAACATCGACATCCCGATTCTCGGCATGATCGCCGCGACCAGTCAGAACGGCCCCCACGGTCTGGTCGCCGGCATGAACCAGATACTGTCCAAACCGCTGATCGCCGAACAACTGACGCCGCTGCTGGCCGGCAACCTGCCGGGCTACGCTGCTGCACCCGTCGCCGACGCTGAGCAAGAGGAGATCGAGGAAGCGCTACCCGAGCCGGCACCACAGACCGAAGAAGCCCCCGCCAAGCCCGCCGGAAAGCCGACGCCGCCGGGGCGCAAGCCGCCTCCATCACCACCGGCGCCAGCGCCCACCGCGACGCAGGCCCCGGTCTTCGATGCCAAGGCCATGCTTGATGGTTTCGGCGACGACCAGAGCTTTGCCCGCCAGATCGTCGTCGCCACCCGCAGCGAACTACCCAAACGCCTCGGCCAAATGGAAAAGGCCATGGTCGCCGCCGATTGGGAAAAGGTGCAGAACCTGGCCGGCATCCTGGAGTCGCAGGCCATCCAGATCGGTGGCCTGCGCCTGGCCGCGCGCATGGCGAAAATCGAAACCGGCGTGCGCGCCGGCGAGTACATCAACGCGCAAACCATGACGGAACTCAAACAGGCCGTCGGCGAGCTGGACGCGGCGCTGCTCGCCTATCTGGACACGGCGGCGCCGTAGCGCCATCCGCTACGGCGAGGAGAGCGTCTTTTGCTCGACCGCCCTGTAGCGCAGTTGTTTCATCAGCGCCGACTTTTCAACTCAGTCGGGCGCGGATGCGAAAGTCGGCGCCGACGACCCGGCGCTCGATGATCTCCAGCCGGCGCGCGCCGGCCAGGTCGGTGAGTTCATGCAGGCCGAACATGCCGCGCGCCGCATCGCCCATGATCAGGGGTGCCTGGTAGATCAGCAGTTCGTCCACGCAGCCTTCGCGCAACAGCGAGCCGTTGAGCTTCATGCCGGCTTCGGCCAGCACTTCGTTGATACCACGGCGACCGAGTTCGGCCAACAGCGCAGCGAGTTCCACCTTGCCGGCGGGATTGGGCAGGACGAGAACTTCGGCGCCACGCGCTCGCAGGGCCACAGCCTTTTCCTTGTCGTCGACGGCAGCAGCAATCAACAGCGGCCCGCCCTCCAGCACGGCGGCATCGAGCGGCGTTTCCAGGCGGCTGTCGATCACCACTTTCAATGGCTGGCGGGTCGTCGCCACCTCACGCACGTTGAGGCGCGGGTTGTCGTCCCTGACCGTGCCGATGCCGGTCAGCACGGCGCAGGAACGGGCGCGCCAGGCGTGGGCATCGCGCCGCGCGTCGGGGCCGGTGATCCATTGCGAGACGCCGTTATTGAGCGCTGTCTTGCCGTCGATGCTGGCGGCGACCTTGAGCCGCAGCCAGGGCCGGCCCCGCGTCATGCGGGAAATGAAACCGATGTTGAGTTCGCGGGCCTGTGCTTCCATCAGGCCACTGGCCGTCGCGATACCGGCGGCGGCCAGCTTCGCCAGACCGGCACCAGCCACTTGCGGATTCGGGTCGGTCATGGCCCCCACCACGCGGGCGACGCCGGCGGCGATCAGGGCGTCGGCGCAGGGCGGCGTGCGGCCGAAATGGGAACAGGGCTCCAGCGTAACGTAAGCGGTGGCCCCTTTCGCCGCATTCGCCGTCCCGCCAGCGCCGACTTTTTTCAGCGCGTTGATTTCCGCGTGGGGCTCGCCGGCCTTCTCGTGCCAGCCTTCGCCGATGACCACGCCATCGCGGACGAGGACGCAGCCGACGCGGGGATTGGGTGTGGTGGTGAACAGCCCTCGCTCCGCCAGTTGCAGGGCGCGGGCCATGAAGGCATGGTCGGCTGCCGAAAACGTCACTGCAAACTCACGTCGTGCGTTTGACGCGGGGCTTCTTGATCTCGCGAATCGCGTCGGAGAATTCGTCCACGTCCTCGAAGTTGCGATAGACCGAGGCGAAGCGGATGTAGCCGATGTTGTCGAGCTTCTTCAGTTCGCGCATCACCAGTTCGCCGATGCGGTCGGAGGGCACTTCGCGTACGGCCAGCTGCACCAACTTTTCCTCGATGCGATCCAGCGCCGCGTCGATGCTCTCGGTGGTCACCGGACGCTTGCGCAGGGCCAGCATCATGCTGGCCTGGAGCTTCTCGCGCTCGTAGTCGGTGCGGCTGCCGTTCTTCTTCACCACCTGCGGCAACTGCAACTCCACCCGTTCGTAGGTGGTGAAGCGCTTGTCGCAAGCCATGCAGCGACGACGACGACGTACGGTGTCGCCGTCGTCGTTCTCGCGGGTGTCCACTACCTGCGTATTGGGATCAGCGCAGAAGGGACACTTCACGAATTACGCTCCGTAGACCGGGAATTTCTTGCATAACGCGGAGACTTCGCCGCGCACCTTCGCCAGCACCGCCTCGTCGGCCGGCGCGTCGAGCACGTCGGCGATCAGGTTGGCGATCATCTCGGCCTCGATCTCGGTGAAGCCGCGCGTGGTCATGGCCGGCGAGCCGATGCGGATGCCGGAGGTAACCATGGGCTTCTCGGGATCGTTGGGGATGGAGTTCTTGTTCACCGTGATATGGGCCTTGCCCAGCGCCGCCTCGGCTTCCTTGCCGGTGATCTTCTTGGCGCGCAGATCGACCAGGAAAACATGGGATTCGGTGCGACCGGAGACGATGCGCAGGCCACGCTGAGTCAGCGTCTTGCACATGACCAAGGCGTTCTCGATCACCTGTTCCTGATAGTTCTTGAACTCGGGAGTCATGGCCTCCTTGAAGGCGACGGCCTTGGCGGCGATCACATGCTCCAGCGGGCCACCTTGCAGGCCGGGGAAGATTGCGGAGTTGAGGACCTTCTCATGCTCGGCCTTCATCAGGATGATGCCGCCGCGCGGGCCGCGCAGGGTCTTGTGGGTGGTCGATGTCACCACGTCGGCGTGGGGCACCGGGTTGGGGTAATAGCCGGCGGCGATCAGGCCGGCGTAGTGGGCCATGTCCACCCAGAAAATGGCGCCGACTTCCTTGGCGATCTTGGCGAAGCGCTCCCAGTCGATGCGCAGGGCGTAGGCGGAAGCACCGGCGACGATGATCTTCGGCTTGTGCTCGCGGGCCAGGGCTTCCATCTTGGGATAGTCGATCTCTTCCTTCTCGTTGAGGCCATAGGAGACGACGTTGAACCACTTGCCGGACATGTTCAGCGCCATGCCGTGGGTCAGGTGGCCGCCTTCGGCCAGGCTCATGCCCATGATGGTGTCGCCGGGCTTGGCGAAGGCCATCAGCACGGCCTGGTTGGCCTGGGAACCGGAATTGGGCTGGACGTTGGCAGCCTCGGCGCCGAAGAGCTTCTTCAGGCGGTCGATGGCGAGCTGCTCGACCACATCCACATGCTCGCAACCACCGTAGTAACGCTTGCCCGGATAGCCTTCGGCGTACTTGTTGGTGAGCTGGGAACCCTGCGCTTCCATGACGGCCCAGGAAACGTAGTTCTCCGAGGCGATCAATTCGATGTGCTCTTCCTGACGATGATTCTCGGCGGTGATGGCAGCCCAGAGTTCGGCGTCGGTCTTGGCAAGGGTGTTCTGCTTGGCAAACATGGCGGGTTCCTGCGAAAAAGGAAGGGAAGGGGGAAAAGGGCGTGATTTTACTCCGCGACCTCGTCCAGCGCGCGTTCGAGGTGGGCGCGATCGGCCCAGGAAATCAGCTGCCAGTGTCCGTCCCGATGCTCCAGCCAGTTCAGCGCCGCGTTGGGGATGGGGAAATCACGGGGCGCTTCCAGGTCGCGGCCGACGGCGGCGCGATAGACGACATCGAGCACGCCGCCATGGGTGAAGACCAGGATGCTCTCGCCACGATGACGGGCCGCAAGTTCGGCCAAGCTGTCCATCACCCGTTGCGCGAAGTCCGCCAGGGATTCGCCGCTGCCATAGTCGTAGTGCAGGCTGCGGGCCGCATGCTGGCGATGCATTTCAGGATGGCGATGGACCGCCTCGTCCGTGGTCAGCCCCTGATAGTCGCCGTAGTGGCGCTCACGCAAAGTCGGCGCTGGCGACACGGCGAGCCCGAGGCCATGCGTGGCGATCTGCGCCGTACGCCAGGCACGACTCAGGTCGGAGCTGTAGGCGGCAGTGAATCGGTGATGGACGAGGCCGGGGCGCACGGCGGCGGCCTGGGATTCGCCAACGGCATTGAGATCGATGTCGATCTGGCCCTGGAGCCGCTTTTCGGCGTTCCAGTCGGTTTCACCATGGCGGACGAGGCAGATGCGGGTGGGCATGGGGCAGGAGTGGCAACAAAAGCCGCATCATAAACTGCGAAACAGGCCCGGGTTCTGCTCGGCGATGCGACGCAGGTGGTCCCACACCACCCGCACCCGGCGCAGGCGGAACAGGTCGGTGGGCGCCACCAGCCAGAGGCTGCGTTCGGCGCGGATTTTCTCGGGCAGCACCCGCACCAGGCGGCTGTCGCCAGCGGCCACCGCATAAGGCGGCGCCATGACCAAGCCCAGTCCACTCACCGCCGCCTCGTACTGGGCCAGCATGCCGGTGCAGCAAAAGCGTCGCTGCGGCTCGAAACCAAACTCGTCCAGGTAGTTGAGGCCGGCGCTCATCAACTGGTCCTGCACGTAGTCGACGAAGACATGGCCCTCCAGGTCATCGCGGCCATGGATGGGCGGATGGGCGGCGAGATAGGCTGGCGCGGCATAGAGGTAGTAATGGAAGTCCACCAGCCGGGTGACCACGAAACGGCCGCTCTCGGGCGGATCGAGCATGACGCCGAGGTCGGCCTCGCGGTTGGCCAGGTTGGCAAAGCGCGGCAGTTGCAGCAGATGCACGCGCAGGTCCGGGTGCTGCTCGAACAGCGCCAGCATGCGCGGCGCCACTACCAGCGTGCCGAACACCTCCGGCGCACCGAGGCGGACAGCGCCGCGCGCAGCCGTCTGCGGTCCGCCCAACTGCTCGGCAGCAGCCAGCACCGCACTTTCCATGGCCTCGGCATGGGGCAGCAGGGCCTGACCAAGCTCGGTGAGTTGATAGCCCTCGCGACGACGGTCGAACAGCGGCGTTTTCAGCTCCGCCTCCAGGCGCTGGATGCGCCGTGCCACCGTGGTGTGCTCGACGCCCAGCCGACGGGCCGTGCCCGACAGCGTGCCGGCGCGGGCCAGTTCGAGGAAATAGCGCAGATCCGTCCATTCTGGAAGCTCGCTCATGCTCCGGCCCCTTGCTGTGTGATTTTCATGCTCGCCCTATCTCAAACCCCTTAATTGGTCTGACCAATTCTACAAATCGGAACAAACCGTTCAAACCACAAAATATTTCTTGACCAGAATCAGAAAAATTCATATAGTCACAAAAAATAAGTGGTCTTACCACTAGACCAATCATATGGAGACCGAATCATGCCGCTGCCAATACCCGGCACCCCTGTACATGTTTCCGCAAGACATTCCTCTGGGATGAATGTACCCAAACCCCTCTGCATTTACGCACAGCGGTACGACAAAAATCCCTATTTAAATGCAAAAACATTCAGTCCAGAATTTGCGCCCGACAGCGCGCATCGGCTGACGCGCAAATTTCGACCGGGAGCGAAGCGCCACAACAGCATGATGAGGGAATGCGCGGTTCATGACATGAAACACCCCGCAAACCCCTGTCGCTGCAAGGATTAACCCAGCGCCTTGTGGATTTCCACAATACGGCTTTCCGCCCATGTTTCATGGTTAAACTAGCGCGCAGCTTTCATTCTGCCCGGGCGCGCATCCGGTAATAGAACAACCGCACACGCGGTGGAGGAGAAAACTTCAATGCAGGGACTGCTAAGCGTTTCCCGTACTGTCGACGGCATCAACACCCTGATCGGCCGCAACATCATCTGGCTGATCCTCGCCGCCGTGATCATCAGCGCCGGCAATGCCATCGTGCGCAAAGTGTTCAACAACAGCTCCAACGCCCTGCTGGAAATCCAGTGGTACCTGTTTGCTGCGGTATTCACCCTCGGCGCCGGTTATGCATTCCTCAAGAATGCACATGTGCGCATCGACTTCATCTCCAACCACCTGTCGGCACGGACCCGTAACTGGATCGACATCGTCGGCATCGTCGTTTTCCTGTTTCCCCTCTGCTACATGCTGATCGATCTGTCCTGGCCGACGTTCGTCAATGCCTGGAACAGCGGCGAGATGTCGCAGAACTCCGGCGGTCTGATCCGCTGGCCGGTCTTCCTCATGATCCCGGCGGGCTTTGCCCTGCTGTTGCTGCAAGGCGTATCGGAGCTGATCAAACGCGTTGCCTTCCTGCGGGGACAGGGACCGGATGCCATCAGCCATATTGAAACCGAATCGACCGACGAGATCGGGCACGAGATCGAGGAACACGCAGCCCACGCCGCCGAGGAAATCCGCTGATGTTATTTATTGCCCAGAATTTTGTCCCGCTGCTGTTTTGCGGTCTGCTGCTGTTCCTGCTGACGGGATTCCCCGTTGCCTTCGCGCTGGCCGCCTGCGGTCTCTTCTTCGGCTTCCTCGGCATGGAGGCGGGGATGTTCCCGCCCTCGCTGTTCCAGGCACTGCCACTGCGTGTCTTCGGCATCATGCAGAACGACACTTTGCTGGCCATTCCGTTCTTTACCTTCATGGGCATCATCCTGGAGAAGAGCGGCATGGCCGAGGATCTGCTGGAGACCATCGGACAGGTCTTCGGCCCCGTGCGCGGCGGTCTCGCCCTCGCGGTGATCTTCGTCGGTGCCCTGCTCGCCGCCACTACCGGCGTCGTCGCCGCAGCCGTAATTTCCATGGGCCTGATCTCGCTGCCGATCATGCTGCGCTACGGTTACAACCGCACCATCGCCACCGGCGTCATCACCGCTTCCGGTACCCTGGCGCAGGCCATCCCGCCTTCGCTGGTGCTGATCGTGATGGCCGACCAGCTCGGTCGCTCGGTCGGCGACATGTATGCCGGCGCCCTGGTGCCGGGCCTGTTGCTGGTCGGGCTGTATGCCCTGTTCGTCATCGCGGTGGCCATCGTCAAGCCCGCATGGGTTCCCGCCCTGCCCGCCGAAGCCCGCATTTACAAAGAAACCAACGGCGCCTCCGGCCACAAGTCACTGGCCCTGCTGCTGCTGGTCGCCGCCGGCGTCGCCTATGTCTGGAGCACCCAGCACGACGGCCTGATGAAGAGCTGGCTTGGCCGCGAGAACGATGCCCCCGCCGACGAGATACTGATCCTGTCGATGACCATCGCCTCCTTCACGGCGCTCGGCCTGGCACTGGCCAACCGGCTGTTCCGCCTGCGCCTGCTGTCGCAGCTGACCGAGCGCGTCACCTTCGTCCTGATCCCGCCGCTGGTGCTGATTTTCCTGGTACTTGGCACCATTTTCCTCGGTCTGGCCACACCGACCGAAGGCGGTGCCATGGGCGCGCTGGGAGCCTTCATCATGGCCCTGGCACGACGCAAGCTGTCGATGAGCCTGCTAACGCAGGCGCTGGAGAACACCACCAAGCTCTCCGTATTCGTCCTCTTCATCCTGATCGGCTCGACGGTATTCTCCTTCACCTTCAATGCCGCAGATGGCCATCTCTTCGTCGAGCACCTGTTCGACAAGCTACCGGGCGGACAACTTGGCTTCATCCTCGTCGTCACCTTGCTGGTCTTCGTTCTCGGCATGTTCATCGACTTCTTCGAGATCGCCTTCATCGTCGTTCCGCTGCTGGCGCCGGTGGCCGAGAAGATGGGAATCGACCTGATCTGGTTTGGCGTCATCATCGCCATGAACCTGCAAACTTCCTTCCTCACGCCACCCTTCGGTTTCGCTTTGTTCTACCTGCGTAGTGTGGCCGCCAAGAGCGACTACAACGACCGGGTCACCAATCAGCGCATCCCGGCAGTCACCACCAACCAGATCTACAAGGGATCGATTGCCTTCATCGTCCTGCAATTGATCATGGTCGCCGTCGTGATCGCCTGGCCGTCACTCGTAATTGGCAACCTGGACAGTAAGCCAATCACCAACGTGGATAACATCCAACTCGAAGCTGCCCCGATGGATGTAGAGGAGCCAGCGATCGAGGACGACACCAGTACAGAGGAAGACAAGGATGCCGAAGAAAATTCGGAGGAGGAGGAAGACCCAGCCAAAGCCCTGCAACAGTCACTCAAAGAGGGCAAGTAGCGAAGGTCGCAAGTAGCAAGCAACACCAGCAGCAACCAAACCACAAAACAGGAGATTACTTCATGGAACGTCGCAAATTTTTGCAAAACGCCGGCATCGCCGGCATTCTGGCGGCCGGTGCCGCACCGGCAGTTCATGCGCAAACCGCCCCGGCAATCCGCTGGCGTCTCGCATCCAGCTTCCCCAAGGCGCTCGATACCATTTTCGGCGCCGCAGACGTCTTCGCCAAGACCGTGAGTGAAGCCACTGGTGGCAAGTTCACCATCTCTGTCCATGCCGGCGGCGAACTGGTGCCCGCATTCGGCGTCGTCGACGCGGTCCAGCAGGGCACCGTCGAGTGCGCCCATACCGCGCCTTACTATTTCTTCGGCAAGGACGATACCTTCGCCATGGACTGCGCAATTCCCTTCGGCCTGAATTCGCGCCAGATGACCGCCTGGATGTACGAAGGCAATGGTCTCAAGCTGTTCCGCGAGTTCTACAAGCAGTACAACATCGTCAATTTCCCGCTCGGCAACACCGGTGCCCAGATGGGCGGCTGGTACCGCAAGGAGATCAAGACCCTGGCCGACATCAAGGGCCTGAAAATGCGCATCGGCGGCTTCGGCGGCAAGGTGCTGTCGGCCATCGGCGGCGTGCCGCAGAACATCCCCGGCGGCGAGATCTATCAAGCGCTGGAAAAAGGCACCATTGACGCCACCGAGTGGGTTGGCCCTTATGACGATGAGAAGCTCGGCTTCCAGAAGGTTGCCAAGCACTACTACTACCCGGGCTGGTGGGAAGGTGGCCCGCAGCTGACCCTCTACGTCAACCAGAAGGCCTACGACGCGCTGCCCAAGGACTATCAAGCCATCCTCGCCGCCGCCGCATCCCATGCCCACATCGACATGCAGGCCAAGTACGACGTCAAGAACCCGGCCGCCCTCAAGCGCCTGGTGGCTAACGGCGCAAAGCTGCACCCCTTCAGCAAGCCGATTTTGCAAGCTGCGCACGCCGCCGCCATGGATCTGTACTCCGACCTGTCCGCCAAGAACCCGGCCTGGAAGAAAATCTACAGTGACTACGCCGCCTTCCGCGACGAGCAGAACATGTGGTTCCGCTTTACCGAGGCAGGCTTCGACAACTTCATGCAGACCGGTCGCGGTACTGCCAAGGCCGCTCCGAAGAAGAAGTAAGCTTTTGTAGCTCCATGCAAAAGGCCCGCGAATGCGGGCCTTTTGTTTTTACGCAACGACAGTCCTCAGTTACCAGCCACGGTCATGCGGCTGACAAGGATGGAGCCCACCTGTTTCGAGCCGCGCACCAGCACATCGTTGCCGATGGCACTGATGTTCTTGAACATATCCTTGAGGTTACCGGCGATGGTGATCTCCTCCACCGGGTAGGCGATTTCACCCTTCTCCACCCAGTAGCCGGCGGCGCCGCGCGAGTAGTCGCCGTTCACGTAGTTCACGCCCTGGCCGAGCAGTTCGGTAACCAGCAGGCCGGTGCCCATTTCCTTGAGCAGGCCTTTGAGGTCGTGCTTGCCCGACTTGATCAGCATGTTGTGGGCGCCACCGGCATTGCCCGTGGTCTGCATGCCCAGCTTGCGCGCCGAATAGGTGGAGAGCAAATAGCCTTCGACCACGCCGTCCTTCACCAGCACGCGATCTCGCGTCGCCACGCCGTCGTCGTCGAAAGGTGACGAGGCCAGCGCGCCGCGCAGATGGGGCTGCTCCTCGATCTGGACGAAGTCGGGGAAGATTTGCTTGCCGAGGCTGTCGACCAGAAAGGAGGTCTTGCGATACAGCGCACCACCGGAGATGGCGTGGGTGAAATTGCCGATCAGACCCGCCGCCAAAGTCGCCTCGAAAATCACCGGGCACTTGCGCGTCCCCAGCTTGCGTCCGCCCAGGCGGGACAGGGCTCGCCGCGCCGCGTAGGCGCCGATGGCTTCGGGCGCCGGGAATTCGCCGGCATCGCGCTTGGTCACGTACCAGTCGTCGCGCTGCATCTCGTCGCCCTCGCCAGCAATCACCGAGGCAGACACGTAGTGCCGCGAGGTGGCGAAGCCGTCCATGAAGCCCAGGCTGTTGGCGGAAATGAATTGGGACTGCTGCGCGGAAATGCTGGCGCCCTCGGAGTTCTTCACCAGCGGACTGACGTCGAAGGCCGCCTGCTCGCAGCGGCGGGCCGTCTCGATGGCTTCTTCGATGCTGATGTGCCAGGGGTGGAACAGATCCAGGTCCATCGGCGTCTTCGCCAGCAGGGCCGCGTCGGGCAGGCCGGCGCAATCGTCCTCGGCGGTAAAGCGGGCGATGGACAGGGCCGCATCCACCGTGGCCCGCACGGCCGCTGCGGAAAAATCGGAGCTGCTGGCATAACCGCGTCGCTGGCCGACATAAATGGTGACGCCGAGGCCCTTGTCGCGGTTGTATTCGATGGTCTCCACCGCCTGCTTGCGTACCGTCACCGATTGGCCGAAACCCTCGGAAACATCGACCTCGCAGGCCGTGGCGCCGATACCGGCGGCGTGATCGAGCACGTCCTGCGCCAACTGGCGCAAGGCGTCTTGGGAATGGCTGAAACCCTGGGACATGCGACAATCCTTACCATGAACAAAACACCAATCTTACCCGCGGATGCCGACGAGGCCATGGAATCCGGCGACGATCTCTACGACGGCCCCAGCAAATCGCAAAGAAAGCGTGACATGGCGGCGCTCCAGGCCATGGGCGCCGAGTTGGTCGCCCTGTCGTCGGATAGGCTGAAGAAGATCGAAATGCCGGAAAACCTGCGCGACGCCATCGCCGATGCTCAGCGTTTCACCAAGCACGAAGCCAAGCGCCGCCAGATGCAACTGATCGGCAAGCTCATGCGTGGCGTCGACGTCGAACCGCTGCAAGCAGCCCTAGACGAAGTTCGTGGCGTCTCCGCCGCCGCCAACGCCAAGCAGCACCGGCTGGAGCGCCTGCGTGCCCGGCTGATCGAAGACGATGGGGTATTTCAGGAAGTCGCCCGCGATTATCCCGGCGCCGACATCACGCGCCTGCGCCAGTTGCGTCGCAATGCCGTGAAGGAAGCTGAGCAGAAAAAGCCACCGCGCGCTTTTCGCGAGCTATTCAAAGAACTGCGGGAGCTGGAAGAGCAGTCTGCAGAAAAAGTCGGTGCTGGTGAGACGGCGACCGACGACACCGACGAGTAGTTCAGGTCGCAGCGGGCCTTACAGCCACTGCGCCTGGTCGATCTTCCACTTCTCGAAGGATTCGTGGGCAACGATCTTGTCCTGAGACAACGACAGGTCGATGGTTTCCGGATCGAGATAGCACTGGCGTTCGGCATGGAAGAAAATTTTCACCACTGGCTGGAGCAGCTTGGCCGCCACTACTTCGCGGACGATGCCCATCCGCCCGCTCTCCATGCGCACCAGCGAGCCCGCCGGATAAATGCCGATGCCCTTGATGAAAGCCTGCACCAGGCGCGGATTGAAATGGAACTTGCTCCACTCGAACATCTTGCGCAGCGCTTCCGTCGGCGGCATGCCCTTGTGGTAAATGCGCAATGAGGTGATGGCGTCGTAGACATCAACGATGGCCAGCATCTGTCCATGCAGGCTGATTTCGTCGCCCTTCAGACCCAGCGGATAGCCGGTGCCGTCGTAACGTTCGTGGTGCTGGGCGGCGGCCTTGAGGGCGATCTCGCTGACGCCCGGCGTCTTTTCCAGCAACTCGGCACTGGCCCGGGCGTGGCGCTTCATGACGCCGAACTCCTCGTCGGTCAGCTTGCCCGGCTTGTTGAGAATCACCAGCGGCACCTTTGCCTTGCCGACATCGTGCAGCAGGCCGCCCAGCGCCAGTTGCTTGATTTCCTCGCGCGGCAGATCGAGGGCACGGCCGAAAGCCACGGACAGCGCCGCCACCGACACCGAATGCTGGAAGGTGTACTCGTCCTGGGTCTTGACCTGGGCCAGCGGCAAAAGCGCGCCGGGAACACGGAAGATCGAGTCGATGATGTTCTCGACCAGGGGCTCGCACTGATCCACCTCGATCTGTTTGCCGAGGCGGATGTCGGTCATCATGGTGCCGATCAGCTTGCTGGCATCGTGATGGAGCTTGCGGGCCCGCTTGACCTCTTCGGCGAGTGTCGGCACCGGGATGACGATCGGTGCCGCCGCGACGATTTCCGCGATCTTCTGATCAATCTCGACGCGCACCTCCTCCGCGGTCGGTGGCGGTGCTTCGCCTTCTGCGGTGGCCACATCCTTGCCCTGCTGCGTATCGATGTAGAGCTCGCGAATCCCCGCATCGATCACCTTCTGGATGTTGGCCTGATCCTTGATCAGCATCTGGTTGGTGACGAAGGGATGATCCATCCAGCCGCAGTTGAAGTCATGAATGAACATGCCTACCGCAAGCTGGTCGACGGCAATTTTCCTGATCACGAAACCACCCCTGTGCCGTGCATGTCTGCCCCTTGAATGGAGGGGGATCGATCCGCAACAGGCAGTGATTCATGCCCTTGGTAGCTGCGGAATGGTTCCCCTTTGTGAGCAGGGATATTGCAGGTTTGCACCCGCAAAAACAATGCAAACCAAAGGCATATTGCCTTGGTGATATATGCAGGAAAGCCGGAGCCCGCCGTTGCTGGCGCGCGCCCCTTCGGCGCTTAGCCCGGAGGTACTTCCCGCTTGCTGCCGTCGGCGTTGAGGGCGACGTAGGTGAGCACGGCCTCGGTGACCTTGACCACGAAGGGCGCCGAGGGATTGCGCACGGCATAGACCTGCACATCGACGGCGATGGAGGTGCGGCCGACCTTGACGATCTGGCTGTAGAAGCTGACCTGGTCACCGACGGAAATGGGCTGCTTGAAAACGAAGGAGTTCACCGCCACCGTGGCGACGCGGCCCTTGGCACGCCGGGCGGCGGCAAAGCCGCCGGCGATGTCCACCTGCGACATGACCCAGCCACCGAAGATGTCGCCCGCCATATTCACATCGGCGGGCATCGGAACTACGCGAAGCTCGGGCGCTTCGGGCGGCAGGGTCACGTGGTCTTCACTCATGGTCGGCTTTGGAGATAGTTCAGCGGGCCTCCAGTATAGGGCGCGAAACCCGTGCCGAAAATCACCCCGGCATCGGCCAGTTCCGCATCGGCGACAACGCCCTGCTCGACCAGGCGCTTGGCCGCTTGCAGCAGCGGTGCGACGAGGCGCTGCGCGAGTTCTTCCGGCGCCGTCCCGCCAGCGCCGACTTTTTGCGCCTTGCCGTCCACGTAGCGATAGAAGCCTTCGCCGGATTTCTTGCCCAGCTTGCCGGCCTTGACGAGTTCAAGCACTTTCTTCGGGGCATCGTTGCCACCGACCAGTTGCTCGCCGACGGCCACCGCCACATCAAGGCCCACCGTATCAGCCAACTCCACCGGCCCCATGGGCATGCCGAAAGCCAGCATGGCAGCGTCAATGGTCTCGGGCGACATGCCTTCGTCGATACAGCGCAGGGCCTCGTTCATGTAGGGCGCCAGTACGGCATTCACGAGGAAGCCCGGCGCGTCCTTGACCGGCAGCGGCAGCTTGTCGATCTTGCGCACGAAGGCGGCAGCCTGTTTGGCCACATCCGGTGAGGTCGTAGCGCCGGCCACCACTTCCACCAGCGGCATCATCGCCACCGGATTGAAGAAGTGGATGCCGACCAGGCGCTGCGGCTGTTGCAGGGCAGTGGCGATGTCGGCAAGTTTCAGCGACGAGGTGTTCGAGGCCAGCAGAGCCGAGGGCTTGGCACGGCGCTCAATGTCGGCGAAGAGCGCGCGCTTGGCCTCCAGATTCTCGAAGATGGCTTCGATGATCACGTCGGCCTGACGCACGCCGTCGCCGGCCGGATCGGGGATCAGGCGGTCGAGGGCGAAGCGGGCGAGCTTCTTGTCACGCAGCTTCTTCTCGAACAGCTTGGCGGCACGCGCCATGGCTGGCGCGATGCGCTCCACGGTCTGATCTTGCAGCGTCACCGTCATGCCGCGCAGGGCACACCAGGCGGCGATGTCGCCACCCATGACGCCGGCGCCAATCACATGCACGTGACGGGGTGCAAAACTTCCTGCCTCCTTGCCGAAGCCCTTCAGGCGCTCCTGAAAAAAGAACACGCGAACCAGATTCTTGGTCGTCGGCGAAACGAAGATTGAATCCAGTGAGGTCGGTTTATCCACCGGCACGGCCAGCGCGTTGCCGCCGTAATTGGCCCACATATCGAGGATGGCGTAGGGCGCCGGGTAGTGGCGCGGGCTGGCGCGCTTGGCCACCTGGTCGCGGGCCTTGTTGGCGACCATGGACTTGAGCGGGCCGTTCATCAGCTTCTGCATGAAGGGCAGTTCGCGCGGCGACTGTCCGGAGAGCACCAGCATGCGCGCCGCGTTTTCCATGACGCGAGGCGGTACGCATTCATCGGCCAGGCCCATGCGCTTGGCCCGCTTGGCGTCGATGTTTTTGCCCGTCAGCATCATGTCCAGCGCAGCGGCTGGACCGACGATCTGCGGCAGGCGCAGCATGCCACCCCAGCCGGGGACGATGCCCAGCATCACCTCGGGCAGGGCGAGCTTGGTGCCCGGCTCATCCACCGCGATGCGGTAGCGGCAAGCCAGCGCCAGCTCCGTGCCGCCGCCCATGCAGTGGCCGCGCACCAGGGCCAGGGTCGGGTAGCGCACGGCGGCGAGACGGTTGTAGATGTCCCAGCCGCGCTGGACCAGGGCGCGGGCCTTTTCCGGACTGTCGAGGGTGGTGAACTCCTCGATGTCGGCACCGGCGATGAAGCCGGCTTCCTTGCCCGACTTGAAGATCAGGCCCTTGGGCGGGTTGCGGTCGCACTCGTCGAGCACCTGACCCAGTTCGGCCATGACTTCGGCGCCCAGCGTATTGGTCGAGGCGCCGGCCTTGTCGAGGATGGCCCAGGTGATGCCGTCGGCGTCGCGTTGCAGTGTCCAGTGTTTCATCAAACGGTCTCCACGAGTACGGCGCCGCCTTGGCCGCCGCCGATGCATATGGTGGCGATGCCACGCTTCTTGTTGGTTCGCCGTAGCACCTGCAAGGCATGCAGCACGATGCGCACGCCGGAAGCGCCCACCGGGTGACCCAGCGCAATGGCACCGCCATCAACGTTGAGCTTGCTGGTGTCGAGTTGGCCGAAGGCGCCGCCGAGGCCGAGCTGCTCTTTGCAGTAAGTCTCGTCGGCCCAGGCGCGGATGCAACCCTGCACCTGCGCGGCGAAGGCTTCATTGATCTCCCAGGTATCCACGTCGTTGAGGCCGAAACCGTGGCGACGCAGGATGGGCGTGGCGGCATGGACGGGGCCGAGGCCCATCTGCGCCGGATCGAGACCGGCCCACTGGGTGTCGGTGATCTTGCCGATGGGCTCAAGATTCCATTTCTTCACCGCGTCCGCCGAAGCCAGCAACAGCCAGGCCGCACCGTCGGTGATCTGCGAGCTGTTGCCCGGCGTGATCTTGCCGTACTTGCGATCAAAGAATGGCTTGAGCTTGCCGAGCTTGGCGGCATCCGCATCGCGGCGCACGCCGTCGTCCTCTGCGTAAACCTTGCCGTCAGTGCCGACCAGCGGCACGATTTCCTTGAGGTGACCGGCGTCCTGCGAGGCAGCTACCTTCCTGTGGCTCTCGACGGAGAAGGCGTCCATCTCCTCGCGGGAGATGCCGAATTTCCAGGCCAGGTTTTCGGCAGTCTGGCCCATCAGCAGATTGACCACCGGATCGGTGAGGCCCTTGACGATGCCGATCACGGGCGCCAGCAGCATGCCCGGCCGCAACTCGGCGAACAGCGCAAGCTTTTGCCCGAGGGTGCGCGCACCGGCCATGCGCGAGAACCACAGCACCATCTTGTCCGAGTACAGCAGCGGCGCCCGCGACAGGGCGTCGACGCCGCCGGCCATGACCAGAGAGGAACGACCGTTCTGGATGTTCGCAATGGCCGAGTCGATGGCCTGCATGCCGGAGGCGCAGTTGCGCATCACCGTCCAGCCCGGCACCTTGTTGCCGCAGCCCAGACGCAGGGCAATGACGCGGCCGATGTTCACTTCGTCCACGCTCGGGCTGGCGCAGCCGACGATGACTTCATCAAGGTCCTCCGGCGCAAAGGGCTGGCGCGCCAGCAGCGCGCGGCCGGAGGCGGTGGCAAGGTCCGAGGCCGAAAACGGCCCCGGCAGATTGCGCGATTTCAGAAACGGCGAACGGGCGCCATCGACGATATAGACGGGTTGGAAGCTCATGGGTTTTCCAGTTGATTAGGCTGCACGGCGCAGCGCTTCGGCAGCGCCCGCATCGCCGTTGGCTTCGACGGAGTAGTCCTGGGGGAAGTCATCGACGCGGACGACCTTGTCGCGCAGGCTGTTGCGTCGTTGCAGCAGGGCGGTTTCTTCCGCCGTTAAAGAAATTGCCGTTCCGCCAGCGCCGACTTTTTTCGCCGCAGCGCGCTGCCTGGCTTCGATGGGCTCAGCGGCGAGCGTGGCCTCCAGCGCCAGTTCGATGACACCGATGGCATCGTTCTCATCACGCGGCACATACATGCCGGTGGTCAGACGATCACGGGTGGCGGACGGTGCGATGAGCAGTTTCGCCACTTCATGGCCGAGGTCGTCGGCGGGCACGACGTAGGGACGGCCCAGCGGGAAGATCACGCGGGCCAGCAGCCAGGCGACGAACTTGCTCGGATAGTTGGCGAGCACGCCCTCGAAGGCGTTCTGCGCCTTGAACATCGCATCCCAGATGGCCCAGTGCAGCAGCGGCGCATCGGCCTGCTGGCGACCGTCGTCCTCGTATCGTTTGAGGGTGGCGGATGCAAGGTACATCAGCGACAGGATGTCGCCCAGACGCGCCGACAGCTTCTCGCGACGCTTGAGACCGCCGCCGAGCACCAGCATGGAGACGTCGGAGAGGAAGGCGAAGGCGGCCGAGAAGCGGGTGAGCTGCTGGTAGTAGCGCTTGGCTTCCGGCGCCACGTTGGCCGGCACGGAAACGAAATTGGAACCGGTAAGGCCATGCCAGAACGCGCGCAGTGCATTGCCGACGGCGAAGCTGGCGTGACCGGCCAGCGCCTGATCGAAAGCCAGCAGGCCAGCATTGTTGTTCACATCCTGCGCGGCGCGCATCTCGGCCAGCACATAGGGATGGCAGCGGATCGCACCCTGGCCGAAGATGATCAGGCTGCGGGTCAGGATGTTGGCGCCTTCGACGGTGATGGCGACGGGAATCTGCTGGTAGGCGCGGCCCATGAAGTTGTTGGGGCCCAGGCAGATGCCCTTGCCGCCGAGGACATCCATGGCGTCATTGACGACAGTGCGGGCGCGCTCGGTGACGTGGTACTTGACGATGGCGGAGACCACCGAGGGCTTCTCGCCGAGGTCGATGGCGCCGGCAGTCATGGTCCGCGCCGCATCCATCATGTAGGTGTAGCCGCCCATGCGGGCCAGCGGTTCTTCGATGCCCTCGAACTTGCCGATGGCGGTCTTGAACTGGCTGCGCACGCGCGAATAACCGCCGGTGCCGCGCACCGCCAGCTTGGCCATGCCGGTGTTCGACGAAGGCAGCGAAATCGAGCGACCCGCCGCCAGACACTCCATCAGCATGCGCCAGCCCTGACCAGCCATGGCGGTGCCACCGATGATCCACTCCAGAGGCATGAACACGTCCTTGCCCCAGTTCGGGCCGTTCTGGAACACGGCATTGAGCGGGAAGTGGCGGCGGCCGATGTTCACGCCGGGATGGTCGGTGGGCACCAGGGCGCAGGTGATGCCGATATCTTCCACCTCACCGAGCAGATGCTCCGGGTCCTTCAGGCGGAAGGCCAGGCCGAGAATGGTGCAGATCGGGCCCAGCGTGATGTAGCGCTTGTCCCAGGTGACGCGCATGCCCAGCACTTCCTTGCCCTGCCACATGCCCTTGCAGACGATGCCGGTGTCGGGAATGGAGGCGGCGTCGGAGCCGGCGTTCGGGTTGGTCAGGGCGAAAGCCGGGATTTCCAGGCCCTTGGCCAGACGCGGCAGATAGTGGTTCTTCTGTTCCTCGGTGCCGTAATGCAGCAGCAGTTCCGCCGGGCCGAGGGAGTTGGGCACCATCACCGAGACGGCGGCGGCCGAACAGCGGGTGGACAGCTTCTGCACCACCGCCGAGTGGGCCAGCGCCGAGAACTCCAGGCCGCCGTAGCGCTTGGGAATGATCATGCCGAGGAAGCCCTTGTCCTTGACGAACTGCCAGGCCTCGGGCGCGAGGTCTTGATGCACCTGGGTGGTATCCCAGTCGCTGACCATGCGGCATAGTTCCTCGCATTCGTTGTCGAGGAAGGACTGCTCGACGGCGGAGAGCGTGGGCTTGGGATAGGCCAGCAGTTTTTCCCATTGCGGCTTGCCGGAGAACATCTCGCCCTCCCACCAGACCGTGCCGGCTTCGAGAGCCTCCTTCTCGGTCTGCGACATGGAGGGCAGGATTTTCTTGTACACCGCAAACACCGGGCCGGTGAGGACGGCGCGGCGCAGGGGCGGCACGAACAACACAGCCGCAAGGGCGGCGATAAGTACGAGTAACCAGATCATGATGTCTCCTTTTTAGAGCTTGCGTTTCAGGCCGCCTTGCGCGTACGCGACTTGGACGGTTTCTTCTTGGGTTGGATATCAGGGAGCGGTGCCCGCAGGCCGCCGATGAGGAAACTCATCAGGCGGGCGTAGAGCGCCTCGGTATTGGCGTCGTCGAGCTGCACATCGCTGAGGATGTGCAGCGCATCGGCACCGGAAATGGCGTAGGACATGGCACCCATCATGAAATGGAAGCGCCAGAGAATTTCCTCCTGCGGCACGTCCGGCAGGGCGCGCACCAGGGCCGCCTTGAAGCGGATCACCACGGCGGCGTATTCCTCGGCGAGAAAGCCGCGAACGAATTCGGAGGGCTCGGTATAGGTGCGGCCGAGCAGGCGCATGAAGGTGCGGCCGCCGCCCTCCACGTCCGCCGCCATGCGGATGGCGACACCGAAGAAGGCTTCGACGATCTGACGGGGCTTCAACGCCGTGTCGCCAGCGCCGACTTCTGCTGCCTCCAGTGCGGCGAGGCGCTGCTCGTTGAGCCAGGTCAGGCGACGGCGGAAGACCTCGGCGATCAAGGCTTCCTTCGATCCAAAGTGGTAATTCACCGCCGCCAGGTTGGCGCCGGCATCGGTGGTGATCATGCGCAGCGTCGTCGCCTCGAAGCCGTGTTCCATGAACAGGTGTTCGGCGGCATTGAGGATGCGGGAGCGGGTATCTGCTTCGGCGAGGGCCATAATCGAACCGGGTTCCAAACAGTGGATTTAAACAAGCGTTTGAATGGTGCCCGTAATGAACCCTGGCTGTCAACCCCCGGCTGATAGAATCCGGCCATGCGCCGCAGCCCTCCTACCATGGCCCTGCCGGGCCCCGATCTCGATTCCCGCCACGACTGGCACACCATAAAGTCCCTACTGCCCTATCTGTGGGCATGGAAAGGGCGGGTGATCTTCGCGCTGTCGTGCCTGCTCGCCGCCAAGCTCACCAATGTGGCTGTGCCGCTGGTGTTCAAGGACATCATCGACAGTTTTTCGCTGACCCGCGACCAGGCCCTGCTGCTGGTGCCGCTGGGCCTGCTGGCCGCCTATGGCGCCTTGCGCTTCTCGACGGCATTGTTCACCGAATTGCGGGAAATCTTCTTCGCTCGCGTCACCCAGCACGCAGTGCGCACCATCGCGCTCCAGGTCTTCGAGCATCTGCATGCCCTTTCCCTGCGCTTCCATCTCGAACGCCAGACCGGCGGGCTGACGCGGGACATCGAGCGCGGCACCCGCTCCGTCAGTTCGCTGATCAACTACACGCTGTATTCGATCCTGCCGACGCTGGTCGAGATCGCGCTGGTACTGGGCATCCTGATCGCGCGCTACGACTGGACCTTCACCCTGATCACGCTGAGCACACTGACGCTCTACGTGATCTTCACCATCCTCGTCAGCAACTGGCGTACGGTGCTGCGGCGCGAAGTCAATGAACTGGATTCGGCGGCCAACATCCGCGCCATCGACAGCCTGCTCAACTACGAGACGGTCAAGTATTTCAACAACGAGCGCTGGGAACACGACCGCTACAACGAGCAGATGATGAAATGGGAAACGGCGCAGATCCGCAGCCAGATTTCCCTCTCCTGGCTGAACCTGGGCCAGTCGATAATCATTGCCGCCGGCGTCAGCCTGATGATGTGGCGCGCGGCGGTGGGCGCTAGCGAAGGCCGCATGACGGTCGGCGACATCGTGCTGGTGAATGCCTTCCTGATCCAGCTCTACATGCCGCTGAACCACCTCGGTGTTCTCTACCGCGAGATCCGCCAGTCGCTGACGGACATCGAGCGCATGTTCGGCTTACTCCATCGCAACCGCGAGGTGCGCGACGCCGACGACGCCCGCGATGTGGCGCCCGGCCCCTGCGCGGTCAGTTTCGAGCAGGTGAATTTCGCTTATGAGCCGACGCGACAGATTCTCTTCGACGTCAGCTTCACCATTCCCGCCGGGCGTACCGTGGCCGTGGTCGGTCACAGTGGCTCGGGCAAGTCCACGCTGGCCCGGCTGCTGTTCCGCTTCTACGACACGACGACCGGTGCGGTGAAAATCAATGGCAGCGACCTGCGCGCGCTGACCCAATCCAGCGTGCGCGCCGCCATCGGCATCGTGCCGCAGGACACCGTGCTGTTCAACGACAGCATCTTCTACAACATCCAGTACGGCCGGCCCACCGCCTCCCGCGAGGAAGTCTTCGCCGCCGCCCGCGCCGCCCATATCCACGACTTCATCGAAGGCCTGCCGGAAAAATACGAAACCCGCGTCGGCGAACGCGGCCTCAAGCTCTCCGGTGGCGAGAAGCAGCGCGTCGCCATCGCCCGCGCCCTGCTGAAGAACCCGCCCATCCTGATCTTCGACGAAGCCACCTCGGCCCTCGATTCAAAGACCGAGAAGGCCATCCAGGCCGAACTCGAGCAGGCCGCCGTCGGCCGCACCACGCTGACCATCGCCCATCGTTTGTCGACGGTAATGAACGCCGACGAGATTCTCGTCATGGACGCCGGCCGCATCATCGAACGCGGCAGCCATCGCGATCTGCTCGAACGCAATGGCATGTATGCTCAAATGTGGGCCTTGCAGCAGCAGGAAGTCCCCGCCGAAACCTGACACCCAAGGAGTCCGCCATGAAACGTATTGCCATCGCCGCCTGTTCCGTTCTGCTTGCAGCCCCTGCCCTCGCCGATACGTTGGCCAAAGTGAAGGACAGCGGCGCCATCACCCTGGGCATCCGCGAATCCTCCTACCCGCTGTCCTATCTGGACGCCAGCCAGAAGCCCATCGGCTACCACATCGACATCTGCAACCGCATCGCCGATGCGGTCAAAACCCAGCTCAAGCTGCCAGCCCTAAAGGTGCAGCATCAGGCGGTGACCTCACAGAACCGCATTCCGCTGGTCGCCAACGGCACGGTGGATCTCGAATGCGGCTCGACCACGAACAACGAAGCACGCCAGAAGCAAGTCGCCTTCGCGCCGACCACCTTCGTTACCAACGTGCGCATGGCGGTGAAGAAGTCCTCCGGCATCAAGGGCCTGCCAGAACTGAACGGCAAGCCGGTGGCCACCACCACCGGCACCACCAGCGTGCAACTGATGCGCGGCCACGAAAAGGGCAAGGGAGTGGACTTCAAGGAGGTCTACGGCAAGGACCACGCCGACTCCTTCCTGATGCTGGAGACGGATCGCGCCGTGGCTTTCGTCATGGACGACAACCTGCTCGCCGGCCTGATCGCCACATCGAAGGCACCGGCCGACTACGCCATCGTCGGCGAAGTGCTCAGCGTCGAGCCCATCGCCATCATGCTGCGCAAGGATGACCCGGCCTTCAAGAAACTGGTCGATGAGGCCGTGAAAGCGCTGATGAAGAGCGGCGAGATCGACAAGCTCTACGCCAAGTGGTTCATGGCACCGATCCCGCCGCGCAACGCCAGCCTCAATTTCCCCATGAGCGACAAGCTCAAGGAACTGATCAAGGCACCCAGCGACGCCCCGGCCGAAGCCTTCAACAAGAAGTAAAAAGTCGGCGCTGGCGGGACGGCGATAAGCGGCGCTAGGCATCCATGAATTACAACTGGAACTGGGGCATCTTCCTCGACCAGGTCAAGGGCGGCGACGAAACCTATCTCGACTGGCTGGCGACGGGCCTGGGCTGGACCGTCGCCGTGTCGCTCACCGCCTGGCTGATGGCCTTGCTGCTTGGCATCGCCATCGGCACATTGCGCACACTGCCTTCGCGTCCATTGGCAACCTTCGGCGCGGCCTGGGTCGAGCTGTTTCGCAACCTGCCGCTACTGGTGCAGATGTTCCTCTGGTTCTTCGTCGTCCCCGAACTGCTGCCCAAGGATTGGGGCCTGTGGGTCAAGCGCGACATGCCGGCCAAGGAGTTCATCACCGCCGCCGTGTGCCTGGGCCTGTTCACCTCCTCCCGCGTCGCCGAGCAGGTGCGCTCGGGCATCCAGAGCCTGCCGCGCGGCCAGATGCACGCCGCCCTGGCCATGGGCTTCACGCTGCCACAGGCCTATCGCCACGTATTGCTACCGCAGGCCCTGCGCCGGGTGATCCCGCCGCTGACCTCGGAGTTCATGAACGTGTTCAAGAACTCGTCCGTGGCCTTTGCCATCGGCGTCATGGAACTCACCTTCCAGGCGCGACAGATGCAGGAGGATTCGGAACAGGGCATCGAGACCTATGTAGCGGTGACCATCCTCTATTTCCTCTGCGCCATCATCGCCAACCGGGGCATGGCCGTCATCGAAGCCCGTAGCCGCATACCCGGACTCATCGGCGGAAGTCACTGATGGGCGATTTCGATTTCAGCGTCTGGCAACCCAGCCTGCCCTTCATCCGCGACGGCCTGCTGTTTACGCTTCGTCTCACCCTGATCGCCATGAGCGGCGGCATCGTCCTCGGCACCCTGCTGGCCCTGGCCCGACTCTCGCCCAATCGCTGGCTCGCCAACGCCGCCAGCCTTTATGTGAACACCATGCGCTCGATTCCGCTGGTGCTGGTGATTCTCTGGTTCTTCCTCGTCATTCCCTACCTCACCGGCAAGCCGGTGGGCGCCGAGACCTCGGCCATGATCACCTTCACCGCCTTCGAGGCCGCGTTCTATTGCGAGATCATGCGCGCCGGCATCCAGGGCATCCCGCGCGGCCAGGTGGCGGCGGCGCAGGCACTCGGCCTGTCGTCGACGCAAACCATGGTCCATGTGGTGCTGCCGCAGGCGGTGCGCAACATGCTGCCGGTGCTGCTGACGCAGACCATCGTACTGTTCCAGGACACCTCGCTGGTCTGGGCCATCGGCGCCAAGGATTTGCTGAAAGCCGCCGACGTCGCGGGCAAGAACTACAACCGGCCGGTGGAGATGATCGTGCTCTCCGCCCTCATTTATTTCGCCATCTGCTTTTCCCTGTCGATAGCGGTCAGGCAGATACAGAAACGAGGTCAGCAATGATCGAGATCCGCCATCTCTCCAAATGGTACGGCCCGACCCAGGTGCTCGACGACTGCTCAACCCACGTCGCCAAGGGCGAGGTGGTAGTGGTCTGCGGCCCCTCCGGCTCGGGTAAATCCACGCTGATCAAATGCGTCAACGGCCTCGAAGGCTTCCAGCAAGGAGAACTCGTCGTCGATGGCGTCTCCCTCGGCGATGCCAAGACCGATCTCACGCGCCTGCGCGCCCGCGTCGGTATGGTCTTCCAGCACTTCGAACTGTTTCCGCACATGAGCGTGCTTAAGAACCTGATGCTGGCGCAGATCAAGGTGCTCGGCCGCAACCCGGACGAAGCCGCGACCCGTGGCCTGGCGCTATTGGAGCGCGTCGGCCTCAAGGCCCATGCCGAAAAATTCCCCGCCCAGCTATCCGGCGGCCAACAACAGCGCGTCGCCATCGCCCGCGCCCTGGCCATGGACCCGGTCTGCCTGCTCTTCGACGAACCCACCTCGGCCCTCGACCCGGAAATGATCGGCGAGGTACTCGACGTCATGGTCGAACTCGCCGCCGAAGGCATGACCATGATGTGCGTCACCCACGAAATGGGTTTCGCCCGCAAGGTAGCCAAGCGCGTGGTATTCATGGATCACGGCCACATCGTCGAGGAAGCGCCGGCAATGCAGTTCTTCGAGGCCCCGCAGAGCGAACGGGCGCAGGCATTTCTGTCGAAGATACTGCACCACTAGGCCTAGTACTCGCCGATTACCTTATCGATGGCCGGCCTGATCTTGGCACGGTCAGCCACACTCAAGCAGCCCACCGGATTTCTCAAACGGGCCACATCGATGGCAAAAATCTCGTCGGCCGAAAGGACGAAAGCGCCGACGCCGGACACCTCGACCAGTGGCGCCATGATCTCGACTGGCTGCGCGTTGGCCCGCAGGGGAATCACCACGCAAGCGCCTGTTCGGCTCGTGATGTGGTCGTTCTGCACGGCAACAAGATAGGGAATCGCCGCCTGCTTCGTACCGGGGTTTGGATAAATGTCGAACTGGGCCATTCAGATCCGTTCGAACTCTTCACCAGCCAAACCGGTTGCAGCGATGTCGCGCCCATGAGCTTCCAGCGCCCCGACATTGCGCTCCGCCCAAGCGCGGTTTTCCAGGTCATCAAGCATGCCGGCAAGGAAGCTCTCTGCCTGTGCGGAAAGATTGACCATTCCCTTGAAGGGCTCCAGTCGTTCAAGCAGTCGCTGATCAATGGACAGAGAGAGTCGTCCTTTCCGGGCTGGGGTATCGAAGTTTTTTAGCATGGCGGAACCCCCTATTGGGCATATTCATACGTATGATCATACGCCAACACTCGTACTACAGCTTCAAGCATCAATTCGCCCTTTTTCGATGGCATACGGTATCCACATTGCAGCCTCAGCCTCAGATGTACCAACAATGCAAAAGTCATCATATCGAGCGAACAAGACGATGCCGCACAGCCCTTGTAATGCTTGATCGGAGGTAACGTACAGTCTGTCGCATCTAAGCTTGTACGCTTGGTTGAGAAAGAGCCCTTGAACGATTTCTCCCCACTCGGCGGATTCGACTCTTGGTATTCGAAGAAACAGATAGTCGGCGCCCTTGTCGATTGCTTGTGGAACCAGTGGCTGCATTGGTTCGCCATCACGGCCAATACCACCCGGGCCAAGAAGCTTCTTTCGCACCTCGTTTAGCGACAGCGGCGTGTAGAACTGCATTGGAAAATCGCCATCTGAAAGATGTACCCGAAATGCGCCCAATGAAATGATTGACGGCTGTAGCCCATGTGTCGTGGCACGCTGGGTCTCAACATGCTGCCTAACCTGGATCAGTCTCGCCTCAATGTCGGAACAGTCATACCGCCGGTCCAATAGCTCACCTGTAATGCCGGCGTCTAGCTCTGCCCCTAGTTCCTGTAGGCGATCATCAAGTAACTCAGGAAGCATCTGACTATCTTCTTTGGCATTTCGTTTAACCTCAACATGTACAAGACGGTCATTGATACTTGCGACAATATCGCAGTTGGAATGAAGGCGAAGGGCCTTCGGAGAAGGTTTGTCGAATCCGACCAGAGGAACTCCTAGGGCGCATCCAAGAAGATGAATGGCTCCAAGCTCGGCGCACATGCTAGCCCACTGCACACGGGGATTATTAGTGTGCCCTGTACCAACAGGCTTAGTCCGTAGTTCATGGAACTTTTCTGAGAACCCATCTACATGCTCCAACGATAGGAAATATTCAAGCGCAGGAACAATTGGGTCGTCAAGACTGAGATTCGCTGCAAAATGATTGGCAGCGAATTTGCCGCTATCGAGCAGTCTCTTGACGCAGGGAAAATGAGCCATGATCAGTTACGGCCAAACTTAAAAGTCGGCGCTAGCGACACGGCGACGATCAGCACCATATCTCGAACCCCAAAGCATCCTCACCACAGTCCGCAGCAAGACACCCAAGTCCAATGCGACCACTGCCGGTAAGAACAAACTCCTCCCGGCGCAGCACGATGTTCTCCCCCGTGCCGAGGGTGATGAAGCTACCATTGCTCGACCGGTCCACCAGCACAATACGGCCCTTGCGGAACTCGATTCGCAAATGCTGGCGCGAGGCGGTGGGAATGTCGATGGCCACGTCGTTGCTGGCGTCGCGCCCGACCGTCAACGCATTGGCCTCCTCGGACACGGTCCACGTCTGCTCGCGATGGACCAGCAACAACCGCGATGCCGGCAGCGCCGCCACGGCATGGGCGCTGGTGACAATGGTCATGCCGTCGTCCTGCTGCCAGAGCGCCTCGAAGATCGTCACTTTCTCGTTACGGCCCTTGACGGAGGTTGCGTACAGGCGCCGACAGGTCACCTGGAGATAGGCGGAGAGGGAATCGAAGACCTGGCCCGAGGTCAGTATCTGGCCGGGGTTGGCCAATTGCACGAGGCGCGCCGCGAGATTGACGGTATCGCCATAGACATCGCCGTCGGCTGTCATCACCGAACCGGCATGGACGCCGACGCGGATTTTCAGGTGCAGCACTTTGTCGCCCTCGACCTTGGCCTGCATCTCGTTGGCGGCCCGGATCGCGTCGTCGACTGCGGCGAAGATGCACATGACTTCGTCGCCGATGGTCTTGATCACTTCGCCCTGATAGGTGCGAGCGATCTGCTTCAGGGTATCGAGGCAACGGGTGACCGCCGTCATGGCCACGGCATCGCCGGAGGTTTCGTAAAGGCTGGTGCTGCCCGCGATGTCGGCGAACAGGATGGCGGCGAAGCGGGTGCTGGACATGGACTTCATTTTGCCATCGCCGTCTCGCCATCCGCTACGGCGAGGAGAGCATTTTTTGCTCGACCGCCTTGTAGCGCAGTAGCTTCATCAGCGCCGACTTTTACAGACCCGGATCGGCGCCTTCGCCTCGCAAGGTCGCCTCCACCACGCGCCGCGTCAGTTGCGGCGCCAGCAGTTCCAGGAAGTCGTATTCGTAGGCTCGCAGCCAGGCATCGCGGCGGAAGGCCAGGCGCGTGGTGTTGGCCTCGAACAGGTGATTGGCCGGCACGGAGGCCAGGGCCGTGTCACGCAGCGGATCGAAGGCCATCTCGGCGATGATGCCGACGCCCAGGCCCAACTCGACGTAGGTCTTGATCACGTCGGAATCGATGGCGGTGAGCATGACGTTGGGCCGCAGGCCCTGGCGTTCGAAGGCCCGGTCGATATGCGAGCGGCCGGTGAAGGTGGCATCGTAGGTGATCAGCGGATATTCGGCCAGGGTCGCCAGGCTTGCCGGCCCGCGCGCCAGCAAGGGGTGGCCCTTCGGTACCACCACCAGATGGGACCATTGGTAACACGGCAGGGTCAGCAGTTCATGGTGTCGATCCAAAGCCTCGGTAGCGATGCCGAGATCGGCCGTGCCGTCGATCACCCATTCGGCCACCTGCACCGGGCTGCCCTGCTGCACGTGCAGCTTGACGCCGGGGTGGCGATCCACGAAACGGCGGATCACCGGCGGTAATGTATAGCGGGCCTGGGTGTGGGTGGTGGCGATGGACAGGGCGCCCGTCGCTTCGGCGGCGAAATCCTCGCCGACCCGCTTCATATTCTGCGCCTCGCGCAGCATGCGCTCGGCCATGTCGAGCACCAGCCGGCCCGGCTCTGTGATGCCGGTGAGGCGCTTGCCGCTGCGCTCGAAGATCGTCACGCCGAGTTCCTCCTCCAACATGCGCACCTGCTTGGAGATGCCGGGCTGGGAGGTGAACAGCGCCTCGGCGGCGTCGGACACGGACAGGCCCCGCCGCTCGATTTCCACTAGGTAGCGCAGTTGCTGGAGTTTCATGTCGCCCAGTATATAACCGATGGCGATATGAAAATAGCTGATAAGTATTTTTCAGAACTATATAACTTCTCTACGATGCGCTGCATCATGGAATTCGCCATCAATCCTGCTCTCTCTTTTTCCGGCCTCGTCGTCGGCCTGCTGGTCGGCCTGACCGGCGTCGGCGGCGGCTCGCTGATGACGCCGCTACTGGTACTGCTGTTCGGCATCAAGCCGGCCACCGCAGTGGGCACTGACTTGCTGTACGCCGCAATCACCAAGAGTGGTGGCAGTTGGGTGCATCACCGTCACGGCCACATCGACTGGCGCATCACCGGCCGCCTAGCGGCGGGCAGCGTGCCGGCCGCGGCCGTGACCCTGTTCATCCTGTCCCGCCTTGGCGTCGATGGGCATGGCGCCTCCTACGCGATTTCCTTCGCTCTCGGCATCGCCCTGGTGCTGACCGCCGGCTCCCTGATTTTCCGCCAGCGCCTGCTGAAGCTGGCCCAGAGTCGCTCCAATACCAACCGCCCGGAGCGCCAGACGGTGATCCTGACCGTGCTGACCGGCGCCATCGTCGGTACTTTGGTATCGATTTCCTCCGTCGGCGCCGGCGCCCTGGGCGTCACGGCGCTGACCTTCCTCTACCCGCGCCTCGCCACCGTGCGCGTCGTCGGTTCCGACATCGCCCACGCGGTGCCGCTGACCCTGGTAGCCGGCCTCGGTCATTGGTGGCTGGGTACCGTCGATATGTCGCTGCTGGCCAGTTTGCTGATCGGCTCCCTGCCCGGCATCGCCATCGGCAGCCATCTTTCCGCCCGCGTCCCCGAGCGCGCGCTACGTCCCCTGCTCGCCGCCGTGCTGCTGCTGGTCGGCGGCAAACTGATTCTCGCCTGAGAGGTAACACCATATGTACATCTACGACGACTACGACCACGCCATCGTCCGCGCCCGCGTCGCCCAGTTCCGCGACCAGACCCGGCGCAACCTGGCCGGTACGCTCTCCGACGACGACTTCCGCCCCCTGCGTTTGCAGAACGGCCTCTACATCCAGCGCCATGGCCCCATGTTGCGCATCGCCGTGCCCTACGGCGTACTGTCGGCCGTGCAACTGCGCAAGCTGGCCGACATCGCCCGCCGCTACGACCGGGGCTTCGGCCACTTCACCACGCGCCACAACCTGCAACTGAACTGGGTGCAACTGCCCCAGGTGCCGGACATCCTCGAAGAACTGGCCGCCGTCGAGATGCACGCCATCCAGACCTCGGGCAACTGCATCCGCAACGTCACCACCGACCACTTCGCCGGCGTCGCCGCCGACGAGATCGCCGATCCGCGCCCATGGGCCGAGATCCTGCGCCAGTGGTCCACCGTCCATCCCGAATTCGCCTTCCTGCCGCGCAAGTTCAAGGTCGCCATCAGCGGTGCGACGGAAGATCGCGCGGCGATCCAGGTACATGACCTAGGCCTGCAAATTCTCAAGAACGCGGCCGGTGAAATTGGCTTCACGGTCTATGCCGGCGGCGGTCTCGGCCGCACGCCACTGATCGGCCAGAAGCTGGTGGACTTCCTGCCCTGGCAGCATCTGCTGACCTACAGCGAGGCCCTGGTCCGCGTCTTCAATCGTTATGGCCGTCGTGACAACGCCTACAAGGCACGCATCAAGATCCTGGTCAAGTCCATCGGCGGCGCGGAGTTTGCCCGCCAGGTGGATGAGGAATGGCAGCACCTGAAGGACGGCCCGCTGACCCTGACCGAGGCCGAAGTCGCCCGCGTCGCCGCCCGCTTCAGCGCCCCGGCCTACGCAACCCGCGCCAGCGACGACCTGTGCCATCTGGCCAACCTCAAGGACGACCGCGCCTTCGCCCGCTGGGTGGAGCGCAATGTGCATGGCCACAAGGTGCCGGGCTATGCCGCCGTCACGCTATCGCTGAAGAAGCCCGGCGCCGCCCCCGGGGATGCCAGTTCCGAACAGATGGAAGCCGCCGCCGAACTGAGCGAGCGCTTCAGCTTCGGCGAACTGCGCGTCTCCCACGAGCAGAACCTGATCCTGCCCGACGTGGCCCAGGCCGACCTCTACACCGTCTGGCAACGCGCCAAGGCTGCCGGCCTCGCCAGCCCGACCGTGGGTCTGTTGGCCGACCTGATCGCCTGCCCCGGCGGCGACTTCTGCGCCCTGGCCAACGCCAAATCGCTGCCCATCGCCGCCGCCATCCAGGAGCGTTTCGAGGATCTCGATTACCTGCACGACATCGGCGAACTGGAGCTCAACATCTCCGGCTGCATGAACTCCTGCGGCCACCATCATCTTGGCGCCATCGGCATCCTCGGCGTCGATAAGCATGGCGAGGAGTGGTACCAGATCACCCTCGGCGGTCGCCAGGGCAACCAGGCCGTGATCGGCGAGGTGATCGGTCGTTCCTTCGCCGCCACGGATGTGCCGGATGTGATCGAGAAGCTCATCGACGTCTATCTCGCCCAGCGTCACGCCGACGAGCGCTTCGCCGATACCGTGGATCGTCTCGGTCTTGAGCCCTTCCGCGATGCCGTCTACAACACCGCCGCCACCGAGGAGCGCCGTTATGCCTGATCAACTCATCCGCAAGAGCGGCGCCGTCGGTAATCGGTGGTTGCGCATCGAACTGACGAAAGGCGAAGACCCGACACTGGTGATCCTGCCACCGGGGCCGGTGCTGATTCCGGCTCCCCTGTGGCTTGCCCGGCGCGACGAACTGCTGGCTCGAGGCGGTGATATCGCCGTCTCGCTAGGGCCGACTTTTGATCCGGCCGAGATTGCCGGCGACCTCGGCCGCTTCGCGTTGATCGCCGTCGAGTTCCCGAAATTCACCGATGGTCGCGGCTACTCCACCGCCCGCCTGCTGCGCGAACGCCATGGCTACAAGGGCGAGTTGCGCGCCGTCGGCGATGTGGGCCGCGACCAGATTTTCCTGCTCCAGCGCGTCGGCTTCGACAGCTTCCTGATTCCTGAAGAACGCAATATCGACGAGGCCCTGGCCGCCTTCACCGACTTCCCCGAGGTCTACCAGACCGGCACCGACCAGCCCCTACCGCTGTTCCGTCGCCGCGCCGCCTGAGAGAAAACATGATCCGCGACAATCTCCCTCCCCTCGCCGACCCCGCCCTGGTGGACGCCGTCGCCGCCAAGGCCGCCGCCGCAATCCGCCTGCTGCGCCAGGTGGCTACCGACCACGCGCCGGTCGTCTTCGCCAACAGCCTCGGCGCCGAGGACATGGTGCTGACCGACCTGATCTGGCGCGAGGCCATCGACATCGCCATCTTCTCCCTCGACACCGGCCGCCTGCCCACGGAAACCTACGAACTGATTGCCCGCGCCGAGCAGCACTACGGCAAGCGCATCGATGTGCGCTTTCCCGAGGCCGGCTCGGTGCAGTCTTTCGTCACCGCCCACGGCATCAACGGCTTCTACGACAGCATCGAGGCACGCAAGGCCTGCTGCCATGCGCGCAAGGTCGAACCCCTGCGCCGCATCCTTGCCGGCAAGAGCGCCTGGGTCACCGGCCTGCGCGCGGCGCAGTCCACGACACGCGAAGCCCTGGCGGTGATCGCCGACGATGCCGCCAACGGCCTGCTCAAGATCAGCCCGCTGGCCGACTGGAGCGAGGCCGAAGTGTGGGCTTACCTGAACGCCAACCACGTGCCCTACAACGCACTGCACGACAAGGGCTATCCCAGCATCGGCTGCGGCCCTTGCACCCGTGCCATCCAGCCCGGCGAGGATGTGCGCGCCGGCCGCTGGTGGTGGGAGAACCCGGAAACCAAGGAATGCGGGCTGCATTTTGTCGATGGCCGCCTGCAACGCATCAAGAAAGAAGGAGCCGACGCATGAGCACCGCCACGCAATCCCATTCCACACTGTCGCACCTCGACTGGCTGGAAGCCGAGTCCATCCACATCCTGCGCGAAGTCGCCGGCCAGTGCGCCAATCCGGCCATGCTTTTTTCTGGCGGCAAGGACTCCATCGTGATGCTGCGCCTGGCGGAGAAGGCCTTCCGCCCCGGCCGCTTTCCCTTCCCGCTGCTGCACGTGGATACCGGCCACAACTATTCGGAAGTGATCGACTTCCGCGACGCCCGCGCCTGTGAGCTGAACGAGCGCCTGATCGTGCGTTCGGTGGAAGACTCCATGCGTCGCGGCACCGTGGTGCTCAAATCCGCCGACGAGTCGCGCAACAAGCATCAGTCGGTGACGCTGCTCGAAGCCATTGAGGAATTCGGTTTCGACGCCTGCATCGGCGGCGCCCGCCGCGATGAGGAAAAGGCCCGCGCCAAGGAACGCCTGTTCTCCTTCCGCGACGGGTTCGGACAGTGGGACCCGAAGAACCAGCGCCCGGAACTGTGGGACCTCTACAACGCCCGCGTGCATAAAGGCGAGAACATCCGCGTCTTCCCGATCTCGAACTGGACCGAGCTGGACGTCTGGCAATACATCGAGAGCGAGAAGCTGCAACTGCCCTCGATCTACTTTGCCCACACGCGGCCGGTGGTACGCAAGGGTGGTTTGCTGCAACCGGTGACCGAGATCACCCCGGTCAAGCCCGGCGACGTGATCGAGGACGTGCTGGTGCGCTTCCGCACCGTCGGCGACATCACTTGCACGGCGCCGGTGGAATCCGATGCCGCCACGGTGGCGGCCATCATCGTCGAAACCGCCACCACCACCGTCACCGAACGCGGCGCCACGCGCCTGGACGACCAGACCTCGGAAGCCTCGATGGAACAACGCAAGAAGGAAGGATATTTCTGATGAGCGCGATTGAACGTCTGCCCGAATTCGAACAGCCCGTGGATAACGGCCTGCTGCGCTTTCTCACCTGCGGCAGCGTGGACGACGGCAAGAGCACGCTGATCGGCCGACTGCTGTTCGACACCAAGACCATCCTCGCCGACACCCTGCATTCCATCGAGCGCACCTCGCATCGGCGCGGCCTCGAAGCGGTGGATCTGTCCCTGCTCACCGATGGCCTCCAGGCCGAGCGCGAGCAGGGCATCACCATTGATGTGGCCTACCGCTACTTCACCACCGGCCGCCGCAAGTACATCATCGCCGACGCGCCGGGCCACGAGCAGTACACCCGCAACATGGTGACGGCGGCCTCGACGGCCAATCTGGCGATCATCCTGGTGGATGCGCGCAAGGGCATCCTGACCCAGACCCGTCGTCACTCCTACCTGGCGCACCTGGTCGGCATCCCGCATCTGGTCGTGGCGATCAACAAGATGGACCTGGTTGATTACGACCAGGCCGTGTTCGAGCGCATCCGTGGCGAGTACCTCGCCTTCGCCGCACAGCTCGGCATCAAGGACGTGCGCTTCATTCCGCTATCCGCCCTCAACGGCGACATGATCGTGGATCGGGGCGAGCGTCTCGGCTGGTATCAGGGCCCGACCTTGCTGGACATTCTGGAATCGGCACCGGCGGCGCATACGGAGAGCGATGAACGCTTCCGCTTCCCCGTGCAGTACGTCTGCCGCCCGCAGAAGGCCGATGATCCCAAGCTGCACGACTATCGGGGCTTCATGGGCCGCGTCGAATCCGGCGAAGTGGCCGTCGGCGACGAGATCGTGGTGCTGCCCTCCGAGCGGCGCACGCGGATCAAGGACATCCAGCTCTACGGCCAGTCCCTTCCGCGCGCCTTCGCCGAGCAGTCAGTGACGCTGCTGCTGGAGGACGAGATCGACATATCCCGCGGCGACATGATGGTGCATCCGGAGAAGTCGGCCCTGGTGACACGGCAAATCGACGCCATGGTCTGCTGGTTGGCCGAAGCACCCCTCGATCCCCAGCGCAAGTACCTAGTACGCCAAACCACCCGGGAAAGCAAAGCCATGGTTGGCGGCATCAGCTATCGCGTGGACATCAACAGTCTGGAGCAAGCTCCGGCGGAGCGCCTCGCCATGAACGACATCGCCAAGGTCTCCTTCAAGCTGGCCCAACCTCTGTGCGTGGATCGCTACGCCGAGAATCGCGCCACCGGTGCCTTCATCATCATTGACGAATCCACCAACAACACGGTCGGCGCCGGCATGATTCTCTGAACGCCGTCGCAGAAAGCAAAAAAGCCAGGCAATGCCTGGCTTTTTTGTTGGCGCCGGAAAACTTATTCGGCGGTTGCGACCTCGGCAGCTTCGTCAGCAGCCGGGCGGTCCATCAGTTCAACGAAAGCCATCGGTGCATTGTCGCCAACGCGGAAGCCCATTTTCAGGATGCGCAGGTAGCCGCCATTGCGGGCAGCGTAACGCGGGCCGAGTTCGTTGAACAGCTTGCCGACGATGTCGCGATCACGGGTGCGGTCAAACGCGAGGCGGCGGTTGGCCAGGCTCGGGTTCTTGCCCAGGGTGATCAGAGGCTCAACGACGCGGCGCAGTTCCTTGGCCTTCGGCAGGGTGGTCTTGATGGCCTCGTGGCGCAGCAGGGAAACTGCCATGTTGCGCAGCATCGCCTGGCGGTGAGCCGAGGTGCGGTTGAGTTTGCGGAGTCCGTTACCGTGACGCATGATGTATTCCTCGTTTTTTTGCGGCCCCCGCGCAATGCAAAGGGCCGGTTAATGGTTGTCGAGTATTAAAAAAGATCAGGAGAGCTTTTCGAGACCGGCGGGCGGCCAGCTTTCCAGCTTCATTCCCAAGGTCAGGCCACGCGAAGCCAGCACTTCCTTGATTTCGTTGAGCGACTTGCGACCCAGGTTCGGAGTCTTCAGCAGCTCGGTTTCGGTGCGCTGAATCAGATCACCGATGTAATAGATGTTCTCGGCCTTGAGGCAGTTGGCGGAGCGCACGGTCAGTTCCAGATCGTCCACAGGACGCACCAGCACCGGGTCCACCGAGGTGGCCTTCGGCGTATCGGTGGTCATCGGGGTGCCTTCGAGGTCCGCAAACACCGTCAGCTGTTCCATCAGGATGCGAGCGGCGGTACGCACAGCCTCTTCGGCATTGTCGATGGCGCCGTTGGTCTCGATGTCAAGGATCAGCTTGTCCAGGTCGGTACGCTGTTCGACACGGGCGGACTCGACGTGATAGCTGACGCGACGCACCGGGCTGAAGGAGGCATCCAGCATGATCTGGCCGATGGCCAGGTTCTCGCGGGCGATCTGACGCTGGTTGGCGGGCACGTAGCCACGACCGGACTCAACACGGATCTGCATCTTCAGCTTGCCGCCGGGGGCGATGCGGGCAATGACGTGATCGGGATTGACGATCTCGACGTCGTGAGTGGTCTCGATGTCGCCAGCGGTCACGATGCCTTCGCCGTCTTTCGACAGGCTCAGGGTGGCTTCGCGACGATTGTGCATCTTCAGCACGACGCCCTTGAGGTTCAGGAGGATATCAACGACGTCCTCACGCACGCCTTCCAGCGTGGAGTACTCGTGCAGAACGCCTTCAATCGAGACCTCGGTGGGCGCAACGCCCTCCATGGACGACAGCAGGATGCGGCGCAGCGCGTTGCCAAGCGTGTGGCCATAGCCACGTTCGAACGGCTCCATGACCACGCGGGCATGGACCGGCGAAAGCTGCTGGACATCGATACTGCGGGGCTTCAGAAGTGTGTGCATCAGCATTCCCTCAAAGGAAATGCGCCTGACGTCCACAGGACGCCAGGCGCGGGACTACGTATTAGCGCGAATACAGTTCGACGACCAGGCCTTCGTTGATCGAAGGCGGCAGGTCTTCACGGGCGGGGTAGGACTTGAAGACGCCCTTGGCGGCCTTGGCATCCACTTCCAGCCATTCAGGGAAACCGCGCGACTCGGCGGCTTCGAGAGCAGCCTTGGTACGCAGGTGACCACGCGTTGCATCGACCAGCTGGACCACATCGCCCGGACGCAGCGTGTAGGAAGGAATATTCACGCGCTTGCCGTTAACCAGAACGCCATTGTGGCGAACGATCTGACGGGCTTCTGCACGGGAAGCACCGAAGCCCATGCGATAGGCAACGGCATCAAGACGACCTTCGAGCAGCTTGAGCAGGTTCTCGCCGGTCTGTCCCTTCTTGCGCTCGGCTTCGCCGAACACTTTGCGGAACTGGCGCTCGAGAATGCCGTAGATGCGACGGATCTTCTGCTTTTCGCGAAGTTGCGTGCCATAGCCGGACAGGCGCTGGCCGGACTTCTGGCCATGCTGGCCGGGCGCATAGGCGCGGCGTTCAACGGAACATTTGTCAGTGAAGCACTTCTCGCCTTTGAGAAAGAGCTTTTCGCCCTCGCGGCGGCACTGGCGGCACTTTGGGTCCAGGTTGCGGGCCATGGTGTCGTATCCTTATTGCCTTAGATGCGGCGGCGCTTGGGCGGCCGGCATCCGTTGTGGGGAATCGGAGTGATATCGGTGATGCTGGTGATCTTCATGCCCAGCGCATTGAGCGCGCGGACAGCGGATTCGCGACCGGGGCCAGGGCCCTTGATGCGAACCTCGAGGTTCTTCACACCACATTCCTGAGCAGCCTTGCCGGCAGCCTCGGCCGCGATCTGGGCGGCAAAGGGAGTCGACTTGCGGGAGCCCTTGAAGCCGGCACCGCCGGAGGTCGCCCACGACAGGGCATTGCCCTGACGGTCGGTGATGGTGATGATCGTGTTATTGAAGGAAGCGTGAACGTGGGCAATGCCCTCGGCAACGTTCTTCTTGACCTTCTTGCGGACTTTGGTTGCGGTCTTGGCCATTTAATCGTTCCTGGTTTACTTCTTACCCATCGAAATCGCCTTGCGCGGCCCCTTGCGGGTACGGGCATTCGTGCGGGTGCGCTGACCACGAACCGGCAGACCACGGCGATGACGCACGCCGCGATAGCAACCAAGGTCCATGAGGCGCTTGATGTTCATGGTCGTCTCGCGGCGAAGATCGCCCTCGACGGTGAACTTGCCCACTTCTTCACGCAAGCGATCCATTTCGCTATCCGTGAGTTCTTTGATTTTGGTCGAACGCTTGATGCCAGCCGCATCACAGATCTTCTGTGCGCGGGTGCGACCAATGCCGTAGATCGCCGTCAATGCGATCTCGGTGTGTTGATGATTCGGTATGTTGACGCCTGCAATACGAGCCATTTGCTTACCTGTTCGTAGCCGCTTGAGCGGTTAATTGGGGGCTAGCCGAAAAACGGGAAACCGTAGATTGTATCCGATCCGGATTGATCAATCAACCCTGACGCTGCTTGTGGCGCGGATCGGTACAAATGATCCTCACCACGCCCTTGCGACGGATGACTTTACAATTACGACAGATACGCTTCACCGAAGCCATAACTTTCATTGGAATTCTCCGGAAATGTTGCTTTACTAACTTACTTGGCGCGGAAGACGATACGGGCCCTGGATAGGTCGTAAGGCGTCAACTGCACGGTAACCTTGTCACCGGGAAGAATGCGTATGTAGTGCATGCGCATCTTTCCCGAAATATGGCCGAGAACTACATGCCCGTTTTCCAGCTTGATTCGGAACGTAGCATTCGGGAGATTCTCGACAACCTCTCCCTGCATTTCAATTGACTCTTCCTTCGCCATTCTCAGCGAGCCGGAAACCCCGCTCCCTTGAAATTGGCCTTCTTCAACAAACTCTCGTACTGGTGCGACATGATGTAGGCCTGAACTTGGGACATAAAGTCCATGGTTACGACCACAATAATCAAAAGACTCGTGCCGCCAAAGTAGAAGGGGACATTCCACTTCAGGATCAAAAACTCTGGCAGCAGACATACCAGCGTGATGTAAAGCGCACCGGCCAGGGTCAGGCGGGTCAGAATTTTGTCGATATAACGAGCGGTCTGATCGCCGGGGCGAATGCCGGGGACGAAGGCGCCGCTCTTCTTAAGGTTGTCCGCAGTCTCCTTGGAATTGAACACAAGGGCGGTGTAGAAGAAGCAGAAGAAGACAATAGCAGCCGCGTAAAGCAACACATAGATAGGCTGACCGGGCGACAGGGAGCCAGCAACATCCTTCAGCCAGCGCATGCTCTCACCGGAACCGAACCAACCAGCTGCCGTCGCAGGGAAGAGAATGATCGACGAGGCAAAGATCGGCGGGATGACGCCAGACATGTTCAGCTTGAGCGGCAGATGGGAACTCTGTCCGCCGTACACCTTATTGCCAACTTGGCGCTTGGCGTAGTTCACCAGAATCTTGCGCTGGCCCCGCTCGACGAATACGACGAAGGCCGTAACGAGCACCGCAACTAGGCAGATAAACAGAGCAGACACCGGATGCATGGCACCCGTACGAACCAACTCGAACAAGCCGCCAAGGGAACTCGGCAAGCCAGCCGCGATACCGGCGAAAATGATGATCGAAATACCGTTGCCCAGACCGCGCTCTGTGATCTGCTCACCCAGCCACATCAGGAACATCGTTCCGGTGAGCAGGGTCATCACGGTAACGAAGCGGAACAACATGCCAGGATCAAGCACCAATCCCGGTTGCGATTCAAGCGCGATAGCGATCCCAATGCCCTGGAACAGCGCCAAAGCGACCGTGCCATAGCGGGTGTATTGCGTAATCTTGCGCCGTCCAGCTTCACCTTCCTTCTTCAGTGCCTCCATGGAGGGCACTGCAATCGTCATCAACTGCATGATGATCGACGCGGAGATGTAAGGCATGATGCCCAGCGCGAACAGCGTGAAGCGCGACAATGCGCCGCCGGAGAACAAGTTGAAAATGCCCAGAATGCCACCCTGCTGGGACTGGAACAACTCGGCCAGCTTGACAGGGTCGATGCCGGGGACCGGAATGTGCGCACCAATCCGGTAGACCACAAGCGCGCCCAGCAAGAACCAGAGTCGGCGCCAGAGGTCGCCGAACTTTCCGGTCTTGCCAAGAGCAGCAGCTTGCGGATTAGCCACGTCGTTTACCTACTCAGGCAGCAGCAGCGATGTCAGCCACGGAACCACCGGCGGCTTCGATAGCGGCACGAGCACCTTTGGTGGCGCCGACGCCCTTGAGCGAAACCTTGCGGTTAAGCTTGCCGGAGAGGATGACTTTGGCCGACAGAGCATCACCGGCAATCACGCCAGCCTGCTTCAAGACCAACAGGTCGATTTCTTCGACGGGAAGCTTGTCCAGTTCCGACAGGCGAACCTCGACGTTCCGGCTCGCGGTAAGCGAAACGAAACCACGCTTCGGCAGACGACGCTGCAAAGGCATCTGACCGCCTTCGAAACCGACCTTGTGGAAGCCACCGGCGCGGGATTTCTGGCCTTTATGACCACGACCGGCAGTTTTGCCCAACCCGCTGCCTATACCTCGGCCAACGCGTTTGGCGGCGTGCTTGGCACCGGCCGCGGGCTTGATGTTATTCAGTTCCATGCTCATTCGAGTTCCCCTTAACCTTCGCACTTCACAAGGTACGCCACCTTGCGGATCATGCCGCGAACCGCCGGCGTATCCTCAAGGAGGGCGGAACTGTTAAGCCTGCGCAGGCCCAGACCGCGCACGGTAGCGCGATGATCCTGCTTCGTGCCGATGATGCTTTTCACCAGCGTTACCTTGATCTTCTTTTCGGCCATGGCTTACTCCAGAATTTCTGCAATGGCTTTGCCACGCTTGGCGGCGATTTCAGCCGGCGTGTTCATGGCCAGCAAACCATTCAGCGTGGCGCGAACCACGTTGTAGGGATTGGTCGAACCGATGGTCTTGGCAACCACGTCGGTCACGCCCATGACTTCGAACACGGCGCGCATCGGGCCGCCGGCAATAACGCCAGTACCAGCAGCTGCCGGAGACATCAGAACGGTGGTCGCACCATGCTTGCCGGTAACCGGGTGATGCAGCGTGCCATCCTTGAGACTAACCTTGTTCATCTTGCGGCGGGCTTCTTCCATTGCCTTCTGCACAGCAACGGGAACTTCTCGCGACTTGCCCTTGCCCATGCCGACGCCACCATCGCCGTCACCGACGACGGTCAGAGCGGCAAAGCCGAGGATACGCCCGCCCTTGACGACCTTGGTAACGCGATTGATGGAAACCATCTTTTCGCGCATGCCATCATCACGCTCTTCCTGGGCCTGCTGCTGTTTCTTGCCTTGTGGTTTAGCCATGTCCGTCTCGCTTAGAACTTAAGTCCGCCCTCACGGGCGGCTTCAGCCAGCGCCTTGACGCGGCCGTGATAGTGGAACCCGGAACGATCAAATGCAACCTCACCAATACCGGCAGCCTTGGCTCGCTCGGCAATGAGTTGCCCGACAAGTTTTGCCGCAGCGACATTACCGCCGTTGGCTACCTTGCCGCGCACATCCTGTTCCATCGTGGAAGCGGCCGCCAAAACACGGGTACCGCAGTCGGAAAAAATCTGTGCGGAGATGTGGGTATTGCTCCGATGCACGGCGAGGCGCACCATCTTGAGCTCCGCAATCTTGGCGCGGGTTTTGCGCGCCCTGCGCAGACGACTCTGTTTCTTGTCCATGATTTACGCGCCTCGATTATTTCTTCTTGGTTTCCTTGATGACAACCACCTCGTCGGAGTACCGCACACCCTTGCCCTTATAGGGCTCCGGCGAACGATACGCACGAATCTCAGCGGCCACCTGACCAACCACCTGCTTGTCGATACCCTTGATCAGGATCTCGGTCTGGGTCGGCGTCTCAACCTTGATGCCATTCGGCATGTCATGCACCACCGGGTGCGAGAAGCCCAACGTCAAATTCAGCTTGCTACCTTGCGCCTGGGCACGATAGCCGACGCCAACCAGAGTGAGCTTCTTCTCGAAGCCCTTGGTGACACCGGCAACCATGTTATTGACCAGCGCACGCATGGTGCCGGACATCGCGCCTGCATTCGGCTGCCCTTCGAGGGCGCGACACATCAACTGCTCGCCTTCGCGATCAATTTTGACAGCGGGAAGCATCGCCTGCTTCAAGGTGCCCAACGGACCCTTGATGCTGATCTCAGTCGCTCCCAGGACCACTTCGACACCCTTCGGCACATCTACGGGATATTTTGCAATACGTGACATTTTTGAGCTCCCTTAGGCGACGATGCAGAGAACTTCGCCACCCATGTTGCCAGCCCGCGCCTTGCGGTCAGTCATCACACCCTTCGGCGTAGAGACGATGGCAACACCTAGCCCGTTCATGACGCGCGGAAGATCATCCTTGCCGCGGTAGACACGAAGACCAGGCTTCGAAATACGCTCGATACGCTCGATCACCGGACGGCCGGCGTAGTACTTCAGCGCCAAATCAAGCTCGGGCTTTGCACCGTTTTCGCGTACAGCGAAATCATCAATGTAACCCTCATCCTTCAGCACCTTGGCAATCGCCACCTTGAGCTTGGAAGAAGGCATGGATACTGATACTTTCTCCGCCATCTGCGCATTGCGGATGCGGGTCAGCATATCGGCAACCGGATCGGTCATACTCATATCGGTCTCCTTACCAGCTTGCCTTGGTCATGCCAGGCACTTCGCCGCGCATAGCAATCTCGCGCAGCTTGTTGCGGCACAGGCCGAATTTGCGGAACACGCCACGCGGACGTCCCGTCAGCGCACAACGATTACGCTGACGCGAAGGACTTGCATTGCGCGGAAGCTGCTGCATCTTGAGGCGCGCATCCATACGCTCCTCTTCCGACAGACTTACGTTATTGATCACCGCAATCAGTGCAGCGCGCTTGGCAGCATACTTCGCCACCGTCTTCGCACGCTTCTCTTCGCGATTAATAAGAGCTAGTTTCGCCATATGTCCCTCAATTCTTGAAGGGGAACTTGAAAGCAGCGAGAAGCGCCTTAGCTTCGTCGTCCGTCTTCGCAGTTGTGGTGATGCTGATGTTCATGCCGCGCAACGCATCAATCTTGTCGTACTCGATCTCAGGGAAAATGATCTGCTCTTTAACCCCTACGTTGTAGTTTCCGCGGCCATCGAAGCCTTTACCGGAAATACCTCGAAAGTCACGAATTCGAGGCATCGCAACAGTCACCAGACGATCGAGAAACTCGTACATCTGATTGCCCCGCAAAGTCACCATGCAGCCAATCGGATAACCTTCGCGAATCTTGAATCCCGCGATAGCCTTGCGAGCCTTAGTAACGACAGGCTTTTGACCAGCGATTTTGGTCATATCACCAACCGCATGCTCCAATACCTTCTTGTCGCCGACAGCCTCGCCCACGCCCATATTCAGCGTGATCTTGGTGATACGGGGAACTTCCATGATGGACTTGTAGCCGAACTTCGCTAGAAGCTCAGGTGCCACCGTCTGTTTGTAATATTCCTGCAAGCGCGCCATGACTGATCCTTACGCGTCGACAACTTCGCCGTTCGACTTGAACACCCGAACCTTACGGCCATCGTCGAGAAACTTGAAACCGACGCGATCCGCTTTCTGGGTGGCAGGATTGAACAGCGCCACATTGGAAATATTGATGGGCATTTCCTTCTCGGTAATGCCCCCCGGGTTACCCTTGAGAGGGTTGGGCTTGGTGTGCTTCTTGACGCGGTTGATACCCTCGACAACCAAATGCTCATCATCGAGCCAGGCCAGCACAACACCGCGCTTACCCTTGTCTTTACCGGTCAGGACAACGACGTCATCCCCTTTGCGAATCTTGTTCATGTGAGTCCTCGAGTTCCGGTTCAGAGAACCTCGGGAGCCAGCGAAACGATCTTCATGAAACGCTCGGTACGCAACTCACGCGTCACCGGGCCGAAGATACGGGTGCCAATGGGCTCCAGCTTGTTATTCAGCAACACAGCAGCATTGCCATCGAATTTAACGAGCGAACCATCTGCCCGGCGCACGCCCTTGGCGGTGCGCACAACCACAGCACTGTAGACTTCACCCTTTTTCACGCGACCACGAGGTGCAGCATCCTTGATGCTGACCTTGATGACATCACCAATGCCGGCGTACCGACGCTTGGAGCCACCAAGAACCTTGATGCACATGACGGAGCGCGCACCGGTATTATCGGCGACGTCCAGCATTGACTGCATTTGAATCATATTTTCATCTCCAACTTAATCCGCATCCGCTTGGCAGCTGCAGTCAGTCTTGGAGCCCGCTAGGGGCTGGAATGCCGGAACCAAATCCTCTGGCCCGACGGAGCAAAGAGGCGAGATTTTACACCTCACCACCGCGTTGTCAACTACTATTTGTACTTCCGGAGACTGCGGGCTACCGGAGTCTCCGGCTTACATCAAACGATACGGGCTTTTTCCAAAACCTGAGCAACACGCCAAGCCTTGGTTTTCGAGATCGGTGCACATTCCTCGATTTGAACCAGATCGCCCTCAACCGTTTCCAGGCCTTCGACGTGAGCGTGATACTTCTTCGAGCGGGTCAATATCTTGCCGATGACCGGATGCTTGACTTTACGCTCAACCAAAACGGTGACGGTTTTCTGCATTTTGTCCGACACGACACGGCCCTGAAGGGTGCGACGTACGGTTTGTGTGGTCGCTTCGGTCATTTTGCCGCCGCCTTTTCACGCTGGATGGTTTTTACACGCGCGATATCCTTGCGCACTTTCCCTATCTGACTCGTATTGGTCAGCTGCTGCGTGGCCACTTGCATGCGGAGACCGAATTGCGCACGTCGCAACTCGAGCAGCTCCTTTTGCAGGTCCTCGTCAGACTTTGCTCTCAAATCGATAGCTTTCATGACTTACCCCAAATGACGAGTAACGAATGTGGTCTCGAGGGGAAGCTTGGCCGCAGCCAGTTTGAACGCCTCGCGAGCCAGTGCTTCGTCAACACCGTCCATTTCATAAAGAACCTTGCCCGGCTGGATCTCCGCGACCCAATATTCAGGCGAACCTTTACCGTTACCCATACGAACTTCAGCGGGCTTCTTGGAGATCGGCTTGTCCGGGAAAATGCGAATCCAGATACGACCACCGCGCTTGATATGACGCGTCATAGCGCGACGAGCTGCCTCGATCTGGCGTGCGGTCAGACGGCCACGGCCGATGGCCTTCAAGCCGTACTCGCCAAAGCTGACCTTGGCGCCTCGCGTAGCTAGCCCGGTATTGCGGCCCTTCTGCTCTTTGCGATACTTTCTGCGGGAAGGTTGCAGCATGCTTTACTCCTTGCCTTCTTTCACGGCGGCGTCAGCACCTTCGGCTTTCGCCGGAGACTTGCGGACACGCTTGACGGGAGCCTTCGGCGCAACTGCAGCAGCCTCCGGCTTCACATCTTCAGCCTTTTTTACGGGGGCGCGACGGGCGGCGGGCTTGGCATCACCACCTTCACCATCGCGGGGTTTGACCGGGCCACGACGGGGCTTGCGCTGATCATCGGCGGCAGGCTCGGGAGCAGCAACCGGCGCCTCACCACGAGAAAGCACCTCGCCCTTGAATACCCATACCTTGATACCGATGATGCCGTATGTGGTCTTGGCTTCCGAGGTACCGTAATCGATATCGGCGCGCAGGGTATGCAAAGGCACACGGCCTTCGCGATACCACTCAGTGCGAGCAATTTCTGCACCGTTCAAGCGCCCAGCGCTCATGATCTTGATGCCCTGGGCACCAAGGCGCATAGCGTTCTGCATTGCTCGCTTCATTGCACGACGGAACATGATCCGCTTTTCGAGTTGCTGAGCAATCGAATCAGCGATCAACTGTGCATCGACTTCGGGCTTGCGAATTTCTTCAATATTCACATGCACCGGCACGCCCATTTTGCGCTGCAAATCAGCCTTCAGGCTTTCGATGTCTTCGCCCTTCTTGCCAATCACAACACCAGGACGCGCGCTGTATACCGTAACCCGTGCGTTCTTTGCAGGACGCTCGATGACCACGCGACCAACCGAAGCGTGAGCCAGCTTCTTTTTCAGATATTCGCGGACCTCAATGTCTTCCTTGAGCATCTGCGGGAAAGCCTTGCTGCTGGCGTACCAGCGCGAAGACCAGTTGCGGGTGACCGAAAGCCGAAAGCCGGTCGGATGAATCTTTTGTCCCATGGGATCCCCTTAGTCGCCGACAGTCAGATAAACGTGGCAGGTCGGCTTCAGGATGCGGTTACCGCGCCCCTTAGCCCGCGCAGTGAAGCGCTTCAACACCGTGCCCTTTTCGACGTAGATGCGCGTCACTTTCAACGCATCGATATCGGCGCCGTCGTTATGCTCGGCGTTGGCGATGGCTGACTCCAGTACCTTTTTAATGATGCCAGCACCCTTTTTCGGGGAGAAGGCAAGAATGCTCAATGCCTGATCCACCCTCTTGCCGCGCACGAGATCGGCGACAAGACGTCCCTTTTGAGGGGACAGGCGAACACCGCGCAGAGTTGCGTTGGTTTCCATTGTCGCTCCTTACTTCTTCGCCGCGGCTTTCTTGCCGCCGGTGTGACCCTTGAACGTACGCGTCAACGCGAATTCGCCAAGTTTGTGGCCGACCATGTTTTCCGACACATAGACCGGGATGTGCTGCTTGCCGTTATGCACAGCAATCGTCAAGCCAACAAAATCCGGAAGAATCGTCGAACGACGGGACCAGGTCTTGATCGGACGCTTGTCGTTGGAAGCGCGCGCCGCGTCCACCCGCTTCAGCAGGTGGCCATCGACAAACGGGCCCTTCTTGATAGAACGTGCCATGTCTTACCTCTTAACGCTTGTGACGGCGCTGGACGATCATCACGTCGGTGCGCTTATTGTTACGGGTACGGTAGCCCTTGGTCGGCGTACCCCACGGACTGACGGGGACGCGGCCTTCGCCGGTACGGCCCTCGCCACCACCATGCGGGTGATCCACCGGGTTCATTGCCGTACCGCGAACGGTCGGACGAATACCACGCCAACGCTGGGCACCAGCCTTGCCGATTTTGCGAAGACTATTCTCTTCGTTACCGACTTCACCTACCGTCGCCCGACATTCGACATGAACTCGGCGGATTTCGCCAGAACGCATACGAATCTGAGCATAGATGCCTTCACGCGCCAGCAACTGTACAGACGTCCCGGCGGAGCGTGCAATCTGAGCACCCTTGCCAGGAATCATCTCGACACAGTGAATTGTCGTACCAACCGGAATATTACGAATCGGCAATGCGTTGCCCGACTTGATTGGGGCCTCAGCTCCGCTGATCACTTCCTGACCAACGACCATTCCCTTCGTGGCAATGATGTAGCGGCGCTCACCATCCGCATACAACACCAATGCGATATTCGCAGTGCGATTGGGGTCATACTCCAGGCGCTCAACCTTGCCAACGATACCGTCCTTGTTGCGACGAAAATCGATCACGCGATAATGCTTCTTGTGCCCACCACCCATATGGCGCGTGGTGATACGGCCATGCGCATTGCGACCAGCAGTACTGGTCTTCTTCTCCACCAGCTTGTCATGGGGACGCCCCTTGTACAAACTAGCGTTGACAACCTTGACGACGCCACGACGGCCAGGCGATGTCGGCTTGACTTTTACGAGAGCCATTTTATGCAGCCCCCCCTTCAGCAAAATTGATTTCCTGACCCGGCTTCAAGCAGACAAAGGCCTTCTTGACGTCGCTACGACGCCCGGCACCACGAGCCGAACGCTTAGTCTTGCCCTTGAGATTCGCGATCTGGACCGACTTGACCTCGACCTTGAAGAGCAACTCAACCGCAGCCTTGACTTCCGGCTTGGTCGCATCAGGAATAACGATGAACACTACCTGCTCGTTCTTATCAGCAATGTAGGTTGCTTTTTCAGATATCTGGGGAGCAACCAACACCTGCAACAGGCGCTCTTGATTGAAATTCTTGCTCATGCCAGCATCTCCTCAATCTTGGCAACCGCACCCTTGGTGAACAAAACCTTGGGGAAGCGCACCAATGACACGGGATCAGCCTGCTGAGCCTCAAGTACCAGCACATTCGGCAGATTTCGCGAAGCCAATGCAAGATTGTCATCCAGCGAATCCGTGACCACCAGAACCGAGTCAAAACCCATCGCTTTCAGCTTCTGCGCCACCAGCTTGGTCTTCGGCGCATCTACAGCGAAATTCTCGACAACCACCAAACGCTCTTCACGTGCAAGCTGCGACAAGATGGCAGCAACGCCCGCACGATACATTTTGCGATTGATTTTCTGGGTAAAGTTTTCTTCCGGCGAATTCGGAAAAATGCGACCGCCGCCACGCCACAAAGGCGACGAAGTCATACCAGCACGAGCGCGACCAGTACCTTTCTGACGGAAAGGCTTCTTGGTACTGTGATGCACCTCTTCGCGGTCTTTCTGCTTGCGATTACCAGAGCGCGCATTGGCCTGATAGGCAACAACCACCTGATGAACCAAGGCCTCGTTGAATTCACGACCGAACAGCGCATCAGAGGCCGACATCGTCGAAGACGATTGACCCTGCGCATTAATTAGTTTGAGTTCCATGGCTCCTCCTTATGCCTTGACCGCGGGCTTGACGACAACATCGCCACCCTTGGCACCAGGAACAGCACCCCTCACCAGCAACAACTGGCGAGCTTCATCGATCCGCACAACCTCGAGATTCTGCGTCGTGCAGGCAACATCACCAAGATGACCCGCCATGCGCTTACCCGGAAACACCCGACCCGGATCCTGCGCCATACCGATGGAGCCAGCAGAGTTGTGCGACACAGAGTTACCGTGCGACGCACGGTTCGACGAGAAGTTGTGACGACGAATCGCGCCGGCATACCCCTTACCGATCGACGTTCCGCTGATATCCACCTTCTGACCGACAGCAAAAATCGACACCGCAACCACGTCACCAGCCTTCAGGCTGGCGAGTTGATCGGGGTCGACGCGAAATTCCTTAAGGACGGTGCCAGCTTCCACACCCGCTTTGGCAAGATGCCCCGCTGCCGACTTATTGACACGACTGGCGCGACGCTTGCCGAAAGCCACCTGAATAGCCGAATAGCCATCAACCTCAGGCGTCTTGATTTGTGCGACGCGATTATTCGACACATCGAGCACTGTGACCGGAACGGATGTACCGTCTTCGGCAAAAATGCGCGTCATGCCGACCTTGCGTCCAACAAGGCCTAGACTCATTTTATTCTCCTAAAACCCGGCTACGATTGGCCGGACCCACTTCAAAAACGACAGCAAATCAGCACTGCCGAAACAGCCTCCTCAAAATATAAGGAGACCAAAACCCATTACTGCAACTTTATCTCGACATCCACACCAGCCGGCAGATCCAGCTTCATCAACGCATCGACAGTCTTATCCGTCGGATCAATGATGTCCATCAAGCGGAGGTGAGTGCGAATTTCGAACTGATCCCGCGAGGTCTTATTTACGTGCGGCGAGCGCAGCACGTCAAAACGCTCAATACGGGTAGGCAATGGCACCGGGCCACGAACAACAGCGCCGGTACGCTTCGCGGTTTCGACGATTTCCAAAGCGGACTGATCAATCAACCGATAGTCGAATGCCTTCAGTCGAATGCGAATTTTTTGACTTTGCATGAAAAATCCTTAAAGAGCGGAGCAGCAAAAAGCGAAAGGGCGAGATTGTATCGCCCTTTCCGCCGCTTTGCAACAAAGTTACTCGATGACCTTAGCCACGACACCGGCGCCGACGGTACGACCGCCTTCACGGATGGCGAAGCGCAGACCTTCTTCCATGGCGATCGGGGCGATCAGTTTCACCGTCATGGCGATG
>JAVBXY010000023.1 GCA_030824275.1 Rhodocyclaceae bacterium | reverse complement strand
CGGGCGGCGACGGCCAGCGCCAGTTGGGCGCCGAGCGACCAGCCGGCCAGCGTGGTGCCGGGCGGCAGGCGGGCCGCGATGTCGTCGGCCGCGGCGTAGAAATCGGTGATCAACGGGGCGCTGCCGTAGCCCGGCAAGTCAAAAATCTGGCCATTTATCCGGTTGACCGTGGCATTGAGCGGGGTGCGCCCAACGCACCAGCCGGGCAGGAAAACGAGGGGAGCGGTCATGCCAGTTCCTTCAGGACGGTGATCAGTTGGTTGATATCAGCTTCGCTGTGCGCGGCGGAGACCGAAATGCGCAGTCGCGCCGTGCCTTTTGGCACCGTCGGCGGGCGAATGGCCGGCACCCACAGGCCACGTTCCCAGAGGGCTTTGGCGAGGGCGACGGCGGCGTCGTTTTCGCCGACGATGAGCGGCTGGATGGCGGTTAGCGACGGTAGCAGCTTGAGCGGCAGGCCGGCCAGCCCGTCGCGCAACTGGCCGATGCGGGCCATCAGGTTGGCGCGCAGGGCGTCGCCGTTTTCGATCAGTTGCAGGCTCTTGCTCAGCGCACAAGCGATGGCCGGCGGCTGGGCGGTGGTGAAAATGTAGCTGCGGCCTTTTTGCAGCAGGTATTCGATGGCCGTGGCCGAACCGGCGACAAAGGCGCCGCCGACACCGGCCGCCTTGCCCAGCGTGCCCATGAGCAGGATGCGTGGTGAGGCCGGCAGGTTGAAGTGGGCGAGGCTGCCCTTGCCATGCGGGCCAAGGACGCCAAAACCGTGCGCGTCGTCGATGACCAGCCAGGCGTCGTAACGCTCGGCCAGCGCGAAGATGAGCGGCAGCGGGGCGAGGTCGCCGTCCATGCTGAACACGGCATCGGTGACGATCACCTTGCGGGCAGCCGTGCTGGCAGCCAGCATCTTTTCGAGCGCCGCGACGTCGTTGTGCGGGTAGCGCTGGACGTCGGCACCGTTGGCCTTGGCCTGCTGCATGGCATCGATCAGCGAGGCGTGGTTGAGCTTGTCGGCAAACACCGCATCGCCCCGCCCGGCCAGGGTCGGCGTCACGGCGAGGTTGGCCAGGTAGCCGGTGGAGAAGGTCAGGGCGCGCGGAAAGCCGGTGAAGGCGGCGATTTCCTTTTCCAGCGCTTCATGCGGCGCAAGGTGGCCGCTGACCAGGTGCGAAGCGCCGCTGCCGGCACCCCACTGGATCGCGCCATCGGCCAGCGCCCGGGCGATCTCGGCGCTGCCGGCCAGCCCGAGATAGTCGTTGGCGGCGAAATTCAGCACATTTTTCCCGTCGACCGTGGCAAGCCGGCCGCACGGGCTTTCCAGCACGCGGCGACGGCGGGTCAGGCCGGCGGTTTCGAGTTCGGCGAGTTCGGTACGCAGGCGGTCTTCGATTGGGGAATTCGTCATAGCCTGCTATTTTCCCGCAGCCGGGCAGGAATGTCGCGTTTTGCTTTGACCACGTGCCGAACATCGATATTCTTCCGCCCCTCGCCTTTGCCTGGAAGGTTCTTTCGCGCCTATGGATTTTTACGGTGCTATCGGCTCAGCAAGGGCGATCCGCTTATTCCGGGGAGTCAGGACTGTTCGGAATCGAGTCCGCTGCCGAGGAGTTTGCACAATTCGACAATGGGCAACGGTCGGGCGAACAGGTAGCCCTGGCCTTCATGGCAACCGAGTTCCTGCAGGATTGTGGCCTGATCGGCGTGCTCGATGCCTTCGACCGTAATCTGCATCGACATCGCCTTGCTCAGGGCGACGATGGCTTCAACGACGGCCCGCTGATTTTGGCTGGCGGGCAGATTGACGATGAAGGAGCGATCGATCTTGATGCGCTGGATGGGAAGATCGCGCAGGACGCTCAGTGAAGAATAGCCGGTCCCGAAGTCGTCGATGCTGACGGCAACGCCCAGTTCATTCAGGGCGTTGAGTATGGACAAACTCCGTTCGGTCGCCTGCAGCGTGCTTTCCGTGATTTCCAGTTCGAGTGCGCTGGGTGGAAAGCCCGTTTCGCTCAGTACCGAGCGGACAGTTGCGACGAAATCCACGCCGAGGAATTGCCGTGCCGAGACGTTGACCGCAACGTGAAAGATTTCCCCGGCAGGTTTGCCAAGGACACCATCGAGCATTTCGCGGCAGGCACGATTCAATACCCAGCGACCCAGTTGTTCGATGATTCCACATTCTTCGGCGATGCCGATGAAGTTTGCCGGGGAAATGATGCCGCGTTCCGGGTGTTGCCAGCGAACCAGTGCTTCGACGCCGACGAAGCGGCGAGTGGCGAGATCGACGCGCGGTTGGTAGTGCACGACCAGGCCATCGTTCGCCAGGGCGCGACGCAGGCCCTGTTCGATGTCCATCCGCTGGCGTGCCCGCTCGGACATGTCCTCGGCGTAGAAGTGATAGCGGTCGCGCCCCTCGGCCTTGGCCGTGTACATGGCCATGTCGGCGGCGCGCATCAATTGCTGGCTGTCGGCACCGTTGTCCGGATAGACCGCGATCCCGATACTGCCGGTGACGGAAAGCATATCGCCGGAAAGCGGGATGGGGATGCGCAACTGGTCGAGAATCTTGTTTGCCAGTCGCGCCGCGTAGTCAGGATTGAAACTGCCGGCCAGAATCACGAATTCGTCACCGCCCAGGCGGGCGATGGTGTCACTGCTGCGCATGACACTTTTCAGCCGGTCGCCGACGATGCGCAGCATATCGTCACCGACGGCGTGGCCGAGCGTGTCGTTGATCACCTTGAATCCGTCCAGGTCGAGAAAGAGCAATACGCAGCGCTGTTCGTTGCGTATTGCGTGCTCGATGGCGTATTGGAACCGTTCGTCGAACAGGATACGGTTGGGCAAGCCGGTCAGGGGGTCGTGATGGGCCAGGTGCCGAAGTTGTTGCTGGGCATCGTAAATTGCCGTGACATCGGAAAAGGCCGTAACGAAATGCGTCAGCTTGCCATTGGTGTCGTGCACGACGCTGACACTTTGCCAAGCCGGGAATGTGCTGCCATCGCTGCGGTGGCAGCGCACCTCGCCTTGCCAGAATCCTTCGCCACCATCCTTGAAGCTGTCCTCATACTGATCGTACGGTGGGCTGACCCGCAGCAGAATGTCCGGGTCAAGGCCAAGCACTTCGGTTTCCTGATATCCGGTGATGCGTGAAAACGCGGTGTTGGCGGCAACGATCTGGTGTTTGGCATCGGTGATCACGATGGCTTCAGCCGTGGTGCGAAAGACGACGCTCGACTGGCGCAGCATGGCTTCGTCGAGGTGGCGCTGCGTCACATCCTGAAGGATGCCGACCACGCGCTGAACGGCTCCGTCCGCGCCGTAGGCCTTGGCGTGGGCTTCCATGCGCCGGCTCGGGGGGGCGTTGCCAGCCAGTTGAAATTCGACACTGATCGCTTCGTTACCCGGCAATTTGGCGGTCAGCGCATTCGTGACGCGTTCCCGGTCGGCTTCGGCAACTCGCTCGATGAAGGCTTCCCACGGCTCGTCGAGCGGTTGTGGCCGGTTGCCGAACAGCATGCCGAGGTAAACGTCGCCCTTCATTCGGTTCGATAACGGACACCATTCAAGGACGCCGAGCGAGGCGGCATCCAGCGCCAGTTTGAGGCGCTGCTCGCTTTGCTCGATGGCGACTTCATCTTCCCGGCGGGCCAGCGCCATCTGGATCGTTGCGTGCAGTTCGCGTCCTTCACAAGGCTTGATCAGGTAGCCGAACGGGCGGCTGTCCAGGGCCCGCCGCAGGGTGTCGTCCTCGGCGTAGGCGGTCAGGAAGATGACGGGTACCTGATGTTGGGCGCGAATCGCCGTGGCTGCTTCGATGCCGTCCATGCCGCCCTCAAGGTGAATATCCATGAGGACGAGGTCGGGCTTGTTCCTGGCCACCTCGCTGATGGCTTGTTCACCGCTGGCTACGACGCTTTCGACGTGGTAGCCGAAGGTCTGTAACTGGCGCTTGAGGTCGAAGGCAACGATGCGCTCGTCTTCGACCAGCATCAGATTGATCGGTAATCGCGCACTCATGAAGGCTCCTTGGCTGCGATATATTTTGGAAAACGCATGGCAAACCGCACGCCGCTCCCCCGCTCGACATCCAGCGTGCCGTGCAGTTGCTCAACGAACAACTGGACGAGTTGCAAGCCCAAAGACGATCCGTGGGCCAATTCGCTCTCAGGGGGCAGTCCGACGCCGTTGTCGGCCACGCTGACGCAGACCATGCCATCGAATCCTTCTTCCAGTTGGATGACAATTTCTCCCTGACGTTCCCCCTTGAACGCGTGCTTGAACGAATTGGTGACGAGTTCATTGACGAGCAGGCCGCAGGGAATTGTCCGCTCGAGGTCGATCTGGACATGGGCATCAGGCCGAACCATGCGCAGGGTGATGCGGTCGCCGGTGGCGCGGTAGCTTGAGCGGATCGACTGAATCAGGCGGTCCAGATAGTCCCCTAGGTCAAGGCGGGAAAAGTCCTTGCGTTCATAAAGCAGTTGATGGGTCAGCGCCATGGCCTTCACCCGCCCGCAACTCTCGGCCAGAATCGCCCGCAGGCGCGGATCGGCGGCAAAGTCGGCCTGCAGGTTGAGCAGGCTGGTGATGACCTGCAGGTTGTTCTTGACCCGATGATGAACCTCGTTGAGCAGCACGGTTTTTTCGCGCAAGGCGTCTTCCAGCCTTTGCTGGGCGCGTTGGCGCTCGGTGATGTCGATGATCGACGCCAGAACCATGACGCCGGCTTCGGTGGCTATCGGATTGAGGCCGATTTCAATCGGAAACTCGGTGCCATCGGCGCGGCATCCCGCCAAATCACGACCGACGCCCATCGGGCGCGGCTGCGGGTCGTTGAAATAACCGGTGCGGAAAGCACTATGGTGTTGGCGGAAACGCTCGGGAACGAGGATTTCGACGGGTTTTCCGATCAGCTCATCGCGTCCGTAATCGAACATTCGCTCAGTCTGGGCGTTGACCAGCACCATGATGCCTTCGAGGTCGATCATCACCATGGCGCTCGGTGCCCACTCGACTACCCGGCGGAAAGAGTCTTCCCCGAGTAACGGACTGACGGCAAGCATGGGCGCGACAGGGCAAGAAGCTCTATCCGGTGCGCCTGCGGGCGGCAGATTGACGGGGGCATCCATGGCGACTCCTCAAAGCGGGCGGCCATCACCAAACCGCGAACTTGTGGGAAGGTCAGGGATGGCGCCAATGCGGATTGGACAACGCTTCGCAGGAAAATATCTGCCCGGAAAAAGAGTATTTGCATGTGGTTGCCAGAGGTCGATGGCAAGTTGAAATGCTTCTTCCTGGCGATTTTTACGCGGATTTTTCCTGTATTTCGGCGAGAGATTCGCTGATTGCCTTACTCAGGCGCTCGATTTCTTCGTCGCTGACGATATACGGCGGCATCAGGTAGACGGTATTGCCGATCGGCCGGATCAGCGCTTCGCGTTCCAGCGCGGCGCGGTAGAACTTGCGGGAGAAGTGCGGGTCAGCTGTTTCGACATCGAAGGCGGCAATCATGCCGCGCTGGCGCAGGTGTTTGACTTGCGGGTGTTGGGCCAGCGGGGCGAGGGCGGATTCCATTTTTTGCGCTTTTTTCCGGTTGACCGTGAGAACGTCGTCGGACTGGAAAATATCGAGCGTGGCCAGCGCAGCGCGGCAGGCCAGCGGGTTGCCGGTGTAGGAATGCGAGTGCAGGAAGGCGCGAGCCACCGAGTCGTCGAGGAAGGCGTTGTAAATGGTGTCGCTGGAGAGGACGATGGAGAGCGGCAGGTAGCCGCCGGAAATGCCCTTCGACAGGCACATGAGGTCGGGGCGGATTTCAGCCTGTTCGTGGGCGAAGAAAGTGCCGGTGCGGCCGCAGCCGACAGCGATTTCGTCGCAGATCAGATGCACTTCGTGGCGGTCGCAGAGTTGGCGGGCGAGGCGCAGGTATTCGGGGTCGTACATCGCCATGCCGGCGGCGCCTTGCACCAGGGGTTCGACGATCAGGGCGGCGATGCTTTCGCCGTGACGTTCCAGGTGACTTTCCAGCGCGGCAGCGGCGCGGCGGGCCACATCGGCCGGCGATTCACCAGCTTCAGCCTGGCGGAAATCCGGCGAGGGGATCACCGTCGCGGCGCGGACGAGCGGCGCGTAGGCATCCTTGAAAATGGCCACATCGGTGACGGCCAGGGCGCCGACCGTCTCGCCGTGGTAACTGCCCTGAAGACAGAGGAATTCAGCCTTCTCCGGCCGGCCGATGTTGCGCCAGTAGTGAAAGCTCATTTTCAGCGCGATCTCGGTGGCCGAGGAGCCGTCCGAGGCGTAGAAGGCGTGGCCGAGGACGCCGCCGGTCAGGGCGCTCAAACGCTCGGAAAGCTCGACCACCGGCTGGTGCGTGAAGCCGGCCAGCATGACGTGTTCGAGCGTTTCGAGCTGGTCGCGCAAAGCCGCGTTGATGCGCGGGTTGGCGTGGCCGAAGAGGTTGGTCCACCACGAGCTGATGCCGTCGAGGTAACGCTTGCCGTCGAAGTCGTAAAGCCAGGCGCCCTCGCCGCGGGCGATGGGGACCAGCGGCAGGTGGCCGGGCGTGCCGGTCTGCGCGTGGTGCTGCATCTGAGTGCATGGGTGCCAGACGGCCGACTGGCTACGCGCCAGCCAGTCGGCGTTCGACGGCTTGGCCATCAATGCAGGACTTGTGACGTCGCCGCCGGCTGTTCCGGCATTTCGGCGTGCACCAGTTCGGCTTCGCGGTTGGGGAAGAGTGGGGCGCCACAGTCGTCGCAGAATTCCATCGGGAAGTGATGGTCGAGGAAGAGCACGTCCTTGACGCCGGCTTCGCGCAGCACGGCCTCGATTTCGCCGGCGGCATCGGTCGCTTCGTCTTCGGCGCCGAGCAGCGGCCAGACGATGCCGTGATAGACCTCATCACCGGTCGTCGGGCCGAGCCCGACGCGGTATTCCTCCATCCGGCGGTCGTAGCACGGGCCGACGACAGCGCGGATGTCGGCCGGCATGAGGGCGAGCATGCTTTGCAGGAAAGCGACCGAGGCCTTGAGCGAATACGGCCGCGACAGGCGATCGGCGTTGCGGCAGGAGGCGTGGTAGGCATCGGGCAGCAGCGGTTGCCAGGCGCAGCCGGTGAGCAGCGGCTCGATATTCGGGCTGCCCTGCTTGATCCATTCCTTGAGCGCCGTTTCCTTGTTGCCGTCCTTTTCGTTCCAGCGGAACAGCGGCTTGCCGCGTGGCACGACGACGGTGCCGACGATGTAGCGGACGTCGGACAGGAAACGGTTGGTTTCGGCCATGCCGGCGGTGTCCACAGCCAGATGTTTGCCGCCCAGCGCGGCGTCACCGAGCAGTTTGGTCAGTTGCCAGGTGTCGCAGAAGCTGCGCGGCAGTTGGTCCGGGCTGAACAGGAAATCGGCCAGCGCGACGCGCGCATCGCCGCCAAAGACATGGGCACCGAGATGCACGTGCAGGGCCTGCAGTGTGCTCTTGGGGAGCGGACTGGCGGGGATGGAAAAGCGTGACCAGGCAAGGATGGGCGCGGCGAAGAGCTGGATGTCGTATTCCTGGCCCTGGGCTTCGACGCGGTTGGTTTCGGCCCGTGATTCGACCATGTCGGCCAGTTCGTCGTGGGCGCGTGGGTTGGCCTCGAACAGGCGGTCGAGCGCGGTGTTGATGTCGTCCTCGGCACCGTTTTTCAAGAGGCTGTCGACGACGTCGGCGAGTTGCGCTTCCCAGTAGGCGTCTTCCAGCTTGCCACCGGATTCGGAAAGGCCGGTGGCCAGACGTTGCAGTTCGGCCGCGTCGCGGGAAAGACGGTCGCGAGAGCCAAAGCGGGTGCGTTTCATCGGGAGTCCAGAAAATTCAAAGATCGAATTTTACCAGCCGGGAAACTCCTTGAGCGTCTCAATCCGAGCTGCGGCCGTCACTCAAGCGACGACATGCATCTCATGCCGTTCAATGGTTTTCCAGCCGGCTGTAATCGAGAATGCCGAATTCGACGGGGCGGCTGGCCTGCTGATAATCATGGATGGCATCGCTCGTGGGCCAGAACCGCGGGTCGGTACGGCGGATGCCGTAAGCGTCGGTCACGCGTGCCAGGTCGGATTCGCTGCGCAGGGCGGCGACGGCATCGGCGAATTTGGCGATGTTTTCCCGGTTGACCGTAAAAATCGCGTTCGGATAGGCGCCGACAATCCCGTTCAGGGCCAGCAGCGTATCTTCCTTCGGCAGGCGGCGGTCGGCTTCGCTGAACATTTCGGCAACGTTGGTATGGGCACTGTTGCGGAGCAGCGAAAAGACCAGCGGCCTGCCCGTCGGCTGTTGATAGACAATCAGGCTGTCTTCCGGCATCCGTGAAGCGGCGATGCCGCGGATGGTGGATAACCGATGCAGCGCACTGAGGTCTGCCGGTGGCAGGCCACTGGCCTCCAGCTCGCGGGAGTGATCGCGGGCCTTGGCGGTGTGCTGGTGGAGCAGGTCATACAGTTCATTCAATGTGTCCGTGCTGCGATAGCGGATGCCGGTTTCCTGTGGAAAGTACCTGGCGGCATTGGCCAGGTAGTCGCTGTGCGATGCGCTGCGCTGGCGGTACCAGTAGTCGAGGACGGGCTGACGGTCGTTGATTGGCAGCAGAGCGAGGAAGTTCAGTTCGCCCTCCATGCGCAGAAAATCCATATACAGCCGCGTTGCCAGTTGGTGGCCGACATTGCCATAGACGTCGAAGCCGGCAACCAGCAGGTAATGCATGCGCTCCAGTAACGGGTAGCCGATCACGAAGCTGGTTTGCGGTCGTTGGCCGGCCAGCCCCTTGATGACCGAGGCACTGTCAAAATGGCGGAAGATGGTGAGCGTCAAGTTGGCATTCCGGCCATCGCCATCCCATATGTCGTTCAGTGTCGGGCGAATATCGTGCTGTTTCAGCTTGGCGGTGACGCGACTGCGCGACTCGGTATATTGGCGTTCGAGGTTGGAGTAGTCCTTCCAGGCCAACAGGCCGGCCGTGCTTTCGCGTTCGGCCGGCAGGCGCAATACCGGGCTGGCGGCTTCGATGATGGCCTGCATAAAATTGGCGCTCCTGTCGTTGGGCGCGACGAAATAGACCCAGAAATGGTCGTTGATCGAGTTGAGTGCGAACTGGCCACGGCAGACAGGCCCTTTCATGAAGCCGGCCAGGGTGAATTGGGCTTCATCCAGCATCAGGCGATAGCGGGCGACGAGTGGCAAATCGCGGAAGGTGATGAAGGGGTTGGAGGCTATTTCCGGCTCGTAGCCAGGCAAGCGGCCGACGGAGTAATCAGGCATCAGGAACCACTCGCGCAGCCGTCCCATCCGCTCTGCATCCAGCCGCATCGGCATGTGGGTCTTGGCGACTGGCGTCGATTCGATGCGGCGCAGCCGGTACCAGACGCGATCCACACCCGGGGCGTCGTATGGCCGAAGCGTGGCAATCAAGTCGATGGGCTGGCCTGGCGGCGTGCGGCTACGCACCAGTTCAAAATACAGGCCGGGCTGCTCGGCGAACCAGAGCTGGCCGATGAACCAGTGTTCGTAGATATAGCGGGCGGTGAGCTGGCTTTTGCTGTCGTTGGCGTTGAGGAAGTTTTCCCAATCGGCAATCTGCTGGCTGACTTTGGCGGCTGGTGGCAAAGGCGGGCGATATGGGGCGCCGGCTTTCAGCCAGTTAGTTAATGTGGCGTTTTCGCCGGGGCTGAGCGGTGGCAGACCAAAGGGCATGCCGCGTGTCGGATGACGGCGGGTGTATTCGTCCAGCCCTTCGGCCGGTGTGCAGACTTGCGTGCGATTGAGCGAGAAATCGAAATCCTCGTCATTCAAGGGGCCGCTGATTGGGCCGGGGTGGGACTGCTTGAGCGCCAGCAGACGGGCCATCACGCTGGCGTCGATGTTGGCCTGGGGGGTCGGGCTGCGTTCGTTGAGCACCGGGAAGAAACCCTTTTGTCGCCACTGCGCATTGCTTTGCGCATCAATGCCAAGACGCGTAGGCTCGCCAGCGATCAGGCGGTCGGCAAAAACCTGGGCCGTGCTCGCGCCGCGGGTCAGCCCAGCGTAGCTGGCGAGGTTGAGCTGGCAGGGGGCGTCATAGCACGAATGACAACTGACGCAGCGGCGGTCGAGCACCGGGCGGACGTCTCGCCAGTAATCGGGCGCCTGTGTGGTGGCAGGGGAGAGACGGTCGAACCGGGCGGGGTCGGCCGGACCGAAACGGTCATCAAGGCGCAACGAGGCGACAGTCGTACAGGCTGCGAGAAAGACGTACAGGAGGAGGGCGAACTTGCGCAAGGCAATCTCCGTTGAACACCTGGAAATGCGCACGACATGGGCGCAAACGACGGCATGCTATCAAAGTCTGTGGTGTGTCTCCAGATCATCCAACGATCCTCTGCTTGCCTTTCGTGGGTTGGCCCGGCTGCTCGATAGTGTGCGGGGAATGCTTCCGGGCCGTTAAAATGGCGCTCAGCAAACATCTTGAGTTTCCCTGAGTTACGACCATGCTGATCTTCCTGTCCCCCGCCAAATCGCTTGATTACAAGACCCCGCCGCACGTCGCCAAGCACACCCAGCCGGCCTATCTGAAGCACTCGGAAGCCCTGATCAAAAAGCTGCGCAAGCTGTCGCCGGCCGATATCGCCAATTTGATGGACCTCTCCGACCCGCTGGCGCTGCTCAATTTCAATCGTTACGCCGACTGGTCGCTGCCTTTCACGCCGGAAAATGCCAAGCAGGCCGTGCTCGCCTTCGACGGCGATGTGTACGATGGCCTGGCGGCAAAAACGCTGGGCGCCGACGATCTCGACTTCGCCCAGCAACGCGTGCGCATCCTTTCCGGCCTCTACGGCATCCTCAAGCCGCTCGACCTCATGCAGCCCTACCGGCTGGAAATGGGCACCAAGTTCGCCAACAAGGCCGGCAAGGATCTTTACGCCTACTGGGGCGAGCGCCTGCTCGATGCGATCAATGCCGAACTGGCCGAGATGCCGCGGCCGGTCGCGGTCAACCTCGCTTCGGAGGAGTATTTCAAGGCCGCCGTCGGCCGCAAGATCAACGGAACCGTGATTCAGCCGGTGTTTGAGGACTGGAAGAACGGCAAATACAAGATCATCAGCTTCTACGCCAAGCGGGCGCGCGGCTTGATGACGCGCTACGCCGTGGTCAATCGGCTGAGCGAGCCGGAAGGGCTCAAGGATTTTGACAGCGACGGCTACGCTTTCGCGCCCGAAGCTTCCGACGACAAGAGCTGGGTTTTCCGCCGGCGCCAATGACATGAGCTATCGGGCCAGCGTCGGTTCGCAAGGCTATCGCTTCGCCGATCTCCGCGAGGTGCTGGCCAAGGCCAGCCCGGCCCGTTCCGGCGACGCGCTGGCCGGCATCGCCGCCCAAAGCGCGGCCGAGCGGATGGCGGCCCGGCTGGTGCTGGCTGATCTGCCCTTGCGCTGCTTCCTTGACATAGCGCTGATCCCCTACGAAATCGACGAAGTCACCCGGCTGATCGTCGATAGCCACGACGCCGCCGCCTTCGCGCCGGTCGCTTCGCTGACGGTTGGCGAATTCCGCGAATGGCTGCTCGACGCGACGACGGGCGAGGCCGAACTGGCGGCGCTGGCGCCCGGCATCACGCCGGAAATGGCTGCTGCCGTCAGCAAGCTGATGCGCAATCAGGA
>JAVBXY010000002.1 GCA_030824275.1 Rhodocyclaceae bacterium | reverse complement strand
GTGACTGCCGCCAATCTCCAGCGTGCCACTGTTGTTCCAAGTCTTTGCGCTCAGCACCGGGGTGCCCACCAGCGTGGTCGTGCTCGTGCTGCTGCTGGTCAAGGTTCCCGCTCCTGCCAATGTGGCGCCACCCAGACTCAAGGCATTGTTGATGATGATGTTTCCTGTGCCTTGCAGCGTGCCTCCAGAAAACGTGGTCGTCCCTGAAAAGCTGGATGCCTGCGCCAGATCGAGCACCCCGCCGGACAGGATGAAATTGGCCGAGCAACTCAAGCCCTTGGCGGAACCGGTGCCGGAGGAAAGGGTCACGGTGCCGGCGGACGAACCGATATACACATTGTCCGAACTGGTCGGCAGCACGTCGCCGATCCAGTTGGCGGCACTGGTCCACAAGCCGTCGCTGGCGCCACCGTCCCAGACCAGGCCGCCGCCGCCGCTTACCGTCAGCGTGACATCGCCGGCATAGCTGGATGAGAGCGTAAATACACCGGCATTGACGGTAGCGAAGCCGCCTGAAACGGATGCGGCGGTCAGCACGATATAGCCACCGTTCGGACCGTTGCCGCCAACATTCAGCGTGCCGCCCAGAGTGGCCGTACCCGATACCGCCAGCACATCGAAATCCCCGGTGGATGTGCCATCGAGATCGACTGCGAGGATGCCCGTGTTGGTGAGGTTGCCGGTAATGGACAGCGTACCGGTGGTGTCTCCCGTCGCTACGCCCGGCGCAATGGTGCCCGTGTTGCTCAGGGTATTGCCGGCACCGACGTTGATGGTGCCGGCGCCTTGCAGGGTTCCGGCATTGGTGAAGCCGCCGGTTTTCTGGAAAGTGGTGCCCGATGCCGTCTGAATGGTGCCGAGATTGCTCAGGGCGCCGGTGATGTTCAGCGTCCCCGAATCGACATTCACTTTGCCCCCCGCCAGATTATTGAGCACGGGTGCGAAGCTGCTGCTGGCGACGGAGGTATTCAAACTCTTGCGCAGTTCCCCTTCGTTGTTGAAGCTGCCGACACCGATGATGTGTGTGTCACTGAACGAGGCATTGATGTTGAACAGCCCGCTCGCCTTGTTGTTGAACACCGCCGTGCCTCCGGTCAGCGTGTCGTCGATTTCAAAGTAGGAAAGCGTCCCTGCATTGGGCGTGAAAATTACGCTACCGTAGTTGTCCCAGACCCGGCTGCCACGCAACGATGCCGTTCTGGCGAAGCCGGGCGTGATCGCGATGCTCACACCCGACTGTGTCGTCAGCGTCCCCGTGCCGGCAATATAGGCGTTGAGCGAGCCACCCCAGTTGAAGCTGCCGCCGCTCGTCACGGTGATTCCTCCGGACCCCGTCAGCGTGCCGCCGGTCACATTCAGCGTCGCCACCGAAAGGCTGTTGTTGCCCAGATCGAGCGTGCCGCTGCCGGCCCGCGCCAGGCTCGTCAGACCGGTGAAGCTGGTGCCGTTGGCAAAGGTCAGGCTGCCGCTGTTGACGGTGATGGCAGTGAGGTTCTGGAAGCCGCTTGCCGCACCGCTGCTCATGCCGCTGAAGGAGACGTTGGTGATGCCGCCCGACTGGATATAGCTGCTGCCCAGGTTGCTCACCGTGCCATTGAACAGCAGGTCGCCGGCGCTGCCGAGTTCATCCAGCGCCGCCGTCGTTGTCCCGCTGATGTTGTAATCGCCTGTCAGCGTATAAACCGCCGTGGCAGTCAGCGGCTTGGAAAACGTGACATTGCCGGTACCGCTGATGTTGCCGCTGATGGAACGGGGACCGCCGTTGAATTGCAGCGTCGCGCCATTGCTCAGGACATAGTTGCCGGCGTCGGTGCCGCCCGTGTCGAAACGCAGGGTGCCGGAATTCAGATTGACGACGCCCCCCGCCAGGTTGTTGAAGGCGGGGACGAAGCCGGTGGTTGCCACCGAGGTGTTCAGGCTCTTGCGCAGTTCTCCTTCGTTGTTGAAGCTGCCGACACCGATGACATGTGTGTCGTTGAACGAAGCATTGATATTGAACACACCGCCGGTCTTGTTGTTGAACACCGCTGTGCCGCCGGCCAGCGTGTCGTCGATCTGGAAGTAGGAAAGCGTTCCCGCATTGGGCGTAAAAGTCACCGTGCCGTAGTTGTCCCAGACCCGGCTGTCCCTGAGTGCAACGGTTTGCGCAAAGCCCGGAGATAGCGTGGTGCTGACGCCTGCTTGTGTCGTCAACGTGCCCGAGCCCGTGATGGCGCCATTGGTCCAATCGAAGCTGCCACCGTTCGAAACGGTGATGTTACCGGTACCCGTCAATGTGCCACCACTCAAACTGAGCGAGGACAGGGTGAGCGCACTATCGACGGCCAGCGTGCCGGAACTGTGTTCGATTTCAATGCTGCCGCTCGTGGTCTGCGCATCCAGCACATTGCTGGTGCCGTTGATCGTCGCCTTGATGCCATCGCCAGCGCGCAGCATGACCGTGCCGGCCGCCTGGGAGATGATGTTGCTCGAACTGCCGCGCTGGATCTTGCCGACCCCGTCGGGACTGATGGCGTCGGCTTGAAGCGTGATGGTGCCGCTGCCGGAAGAGGTCAGATTGGCATTGACGTCGATGTTGCGATGGGCTTGCAGGGTGAGCGAATTCGCGCTGGACCATGTCACCGCCGCATTGACGAAAATATCGCCGTTACCGCCCGTCGAAGCATCGGTCTGGATCGTTACCGAGCCACTGCCCAGGGCCGTCTGCAAGGTCGTTGCACCCATGCCGCTGGTGGTCTGGCTTGCGCTTCCCGACGCGATGGTGAAGTCGAGAGGATCGATCAGCCACTCGCCGCCGCCGGTCCTGACACGGAAGTCATCCTCGACACGAACCGCTGCTGCGGAGGTCTCGACAAAGCCGCCGCTGCCGGGCGTGCCATTGCCCTGCGCACTGATCTCGCCACGGGTGACCAGCTCGCCGCTGATGGCGCCACCCTCGCTGGTGATGGCGGTAATGTTGCCGCCCGCCGTACCGCCAGCGCCGACTTTTGAAGATTCGGCCAGTTCTATTTTCCGGGTGGCGCGCAGGAAGATTCTGCCGCCTTCACTGACGACACTGCTGGCATTCAGGCTACCGCTGTTCTTCACGATAGCGCCGGCAATGCCGATGCGTCCGGCTTCGGCGACGATCTCGCCCAGGTTGGTGGCATTGCCGGGCGCCCCGGTGATTTCCACCTTCACGCCGGGCGTGGCACTGTCGATGAGTTCGACCGTGCTGCCTGCCGCGAGTATGGTCTCGCCCTTGGGCGTGGTGATCACGCCTTCGTTGCCGACATTGCTGCCGATCAGGTAAACGCTGCCGCCGAGCGGCGTGGTGATCTGCCCCTGGTTGAGCACGTTGCCGCTCGCGCCATTGCCGTTGAACCGAAGTCGCCCGGCCAGAAAGTCGCTGTTCGTCACCGCCAGGGTGCTGGCCACGAAGCCCGCAACGTCGATGCGGCCGCCGGGGCCGACCATGATGCCGGCCGGGTTCACCAGCCAGACGCGGCCGTTGGAACTGAGGGTGCCGTAGATAAGGGAAGGATCGGCGGCAAGAACCCGGTTGAGCACGGTGCTCGATGCCGATGACTGGATGAAGCGGGTGGTCTGGCCGGCGTCGATATTGAACTGCTGCCAGTTGATGATGGCGCCATTGCTGTTGGTAACGGTGAGGGTGTTGCCGGTCTGGCTGATCGTCGCCGTACCATTGACCACCTGTGCGCCCACCGGCAGCGCCAAGGCCTCGCTCGACGCAAAGCAGGCTGCCACCGCCAACGCTGCCCAGCGCGGGCGTAGCTGCGAGCGGTCAGGGTAAGCATTGCGACGATGAATGCGGATGGAACTCAACAAGGCGGCACTCCAAAATGAATGCGCAATGGATGCGCTGCCTTTTGCAATGAAACGAGAGTCGGCAATGCCTAGCTTTGCCGCAAAAGGCATTGCCACACTTATATCCTTTAGCCTAGGTTCCGGCTATTGGCAATAAGGACAATGCCCGCCCCTGCCCGGAGGAGTAAGCTCCTTGCCGATACACGTTGGACATGCCGGCATGCAAAAGCTACTCATCGTCGATGACCATCCGCTCTACCGCGAAGGCATGGCCAGCGCTCTGCGTCAGTTGATGCCGGAAATCGAGGTATACGGCGCGGAGAATGCCGAAGCCGGCCTGGACCTGCTCGACACCATGCCTGACCTGGAACTGGTGCTGATCGACGTCAAGCTGCCGGGAATAGATGGATTCAGCGCCCTCGACCTCTATGCCTCGCGCTATCCGACAGTGGCGCGCATGCTGATCTCCGGCCAGGACGACCCGGAGCTCGTCCGCCGCGCCTTTGCCGCCGGCGCTTCCGGCTTCATCCACAAATCCATGACCGTGAAGGAGATCGTGCTGGCGATTCAGCGTGTGCTCGACGGCGGCGTGTTCATTCCCGACGATCCACGCAACGAAGGTGCCTGGGAAGCAAAAGACGTCGGCGCGGACGCCAGCATGACCCTGCGCCAGCTCGAAGTGCTGCGCCTGTTGGGCGAAGGACGCACCAACAAGGAGATCGCGAACACCCTGAGCATTACCGAACGCACGGCGAAGGCTCATGTGGCAGCGATCTTCGAAGCGCTCGGCGTCGATAACCGGACCCGGGCGGTCGTCGCAGCGCAACGTTCCGGCTTACTTTCGCCCGACCCACATACATGAACGTCGCCGTGCAAGCGCAGGACGACAATCCGCGCATCGTGGTCGACTGCACCCGCATGCTCTATCGCCAGGGACCGTCGGCTTCGGTGATTGCCGTCGTGATTGGTGCCTGCGTGTTGATCGGAATGTGGGGGCATGTCGCCACGGTCGCATTGATGACGTGGTATGCGCTGGTACTGCTCAACCAGGCGGTGCGCATCGCACTCTGGTTCGGCTTTCGACGCACGGAGCCAGATGCGGCGCAAGCCGCAGTCTGGGCCAATCGCTACATGTGGAACATGGCCTTCGGCGGCGCCCTGTTCGGCAGCCTGACTGTGTTCATGTTTCCGGCCCACGCGCCGCTCCAGCAGATGCTGCTGCTGAACATCATCGCCGGCCTGGCCGCCGGCAGCATCGCAGTCAACGCCTACCACCCGAAAAGCATGATCGCCTACCTGCTGCTGATCCTGCTGCCGACATTCTTCCGCCTGTTGACACAGGGCGGCCTGGAGTACGGCCTGCTGAGCTTCACCTGGGGCTTCTACATCCTGCTGCTGCTGACCTTCGGCCGCAACCAGGCGACGCTGATCCGGGAGTCCTTCGTCATTCGCTACCAGAATCTCGACCTCGTCGAAGGCCTGCGGGAAAAACGCGAGCAGGCTGAACAGGCCCAGAAAAAAGCCGAGCGGGCCAGCATCGCCAAATCGCAGTTCTTCACCGCCGCCAGTCACGACCTGCGTCAGCCCTTGCAGGCACTGGGACTGTTCGCCGCGTCCCTGCGCGATACCGAGCGTAGCCACGGCAATACCGAAACCGTCGATCAAATCCTGTCCTCCGTCGACACGCTCGAATCGCTGTTCGACGAACTGCTCGACATCTCGAAACTCGACGCCGGCTATATCAAACCGAACATCGTCCATTTTCCGGTAGCCACCCTGTTTAGGAAACTTGCGCCGATGTACGCGGCCAGCGCGCACAAGAACGCGCTGGACCTGCGCTTCGCGCCGACGCAAGCGGTACTGCTGTGCGATCCGATCCTGCTCGAACGCGTGCTGTCCAACCTGATCACCAATGCCCTGCGTTACACGCAACGAGGTGGCGTACTGGTGGGCTGTCGACGGCGCGGTGACGAGATGGTGGTCGAAGTCTGGGACACCGGAATCGGTATCCCGGAAGACCAATGGGAGCGGGTTTTCGACGAGTTCTACCAGCTTGGCAATCCGGAACGCGACCGCAAGAAGGGGCTAGGACTCGGCCTCGCCACCGTGCGGCGCATCGCCGACCTGCTGGGGCACCGCGTTGCAGTGAAATCGCGACTGGGGCACGGAACGGTATTCCGGCTGTATGTGCCCAGCGGCGATCCACGTCGGGTGGCCTTGGCACCGCCACCAGCGCAGGAGGAAGACATCAGTCTGCTGACGGGCATGGTGATCGCCGTCATCGAGGACGAACAATCCGTGCGCGACGGCATGGTCAGCCTGTTCAACCAGTGGGGCTGTCGGGTGCTGGCGGCGGCGAGCGCCGATGAAGCGACGAGCATCCTCAAGCGGGATGGGCTGAAGCCCGATGCCATCATCGCCGACTATCGACTGCGCGAACATCAGACCGGTGCCGACGCCATCGACAGGCTGCGCCATCAATTCGGCGAGGCCATTCCCGCTTTGCTGGTATCGGGCGATACCACGCCGGAACTCTTCCGGGAGGCACGTGAACGCCGCTTGATCCTGCTGAGCAAACCAGTGCGGGCGGCACGCCTGCGGGCGGCGCTACAACACCTGCTCGTGTCGAGCTAGGACTCCGTCACGCCGGCAAGCAATCAGGCCGCGCTGCGTTCGCAACTGTGCATTGACTCGATCCCGTAGCGCTCCCGCTGATAACGCTCGCCCCACTGATGCAAGGTCTGCAGCACGGGCGCCAGGCTTTCGCCGAAGGCGGTCAGCTCGTATTCGACTTTGGGCGGCACCTCGGCATACACATGGCGATTGATCAGGCCATCGGCCTCCATTTCGCGCAGCTGTAGCGTGATCATGCGCTGCGTGGCATTCGGAATCAGGCGCGTCAGTTCCATGAACCGCCGGCGACCGCCGAGCAGGTGATACACGATCATGGGCTTCCAGACGCCGCCGATCACCGACAAGGTTGCCTCCACCCCACAGCAATTGGCCCGATCCATGCGTTTTCCGCGCATATCCATACCTACATAAATGATAGTACTGGTTGAAATTGTGCCTTCTTGTGAATAAGTATGTAGCCACCTAGACTGCACGTCAAGCTGGTAGCCAAGTGTTGCCAGACGCCTCTTACACCCGGAAGGAATATCGCAATGGATTTGTTTGAAACCCTTAAGTGGCGCTATGCCACCAAAAAGATGGACCCGTCGAAAGCCGTGCCGCAGGAGAAGGTCGACCGCATTCTCGAAGCCGCACGCCTGGCACCGACCTCCAGTGGCCTCCAGCCCTTTGAAATCCTCGTCGTCACCAATCCCGAAGTCCGGGCCAAGATCCGCCCCATCGCCTGGAATCAGGCGCAGATCACCGACTGCTCGCACCTGCTGGTGTTCGCCGCCTGGGATAACTACACGGCCGAGCGCATCAACATGATGTTCGATCTGACCAACGAACAGCGCGGCTCCACCAACGAGGGTTGGGAAAACTACCGGAAGATGCTGCTGGACAAGTATCCGTCGCGCAGTGCGGAAGAAAACTTCCAGCATGCCGCCCGCCAGGCCTACATCGGACTCGGCGTAACGCTGCTCGCTGCCGCCGCCGAAGGCGTTGACAGCACGCCGATGGAAGGTTTCGATCCCAAGGCGCTCGACGACATTCTCGGCCTCGCCGCCAAGGGCCTCAAGAGCGTCGTCATCCTGCCTCTGGGTTACCGCGAAGCCGATCAGGACTGGCTGGTGAATCTGAAGAAGGTCCGTCGTCCGATCGAGCAGTTCGTCACCGAAGTGAAGTAAGCCCCGCCGCAAAACGAAACGGCCCTCCATGTGGAGGGCCGTTTCTTATTCAGCCACCCGCCACCGGTGGCCAGATGGCCAGGGTTTCCCCTTCCTTCAGCACCCGCGTCGCCCGCTCCGCCGGCGGCACGAAACGGCCGTCGATCAGCACCAGATGGCAAAGCTTCTGCGGCAACTGGAACTGTTCGATGACGTGTTGCGCCGTGGTGCCAGGGCCGACTTCCAGCGGAAACGAATTGGTCTTCTTCGCCTCCGCCGGCAGGTAGTCCTGTAGCGTCGCGTAAAGCTTGAAGATCACCTGCATCGGGACTCAGGCGGCTTTCTGGGCACTGGCGAGATAGGCGGTCATGAACTGGTTCGGATCGTCCAGCAGGCGCTGCTTCCACGCACCCAGCGGTGTGCGGGTCTGGATCAGACCGCGCAGGACGCCGACGTGATCGGTATGACCGATGGAGGTGGCACCGATCAGCACATCGCCCTCGAATTGCAGCGACAGATAGCGGTGGTTCGTTTCATCCACGAACTCGACGCCATCACCTGTTCCTTGCCAGTGCCCGAAGGAGGTAGAAATCAGACCGAGCGTATCGAGCACGTTGATGGCCAGGCTGCCTTGCGAGACGGAATGCCCGCCGGCCATGTTGTGGGCGGCGACGCGGGCCTGGTCCACGGCGTTGGGCTGGATGGCGTTGAGCTCAGGCTTGCCAGAGTGGAAGCCGATGGCCTCGGTGACGTCGCCGGCGGCGTAAATGTCCGGCACGCTGGTGCGCATTTCGTTGTCGACGCGGATGCCGCGCTCCATGGCGATGCCGCTGCCTTGGAGAAACTCGACATTGGGGCGCACGCCGGCAGCGCAGATCACCAGGTCGGCGGCCAGTTCACCGCCGGTGCTCAGCGTGACGGCGAGGGCGCCGTCCTTTTGCGCAATGCCCGTGATAGCGGCGTTGACGTGCACCGCCACGCCCTTGGCTTCGACCCAGTTCTTGATCATGCCGCCGGCCTTGGCGGTCATCATGCGCGGCACCATGCGGTCGCCCATTTCCACCACGGTGAGTTTCACGCCGCGAACCGCCAGCGCCTCCATGATGATGCAGCCGATGAAGCCGGCGCCCAGTTGCAGCACGCGGCTGCCGGCCTTGGCCTTGGCGGCGATGGCGCGGGCATCCTCGATGGTCCAGCAGGTGTGCACATTTGGCAGATCGATGCCCGGCACCGGCGGCATCACCGGCCGTGAGCCGGTGGCGATCAGCAGCTTGTCGTAGGGCAGGCGCTCGCCGCTGGTGAATTCGATCTGCTTGGCGGCTGCGTCCACTTTGTCGACGCGACCTTCGATCAGATGGATGCGCTGCTTGGCGTAATGATCATGCGTCTTGCGCAGGTGCGTACCGGCATCGGTGATGTTGCCGTGGAGGAAATAGGGAATCGCCATGCGCGAGTAGGGCGGTTCCTTCTCGTCGCCGATGAGGGCGATCTCGGCATCCGGTTGCAGGCGACGCAGGGTTTCGGCGGCGACCAGTCCGGTCGGGCCGTTACCGATGATGACGTGTTTCATGGGAAGTCCTTAAAGGAAAACGAGGGCCCCGGTGATCAGGGCCCTCGTTGTTTGCTCGCTTACAGTCCCAGGCGGGCCAGCGTTTCCTTGGTCGGTACGCCATTGGCATCCCAACCGCGGGCCTTGTAGTACTCGGGCCGCATCTTGTCGATGCCGCTGACCAGGCCCTTGGCCGGGCCGGTCTTGGCCGCCTCGGTCTTCAGGCGCGGCGGCAGGTCGTCGTCCTTGGCGGTGAAGCCGGCGGCGTTGTTGAACAGGCGCTCCATGTTCCAGACGCGCTCGCCCACTTCGGCCAATTTCTCCATGGTCCACTCGCCCTCGCAGGCCGCATTGAGCTGCGGTTGCAGATCGGCCAGGGTCCAGGCGAAGGTGGTGAAGACGCAGACGCCGGCCGAGTCGAAGACCGAGGTGGCGTCCTGGAAGGCCTTGACCAGATCGGCCTTGCCATCGGTGGTGAGCGGATCGGTCTTGATCGGGATGCCCAGCACTTCGGAGGCGACGGTGTAGCCGCGCAAATGGCAGGCACCGCGATTGGAGGTGGCGTAGGCCAGGCCCATGCCCTGAATGCCGCGCGAATCGTAGGCGGGGAATTCCTGCTTCTTGACGCCCATGGACAGCTCCGGCTTGCCGTACTTCTCGCACAGACGGGCGGAACCGAGACCCAACTCCTTGCCGAAACCTTCGCCGCGCGCCGTCATCTCGGCCAGCTTGCACAGGGCCTCGGCGGAGCCGAAGGGCGCGTCCATGCCGATCTGTTCCTTGGTCAGGATGCCGAGATCGTAAAGCTCCATGGCGGCACCGACGGTGGCGCCGAAGGAGATCGGATCGAAACCGTCCTCGTTGCAGATCAGGTTGGCGAACTGCAAGGCTTCCAGATCGCCGACGCCGTTGGCCGCGCCCAGGGCCCAGGCCGCTTCGTACTCGAGGCCGCCAGAGGCGCCCCAGTACTCGGGCTTGTTCACCACACTGAAATGCTTCTCGTCGATGCGCGAAATGCGACCGCAGGCAATGGTGCAACCGAAGCAGGCGGCGTTGGTGACGAGATGGCTCTTGCCATCGCTCGGGCGCTTCTCGGCCATGGCTTCGGCGGAGATGCCGCGGGCGCCCTCGAACTGCACGTCGCGGTGGTTACGGGTGGGCAGGGCGCCCATTTCGTTGATCACGTTCATCAGCACCTGGGTGCCGAAGGCGGGCAAGCCCTGGCCGGTGACAGCGTTGTCGGCCAGCACTTTCTTGGCGGCAGTGGCGGCGGCAAAGAAGCCCTTCGCATCCTTGAGACCACCGAGGCCCAGGGTGCCGCGCACGGCGACGGCCTTGAGGTTCTTGCTGCCCATCACGGTGCCGACGCCGGAACGGCCGGCGGCGCGATGCAGGTCGTTGACGATGCAGGCGTACATGACGCCGTTCTCGCCAGAGCGACCGATGCTGGAGACGCGGATCTGCGGATCCTGATGGGTCTTCTTGATGATCTCCTCGGTCTGCCAGACCGTCTTGCCCCAGAGGTGGGCAGCGTCCTTGAGTTCGGCCTTGTCGTTCTCGATGGAAAGGTAGACGGGCTTCGGGCTCTTGCCCTCGAAAATGATCATGTCCCAACCGGCGAACTTCAGCTCGGCGCCGAAATAGCCGCCGGAGTTGGAACAGGCGATGGCGCCGGTCAGCGCGCCCTTGGTGATGACGGAATAGCGGCCGCCGGTGGAGGCGGGGGTGCCGGTCAGCGGGCCGGTGGCCATGATCATCTTGTTGGCGGGCGACAGCGGATCGACCTTGGGGTCCACTTCGCTGATGAAATACTTGGTCGCCAGGCCGCGCTGGCCCAGGTACTGTTGCGCCCACTCCATGTTGAGGGGTTCGGATTTGCAGGTGCCGTTGGTCAGATCAACGCGCAGGATTTTTCGGGTCCATGCCATGGTTCGGTCTCCTCTATCTTCTTATGCTGCGCTGGCGGCGCTGTCGGTCTTGCCGGCCCAGGCGCGCATCTTGTCGAGCCCGGTCCATTCCGCATCCACATAGGTGATGGCGCCGGTCGGGCAGGCCGTGGCGCAGGCGGGGTCGCCGCCGCAGAGGTCGCACTTCTGCACCTTGCCGGAATCGGCGACGTAGTTGATGGTGCCGAAGGGGCAGGCGATGGTGCACACCTTGCAGCCGACACAGGTGTCCTCGGCCACCACCTTGGCGCCGGTGGCGGCGTCGACGCGGATAGCATCCACGGGACAGGCGTTCAGGCACCAGGCCTCGGCGCACTGGGTGCAGGTGTAGGGCACCTTGCGACCTTCATGCTCGAAGTTGAACACCTTGATCCGCGACTTGGCGATGTTGAACACACCGTAGTTCTCATAGGAACACGCCATCTCGCATTGCAAACACCCGGTGCATTTGTTTGCGTCTATGTGCAGTGATTTCTGCATTTCCGACCCTCCTGTCGTTTTCGTTGTTCTGTCACAGCGTTTTGCCCGGCCGTGGCGCGGGAGCTATCTCAATAGCAAGTCAGATGCCACGCGCCGGCGTTTGCCTGCATGGCGTTCAGGGGCATGCGCTGTACCCGGACGTGACAATTTGGAACAACTGTTGCAGCCGGATGTATCATTCTTGGGCAAAGACAAATTGGTGCGGCGCAAGCAAGGACACCGAAACCCCGTGCAAAACCTGCACCGGGCCTGGAGCGAGGAGACGAAATGAAACCAGCCAAACGTAACGGTGGTAACGGCGGAAACGGCGATGCCAGCGGCGCAGTGCGAGCCCGCGAGATGATGCGTGACAGCGGTGTAGTGCCTGCCGGCGTGCTGCCGTCGATCATCGAGATGTCCTGGCAGCGCTGCCTCGACTACGGGCTGAACGGCGACCACCACATCGGCTTCGATCTGCTCGAACGCGACCAGCTCGCCGACCAGCTGGAAAAGAACCAGCAGTTGTTGACCCACGCCCAGCCGGTGATGGACGTGCTCTTCGACCAGATCGTGGACACCCAGAACGTGGTCGTGCTGGCCAACGACGCCGGCTACATCCTGCACAGCCGTGGTGATGCCGATTTCCTCCAGCGCGCCGAAAAAGTGGCGCTGGCCCCCGGCGCCGAATGGTCGGAGAACAGTCGCGGCACCAACGCCATCGGCACAGCGCTGGCCGTCGGCGCGCCGGTCATCGTGCATGCCGACCAGCACTTCCTCTCCGCCCATCATTTCCTGACCTGTTCGGCCTCGCCGATCTTCGATCCGCACGGCGCCGTCGCCGGCATCCTCGATGTCACCGGCGACCAGCGCAGCTTCAATCAGCACACCATGGCCCTGGTGCGCATGTCGGTGCAGATGATCGAGAACCGCATGTTCGCCACCGCCTTCAACGAGGCCCTGACCCTGCGCTTCCACGCCCGCCCCGAATTCGTCGGCACCCTCAACGAAGGCATGGTGGCCTTCGGCGACGACAACACGCTGGTCTCGGCCAACCGCAACGCCTGCTTCCAGCTCGGCCAGAGTCTGGAACAACTGCGCGGCGCGAGTTTCGCCGCGCTCTTCGGCCAGCCGATCAACCGCCTGTTCGACCACCTGATGGCGCGGCCCCAGGACCCCATCGCATTGACGCTGGCCAACGGCATCCGCGTCCTCGCCCGCGCCGATTTCCGCCCGGCCCGCTTGCGCAAGCATTCACGGCCGACGCTGGAAAACGATCAGGCCACACAGCAATCGCGACCGTCGCGCCAGCATGCCGACACGCGCACCAGCGCTGACTCCGCACCACCGGCAACGGACACCAGCGAAATATCCTGTCCGCTGGCCCGCCTGCAAACCGGCGATGCGCAGGTGGACGCCGTGGTGCGCAAGGTGAAGAAGGTCATCGGCCACGACATCCCGATCCTGATCCAGGGCGAAACCGGCACCGGCAAGGAACGCCTTGCCAATGCCATCCACCGCGCCGGCCCGCGCGCCGCCAAACCCTTCGTCGCGGTCAATTGCGCGGCGATTCCCGAAGGCCTGATCGAATCCGAACTCTTCGGCTACGAGGAAGGCGCCTTCACCGGCGCCCGCCGCAAGGGCAATGTCGGCCGCATCCTCCAGGCCGATGGCGGCACGCTCTTCCTCGACGAGATCGGCGACATGCCGCTCTCGCTCCAGGCCCGCCTGCTGCGCGTGTTGCAGGAGCGCGTGGTGGTGCCGCTGGGCAGCGTCAAATCCTATCCGGTGGACATCGCCGTGATCTGCGCCACCCATCAGCGCATCCGCGAGCTGGTCGGCAACGGCCGCTTCCGCGAAGACCTCTACTTCCGCCTCAACGGTCTCACCGTCATGTTGCCGCCGCTGCGCGCACGCAGCGATCTGGAAGCACTGGTGGCGACACTGCTGCGCGAACTCGGCGGCGCCCATCCGCCCGCCCTCGACCCGGAAGTGCTCGAACTCTTCCGCCGCCATCCCTGGCCCGGCAACCTTCGCCAGCTGGCCAACCTGCTGCGCACCGCCGCCGTCATGGCCGACGGCGAAGCCACCATCTGCCGCGAGCATCTGCCGGACGATTTCATCGAGGACATCGCGCAGGTTTCGGCATCACTCGCTGTGCCGCCAGCGCCGACTTTTCGACACGATGCAGCCGTCGCCGAAAGCAGCAACCGCCTGCACGACGTCGCCGTCCAGACCATGCGCGATGCGGTCGCCCGCAACAACGGCAACATCTCGGCAGCGGCGCGTGAACTCGGCATCAGCCGCAACACGCTCTACCGCAAGCTTTACCATCACTAGGCGACACGGGGCACAAGCGTTCCGCTGTTAGCATAACGACGCCCAGTCGCCGTTCCCATCGCTTGTTGGCCGGGCGTTTTCCAGGAGTCGCGAATCATGTCTTCATCCCCCCTTGCCGACAGCGGCGCACCCCGTCGCGTCGACGACGCCCGCGCCGCCATTCTTGCCGCCCTCGCGCCTATTGCCGGACGGCAACAGGTCGCCCTGCGCAGCGCCCTCGGTCGTGTGCTGGCCGACGATATCATCGCCCCCTTCGACGTGCCCGCCCACGACAACTCGGCCATGGACGGCTACGCCCTGCGCGCCGCCGACCTCGCCGTCGACCTGAATGCCGGCGCGGAAACCACGCTCACCGTCATCGGCACCGCACTGGCCGGCAAGCCCTACGCCGGCATCGTCGGCAAGGGTGAGGCCGTGCGCATCATGACCGGCGCCGTGATGCCCGACGGTGCCGATACCGTCGCCGTGCAGGAGGATGTCACCGTCGATGGCGACCGTGTGCGTGTCCCCGCCGGGCAGAAAGCCGGCGCCAACCGGCGCCGCGCCGGCGAGGATCTTTCCCGTGGCAAGCCGGCGCTGCTGGCCGGCACGCGCATCGGCCCGGCGGAACTGGGCCTGCTCGGCTCCATGGGCTTTGCCGATGTGTGCGTCAAACGCCGCCTGCGTGTGGCCTGTTTTTCCACCGGCGACGAAGTCGCTTCCATCGGCGAGCCGCTCCAGCCCGGCGAGGTGTACGACAGCAATCGCTACACCCTGCACGGCGCCTTGAGCAAACTCGGCGTGGACATCCTCGACATGGGCGTGGTGCGCGACGATCCGGCGGTGATGGAAGCCGCCTTCCGCGATGCGGCGGCGCAAGCCGACGTGATCCTCACCAGCGGCGGCGTCTCGGTCGGCGATGCCGACTTCGTCAAGCCGCTGATGGCGCGCCTCGGCGAAGTGAAGTTCTGGCGCCTCGACATCAAGCCCGGCCGGCCGATGGCCTTCGGCCGCATCGGTGACGATAGCGGCGCCTGGCTGTTCGGCCTGCCAGGCAATCCGGTGGCGGTGATGGTGACCTTCTACCAGATCGTCATCGACGCCCTGCAAACCCTGATGGGCATGCATCCGCTACCGCCTCGTGTGACCTTCCCGGCACTCTGCGACGCCGCGATCCGCAAGTCACCCGGCCGCCGCGAATTTCCGCGTGGCGTGCTCTACCGCGCCGACGATGGCTGGCGCGTGCGCCTCGCCGGCAACCAGGGCTCGGGCGTGCTGCGCTCCATGGCCGAGGCCAACTGCTTCATCGTGCTGCCGGAAGAAGGCAGCAACGTGGCCGCCGGCGAAGCCGTCGAGGTGCAGATGTTCGAGGGCTTGTTCTAGAAAAGCTTGGCGTGGCGGAAGCGGGCCGGCGCGTGGGCGAAGACCGCCGAGCCGGCCACCACCAGCCAGAACAGCGGCGTGCGCAGCGAGGCGTCCGTCGCCATCCAGACCACCAGCGCCAGCTTCACCAACACCGAAATGCCGGCCGTCTCGCGCAGATGGCCGGGATATCCCCAAGTATCGATAACCAGCATCGCCAGTCCGCTGATCGCCACGCCGTAAGCCGCCATGGCCGCATCCACCGGCGCGCCGAGCAGGGCGGCACCGAGCACGATCACGGCGACCAGATGCGCGCCGCGCAGGACGACGTTGAGCCAGCGCCGGAAGGTGGGCGGCGGCTTCGTTGCGTTCAAGGCTGGATGCCCGGCCCCGGCAGGTAAGTCACCGTATCGCCAGCGCCGACTTTTGTCCCCGCTGGCAAGGCGGCGATGCCGTCGGCCCAGACCGCCGAGGAAATGATCGACGAATCCTGCGTCGGATAGATATCGAGACCGCCCTCGGCATTGCGCCGCACGCGGACGAATTCAAGGCGGTTGCCCTTCACCGTGTAGCTGAAGTCGGCGCGCAGTTGCAGCGGTGCCGGCTCGATGACGGCATAGCCCTGGCAGCGGCGCAGGAAGGGCGCCACCAGCGTCAGCAGGCCAGACCAGACGGACACCGGATTGCCCGGCAGGCCGATGAAGGTGGCCTGCCGATTGCCGTCACGATTGCCGCTGTTCACCACGCCGAAGGCCAGGGGCTTGCCCGGCTTGGAGGCGATCTTCCAGACGTCGATGCGGCCTTCTGCCTTGACCGCCGCCGTGACGTGATCTTCCTCGCCCTCGGACATGCCGCCGCTGGTGACGATGATGTCGGCCTCCTGCGCGGCGCAGCGGAGCGCGTCTTTCGTCGCCTCGAAATTGTCGCTGATGATGCCCAGATCGATGATCTCGGCGCCGAGGTCGGCGAAGAAGCCGCGCATCACGTAGCGATTGGAGTTGTAGATGTGGCCTGGCGCCAGCGGCTGGCCGGGCATGGTGAGTTCGGAGCCGGTGAAGAAAATCGCCACGCGCAGGCGGCGGCGCACGCTCACCTGATGAATGCCGACCGACGCGGCGAGGCCCAGGGCGGCGGCGGAAAGACGCGCACCGGTCTTGAGGATCACCTGCCCGGCCTGGATGTCGGAACCAGCCAAGCGTACCCACTGGCCGGCGGGCGGCTGGGCGTTGATCATCACCGTGTCGCCGTCCTGCACACAGTCTTCCTGCATCACCACGGTGTCGGCGCCCTCGGGCACATGGGCGCCGGTGAAGATGCGTGCGGCGGTGCCGGCTTGCAGCGGCTTCGCCACGTCGCCGGCGGCGACGCGCTGGCTGACCGGCAGGCGGACGCCTGGTGTGGCCACATCGGCGGCACGCAGGGCATAGCCATCCATGGCGGCATTGGAGAAGGGCGGCACGGTCAGCGGCGAGACCATATCCACGGCCAGGGCGCGGCCGAAGGCCTCGGCAAGGTCGATGGTTTCCGTATCGGCCACCGGCGATGCGGACGCGAGAAGGGCCGCTTTCGCGGCGTCGAAGGACATCATGCTCATGGACGGACTCTCTTGGATCACCCTGCTAGACTGGTCCGCATGATGCCAGACATCCTTCACCGCGAGGTCAGCGCCCATCCGGCGGAGTTCCGGCGCGGACTGAACCTGGCCTTCCCCGGCCGCGTCGAGGACGTCGGCGATGTGTTGCGCGTACCCGCCGCCGATGGCGAGGACGCGGCGCTGGAAATCCACCTCACCGTCGGTGCACCGCGTGCCATCGCCTCGATCCGCCTGCCCACCCTGTTCGTCGCGATCCGCTTCACGGCCGGCAGCGAAGCGGCACGGCAACGCATGCTCGCGCACATGGACCGCGCCATGCATCGGGGCGGCGGCTGAATTCCTATTCAGGCCGCGAAGAAATTTTCCCAGTCACCCGGCACGGTGATGGCGAGAGGCTCGTAGCCGGGCAGGGCCAGCAGGCGCTGGCGGAAGGTGTTTCCGGCGAGGCGCGTCAGCAACTGGCGTCCCGGTTCGCTGCGAACGGCGGTGGACACCATCGCCAGACCATAGCGCTCGACGGCGATGGGCACGAAATTCAGCCCGTAGCGCGCGGCGGCGGCCTCGATGGCGAAACCCGCATCGGCCTGGCCGCTGGCCACAGTGGCCGCCACGGCGTCGTGGGTGAATTCCTCGTGGGCATAGCCGGCGATGCTTTTCGGGTCGATGCCGTTAGCCGCCAGCAACTGGTCGATCAGGCCGCGAGTGGCGGAACCGCGCTGACGGTTCACCAGCCGCGCGCCGCAGCCGACGACATCGGCGAGGCTGTTCAGGCCCAGCGGATTGCCCGGCGCCACGACCAGACCCTGACGGCGGCGCATCACCGCGACGCAAGGATGCAGGCGCGGCTTCAGCCAGCGGCCCAGCCAGCCGTTCAATTGCTCCGGCGACCAGACCTCGGGCACATGGAAGCCGGCGATGTCGCATTCGCCGCGCCCGAGCGCGGCCAGGGCTTCGTCACTGCCGCGCCAGCTGATGTCGAGCATCACATCGCGGCCGTTGGCCATCCAGTCGGCCAGCGCCAGATCGTGACTGGCGAAGAAGCGCAGGCGCGTCGGCGCAACGGCTTCCTCCGACGGCGCCACCGTGATGCGCATGCGCGCTTCCCATGCGGCGTGGGTTTCGGCCAGGGCCAGACGCGCCGCACCGTCGATGTCGATCAGGGATTCACCGAGCGCCGTCAGGCGGGTGCCGCGTCCGCGCTCCATCAGCACCAACGACATGCCCAGCTCGGCTTCGCAGCGGCGCAGCAAACCCCAGGCGGCGCGATAGGACATGCCGGCGGTTTTCGCCGCCTCGCCGAGGGCCGGACTATCGAGCAGCGCAATCAGCAGGCGCAACAACTGGCGCGATTCCGTTGCCGTCAATACGCCATCGAAGTCCCAATACCAGCGCAGGCGGGGGCCGCGCCGGGGGCGATCCGTTTCTTGCTCGGGAGAAAGGCTTGTTGCAGATTTAGACATATTCAGGCTTATCTTCGCTTACTTTAAGCTCGCTGGCACTTATGCACGAACTCGCCACAAGTCTCACCCTTGCCGGGGACCTGATCGCCGCTGCCGATGGCCGGCTGGCGGCTATCGTCTGGCTGAGCCTGAAGGTGAGTCTGACCGCGACGCTGATCGCCTGCCTGATCGGCATGCCGCTGGGCGCGCTGCTGGCCGTCGGCCGCTTCACTGGCCGTCGCGTGCTGATCGTGCTGACCAACGGCCTCATGGGCCTGCCGCCGGTGGTGGTGGGCCTGCTGGTGTATCTGCTGCTCTCCCGCGCCGGACCGCTGGGGCAATGCGGCCTGCTGTTCTCGCCCACCGCCATGGTGATCGCGCAGACCATTTTGATCGTGCCCATCGTCGCCGCCCTCGCACGGCAGGTGGTCGCCGATGCCTGGACGGAATACCGCGAACAGTTGCGCAGCCTGGGTGCCAGCCGCACGCGAGCGGCCATGACCCTGCTCTGGGACGGACGTTTTTCGCTGACCACCGCCGGCCTCGCCGGCTTTGGCCGCGCCGTCGCCGAGGTGGGCGCGGTGATGATCGTCGGCGGCAACATCGACGGCGTCACCCGCGTCATGACCACCACCATCGCTCTCGAAACCAGCAAGGGCGACCTGCCGCTGGCGCTGGCGCTCGGCGCCATCCTCATCGCAGTGGTGCTGGCACTCAACACGGCGGCCTTCCTGCTGCGGCAGTGGGCGGAAAGGCGGTGGGGGTGAGCATGTGGCTAGAACTCAGTGATCTCGGCCTGACCGAAAACGGCGTCTGCATCGTCGCAGACGTAACGCTGAAAGTCGGCGCTGGCAGGACGGCGATTCTCGGCCCCAACGGCGCCGGCAAGAGCACGCTGCTGCGCCTGATGCACGGCCTGCTCAAGCCCAGCAGCGGCAGCTTGCAATGGCCGCAGGATCTGTCGCAGGGCATGGTCTTCCAGCGCCCGGCGATGCTGCGCACGACGGCGCTGGCGAATGTGGAATACGGCCTCAAGCTGCGCGGCGTCACCGGTGCGGAACGGCAGCAGCGGGCCATGGACGCCCTGCGGCGCGTCGGCCTGCCGGAGCTGGCCGGGCGGCCGGCGCGGCGCCTGTCCGGCGGCGAGCAGCAGCGCGTGGCGCTGGCGCGGGCCTGGGCGCTAGAGCCCCAACTGCTCTTCCTTGACGAACCCACCGCCAGCCTCGACCCGGCCAGCGGCCGCGAAGTCGAGCGCATCATCCACGAGATCGCGGAAGCAGGAGCCCGCATCGTCATGACCACCCACAACCTCGGCCAGGCGCGACGTATCGCCGAGGAAGTGATCCTCATGGACGGCGGCCGGGTGCTGGAGCAAACCCCGGCCGACGAATTTTTCCGCCAGCCGCGCACGGAAGCGGCGCGCTGCTTCCTGCGTGAAGAGATGCCCTGAGCCTTGCTTTTCAGCGCTTGGCGTTGGGGAAGAAGAGTTGCTCGCCGCCGACCTTGTAGTCGGCAATCGCCTTCTGCCCGGCCGGAGCAAGCAGCCAGTCGATGAACTTCTGGCCGTCGGCTTTTTTCACATGGGCATGCTTGGCCGGATTGACGAGGATGACGCCGTACTGGTTGAACAAGCGCGTATCGCCCTCGACCAGCACCTTCAAATCGCCGCGATTCTTGAAGGCCAGCCAGGTGCCCCGATCAGCAAGGATGTAGGCGTTCATCGACGAGGCCGTGTTCAGCGCCGGGCCCATGCCCGAGCCGGTGTCGCGGTACCAAGGGCCTTTGACCTTATCGAGATCGACGCCCGCCGCCTTCCAGTAGCGCAGCTCGGCGGCGTGGGTGCCGCTCTTGTCGCCCCGCGACACGAAGGGCGCCGTCGCCTCGGCGATGCGTTTCAGGCCGGCCATGATGTCCTTGCCCGCCACCTTCGCCGGGTCGGCCTTCGGGCCGATGAGGACGAAGTCGTTGTACATGACCTCCTTGCGCTCGACACCGTAGCCCTCGGCGATGAATTTCTCCTCGGCCACCTTGTCATGCACGAAGACCACGTCGGCGTCACCGCGCCGCGCCATGTCCAGCGCCTGGCCAGTGCCCAGGGCGACGACGCGGACCTTGATCCCCGCGTCCTTTTCGAAGGCCGGCAGCAGGTGGCCGAAGAGGCCCGACTGCTCGGTGGACGTGGTCGAGGCCACGGTGATGAAACGTTCCTGCCCGAAGGCAGCGCTGGCAAATACAAAGCTTGCCGCCAAGGCGGCCATCAGCAAACGATACAGCTTCATGTCTCTCTCCTCGGGTTGTTTGCCCGCAGGATAGGAAGAAGCCGGAGGCCGCGAAATATGTCGGCCCCTGCAACAAGCGATGAGTCAGAAAGCGATGCGGCCCAGCCAGATGTCGCGGTACATCACCCAGTCGCCCATGAAACTGTAGAGCGGCCGCTTGAAGCTGGCCGGGCGATTCTTCTCGAAACCGAAATGGCCGACCCAGGCGCAGCCGTAGCCGCAGAGCAGCCCGACCGGCAACCAGGCCCACTTGCCGGTGACCACCAGCATGGCCAGGCAGACCAGCCCGAGCGAGGAACCGAGAAAGTGCAGGCGGCGGCAGGTGGTATTGCGATGCTCGCCGAGATAGAAGGGATAGAACTCGGCGAAGGTGGTGAACTGTCGGGGATCGACAGCCGGCGCAGGCTCGGCCGGCAGGGTACCGTTGAGAGTATTCAATGCTGTCTCCTCGTTCTGATTTTGTGAGGAAAGTCTAGCACCGGGCCTGGAATTGAAAAGTCGGCGCTGGCGGGACGGCGAATCGGAAGATTCGATTAAGCCGGCGTCTCGTCGCGATGCCGCTCCCGTTCCAACTCGCCACCCGGGTCCACCGGGCGCAGGCGCGAGCGGGAGGTCCAGGCTTCGGAGGCGGACTGCCACAGGCGGATGCCGTTCGGATTGGTTGTCGCGTAGAAGCGTTCGCCGGTCACTTGGCGGATACGGAAGGCGTTGGGCGCCAGGCTGGGATCGATCTCGGTCACAACGACCAGCAAACCGTTGTTGGGCTCAAGACGGCTGCCACAGGTGATGCACAGGGTGCCGACCTCGATCTTCGTTCCCATCGCGAATTCTCCTTGCTTGCGCTAGATCTGCTTACGGGTGAGCGTAGCCCAAACATGAACCCAGGGAAAATTCAGGCGGATTTGAATTCAAACCCTTCGCTACCGAGATCGCGTTGCCAGACAGCCTGACCATTGGGTTCGATGTGGAAGTTCCATGTTTGGTGGTGGTCCCGGAATGGCCATTTAACGGCCCTGAAGACCACCGGCGTAGGGATGGCAAAACATAGTCCAGTCGGGGAGTTCAGAGCAGACTCGAAGCGGATGATCTCCAAACCTTCTTCCTGTACCTGTTTTCCCAAGATCTGAGTTGCCATGTAGCCGGTGAGGTGAGTCTCACTTTTCCCGGTCAGCAGAAAACGGGTTTTCGGTTAGATCAATTAACTCCACCGTGTGGCGGCACGCCACTCAAAAACCCTCAATACATCCCTTAGTGTTTCCAGTCATCGCCTGGAATGATTCGCTTCATGAACTCATCAAACAATGGCACTGTAAATGCGGTGTCGCCATGGCTCGGACTCCAGATCATGCCCTTGACGATCAACTGGCTTCGGGTCGGCCCGAGCGAGGTGACATCGCGGCGCAACTGTTCGGCAATGTCGCCGGATCGATGCGGACCCGGGCCAAGTTCGGCCATCGCACGCAGGTATTTCTTTTCCAGCGGGGTCAAACGATCAAATCGAACCCGGAAAAAACTCTCGTCAAGCGCAGCGATAGCGCTTGCGGTGGCCCGCTCGACATCCTGTAGGGTGATCGGTGAGGCATTGGCCACGTCCCAAGCATGCTTGCCCCATTCTTGCAAGAAATAGGGATAACCACGTGTCTCTTGAATGATTCGATCGAGCGCGTCTTCTTCCACAATCACCCCTTGGTCCAGTGCCGGCTTGGTGATCGCCAAACGTGCCGCATCACGGGGTAGTGGTCCGATTTGAGGGAAATCGAACAGCCGTTCTGCGTAGGACTTGGCTCGCCCCATTTTTCCTGGCAACTGAGGCAGACCAGCGCCAACAAGCACAACGGGGAGACTGCGCTGGGCGGTACGGTGCAACGCCGTGATCATGGCAGCCAGTTCTTCCTCGGCCACATATTGAAGTTCGTCTACGAACATGGCCAGCGCCGTACCGGCCTTCTTCGCTGCATCGCCGGTTACTTCCAACAACGCCTGCAAGTCGTGTTCGAGGTCACCATTGTCCGCCAGCCCAGGTTCTGGATCGAAGTCCAACCCCACCTCGATATCTTGGTACTTTAGCTTGAGCGCTTTGGCGAAGCCAGCTAGCCCACGCAAGGCGCGCTGGGCGAATTCTTTTGCCTGCTCGTTTCGGGATAACCGCAGCAAGGCCTGGCGTAACTGGGGGGCCAGAATAGCCGGCAAAGAGCGGCTCTCGGGAGCCTCCACGCGGAGTGTCTGAATTCCAACCGCCTCGGCGTCGTCGCGCAAACGGTCCAGCAATACCGTTTTCCCCACACCTCGCAGCCCCACCATCAAGATGCTCTTGGTGGGTCGACCGGCTCGCACTCTCTCAAGTGCAATGCGGACAGTTTCGCGCAGCTCATTACGCCCCGCCAGTTCTGGCGGCGGCGTACCCGCGCCGGGGGCGTAGGGATTATTGATTGGGTCCATTGCAGTAGGTTATATTAAATTTTCTTGATTTACAAATAAAATATAAACTCGATAATATTAATCAAATCTTCGCTGGTTTTACACCCTCGGCAGCTACCAATAGTTCTATTGAGAGGGGTGATCTAATGGATGCGGCGTTAGCAGTTTATGCCACCGAAAAGGCTAACTCTCGCACCCCGCATGCCGCGGAAATTCTCTCGACATGCAAGGCGGTGGAAGAAAGATGACGGGTCTTCGATCTCATGACAGCCATTCCCGCTGCCTCCAGCGGCCGCCAAATCCCAAAACAAAAGGCCCCAGATCAGGGGCCTTTTTGTTTCATTTTCGTGAGAAAAGTTTCACGAATTCTGAGAACCTACACCTACAAACGTCATACGTCGATGTTCTTCGCGTAGAGCGCATTGCTTTCGATGAACGCCCTGCGGGGCTCCACATCATCCCCCATCAGCGTGGTGAAGATTTCATCGGCGGCGATGGCGTCTTCGATCTGCACACGCAACAGGCGGCGCACGGTCGGGTCCATGGTGGTTTCCCAGAGCTGCTCGGGATTCATTTCGCCGAGGCCTTTGTAGCGCTGCTTGCTGAGGCCGCGCTCGACTTCGTTGAGCAGCCAGCGCATGGCTTCGGCGAAGCTGCCGACGGCGGCGGACTTTTCGCCGCGACGGACCACGGCGCCTTCGCCGATGAGGCCGGTGATCATTTGCGCGGTCTTGCGGATCTGGGCGTAGTCGCCGGAGACGAGGAAGTCTTCGTCGATGCGACCGACGCGGCGGTTGCCGTGGCGCATGCGCTCGACGGCGAGCTGCCAGCGTTCGCGCTTTTCGTCGTAGCGGGCTTCGACGGCGATTTCCTTGTTCAGGTGATTGCCGAGCTTGATGGCGCTTTCACGGGCGGCGGCTTCGCTGGCGGTGTCGATGGCGATGTCGTGGGCCAGCAGGGCGTGCAGCACGTCGGGGTCGATGAAGTCGCTGACACGCTGGATTACGGCTTCGGTGAGCAGGTAGCTGCGGGCCATGGTGCCGAGGGTGTCACCTTCGACAAAAGGAGCACCGGCGCGGGGCGTAAGCTGGGCGCCGTCGAGGGCCAGGGTCAGCATATGCTGGTTGAGTTCGTGGTCGTCCTTGATGTAGCGCTCGCTCTTGCCGTGCTTGATCTTGTACAGCGGCGGCTGGGCGATGTAGATGTAGCCGCGCTCGACCAGTTCGGGCATCTGGCGGTAGAGGAAGGTGAGCAGCAGGGTGCGGATGTGGGCGCCGTCCACGTCGGCGTCGGTCATGATGATGATGCGGTGGTAGCGCAGCTTGTCGATGTTGAAGTCGTCGGCGCCGATGCCGCAGCCCAGTGCGGTGAGCAGGGTGACGATCTGCTCGCTGGAGATGACTTTCTCGAAGCGGGCTTTTTCGACGTTGAGCACCTTGCCGCGCAGCGGCAGGATCGCCTGGAACTTACGGTCGCGGCCCTGCTTGGCGGAGCCGCCGGCGGAGTCGCCCTCGACGATGTAGATCTCGCACAGGGCCGGGTCTTTTTCCTGGCAGTCAGCGAGTTTACCGGGCAGGCCGAGGCCGTCGAGGACGCCTTTGCGGCGGGTCATTTCACGGGCCTTGCGGGCGGCTTCACGGGCGCGGGAGGCTTCGACGATTTTGCCGGTGATGATCTTGGCATCAGCCGGGCGTTCGAGCAGGTAGTCGGCGAGCTTCTGGGCGACGACTTCCTCGACGGCGGGGCGGGCTTCGGAGGAGACCAGTTTCATCTTGGTCTGCGAGGCGAACTTGGGATCGGGCATCTTGACGGAGAGCACGCAGGCGAGACCTTCGCGCATGTCGTCGCCGGTGATCTCGACCTTGGCCTTCTTGGCGATTTCGTGTTCGTCGATGTACTTGTTGATGACGCGGGTCATCGCGGCGCGCAGGCCGGTGAGGTGGGTGCCGCCGTCGGACTGCGGGATGTTGTTGGTGAAGCACAGCACCTGCTCGGCGTAGGAGTCGTTCCACTGCATCGCAACTTCGACGCCGATGATGACGCCGCTGTCGCCGACCTTGGCGTCACCCGAGGAGATGAAGACGTTGGGGTGGAGGACGCTCTTGCTGCGGTTGATGTACTCGACGAAACCTTTGACGCCGCCGGAGAAGGCGAAGTCTTCTTCCTTGTTGTTGCGCTGATCGACGAGCTTGATCTTGACGCCGTTGTTGAGGAAGGAAAGTTCGCGCAGGCGCTTGGCAAGGATGTCGTAGTGGAATTCGATGGTGCCGAAGATTTCTTCGTCGGCGAGGAAATGCACTTCGGTGCCGCGATTCTTGGTTTCGCCGGTGACCTTGAGTGGGCTGACTTCGACGCCGTTCTGTATTTCGATCAGGCGATCCACGGCGTGGCCGCGGTTGAATTCCATTTCGTATTTCTTGCCGTCGCGGCGGATGATCAGGCGCAACCACTTCGACAGGGCGTTGACGCAGGACACGCCGACGCCATGCAGACCGCCGGAGACCTTGTAGGAGTTCTGATTGAACTTGCCACCGGCATGCAGCACGCACATGACGATTTCGGCGGCGGAACGTTTGGGTTCGTGCTTATCGTCGAACTTGACGCCGGTTGGAATGCCGCGGCCGTTGTCGGTGACGGAGATCGAGTTGTCGGTGTGGATGGTGATGACAATCTCGTCGCAGTGACCGGCAAGGGCCTCGTCGATGGCGTTATCGACGACTTCGAACACCATGTGATGCAGACCGGTACCGTCGGAGGTGTCGCCGATGTACATGCCGGGCCGCTTGCGCACCGCCTCCAGTCCCTCCAGCTGCTGGATGCTGGATTCGTCGTAGGCGGCGCTGTTGTCTGCTTCAGTCATGGTGTTCGATTCTTAGTGGATCACTTGGTGGTTCAGATACGCATGGGCATGACGACGTATTTGAACGTCTCATTGCCCGGCAGCACGAAGAGGGCGCTGGAATTGGCATCCGCAAGATGCAGCTCGATGTTTTCGTTAGAGACGTTGTTGAGCACGTCGAGCAGGTAGGTGACGTTGAAACCGACATCGAGCGCTTCGGCGTTGTAGTCGATCTCGATCTCTTCCTGAGCCTCTTCCTGTTCGGCATTGCTGGAGATGATCTTCAGGCTGCTCGGCGCCAGCACGATGCGCACGCCACGGAACTTCTCGTTGGTCAGGATGGCGGCACGCAGCAGGGAGTGCAGCAGGACCTCGCGGGAGAGCTTGATGATCTTGCTGTGGTGCTGCGGGATCACACGCTCGTAGTCGGGGAACTTGCCGTCGATGAGCTTGGAGACCAGTTCGATGCTGCCGAAGTTGAAGCGGGCCTGCGTCGGAGTGAGGGTGATCTCGAGCGGATCATCGTTGTCCGACAGCTGGCGCGACAGTTCGAGAACGGTCTTGCGCGGCAGGATGACTTCGATAGGCGCCGGGGTTTCCGGCAGCACCTCGGCGGCATAGGCGAGGCGATGGCCGTCGGTGGCGACGACGCGCAGCTCGCTGCCCTTGGCGACCAGCAGGAGGCCGTTGAGGTAGTAGCGGATGTCCTGCTGGGCCATGGCGTACTGCACCAGGGCAAGCAGGCGTTTCATCTGCTTCTGGCTGACGGTGAGCTTGGTCGGCTGGCCGTCGGCGACGGACATGCGCGGAAAATCCTCGGCCGGCAGGGTTTGCAGATTGAAGCGGCTCTTGCCCGCCTTGAGCTGGAGACGTTTGTCGTCCAGATCGAGGCTGACTTCGGCGCTTTCCGGCAGGGAACGCAGGATGTCCTGAAGCTTGCGGGCACCCACGGTCATGGCAGCCTTGTCGGCGCCGATGGTCGGGGTCTGCGTGGTGATCTGGATTTCGATGTCCGTCGCCAGCAGGGTTAGCTTTTCGCCGTCCTTTTCCATGAGCACGTTGGAAAGGATGGGCAGGGTATGCCGTTTTTCCACGATGCCGCAGACGGACTGCAAGGGGGACAACAGTTGATCGCGAGGACCTTTAAATAGGAGCATATATAAATCTCCAATGATTAATAGGGAGAGCTGGTTTCTGTGGACAAGTCACTATTTTCGTGAAATTTCAGTTGATTAAGCCGTGGATAAGCCGGTTGAAAACCCGCTGGTTTCGCTGTGGGCAATTGTGGATGGTTTTCGGGGAAACGGTTTTTGACCGGTTTATCCACAAAGCGTGCACGTTTTTGGTGGTGGGGTTATCCACAGCTCAACCTTTGATGGTTTGCACGAGTACGTGCAGGTCGTTGTTGAGGCGGCTGTCCTTGCTGCGCAAGTCGCCAACGGTACGGCAGGCGTGCATGACCGTGGTGTGGTCGCGGCCGCCGAAGGCCTCGCCGATCTCGGGCAGGCTATGGGAGGTGAGTTCGCGGGACAGCCACATGGCCACCTGGCGCGGTCGAGCGATGGCCCGGGTGCGCTTCTGGGAGTACATGTCGGTGACCTTGATCTTGTAGAAGTCGGAAACGGTCTTCTGGACGAGTTCGAGGGATATCTGCCGGTTGGTGGCGCCGATAATGTCGCGGAGGGCTTCGCGGGCGACGTCGAGGTTGATGTCGCGGCCGTGGAAGCGGGCGTAGGCGACGACGCGGTTGAGGGCGCCTTCGAGTTCGCGGACGTTGGAGCGCAGGTTCTTGGCGATGAGGAAGGCGACTTCGTCGGAAATGTCGATGCGCTCGGCTTCGGCCTTCTTTTTCAGGATGGCGATGCGCATTTCGAGTTCCGGCGGTTCGATGGCGACGGTGAGGCCGCAGTCGAAGCGGGACACCAGTCGGTCTTCGAGACCCTGGATGTCCTTGGGATAGGTGTCGCTGGTGATGATGATCTGCTTCTTGGCCTCGATCAGTGCATTGAAGGCGTAGAAGAATTCTTCCTGGGTGCGGTCCTTGCGGTTGAAGAACTGGATGTCGTCGATCAGCAGCAGGTCGAGCGAACGGTAGTAGCGCTTGAAGGCGTCGCGGGAGTTCTGCTGGAAGGCGCGGACGACGTCGGAGAAATAGTCTTCGGCATGGACGTAGCGGACTTCCATGGCCGGGTTGGCGGCGTAGATGGCGTTGCCGATGGCGTGGATCAGGTGGGTCTTGCCGAGACCGACGCCGCCATAGACGAACAGGGGGTTGTAGGAGACCCCGGGGTTCATGGCCACCTGCTGGGCGGCGGCGCGGGCGAGGTCGTTGGCGCGGCCAGTGACCAGGGTGTCGAAGGTGAATTCGGCATTGAGCCGGGTTTTTTCGTAGGCCGGATCGCCGGAGCGGACCTGGGCGACAACTGCGGCTACGGGTTCGGCGGAGTTTGCTGAAAGCTCGTCCGCCGTGGTTGTTGCAGCGGGGGGCGGTAGTTCGGCGTTGTTGCCGCTGACGCCGAGGCTGATGCTGACGGGACGGGAGAAGAATTCGCGGCCGAGGGTTTCGATCTGGCTCAGGTAGCGCTCACGCACCCATTGCATGACGAAGCGGTTCGGGGCGATGAGGCGGAAGCCACCATCTTCGCTGTCTTCCAGACGCAGGCCCTTGATCCATGTGTTGAACTGCTGGGCAGGAAGTTCCTGCTCGAAGCGGTTCAGACAAACGGACCAGAATTCACTCATTGCGCGGATTTCTAAAAGAGAAGATGGGATCTGACGGGGTGTATCGAACAGCGTGTCGGACAGGTATTGTTCTGTGTTGTTGTTGTCGGACCGCCCGTTTGGGTGGAGTCGCATTCTAGCCGTTTCACTAAAAGTTATCCACAGATCGGGTGGGTGGCGACGCCAGGCAGGACTTGACAAGAAGCCCCTGAAACGATGTAATCCCCGGTTTTCTTGAATCAGGGGAAACACCATGAAACGCACTTACCAGCCTTCAGTTGTGCGCCGCAAGCGTACCCACGGCTTCCTCGTGCGCCAGCGCACCCGTGGCGGCCGTGCCGTGATCCGCGCGCGCCGTGCCAAGGGTCGTCATCGCCTCGCAGTCTGATATTCCCGTTTGTACCCCAGCCTGTAAACCGGCAGGCACGGGGTATGGGTTTGGGTTCGAGCGACGCCTGCACCGTCCGGAGGAGTTTTCCTCCGTTCTGGCCAATCGCTGGGTGATCCGCGGCGAACGCTTCGATTTGCATTACCGGTTATCCAGTGTTTCCGGCGGCTTGTCGCGACTGGGCTTGATTGTGCCGAAGCGGCTCGCCAAGGCATCCAGTCTGCGCAATGCCATCAAGCGTCAGGGCCGGGAGGCTTTCCGGCTGTTGTCGTCGACACTCCCGGCGGGTGATCTTGTCCTTCGCTTGGCGCGTCCGATCAAGGGTGTGATTGCCCGGGATGAAGCCCAGAAGATTGCCTGGCGGGCGGAAATCGAGTCCCTTTTCAAGCGTCTGCCGACAAGCAATCCCGGTAAGCCATGAAAACCTGGGTGACGTTCCCGCTGGTGCTGTTGATACGGTTTTACCGTCTGGCCATCAGTCCTTGGCTGGGCAGTCGCTGCCGCTTTCATCCGAGTTGTTCGGAATATGCCATCGATGCACTGGAACGCCATGGACTGTTCAAGGGTCTATGGCTGGCGGTGCGCCGGATCGGGCGTTGCCATCCATGGCATCCGGGCGGGTATGATCCGGTTCCCTGAAATTTTCCCCAACCTTGACTGACGTCATTGCAAAGACCGCGATGGATAACCGACGATTGATCCTGCTTCTGGTGTTCAGCTTTTCGCTGATCATGCTTTGGGACGCCTGGCAGAAACAGGCCCTGCCGAAACCTGGTACTCCCGTGGCCGCAGTGGCCGGGGTCGCTGCACCGCAGGCGGCAGGCACCGTGCCGACACCGACGGCCTCCGCTGTGCCGGCTGCCGCCGGTGCGGTTCCCGGAATTGCGACCGTTGCTCCCCGTAGTGGTGAGAAGGCTGTGGTCCGCACTGATCTTTATGTGGCGGAAATCTCCTCCCTTGGTGGCGACATCACCCGCTTGGAGTTGGTACGTCATCCGGATACGGACGACAAGAAGAAGAACTTCGTGCTCTTCGATAACGGAGGCAAGCATCTTTATCTTGGCCAGTCCGGCGCCATTGGCGAGGGCTTGCCGAACCACAAGAGCGAATGGAAGCTGGCCGCCGGCGAGCATGTGCTGAAGGACGGCGAGAACACCCTTGAACTGCGCATGGAGGCGGCTGGCGCCAATGGTGCCAAGGTGGTCAAGACCTATGTCTTCACCCGTGGCAGCTACCAGGTGACGGTGCGCCACGAAGGCCTGACGCCGGGCGCCCATGTCTATTACCAGATCACCCGCGATGGCAAGGCGGCTGGCGACCAGGGCAGCAACCCGCTGATGATGGGCGCCACGACCTTCACCGGGCCGGCCGTCTACACCGAGGCCGAGAAATTCCAGAAAGTCGATTTCGCCGACATCACCAAGGACAAGGCCAAGTTCGCCAAGAAGGCCGACAACGGCTGGCTGGCTATGGTGCAGCATTACTTCGTCGCAGCCTGGCTGCCGGCCGAAAAAGCCGAGCGCGAGTTCTACATGCGCAAGGTGGGTGAGGATCTCTTTTCGGCCGGCGTGATCCTGCCGGTGGGTGCCGACGGCAAGAACGCCGTGTCGCTCTATGCCGGTCCGCAGGAACAGGACAAGCTGGAGAAGGTCGCCCCCGGTCTGGAACTGGTGGTGGACTACGGCTGGCTGACGGTGATCGCGGCGCCGCTGTTCTGGGTGTTGGGTCTGATCCACAAGATCACCGGCAACTGGGGCTGGGCCATCATCGGCCTGACGATGCTGCTCAAGGGGGCCTTCTTCCCGCTTTCGGCCGCCAGCTACAAGTCCATGGCCAAGATGAAGCTGCTGACGCCGAAGCTGACCAAGCTGAAGGAAACCTACGGCGACGACAAGGCGCGGCTGAACCAGGAAATGATGGAGATGTACAAGAAGGAGAAGGTGAATCCCCTCGGCGGCTGCCTGCCGGTGCTGGTGCAGATTCCCGTCTTCATCGCTCTCTACTGGACGCTGCTGGCCTCGGTGGAAATGCGCAATGCGCCCTGGCTGGGCTGGATCACCGACCTGTCGGTCAAGGATCCGTTCTACGTGCTGCCGCTGATCATGGGCGCCACCATGTTCATCCAGACCAAGCTGAATCCGACGCCGCCCGATCCCTTGCAGGCCAAGGTGATGCTGTTCATGCCAATCATGTTCACCGGCATGTTCCTGTTCTTCCCCGCCGGTCTGGTGTTGTACTGGACCGTCAACAACGTGCTGTCGATCGCCCAGCAGTGGCAGATCAACCGGATGATCGAATCCGGTGACGGCAAGAAGGCCTGAAGACACGATAGCCGCCGTTGCCACCGCGCCCGGGCGTGGTGGCATCGGCGTCGTGCGGGTCTCGGGCAGCGGTTTACTGCCCTTCGCCGAAGCCCTGACGGGCAAGCGGCCTGAATCCATCCAGCCTCGCCGTGCCACCAGCGCCGACTTTTTCGATGCTGCCGGCCGGGTCATCGACCACGGCCTGCTGCTGTATTTCCCGGCGCCCCATTCCTTCACCGGCGAGGATGTGCTGGAGTTGCAAGGTCACGGCGGCCCGGTGGTGATGCAGATGTTGCTGGCGCGTTGCCTTGAATTGGGCGCGCGGCTGGCGGCGCCGGGGGAGTTCTCCCGCCGTGCTTTCCTCAATGACAAGATGGATCTGGCCCAGGCCGAGGCGGTGGCCGATCTGATCGAGGCGACCACCACGGCGGCGGCGCGTTCGGCGCTGCGCTCCTTGTCGGGCGAGTTTTCGCGCCAGGTTCATGAGCTGGTCGCCCAGCTCACCGAGTTGCGCATGCTGGTTGAAGCGACCCTGGATTTCCCGGAAGAGGAAATCGACGTGTTGCGCGACACCGATGCAGCCGCGCGATTGGACAAGCTGCGTACCGAACTCAATGCTCTGCGTGGTCGCGCCAAGGCTGGCAGCCTATTGCGCTCCGGCTTGCATGTGGTGCTGGCGGGCCTGCCTAACGTCGGCAAGAGTTCTTTGCTCAACCGGCTTGCCGGCGAGGAGCGGGCCATCGTCACCGAGATTGCCGGTACCACCCGCGACGCGGTGCGCGAGACCATACAAATAGAAGGCATCCCGCTGCACATCATCGACACTGCGGGTTTGCGCGAGACCGACGACCTGGTGGAGAAGATCGGCATCGAACGCACCTGGCGCGAGATCGAGCGGGCCGATGTGGTGCTGCAACTCGTCGACGCGCGTACCGGCGAGACGCCGGCCGATCACGCGGTGGCGGTGAGGCTGCCGGCAGCCATTGAGCGCATAGTGGTGGAGAACAAGTGCGATCTGGCGGGCATCGCCGCCGGCCGGCTCGAGACGCAGGGCAAGGTGCATCTGCGGCTGTCGGCGAAGAGCGGCGAGGGCATGGAATTGCTGCACGACGAATTGCTGCGCGTCGCCGGTTGGCGAGGTCATGGCGAGGATGTGGTGCTGGCCCGCGAGCGACATCTGGAAGCGCTGGACCTCGCTGCGGAAAAGTCGGCGCTGGCGGCACGGCAATTGGGACAGGTGGAACTCTGCGCCGAGGAGTTGCGTCTGGCCCAGGAGGCCCTGGCGCGCATCACCGGCGAATTCACCGCCGACGACCTGCTGGGGGAAATCTTCTCCCGCTTCTGCATCGGCAAGTAGCGTCTTGATCGAGGTCGATCTCGCCTGGCTGTTGGCAGTCGCATTGTTCGCCGGCTTCGTTGATGCGGTGGCCGGTGGCGGTGGCCTGATCCAGGTGCCGGCGCTGCTCACCGCGCTGCCCGGCGAATCGCCGGCGACAATCTTCGGCACCAACAAGCTGGCCAGTGTCTTCGGTACCGGCAATGCGGCCCTGCGCTACGCCCGCCGCATCGTCATGCCCTGGGGTATCGCCTTGCCGGCGGCGCTGGCGGCCTTCGTCTTTTCTTTCTTCGGTGCGGCGGCGGTGGCCTGGCTGCCCAAGGACGTGATGCGGCCGGTGGTGTTGGTGCTGCTGGTGGCGGTGCTGGCCTATACGCTGGCCAAGCCGGATTTCGGCGTCGCCACCGGCGTCCCGCCAGCGCCGACTTTTGCCCGCCGGCTGGCTTTGCTGGTGGGGGCGATCCTTGGTTTCTACGACGGCTTTTTCGGTCCCGGTACCGGCAGCTTCCTGATCTTCGCCTTCGTGCGCTTCTTCCGCCTGGATTTCCTGCATGCGTCCGGCGTGGCCAAGATCGTCAATCTGGCGACCAATGCGGCGGCGCTGGTCTACTTCGCGCCCAGCGGTCATGTGCTCTGGGTCACGGCCTGTGGCATGGCGGTGTTCAACATTCTCGGCGCCCAGATCGGCGCCCGCATGGCGATCCGCCATGGCAGCGGTTTTGTGCGCTGGATCTTCATTGCCGTTGCTTCGGCACTGGTACTGCGCTTCGGCTACGATACGCTGGCGTAAGTGCTTGCTGATGGGTGTGCCGATTGATGTGATTCAAACATTCGACATCCATTTGGGCAATATGTATCATGGAATGGTTTATGTCTGATTTATCTAAACATAACGAGTTGTTCATTTTGTAATTCACAGGAGGAGACCCTCATGCAAGTCAAAAAAATAGCTGTTGCCGTCATCGGTGCCGTTGCCGCTTTTGCCGCCCAGGCGGACATCAATGTTGGTGTGACCCTGTCGGCCACCGGCCCGGCCGCGTCGCTCGGCATTCCCGAGAAGAACACCATCGCGCTGTTGCCCACCAGTATCGGCGGCCAGAAGGTGCATTACATCGTTCTCGACGATGCCTCGGACACTACTACTGCCGTCAAGAACGTTCGCAAGCTGATCTCGGAAGACAAGGTTGACATCATCATCGGCTCCACCATCACGCCGAACTCCCTGGCGATGGTGGACGTGGTGTCGGAAGGCGAGACGCCGAATATCTCGCTGGCCGCTTCGGCCAAGATCATCGACCCCGCCAACCCGAAGACCAAGTGGGTTTTCAAGACGCCACAGAACGATGGCCTGATGGCTGCCGCGATTGCCGATCACATGACCGCCGCTGGTGTGAAGACCGTCGGTTTCATCGGCTTCAATGATGCCTACGGCGAGGGCTGGTATCAGGTCTTCGTCCAGGCTGCTGAGAAGAAGGGCATCAAGATTGCCGCCAGCGAGCGTTACAACCGAGCCGACACTTCTGTCACCGGCCAGGTTCTGAAGCTGATGTCGGTCAAGCCCGATGCTGTGCTGGTGGCCGGTTCCGGCACCCCGGCGGCGCTGCCCCAGGCGACGCTGAAGGAGAAGGGCTACACCGGCAAGTACTATCAGACTCACGGTGTCGCCAACAATGACTTCCTGCGCGTTGGTGGCAAGAATGTCGAAGGCACCTTCCTGCCGGCTGGCCCGATGCTGGTGGCCTCCCAGCTGCCCGACAGCAACCCGGTGAAGAAGTCCGCCAACGAGTACATCGCCAAGTATGAAGCCGCTCACGGCAAGGGCAGCGTTGCCACCTTTGGTGGTCACGCCTGGGATGCTGGTCTGCTGTTGCAGGCTGCCGTGCCGGTCGCGCTGAAGAAGGCCCAGCCTGGCTCCAAGGAGTTTCGTGCCGCCCTGCGCGATGCGCTGGAGGCCACCAAGAACGTCGCGGGCGCCCACGGCATCTTCAATATGAGCGCCGGTGACCACCTTGGCTTCGACAATCGCGCCCGTGTCATGGTGCAGGTCGAAAACGGTGCCTGGAAGCTGGCCAAGTAATCACCGCCGACAAGCGGTAATTCTTGACAGCAAGGCTCAAATTAAGAAGAATCGGCCCCGCCGGGTTGTTTTACAAAAAATATTTCATGCTTAAATGAAAATTCCGGTGGGTGCCGGGGCTATCTCTTGAGGTGGCTGCGGGGAGATAGGTTGGAAGTTCAGGGGTGCTCGGGAGTTTCAGGGCACCCCGATTTCACTTAGAGAACGGTTCAATGGATCTGCAAATCGCACTCCTGCTCAGTCAGGATGGCATTACCAACGGCGCTATCTATGCGTTGTTGTCCTTGGCATTGGTGCTGGTATTCGCCGTCACCCGTGTCATTTTCATTCCCCAGGGAGAGTACGTCGCTTTCGGTGCCTTGACGCTGGCCAGCTTCCAGGCCGGCAAGACGCCGGGCACGCTGTGGCTGTTGATCGGCGCCGGTGTCATCACCGCCATCGTGGATCTGGTAGCTGCTGCCCGTGCCGGCAAGATGAAGCGTCTGCCGCAGATTCTCGGCTGGAACATCGTCTATCCGGCTGTGCTGGCCGCTATCGTTCTATTGCTCAAGCCTACCGGGCTGCCGCTGCTGGCTCAGGTGGTCTTGTCACTGGCCCTGGTGGTGCCTCTCGGGCCGATGATGTATCGCCTGGCATTTCAGCCGTTGGCGGAAGCGTCTTCCTTGGTCCTGCTGATTGTCGCCGTGGCGGTGCATTTTGCCCTGGTCGGCCTCGGTCTGTTCTTCTTTGGTGCTGAGGGTTCGCGGACTCCGGCCTTCTCCGATGCCAGCTTCGATCTGGGCATGGTCACGGTCAATGGCCAGACCTTGTGGGTGGTGGGTGCCAGCATTGCGCTGATCGCCGTGCTCTATCAGTTCTTCGAGCGCACCATCTACGGCAAGGCCCTGCGTGCCACCGCCATCAACCGCACCGGTGCCCGTCTGATGGGCATCTCGACGGTCATGGCCGGCAAGCTGTCCTTCCTGTTGGCGGCATTGATCGGTGCCCTCTCCGGCATCCTGATCGCGCCCATCACCACCATTTACTACGACACCGGCTTCCTGATTGGCCTCAAGGGCTTCGTCGGCGCCATCGTCGGCGGTCTGGCCAGTTATCCGATTGCGGCGGCGGGTGCCGTGCTGGTCGGCCTGCTGGAGGCCTTCTCCTCGTTCTGGGCTTCGGCCTTCAAGGAAGTCATCGTGTTTACCCTGATTATTCCGGTGCTGCTCTGGCGTTCCTTGACGACGCATCACGTTGAGGAGGATGAGTGATGTCGCCGCGTATTCTGCTTGCCGCATTTGTTCTTCTTCTTGGCGTCGCTCCGCAGATCGTGCCGGAGTTCTACATTACGCTGCTCAACTACATCGGCCTCTATGCCATTGTTGCCCTCGGCCTGGTGTTGCTGACCGGTGTGGCGGGTCTGACCTCTTTTGGTCAGGCGGCCTTCGTCGGTCTTGGCGCCTACACCACGGCCTGGCTCACCACTGCCCATGGTGTGTCGCCCTGGCTGGCGCTGCCGGCCGGGCTGGTGTTGACCGGCGCGGTTGCCCTGATCCTGGGTTTCATGACCCTGCGCCTGTCGGGTCACTACTTGCCGCTGGGGACCATCGCTTGGGGCATCAGTCTTTATTATCTGTTCGGTAACCTGGAGTTCCTTGGCGGGCATACCGGCATGACCGGCATTCCGGCTCTGGGTATCTTTGGCATCGATCTGAAGGAAGGGCGCTATTTCTACTACCTGATCTGGGCGGTAGTGCTCGGTGCGGTCTGGTTGACCCAGAACCTGCTCGACTCCCGCGAGGGTCGTGCGATCCGGGCACTGAAGGGCGGCACTGTCATGGCCGAGGCTATGGGCGTGGATACCGCGCGCTCCAAGGTTGTGGCCTTTCTGGTTGCCGCGCTGTTCGCCTGTGTTTCAGGCTGGCTCTATGCCCACCTTCAGCGCTTCGTCAATCCGACACCCTTTGGTCTGCATATCGGTATCGAGTACCTGTTCATGGCGGTGGTCGGCGGTGCTGCCCACGTCTGGGGTGCGGTAGTTGGTGCCGGCCTCATCACCGTGCTCAAGCAGTGGTTGCAGGATCTGCTGCCCAAGCTTTTCGGGGCTTCCGGCAACTTCGAGATCATCGTCTTCGGCGTCATGATGATCATCGTGCTGCAACGTGCTCGCGATGGTTTGTGGCCCATCCTGACCCGTTTCGTGCCACAGCGAGGAGGCAAGCGCGAGGCGCCGCAGGCGGAGGCCATGCCCAAGCGCAGCATGCCCCAGTCCGGTGAGGTCATTCTCGAGGCCAAGAACGTTGTCAAGCGTTTTGGTGGTCTGGTGGCCAACAACAACATGAATCTGACTGTGAAGGCAGGTGAGGTGATGGCCCTGATCGGCCCCAATGGCGCCGGCAAGTCCACCATGTTCAACTGTGTTTCCGGGGTCAATTCGCCGACCGAAGGCGAGGTGCTGTTCCTTGGCAAGAGTGTGGCCGGGCTGAATTCCCGGCAGATCGCTCGCCAAGGCATGAGTCGTACCTTCCAGCATGTGCGCCTGCTATCGACCATGACGGTGCTGGAGAACGTCGCCATCGGTGCCCATATGCGCGGTGACAAGGGTGTGCTACCGGCCATGCTGCATCTGGAGCGGGCCGAGGAGCAGCGCCTGCTGGCCGAGGCGGCGCGTCAGATTGAGCGGGTGGGTCTCAAGGAGCACATGTTCGAGCAAGCTGGCAGTCTGGCCCTGGGGCAGCAGCGCATTCTCGAAATCGCTCGTGCTCTGGCGGCTGATCCCTGTCTGCTGTTGCTCGACGAGCCGGCGGCCGGTCTGCGCTATCTGGAAAAGCAGGCCCTGGCCGATCTGCTGCGCAGGCTGCGCGGTGAAGGCATGGGCATCCTGCTGGTGGAGCACGACATGGACTTCGTGATGGGCTTGGCCGATCGCGTGGTGGTGATGGAATTCGGCGAGAAGATTGCCGAGGGCTTGCCCGAGGAAGTGCAGCGCGATCCGGCGGTGCTGGAAGCCTATCTCGGGGGGGTGGAATAATGAGTGATCAGAAACTGGTTCTCGAGGTCGATGACCTCTGTGTCTCCTACGGCAAGGTTGAGGCCTTGCATCACGCCAACATCAAGGTGGGCGAAGGGCAGATCGTCACCGTGATCGGCCCCAACGGCGCCGGCAAGACGACCATGCTGTCCTCGATCATGGGTGTGCTGCCACATACCAAGGGTAGCGTGCGTTTTCTAGGTGAAGAGCTGGGCGACGCCGAAGTCGAGGATATGGTGGCTCGGGGCATGAATCTGGTTCCCGAGTCCCGCGCCCTCTTCGGCGAGATGAGCGTTGAGGACAATCTCCTGCTCGGCGCCTTCATGCGCCACCGCCTGGGTCATCGCGACCATGCCCAGACCATGGAAGAAGTTTTCACCATCTTCCCGCGCCTCAAGGAGCGTCGTGCCCAGCAGGCTGGCACGCTGTCGGGTGGCGAGCGGCAGATGCTGGCGGTGGGTCGGGCGCTGATGGCCAAGCCCAAGCTGCTGATGCTGGACGAGCCGAGCCTGGGTCTGGCACCGCTGATCGTTCGGGAGATCTTCCACATCATCTCCGACCTAAAGAAGACTGGTGTCTCCATCCTGTTGGTGGAGCAGAACGCCCGCGCTGCCTTGCAGGTGGCCGATTACGGCTATGTGCTGGAGACTGGTGAGGTTGCTCTTGAAGGCCCGAGCGACAAGCTGATTGACGATCCCAAGGTAGTCGAGTCCTATCTCGGCTTGGGTGGTAAGCACTGATGTTTCACGTGGAACATCAGCTCATGTGTTCCACGTGAAACACTGCTAGTAATTCTGTTTTGGAAACGAGAGGCGTATGATTGCGCCTCTTTTTCTTTGGTTCTCCCAGAGTGCAATTCCCCACCAAGTTTGATGTGATCGTGATCGGCGGCGGCCATGCTGGCACCGAGGCGGCGCTGGCTGCTGCGCGGTCCGGCGCGAAAACGCTGCTACTGACGCACAACATCGAAACTCTGGGTGCCATGTCATGCAATCCGTCCATTGGCGGGATCGGCAAGGGGCACTTGGTCAAAGAGGTGGATGCGCTGGGGGGTGCCATGGCTGCAGCGACCGATGAGTCGGGCATCCAATTTCGTATCCTCAATGCGTCCAAGGGACCGGCGGTGCGTGCCACCCGTGCCCAGGCTGATCGTCAGCTCTACAAACAAGCCATTCGTGGTCGCTTGGAAAACCAGCCGAATCTGACCCTGTTCCAGCAGGCGGCGGACGACATCAGTGTCGTCGGTGATCGTGTCACCGGTGTCGTCAGTCAGTTGGGCATTCGCTTCGAAGCGCCGACGGTGGTGCTCACCGCTGGAACATTCCTCAATGGTCTGGTACATGTGGGCCTGGAGAGCTACCGGGCCGGGCGCTTTGGCGATCCGGCGGCGATATCTCTGGCCGAGCGTCTGCGCGAGCTCAAGTTGCCGGTGGGGCGCCTGAAGACCGGTACGCCGCCCCGCCTCGATGGGCGCAGCATCGATTACTCGGTGCTTCAGTGTCAGCCGGGTGACGATCCGGTGCCGGTGTTTTCCTTCCTTGGCTCGGCGAGCCAGCACCCGCGCCAGGTGCCCTGTTGGATCGCTCATACCAATGAGCGCACCCACGACATCATCCGTTCCGGCCTGGATCGCTCGCCGATGTTCACCGGGGTGATTGAGGGTGTCGGCCCCCGCTACTGCCCGTCCATTGAAGACAAGATCCATCGTTTCGCCGGCAAGGATTCGCATCAGGTCTTTCTCGAACCCGAGGGTCTGGATACCCACGAAATTTATCCGCAGGGCGTGTCTACGAGTCTGCCCTTCGATATCCAGCTTGGTCTGCTGCGTTCCATGCGCGGGCTGGAGAGTGTGCATATCACCCGCCCTGGCTACGCCATCGAGTACGACTACTTCGATCCGCGCAACCTCAAGGCCAGCCTGGAAACCAAGTCCATTGCCGGTTTGTTCTTCGCTGGTCAGATCAATGGCACCACCGGCTATGAAGAGGCGGCCGCCCAGGGCTTGCTGGCCGGACTCAATGCGGCACGGGCAGCACTGGACAAGGAGGCGTGGGCGCCACGCCGGGATCAGGCCTATCTGGGCGTGCTGGTGGATGATCTGGTCACTCGAGGCGTCTCCGAGCCCTATCGCATGTTCACCAGTCGCGCCGAGTATCGTTTGTCCCTGCGCGAGGACAATGCGGACCTGCGTCTGACGGAAGCGGGTCGTGAACTGGGGCTGGTGGATGATGCCCGTTGGGATGTCTTTAACCGCAAGCGCGATCTGGTGGCGGCAGAGGTCGAGCGCCTTAAGTCGACCTGGGTCAATCCGAGGATGGTTTCCGTGACCGACGCCCATCGGGTGCTGGGCATGACCATGGAGCGCGAATACCGGCTCTTTGATTTGTTGCGTCGGCCCGAGGTGGGCTACTCGGCCCTGCTCACCTTGCCTGGTGCGGGGGAGGGCATTGCTGCCCCGGATGCCATCGAGCAGGTGGAAATCCAGGCCAAGTATCAGGGCTACATCGAGCGCCAGAAGGAAGAGGTCGAGAAGAGCCTCTCCCAGGAATCGCTGGCCCTACCGGATGATCTTGACTACAGCCAAGTGCATGGCCTCTCCATCGAGGTGCGCCAGCGACTGGTACAGGCCAAACCCCAGACCCTGGGCCAGGCCTCGCGCGTGCAAGGCGTGACGCCGGCGGCGATCTCGCTGTTGCTCGTGCATCTCAAGCGACTCCGGGCCGCCTGATGCTGGCAACGCGTCTCAGCGATGGCATTGCCGCCCTTGGCCTGACGCTGCCGGCTGACGCGCCTGCACGGCTGCTGGCCTATCTGGATCTGCTCAAGAAGTGGAACAAAACCTACAACCTGACGGCGATTCGCGACGAGAACGAGATGCTGACCCAGCATCTGCTCGATTCGCTGTCCGTCCTGTCATTCCTGAAAAAGTCGGCGCTGGCGGGACGGCGGGATTTGCGTCGATTGGCGGATGTGGGCAGCGGTGCCGGTCTGCCGGGCATCCCCCTGGCCATTGCCTGGCCTGAATTGCATGTGACACTGATCGACACGGTGGACAAGAAGACCGCCTTCCAGCGTCAGGCCAAGATCGAACTCGGTCTGGTGAATTTGGAGGTCGTCGGTGGCCGGGTCGAGGCCTTGCCTGCCGGCGGCTTCGATGCCGTGATCTCACGGGCCTTTGCCGAGCTGGCAGATTTCGCGAATCTGGCCGGCCATCTGGCGGACCGGCTGTATGCCATGAAGGGCCAACTGCCCGAGGATGAAATTGCCCGTCTGCCTGCTGGCTGGCGGGTTGCCGAGGTTTTGCCGCTGACGGTGCCGGGGCTGGATGCCCGGCGTCACCTGATTGTTCTTGAGAAGGTCTGACATGCACATCTTTGCGATTGCCAACCAGAAGGGTGGGGTAGGGAAGACCACCACCTCCGTCAACCTTGCCGCCGCCCTGGCTGCCAGCGGCCAGCGTACTTTGTTGGTCGATCTGGACCCTCAGGGCAATGCCACCATGGGCTGCGGAGTGGATAAGCGGAACCTCAAGCAGTCCGTTTATCACGTGCTGTTGCAGATGGCGACGCTGGAAGAGACGAGGGCGCCGTCGCCCACGGGTGGCTTCGACGTGCTGCCGGCCAATCGCGATCTCGCGGGTGCCGAGGTGGAATTGGTCGATCTCGATCTGCGCGAGATGCGGCTCAAGGGTGCCCTGCACGAACATCGCAACGATTACGATTTCGTCCTCATCGACTGCCCGCCATCCCTGTCGATGCTGACTCTGAACGGTCTCTGCGCCGCTCACGGCGTCATCATCCCAATGCAGTGCGAGTACTACGCGCTGGAGGGGCTGTCCGATCTGGTGAACACCATCAAGAAGGTACACGCCAACCTGAATCGCGACCTCAAGATCATCGGTCTGCTGCGGGTGATGTTCGACCCGCGCAGCACCCTGTCCAACCAAGTCTCGGCACAACTGGAACAACACTTCGGCGACAAGGTGTTCCAGACCATCGTGCCGCGCAACGTGCGCCTGGCCGAAGCGCCCAGCCATGGCATTCCCGGCGTGCTTTTCGACAAGGCCGCCAAGGGTGCTTTGGCCTATCTGGCCTTCGCCACCGAACTAATCGAGCGCGTCAAGCAATGGGAGAACGAAGTATGAATCCGCCAAAACAAAGAGGCCTGGGCCGCGGGCTCGATGCCTTGCTGGCCGCCAACAACACCTCGGAATCCCAGCGTCAGGACACCTTGCCGGTGGGCCAGCTCCAGCCCGGCAAGTACCAGCCGCGCACCCGCATGGATCCCGGTTCGTTGGAAGAACTGGCAGCCTCGATAAAGGCCCAGGGCCTGATCCAGCCGATTTCCGTGCGCCCGGTTGGTGGCGGTCGCTATGAAATCATCGCTGGTGAGCGCCGCTGGCGGGCCTCGCAAATTGCCGGTCTGCACGAAGTGCCGGTGCTGATCCGCGAGATTCCGGACGATGCGGCCCTAGCCATGTCGCTGATCGAGAACATCCAGCGCGAGGATCTCAATCCGCTGGAAGAGGCAGCCGGCATCCAGCGCCTGATCGACGAATTCCAGATGACCCATCAGCAGGCGGCCGATGCCGTCGGCCGTTCCCGCTCGGCGGCTACCAACCTGTTGCGCCTGTTGCAACTCGCCAAGCCGGCGCAGGACATGCTGATGGCTGGCGACATCGAGATGGGCCATGCCCGTGCGCTGCTGCCGCTGTCCAAGGCCGAGCAGGGGCGTTTTGCCGCCATGATCGTGGACAAGGGATTTTCCGTTCGCGAGGCCGAAAAGATCGTGGCCCGGGAACTCAATCCGCCGCAGAAGAAGGGTGGCGAACAAAAGCCCGACCGGGATTTGCTGCGCCTGGAAGAGGAGCTTTCCGATCGCGTGGGCGCCACCGTGAAGATCTCCGCCAACCGCAAGGGCGCCGGCAGCCTGACCATCCGTTTCGGCAGTCTCGACCAGCTCGACGGTCTGCTGGCGCGTCTGAACTGACAGCGCTTTCCGAGCTTTCTCGAGATTATCTGGATGGTGTTTCACCCAGGGAATTTTTTTGTCGCGGCGCAGCAGGGAATGTTTGACATCACATGATCAAGGGCTTATATTCGCCGGGTTTTGCGCGGAAGGCGGTCTTCTAGATGTTTCGGATCGTGCTTCTGCAACTAGCTGCGACCTTGGTCGTGGCAGTAGTGGCGGGCCTCTGGGTAGGGCCGCGCGGCGCGGTTTCGGCGGCGTTGGGCGGTACGGCATATATCCTTCCCAACCTGCTGTTCGTGGTGCGACTTGCGGCGGCGTCCAAACGCGGCCAAGCCAGTACGGCGACGTTCTTTGTCGGCGAGCTGGTCAAGATTCTCGCTACGATTGTTATTTTGGCGGCTGCACAACGGTTCTATGACGTGCATTGGCTAGCAATGCTCGTTGGGCTGTTTGCGGCTTTGAAAGCGAACCTGTTTGCGTTCTTGTTGAAGACCTGACTATGGCATCCGGTACTGAACACGCTCCGACCGCTGGTGAATACATCGGCCACCACCTTACGCATCTGACCAGTACCGGGCACAAACAAGCCTCGGTGATCGACTGGTCGGTGCTCAACGTCGACACACTCTTCTGGTCCATTACCATGGGCCTGCTGGGCATCTTCCTGCTCATGCGCGCCGCGAAGAGCGCCACTTCCGGCGTGCCGGGCCGTTTCCAGGCCGCCGTCGAGATTCTGGTCGAGATGGTTGAATCCCAATCCAAGTCCATCGTTCATGGCGACCGCAGCTTCATCGCACCGGTGGCCCTCACGGTGTTCGTCTGGGTTCTGTTCATGAATGCCATGGACTTCCTGCCGGTGGATTCCTTGCCGCGCATCGGCGAACTTTTCGGTATCCACTATCAGCGCGTCGTACCGACCGCCGACCTGAACGGCACCTTGGGCATGTCCCTTGGCGTGCTGCTGCTCTGTCTCTACTACAACGTCAAGGTCAAAGGTTTTGGCGGCTGGATACATGAGCTTTTCACTGCCCCGTTTGGTAATCACCCTTTGCTCTATCCGGTCAACTTCGCGATGCAGATGATCGAGTTCACGGCCAAGACCGTCTCCCACGGTATGCGACTGTTCGGCAACATGTATGCGGGTGAGCTGGTGTTCATGCTGATTGGTCTGATGGGTAGCACCGCCACTGTCGCCGGTTTCTTTGGCCATGTGGTCGCCGGTTCCATCTGGGCCATCTTCCACATCCTGATCGTCGTCCTCCAAGCCTTCATCTTCATGATGCTGACTCTGGTGTATATCGGCCAGGCGCACGAAGGTCACTGACCCGTTTCGATTTCGTTTTACCTTGTAGTCTTTAATCAACCTCAACCTTAAATTTCGTTAAAAGGAGTTGTCATGGAACACGTTCTTGGTTTCGTTGCTCTGGCTGCTGGCCTGATCATTGGTCTGGGCGCCATCGGTGCCTGTATCGGTATCGGCATCATGGGTTCCAAGTACCTCGAGGCGTCTGCCCGTCAGCCCGAGCTGATGAATGCGCTGCAGACCAAGATGTTCCTGCTGGCCGGTCTGATCGATGCCGCCTTCCTGATCGGCGTCGGTATCGCGATGATGTTCGCCTTCGCCAACCCGTTCGTTCTCAAGTAATCGACTCCTACGCTTATTAAGGAGCGACTACCGTGAATCTGAACGCAACGCTGTTTGCCCAGCTGGTTGTGTTCTTCATTCTGGCGTGGTTCACGATGAAATTCGTGTGGCCGCCCATCATGAAGGCACTTGACGAGCGTGCGCAAAAGATCGCTGACGGGCTTGCGGCTGCGGACAAGGCAAAGGCTGATCTGGCCCATGCGGAAAAGAAGGCGACTGACGAGCTGCGTAGTGCTCGCGAGTCTGCTGCTGAATTCCGCTCCGGTGCCGAGAAGCAGGCTGCGCAACTGATCGAGGAGGCCCGTACCGAGGGTGCCCGTCTGGTTGCCGCTGCCCGCGCAGCTGCCGAAACCGAAGCTGCCGCCGCCTCCCAGCGCGCCAAGGAAGCCCTGCGCGAGCATGTGGCGCAACTCGCTGTTGCCGGTGCCGAGAAGATCCTCCGCAAGGAGATCAACGCCGCCGCCCACGCCGAGCTGCTGACGCAACTCAAGTCGGAGCTCTGATCCGCCATGGCCGAAAACGTCACCCTTGCGCGTCCTTACGCCGAAGCCGCGTTTCAACTTGCCAAGACTGCCGGTGCTTTGCCGGCGTGGTCCAGTGCGCTGTCGCGTCTGGCTGCCGTCGCCACTTCTCCCGAAATGGAAGAGTGCATCGGCAACCCCCGCTTCCAGCCCGCTCAGTTGACTCAGCTCTGCATCGACGTGGCCGGCAATGGAAATGCGGCTTTGTCGGCTGATCAGCAAAACTTCGTCCGTGTATTGGTGGACAACGACCGCCTGACGGTCCTGCCCGAGATTTCCGCGCTCTTCGATGAGCTCAAGCATGGTCACGAGGGAATTCAGGATGCCGAAATTACTTCGGCCTTCGCCCTCGACGACACCATGCTGAAGAACCTCGTGGCCGACCTCGAACGCAAGTTCGGGTGCAAGATCCAGGCGACCGTCAAGGTCGATGCCGAACTCATCGGTGGCGTGAAAATCGCCGTTGGTGATGAAGTGATCGACGCCTCCGTCCGCGGCAAGCTTGCTGCCATGGCCACCGCGCTGCAACACTAAGCGCGCCATAGAACCAGGAGTAATTTCCATGAATCTCAATCCCTCTGAAATCAGCGACCTGATCAAGAGCCGGATCCAGAACATGCAGCTGGCCGCCACCGCCCGTAATGAGGGCACCGTGGTATCGGTCACCGACGGCATCGTCCGTGTGCATGGCCTGGCCGACGTGATGCAGGGCGAAATGCTGGAATTCCCCGGCAACACCTTCGGCCTCGCGCTGAACCTCGAGCGCGACTCCGTCGGCGCCGTGGTTCTCGGCGACTACGAGCATATTTCCGAAGGTGCCACCGTCAAGTGTACCGGCCGCATTCTGGAAGTGCCGATCGGCCCCGAGCTGCTCGGCCGCGTGGTCAACGCCCTCGGCGAGCCCATCGACGGCAAGGGCCCGATCAATGCCACGCTGACCGACAAGCTCGAAAAGGTCGCCCCCGGCGTGATCTGGCGCAAGTCCGTGTCCCAGCCGGTGCAGACCGGTCTCAAGGCCATCGACTCCATGGTGCCCGTCGGCCGTGGCCAGCGCGAGCTGATCATCGGCGACCGCCAGACCGGCAAGACCGCCGTCGCTGTCGACGCCATCATCAACCAGAAGGGGCAGAACATGTTCTGCATCTACGTGGCGATCGGTCAGAAGGCCTCGACCGTTGCCAACGTGGTGCGGAAACTGCAAGAGCACGGTGCGATGGAATACACCATCGTCGTCGCCGCCACCGCCTCCGACTCCGCCGCCATGCAGTTCCTGGCTCCCTACGCCGGCTGCACCATGGGCGAGTACTTCCGCGACCGCGGCATGGACGCGCTGATCGTTTATGACGATCTGACCAAGCAGGCCTGGGCCTATCGCCAGATCTCCCTGCTGCTGCGCCGTCCGCCGGGCCGCGAAGCCTATCCGGGCGACGTGTTCTACATCCACTCCCGCCTGCTCGAGCGTGCCGCTCGTGTCTCCGAAGAATGGGTCGAGAAGCTGACCAACGGCGAAGTCAAGGGTAAGACCGGTTCGCTGACCGCGCTACCGATCATCGAAACGCAAGCCGGTGACGTTTCCGCCTTCGTGCCGACCAACGTGATCTCGATTACCGATGGCCAGATCTTCCTTGAGACTGACCTGTTCAACTCTGGTATCCGTCCCGCCATGAACGCCGGCGTCTCGGTGTCCCGCGTCGGCGGTGCCGCTCAGACCAAGGTCATCAAGAAGCTCGGTGGCGGTGTGCGTCTGGCGCTGGCCCAGTACCGCGAACTCGCGGCCTTCGCCCAGTTTGCTTCCGATCTGGACGAAACCACCCGCAAACAGCTTGAGCGTGGTCGTCGCGTCACGGAACTGATGAAGCAGCTCCAGTACTCGCCGCTGTCGGTTGCCGATATGGCCATCTCCCTGTACGCCTCCGATGGCTACATGGATGACGTGGACGTTCCGCGCATCCTCGCCTTCGAAAGCAGCCTGCACCAGTACATGAAGACGAAGCATGCCGACCTCGTGAACAAGATCGAGACGACCAAGGATCTGGACAAGGACGCTGAGGGCCAGCTTAAGGCCGCCATCGCCGAGTTCAAGAAGTCCTGGGCCTGATCGCATACTCCTAAACAGATAACGAGGGGCGATCATGGCAGGCAGTAAAGAGATCCGCACCAAGATCAAGAGCGTCCAGAACACGCGCAAGATCACCAAGGCCATGGAGATGGTGGCCGCATCCAAAATGCGCAAGGCGCAGGAACGGATGCGGGCTGCCCGACCCTACAGCGAAAAGATCCGCCGCCTCGCGGCGAATCTATCGCAGGCCCTGATCACCGACTATCGCCACCCCTTCCTCGTGAAGTCGGCGAACGTCAAGCGTATCGGCCTCATCGTGGTGACCACGGACAAGGGCCTCTGCGGCGGCCTCAATACCAACATCCTGCGCCAGGCGATGAACGTCATGCGTCAGTGGGAAGGCGAAGGCGCGACGGAAATTCGCGTCACCGCCATCGGCAACAAGGGCCTGGGTTTCATGCAGCGCCTGGGTGCCAAGGTCGTTTCCCATGTGACGCAGATGGGCGACACGCCTCACCTGGAAAAGCTGATCGGACCGATCAAGGTCATGATCGACGCCTACCAGGCCGGCGAACTCGACGAGGTCCATATTGCCTACACCCGCTTCATCAACACGATGAAGCAGGAGCCGGTGATCGAGCCGCTGTTGCCGCTGACCGGCGAGCGACTCGGCACGCCGGAAGGCAGCTGGGACTACCTGTACGAGCCCGATGCGCAGACCGTCATTGACGACCTGCTGATCCGTTATGTCGAGGCCCTGATCTATCAGTCGGTGGCCGAGAACATGGCCTCCGAGCAGTCGGCACGGATGGTCGCCATGAAGGCGGCCACCGACAACGCCGGCAGCGTGATCAAGGAACTACAGCTGGTCTACAACAAGGCGCGTCAGGCGGCGATCACGAAAGAGATTTCCGAGATCGTTGGCGGCGCTGCGGCCATCGCGGGATAACGGATTCAATATTAAGGAAATGACCATGAGCAACGGAAACATCGTTCAGTGCATCGGCGCCGTGGTGGACATCAAGTTCCCCCGCGAAGCCATGCCCAAGGTGTACGAAGCGCTGACTCTCGACGAAGCCAATTCTGGCAACGCCGAAGCCGGCCTGACCTTTGAAGTTCAGCAGCAGATCGGCGACGGCGTCGTGCGTACCATCGCACTCGGCTCCTCCGACGGCCTGCGTCGTGGCATGTCGGTGAAGTCGACCGGCGCCGCCATCTCGGTTCCGGTCGGTTCCGGCACCCTCGGCCGCATCATGGACGTGCTGGGTCGCCCGATCGACGAAGCTGGCCCGGTTCCCGGTGACGAGCTGCGTCCGATCCACAACAAGGCACCGAAGTTCGACGAGCTGTCGCCCTCGGTGGACCTGCTGCCCACGGGCATCAAGGTTATCGATCTGATCTGCCCGTTCGCCAAGGGAGGCAAGGTCGGCCTGTTCGGTGGTGCCGGCGTCGGCAAGACCGTGAACATGATGGAACTGATCAACAACATCGCCAAGTCCTACGGCGGTTTCTCGGTGTTTGCCGGCGTGGGCGAGCGTACTCGCGAGGGTAACGACTTCTACCACGAGATGAAGGACTCCAACGTTCTCGACAAGGTCGCGATGGTGTTCGGCCAGATGAACGAGCCCCCGGGCAACCGTCTGCGCGTGGCGCTGACCGGCCTGACCATGGCCGAGAAGTTCCGCGACGAAGGCAAGGACATCCTGTTCTTCGTGGACAACATCTACCGCTACACCCTGGCCGGTACCGAAGTGTCTGCGCTGCTCGGTCGTATGCCGTCCGCCGTGGGCTACCAGCCGACGCTGGCCGACGAAATGGGCCGCCTGCAAGAGCGTATTACTTCGACCAAGGTCGGTTCGATCACCTCCATCCAGGCCGTGTATGTGCCTGCCGATGACTTGACCGACCCGTCCCCGGCAACGACCTTCCTCCACCTCGACGCCACCGTCGTGCTGTCGCGTGACATCGCCTCCCTGGGTATCTACCCGGCGGTCGATCCGCTCGACTCCACCTCGCGCCAGCTCGATCCGCTGGTCGTTGGCGAAGAGCACTACAGCGTGGCCCGTCGCGTGCAGTCCAACCTGCAACGCTACAAGGAACTGCGTGACATCATCGCCATTCTCGGCATGGACGAACTCGCTCCGGAAGACAAGCTGGCCGTATCCCGCGCCCGCAAGATCCAGCGTTTCCTGTCCCAGCCGTTCAACGTGGCGGAAGTGTTCACCGGCTCCCCCGGCAAGATCGTGCCGCTGGCCGACACCATCAAGGGCTTCAAGATGATCGTCGACGGCGAATGCGACAGCCTCCCCGAGCAGGCCTTCTACATGGTCGGCGCCATCGAGGAAGCCTTCGAAAAGGCCAAGACCCTTCAGTAAGCCATCCGCGGAAAGGAAGCCATCATGGCCATGACCATTCATGTCGACGTCGTCAGTGCCGAGGAGTCCATCTTCTCGGGTCTGGCGGAGTTCGTCGTCCTGCCCGGCGAGGCAGGCGAACTGGGCATCATGCCCGGCCACATGCCGCTGATGACCCGCATCAAGCCGGGTGCCGTGCGCGTCAAGCTGCCCGACAACAAGGAAGAGCTGATCTTCGTTGCCGGCGGGCTGCTGGAAGTGCAACCGGGCCTGGTCACCGTATTGGCCGACACCGCGATCCGCGGTGCCGACCTCGATCAGGCCAAGGCACTGGACGCGAAGCAGAAGGCCGAGGAGGCGCTGAACAATCGCAGCTCCGAACTCGACTATGCCCGTGCCCAGGTCGAGCTGGCGGAAGCCATCGCCCAGCTCGCTGCCATCGATCGCTTGCGCAAGGGTAATCACTGAGTCTTTTCCGACTCGGCAAAAGGGCAGCTTCGGCTGCCCTTTTTATATCGCCGTCTCGCCAGCGCCGACTTTTGTAAGCTTAGGTAAAAGCACTTGCAATCGGCAAAATGGGCAATTAGACTGGACTGTCCAGTCTACTGTCTCGTCCGCCATCCATGGTTGCCTGCCCCGACACCGATCATGCCGATTGCCGCCAGCGGCTTCTGCGGGCTGCCACGGAAATCTTCGCCGAAGAAGGCTACCGGGCCAGCATCGACAGCATCGCCACCCGGGCCGGCGTCGCGCGCCAGACCCTCTACAATCACTTCGAATCCAAGGCCGAACTCTTTAGCGAAGCCGTTCGCGATGCCACCGCCACGCTATTGCTGACGCTGGATGGCGAGGGCCACACGCTGTGTGAGCGCTTGCTCCGATTCGGCATCGCCTATCGCAGTGGCGTTCTCAGCAGCGTCGGCCTAGGCTTCTTCCGTGCCCTGGTCTCTGAATCCACGCGCTTCCCGGAGCTGGTCGCCAATTTCTACAACACATGCTCGTTGCAGACGGCCTACCGCCTGCGAGAGCTGATCGATGCCGCCATGCGCCGGGGCGAACTGCGCTCGGCGGACCCGGACTTCGCCACCAAGATGCTGCTGTCCATGCTGGTTGGCGCCGACCGCATCCAATACCTTTTCTCCGGCGAAACGCCGCCGGAGAGCGACCCGGTTCTGGTGGGCGAGATCATCGACGCCTACCTGCGTGCCTTCGGTCCCGATACACCCAAACAATAATCCTCGCCCCCACGGAGCACCCCATGAGAAAAATCCTGCCCCTCCTTCCCCTTACGCTTCTGGCCCTGCTGGCCGCCTGCGGCGAAGGCGACAAGAAAGCGCCCGGTGGCGCGGCCGGCGCCGGCATGCCGCCCGCCGAAGTGGATGTGATTACCATCGCGCCGGGGAGCGCCACCATCACTCAGGATCTTCCTGGTCGCCTTCAAGCGGTGCGTTCCGCGCAAGTAAGGGCTCGCGTCGAAGGCGTGGTGGAAAAGCGGTTGTTTGCCGAGGGCACCGATATTGCCGCCGGCACACCCCTGTTCCGCATCGATGCACGCACCTATCAGGCCCAGGCCGATGCTGCCGAAGCCGACCTCGCCGCCGCCAAGGCGACCTTTGATCGCTACAAGCCCCTGCTCGACATCAAGGCTGTCAGCCAGCAGGAATTCGATGCGGCCCAGGCCCGCTTCAAGCAGGCCGAAGCGGCCTTTGCCAAGGCCAGGCTTGACCTCGAAAACGCCGTCCCGCCAGCGCCGATTTCCGGCCGTGTCGGCCGTGCGCTGGTGACGGAAGGTGCCTTGGTGGGCAAGGGCGAAGCGACCCATCTGGTGACCATCGAACAGCTCGACCCGATCCGCGTCGAGTTCTCCCAGTCCTATTCCGACCTGCTGCGGCTGCAACAGGCGGTGAAAGCCGGCAAGCAGAAGAAGGCCGACGGCGCCAAGGTGGAGCTGCTGCTGGAAGACGGCTCGCTCTACGCCGAAAAGGGCCGTCTCCAATTTACCGATCTGGCGGTGGACCCGAGCAGTGGTGCCGTGGTGCTGCGCGCCGAATTCCCGAATCCTCGTCGCGAGCTGTTGCCGGGTACCTTCGTCCGCGTACGTTTCCCGCAGGCGCAACTCGACGACGCCATCCGCGTGCCCCAGCGCGCCGTGCAGGGCAGCGCCCAAGGTCAGATCGTCATGACGGTGGATGCCGAAGGCAAAGTGGCGCCGCGCCCGATCAAGACCAGCGCCATGTCCGGCAGCGATTTCGTCGTTGCCGATGGCCTCAAGGCTGGCGACCTGGTGATCGTCAACGGCCTGCAAAAAGCGCGACCGGGCAGCGTCGTCAAACCTGTGCCCTGGACGCCGGGTGCGCCCATCATGGGGGCGCCGACGGGTCCCGCCGCGCCAGGTGCCGCGCCAACCGCCCCACCAATGGCGAAGCCCGCCGACGCCAAGCCTGCCGAGAAGAAGTAAGCCATGTTCGCTAAATTCTTCATCGACCGACCCATCTTCGCCTGGGTCATCGCGCTCATCATTCTGCTCGGCGGCGGCCTTGCGCTGCGCCAATTGCCGGTGGCGAGCTATCCGGCGGTGGCACCACCCGCTCTGTCCATCACCGTCAACTATCCCGGTGCGTCGGCCCAGGTGGTCGAGGAAACGGCGGTGGCCCTGATCGAGCAGGAAATGAACGGCATCGACCGCCTGCTCTACATGGATTCGTCGTCCGAACTCGGCATCGGCACCGTGACCCTGACCTTCCAGGCTGGTACCAACCTGGACCTCGCCTCGGTGGAAACCCAGAACCGCATCAAGCGGGTCGAGGCGCGACTGCCGGAAGACGTGCGCCGTCTCGGCGTTACCGTGGCCAAGTCGGCGCGCAACTACCTGATGTTCATTTCCCTGTTCTCGCCGGACAAGAGCAAGGACAACGTGGCCTTGGGCAGCTACGCGGCGGCCAACATTCTGGAAAGCATTCGCCGCACGCCGGGCGTCGGCGAGGCGATTCTGTTTGGTACCGAATATTCAATGCGCCTGTGGCTGCGGCCGGACCGGCTCCAGGCTTTTGGTCTGACGCCTGCCGATGTGTCGAAAGCGGTGCGGGCGCAGAACAACCAGCTCGCCGCCGGCGAACTCGGCCAGCTGCCGGCTGCCGAAGGCCAGCAATACAACGCGGTGATCGTGACGCGCAGCCGACTGGCGACTCCGGCCGAGTTCGGCGAAGTCATCATCAAGAGCGACGCTCGCGGCGCCACGGTGCGGGTCAAGGACATCGCCCGCGTCGAGCTGGGCGCGCAGGACTATTCCATCGCCGCTCGCATCGATGGCCAGCCCACGGCCGCCATCGCCATCCGCATGTCGCCCGGCGCCAACGCCCTGGACACGGCAAAGGCGGTGAACAATCGCTTGGCAGAGCTGGCCAAATACTTTCCCAAGGGCATCGACTGGGTGGTGCCCTACGACACGTCCAAGTTCGTCGAAATCTCCATCAAGGAGGTGTTGAAGACGCTCGCCGAAGCCATGATCCTGGTGGTGCTGGTGATGTACCTGTTCCTCGAGAACGTGCGGGCCACCTTCATTCCGGCCATCGTTGTGCCCATCGCCTTGGTCGGCGCCACCGTCGGCCTCTACCTCTTTGGCTACTCGATCAACGTATTGACCCTCTTTGCCATGGTGCTGGCCATCGGCATCGTGGTGGACGACGCCATCGTGGTGGTGGAGAACGTCGAACGCATCATGAGTGAAGAGGGCTTGTCGCCTCGCGACGCCACGCGCAAGGCCATGGACCAGATCGTCGGTGCCATCATCGCCATCACCGTGGTGCTCTCCGCCGTGTTCATTCCCATGGCCTTCTTCGGCGGTTCCACCGGCGCCATCTATCGCCAGTTCGCCGTGACCCTGGTGCTGACCATGGGCTTTTCGGCATTGATGGCGCTGACCCTGACGCCGGCCTTGTGCGCGACATTGCTCAAACACGAAGCAGGCAAGGACGACGTGCTGCCCTCCACCGGCTTCTTCGGCTGGTTCAATCGCAAGTTTGCCGCGACCACCACCAGCTACGTGAAGACCACGCGCCGCATCCTCGGCCGCCCAGGACGCTGGCTGATCATCTACGGTGTCATCCTGTTGGCCACCGGCTGGTTGTTCACCAAGCTGCCGGGCAGCTTTTTGCCCGAGGAAGACCAGGGCTATTTCATCAGCGTAGTGCAACTGCCGCCGGGCGCCACCCGCGAACGTACGCTGGAAGTGCTGTCCACCGTCGAGCAGCACTACCTGAAGCAGAAGGAAGTCGAGCACGTCATCGGCGTCGCCGGCTTCTCCTTCTTCGGTCGTGGCCAGAACGCGGCCATCACCTTCGTCCGCCTGAAGAGCTGGGACGAGCGGCCGAATAAGGAAAACTCTGCTGGCTCTGTGGTTCAGCGCGCCAACATGGCTTTCTTCCGCATCAAGCAGGCGATGATCTTCGCCATCAACGTACCGCCGATTCCCGAATTGGCAGCGGTTGGCGGCTTCGACTTCCGCTTGCAGGATCGCGGCGGCCTTGGTCGCGACAAGCTGCTCGAAGCGCGCAACATGGCCCTCGGTATGGCCGGACAGAACCCGGCGCTGGTGGGGGTGCGACCCGAAGGTCAGGAAGCCGGTCCGCAGATATTTCTCGACGTGGATCGTCTCAAGGCCCGCGCCCTCGGCATCGACCTCGGCGAACTGAACGAGACACTACAAGCCTCGCTGGGCGTTGCCTACATCAACGACTTCGTCCGCGAAGGCCGCATCCTGCGCGTGCAGATGCAGGCCGAGGCCGACACCCGCCGTACGCCGGAAGACATCCTGCGCATACCGATCCGCAATGGTCGCGGCGACATGATTCCGCTGGCCGAAGTGGCGACGGCAAAATGGATCGTCGGATCGCCCAAGCTGGACCGCTACAACGGCCTGCCGGCAATGAAGATTTCCGGCAGTGCTGCGCCGGGCCGCTCGACGGGCGAAGCCATGGCCGCCATGGAGGACGTGGCGAAGAAGTTGCCGCTCGGTGTTGGCTTTGAATGGTCGGGCACCTCGCTGGAAGAGCGGCTGTCCGGCAGCCAGGCACCTTTCCTCTTCGGAATCTCGCTGATCGTGGTCTTCCTCTGCCTCGCCGCGCTGTACGAGAGCTGGTCAATTCCCTTCTCGGTGATGCTGGTCGTGCCGCTGGGCATCTTCGGCGCCGTGCTGGCCGTCACGATGCGCGGCCTGCCCAACGACGTGTACTTCAAGGTCGGCTTGATCGCCATCATCGGCCTCTCAGCGAAGAACGCGATCCTGATCATCGAGTTTGCCCGCGAGTTGCAGGAGCAGGGCAAGGAACTGGTCGAGGCCACACTCGAAGCCTGCCGCCTGCGCTTCCGTCCGATCCTGATGACCTCCATCGCCTTCGTCGTCGGCGTGCTGCCGCTGGCCATTTCCACCGGCGCCGGCGCCAACAGCCGCCACGCCATCGGTACCGGCGTCATGGGCGGCATGATCGCTGCTACCGTGCTGGCGGTCTTCCTCGTTCCCGTATTTTTCGTTGTGGTGAGGCGCATCTTCCCCGGCCATTCACGCCACCACGAGGAGACTCATCATGACTAAGTTGCTCCCTCTGGTTGCCGCGCTTGCCATGGCCGGCTGCTCGCTGATGCCGGATTACCAGCGACCCGCCGCGCCGGTGCCGGCCGACTGGCCACAACAGGCCGGAAAAGTCGGCGCTGGCGATACGGCAAATTCGGCGGCGAAAAAGATCAACGACTGGCGCACGCTGTTCACTGACGCCCGCCTGCAAAGCCTGATCGCCGCCGCCCTCGAACACAACCGCGACCTGCGCATCGCCGTCGGTCGTGTGGATGAGGCGCGCGCCCTGGCTGGCCTCGCCCGCGCGGATCGCTTCCCGACCGTCGATGTCAATGTGCAGCGCCAGGCCTCGTTGACGCCACCCGACCTCTCCGCCACCGGTCGTCAGTTGAATACCCAGCGCTACGACGCCAATCTCGGCATCGCCGCCTTCGAGCTGGATTTCTGGGGCCGCGTGAAGAGTCTCGACGACGCGGCGCGGGCCAGTTTCCTCGCCAGCGATTACGCCCATCGGGCTTTCCGCCTGTCCTTGATCGCCGATGTAGCCGGCGCCTATTTCACGCTGCTGGAAACTTCGGAGCGTGCGGCGCTGGCCACTGCGACCGCCCTGAGTCGCGACGAGACGCGCCGCCTGATCGGCAAGCGCCGCGAAGTGGGCCTCGCCTCCGACCTTGACTATCTGGCGGCCGACGGTGCCTATCAAAGCGCCCGCGCCGAAGCGGCGAATCTCCTGCGCCAGCGCGGCGCGGCGGAAAACGCCCTGCGGCTGCTGGTGGGCATGAACGCCGACCTGAACCCCGGTGCCGGTCTTGCTGCGCAAAATTTGACCAGCGACGTGCCCGTCGGCTTGCCCGCTGATGTACTGCTCACGCGCCCCGACGTGCTGGCCGCCGAACAGAAACTGCTCGCCGCCAATGCCAACATCGGCGCCGCCCGCGCCGCCTTCCTGCCGAAAATCCTGCTCACCGCCACCGCCGGTAGTGCCAGCAAGGCCCTGGCCGGCCTGTTCGACGCCGGCAGCGGTGCCTGGAGTTTCGCGCCGCTGCTGAAGTGGCCGCTGTTCGACGCCGGCCGCAGTTCGGACAACGTGGACCTCGCCGTGGCGCGCAAGAACGTCGCCGTCGCCGAATACGAAAAGGCGATCCAGCAGGCCTTCCGCGAAGTGGCCGACCTGCTCGCCGCCCGCGAGCATTACGCCGAACAGGCCACCGCGCTGGAAGCCGCCGCGACGGCCCAGGCCGAGCGCCTCAAGCGCGTCGAGGCCCGCTATTCCGCCGGTGTGTCCAGCCAGCTCGAACTGCTCGATGCCCAGCGCGAAAGCTTTAGCGCTCAGCAGTCGGCGCTGGCGGCACGGCGCGCCTGGCTGGCCAGCCTCGCCTCGCTGTACAAGGCGCTGGGAGGTCTCGAGTCGTGAGCCGCAGTGGCAATATTTGGTTCAAGGAATTCCCGCTGGACGAAGCCAACCGGCGCGGCGCCAATTGCGCCAACGGCCACCTCGGCATCGAACTGATCGAAGCCGGCAAGGACTACCTCAAAGGCCGCATGCCGGTGGATCAGCGCACGCGCCAGCCCGCTGGCGTGCTGCACGGCGGCGTCTCCGTGGTGCTGGCGGAAACCCTCGCCTCCTGGGGCGCGGCCTGCGTCGTCGATCCGGCGAAGTACCACTGCGTCGGCCAGGAGATCAATGCCAACCACGTTCGCGCTGCGGCCGAAGGCTGGGTCTATGGCATCGCGCGGCCGCTGCACCTGGGGCGCAGCAGCCACGTCTGGGACGTGCGCATCACCGACGAACGGGACAAACTGGTCTGCGTTTCCCGCGTCACCATGGCGGTATTGGCGACGCCGATGCGGTATTGATACCTGCGTGATTACAGCGGGCGCTTGACCGTCAGCGCGCCGCGAATCTGGCCTTCCTTGTAGCCGGTGGCGAGATCCTTCGGGTAAAGCTCGGTGAGCTTGGCCTTCACTTCTGGCTTCAACTGATCCTCGGTGCCGTGGCAGCTGACACAGAGTTTTTGCGTCGGCAGCGCCTTCATGTAGCGCAGGGTTCGTTTGTCGCCTTCGGCGATGATCTCGACCTTTTCCAGCGTCGCCGGATCTTCGCCAGCGGCCTGGCGGCGGTCGAAGTCTTCCAGTACGGTCTTTTCCCAAGCGTCGGGTACGGCCTTGGGGTTGCGGTTTTTCAGGCTGACGCGACGGATCGCCCAGCCGGTCTGCTGCGATGCGGCGGCGGCCATCTTCGGTGCCTTGTCGTTGCAGGCGGCGATGGCGCCGTGGAAGCCACCCTTGTCCATTTCCTCGCGCACCATTTCCAGCAGCTTGGGTGGAATGCCCAGCGCGGTCTTTTTGGTTTCGGCGATCAGTGCGGCGTCATCGGCGTGGGTCAGCGAGGTGGCCAAGCTGGTGACCAGGACCAGGCCGGCCAGTAGGGATTTCTTCATGTTAAATACTCCTGCGAGATCGGGAAGCCGATTCTCGGCGCTGGACGGTGGCGGCGCAAATAGAAGTATTTGAACGGCGTATCAGCCGAGCCGCTGGAGGCGTTTTTCCAGTCGCGCCACGTCGTCGCGCAGGGTATCGATGTCGCGCGAAAAGTCGGCGATGGCGACACGGCGAGCAATCATCGGCTGCTCTTCAGTGAGGTATTCGGCAAGGTTCTCGGCCACGCTTTGTGCCGCCCGCTGCTGCCAGCCGACGACTTTCTGCGCGGTATCGACAATGCGGTGGGCGGCGATGTCGCCGACCACTTTCGAGAGGTCTTCCTCGGCATCCCAGCGCAGATTGCGGATGACGAAGCCCAGGGCCTCGGCGAACTCCGCCGAACCTTCGAGCCGCGCCGCACGCATCACTGCGTCGTTGCCTTGCAGGGCCAGCAGCGGTGCCGTGGCGGGCAGGGTGATGCTGACTTCGGGTTCCGCTTCCGGATTCGGCGCCGTGATGCGGCCGTCGTCGAGGATGACGAAGGCCGCGTCCAGCGGCGGCATGGAAATGCGTGCCGTGTGGCCGGCGAAGGGCGCCAGTTTTTCCCGCGCCCACGTCGCCTGGCCGAGCAGGTGATTGACGGCGAGGATGGCGGGCGTGGGCAGGGCTTGCATGATGGTAACGAAGGGGATCAGGCCTGCTGGATGCCGTCCACACGCCAGCCGCGACCACCGTCCACCGGCTTGGTCAGGTGCCAGAGCTCACTGAAGGCTTCCGGTGTGCTGTTCGTATCTTCGCGCAACTGGCCGAAGAAACGCACGCTGGCGATGTGGCGCTGGTCTTCCGTGGCGAGGTCGAGCAGTTCGGCGTTGAGCACCACCACGTCGGTCTGCTGCGCCGATTTGCCGCGCTCCTGGTACTGCATCTGGATTTCGGCGAAGACTTCCGGCGACGTGAATTCGCGGATGTCGTCCATGTCGCCCCGGTCGTTGGCGGCCTGCATGCGGACGAAATTGAGCTTGGCCTGGCGCACGAAACCTTCGACATCGAAGTCGGCGGGAATGTCACCGCTGTTCGCTGTGGCCGCTGAGGCACCGCCACCAACAACAGATGGCTCGAAACGTGCCGGCTGGAAATTGGCCGGCGCATTCGCACCCGCTGTGGCACCCGCGTACTGCATGCCCGACTCGGGCTGCTTCTTGCGGAAGATCAGGCGCACGACGAAGATCACGGCCATCACGGCCAGCGCGATCATCAGGAAGTTGGCGACGCCTTCGCCCATGCCGAAATGGGAGAGCAAGGCGGCGAGGCCGATACCGGCAGCGAGGCCGGCCAGGGGGCCGAGCCAGCGGCTCATGCCGGACTTGGGTGCGGCCGCTGCAGCGGGAGCTGCGGCCGGAGAAGCAGGAGCGGCCTGCTGGGCTTGCTTGGGCGGGGGCGAGGCGGGAGCTTTCATGGCGCCGGCGTCGCGGCGCATGCCAAAGGACCCGCTGCCACCCAGGCGCTTGGCTTCAGCGTCTTGGGCCATCATGCCGAGTCCGACTACGGCCGCGAAAGCGGCGATTACGATACGTTTCATATGGGTATGTGTCTCCTGGTCAGAACTTGTAGCCGCGATGGAGGGCGACCACGCCCGCCGTCAGATTGAATACGTCGACCCGTTCGAGGCCGGCTTGTTCCATCATGGCCTTGAGCGTGGCCTGGTCCGGGTGCATGCGGATGGATTCGGCGAGGTAGCGGTAGGAATCGGCGTCGCCGGCGATCTTCTGCCCCAGCCAGGGCAGCAGCTTGAAGGAATAGACATCGTAGGCCTTTTCCAGCGGTTTCCATACTTTCGAGAATTCCAGCACCAGCAGCCGGCCGCCGGGACGCAGCACACGATGCATCTCGGCCAGGGCCTTGTCCTTGTGCGTCATGTTGCGCAGGCCGAAGGCGACGGTGACGATGTCGAAATGATTATCGGGAAAGGGCAGCTTCTCGGCATCGCACTGGGCCGTGGGGGCGATCACGCCCTCATCGAGCAAACGATCACGACCGACGCTGAGCATGGCGTTGTTGATGTCGGTGAGCCAGACCTGGCCTCCGGTTTTGTCAAACGCGCCGACGCGCTTGGCGAAAGCCGACGAAAGATCGGCGGTGCCGCCCGCAACATCCAGCACCCGCTCACCGGGACGTGGCGCGGCGATCTCGATGGCGAACTTCTTCCAGATGCGATGCAGGCCGGCGGACATGAGATCGTTCATCACGTCGTACTTCTGCGCGACCGACGAGAAAACGCCGGCGACGCGCTGGGCCTTCTCGCGCTCGTCGACGGTTTCGTAGCCGAAGTGGGTGTCTGCCATCAGCGTGCCATTAGTGATTGTGTCCGCAGCCGCCGCCCGATTTCGGCGGCAAGGTAGTCGAGTCTATATCGCGGCTGGCGCCGGCCTTTTCAAGCCGCGCCAGGTAATCGGCCCAGAGGGCGTCATGGTTGGCGCCGAGGTAGTGCAGCACGTCCCAGGAATAGATGCCGCTGCTATGGCCGTCGGAGAAGGTCGGCTGTACCGCATAGTTGCCGACGGCTTCGAGGGCCGTGATTTCAACATTGCGCTTGCCGGTTTGCAGGGTTTCCTGCCCCGCGCCGTGACCGCGCACTTCGGCGGAAGGGCTGTAGACACGCAGGAATTCGGCCGGTAGCTGAAAATGGCTGTCGTCGTCGAAGCGCAGCTCCAGCATGCAGGATTTTTTGTGGAGGGTGATCTCGGTGGGGATCGGGGTGTCGCGGTCAAGGCCGGGCATGGCGTCGGAACTCCAGGTTGGGCGGCTATCATAGCGCAGGCAATCCCCGACGCACGGTGTCACAGAACCGTCATCCTGCTGCAATAGACTCGATCTCGTCCCTTAGCCGGTCTACGCCATGCCCGCCACGATACTTGTTGTCGAAGACGAACCCGCCATCCAGGCGCTGATCGAAGTGAACTTGCGCCGCGCCGGTCATGAGGTCATCCTCGCCGCCGATGCGGAATCCGCCCGCCGCCAGGTGCAGGCGGCCCTGCCCGACATGGTGCTGCTGGACTGGATGTTGCCTGGCATGAGCGGCATCGACTTCGCCCGCCAGCTGCGCGGCGACTCGCGTACCCGCCAACTGCCCATCATCATGCTCACGGCCCGCGCCGAGGAGCGTGACAAGATCGAGGGCCTCGAGATCGGTGCCGACGACTATGTCACCAAGCCCTTCAGCCCCCGCGAACTGACTGCGCGCATCAAGGCCGTGCTGCGCCGCCATGCACCGCAGTCCACCGAGGACGCGGTCGAGCTGGGCGGCCTGCGTCTCGACCCGGTCACCCATCGCATCACTGACGGTCGCGACGAAATCAGCCTCGGCCCCACCGAGTTCCGCCTGTTGCATTTCCTGATGACCCATCCGGAGCGCGTACACAGCCGCTCGCAATTGCTCGATCAGGTTTGGGGCGATCACGTCTTCGTCGAGGAGCGGACGGTAGACGTGCATATCCGTCGCCTGCGCGCCGCCCTCGAAGCCACGCATCATGACGGGCTGATCCAGACCGTGCGCGGTAGTGGCTACCGTTTCTCGGCGGCGTAAGCGAAACATGAACGCGGCCCTGGCCGAACTGCTGACCGCTGCCGCTCTCGCCGCATTGGGCGCCATCATTGGCTACTCCCTGGGCGGGGTGCGGGGCATGGAATTGATGCTCTTCGGCATCGTCGCCTTTTTCTTCGCGCGCCAGCTATGGATGGCCCTCAAGCTGATCCGCTGGACTACCGCGCCACTGGGTACGCCGACGCCGAGTGCGCGCGGTGTCTGGGGTGCGGTGTTCGAGGCTTTGCACCGGCGCGGTCGTTTGTCCGCCGCCGCCCGCGACCAGGCCACTGAAGAGTTGGTGCGCTTTCGCCGTGCCGCCGAAGCCCTGCCCGATGGTGTACTGATCCTTGATGGCCATCGCGCCATCGAGTGGATGAACATGCACGCTGAAGCTTGTCTGGGACTCAAGGCCGCTGTCGATACGGGCAGTCGCGTCACCAACCTGCTACGCGAACCGGAGTTCCTCGACTATCTCGATAGCCCGGATCATCGGGGTGCGCCGCTGGAACTCGCCACTCAGCGCAACCCCGGCCGCACCTTGCAAATCCAGGCCGCGCCCTTCGCCGCCGGTCGTACTCTGCTCTTGGTGCGCGATGTGACGCAGTTACAGAAGCTTGCCACCATGCGCCGCGATTTTGTCGCCAACGTCTCCCACGAATTGAAGACGCCGCTCACCGTGACCTTGGGTTTTGTCGAAACCGCCCTCGACGCGCTTCCCGACACGCCACCGGAGGAGCTGGCGCACTATCTGCAAACCGCCGCCGAGCAGGCGCGGCGCATGCAGCAGCTGATCGAGGATTTGCTGACGTTGTCATCACTCGAAACCGATTCGCCGCCACCGCTGGAAGAACCCGTCGATGGTGCCGCCCTGATGGCCGAAGTGCGCCAGGAGGCGACGGCGCTATCCGCCGGGCGGCATCGCATCACGCTGGAAATCGACGGCCCGGCGAAGTTGCTGGGCAGCACGCGGGAACTGCATTCGGCCTTCGCCAACCTCGCCATCAATGCGGTGCGCTACACGCCGGACGGCGGCGAGATCACCTTGCGCTGGCACATCGATGCCTCGGGCGGCGGGCGCTATTCGGTGCGTGACACCGGCATCGGCATCGCCCCCCAGCATCTTTCCCGTCTCACCGAACGCTTCTATCGCGTGGATCGCGGGCGTTCCCGCGATGCCGGCGGCACGGGCCTCGGCCTGGCCATCGTCAAGCATGTGCTGGAGCGTCACCAGGCGGTTCTCCAGGTGGACAGCGAGTCGGGCGTCGGCTCCACCTTCAGTGCGGTGTTCCCACCGCATCGGCTTCAGATTTCGTAGGCGCAGCGCTCGAATTCGTTGCCGCGATCCAGCACATGGACCAGCTTGAGGATCTGTGTCTTGTCATCCACCATGATCTCGACGCTGCGGCCGATGCGGAAGCTGCCGACGGACAGGATCACGCTTGCCGGCTCCTTCGAGTCCGTCAATGGCGGCAGCAGAAACGCCTGACGATAAAGGCTACCCGGCTCCACGGGGCGGGCGGATACCGTGCGTGGTACGCCGGGGAACAGCTGGATGCCGGCGGCCAGGGCATTGTTGCCTTCGCGTAGCGCCCAGCGCACGCTGCCGAGCACGTAGCCGTCGCTGCCGGCAAGCTGTGCGGCAACCAGCAGGCCGGCACCGATGCGCACGCCTTCCTTGAGCGGCCGGGTGATGCGCAAGCCGGTGGCGGATTCATCGAGCAACTGCCAATCGTCCATGATTTCCCACTGCTCGATGCTCGAATTGTCGTTGGCGGCTTCAGCGTCGGCCTCGGCACGACGATGGCTATGCTGGCCGAAGGTTTCCATTTCCTCGCGTTCCCGACGCAGCGTGGCGTCATCCTTGGTGGCGCGGTGGAAGGCTTTTTTCCCCGAGAGATGAAAATGCACGGCGTCGAAGCCGGCGATGAAAGTGCAGGAACCGTTGGCGGGCCGCCGTTCACTGCGTCGCGCGGCACCGCCCTTGCACCAGCGCTGGAGCACGCGGGCCAACAACTGGCCGGCTGCCGGTTGGGTGACGTCGTCGCCCAGTTGCATTTCTGCCGGCGCCCGGCCCTGTTCGAGCAGGGCGATGCGGGCGGCGATGCTGGTGCGCAAAGCTGTGGTTTCCAGCCAGCGGCTGCCGGCAGAAGGACGGGGCAGATAACCGGCCGGACGGTCGGATTCGATATCGACCCAGAGCGGCACGGCCCGGTTGCGGATGTCCTCGGGCGGTGCCTTGATCAGCGACAGCTTGACGCCCCAGCGCCGTGCCCAGCGCGCCACCCAGGCCAGGTGCCGGGCCGGTAGCTCGTAGGTGCTGGCGGTGTGCAGCAAATGACATTCGGCATAGGCGCCCAGCGGGCTGACCGGCATGTTGCCGTGACGCACCGGATCGTTGACCGCCGCGCCGGCGATGCCCATGGATTCGACGGCGGCAAAGGTCTGATGCAACTGTTTCCAGTAGGCGGCGTCGGGCAGTTGTTCGCCGCGACACAAATCCACTTGCCAATCGGCAAACACCGACAGCAGTCGCTGCGCCACCTTGGCGACTTGCGCCGCGAGGCCGGCATCGCCGCTACGGGCCTGCTCGAAACAGCGCAGATAGCCCAGCGCCAGCGCGTGCCAGACCGCCAGGGTGCTGTCCAGCGCGGCCTGCTCGGGCGGTGAGAAGGGCAGGGGGCGGCCGGCGAATTTCTTCGCCACGTCCTCCTGAGCATCGCTGACCGGGCCGCGCAGGGTTTCCAGGATGGCGAAGCGCTCGGCGGCGTGCAGGCTGTAGCGATGCAGCAGGGTGAGCTGCTTGAGGAACATCGACTGCGCCTGCACTGCGTTGGCCAGCGGGACGCTGCTGATCCAGTCCTCACAGGCGACCGGCGTGAGGAAGGCGGGCGGCTGTTCGGTGCCGGTGGGATGGAGTTCGAAACTCATGGCGCTCATGGGGCGTGGACTCGGCAAGTAGTGCGCACTGCGTTGGCGCAGTCGGATCGGATATGCATGACCAAGGATAGCGCCAAATACCGCGCCTGTGATGCGGGAATGTAAGGGCGGGTTACCGTGGAACTACTCTACCGACCGACTGCCCCGGCTCGCCATGTGCAGCATGTGCAAGGTGATCTTGCGCACTTCGGCCTTGCTTGCGGAGATATGCGAGCGCAACAGGATCGATGCCTGCGCGGCCTTGCGTTGTGTCAGCAGACGCAGGATCTGGGCATGCTCGTCGTAGGTGGCGTTGATGCGTTCGCCCTTGGTGAAATCCAGCCGGCGGATGATGCGGATCTTTTCCGAGATGTCGCGATGCACGCGGGCCATCTCGGCATTGCCGGTGGCGATCACCAGATCCTGATGGAAGGCTTCGTCGTTTTCCGAGACGACACGGGCATCCCGCAGTCGTTCATTCTCGGGGACCAGCCAGATCGCTGCCAGTGCCGTCAGATCGGCGGCGGCTTCAGCGTCGCAAATCTGTTGCACGGCGGCGAGTTCGAGAATGATGCGCAGATCATAGAGTTGCTCGAAGCGGTCGAAGTCGAAGGGCAGCACGTTCCAGCCGTTGCGGAAGGCGAGCTTAAGGTAACCCTCCTGTTCCAGCCGATGCAGGGCCTGGCGTACTGGCGTGCGACTGACCTTCAGGGTTTCCGCCAGCTCGGTTTCCGTGAGGCGGTCGCCCGGCAGCAGGCGAAAGTCGAAAATATCCTGCTTCACCCGGTCATAAACGGTTTCGGAAAGACGGGTATGGGCTTTGGGTTCGGCCATGTCAGTGGGTGAAACTCACATGGGCGGCCACCACGCGCCAGCCTTGCGGCAAGCGTACCCACGTCTGGCTCTGGCGTCCGGCGGGCTGGTTGGCGCGCTGGAATTCGGTGTTGGCGGTGGCGAAGTCGGTGCCGAAAGTGGTGATCACGGTGTTGTGCAAGCTGCGGGCAAGTCCATTGGGGTTGCGGGCCTGGCGAAAGGCGCGAATCGCGTCGATACCATAGAGGCTTTCGCCGGTGCCGTAGCGTAGCGTGAACCCGCTGTCCCAGAACAACTCGTCGAGCGTTGCAACGTCATTGCTGGTCAGGGCGGCTTCATAGCGCTGAAAGGCTGCCGTAATGTCCGCCACCACCTCGGGTCGGTTGATGTCTTGCGCCTCGATCATGGTTTCGTCCCCGGAAAAGTCGGCGCTGGCGACACGGCGATTTGCTGCAAGGCCCAGGCCGCGCGCAGGCAGATGTCTTCGCGCCAGGGTGGTGCGATCAGTTGCACGCCGATGGGCAGGGCGCTGCCCTCCAGCCACAGCGGTGCCACGGCCACCGGCAGGCCAATGAAGGAAATTGGTTGGGTCAGCAGGCCCATGTTGGGGCGCGTCGGCAGCATTCGGCCATTGATGTCTACGGTCTCCTGACCGAGCAGGGTGGCGGTGACGGGCGTCGCCGGCGCGATCAGTAGATCGACATCGCGGAAGGCGGCCAGGGCCTGTTCGCGGAACCAGGCGCGCAGGCGCTGCGCTCGCGTCACCCAGGTGGCCGGCAGCAAGGCGCCGGCGGTCAGACGCTCGCGGGACAAAGGTTCAAAATCATCAGGCCTTTCGCGCAGGGCGTCGAGGTGCAGGGCGCCGCCTTCTGCCGCAGTAATGATGAAGGCGGCAGCGCGGGCGGCAGCCACCTCTGGAAGCTCGATATCGCCGCTACTGCCCAGCACTTGCGCCGCATAGCGTGAGGCTGCCCTGGCCAGCGGGCCGGCGTTGTCGTCGAAGTAGCCGCCCAGCCTCGCCACGCGCAGGCCATCGAGGCCGCGCGCCAATTGATCGAGGCAGGGTTCCGGTGGACGTTGGGCGCAGGCCGGATCGGCGGCATCGGTGCCCTGCATGGCATCGTAGGCCAGCGCCAGATCCTCGGTGCAGGCGGCCAGCGGACCCAGGTGGTCGAAGCTGTGTACGAAAGGGAAACTGCCGCTGCGCGACAGGCGGCCGTAGGTGGGCTTGAGGCCGTAGATGCCGCACAGCGAGGCCGGTACGCGGATGGAACCGTTGGTGTCCGAGCCCAGGGCCAGCGGCACCAGTCCGGCGGCCACTGCTGCGCCTGATCCGCCCGAGGAACCACCGGCGGTGCGCGCGGTATCGTGAGGATTGCGCGTGACGCCGTAGTGGGTGTTCTCGGTAGTGAACCCGTAAGCCAGCGCATCCATGTTCAGGGCGCCGGTGAGCAGGCCGCCGGCCTTGTGCAGGCGTTGCACCAGCATGGCATCCGCTTCCGCCGGCGGATTGGCGGCGAGCAGTCGTGCCCCGGCCAGCGTGGTGATGCCGGCGATGTCGAACAGGTTCTTCACCGCGTAGGGCACGGCGGCCAGCGGACGTATCGCATCGCCGCGAGCCCTTGCCGCGTCCAGTGCCTCGGCTTCGACCAGGGCCCGACCCGAGGTGACCTCGGTGTAGGCATTGAGCAGCGGGTTGCGGTCTGCGATGCGTTCCAGGGTGGCGCTGGCGATTTCCCTGGCCGACACCTCGCCAGCGGCAAAGGCGGCGGCAATTGCCGTGGCGGTTTGCGGCAGCGTACTCATGGCCGATACACCGGCGCCGGTTCGCTCTGCGTCGGCAGGGCTACGGCATCCACCCGTCGAGCCATTTCGGTCAGCAGCTCGAAGGTGCGCAGTATTTCGGCCCGGCGCTCCGCCGTCGGGTTCAGTCCCTGCATTGCCAACGTGGCATCGACGTAAGCGGCAATGTCCTTCATGGCGTGACGAAGTGGCAGGCGGCGCTGCGACCATCGGCCCAGGTTTGCAGCAGCGGTGCCGAATTGGCGCAAAGGTCGGTGCCACGGGGACAGCGGCCGAGCAGGCGGCAGCGATTCGGATCGGGATCGATGGGGCTTTGCGGATCGCCGCCAATCAGCAGGTCAGCGTCGCTTGCCTGACCACCCGTCAAACCTCCGGGTAGAGAAGCGATCATGGCGCGTGTGTAGGGATGCAGGGGGCGCGCAAAAACTTCCGCCGCCTTTCCAGTCTCGACGATCTGACCCAGGTACATGACCATCACCCGGTCGCAGAGCAGGCGCACCACGTTGAGGTCGTGGGAGACGAACAGGAAGCTCATGCCCATCTCGCGCTTGAGGCGGTCCAGCAGTTGCAGGATCACCGCCTGCACCGAGACATCCAGCGCGGCAGTCGGTTCGTCGAGGATCAGCAGGCGCGGCTTGACGACGATGGCGCGGGCGATGCCGACGCGGGCTTTCTGGCCACCGGAAAGCTGGTGCGGGTAGCGGTCGAGCAGCTCGCGGGGCAGGCCGACATGGTCGGCGGCTTCTTCCACCATCCGGCGTATCTCGTTGGCATCCCGCGTCTCGGTCAGCAGGCGAGCAGATTCGCCGATGGTGTCGCGAGCCGTGTAGCGCGGATTGAGACTGTCCGTCGGATCCTGGAAGACCATCTGGATTTCGCGCCGTAGCGGGTGCTCGGCCATGGCGCGGGCGGGGATCAGGCCGATGCCGTTGCCGTGGAAACGGATGTGGCCATCGGTGATGTCCAGCGTGCGCGTCAGCAGTCGCACCAGGGTGGATTTGCCGCAACCGGATTCACCCACCAGGCCGACGGTCTCGCCGCTGTCGATATGGAAATTGAGACCGTCCACTGCGTGCAGCAGTTTTTTGCCGACCGGAAAATGTTTGACCAGGTCGATGGCTTCGATGAGCTGGCTCATGCGGCCTCCAGGCGGGTCGGGTGATGGCAGAACGCCGTGTGGCCAGCGCCGACTTCGTAGCGCGGCAGCGGAATCGCACAGTCGTCGGCGCGTCGTTCGCAGCGTTCGGCGAAACGGCAGGCGGGCAGATCTGTGCGGCGCAGGTCGGGCAGGTTGCCGGGAATGGCGGCGAGATTTTCCAAACGGTCCTGGCCCACCGGCGTGGCGCGGGTGAGTTGCGCGGCATAGGGGTGGGCGGGAGTGCGAAAGACCGCTTCGGTCGGCCCCGTCTCGACGATGTGCCCGGCGTGCATGACTGCCAGCTTGTCGCAGAATTCGCGGGCGAGGCCGAGGTCGTGGGTGATCAGCAGCGTGGCCATGCCCTTCTCGTGACCCAGGTCGCGGATCAGGCGCATGATCGCCGCCTGTGTCGTCACGTCCAGGCCGGTGGTCGGTTCGTCGGCAATCAGCAGACGCGGCCGGCAGGCCAGGGCGATGGCGATCATCACGCGCTGGCACATGCCGCCGGAAAGCTCGAAGGGATAGGCGGCGTAGCGCCGCTCGGGGTCGGGGATGCGCACTTCCGCCAGACACTCGATGGCGCGGGCACGCAGGGTCTTGCCGCGCAGATCGGTATGCCGACGCAATACGTCCTCGATCTGCTGGCCGACCTGGCGGATCGGGTTCAGCGCGACGCGGGGGTTCTGGAAAATCATCGCCAGTTCGCGCCCGCGCAGTGCCTTCATGGCGCGGCCTTCGTTGGCCAGCAGATCCTGGCCGGCGAAGCGGATGCGGCCGGCGGTGATGCGCGCCGCTGCGTCCTGGATGCCGAGGATGGCGAAGGACAGCACCGACTTGCCGGAACCGCTTTCGCCCACCAGTCCGAGGGAGCCGCCCTCCGGCAGTTCAAGGCTGACGTTTTCCAGGGCGCGGACGATGCCGCTACGGGTGCGGAATTCGAGGGAAAGATTCTCAACGGCGAGCAAACTCATGTCCGCCTCCGGGGATCGACGAGATCGCGCAGCGAATCGCCGAGCAGGTTGAAGCAGAACACGGCCAACATCAGTACGGCGCCGGGGAAGAGCGCGATCCACCATTCGCCGGAGACGATGTACTGGGCACCTTCGGCGACCATGATGCCCCACTCGGCGGCGGGTGGTCGTACGCCGAGGCCGATGAAGGACAGACCGGCGGCGTTGAGGATGGCCCAACCCATGTTCAGCGAAATCTGCACCGTCATCGGCGGCAGGATGTTGGGAATGATGTGGTGGAACAGCAGCCGTGCCTCGCTGTTGCCGGCCAGCCGCGCTGCCTCGACGAAGCCGGCATTGCGCAGCACGGCGGATTCGGCGCGGGCGACGCGGATGTAGAAGGGCAGGTTGATGATGGCGGTGGCCAGCACGATGTTGGCCACTGTATTGCCCAGCGCGGCGACGATGCCCATGGCCAGCACGAAGAGTGGAAAGGCCATGATGGTGTCGGAGATGCGGCCGACGATGCGTTCGGTCCAGCCACCGAAGTAGCCGGCGCAGGCACCGCCGAGGCCGCCGAGAACACAGGAGAGACCGACGGCGGCGACGGCGATGCCGAGGTCAAGGCGGGCTGCCACCATAACGCGGGAAAGGATGTCGCGGCCGAGGGCATCGGTGCCGAACCAGTGGGCGCCCGACGGTGGTGAGAGCGGTGCGCCGACGTTCGAGGCGAGGGCATCGAAGGGCGCCAGCCAGGGACCGACCAGGGCCAGCAGGACGAGGAGGGCGAAGAGCAGGAAGGCGGCCAGCGAGAGTGGGTTCTCCGCTACCACGTAGCGCAGCGTGGCCCAGCGTTTCGGCCACGGCGAGAGGGTTAGCGTTGGGGTCGCTTTGGTCATGGCGTCCTCATTGGTCGATGCGCATGCGCGGATCGACGAGGCCGTAGGCGATGTCGATGGCGAGGTTGAGGAAGACATAGAGCAGGGCCATGGTCAGGACGAAGCCCTGCACCGGCGCGTAGTCCGACGCCACCAGCGCCTCGATGGCGAAGGAGCCGATGCCGGGCCAGGCGAAGACCTTTTCCACCAGCACGTTGGAACCGAGCAGAAAGGAGAAGACCATGCCCAGGGTGGTCATCACCGGCAGCAGGGCGTTGCGGAAGGCGTAGGTGAACAGCACCGTGGTCGGCGCGAGGCCGGCGGCACGGGCGGTACGGATGAAGTCGGCGGAGAGCACGCCGAGCATGGCGGCGCGCGTCATGCGCGCCAGGGGTGCGAGGACAAAGAGCGCCAGGGTCACGGCGGGCAGGATCAGTTGCTTGGCGGCGCCGACGAAGACGTCCAGATCACCGACCAGCAGGCTGTCGATCAGGTAAAAGCCGGTCACCGTTGGCGGACTGGAGAGATAGGGATCGAGCCGGCCCAAAGGCGAAGGCGCCCAGCCAAGCAGGAAGTAGAAGATGTAGGCCAGCAGCAGGCCGGTGAAAAAAGTCGGCAGTGACACACCGGCGGTGGCGATGCCACGACACAGATGGTCGATCCACGATCCGGGCCGCGTCGCGGCGAGGATGCCGAGCGGAATGGCAATGACGACGGCAAGGACGAGCCCGCACAGAGTCAGTTCCAGCGAGGCCGGCAGGCGCGTGGTCAGTTCGGTGAGCACGGACTGGCCGGTGGCGAGGGAATTGCCCCAGTCGCCCCTGGACAGATCGCGCACATACAGAAGAAATTGCTCGGGCAGGGATTTGTTCAGCCCGAGTTTCACCCGAATTTCTTCCACCGCTTCGGCAGTGCCCGCCGGCCCGGCGAAGAAGGCCGCCGGGTCGCCGGGCAGGGCGCGGGTGAGCAGGAAGGTGACGACGATCACCCCGATCAGATTCGGGATCGCACCCAGCAAGCGTTTGAGGATCGTCGCCAGCACCGTGCGTCCTTACTGCTTCGAAATCTGACGATAGTCAGGTTGCAGATGGAACCAGTAGGTGTAGCCCTGCACGTTCTTCTGCATCGCCACGTCCACCATCGGTTGCACCACCGGGATGCGCGGCACTTCCTTGTAGGCGATGTCGATGAAGCCCTTCACGTCCTGCGCGTACTTCTTCTTGTCGCCTTCAAAGCGGGCCGCATCCACCAGCTTGTCGACCGCCGGGTTCTGGTAGCTCATGGTGTTGAACACGGCGTTCTGACCATGGTAGGTCCAGAGGAAGAAGTATTCCGGGTAGTTGAGCCAGCCACCAAAGCGGTTGATGGTCATCGGCATGTCCTTCTTCAGCAGGGCGGCACGCCAGTTGGCCCCCGGCACCTTGTTGATGGCGACCTTGATGTTGAGCTGGGCCAGCGCCTCCTGCGCCAGAATCGCCATCGGTTCGGAGACGGTGCCCTGGCCGAGGTCGAAGGACAGCGTGGTCTCGAAGCCCGCTTCCATGCCGGCCTCCTTCATCAGGGCCTTGGCCTTGGCGAGGTCGGTGACGTAAGGCGTGGCGGTGGGCCAGTCGTTGCCGGTGACCGGCTTCTTGGCGCCGAACAGCGGCATACCGCGACCATAGGCCGCGTTCTGCATCATCTTGTCGTAGGGCAGCACATAGGCCACTGCCTGACGAACCTTGGCATTGTCGAAGGGCGGCTTGGTGACGTTCATGCCGACGTAGATCATCGAGTTTTCGGCGGGCACGCTGGCGACCTTGACGTTGCCTTTCTCCTGCGACATCTCGGCGAAATCCTTGGGTGGCATTTCGTAGGTCATGTCGATATCACCCTTGGCCAGCAGGGCGCGGCGGTTGCCGGCGGAAGGTACCTCGCGCTGGATCACGCGCTTGATCTTGGGCAGCGGACCGCTCTTCCAGTCGTCGAAGCGCTCATAGACGATCTCCTGGCCGGGCTTGTAGCTGGCGACCTTGTAGGCGCCGCCGCCGGCGGTGTTGTTCTTCAGCCAGGTGGCCGCCCAGGGGTCTTCCTTGGTCGCGTTCTTCAGGGCCAGTGCCGAGTTGTAGATCGAGGCCACGGGCACGGCCATGTCGGGCATGGTCATCTTGTCCTTGCGCAGGAAAGTCACTTTGAAGGTGCTGTCGTCAATGGCTTCGAACTGCTCGGGTTTCTCCAGCGAACCGGCCTTCATCTGGAAGGCAGGGAAGCCGCCCATGGCCAGGGCACGGTCGTAGGACCACTTCACGTCCTTGGCGGTGACGGGCGTGCCGTCGTGGAACTTGGCACCCTTGCGCAGCTTGAAGGTGACCGACATGCCGTCCTTGGCGACCTGCCAGCTCTCGGCCAGTTCCGGTTCCAGCTTGGCGAAGTCGTAGCTCATGACGCCGTTGGCGAGCTTCTTCCTGCCATAGGTCATCAGCCGGTCGTAGGCCAGCCAGGCCACGCCGTAGGACGGGCGATTGGCGCCGACGCCGTGGATGTCGAGCATGTTGGGCCCGGTTTCATTGGCGACGATCAGGGTTTCCGCCTTCTTGTCCTGGGCGTGGGACAGGGCGGGCACGCAGGCCAGCAGGATGGATGTGGCGCAAAGCAGGGTACGGGACTTCATGGTGATCCTCCTCGGGGAAAGGGTTTGGGTGTGGCAATCAGGTGTTGCAGTTGGCCAGGTAGGAGCGCCAGCCGCCAAAGCGGGAAATGTCCTCGGCGCCGATGGTGGCGAGGGCCTCGCACAGGAAGCCCTGCACGTCGTGGCCGTCGTCGAGCGTCAGGGTGCCGATGCCCAGCGGCGCGGGAATCGCGGCGACGAAGCTGCCGTAATGGCGTGCCGGCAATTGCCAGAGTTCGAGGTCGATGGCGGCGCCGTCCCGCTCGACCTGGATCAGGCCTGGTTTGGGCGGCACCGTGCCGGGCAGGGCGAAGAAGCGATAGCGGGGCGCTGTGCGGGCGGTGCGCAGCAGACGACCGCCGCGCTCGGTGAGCTGCCAGTTGAGCGGCATGCCGGACAGATGGGCACCGACCACGGCAACCGTGACCATGGGCTCATCGGCGGGCAGGGGCGACAGGGCTGCCAGGGCGCGCGGCGGTTCCTCCCGACCCCGACCAAGGCGGCTGTGCAAGCGATGCTCGATGCGACGGGCGAACTCGGCCAGGCGATGGTCACCGCCCGTTGCCGCGATCAAGGTGATGCCGGCCGGCAGATCATCGCTGCGGAAGGGACCGGGCAGGGCCAGCGCGCTCATGCCGAGCAGGTTCACGAAATTGGTATAGAGGCCGAAGTCGCTGTTCTTCGCCACCGGGTCGGCGGCCACGGCGGCCCGTGTGTGATGGGTCGGTGAGGTGGGCACCAGCATCAGGTCGATGTCGGCGAAAACGCCTTCGGCCATGCGCTTCCCAGCTTCCAGTTGGTAGGCGGCGGCGAAAGCATCGACGGCAGTCTTGCCCGTGGCCTTGCCGATCACGATACGCACCGTCGGGTTCATGTCTGCCGCGTGATGTTCGTAAAAGTCGGCGATGGCGAGACGGCGTTCGGCGACCCAGGGGCCGTCATAAAGCAAGGCGGCGACCTCGGCGAAGAGCGCGAACGGCACTTCGCTGAAGACGAAGGCCGGATCTGCCTTCAGCGCGGCCACAGCGGTGTGGAAGGCTGCCTCGGCGAGCGCATCGCCGCGAAAGTCCAGCGGCGTCGGGATGCCGATGCGGACTTGCCGGGTCACCGGGCCGAGGGCGGTTATGGGGCGCGAGTAGGCATCGCCGGCATCCGGCCCCGCTATCGCTGCGAGCACCTCCCAGCCGTCGGCGACGGTGTGGCTGAGGATGGAGACGCAATCGAGGCTCTTGCAGGCGGGAAAGACGCCGCGACTGCTGACCAGCCCCGGTGTCGGCTTGATGCCGACGAGATTGCAGAAACCTGCCGGCACCCGACCCGAGCCAGCGGTGTCGGTGCCCAGGGCGAAGGCAGCCAGGCCGAGGGCCACGGCGGCGGCCGAACCGGAACTGGAGCCACCGGAAACATAGTCGGGATTGAAGGGATTTTTCACTTCACCGTAGGGCGAGCGGGTACCGACCAGCCCGGTGGCGAACTGGTCGAGATTGGTCTTGCCCACCAACATGGCGCCGCCGGCCTGCAGGCGCTCGACCACTTCCGCAGAGCGCGCCGGGGCGTAGGCGAATGCTGGACAGGCGCAGGTGGTCGGCATTCCCGCAACGTCGATGTTGTCCTTGACGGCGAACGGAATGCCGAACAGAGGCTGCTGCTCAAGCAAGGCCGGGTTGCGTTGCAAGGCATCGGTCAATTCCCGCGCACGGGCGAGCAGGGCGGTCGCATCGACACGGCTGATGAAGACTTCCGGCGGGCAATCGCTGAGCCGAATCAGCATCTGCTCGGCAAGTGATTGCGGTGTGATCTCGCCGCGACGGTAACGGTCGCGCAGATCGGAGAATGTCAGTGTGAGAGGCAGGGTGTCCATGGGTTTTGTCTTGGATACAAGATTGAACTCAAGAAAGCGAGACTTGTGCCAGTTCGACTGAAATTTTCAGCTTATTGTTTTTAAAAGGAAAACTTTCGACATCCGGATATGCTGCCGAAATTGTCTTCGGGAAAAGCGCCCTTCAACAGTGCCAGATCGCACCGCAGCGGTGCGAGAAAGCCGGCCCGGGATCAGCGCAGACTCGTCGCCGGAATATGGACGCTGAAGGTGCTGCCGCAGCCGATTGCTGAACGCAGGCTGATGCGATAGCCGAGCAGGTCGCATTGCTTGCGTACCAGAGCGAGTCCGAGACCATAACCGTTGCTGCGCTCGCGGGCACTGTCGTCGAAACGCCGGTAGGCCTCGAACAGGTGGAGCTGGTGTGCCGGTGCGATACCACTGCCACTGTCCCGCACATCGAGGCGAAGTCCTTTGCCTTCACCGCGCAGGGTGACCAATACGCTGCCGGTGTCGGTGTCGGTGCCGGTGTGGCGAATGGCGTTGTCCACCAGGTTGTCCACGATGGATTGCAAAACCTGGGGATCGGTATGGATGGCGTGCCGGGTCGGCGGCAGACACAGGCGTAGCTGTTTGGCCTCGGCTTTGGCGCTGAAGCTGGCGGCGCAGGCGCGGAAGCAGTCATTGATGGAAACGGTGACCAGCCGGGCCTGGTATTCCCCGGCTTCCAGGCGCGACAGATCGAGCAATCGGGCGAGCAGGCCGCTCATGCCGGACAGGGCGCCCTCCATGCCGGGCATCGCCGGGGCGAGGCCGGGTCCGGCGGGTTGGTCCGCCGGCAATCCCTTCAGGTAGCCCAGATAGAGTTGCAGGGCGTGCAGCGGATGGCGCAGGTCGTGGCTGACGCCAGCGAGGAACAGGGACTTCACCCGATAGGCCTCCTCGGCGGCCGCCTTTTCCGCCTGTAGTTGCTCGACGAGTTGTGATTTTTCGTAGCGCAGGCGGATGGTTTCGACGATGGCCCGGTGGGTCGAGCGATTGAAGGCGGTCATCGCCGCGCCAGCGAAGAACATCGCCACCGCTGCGGTCAGGTTGATGTTGTCGCCGATGACAAAACCCTTGAGCGCGATCGGTATCAGACTGCCCCAGGCAAAGGCGGGGAAGGCGCGAGCGATGGCGGCCAGCGAGGAAATGGCGATGCCGTTGTTGCTCATGATCAGGGCCGAGGCAAGGGCGTCGAGCGGCAGGTCGCCCGCCGGATGGGCGAACCAGACGAAGCCGCCCCAGCCGATGCCGGTCAGCCCGGCGAACAGTGCCTGGCCGTTTTCGATGTGTGTCAGGGCCGACGCGTCGGCGCTCTCCACCCGTCCGCGATGCCGGCGCGCAAGGAACATGCGACCAGTGAGGATCAGTACGAGCCCGGCATACCAGACCCAGGGCAGCAAGGACTCGGTGCGCATCCAGCCGACCGTGGCGATACCGCCAGCGGCGAGGAAATGCGCAATCACCGCCGGTCGCATCTGGTCGAGGAACAGCGCGGCCAATGCCCGGCGTTGTTCCAGTTCTGGATCGATGCCCGTTGCGATGCCCGTCATGCCGGCATCAGGCCAGGGCGCTGCGGGCGGCGAAGGCGACCAGCTCGGCGCCGTTGCGCAGCTTCAGCTTGTGGCACAGGTTCTCCCGATGCTTCTTCACCGTCAGGTCGGAGATGCCCAGCTTGCGCGCGATCTCCTTGCTCGACAGACCGCCGCCCACTTCGCGCAGCACTTCCTGCTCGCGTTCGGTCAGGACGTCGCGGGGTGTTTCCTCCGCGCGGAAATTGCCGGCGATGTCGGCACTGACGAAATGCTCGTCCTCGGCCACGCGGCGGATCGCGGCGAGCATGGCCTCGCTGGGCTCGCCCTTGGTCAGGTAACCGGTGGCGCCAAGGGTGAAACAGGTACGCACCGAGGCCGCATCCGTGCGTGCCGTCACCACCAGCACACGGGTGGGCAGTTGCTCGCCGGCGAGGGCTTGCATGATGGCCAGCCCATCCATGTTCGGCAGGCCGAGGTCAAGCAGCAGGACATCCGGGCGGAGCCGCCGCGTCGTCGCAACGACATCGGCACCATCGGCAATTTCGGCGACGAGTTCGATGTCCGGCTGGGCGGAAAGAATCAGGCGCAGGCCATCGCGAACGATGGGGTGGTCTTCGGCAACGACGAGTCGGATCACGGGGCGAATCAGAAACTGATAATGACAAGAGGGATATTACCCCCTTGTCGGCGAATCAGTGCCTAGCGCGATCCCGCCGGCAGGCCCATGCGCCAGGCCCATTCGCGCGGATGGGACAGGCCGACGGCCGGCGGCGCCCGCTTGCTCTTGCCCATGCCGCCGGGGACGGCTGTCAGCGGCTTGACCTCCGAGGGCGCGGGAATCGGCGTATCCAGCGCGCGGGGTGCATAGCAGCCTTCCATGCGTCCCTGTTCGTCGCGCTTGACCTTAGGCCAGACTGCGTCGGCGCAGAAGGAATGGATGCTCATGCAGCGGCTGCCGTCCTCGGCACAGAGGAACAGATCCCAGCGGTCATTGCTCTGTACCACCACTTTCGAGCCGGCAGCCGGCACGTATTTGGCGCCGGTGAGGAAGTAGAGTCCCTTCTCGGTCTGCGCGATGACATAGGCCAGGCGGCGTGTGTCCTGCACTTCCACCGGCGTCGCGGTCTGCGGCGGCGACACCATGGTCACCGGGTGGTAGCGCTGCCACAGGGCTGTGTTGTGCAACTTCTGGTTGCCGGCGAACTGGAAAGTCAGCACGACGGCGACCATGAAGCCGAGGATGCCCAGGGTCCAGTAGAAGGGCGTGCGCGACAGCTTGCGCGCCGGTGCCTCGACGTTGTCCGTCAGCGTCACAGCAACACCCTTTCGATGCCGCCGTTGGTGGCGGTCTTGACGTAATCCTGCAACCAGTCCGGGCCGAGGATGGCTTTCGCCATTTCGACCACGATGTAGTCGGCGGTCACATTGGCGTCGTCGTTGTAGCGGGACAGGCCTTGCAGGCAGGACGGGCAGGAGGTGAGGATTTTCACTTCGCTCGCCGTACCACCAGCGCCGACTTTTTCCGATGCACGCAATACTGCTGCACCCTTCTCCATCTCTTCCTGCTTGCGGAAGCGCACCTGGGTAGATACGTCCGGCCGCGTCACGGCCAGCGTGCCGGATTCGCCGCAGCAACGATCATTGAGATCGACGCGCTGGCCCATCAGGGCATTGGCAACCTTGATGCCCGAGTGATGTTTCATCGGCGTGTGGCAGGGCTCGTGGTACATGTACTGAACCCCCTTCACGCCATCGAGCTTGATGCCCTTCTCGTACAGCCATTCGTGGATATCCACCAGCCGGCAGCCGGGGAAGATCTTGTCGAACTGGTACTTCAGCAACTGGTCCATGCAGGTGCCGCAGGAGACCACCACCGTCTTGATGTCGAGATAGTTCAGCGTGTTGGCGACGCGGTGGAACAGCACCCGGTTCGAGGTGGTGATGGCCTGGCCCTTTTCTTCGTCGCCGCTGGAGGTCTGCGGATAGCCGCAGCACAGGTAGCCCGGCGGCAGCACCGTGGTTGCCCCGGCGTGCCAGAGCATGGCCTGAGTCGCCAGCCCGACTTGCGAGAACAGGCGCTCCGAACCGCAGCCGGGAAAATAGAACACCGCTTCCGAATCCTCGGCGGCGATCTGCGGATTGCGGATCACCGGAATCTGCGTGTCGTCCTCCACGTCGAGCAGGCCCCGCGCCGTGCGCATGGGCACGTTCTTCGGCATGGGCTTGTTGATGAAGTGGATCACCTGGGTCTTGATGTCGGGTCGGCCCAGGGTCGCCGGCGGATGCTTGACCGATTCCTGGATCAGGCCCAGCGACTTGCCGATGGCGTAACCGAAACGCTGCGCCTTGTAGCCGAGCTGGATCATGCCGGCGCGGATCAGCTTGATGGTGGTTGGATCGGTGGCGTTGAGATAGGCCATGGCCGCCGCCGTGCCCGGATTGAACTTCTTCTTGCCCTGACGGCGGAGGAAATTGCGCATGGCAATCGACACGTCGCCGAAGTCGATGTCCACCGGGCAGGGCGTCACGCACTTGTGGCAGACGGTGCAATGGTCGGCCACGTCGGAGAACTCGTCGAAGTGTTGCAGCGAGATGCCGCGCCGGGTCTGCTCTTCATAGAGGAAGGCTTCGATCAGCAGCGAGGTGCCGAGAATCTTGTTGCGCGGCGAATACAACAGGTTGGCGCGCGGAACGTGGGTAGAGCAAACAGGCTTGCACTTGCCGCAGCGCAGGCAGTTCTTGATCGAGTCGGAAATCTTGCCGACCTCCGATTGCTCCATGATCAGCGATTCGACGCCGAGCAGCGCGAAGGAGGGCGTATAGGCGTTGGAGAGGTCGCCGCGCATGTGCGGCAAATTCATCAGCTTGCCGCGATTGAAGCGACCTTCCGGGTCCACCTTCTGCTTGTAGTCGCGGAAGGGACGGATCTCGTCATCGGTAAGGTATTCCAGCTTGGTGATGCCGATACCGTGCTCGCCGGAGATCACGCCGCCCAGGGACTTGGCCAGGGCCATGATGCGGTCCACGGTCTTGTACGCGGTTTGCAGCATCGCGTAATGGTCGGAATTCACCGGGATGTTGGTATGCACGTTGCCGTCGCCAGCATGCATGTGCAGGGCGACAAAGACGCGGCCGCGCAGCACGTCCTTGTGGATCGCGTTGATGCGGTCGAGGATGGGCCGGTAGGCGGAACCATCGAACAGGGTTTCCAGCGGCGCCTTGAGTTCGGTCTTCCACGACACTCGCAGTTGATAGTCCTGCAGCGAGTGGAAATGGGTGTCGAGATCATTCACGTAGCCCTGCCAGCGAGCCTTCACCTCGGCAATCGCATCCAGCGCCCGTTCGCGGCGATCGCCCAGCAGTTCTTCCTTGTCGATGTTGGCGTCGCCCGTGTGCAGCGGCAACTCGCCCTGGAGGAACTCGCGCAGCGTGTCGCACAGCTCGATCTTGTTGGCGATGGAGAGTTCGATGTTGAAACGCTCGATGCCGTCGCAATAGTCGCCCATGCGTGGCAGCGGGATCACCACGTCCTCGTTCACCTTGAAGGCGTTGGTGTGGCGCGAGATCGCCGCCGTGCGGCCACGGTCGAGCCAGAACTTCTTGCGCGTCTCGGGTGAGACGGCGATGAAGCCTTCGCCGCCACGGGCGTTGGCCATGCGCACGACGGCCGAGGTGGCCGTCATCACGGCGGTTTCGTCCTCGCCGACGATGTCGCCGATCAGCACCATCTTGGGCCGGCCGTGGCGTTTGGCTTTCGTGGCGTAGCCGACGGCGCGCACATAGCGCTCGTCCAGATGTTCGAGGCCGGCGAGGATCGCGCCGCCCGGCTGGGTCTTCAGGTAATCGGTGATCTCGACGATGGACGGCACGGCATCGCGCACCTGGCCGAAGAATTCGAGGCAGACCGTACGCGTCACCGGCGGCATCTTGTGCAGCACCCACACGGCCGAGGTGATCAGGCCGTCGCAACCTTCTTTCTGCACGCCGGGCACGCCGGAGAGGAACTTGTCGGTGACGTCCTTGCCGAGGCCTTCCTTGCGGAAGCTGGCACCCGGCGCGGTGATGGTTTCCTCGCCGAGTTTTTTGTTGCCCGTCTCGTCGAAACGGGTCAGGCGGAAGGACACGGACTCCTGATCGTGGATCTTGCCGAAGTTGTGGTTCAGGCGTTCCACCAGCAGCCAGCAGCCGTCCGATGTCACCATCTTCCACGAAGCCAGATTGTCCAGGGCCGTGCCCCAGAGCACCGCCTTCTTGCCGCCGGCATTCATGGCGATGTTGCCGCCGATGCAGGAGGCGTCGGCCGAGGTCGGGTCGCAGGCGAAGACGAGGCCGGCGTTTTCCGCTGCTTCCATCACCCGTCGCGTCACCAGGCCGGCGCCGGTGCGGACGGTGGCGTAATCCTTGTTCGTGCCCGGCAGACGCACGGTTTCCACGCTGCCGAGGTCGATCAGTTTTTCGGTATTGATCACCACCGACATGGCATCCAGCGGCACGGCGCCGCCGGTGTAGCCGGTGCCGCCGCCGCGCGGGATGATGGTCAGGCCCAGTTCGATGCAGCCCCGCACCAGCGGTGCGATCTCTTCTTCGGTATCCGGCGTGAGGACGACGAAGGGATATTCCACGCGCCAGTCCGTCGCGTCGGTGACGTGCGAAACGCGGGCCAGGCCGTCGAAGCAGATGTTGTCCTTGCGGGTGTGGCGCAGCAGGGTCTTCTGCACCTTCTTGCGCAGGGCGCGGGTGTCGAGGAACCACTGCTCGAAGGCGGCCACCGCCTTGCGTGCCGCCGCCAGCAGCAGGGCCACGCGATCATTGCCCTCGCGGCGTTTCTCGATTTCGTTGAGGCGGTGACGCAGCGCATCCACCAGCGCCTCGCGCCGCTCCCGGTTGCCCAGCAGGTCGTCTTCCAGATAGGGATTGCGTCGCACCACCCAGATATCACCCAGCACTTCGTAGAGCATGCGCGCCGAACGGCCGGTGACGCGCTCCGCCCGCAATTCCGTCAGCGTCTCCCAGGCCTCGGGGCCGAGCAGGCGGATGACGATCTCGCGGTCGGAGAAGGAGGTGTAGTTGTAGGGGATTTCGCGCAGGCGGGCGGACATGCGAGCAGACACCAGTGAGCCGGGCCGTGCATTTTAGGCCATTGCGGCGCAACAGGGCAGTGGCATCAAAGCCCTGCGGCGGGCGTGGGAAAGCCAGCCGCGACTCAATGGCACATGGTTACTTCGCCGACCTTGTAGCAAGTCTTGGCGGGCGCAGGCGTTGGCGTGGCGGCGGGGCTGGGGATGGATGTCTGCATGGCGCGGCGCGTGGCGTCGTCGATGGCCTGTTGTGCGCCAACCGGAGTGCCGCCCCCACCCTGTCCTGCGGTCGTGGTGGTCTTGGGCGAAATCGCGTTCACGATGGATGCGGCCTTGTTGATCTGGCTTTGCAAGGATCTGGATATGTTGGATCGGGCGCTTTCACTGTTGGTCGGATTTTTGACCGAGATCATGTAGCCTTCGATGGAATTCACCAGCCGCTTCAGCCAGACCAGCGCGGCGTGCGGCGCATCCTTGGCAGTAGTGGTTTGGCCCCTGGGCAGTTCATGTTCGTAATGCGGATGCCACTCGCCGATCCTCGGGTCGAATTGCAGCAGGGTGTTGGTCAGCGAATGGGGTTTCGAGCCCGTGCCATCCTCGATTTCAATCTCCAGATCCTCGATCAGGGCTTTCAGCTCTTTCAGGGCGTCGTCGTCGGACAGTGTGCTGCCAGTCGTGGTTGCCTGGGTCGTAGTCGCAGGCGCAGGTGTTGCGGTACTGGCCGGAGCCGGAGGCGCTTTCGGGGAAATTTTCAGCTGATTGACGCTGGACGGTTGGTAACACTGGTTGTTATTCCCCTGTTGGCAGACGACGGGACCGCCTGCAATGCCATTGGGGCCAAGCTTCGCGCCATCAATAACCAGGGTCAGTTCGCAGGATTGGCCTTTGCTCAAAGCGCATGAGGCGGGTGTTACGGTGACGCCCTGGATGTCCTTCATTTCCAGCGTGTGGGGTTTGCTCGATTGGTTGGTAACGGTGTATTTGATCGTCACAAGCTCACCCTTGCCCACCTCCTGCGGGAGGGGTGTGGATGGTGTGATGTTCCACAAAGGAGCGGCGGCACTGGCCAGCAACGGAACGACGAAGATGGTCGTGATGGCAATCATCAGCATCTTGCGAGTCAATTTGAGTACACCCATCCCGATTTTCCTTTCATGAGCCGTCCCGCCAGCGCCGACTTTTCAACGGCCGGTCATCAACTCGACGTGCATCTCGTCACGTAGGTGTGCGTCCCGGAATCGTAGACCGTTCGACACGTCGTGGCGCCGCGTATGGTGTTCTGGATGTTGGTGGTAACGCGGTCGTTGATGGCCGTCAGGCTTTCCTTCATTTGCAAGGTGTGCTCCGGCCCCGTTCCGCCCGATGTCCAGTTGCCGCCAAAGTTGGCCGTCCAGATGGCGGTCTTGGCCTGGAGGGTGACGATGGCCTTAGCAACCTTCTCGCGGTTCGCATCGCTGCCGTCTTTCTCGAGGGAGGCTTTCAAATCCTGTACGTCCTTGAACAGGGTGGCCGGCGAGGCGGTTTTGTCTTTCAGATCCGGCTCGTCCTTTTTGCCATTCTTGCCTTTCTCCCCCTTCTGGCTATCGATGCGGTTCTTGGCCTGCTGGTAGTCGTTGCTGTTGTCCTCTTCCTCGATCTTGAGGTCTTCGGTGAGTTCGTCCAGATCCTTCAGGATGTCGTTTAGGGCCTTGGCCGTCGGTACGGGTGAGTCCAAGGCGGCTAGCGCAGCTGTTACATCGGCCAAAAGTTCCGTCTGGGACGAGGTAAACATTGGATTAGTTGTGGCCCACATAGCTTGCACGGCTTCCGCAATTACCTGTGCTTTCGTCGTTGTCCCTTGAAGTTGGGTCACTGTCCAATTTATTGCCCAGTCCCTGGCTTCAGCCGGTGCGTCGCTGGCCAACAGTGCATTCGCCAAATACAACGCGAAAGAGTCCACATCCTTAGAGGCCACGAGCGCGAAACCCGCGTCCGATGACAGCGTCGTTGCCACCTGCACTAAGCTACTGCCCCCTTCCCTTGCCGTAACCATTTCCGCCAATTGCGCTGTGGTTGGCGCACGGCCAAACATTGTTATATAGAGGGCCACGAGTTCCTGTTTGCCGGCCGGCGTGATGGCGGCGGCATGCGCCGGGGTGGCCGCCGTCACCGTGGCGAACAAAAAAGCCATCATCCACAGGGTGAGGGATTTACTAAGTTTCATGATCAATTCCTTGCTTGACGATTGAGCTGGCCCAATGCGCTTTCAAAATGCGTAACGCACGTTGACGCCGATGCTGTTGTCGCGGGAATGGGCCTTGCCGGCGATGGTGGAGAAGGACAGGCCGAGATTGGTCTTGGCGTCCAGCCGGTAGTTGAGCCCGGTGTTGATGCTGAAATAGTCCTTGTCGCCGGTGCCGCCGACGAATTCCTTGCTGGCGGTGTTCCAGTCCGTCTGCACGAAGGCGGTGGTGCGGCCGAAGCGATGGCTGTAACCGGCGCCGAGCGAATAGAAGCCGAAGGCGCTGTCCGAGCCCTGCGTCCGGGTACCGGCACTATTGGTGTACGTGTGGCTGCGGCTGCCGACATTCGTGTAGCGGGCCGACAGGATGATCAGGGAGCGCCGGCTCAGGGTGATGGCCTGGGTCAGGCCGATGGAAGAGGACAGGAAGTCGCTCTTCGACGTATAGGTGGTCGTGGTGCCGCCGCTGACCTGGGAACTGTTGACGGCACTGTTGCCATAACCCAGCGTGGCCGATACGGAACGGCCACCCCCGATATCACGGGAAGCCATGGCCACCGCCGAGGTGGAGGACGGACGGTAGCGACCAGTGCCGGCGGCCGCATCCGTGGTACTGAGCGAGTAACTGAGGCCGCCGCCGAGCGTCCATTCATCCACCTGCTTGGTCACCATGGCATTGGCGGATGTGCCCTTGTCGGTACTTTCGGCACCGGGCTGGGTGGAGCGGGCCTGGCGCAATGTCAAACCGCCGGAGACGCTCCAGTCGTCAGCGGCATGGGTGGTGGCGCAAGCCAGCGCAAGTGCGAGGCCCAGGATCTTCAGTGTTACAGCCATAAGGGCCTCTTGATATGATGTTATTGTTTATTGATCATAATAAACAATAAGTTATTGTGTGCTTCCTGTAATTCTAGCATGGGCATTTGCCCGGTTTTTTCACAATTCCTCGCATGACCACCCTCCGTATTCTCCCCGCCGCTGAACTCCCCTGACGGCGCTGAAAAGTCGGCGCCGGCACCACGGCGACATTGGTCGCCATTGCGGCCCGACTATCGCGCCGGTGGTACCCCGGTGGTTTCCCGCGCCCGCTGCTTGGCGGCGGCGTTGTCGGCATGGGAGACGTGCAGCAGGTCGGTGATCTTGCGCATCAGGTGCAGTTCATGGGCGTCGAGATGGCCGTCGGCGAGGGCCACCTGCCAGAGGTATTCGACGATGCGGACTTTCTGCGCGGCATCGCAGGCCTGGTTGATCCGCGAGGTGAATTCGTAATAGCCGCTGGCCTGCTGCGCTTCCCGTTCGGCCAGCACGATCAGGGTGTCGAGCTGGGCGGCGTCGAGGCTGAAATGGCGTTGCAGGGTGTTGGTGACGGACTGGCGTTCGGCCTCGGTGATGCGCTCGTCCATACGCATCATTTCCAGCAGCAGCGCGGCGGTGGCAACTTGCAGCGCGTGCACGCCGGCGGCGGCATGCTGCGGCGTTCCGTGTTGCGTACCCGGTTCGATGAACTGGCTGAAGAAGTCCTTGATGCTGGCAATCATGGCGGTCTGCGGTGTGGCGGCGGGAGGCGGCCATTGTAGTCCGCCGCGAAAAGTCGGCCATGGCGCCACGGCGACGACACTTGCAATTCCCCTTTGCCACCGCCATATTGGGCGTGTTTCCCCCTTCGATGGAGATCGTCATGCGTTTGCGTCTGCTCGCCGTCCTCGCCTTTGCCGCCACGCTGCTCTCGGGCTGCGGCTACAACCAGATCCAGATCAACGACGAGGCGGTGAATGCCGCCTGGTCCGAAGTGCTCAACCAATACAAGCGCCGCGCCGACCTGATCCCCAACCTCGTCTCCGTGGTGCAGGGCTACGCCAGCCACGAGAAGGACGTGCTGACCCGCGTCACCGAGGCCCGCGCCAATGTCGCCGGGCTGAAGGCGACGCCGGAGCTGGTGAACGATCCGGCCGCCTTTGCCAAGTTCCAGAAGGCCCAGGGCGATCTCGGCGGCGCCCTGTCGCGGCTGCTGGTGGTGGCGGAGAACTATCCGCAGCTCAAGGCCGATGCCAATTTCCGCGACTTGCAGGCTCAGGTCGAGGGCACCGAGAACCGCATCACCGTGGCGCGCAACCGCTACATCAAGACCGTGCAGGAATACAACGTCTCGGTGCGCACCTTCCCCAACAGCCTGACGGCGGGCGTGATGGGCTGGAAGACCAAGGCCAATTTCACGGTCGAGGACGAGAAGGCGGTGTCCACGCCGCCGGCCATCAAGTTCAACGCGGCACCCGCCGCTGCGCCAGCGCAGAGTGCAACTTCCGCCGGCTATTGAGCGATCGCAATGATGCCTTGTCGGGCTCGGTGGGCTGGCTTTCTCGCCGCGCTCTGGCTGGCGCTGTTGCCGCCAGTGGCCGGCGCCGAGGTGCCGGTCCCGGCGCTCAAGGCGCGCGTCACCGATCTCACCGCCACCCTCGACGCCACGCAGCAGGCGCACCTCGACAGCCTGCTCGCCGGCATCGAGAGCACGCGTGGCGCGCAGCTCGCGATCCTGCTGCTGCCGAGCGTGCAGCCCGAGACCATGGAGCAGTTCGGCATCCGTCTCGCCGGGGCATGGAAGATTGGTCATAAAGGCAAGGACGACGGCCTCATCATTATCGTCGCCAAGAACGACCGCAAGATGCGCATCGAGGTCGGCTACGGACTGGAGGGCGTGATTCCCGACGCGGTGGCCAAGCGCATCGTCGCCGAGCGCATGGGGCCGCGCTTCAAGCAGGGCGACTTCGCCGGCGGCCTGGTTGCAGCGGTCGAGGCGGTGGACGCGGCGCTGGGCGGCAGCGGCGAGTTTGCGCCCCAAGCTGCGGCGCAATCGCAGAGCGCCGCCGAAGAGCGGGACTGGACGCCCTGGCTGTTTGGCCTGCTGTTCGTTGCCGGCATCCTGCGCAGCCTGTTCGGCATTTTCGGTTCCGTGATTGCCTCGGCGGTCGGCGCCTGGCTGGCGTTTTCGATGTTCGGTTCCATGATTGCGGCGATCATCGCGGCGGTCATCGTCTTTGTGTTCTCCTTCGGCCGCTTCGGGTCGGGCGGCGGTGGCTGGAGCAGTGGCGGCGGGGGCTTTTCCTCCGGCGGCGGATTCTCCGGCGGGGGCGGCAGCTTTGGCGGCGGCGGCGCCTCGGGGGACTGGTGAGATGAATCCACAACGCCTTTTCAAACACCTGTCGACGCCCCGCTGGTGGGCGCTGCGCGCCTTTCGCCGCGCCGATCTGGTCGCTATCGCCGAGGCGGTGACGGCGACCGAAACGCGGCATCGCGGCGAACTGCGCGTCGCCATCGAAGGGCCGCTGCCGCTGCGTGCCCTATGGCGCGATCTGCCACCTCGCGAACGTGCCGCCCAATTGTTCACCCAGTTGGGCGTGGATCGCACGGCCGAGGCCAGCGGCATCCTGATCTATGTGCAACTGGTGGATCGTCGCGTCGAAATTCTCGCCGACCGTGGCATTGCCGAGCGCGTGCCGCAGGCGGAATGGGATGCGATCTGTCGTGGCATGGAGTCGGCCTTCCGCGCCGGGCAATGGCGCGAAGGCGCATTGGCGGCGGTGGCGCGCGCCGGCGAGTTGCTGACCACACATTTCCCTGCGGGTGACGCCAACCCCAACGAATTGCCGGACGCACCGGTGGTGCTCTGAACCCGACAGATGGAAAACCATCGCCATGAAAATTTGGGTTGACGCGGACGCCTGTCCCGTAGTCATCAAGGAAATCCTGTACCGCGTCGCCAGCCGTACCCAGATCATGCTGACCCTGGTCGCCAACCAGATGTTGCGCGTGCCGCCATCCCCCTGGATCAAAGCCCTCCAAGTCCCCGGAGGCTTCGATGTCGCGGATCAACGCATCGCGCAAGAGGTGGAAGCGGGCGACCTGGTGATCACGGCCGATATTCCGCTGGCGGCCCAAGTCATCGCCAAGGGCGCATGTGTCATTGACCCGAGGGGTGAATTGCTGACCGAGGCCAATATCCAGGAACGCCTCACCTTGAGAAATTTCATGGATGGACTCCGCAGCAGCGGCGTTGAGACAGGCGGCCCGGCGGCCCTCTCCAACGCTGATCGACAGGCCTTCGCCAATCAGGTCGACAGGTTACTGGCGAAGCGGCGGTAGGGTTTCTGCTTTCGGCCAAGAGCGGAAACTTGATTCCGCCGAGAAGTGGCCTCTGGTACGACTGGTCTGCACGTGGAACCGGCCAGACGGGGAGTGTCAGAATTTCTGTGTGTGAGGCGCTCGGAGACTTTTCCACGGTGACGGGTGCCGAAGGTCCCTCTAGACCGTAGGCGGACGGCGCGGTGGGAAAGTCGGTGGTCATTCTA
>JAVBXY010000028.1 GCA_030824275.1 Rhodocyclaceae bacterium | reverse complement strand
GTGTTGTCGGTGCCGATCAGCAGGTAGCCGATGATGGCGTTCTGGTCATCGCGCAGGGCGGTGACGGAAACCACGGCGGGGAAGCGGCTGCCGTCCTTGCGGATATAGGTCAGCTCGTAGATGTCCTCGATGCCACGGGCGGCCTTGAACACCAGGGCTTCGAAGCCCGGTGTGATCGGCGTGCCGAGCTCGGTGCTGAGGGCTTCGGCGCGTTCGATGACTTCCTGCGGGTCGGAAATTTCTGCCGGGGTGATCTTGTTCATCACGTCGGCGGCGGCATAACCAAGCATGCGTTCGGCGCCGACGTTGAAAATCTGGATCACACCCTTGGCATCGGTAGCGATGCTGGAGAAGTTGGCGCTGTCGAAAATCGCCTTTTGCAGGGCGCCGGCCTTGAGCAGGGCTTCTTCGGCCTGCTTGCGGGCAGTGTTGTCGGTGCCGATCAGCAGGTAGCCGATGATGGCGTTCTGGTCATCGCGCAGGGCGGTGACGGAGACCACGGCTGGGAAGCGGCTGCCGTCCTTGCGGATGTAGGTCAGCTCGTAGATGTCCTCGATGCCACGCGCGGCCTTGAACACCAGGGCTTCGAAGCCCGGTGTGATCGGCGTGCCGAGCTCGACGGTCAGCACCTGGGCCCGGGCGATGACCTCCTGCGGATCGGAGATGTCCGCCGGGGTGATCTTGTTCATCACGTCGGCAGCGGTATAGCCGAGCATGCGTTCGGCGCCGACGTTGAAAATCTGGATCACGCCATTGGCGTCGGTGGCGATGCTGGAGAAGTTGGCACTGTCGAAAATCGCCTTTTGCAAGGCGCCGGCCTTGAGCAGCGCTTCTTCGGCTTGCTTGCGTGCCGTGTTGTCGGTGCCGATCAGCAGGTAGCCGATGATGGCGTTCTGGTCGTCGCGCAGGGCGGTGACGGACACAACGGCGGGAAAGCGGCTGCCGTCCTTGCGGACGTAGGTCAGTTCGTAAATGTCTTCGATGCCGCGTGCGGCCTTGTACACCAGCGACTCGAAGCCCGGCGCGATGGCAGTGGCGAATTCCAGGCTCAGGGTCTTGCCGCGAGCGATGACTTCCTGCGGGTCGGAAGTATCGGCTGGCGTCATCTTGTTGATCACGTCAGCGGCAGCGTAGCCGAGCATGTGTTCGGCGCCGACGTTGAATACCTGGATCACTCCTTTCGCATCGGTGGCGATGCTGGAGAAGTTTGCGCTGTTGAAGATCGCTTTTTGCAAGGCGCCGGATATCAGCAGGCTTTCCTTGCGTTCATCCTCGGCCAGGTTCGCTGGATTGGGGGCAGCTGACTTGGCTTTCATATCGAAATCCTGTTGGCGGCCTGGTTGGAGGCGTGGGTTGCAGCATTGAGGGCCACAAGTGCTTTCTTGAAGTCGCAGGCCCGGATGCCGTCGTCGATCCCCTGGAAATGTGCCGGGAAGGCCAATTTCAGGAGTGCCGCATTGATGTCCAGCAGGTCGATTGCTTCCGCATCGTCATCCGTCAGCAGCCTTTCCAGGCGCTTGCAGACTGCCTTGAGCTTTTCGCGGTCCACCGGGATCGACGCTTTGTCCGCATTCGCCGGCGTATTCGTTGGTAATTGCTGCTCCAGTTGCAGGATGAGAAACTCCAGCGGCTTTTCGAGGTCGCCCAGTCGGGCGTCGATCTCTTCGCGCGGATGGCGTTCCTTGATCGATGTTTCGAGGCGTTCCGCCATGTCTTTCAGGGCGTTGGCACCGATGTTGCCGGCTACGCTCTTGAGGGTGTGGGCAAGTCGTTCCGCGCTCTCCCATAGGTTCGCCTCCAATGCCGTGAGTATTTCCGCCACCACGGTTTTTTGTCCGGCGACGAATTTGCGCAGCATCGACAGATAGAGCGATTTCTTTCCCAGCACGCGGCGCAGGCCACTGGCGACGTCAAGCCCCTCGATGCCGACCGGCAGCTCGATCACTAGCGTAGGGGTTTCCTGTGCCGGAGCCACTGGTGCCGCACGTCCCGGCTTGGTCCACTTCAGCAAGGCTTTCCACAAATCCTCCGGCTCGATGGGCTTGGCCACGTGGTCGTTCATGCCCGCCGCCAGGCAGCGGTCGCGGTCACCCTGCATGGCATTGGCTGTCATGGCGACGATGGGCAGCTCGGCGAAACGTTCCTGCTGGCGGATTTCCCGCGTCGCTGTCACGCCATCCATTACAGGCATCTGCATATCCATCAGTACGATGTCGTAGGCAAGCGTGGCCTGGCCCTGCAACCTGTCGAGAGCGACCTGGCCGTTCTCGGCCAGGTCAACGACGAAGCCCGCATCGGTCAGTAGCTCGATGGCGACTTCCTGGTTGAGATCGTTGTCCTCCACCAGCAGGATGCGAGCCCCCTTGATGGCGTCGAGTTGGGCGAAGCTGTCGGAAGGTGCTTCGAGGACGGCAGGAGCGCCATTGCCAGTGCTGCCACCCAGCATGCGCCCCACCGCATCGAACAATACCGAGGGGCTGACCGGCTTGATCAGCACATCCTCGATACCGGCATCTTCCGCACTCTTGATCACTTCCTCGCGGCCATAGGCGGTCACCATCATCATCAGCGGAAGGCGTCGCAGCGGGCGTTCCCGCAACTTCTTGGCTGTCTCGTCGCCATTCATGCCCGGCATGTGCCAGTCGAGAAAGACGATCTCGTAAGGCAGGCCATCCGCTTCCGCCTGTTCGACATCGACGATGGCGGCCTTGCCGGATGCTGCCTGGCCGACCTTGAGACCCATGTTGGCGAGCATCTCGACCAACACCAGTCTGGCGCTTTCGTTGTCGTCCACTACCAGTACGCGCTTGCCTTGCAGATGTGGCGCCAGAGCCAAGGGTCGCTGCTTGCCGATGCCTTTGCCCAGCCTAGCCGTGAACCAGAAGGTGCTGCCCTTGCCCGGCTCGCTGTCCACGCCGACCTCGCCGCCCATCAGCTCGGCCAGCTTCTTGGCGATGACCAGACCGAGGCCGGTACCGCCGAACTTGCGCGTGGTCGAGGTGTCGGCCTGAGAAAAACTCTGGAACAGGCGTCCTGCCTGTTCCGTCGTCAGACCGATGCCGGTGTCGTGCACGGCACAGTAGAGCAGGACGTCGCTGTCGGTCTCTTCCTTGAGACGAATGACGATGCCGACCTCGCCATGTTCGGTGAATTTGACGGCGTTGTTGCTGTAATTGATCAGGATCTGGCCGAGTCGCAGCGAATCGCCGATGAGGAAGGGGGGCACGTCCTTGTCGATGTCGAAGACCAGTTCCAGTCCCTTGGCGGCAGTTTTTTCGGCAACCAGGTCGGCGACGTTGTCGAGGACTTTGATGAGTTCGAATTCCGTGCGTTCGACTTCCAGTTTGCCGGCCTCGATCTTGGAGAAGTCGAGGATGTCGTTGATGATCGCGAGCAGATGGCGACCGGAGCCCTGGATCTTACGGATGTGGTCGCGCTGGCGCGGAGTCAGTTCCGTCTTCAGCGCCAGGTAGGCCATGCCGATGATGGCGTTCATCGGCGTGCGGATCTCGTGGCTCATGTTGGCGAGGAAATCCGACTTGGCCAGGCTGGCGGCATCGGCGGCCACCCTGGCACTCTCGAGTTCGATGTTTTTCTCTTGCAGGGTGCTCAGCAGGCCCTGGGTTTCGTGCAGCACCATGTCTTTCAAGCGCTGCTGGGATTCCCGGTAGAGCAGGTAGGCGAAGGACAGGGTCAGCAGCAATGCAAACAGGCTGGCGCCGCCGATCAGCAGGAAAAGCTGGCGCATGTTCGACTGGAGTTTGGCGTCGCGCTGGGCCAGCAGGTCTTCTTCCAGCTTGATGAGCTCGGCCATCTCGACGCGGATCGCATCCATCAGAGGTTTGCCTTCATTGCTGATGATTTGCGCGATGACGGTGCTGCCGACCTTCTGCCGGTGCGTCTCTATGCTTTGGGCCAGTGTCTTCAGTTTGGCGGCGATCAAGGGCGTCATGGCGTCCAGGTGTTTCTTGGCGGCAGCGGTCAGGTTTGACTGGCGCAATTCCCTGACCTGATCGTCGATGCCGTCGCGTACTGCGAGATAGGGCTCCAGATAGGACTCATCTCCGGTCAGCAGATAGCCGCGCGAACCGGTTTCGGCATCCTTCAGCGCCGAGAGCAGATCTCCCGCGTTGTTCAGCACCTGATGTGTCTTTGCTCGCAATGCGGCGGATTCGTCGATCTGGCGGAAGGACCAGAAAGAGGCTGCGATGCCCAGCATCACCAGCAGCAGGGCGCCGAGCAGCAAAGCAACAAGCTTGTGAGTCGACTTCATCGAATAGCACCATCGCCGCGGAAACCGCCATGCGTTGTTATAGCGAGCCGGCGGGCGGCATTCGGTGCGCTTGCACACATAGCTATGTCGGCCCAAAAGTCGGCGCTGGTGGCACGGCGATCCGGCGGTGCAGCTATCGATTGCTGTGTTCCTTGGCGCACATAGTCCGCCGGTGCGGCAGGCGTAAGCTATACGGATGTCGTAGCGGGCCAGATTTATGAAATTCAAGGACTATTACGAAACGCTCGGGCTTGCCCGTGGCGCTACGCAGGACGAGATCAAGCGTGCCTATCGCAAGCTGGCACGCAAATACCATCCTGACGTCAGCAAGCTGGCGGATGCCGATGCCCGCTTCAAGGAACTGGGCGAAGCCTATGCGGTGCTGAAGGACCCGGAGAAGCGGGCGGCTTACGATCAGGTCGGCAGCCAGTGGCAGCCGGGCCAGGATTTCCAGCCACCGCCGGGCTGGGATGCCGGCTTCGAATTCAGCGGCGGCGATTTTGGTGGCACCGGTGCCGGTGCCGACAACAGCGAATTCTTCGAGGCGCTGTTCGGGCGCCACTTCGGGACCGGGCAGCGCGGCCATCGGCCGGCGACGGGACAGGACCACCACGCCAAGGTGATGATCGATCTGGCCGATGCCTATCACGGCGCCCGGCGCAGCATCGTGTTGCGCATGCCCATGCTCGACGCCCAGGGCCACCTCACCTCGCAAGAACGTACGCTCGACGTCAGCATTCCCAAGGGGGTGCGCGCCGGCCAGCACCTGCGCCTGTCCGGCCAGGGCGCGCCGGGGGAGGGTGGAGCGGCTGCTGGCGACCTCTATCTGGAAATCGTCTTCAATCCCCATCCGCTGTTCCGTGTCGACGGCCGCGACGTGTATGTGGACCTGCCGCTGGCCCCGTGGGAAGCGGCGCTGGGCGCCACGGTGACCGCGCCGACCCCAGGCGGGGCGGTGGCGCTCGCCATCCCTCCCGGCTCGGCGGCTGGCCGCCGCATGCGCCTGAAGGCACGCGGCATTCCCGGCTCACCACCGGGTGATCTGTACGTGGTGCTCTCGATTGTTCTGCCGCCGGCCGGGAACGATGCCGAGCGCGATGCCTACCGAACCCTGGGCAAGGCCTTCGACTTCAATCCCAGGGCACATCTCATGGAAGAAACATCATGAACCCCGTCACGATGACCTTGATTCAGGGCACGGTGGTCGAAGAAGAGGTCCACCTGAGCTTGACGGAACTTTGTCGCGCTTGCCGCGCTGAAGAAGAACATGTGCTGAGCTGGGTGTTCGAAGGCGTACTGGAACCTCTGGGTGATTCGCCCCGGGACTGGCGCTTCGGCGGCGAATCCTTGCGCCGGGCGCGGCTGGCGATGCGCCTTGCCCGTGACCTGGACATCAACCCGCCCGGCGTGGCGCTGGCCCTCGACCTGCTCGACGAAGTGGCCGAGTTGCGAGCACGCCTGAAACGGGCAGGTCGTTTGCGCTGAACCGCCACCGCCATGCACATCCATGGCCTTTCCGTTGAGCAGGCGCTGGCCAGCCTGAAGACCTCGGCCGCCGGCTTGGCCAGCGCCGAGGCGGCGCGGCGGCTGGCGGAATTCGGGCCAAACCATGTCGAGGAAGTCCCGCGCGAAAACCTGCTGCTCACCTTCGCTCGCGAATTCACCCACTTCTTCGCCCTGATCCTTTGGATCGGCGCCGCGCTGGCCTTCGGCGCCGAGCATTTCGATCCGGGCCAGGGCATGGCCAAGCTGGGGCTGGCGATTGTCGGTGTCATCATCGTCAATGGCATTTTCTCGTTCTGGCAGGAGTACAAGGCCGAGCAGGCGGTGTCGGCATTGCGCCAGTTGCTGCCGCAGAAGGTGCAGGCGCTGCGCGAGGGGGCTATCGTCGAACTGTTGGCCGATGCGCTGGTGCCCGGCGACGTGGTGCTGTTGGAGGAGGGCAATTTCGTTCCCGCCGACTGTCGCCTTATGGAGGCTTTCGCCCTGCGCGTGAACACCGCCACCGTGACCGGCGAATCCCTGCCCATGGCGCGCAACATCGAGCCGAGCCAGGAAGACTCGCCGCTGTATGCGAAGAACGTGGTGCTGGCAGGCACCTCCGTCGTTTCCGGGCAGGCCCATGCGGTGGTGTACGCCACCGGCATGCATACCGAATTCGGCCGCATCGCCCATCTGACACAGACCGCCGGTAGCGCCTCGTCGCCACTGCAAAGGGAGATCGCGCGCTTGTCGCACATTGTCGCCGCACTGGCCACCGGCATGGGCGTCACGCTGTTCTTCGTCGGTCAGGCCATGGGGCTGCCGACGTGGACCAATCTGCTGTTTGCCATCGGCATCATTGTCGCCAACGTGCCGGAAGGTTTGCTGCCGACGGTGACGCTCTCATTGGCCCTGGCGACGCAGCGCATGGCCAGGCGCAATGCCCTGGTGCGCCACCTGCCGGCGGTCGAGGCCCTGGGTTCGACGACGACGATCTGCTGCGACAAGACCGGCACCCTGACGCAGAACCGGATGTCGGTACAGCGCTTGTGGCTGGGCGGCGGTTTTCTCGATGTGGCCGATCTGGCCTCGCAGCCGAGTCTGACGGCGGACAACCGCGAGTTGTTTGTGAACGCCGCGCTCTGCCATAACCTGAAAAGCGTCGACGGCAAGCTGCTCGGCGATCCCATGGAAGTCGCCCTGGCCGGCATGGGGCAAGCGGTGGCCGGCGACATGGCGGCCTACAAAAAGCTCGACGAGATTCCCTTCGATACCGACCGCAAGCGCATGTCGGTGCTGTGCGAGACGCCGCAAGGGCACATGCTCTACTGCAAGGGTGCGCCGGAAACGGTGCTCGCCGTGTGCGAATTCGTGCAGTTCGATGCTGGTGTGGTTCCTCTCGATCCGGCAGCGAAAACCCGCCTGCTGGCGGCGCAGCAGGAAATGACCGAAGCCGGCCTGCGCGTGCTGGCCTTCGCCCACGGCGCGGTGGCCGATGGCCTGCCGAACGAGGAGCACGGCCTGATCCTCAGCGGCCTGATCGGCCTCGAAGATCCGCCTCGCGCCGAAGTACCGGAGGCCATCGCGCGCTGCGCCGAGGCCGGCATCCGCATCATCATGGTCACCGGCGACCATCCGCAGACCGCGCTGGCGATCGCGCGCCAGATCGGTCTGGTGAAAGGCGAGCAGCCGACCGTGATCACCGGCGAGCAATTGCGCGCCATCTCCCCGGCCCACCTGCAACTGGAACTGGACGCCAGGGAAATAATCTTCGCCCGCGTTGCCGCCGAACAGAAGATGCTGATCGTCCAGGCCCTGCAAAAGAAGGGCGAGATCGTCGCCGTGACGGGCGACGGTGTGAACGACGCGCCGGCCCTGAAGACCGCCGACATCGGCATCGCCATGGGCATCGCCGGCACGGATGTGGCAAAGGAAGCCGCCGACCTGATCCTGCTTGACGACAACTTCGCCAGCATCGTCGCCGCCATCGAGGAGGGCCGCGCGGTGTTCGACAATATCCGCAAGTTCCTCACCTACATCCTGAGTTCCAACATCCCGGAGCTGGTGCCCTATCTGGCCTTCGTCCTGTTCCGCATTCCGCTGCCGCTGACCATCCTCCAGATCCTCGCCGTGGACCTCGGCACCGACATGCTGCCGGCTCTGGCGCTGGGCGCCGAGAAGCCCGACCCCGGCGTCATGAAGCGGCCGCCCCGCGCGCGTAACGAGCGCCTGCTGTCCTGGGGCCTGCTGGTGCGCGCCTATCTGTTCCTCGGTGTGCTGGAAGCGGCAGTGGCCATGGCAGCCTTTTTCTTCGTGCTGCATGGCGCTGGCTGGGAATATGGCGTGCAGCTCGACAAGGCCGATCCGCTCTACCTGCAAGCCACCTCTGCCTGCCTGGCGGCCATCGTCGTGATGCAGGTGATGAATGTCTTCCTCTGCCGCCACCCGCTGAAGTCCTCGCTTGCCTTCGGCCTGTTCGGCAATCCGCTATTGCTGCTCGGGCTGGCGAGCGAGCTGGTCCTGATCCTGCTGATCATCTACACGCCCACCGGCAACTGGCTGTTCGGTACGGCGGCCATCGGTGTTGAGGTGTGGGGGCTGGCACTGGCTGGTGCGGCACTGATGTGGGCGCTCGACGAACTGCGCAAGCTCTGGTTGCGCAGGGCGTTGCTCAGGGCTTCAGTGACGTAGAAGGAAAGTCGGCGTAGCCTCTTCGGGCCGCTTCCGGCCTGACGGCCTCCCTGCTGGCAGTACGGCGATGAGGGTGTTACGTGGTGTAGCGGGGCAGCGTCACTGTGATGGTGGTCCGCTTGTCCCTGTCGGATACCTCCAGGGAAATTTCGCCGTTCTGTGCCTCCGCCAGCAGCCGGGCCGAGTAGGTGCCGAGACCGGTGCCGCCTTCCTTGCCGTGGGTGATGAACTTGTTGAAAAAGAGCTCTCGGATTTCCGCCGGCACCACGCCCTGATTGACGAAGGTGATGCGCAGTGGTTTTTCGTCATGCAGGGTGATGGCGACCGGGCTCTTGTCCGGTGCTGCTTCGCAGGCGTTCTTGAGCAGGTTCTGGAACAGGGAATAGCAGAACATGGCGTCGCCCAACGCTTGCGGCATTGCCGCGCCGGTCGGCAGTTCGGCATCGACGCTGATGCCGAGGTGCTTTTCGGCGAAGGTCGTACGCGCGATCTCGGCGATGCGGCGAAGGATGTCATGAATCTTGACCGGCTTGGCGTCGAGGGTGAAGCGCCCGGTCTCGATCTTGAACAGTTCGGCGGACAGGTTGATCATGTCCAGGACTTGCAAGGCGGTTTCCTCGACCATGCGCAACTGCTCGACGTGCTTGAGGTTCATCGAGTCGTCGCTGACGAGATCCTGTACCAGACCGATGACGCCAGCCAGCGGGCCTTTCAGGTCATGGCGCGTGATGTGCTCGACGTCCTCGCGCAGGCGCGCGAGGTCGAGCATGTCCTGGTAGGCGGCCTGGATCTGCTTGCGCTGTTCGACGTAGCGCATGAAGTTGTGTACCCGATGGGTGAGCAGGTCTGGATCAATGGGTTTGGTGACGAAATCCACCGCGCCCAGTTTCATGCCCTTGAGGCGTGCATCGTCGCCGCTCATGGCGGTGACGAAGATCACCGGAATGGCTTCCGAGGTGGGGTGTTCACGCATGTGCCGGGCCACTTCGAAGCCGTCCATGCCCGGCATCATGATGTCGAGCAGGACGAGGTCCGGCGGGTCATTGGACTGGCAGATTTCCAGTGCTTTCTCGCCGGTATGGGCGAGGCGTACCCGATAGTCTTCCTTGAACAGGTGCGAGAGCATCAGCAGGTTGTCCGCCGTGTCGTCCACCAGCAGTATCGTCGGGCGTTCGGGCGGGGTGCCAGGCAAGGGAGTGGTGCTTACCTCGGCGGAGGCGGCGCATACGGAAACAACCGACGGCAGGCCGGCACGGGGCGGTGCCGTCATTACCTGTTCAATGTGGGTGGCGAGCCGGTCGGCGGTATAGGGCTTGACCAGCAGGTCGCTGACACCACTGGCGATGGCCTCCTCGATGCGATGCCGTTCGGCTTCGGCGGTGATCATGATGAAGGGAAGGCGCGATAGCTTGGGGTCGGCACGCACGGCGTGGAGCAGTTCCAGCCCGGTCATGACCGGCATGTTCCAGTCGGACAGCACGATGTCCACCCGTTGCTTGTTCAGGATGCGCATCGCTTCCATCCCGTTGTTGGCCGTGACGATGGTGACGGCGCCCAGGGCGCGGAGCTGGCCGGAGGTCACCTTGCGCATGGGCTCGAAATCATCCACCACGAGAAAGACCGTCTGCTTGTTGATTGCGTGGGGCTTGTTTTCAGGCTTGGACGCGTTGATCGCGGCGGGAAATGCATTTATGGTTTTTATGGCGAACTCCTTTGGACTCAGCCTGAACGCTAGGCCGCCAGCCATCGCGCGTATGTACGGTGTCGTACCGAAGGGCCTGCGCCGCGAGGCCGACAATGCTCCAGCGTTGTCGAGAGGAGAAATGATGGCCAGCGATTTGAAACCACCGAGCGCGGCGGGCATATCCGTCGATGCGGTAAATGTCGAGATGCTCGCAAGCCTGGTTGGCAAGGAGCCGGCGGTGCTCATGGATTTTCTGCACGCCTTTCAAGTCGATGCGGCGGAGATAGCGCAGACCTTGCGCAAGGCCTGCACCGGGCTGGATGCCGAGCAAACCGGCCGGCAGGCGCACAAGCTGAAATCATCGGCGCAGATGGTGGGAGCCCAGGCGCTTGCCGGACTGTGTGGGGAGATGGAGCTGGCCGGGCGGGCAAGGGATATGCCCACGCTGACGAGGCTGCTGCCGGCATTCGAGAACACGCTGGCGGCGGTCGATACGTTTCTCGACGGGATGCCCCGGTAGTCAGCCTACTTCACCAGTATCGTCGCCAGGCCCAGCAGCATGCCCATGCTCACCACGTCCGTCGCCGTGGTGAGGAAGATGCTGGATGCCGTGACAGGGTCGGCGCCCAGTCGTTTCAGCACCAGCGGTACGACGGCGCCGCTCATGCTGCTGATGACGCAGCTACCGATCATGGCCAGGAACACGACGCCGCTTAGCATGAGTGCACTGGGGGAATGCTGGGCTTTGGCCACGACGAACATGCCTGCGGCTGCCACCAGTCCGACCAGCCCTCCGTTGAACAGACCGAGCAGGGCTTCCTTCCTGATCAGCGCGTAAACTTTGTCGGCTGCCAGGTCGCCCACCGTGATGCCGCGCAGGGTGATGGCCAGGGCCTGACTGCCGGTGTTGCCGGACTGGCCCGCCAGCACGGGCAGGAACATGGTCAGGATCAGCAACCGGTCGAGGGTGCCCTGGAACGAGGCCACGACGGCGGCGGCGATGAAGGCCGTGAGCAGGTTGATTTGCAGCCAGGGATGGCGGAACCAGAGGCATTTGAACCAGTGGGTGGCGAGCCGTTCCTCCTTTTCGATACCCACCATGGCGCCGGGCAGCAGGCTCAGTTCGGTGGAGCGTTTTTGTTCCGCCAGCAGTTTCTCGTAGAGCCGTTTGACTTCGTCGCTTTGACGCAGGATCAGACGGTGGCTGGCTTCCACTTCCTGGACCTTTTGCTCCAGCACCTTGCCGTGCAGCTTCGAGTCCTCGTGCAGCAGACGTACTTCGAGCAGATTGCGCGCGCGCGCCAGAACCTCCACCCGATCCAGCGGCGTGCTGAGAAAATCCTTGGCGCCGAGTTGCAGGGCGCGCAGCTTGTAGTCGGGCTGGGAGGTGATCACGATCACCGGCAGGTAATTGTCTCGTTCGATTTCCTGGAGGCCTTCCATCACCTGGAAGCCATCCATGCCGTCCATTTCGATATCCAGCAGGATCAGGTCGTAGCGGTTTTCACGGTGCAGTGCGCAGACCAGCAAGGGATCCGTCGTCGAATTGACGGCCGTGTAGCCGACGCTGCGCAGTATCCGTTCGAGCACGCTGACATTGAATGCCTGATCATCGACGATCAGGATTCTGGCGCTCAGGATGTCGGATTCGGTGATTGGCATGGGTATTCAGGCGGGACGCTTAGGTATCGGTCAGCTCTTCGTAGATGATGGCGAAACGCTCTGCCTGGGCGGTGAAGCCGGCCAGCACCGCCGGATCGAAATGTTCCGGTTGGGTACGGCCGTCGCCCTGGGTGATGATTTCCACGGTACGCGCGTGATCGATGGGTAGTTTGTAGGGGCGCTTGCTGCGCAGTGCGTCATACACGTCGCAGATCTGCATGATTCGCGCCGCCAGCGGAATCGCTTCGCCCTTGAGTCCGTTTGGATAGCCACTGCCGTCCCAGCGTTCATGATGGCTGAGTGCGATCTCGGCCCCCATGCGCATGTAGGGCGAGTTGCCATTGGCGAGGATGCCGGCTCCCTGCGCGCAGTGACTCTGCATGATGATCCATTCCTCCGGAGTGAAGCCGCCAGGTTTCAGCAGCACATGGTCGGGAATGCCGATCTTGCCGATGTCGTGCATCGGGCTGGCCTGGAAGATGGCCTCGTGGAACTCTGCCGACAGGTCCATGGCGTCGGCCAGGATCATGCAGTAGTGGCTGATGCGGCGGACATGGTGGCCGGTCTCCTCGTCCTTGTGCTCTGCCGCGCGGACGAGGGTCAGGACGGTGTCGCGGTAGGCCTCTTCGAGTTGCGCGGTGCGTTCCTTTACCTGCTGGTCGAGCATCCGGTTGTGGTGGGCGAGGAAGTCGCCATACTCCTTCAGGCGCAGCAGGTTGCGCACACGCACCGTCAGGTCGGCGCGGTCGATGGGCTTGCCGAGGAACTCTTCGGCCCCGGCTTGCAGCGCGCGCAGCTTCGAGTCGCGATCATCGAGGGCCGTGACCATGACCACCGGTATTTGCTTGGTACGCGGGTCGGCCTTCAGGCGTGTCACGGTTTCGAATCCGTCCATGTCCGGCATCATTACGTCGAGCAGAATCAGGTCGGGTTGCTCGCTCAACGCCAGAGCAATCGCGTCGCTGCCGTTGCTGGCAATCAGCGTGGCATGACCTTCGGCATGCAGCAGCGTTTCCAGGAGTTTGAGATTTCGGGCTTCGTCATCGACGACCAGCACCGTGGCCTGCGTTGGCAGCGCATCGGTATTCATGGCAAGGGCTTTGGGAGTTGCGCAGAGCCTGAGGCTAGGCGGTTAGGGGCTTCCCGTATGTACGTTGTCGCACCCAGCCCAGCGCGTGTGGACGAAAAAAAGCCCGGCGCGAGGCCGGGCACAATCCACACACAAAATTCAGCGCATCAGATCGCTGCGACCAGCTCCGGCACCGCCGCAAACAAATCCGCGACAAGCCCATAGTCGGCGACCTGGAAGATCGGCGCATCGGGATCCTTGTTGATGGCCACGATCACCTTCGAATCCTTCATGCCCGCCAGATGCTGAATGGCCCCGGAGATACCGATGGCGATATACAACTGCGGCGCCACGATCTTGCCCGTCTGCCCCACCTGGTAGTCGTTGGGCACGAAGCCCGCATCGACTGCCGCCCGGCTGGCGCCCAGTGCTGCCCCCAGCTTGTCCGC
>JAVBXY010000014.1 GCA_030824275.1 Rhodocyclaceae bacterium | reverse complement strand
TAGAATGACCACCGACTTTCCCACCGCGCCGTCCGCCTACGGTCTAGAGGGACCTTCGGCACCCGTCACCGTGGAAAAGTCTCCGAGCGCCTCACACACAGAAATTCTGACACTCCCAGCCGGGATGAGGCACGCCGAAATAGTTTGGGTTGAGCCCAATAACGAGTGGAGCTTTGCTGTTGGCTTGCGTGACAAAAATTTTCCCCTGGCCCACCAAAACGTCGATGGCTGGAACAAAGCGCCCCAGCCCTCGCACCGGCCCGGTACGATGGACGTGATTGCGAAGGACATGCGCAAATCCTCGTAACCAAACATTCGCAAGCAGCCACCGCTCGATCTTCTCAGCATCAACCACCGCTTGCGGTATTTCAAGCGAAGGTGAAAACATCAACCGAAACTCTTCGGCATGGAAAAGCACGATAGTCCAGGCGCGTTCAGTAGTGTCGACGGTGATTTTTCCATCCTGACCGGCGAACACGTGTAGGACGGCTGCCACACGTGCAACATGCTCCATGAGCTTGGCACCGAAGTCACGAACTTCGCCAAAATAGTTCCCATCACGCAACATGACCTCGACCTCGTTAGCACGGAGCACCCATCGGTGCCGCGCTTCCTCATCAAACTCAAGGATGTGACGGGGAACTCCTGCCGCCAGTCGAAGATCGCCTTCTTCAAGAAGACAACGAAGGCGGGCATGAAAGGCATCGAGGTGCTTCCATTGAGGTGGATCGCTGAAAGCAAAGCGATGGCCAATCATCGATATTGGCCGTGTGATCAAGCACCGTGCTAGGAATCCGGAGCCTCGCAATACATCGCCACGCTTTTCCATGAACTGATTGAAGACCGCGTTCTGCACCATGACCGACAGGGTACAACGCGGGTTGATTGCAGTCCGACCTTTGTCTGCGCGATCTGCGACGATGGATTCGCCACTCCAGGCCATACTTAGCGCTGTGAAGTTCTGTTGGATCAGGTCGCTCTTTAGGGCTGCATCACCTTCGCTAGCTGAGATAAAAGTGGACTCGCCATCGCCCTCAAGGGCTACGATTAGAGCGGCATAGGTCAAGTCCTGACGGAGGAGACGACGTAGGCGTGGTGGTCTTGGCTTGGCGTCATCGAGCTCAGCCAGCTTCTTCTCGATCTTGTCGGTCGCCTCGCCTTTTTCAACGAGCCGGGAATAGCGCTTGATCAGGGCAGTACGCGTCGATTGCCAACGCTCCATGTCCTGCTCGTATTTAGCAAGCTGCTCAGCGAAACGACGTTCTTCGACGGCATCACGTTCGCGGAGAGGTTTGCCCACGAGTTCATCAAGTGTGGTCTTGCGTTCGCCGCTATCCGCTATGGCGAGTGTGAACAGGGATACAGGCCTCACCTGCCCCATCGGTAGCTGAACATCGGCGATGCGCTGTACGGCCGCCGACATGGTGCTCAGGAAGGACAGCGCCGTCATGGAAATGGGCGCCTGTACAACGCTGTTCACCTCAAGCAGCGGATCCCCCATGCATTTAAAGAACGCGTCCGTGGGATAGGGTGAATAAGGGGGGTATGGCGAGTTCATCGCGGCACCTCCTTCGTTTCTGTGTCACCGCAATGCTCCGCTTCAAGGGATTTCATGAGTGAGTTGAATTGAGTGTGATGCACTTGCACGCCGTGCGTCGACAAGAGCTTAATGATCTCCTTCTGCTTCACTCCGCCAGCGAGCTTTTGTTGGATTACCGGGAAAAACACTCGGAAGTGAGGCGTCAAGGCGGCCAGGCCCGATGGCTCCAATTTCTCTAGTTCGGTAAGGATGACCTGGATATCAGCCATGACTGCGCCCTCCTCCGTTCTTGAGGCCAAGAATCTCGGTGACGTTCCAGAACAGGCGGCCATTGGCGGCTTTGCGAGGGCGGACCCCAAAGTAGGCGCCGGTCTGCGAGTAGGCTTTTCGAAGAGTTTGCGGCCGTAGGTGTAGAAGGGCAGCGGCCTGCTCGGTGTTGAGGTCAGGCTGGTGGTGCGGCGGCAACTGACCGCTATAAACTTCCGGGGACATTGATTACTCCTTGAGACGTTGTCGAAATTGCCTGCGTCCAGGCATGAGTTAGCCAACGTCACAATTTGATAATGCGTCCCAAATGCCCCGGACCGTTCCAGTTTGTGCGTCCTAGCCACAAGGGTTTTGGACGGATCGCTTAACTTCTCACTGAAATGCGCCCGGTAATGGGCGCATTTAGATGGAAAGGAATGTCGATAGATAGATACCGGCGTCGATACGATTACGTGTCGTCACTAGGTGATGTAGGACTCCAAGCTGGCACGTCTGTCATCCCAAGCTGACTTCCATTCTGGAAGTTTTTCGGCGAAAACCTTATCCAATGTGTCGAGATCTTCCTTTTTTGTAACGTATCGAGGAGTGGAATTGTCTCGCCCACCGCCCCTGTCTGTCTCGACGGTAACCCCCGCAAAGAGCGTTTGGGCGATGTCCAATGGATCCCACGTCGCGCCATCTGTTCCCGGCCCCCCTGATTGAACACGTGCTTTATCGAGCCAAGTTCCTTCTTTGGGCGACTTCAGCATGTTTCGCCACTGCGATTTGGTTTTTCCTAATAAGCCATCAATCGCGACAACTATTTCCTTAGTGTTGGGAAAGCGATCGATGCCATCAGGAGGCGTTTTCGTGCCCCTGGTTATCTGTGGAACCGGTTGCTCAAAATCTGATCGCCAGTTTGGATAAGTAAGCGATCGATAGGGCTGGTCGTGGGTGATTTCGTAAGTGTCGAGCTCATTCACCACATCGAAATAATTAAAGCCGATCAATTCTGTTTCTGGCTCTTTATGTAATTCATGAGCAGGGTGGGCTATTACAATAGATTGAGATTGTTGCGCTAGCCTGAGACGCGCTTCTGCCTTTTCCCACGCTCGGCAGAACTGTCGCTCCGCTCCCGCTGCTGATGCCAGTGACTTCAAGCCTCTGTCCTTTGCCTCATTAGTGGCAATGATGTTAGTGGACTCATGGTTAAAGTCATACCATTTGATTTCAGTTGCATCCTCAACGAATAGCTTGTGCAGTCGGCGAGCAGCGCGCGAATACTGAAGGAAGCGGCGAAGCTGGTTGGTATTGGCTTTCTTTTCTTCTGTAAGCATGGGGTCGATCTTGCGCATATTGACCAGGGGGGGCCATGCATATTGTTCCAACTCGCTCGTACTTATCTCAACGTGTAGTGCAATGGCGTCAATCACGGCTTGTAGCGTGACGTAGGGATTTTGCTCACGCTCTTTGTCAAACTCCGCAGCGAGTACCGCAATGCGCTTGTCTTCTGGGGTTATGTTTTTCATGGCAGTGTCGATTTGCTATCCGCTATTTTTGAATAATAGTGGACCAGGCACCCCTGCCGATTGATCGACTTGGATTGCCATTGCAACTAAATGCCTACATGGCGCCTACATGACATCGAAAAACAAAAAGGCCAACCCCGGAGGGTTGGCCTAACTGCTTGGTAATACTGGTGGTGATGGGGGGACTTGAACCCTCGACCTACGGATTATGAATCCGTCGCTCTAACCAGCTGAGCTACATCACCGTGCAAAGGGGCGGAATTATCCCCGCCCCGTGCTTGCCTTGTCAAGCAAGGCAAGGCAAGCGACAATCGCGGGATGGATTTCGATGTGGTCATCGTTGGTGGTGGTTTGGCGGGCCTGGCCCTGGCTGCTGCCTTGCGCCGTTCCTCGCTATCGGTGGCCCTGGTCGAGGGGCGGGCGCCGGTGACGCCGGAGGGCTGGGATGCCCGCATCTATGCGATTAGCCCGGCCAACGCCCGCTTTCTTGAGTCTGCTGGCATCTGGGCTCACCTCGATCCGGCGCGGATGGAGCCGGTGCGGGCCATGGAGGTTTGTGGCGATGCCGGCGGGCGGCTGGATTTCTCGGCCTACGACAGCGGCGTGGGCGAACTGGCCTGGATACTCGAGTCGTCCCTGATGCAGCGTGAGCTGTGGGAGACGGTGCGCCGCCAGGGCAACGTCACCCTGCTGTGCCCGGCCCGACCGCAGGCGCTGGCTTTCGATGCCGATGCGGCGCGGCTGACCCTCGACGATGGCCGCTGCCTGTCCGCGCGGCTGGTGGTGGCGGCCGATGGCGCGGATTCCTGGACGCGGGCTGCGGCCGGCATCGAGGTTAACTTCTCGCCTTACGGCCAGCATGGCGTAGTGGCCAATTTCACTACCGAGCTACCGCATCGGGGCACGGCCTTCCAGTGGTTTCGCGAGGACGGCATCCTGGCCTGGCTGCCGCTGCCCGGTAACCGGATGTCCATGGTCTGGTCCACCCCAGAGGCCCATGGGCGTGAGCTGGTGAGCCTCGACCCGGCGGTGCTTTGTGCCCGGGTTGCCGAGGCCGGCGGTCATCGGCTGGGTCAGTTCGAACTGATTACCCCGGCAGCGGGCTTCCCGTTGCGCCTGATGCGCGCGCCGCACGCGGTGGCGCCGCGACTGGCCTTGATCGGCGATGCCGCCCATGCGATCCATCCGCTGTCCGGTCATGGCATCAATCTCGGCTTCCAGGATGCCCAGATGCTGGCGACGGTGCTGGCCGGCAAGCCGGGGCATGTGGATTGCGGCGACCTGGCCCTGCTGCGCCGCTACGAGCGGGCGCGCAAGGAGGAGGTGGTTGCCCTGCAAACCGTGACCGACAGCCTGCAACGCCTGTTCCGCCCGGAAGCGGGCTGGCTGCGACCCCTGCGCAATTTTGGATTGAACCTCACGAACACTTTGCCGGTCGTAAAGGACACTTTGGTCCGCTACGCCCTGGCGTCCTGATTTTCCCCTGGAGACTTTATGAAGAACCTGATTGTTGCCGCCAGCCTGATCCTGGCTTCCACTGCCGTGTTGGCCGATGAAGCCGATGTGAAAAAAGCCGTCGAAGGCAAGGTCGGCAAGATCGAAAAAATGGTCAAGGCGCCGATTGCCGGGATGTGGGAAGTGACCGTCGACGGCCAGATTTTCTACGCTGATGACAAGGGCACGCACCTGATCTTCGGCAATCTGCTGGAACTGAAAAGCGGCAAGAACCTGACCGCCGAGCGCCAGTTCAATTCGCTGCCGCTGGAGCTGGCCGTGAAGCAGGTGCGTGGCTCCGGCAAGAACGTGGTGGTGACGTTCGAAGATCCGAACTGCGGCTATTGCAAGAAGCTGGCGAAGGACCTGGTGAAAGTGAAGGACGTCACCGTCTATACCTTCCTCTTCCCCATCCTCTCCGACGATTCCTACGACAAGTCGAAAGCTATCTGGTGCGCGGCCGACAAGGCCAAGGCGTGGAACGACTGGATGGTCAGCGGCGCGACGCCGCCGGCAGCAGCGGCCAAATGCGACACAGCCGGACTGGAGAAGTCCATGCAATTGGGCCGCAAGCTGCGTATCAATGGCACGCCAGCGATTTTCTTCCCGTCCGGTGAACGCGTCGGGGGCTACATCCCGGCGGCGGAAATCGAGAAGCGTTTCGCCGGTAGCTGAATATCGGCGTAAAAAGTCGGCGCTGGCGACACGGCAACTGCGCGGCAATTGCGTGGTATTTGCGCGGCGCCGACATGACTAGCGGCCGCTAGCCATGGCCGGCATCGCCCGCTCCCTGTTTCACCTCGCCTGGCCGGTTCTGATCGCCCAGGCGGCGGTGATGGGCAGCGGCGTCATCGACACCTTGATGGCCGGCCGGCTCTCGCCGGAAGATCTTGCTGCCGTCGGCATCGGCGCCAGCATTTACGCCTCTGTCTTCGTCACCGCCATGGGCGTATTGTTGGCGCTTACCCCCATCGTCGCCCATCATCACGGCGCAAAACGTTTCGCCGAGATCGGTGCCGACGTGCGGCAAAGCGCTTGGCTGGCCTTCGCCCTGTCGCTGGTGGCGATGCTGGTGCTACGGCATCCCGAACCCTTTCTCCAGTTGTCGCAACTGTCCCCAGCGGTGGAAGCCAAGGTTCGCGTCTATCTGGGCGGCGTCGCCTGGGCTGTGCCCGGCATCCTCTTCTTCCGCGTCTTCTACGGTTTCACCACTGGCATCGGCCGGCCGCGCCCGGTGATGATGCTCAACCTGGCCGGCCTGCTGCTCAAGGTGCCCCTCAACTGGGTCTTCATGTACGGACATTTCGGCCTGCCGGCCATGGGTGGTGCCGGTTGCGGCTGGTCCTCCGCCGTGATTTCGTGGACCATCGCCATCACCGCGTGGCTATGGTGTCGACGCGAGCAAACCTATGCGTCCTACGGCGTTTTCTCGCGGTTCGAATGGCCGCGCGCCGCGCCGCTGCTCGAATTGCTGCGACACGGCCTGCCTACCGGCGCGACCTTTCTCGTCGATGTAACGGCCTTCACCTTCATGGCCCTGTTTATTGCCCGATTGGGCGCCGAAACCTCAGCGGCGCACCAGATCGCCGCCAGCGTCGCCATCTTCAGCTTCATGGTGCCGATGGCCCTAGGCAATGCCACGGGTGTCTTGGTTGGGCAGTCCCTGGGTGCCGGCGACCGAAGACGGGCAAGGCATGCCGGCCTGCTCGGCCTGGCCGTTGGCGTCGGTGGCGGTGCCGGACTGGGCGCGATCATCGGCTTTGGCGCAGAGCCGTTGGCGCGGGCCTACACCACGAATGCCGAAGTGGCGGCGTTGGCCGTACCCTTGCTATTGATCGTCGCGCTCTATCACGCTGCCGATGCCGTGCAAGCCGTGATGGCCCAGGTGCTGCGTGCCTACAAGAAGTCCATGGCGCCGATGCTGATCTACGCCGTGGCGCTGTGGGGCGTCGGTCTCGGCGGTGGTTACCTGCTGGGCCTCACCGACGTTTTGGGTCCGCCACGTGGCGCGGCGGGATTCTGGATCGCGGCCGTGGCGAGCATCGCACTGGCAGCAACAGGAGTGACGGTGTATTTCCTGGGAATATCTGCTCAGAAGACCGACATTCCGGCGACAACGACCCCATAGCGCGCGCCCTTGCCCAGTGCCATCCACAGGGCGCACGGCCAGGGTGCCAATCGTAGCCAGCCGGCCGCCGCGCAGAGGGCATCGCCGAGGATTGGCGTCCAGGCCAGCAGCAATATCGGCGGCCCCCGCCGTCTCACCATCGCCGACTTTTCCGGCGCCAGATGTTGCGGTAGCAGATGTCCCATGTAATAGGTGAGCATGCCGCCCAGTGTGTTGCCCAGCGTCACCAGCAACAGGGCGGGTAGTGTCTGTTCCGGATGCAGTTTCAGTACGGCGAAGAGCACTGCTTCCGAACCGCCGGGCAACAGGGTGGCGGACAGGAAACTGGCGAGGAAAAGACCCGCCAGGCCGGCCTGGGCGGTGAATAGGAAATCCATGCCCCATGTTACCCTTTGACCCCTATGGACTATCTCGAAAAAATACTCAACGCCCGCGTCTACGACGTCGCCGTCGAAACGCCCCTGGAGCTGGCCTCCAATCTGTCCGCCCGTGTCGGCAACCGCATCTGGTTCAAGCGCGAGGACATGCAGCCCGTGTTCAGCTTCAAGCTGCGCGGCGCCTACAACAAGATCGCCCATCTCACCCCGGCCCAGCGCAAGCGCGGCGTGATCTGCGCCTCCGCCGGCAACCACGCCCAGGGTGTGGCGCTGTCGGCAAAGAAGCTCGGCATCCGTGCCGTGATCGTGATGCCGACGACGACGCCGGCGATCAAGATCGACGCGGTCAGGAAGCGTGGCGGTGAAGTGGTGCTGGCCGGCGATTCCTACGACGCTGCCTACGCCCATGCGCTGGTGCTGGAGAAGAAACAGAAGCTGACCTTCGTCCATCCCTTCGACGACCCGGATGTCATTGCCGGTCAGGGCACCATCGGCATGGAGATCCTGCGCCAGCATTCCGATCCCATCGATGCCGTTTTCGTCGCCATCGGCGGCGGCGGCCTGGCGGCTGGTGTGGCGGCCTACATCAAGCGCGTGCGGCCGGCCACCAAGGTGATTGGCGTCGAGACCTTCGATGCCGACGCCATGGCCCGCTCGATCAAGGCCGGGCGCCGCGTCCGCCTCGATACCGTCGGCCTCTTTGCCGACGGCACAGCGGTCAAATATGTCGGCGAGGAAACCTTCCGCCTCTGTCGCGAACTGCTCGACGACATCGTGCTGGTGGACACCGACGCCATCTGCGCCGCGATCAAGGACGTGTTCGAGGACACGCGCTCGATCCTCGAACCGTCCGGCGCCCTGGCCATCGCCGGGGCCAAGGAATACGCCAAGAAGAAGAAGCTCAAGGACAAGACCCTGGTGGCAGTGGCCTCCGGCGCCAACACCAACTTCGACCGCCTGCGCTTCGTCGCCGAGCGGGCGGAAGTCGGTGAACAGCGCGAGGCCGTGCTGGCGGTGACCCTGCCAGAGAAGCCTGGTAGCTACAAGAAGTTCCTCGCCCTGATCGGCAGCCGCAACATCACCGAGTTCAACTACCGCTACCACGATGCCGGCGAGGCCCATGTCTTCGTCGGCGTGCAGGTCAGCGGTGGCGGCGAGGCGCCCAAGCTGGTGGAGCAACTGAAGAAGAACGGCTACCCGGCCATCGACCTCACCGACGACGAGATGGCCAAGCTGCACGTGCGCCATCTGGTCGGCGGCCACGCGCCGCAAGTGAAGAACGAACTGCTCTATCGCTTCGAATTCCCCGAGCGGCCCGGCGCCCTGATGAACTTCCTCACCCGCATGAGCGCGGGCTGGAACATCAGCCTCTTTCATTACCGCAACCACGGCGCCGATTACGGCCGCGTGCTGGTCGGCATGGAAGTGCCGCCGGGCGAGATGAAGGACTTCCGTACCTTCCTCAAGGGCCTGGGCTACCAGTACTGGGACGAATCGAAGAACCCGGCCTACCGGCTTTTCCTCGGCTGAGTGTCATGGAGTTGCGTGGAATCGGCCGTCATATCGGGATGCTGGCACTGGTGGCCGCCGTGTTCGCCACCGTGGTGGCCGAGGGGGTGTATCGCAGTGGCGTCGCCAGTCGCATCGAGTATCTCTACAGCGATCTCTGGCACCGTTTCGCCGGCCCCCGCGAGGCGCCGCATCATACGGCGCTGGTGATGCTCGACGACCCGACGCTCAACGAGAGGCCGGACGAACCGCTGTCCTTCTGGACGCCGCACTTCGCCCGTGCCGTCGCCACCCTGCGCGAGGCGGGCGTGAAAGTCATTGCCATCGACTTCATTTTCAGCGGCAGTCCCGAGCGCTGGATCGAGAAACTCGGTCTCATGGGCGGCGATGCTTCGCGCAGTTACGACCGCCCCTTCCGCGAGCAGATCAATCAGGGCAGCGTCTTGCTGGCCGGCGTAAAAGTCGGCGCTGGCGAGACGGTGAACGACTTCATCCTGCCCAGCCCAGACTACCTGCTGGCGCTGCCCGAGATGGACATGACCCGCCATGTCGGCCTGGCCAATTTGCGCTCCGACGCCGACGGCGCCGTGCGGCGTTTTGCCCTGGCGGAAGCCGATACCGAATTCGCCCGCAAGGAAGGCCTGCCGCCCATGGCCCTCGCGCCGCTGGCCGCCGCACGGGCGACGGCACAAGGTGTGGCGGCGCCCTGGAAATTCGGCGGCCGCGAACTGGAAGGCCGGCGCGAGATGCCCATCGCCTTCGCCGGCCCGCCCGGCACGTATCACGCCCTCTCCTTCCGCAAACTGTTGGCGCCGGATGCGGCGAAAGACCCAGAGGTGCGTGCATTGGCCGGCAAGGTGGTGGTGATCGGTGCCGGCTACGCCGGCATGAACGACGTGCATCCGACGCCCTATTCCACCAGCATCGGCGGCGCCAACACACTGATGACCGGCCCCGAGATCCAGGCCAACATCGTCGAGACCCTGCTCGCCGGCCGTTTCATCGACGAAACGCCTGCCCCTGTGCGGTTGGGCGTGTTCGTGCTGCTGCTCGGCGCCATCGCCTTCGTCGGCATGCGCCTGTCGGCCTGGCGTGCCGTGGTGCTGGTGGTGATCGCGGCGCAACTGGCCGCCTTCGCCGCCTACCTGTTGTTCAAGCAGGGCCAATTGTTCCCGGTGGCCCATCTGCATCTGGGCATGATCATCGTTCTCGTCGGCCTCGCCCTCTTGCGCATGAGCCGCGAGCAGCGCGAACGGGAGCGCATCGGCCAGATGTTCGGCCGCTACGTCTCACCCCAGGTGGTGACGGCCTTGCTGGCCTCGCCGGAGTTGCCCGAGCTGGGTGGCCAGGCGCGGCAGGTGACGGTGTTGTTCTCCGACATCCGCAACTTCACCACGATTTCCGAAAAGCTGACCGCCAAGGAAGTGGTGGAAATGCTCAACACCTATTTCGAGCGGGCCTGCGCCGCGCTGCTGGTGGAGGGCGCCACCATCGACAAGTTCATCGGCGATGCCATCATGGCCGAGTTCGGCGCGCCTCTGGACCAGCCCGACCATGCCCGCCGCGCCTTGCGTGCGGCCATTGAGCTATACGCCGTGGCGACGGATTTTCGCCTGTGGATGGAAGCGCGCTTTCCCGATCGCGAGCTGCCGGTTTTCGACATCGGCATCGGCCTGCATTCCGGCGAGGCCGTGGTCGGCAACATCGGTTCCTCGGCGCGCATGGAGTACACGGCCATTGGCGACACGGTGAACGTGGCCTCACGACTGGAGGGCAAGACCAAGGAAACCGGTTGCCACATCCTCGCCAGCCATGATACGGTTACCTGTGCTGGTGCAGGGGTGCGCATTGGAGCCCGGCATTCGCTGGCCGTTAAGGGCCGCCACCAGGAAGTGGCGGTTTGCGAGATTCTCGGAATGGACAAACAATGATCAAGATGATGATGCGCCCGGTGTTGGGTCTGATGGCGCTGGCCCTGCTGCTTTTCAATTCTCCGGCCTTTGCCGCCGCCGATGCGGCGCTGGTTACCTCGCTCGCTGGCAAGGTTAGCCGTGCAGGGGCGGAGGGTCAGGTCGACGCCTTCGTCAAGCTCAAGGCCGGCGATGTGCTGACCCTGGCCAAGGACACCAAGATCCAGCTCACTTACTTCGAGAACGGCCGCCAGGAATCCTGGGCCGGTGCCGGCAAGCTTGAGGTCGGCGCCAGCGAAAGCAAGGCCACCGGCCTGCCCGCAGCGCAGGTGAAGCAGGTGCCGATGGTGATCGTCAAGCAGCTGGCCCGTACGCCTTCGCTGGACAGCCAGGGTCGCGCCGGAGTGATGCGCTTGCGCGCCATCCCGACGCCGGATGCCATCGCCCGGATGGAAGACACCTACAAGCAGATGCGTGCCGAATCTGACAAGAGCGGCGGCAAGGATGACCTCAACCCCGAGCTCTACCTGCTTGCCGGCATGCTCGAAATGCGTCAGCTCGAACGTGTCGAGCAGTTGCTGGCCGACATGAAAAAGGATCGCGGCAACGATCCCGAAGCCAAGCTGCTCGTTTCCCTTTATGGCAAGGCCCTGAAGGACGTGCGGGCGGCGGCGAAATGAATTCTCAATAAGGAGCATCCATGAAATTCAAACGTATCGCGCTGACCCTCGGGCTGGTCATCGGCTCGGGCAGTGCGCTGGCCTCGGCCTCCAGCACCTGTTCCGAGGTTTTTGATCTTGTAAAGTCGGGCAGCTATACCCCGGACGAGGCCAAGACCAACTATCCCTGGTGCTTCGCCAGCTCCAGCCCCGCCACCACGCAACAGATTTCCGCCACGTCCTTCCAGCAGGTATCGGTGATTTCCTCCTCCCTCGGCGGCCGCTTGCTGGGCGGCGGTTCGGGCGGTCCACAGCGTCAGGCGATGAACGGCATCAGCGGCATGGCGGCCGGTGCGTCGGCAGACAAGTGGAATGGCTGGGCCAGTGTCTCGGAGAACGCCAACCGCTATGACGCCACACTGGGTGCGACGCGCACCAAGAGCGGTGCCAACATCACCAACCTCGTCCTCGGCGGCGACTATCGCCTGGATTCGAAGATGGTGCTTGGCCTTTCCGCCGCCTTCGACCGTGGTACCGGCACGGTCGGCGTCACGCCGACGGGATCGACCACCACCGGCTATTCCATCGCGCCGTATCTCGGCTACCAGGTATCCGACAAGCTGGCCTTCGACGCCTCGGTCGGTGTGGGTGAAGGGGAAAGCTCGGTTGGCGCTGGTCGCAACGACGTTAACCGCCTGTTCTTCGCCGGCAATGCCACCTATGCCGACTGGATCGGCAACTGGCAGCTGACCGGCAAGGCCGGCTATCTCTGGGCCCAGGAAAAGTCCTCCGACATCCGCAACAATGGCGCCGTGCTGGCCAACACCGGTGCTACCGCCCGTCTCGGCCAGGCCCGCGTCGGTGTCGAGGCGGGGTACTGGTATGGCAACGGCGTCATGCCCTTCGTCGGTGTGGCCTATGCTGCCGATGTGATCCGTGCCACGCAGGGCGCCGCTCCTTGGGACCGCGACGGTTTCACCTTGTCCCTGGGTGTGAACTTCCTCTCGCTCAAGGACAAGATCACCGGCGGCATCGTCTATACCGACGAAACCGGCCGTCGCTACACGCGCAACTCGACGCTGATGGGCAATATCAACATCCGCTTCTGATGCATCGATTGTTCTTTCGCAAGGCCGCGCTCACGGGCGCGGCCTTGTTGTTTCTGACCGGCTGCATCACGCCGGGCCGCGATGGGCGCAGCTTCCTGCGCGAGGAAGCTGCCGAAGCCGGCTTCGTCGAACTATCAACCGGCAGTGGTGCCGACCGCCTCCAGAGCCTGCTGCGTCAGCGCGGTGCAACGGACACCTTGACCGTTTATCTCGAGGGCGACGGCGCCGCCTGGCCCAGTCGCTGGCGGCCGCCGGCTGATCCGACACCGGATGCACCGCTGGTCATGGACCTGGCTGTCGCCGATCCCTCGCCGGCGGTGGCCTATCTTGGGCGGCTCTGCCAGTATCTGAATACCGATGCCTTGGCCGGCTGCTCACCGGAACGCTGGACCCGTCGCCGCTTCGCGCCGGAGCTGGTGACGGCGATGAACGCAGCACTGGACCAGCTCAAGGTTGCCACCGGCGCCCGTCAATTGCGGCTGATCGGCCATTCCGGCGGCGGCGTCATGGCGCTGCTGCTGGCGGTGCGGCGAACCGATGTGGCACAGGTGGCGACCATTGCTGCGCCAGTGCGGGTCGGCGCCTGGACCGCTCATCATGGCGTGACACCGCTGGTCGGCGAAGATCCGGACGCGCTGGCCGAACCCTGGCCGCCTGCGGTACATTTCGTTGGTGAGCGGGACGAGATCGTGCCACCTGCTCTCGTCGCGCCCTTTGCGACGCGCACCGGCGGACGGCTGGTCGTCGTCCCCGGTTTCGATCACCGCTGCTGCTGGTCCCGCGACTGGCGCAGCCTGCTGGAGAATCTGCGATGAAACGACTGCTGCTGACACTGTGTGCATGCCTTGTCCTCCCCGCCAGCGCCCAGATGCGGCCGCCGGCCTTCATGGGCGGCATCCCTGGCCTCAACCAGATGCGGGCCATCGACATGCAGCGCCACCAGGCGCGCACCCTGCTTTACCGTGAGGCGCTGGAGGAATTGCGACGCAATCCGAAGGCCGCCGACGTGCCCGAGTGCAGTGCGAATAGTGGTAGCACGCTCTGCCTGGCCCAGCCGGCAGCGGTCGCCGCAACGACCGGCAGCGGGCGCCGCATTGCCCTGCTGGTCGGCAACATGAAATACACGCCGCCGATTCCCTCGCTGGAAACTCCGGCCGCCGACGTGACGAAAATCGCCGAGGTGCTCAAGGCCCGCTTCGGCTTCGACGTGCAGATCGTCAAGGACGCCGGCAAGGCGACCATCGTCGAAGCCCTCAACCGCATCGCGAAAGACGCCAAGCCCGAAGACAGCGTGCTGCTGTTCTACGCTGGCCACGGCTATCAGATGGACGACAACGGCATGGGCTTCTGGATTCCCGTCGATGCCTCGGTGAAAACGGCGGCCAACTGGATTTCCAACAGCGACATCTCCAAGCTGCTAAAGGCGATTCCCTCCCGGCAGCTGATGCTGGTTTCCGACAGCTGCTTCTCCGGTTCGCTGACCAAGGAACAAAAAGTCGGCGCTGGTGGGACGGCGGAAGAAATCCTCAAGCGCCGTTCCGTCGTCGTGCTCTCCTCAGGCGGCGAAGAGCCGGTCTCCGACGAAGGCCGCAACGGCCATTCGATCTTCGCCTGGAACCTGATCAAGACGCTGGAGAATGTCGGCGCGGTCGCCCCTGGCGTCGAAGTCTGGCGCTCGGTTCACGGCCGCGTGACCAAGGACTCGCCGCAGGAACCGCAATACGGCGCCGTGCTGTCCGCCGGCCACAGCGAGGGCGGCGACTGGCTGTTCCGCCAGCCCTGAGTCCGAGCGCCGTGGCCTTCGATTTCGACGCGCCGGTCGAGCGCGCCGGCAGCGATTCCTGGAAGTGGTCGAAGTACGCCGGCCGCGACGTCATTCCCCTGTGGGTGGCGGACATGGATTTCGCGGCGCCGCCGGCTGTGCTGGACGCCATCCGCCAGCGCGTCGATCACGGCGTCTTCGGCTACAACGCGCCGACCGCATCGCAGACCGGCGCGGTGGTCGATTACCTCCAGCGTCATTTCGACTACGCGGCGGACCCGGCCTGGATCGTCTGGCTGCCCGGCCTGGTGTCGGGACTCAACATCGCCTGTCGCGCCGTCGGCGGTGAGGGCGATGCCGTGTTCTCGGCAACGCCGATCTACCCGCCCTTCCTGTCGGCGCCGACTTTTTCCGCTCGCCGCAGCGTCACCGCGCCGCTGGTCTGCGACGACGAGGGTTGGCTGTGGGATTTCGCCGCCGTCGACGCGGTGTTGACGCAAAGCCGGGCCAAGCTGTTCGAGCTGTGCCATCCGCATAACCCGGTGGGTCGCGTCTGGAACGAGAACGAACTGAGCCAGATCGCGGCCCTGGCGGAAAAGCACGACCTGGTCGTCTGCGCCGACGAAATCCACAATGGCCTGATCCTGTCGCCGTCCTGCCAGCACCGACTTTTTGCTTCCCTTTCACCGGAGATCGCCGCGCGCACCATCACCCTGATGGCGCCGTCGAAGACCTTCAACATCCCCGGCCTCGGCTGTGCCTTTGCCATCATTTCCAATGAGCGCCTGCGCCGGGATTTCCAGCGCGCCATGCAGGGCATCGTGCCCCACGTCAATAGCCTCGGCCTTGCCGCCACGGAGGCGGCGTTGACCGTCTGCGACGACTGGCAGCGGGCCTTGAACGATTATCTGCGCGGCAATGCGCGCCTGGTCGAGCGCGCGGTGGCAGCCGTGCCCGGCCTCGACATGCGACCGGTGGAAGCGACTTACCTGGCATGGATCGATGCGCGCGGTCTCGGTGTTGCCAATCCTGCCCGTCATTTCGAGGAGCGCGGCCTGGGCCTGTCCGATGGTGCCGACTTCGGCGCGCCCGGTTTCGTGCGGCTGAATTTCGGCACACGGCGAGCCTTGCTGGAGCGGGCTTTGGTGTGTTTAAACGGGTAGCTCGGCATATGTCTAATTACATACAGATAACCCTGATATTGACGTAGTCATACAGATCACTTAAATTCACGGCCGCTGTTGCAATGCAATAAAAATAACCAAGGCCCCCCCGACCGTGAATGCAATCCCCCAGGCCAAGCCGCCTCCGACGGCGGCCGTCAACGAAGAACACCCGACGCGCGCCGAACTGCGGCGCCTCACCCGCAGCCTTTCCCTGCTGCACGAAACCCACCAGGCCATTGTCCAGAGCGACCATATCGACAGCCTCTTCGATCGGGTCTGCGACGTGGCTGTCCATTACGGTGAATACTCCGCAGCCTGGGTCGTCCTCACCGAACCCCTGCCCCGACTTGCCGCCTGGCGTGGTTTGCCCGATTCGCTGTTTCGCGAACTGCGTCAGGGCCTGGAGCAAGCAGATCGTGCTGTCGAACTGACCGACAACGGTTTTCTGCTCCATGGCAAGCCGGCGGACGATGCACCCTGGCTCGCCAGTCTCTTCGCTGCTTCAGGTCTGTCCTGGGACGCCTACACCCGCCTGCCCTTGCGTCGCGAGGGCGAGGTCATTGGTTGCCTGTGTCTCGCCTCGCGGGGCGAAGGTGGTCTCGGCGAGGATGACGACGGCCTGCTCTATGGTCTGGCGGTAGATATCTCCTTCGCCATCGACGTGCTGGCCCGTGACGTCAAGCGCCGCGAGCTGGAAGCCCATCACCGGCTGGCGGCCCAGGTTTTCGAGAACAGCCACGAAGGCATCGTCATCACCGATGCCGAGCGCCAGATCATCTCGATCAACCGGGCCTTCAGCGAAACCACCGGCTACGAGCCGGAGGAAGTGCTTGGCTGCAATCCGCGCATCCTTTCCTCAGGACGCCAGGACAAGGATTTCTATCGGCTGATGTGGCTCGACATTGCCGAAAAGGGGCGCTGGCAGGGTGAGATCTGGAATCGCCGCAAGAACGGCGAGGTCTATGCTGAGTGGCTGGGCATCACGGCGGCGCGGGATGCCAGCGGCGCGATCAGCAACTACATCGCCATCTTTTCCGACATCACTGAGCAGAAAGCGGCCCGCGAGCGCATCGACTTCCTGGCTCACCACGACCTGCTCACCGGCCTGCCCAACCGCTCCCTGGTGGCCGACGTGACGCGTCATGCCATCGGCCGTGCCGGCCGCGAGGCGCGCCAGGTGGCGCTGCTGTTTGTCGACCTGGACCGTTTCAAGCAGATCAACGACTCCTTCGGTCATCGCCTGGGCGATGAGCTGCTGCTAATCCTGTCGCAGCGCATGCGCGAGGTGCTGCGCGACGCTGATACTCTTGGTCGCCTGTCCGGCGACGAATTTCTGGTGGTCGCCGACAACCTGCGCGACAGCCGCGATGCCGCCAGCGTTGCGCAAAAATTGATCGACGTCGTGGCCCAGCCGGTGGAGATCAACGGGCACTCGCTGGCCTTGTCGGCCAGCGTGGGTATCTCCGTCTGGCCGGACGACGGCGGCGATTTCGAAACCCTGCTGCGGCGCGCCGACACGGCGATGTACCACGCCAAGGAATCCGGACGGGCCACGGCGCGCTATTTCGACACCCACATGAACGACAACGCGCTGGAGCGCCTGCAACTGGTGGCCCAGATGCGCCGCGCCCTGGAGCGTGATGAATTCATTCTTCACTATCAGCCGCAAATCTCCCTCGACGACGGCCGCATCGTCGGTGCCGAGGCGCTGGTGCGCTGGCGTCATCCAGAGCGGGGGCTGGTGCCGCCCGGCGTCTTCATCCCGGTGGCCGAAGACTCCGGCCTGATCGTGCCACTCGGCGAATGGGTGCTGCGCACCGCCTGCCGCCAGGCCCGCGCCTGGCTCGACGCCGGCCTGCCGCCGCTGGTGGTCGCCGTCAATGTCTCTGGTATTCAGTTCCGCCGGGGCGATCTGTTGCACACGGTGACGTCCATCCTCGAAGAAACCGGGTTGCCCGCCGAATGGCTGGAACTGGAAATCACCGAATCGACCATGGTGCAGGACGATCACACGGTGCTCGATGCGGTGCGCCAGTTCAAGCGCCTGGGCCTGCAAATGTCCATCGATGACTTCGGTACCGGCTTCTCCAACCTGGGCTACCTGCAAAGCTTTGAAGCGGACAAGCTGAAGGTGGACCAGTCCTTCGTGCGCGGCCTCGATGGGTCCGTCGAGGCCAATGTGGCCGATGACGGCGTGCTGGTGAACACCATCGTCCAGATGGGCCGCAGCCTGCACCTGACGACCATTGCCGAAGGCGTCGAAACCGCCGACCAGTTGGCACTGCTGCGCGGCTACGGCTGTGACGAAGTGCAGGGCTACCTGTTCAGCAAGCCCCTGCCGACCGAAGAATTCACCGCATTGTTGGCGTCCGGGCGATGCTGGGACGTATGAGTGCGGTGACGCAGTACCAATAATTCAAATACAAACAATCCCGACCTTCCCCGACAATGAGACAGAACCTTCCCGTAAGCCAGCGTGCTCACCTGCTTCCGCAGGATGCCACTATCATCAGCCGCACCGACGGCCAGGGCCGCATCACCTGGGTCAATGACGACTTCGTCGCCGCCAGCGGCTTCGAGCGCGACGAACTGCTCAGCCAGCCGCACAACCTGGTGCGCCACCCGGATATGCCGGCCGAGGGTTTTCGTGACCTGTGGGCAACGCTGAAGGAAGGCAGGCCCTGGTCCGGTATCGTCAAGAACCGGCGCAAGAATGGCGACCACTATTGGGTTCGCGCCACGGCGACGCCAACCGCCGATGGCGGCTACATGTCGGTGCGCGTGGCCGCCACGCGGGAGGAGATTGCCGCCGCCGAGGCGCTCTACGCTCGCCTCGCCAGCGGCGCCCGGCTCCGCCTGCATCGGGGCGGCGTGCGTCGCACCGGCTTGCCTGGCCTCATCGGTCGGGCCTTCGGTCGTCTCTCGATTGGTCTGCGCATCGGCCTGCTGTACGCCTTCAGTTGTGTGCTGGCGGTGATCCAGGCGGCATTGCCGTTGACCGGCTACGATGCGCCAGCGGTGGTCTGGGGCGTGCTGATCGGCGGTGTCGTGATCGGTGGTGTCTGGGCGGGCTGGATACGCGCTTCCATCTGTACGCCGCTGCGGGCGGCCATGAAAGCTGCCGAGGAAATTGCTGTCAAGGACCTGTCGCATCCGGTGCCCCAGGGCGATGACAGCGAGACTGGCCAACTACTGTCGGTCATGGCGCGCATGCACAACAACCTGCACGAGATGGCCAGCCTGATCCACGACAACAGCGCCAAGCTCGATTGCGCCGTCGATGCACTTACCACCACCGCTGGCCGCACTGCCAATGCGTCCGTCGAGCAGGCCGCCGCCGCCAGCAGCATGGCCGCCGCCATTGAGCAGTTGTCGGTGTCGATCGGGCACATTGGCGATCATGCTCATGATGCCGAGCAGGTGGCCGCCGATGCCGGCGCCACATCGGCGAAGGGCGGCAGCGTGATTCACCAGACCGCCGCCGAGATGCGTCAGGTGGCCAGCGCGGTGCACGCGGCCGCCGAATCCCTGCGCGAGCTGGAATCCATCTCCGGTGAGATTTCCAATATCACCACCGCCATCAGCGGCATCGCCGAGCAGACCAACCTGCTGGCGCTCAACGCCGCCATCGAAGCCGCGCGCGCCGGAGAGGCCGGACGGGGCTTTGCCGTGGTCGCCGACGAGGTACGCAAGCTGGCCGAGCGTACCACCCAGTCGACGACTGAAATCGGTGGCTTGATTCAGCGCATTCGCGTCGGGACTCAAAAAGCCGCTGCCGACATGGACACCGGTGTCGAGCGCGTGAACCAGGGCGTGGCGCTGGCCGGTGAAGCCGGTGCTACCGTGGCCGGTATTCAGGCCGGGGCGGACAAGGTGGGTAGCGTCGTGCGCGACATCACGACGGCCCTCGCGGAGCAAAGCGGTTCGGCGCGCGACGTGGCCCAGAACGTGGAAGTGGTCGCCGGCCTGGCGGAACAGAACGCCGCTGCTGCCCGCTTGACGGAGAGCGAAACGGCGGTGGTCGGGGAGTTGACAGTGGCGCTACGCCGCTTGTCGCTGCAATTTCGCGTTAGCTGAGGTCTCGCCGCGATGCGGTGATTCAGGCGCTGAAGGTCTTGCCTTCGCGCAGCAGCGCCTCGAATTTTTCCGCCGGTAGTGGCGGCGAGAACAGATAGCCCTGGATCTCGTCGCAGCCCAGGCTGGTCAGGAAGGCTAGCTGGTCGGCGGATTCGACGCCCTCGGCGATGACGTTGTGCTTGAGCTGCTTGGCCATGCTGATGATGGCGCCGGCAATGGCGCAGTCGTTACTGTCGCCGGGGATGTTGATGACGAAGCTGCGGTCGATCTTCAGCGTGTCGATGGGAAAACGTTTGAGGTAGGACAGGCTCGAATAGCCGGTGCCGAAATCGTCCAGCGAGAGCGAGACTCCGAGGGCGGCGATTTCGTCCATCATGGTGATCACTTTGTCGGTGTTGTGCATCAGCATGCTCTCGGTGATTTCCAGTTCCAGCCAGGCGGCATCGAGTTCATGGCGCGCCAGCAACTGGCCGACACGGCCCGGCAGGCCGGTGGAGAAATCCCGCGCCGAAAGGTTCACCGCGATGCGCGTCACCGGCAGGCCGGCGTCCTTCCATTGCCGGGCCTGGCGACACGCGGCTTCCAGCACCCAGTTGCCGATCTGCACGATGAGGCCGGTTTCCTCAGCCACCGGGATGAACTCGCCGGGCGGAATCATGCCGCGTTCCGGGTGGCGCCAGCGCACCAGCGCCTCGGCGCCGATCACCACGCCATCGACGGTGCGAACCTTGGGCTGGTAATGCAGCAGCAGTTCGTTGCGCTCGATGGCGCGGCGCAGCGAAGATTCCAGGGTCAGGCGATCCACCGCGCGGCGGTTCATTTCCTCGCTGAAGAAGGCGAAGGCATCCGGCCCGGTCTGCTTGGCGCGGTACATGGCGATATCGGCCAGGCGCAGCAGAGTTTCGGTGTCGGTGCCGTCCTCGGGGAAGACGCTGATGCCGATGGCGGCGCCGACCTTGAGTTCGCGGCCATCGATGATGATGGGGTCGTCCAGCGCGGTCATCAGTTTTTGCGCCACGGTGGCCGCGTGGTCGCGGCTGGTGATGTCGAACAGGGCCACCACGAACTCGTCGCCGCCGAGCCGGCAGACCACGTCGGCACCGCGCAGGCAGGCGCGGAAGCGGTTGGCGATTTCCTGCAAGACCTTGTCGCCGACACCGTGGCCGAGGGTGTCGTTGATCGGCTTGAAGCGATTGAGGTCGATGAACAGCAGGGAGCCATAGAGATCGGTACGTGCCGCTTCGATCAGCGACTGGTCTACCAGCCGGTTGAACAGGGAACGGTTGGGAAGGCCGGTGAGGGCGTCGAAGAAGGCCAGATGATGGATGCGGCCTTCGGCGCGCTTCCTGTCCGTGATGTCGTTGAAGATGGAGAAGTAATGGGTGACCTCGCCGGAGGCATCGCGCACCGAGCCGATGGAAATCCATTTCGGATAGATCTCGCCATCCTTGCGCCGATCCCAGATTTCGCCCTGCCAGTAACCGGTCTCCAGCAGCTTCTTCCACATGGCGGCGAAGAAGGCCGCATCGTGGCGGCCGGAGCTGAACTTGCGCGGCGTCTCGCCCATCACCTCGGGTACGGAATAGCCGGTGATGCGGGTGAAGGCCGGATTCACCGAGACGATCCTTTCCTGCGCGTCGGTGATCATGATGGCTTCGTCCGAGGCGTCGAAGATGCGCGAATGCAGGCGCAGCATTTCTGCCGCATTGCGGCGCTCGGTAATGTCGGAGAGGAAGCCGATCAGGCCGGCAGGTTCGCCGTCGTCGTCGCGCAGCAGCGAGAGCTGGAGGCTGGCCCAGAACACCTCGCCGTTCTTGCGCCGGCGCCGCACTTCCATTTCGCGTCCGCCATGTTCGAGGAAGGCATCCTCGAAGCTGCTGTCGTCGTCGTTCTCGTCGGCGTAGAGGAAGAGCACATTGCGGCCGATGGCTTCCGCCGCGCTATAGCCGAAGAGTTTTTCTGCGCCCCGGTTCCAACTGGTGATGAAGCCGGCCAGATCCATGGTGATCACTGATTCGTGGATGTGATCGAGGATCTGCTCCTGGCGATGCAAGGCGTGGATATCCGGGAGATCGGTGTCGGACATCGGTGTCAGGATTCCCGGCTGACCTGTAAAGCCCAGCGCAGGGCTGCGATCTGGGCGCCGCACCAGGCTTCGGTGCCGATACTGGTTTGTTCCAGTGCTGCGGCGACGGCGGCGAGTTCGCTGCCGTCACAATGATCCTTGTCAGCGGACTCCACTAGCGCCAGAAGCGGCCCCAGCGGGCCTTCGTGGTGCAACAGCGCGGCGGTGATGTCCTCGGCCAGTTGCAGGGAGGAGAGGATCTCCGTCAGGGGTTTGCCGAACAGCTGGTCGAGCAGCGAGAACATGCCGACCATGAAGGCTTCATCCTGAGCTTCCCGATCACCGCCATTGATCCGGCACAGCCCTTCCATCAGCGATGCTCGCCATGCGGAGCGGGGCAGCAGCGGATTGCCTGCATCACCGCCACCGCGTCGTGCGTAGAGCAGCAATTGCAGCCAGCGCTGGAGCTGGCGTCGGCCGAGCAGGGCGATGGCCTGACCGAAGCTGGTAATTTTCTTGCCGGGCGCGAAGGCCACGGAGTTGACCAGGCGCAGGAGCTGGATGGAGAGTTCAGGATCGTGCTTCAGCGTGGCTTCGATGTCGTGGGTGTCGGCATCGCTGGTGAGCTGGCCAAGCAGCTTCAGCAGCACCGCCATGGCCGGGCCGGCGTGGCCGGGGGGCGGGGGCGGCGGCGCTGGCAGTATGTCGGGGCTGTCTGCGTGCAGGATCAGGCCGGTTGGTGGCTGCGCCGCCATGGCGGCGAGGGCGCTGGGCGGCAGCAGGCAGGGCAGGCCGCCACAGGCTTCGGCGAGACCAAGCTGGCCGAAAAGCCGCAACAGGCTATCGGCGTCGGCGGTTTCTGCACCGGTGATGCGCAGCGCCGCCCACTGATAAGAGGCGTCGGGCAGGGCGTGCAGTACGAGTAGCGGAAACATGTTCTCGACGGAATGGGTATTGGCTGGATTCGCCATGATTAACCGGAATCGACGCCGACGCAACAGGCGCCGGCTTCAGTGACCAGCGCGTCGACGGGGATGTCATGGGCTTCGGGGTGGATGCTGGCAACACGGCCGAGCTCGAAACCGACACCGATGGCAAACGGACGAGGGGCCGGGCCAGGAATTCTTTGGGCCAAGGTGCGGTCGAAGTAACCGCCGCCATAGCCGATGCGATAGCCGCAGGCGTCGAAGGCGACCAGCGGCAGCAGCACGATGTCCGGCTCGACGCGGACGTCGGCGGCCGGAATGGGAATGCCGTGGCGGTCGGTGCTCATCGCGGCGTCCGGCGTCCAGGCGCGAAAGACCATAGGCGCCGCCGGTTGCGCGACTACCGGCATGGCGGCGCGCCAGCCTTGGGCGATGAGTCGGGTAACCAAGGGGCGGGCGTCGAATTCGTTTTTCACCGGCGCGCAGAAGGCCAGGGTCTGCGGCGACCGATCCGCCAGCAGTGTGGCGAGGTGGCTTTCGATGCGTCGATTGATGTCGGCCAGTGTGGTCGGGTCGAGTGCCAGGCGGGCCGCCAGCCGTTCCGCCCGCAAGGCGGCGCGATAAACGGAGGAATCGATGATGTGTTCGGCGGACGGTGGGACAGTGGGCATGTGCTAACGTGGAACAAGAACCCAGAGGAATGTTGCATGCACTATAAACCGCTTCACCCCCGAGCTTTGACGCGAACCGCCCTGTTGCTGGCCGGACTGGCTGCGTTCGCCGTCTCGCCAGCGCCGACTTTTGCCGCCACCGGCGATGCGACCTTCCTGTCCGCCCGTGAGGCTTACCGCAATGGCGAAAGGGTGCGGCTGGGCCGACAGGTCGATGCGTTGAAGGGTCATCCGCTTCAGCCTTGGGCTGAGTACTGGCAGTTGCGCCTGCGTCTTGAAGATGGTGAAGATGCTGGTGTCGCGGACTACATTGTCCGCAACGAAGGTGCTTATCTGGCGGAAAAACTGCGCGGCGATTGGTTGCGCCAACTGGGCAAGCAGCGCGACTGGCCGAGTTTCCAGCGGCTGTTGCCAGCGCTTGCCCTGCCTGATGCCGAAATCAACTGCTATGCCGCCCAGGCCGCCAACACACCGGAAGCGGTACGGCCATTGTGGCTCGGCGGTCAGGAATTGTCCGCCGCCTGCGATACGGTGGTGGATCAACTGGTGGCCGGCGGCGGCTTGACGGTGGAGGATGTCTGGCAGCGCATGCGGCGCCTGTTCGAAGCCAAGAAGGTCGGCGCTGCCCGTGCCGTCGCTGCCTACCTGCCCGCCGATCAGGGCTTCGGCGAACATTCCGGGCGCGGCCTCGAAGCCATCGCCCTGAATCCGGGCAAGTACTTGAACAAGGCGCCCGCTGGCTGGGATGCCCGCCGTGGTGGCCGCGAAGTGACGCTGTTCGCGCTCCAGCGTCTGGCCCGCAACGACCCACAGGATGCGGCGGCGCACCTGGTGAGGATCGAATCTCGCTTCACCGCCGAAGAGAAGGCTTACGCCTGGGGCCAGATCGCATGGCAGGCTGCCTACCGTCATCAACCCGAAGCCATCGGCTGGTATGAGAAGGCGACGGCCACCGCGCTGTCCGAAGAGCAAATGGCCTGGCGCGTGCGCGCCGCGCTGCGTGTGCATGACTGGACTTCGGTGCGTCGCGCCATCGCGGCCATGCCGCCGACCATGGCCGCGCAGGCGGACTGGAGCTATTGGCTGGCGCGCGCCTTGGCGGCCCAGGGCAAGCCTGACGAGGCCCGCGTTCTGTTCCTGAAAATCGGCGGCCAGCCGAATTTCTACGGCAATCTGGCCGACGAGGAACTCGGCCGTCCGATTCATCTGCCGGCCCGCGCTGTCGCACCGACCAGGGAAGAGCAGGCCGCTGCCGCTGCCCATCCGGGCCTGGCGCGAGCTCTGGCACTGATCCGCCTCGACATGCGCGTCGAGGGCGTGCGCGAGTGGGCCTGGTCGATTCGCGGTATGGATGACCGTCAACTGCTGGCTGCCGCCGGCTACGCCCGCAGCCAGGAAATGTGGGACCGGGCCATCAACACCGCCGACAAGACGCTGGCCCAGCACGACTACAGCCTGCGCTACATCGCCCCCTTCCGCGAATACGTGGAGCCCAAGGCCAAGGCACTCGATCTTGATCACGGCTGGGTCTATGGCCTGATGCGGCAGGAGTCCCGCTTCATCATGAACGCCAAATCCACCGTGGGCGCCAAGGGCCTGATGCAGTTGATGCCCGCCACCGCGAAATGGGTGGCGAAGAAAATTAACCTGAAGGACTTCCATCAGGGCAGGGTGGTCGAAATGGACACCAACGTCACCCTCGGCACCAACTATCTGAAAATGGTCCTGCTATCCCTCGACAACCATCCGGTGCTGGCCTCCGCTGCCTATAACGCCGGCCCCGGCCGTGCCAAGCGCTGGCGCGCCGAGCGGCCGCTGGAAGGCGCCATCTATGCCGAGACCATTCCCTTCAGCGAAACCCGCGATTACGTGAAGAAGGTGATGAGCAACGCGGTGTATTACAACGCCCTCTTCGAGGAAAAACCCCAGTCGCTGAAAGCCCGCCTCGGCACCGTGCGGGCCAAGGGCGAAGGCGAGAAAGGCGTCGAGGAACTGCCGTGAGGAAGATCCTGCTGATCGGCGGCACGGGTTTCCTGGGGTCTGCGATCTGTCGCCACTTATCTCGCCGTCTCGCCAAAGCCGACTTTTCCATGACCCTGCCCACTCGTCGCCGCGAGCGGGCCAAGCAGCTCACCGTCCTGCCTACCGTCAACGTCGTCGAAGCCAACGTGCACGATCCGGCCGCGCTGGCCCGACTGATGATCGGACAGGACGCGGTGATCAATCTGGTCGGCATCCTGCGCGGCGATTTCCAGCGCGCCCACGCCGAACTGCCGGCGAAGATCGCGGCGGCTGCGAAAGCTGCCGGTGTACGCCGCGTGCTGCACGTCTCGGCCCTCGAAGCGGCGGCGGATGCGCCCTCGGCCTACCTGCGCTCCAAGGCCGCCGGCGAAGCGGCGTTGCGCGCGGCGAATCTCGACCTGACGATCTTCCGTCCCTCAGTAATTTTTGGCGACGGCGATTCCTTTCTCACGCTTTTCGCGCGACTGGCGAAGATTGCCCCTTTCTTTCCGCTGGCTTGCGCCGCCGCCCGCTTCCAGCCGGTCTGGGTCGAGGACGTCGCCGCCAGCATCGTCGATGCCCTCGACCGCCCCGAGAGCATCGGTCAGACCTACGAGCTCTGCGGCCCGCGCCAATACACGCTGCGCGAGCTGGTCAGCTACGCCGCCAAAACCGCCGGCACACCGCGTTCGGTGATCGGCCTGCCGTATGCCGTTGCCTGGTGGCAGGCGCTGCTTATGGAACTCATCCCCAACGGCCCCATGAGCCGCGACAACCTGCTCTCCATGCGTGTGCCCAGCGTGTGCACTGCCGGCTGCACCCTGCCCTTCGGCCGCGTGCCCACCGCTCTCGAAGTCGTCGCCCCAAGCTATCTGCGCGACGGCCGCTGGCGAGCCGGCAATGATCGGCGGCGCAAGAAGGCACGCCGTTGATCCCATGGTGACTGTGTGAAGATCTACGCCGTCGGCGGCGCCGTGCGCGACGCTCTGCTCGGCCTGCCGGTCAAGGACCGCGACTGGGTGGTCGTTGGTGCCACGCCGGAGGACATGGTGGCTCGGGGCTTCAAACCTGTCGGCCGCGATTTTCCGGTTTTCCTGCATCCGCAGACCCGTGAGGAATATGCGCTGGCGCGTACCGAGCGCAAGACGGCGCCGGGGTATGCCGGTTTCGTTTTTCACACCTCGCCGGATGTCACGCTGGAAGACGACCTGATCCGTCGCGATCTCACCATCAATGCCATTGCCCAGACCGAGGACGGCAGCCTCGTCGATCCGCACGACGGCCGCGCCGACATTGCCGCGAAAATCCTGCGCCATATCTCGCCGGCCTTCGCCGAAGACCCCGTGCGCATTCTGCGCGTGGCGCGCTTCGCCGCCCGCTTCGCCGATTTCACGGTGGCGCCGGAAACCATGGCACTGATGCGCGCCATGGTCGCCGCCGGCGAGGTGGATGCGCTGGTGGCCGAACGGGTCTGGCAGGAGCTGGCGAAAGGGCTGATGGAAGCCAAGCCTTCGCGCATGTTCGAGCTGCTGCGCGAATGCGGCGCCTTGGTGCGCCTGTTGCCCGAGCTGGACGCTCTCTGGGGCGTGCCGCAGCGGGCCGATTACCATCCCGAAATCGACACCGGCGTGCATGTGATGATGGTCGTCGACATGGCGGCGCGGCTCGAGGCGCCCCTGCCGGCGCGCTTCGCGGCGCTGACCCACGATCTGGGCAAAGCGAAGACGCCGGCCGACATCCTGCCCCGCCATCATGGCCACGAGCACAAGAGCGTGGCCATGATCGAACCCTTGTGCGAACGCCTGCGCGTGCCGACGGAATGCCGAGACGTGGCGCGTCTCGCGGCCCGCTATCACGGCGACATGCACCGCGTGGCCGAGCTGCGACCGGATACCGTGTTGCGCATCCTCGAACATTGCGATGTGCTGCGCCGCCCGGAACGCTTCGCCCAGGTGCTGCTCGCCTGCGAAGCCGATTATCGGGGCCGCCTGGGTTGGGAGGAGCGTGACTATGCGCCGGCCGCTATCTGGCGAACGGCGCTGGCCGCCGTCAACGCGGTAGACGCCGGCGCCATTGCCCGTGACACGATGCGCAATGCCGGTGCCGATGGCGCCAAGGCCAGCTTAACCATTGCCGAAAACATCCACGTGGCGAGGGTGGATGCTTTGCGTATGGCTTTGCGCTAAGCTTGAAATATATCTAAAAGCATAGTCGCCCCTGTAGTCTTGAATCCTCAGGAAAAAATCTTGCGCTGGCCGGCGGTGTGGGCTGTTGGCCTTACCCTGCTGTTCGCTTTCGGCAGTTGGCTGCCGGCCATCCAATTCTTCAGCCGTCCATCCGACTACCTGCCGCTGCACATGATGATGGAGTCGGTGTCCGTCGCGGTATCGGCGATGGTCTTCGGCTTGGCCTGGAATCTGCGCAACGATGAGCGCAACGGGCTTACGGTGGTGCTCGGTGCCGCCTTTCTCGCGATAGGCCTGATCGATTTTGCCCATACCCTGTCCTATCAGGGCATGCCCGATTTCGTTACGCCCGCGAGCCCGGAAAAGGCGATCAATTTCTGGCTGGCAGCCCGTTTTGTAGGCGTCCTGGCCTTTCTCGCCGTGGGGCTGTTCGCCATCGAGCGCATTCCGGGTCGCTTGGCTGGGGTCGGCTTTGCACTGGCGGCGGCGCTGGCGGTGGCGGTATGGCGTATCGGCCTCTTTCATGCCGATCTCCTGCCGCGTACTTTCATCGCCGGCCAAGGCCTGACCGGATTCAAGATCGGTGCCGAATACCTGTTGGTGGCGCTGCACATCGCGGCCGCACTGTTGATTGCCCGTCGCGCCCTTGCTGTGCGCAACAACGATCTGTGGTGGCTGGCCGCCGCGTCCTGGGTTCTGGCCCTGGCCGAGTTGTTCTTCACGTTCTACGCCAGCGTCACCGACATCGTCAACCTGCTCGGCCACGTGTACAAAACCGTGGCCTACCTGATGGTCTATCGGGCCCTGTTCGTGACCGGCGTGCGCGGGCCGCAACGTGCGTTGGTGGCGGAGCGGGCGCGTGTGACCGAGCTGGAGCAGCGCTGGAAGTTCGCCATCGAAGGCTCGGCCCAGGGGGTGTGGGACTGGAATGCTGCAACCAATACAGTCTATTTTTCTCCGCGCTGGAAGACCATGCTCGGTTATGACGAGGCCGAGATTGGCAACTCCATCTCCGAATGGGAGTCGCGTGTGCATCCGGACGATCTTCCGGCAACGCACGTCGACCTGCAACGACACTTCAATGGCGAGACATCGTTCTATGAGAGTCGCTATCGCATGTGCACCAAGAGCGGTGCCTGGCGCTGGATTCTCGACCGTGGAATGGTGGTCGCCCACGATGCCGAGGGCCGTCCCGCCCGCGTCGTCGGGACGCATACGGACGTTACCGACCTGGTCGAGGCACAGCAGGCCTTGCAGGAAAGCGAAGCGCGCTACCGCTCGATGATTACCTCCATGGCCGAGGGCATGGTGGTGCAAGATGCGGAGGGCCGTATCGTCGCCGGCAATCCGGCGGCCGAAGCGATTCTGGGGGTGTCGGCGAACGACATGATGCAGCGCAAGTTGAGCGATCAAGCCTGGATCGCCATGCGCGAGGATGGCAGCCTTTTTCCTGCCGACGAACATCCAGCGATGCTGGTGCTGGCGACCGGCCAGGCTCGACATGGCGTGGTCATGGGCATCGTGCAGCCACGCGGCACACTGGTGTGGATACAGATCAATGCCGAGCCGCTCCTGCATGCCGGCGCCACGCGCCCTCATGCAGTGGTGACCACCTTCACCGATATCACCCAGCGCCGCCAGCACGACGAGGCCATGCATCAGAGCGAGGCTCGCTTCCGTGCGATCTTCGATGCGGCGCCCGCCGGTGTGCTGATGGCCTCCACCAGCGGCCAGATCGTCCAGGTGAATCCGGCCATGACGCGCATGTTCGGCTATGCCTCGGGCGAGATGGTGCGCATGAACACGCTGGACATCACCGACCCGGTGGATCGCAAGGTCACGCGGGATTACCTCGCTGAGCTGGTCGCCGGTCAGCGACGTTCGGTTCAGATCGAAAAGCGCTACTTGCGCCGCGACGGCAGCGCCTTCTGGGGCACGCTGCTGATGACCACGCTGACCAACGAGACCGGTGATGTCATCGCCCTGTTGGCGATTATCGAGGACATTGACGAACGTCACCGGGCCCGCACCGCCATCGAGGAAGCCAACAGCAAGCTGGAGGCATCCCTGGCCGAGCTGGCCAGGCACGACCACGAGATCGGCCTGGTGAATCAGCTTTATCAGGCCTTGCAGACTTGCGAGTCGGAGCAGCAGGCCTATGGAGCAATCTCCTCGGTGCTGGACAACTTGTTTGCCAGTACCCCCGGCAGCCTGGCGGTGGACATACAGCGGACCGGAGTCTTCGAAGTGGTGTCCCGCTGGGGCGGTTCCGAAACGGTCAAGCAGCGTTTCCCGGCCGAGGAGTGCTCGGCATTGCGGGAAGGGCGGGAGTTGTGCCAACGCGAGTCGGGGCAGACCAATCCATGCACGCATTTTCGCAGCGACTACACGGACGCCTGTTGCTGCCTGCCACTCATGGCCGATGGCCGTGCCCTGGGCGTGATGTGCCTGGACAAGGTTCTGCCGCAGAACCGTGATCGGATCGTCGATATGGTGGCCGAGGCGATCAAGCTCACGCTGGCCAATCTGCGCCTGCGCGACATGCTCGAACACGAGGCCAGCCACGATCCCCTGACCGGGCTGTTCAACCGTCGCTCGCTGGCGCAGATGCTGCCCCGGGAAATGGCCCGTGCCATTCGCGGCAGCGACACCTTGGCAGTGGCCATGGTCGATGCCGACCATTTCAAGAACTTCAACGATACCTATGGCCACGATGCCGGCGACAAGCTGCTGGTGGAACTGGGCCGGGTCTTCCGCGAACGCCTGCGCAAGAGCGATTTCGCTGCCCGTTACGGCGGGGAGGAGTTCGTCCTCGTCCTCCCGGACACCCAGCTCGACGGCGCCGTCGAACTACTGCAAGACGTTGCTGCCGAGGTGGCCCGGATTCGCGTCAACGGTGCCGGCATCACGGTGTCGATGGGCGTCGCCATGGCGCCGGACCAGGGCGACACCATGGAAGAGGTGTTGCGGGCCGCCGACGAAGCGGTTTACCGGGCCAAGGCCAATGGCCGCAACCGCATCGAGGTGGCCGCGCGGTAGAATCCCCGAAAGTTCATATATAAACGGAGCTGCCCGTGATCACGCTCTACACTTGGCCGACCCCCAACGGCCGCAAGGTTTCCATCATGCTTGAGGAATGCGGGCTCGATTACGCGGTGAAAACCGTGAATATCAGCGCCGGCGAGCAGTTCGATCCGGCCTTCGTCGCCGTCAATCCCAACAGCAAGATTCCGGCGATCATCGATACCGACGGCCCCGACGGTAAACCGATTTCCCTATTCGAATCCGGCGCCATCCTCGTCTATCTCGCCGGCAAGACCGGCCGCTTCCTGCCGACCTCGGATCGCGGCAAGTACGAGGCGCTGCAATGGCTGATGTTCCAGATGGGCGGCGTGGGCCCCATGCTCGGCCAGACCCATCATTTCCTGCGCTATGCGCCGGAGCCCGTGCCCTACGCCATAGAGCGTTACAAGAAGGAGACGGCGCGGCTGTATGGCGTTCTCGATCGCCGTCTCGCCAGCGCCGACTTTTTTGCCAGCGAGTATTCCATCGCCGACATTGCCACCTTTCCCTGGGTCGCCCGCCACGAGTGGCACGCCATCGACCTGGCCGACTACCCCGCCGTGCAGCGCTGGTTCACTACCATCGCCGCACGACCCGCCGTGCAGCGCGGCATGAACATCCCTCCCGTCCCATGAACATGCCCCGATTCGAACATCACGAAGTCCTCGCTCACGCACCCAAGGGCAAGAAAACCCAGCCGACGCCGCTGCTGTTCATCCATGGCGCCTTCACCGCCGCCTGGTGTTGGGAGGAGCATTTCCTGCCCTTCTTCGCAGAGTCCGGTTATGCCGCCTACGCCGTCAGCCTCTCGGGCCATGGCGCCTCCCCCGGCCGTCGGCATCTCGACAGCCTGTCGATCAACGATTACGTCAAGGACGTCGCCGCTGTCGTCGCCTCCCTGCCGGCGCCGCCGGTGCTGATCGGCCATTCCATGGGCGGCTTCGTGGTGCAGAAATATCTGGAAGACAACGAGGCTCCCGGCGCCGTGCTGATGTGCGCCGTGCCGCCCCAGGGCCTGATGTCCGCCGCCATGGGCCTGATGTTCTCCAAGCCCGGATTGATGAAAGACCTGAACCAGTTGATGGGCGGCGGGCCGGTGGTGCTCGACACCCTGCGCGAAGCCCTCTTCGCCCAGCCGGTGTCGGTGGACGACCTGAATCGTTACTACAAGCTCTCCCAGCCCGAATCGCACCGCGCCATCTGGGACATGTCCATGTTCGGCCTGCCCCGCGTTTCCCGCGTCAAACGTACGCCGCTGCTGATCCAGGGGGCGGAGTACGACCACCTGATTCCTGCATCGCTGGTCGAGATGACCGCCCGCACCTATAACGAGGAAGCCCACATCTTCCCCGGCATGGGCCATGGCCTGATGCTCGAACACGACTGGAAGACCCCCGCCCGCCACATTCTGGCCTGGCTCAAGGAGCAAGGACTATGATCGTCACCTTCCAGTCGCCGGCATCCGGCGACGTGATCATGTTCGGTGACGTGGCCCATCGCATGATGGAGCTCATGGGCAAGGAAGCCTCGACCCAGGGCATCGTCACCGTCGAGCAACTGCCCGACGCTATCGCCCGCCTGCGGGCCGCCATCGAGGAAGACAAGGCGAAACGGGCGGCGCTGACGGAAGACGAACTACCGAATTTCGAGATCGGCGAAGGCGGTGTCAAACGCCCGTATGTCAGCCTCGCGCAACGTGCTGCGCCGCTGCTGGAACTGCTGGACTGGTCGTTGAAGAAACAGAAGCCGGTGGTCTGGGGCGTCTGAGTCCCCGGCGCGGCTAAAACAGCTCGATCTCGCCGCCGCTCTGTTCCACTTCCTGCATGCGTGCCGTCATGTAGGTCTGGAGGGCTTCCTCCACCGTGGCGCCGGCCATCACGGCGTCGAACATGGCGCGCTCCTCGGCCATCGCGTATTTCGACTTGATCTTGTCCTGTAGCGCCAGCCACTCGCCGGGGGTGTAGAGCCGGCCCTTGTCGGCCACCAGTTCGGAAAGGCCGCCCAGGCTCTGGCAGACGTGGTCCAGGCGCTGCACCAGCTTGTCATAGAACTGGAAGGCGATGATGGCCTGGTGCACCTTGCGCGAGATTTCCCGCGCGCCTTCCTGGATTTCCGAGGTCACCATGCCGTTGCCGATGGTGTCGGGCAGCGTGCCGAGGGCGACTTCCACCATGTCGAGAGTTTCCACCATCGAGGTGAAGGTGTCGGTGAGGATTTCCACCGAGGCGTTCGAGTCGCGCATCGCCGCGTCCACCTGGCCTGCGGCCAGTTGCAGCATCAGCACGGTCTCGCGAACCTGACTCCAGTCGAGGTCAGGTGTATGGGCGCGAGTACCGCCGGCGATTACTTGTTTCATGGTGCGGATTCCCTTGGCTTCCAGTAGTCATGCGGAGCTTACTTTTTTTCCAGCTTCTCGTACTTCTCTCGCCCGTCATGTTTCCGGTGCTTTTCATGCTTTAGGCGCTTCGCATCCGCCTTTTCGCGCCAGCGTACTACATCGGCCGCCGTCGGCTCGGCAAACTTGCCGCCGCCGGCGTTGGCCATATAGACAACGGCACGGGCGACTTCCATGTCCGACAGGTTCGGGTTGTTGCCCTTGGGTGGCATGGCGCGTTCGCCATGCAGGGCCGCCGGCACGATTTCGTCCAGACCCTCCTTGATCAGCTTGGCCCAGCGCTGCTTGTCGCCCTTGGGCGGCGCGTGCAGCAGGCCGTTGCCATGACAGACGATGCAGGTGTAGTTGTAAACCTTCTCACCCGACAGGTCCTCGGCGAAAGCCGGGACCATGGCAGCGAGCGCCAGCGTTGCGGTCAGGATGCGCTTCATGGATGGTCTCTCAGTGTTTGCGGTCGATGAACGCGATGGGGAAGACGGCATCCGGCCCGGCTCCCTTGGCCGGCTGGGCAGTGTAGTCGGGCAGCTGTTCGCCGATGCCGGCGGCCTGCGTCAGCTTGCCGAGCAGCACCTGAAGCTGGTCGGTCAGCCATTCTTCATCGCACTGGGTCGGCGTGAAGGGCAGTTCGCGCACGCGGTCGGGAATTTCGTCGGCGGGGATGATCTCGTTCGCCGCGTAGGCGGTGGAGAAGAAGGGGCCGGCGATGAAGCGCAGCGTCCAGCCCTGATCTTCGTCAGGCAACAGCAGGAAGATGCGGGCGCCCTCGGCGGTCGCGTTCTCGTCATCGGCATCGTCGCCGAAGACGGGCATGGCGGCGAAAGCAGCCTTCTTGCGTTGTTTGACGAAAACGACAGCTTCGTTGAAGCTCAGGCGGTGGTTATTTTGCGAGTCGGACATGGTGATTTCCTCATAGCAGGGGGGCGAGCCAGCGTTCGGCTTCGGGTACGCTCATGCCACTCCGTTCGGCCCAATCCGCAAGCTGGTCGCGGCCGATTTTTGTAATTGCAAAGTATTTTGCCTCAGGATGCGCCAGGTAGAAACCGGCCACCGAGGCAGCGGGCGTCATGGCGAAGGATTCCGTCAGACCCATGCCGGCGTTCGCTGGTGCGTCGAGCAGGGCGAACAGGCCGCGCTTCGAGGTGTGGTCCGGGCAGGCCGGGTAGCCGGGAGCGGGGCGGATGCCGGCGTATTGCTCGGCGATCAGCGCTGCGTTATCCAGCGTTTCGTTCGCCGCATAGCCCCAGTAATTGGTCCGAACTTCGCGATGCAGCCATTCGGCGGCAGCCTCGGCAAGGCGGTCGCAGAGGGACTTGAGCATGATGGCGCGATAGTCGTCATGTTCGGCGGCGAACTCGGCCAGCTTCTGTTCGATGCCGAGGCCGGCGGTGACGGCGAAAGCGCCGGCGTAATCGCCCGTCGGGGCGACGAAGTCGGCCAGACACTGCTGCGGCTTGCCGTCCGGGCGCTCTTGCTGCTGACGCAGGCCGTGCCAGGTGAAGGCCGCCGTGCCGTCAGCGCCGACAAATGCGATGTCCTCATTGCTGCGCGTGACCGGGAACAGACCGAAGACCGCGTTGGCGGTGATCCACTCTTCTTCGATCAACTGGCCAAGCATCTTCTGGCCATCGTGGAAAACATTGCGCGCGGCTTCGCCGACAACACTGTCGTCGAGAATTTTCGGATAGGAACCGGCCAGATCCCAGGTCTGGAAGAAGGGACCCCAGTCGATGTATTTCGCCAGTTCGGCCAGGTCGAGGTTCTTCAGCACGGTGACGCCGAGTTGCTTCGGGTTCACCGGCGCGTAGCTCAGTTTCGCCGCATTGGCACGTGCCGCGTCGAGGGAGACCAGTGCCACTCCTTTCTTGTTCGCATGCTGGGCGCGGACCTTTTCGTAGTCGGCGGCGATCTCGGCGACGTAGCCATCGCGCATGTCGATGGAGAGCAGCTTGGTCACTACGCCGACCGCACGCGAGGCATCGGGCACATAGACCACCGGGCCGTCGTAATTCGGCGCGATCTTGATCGCGGTGTGGGCGCGGCTGGTGGTCGCACCGCCGATCAGCAGCGGCACATCCAGTTTGTGCCGCTTCATCTCCGCAGCGAAGTGGCTCATCTCCTCCAGCGAGGGCGTGATCAGACCGGAGAGGCCGATGGCCTGGGCGCCATGTTCCTTGGCGGCGTTGAGAATCTTGTCCGCCGGCACCATGACGCCGAGGTCGATCACGTCATAGCCGTTGCAGCCGAGCACGACGCCGACGATGTTCTTGCCGATGTCGTGCACGTCGCCCTTGACCGTGGCCATGATGATGCGGCCCTTGGAGGTGCTACCGGTGCGGCGCTTTTCTTCCTCGATGTAGGGGATCAGGTGGGCCACCGCCTGCTTCATGACGCGGGCCGATTTCACCACCTGCGGCAGGAACATCTTGCCGGCGCCGAACAGGTCGCCGACCACGTTCATGCCGCTCATCAGTGGGCCTTCGATCACTGACAACGGCGGCTTGCCAGCGGCGAACAATGCGGCGCGGCATTCCTCGGTATCGGCTACCACATACTCGGTGATGCCCTTGACCATGGCGTGTTCGAGACGCTTGTCGACGGGCCATTCGCGCCAGGCGAGGTCGACCACCTGCTCCTTGGCAGCGCCCTTGACGCGGGTGGCTAGCTCGATCAGCGTGTCACCAGCACCCGGTTTGCGATTCAGCACCACGTCTTCGACAGCCTCACGGAGTTCGGCGGGAAGATCGTCATACACGCCCAACTGGCCGGCATTAACGATGCCCATGGTGAGTCCGGCCTTGACCGCGTGATAGAGGAACACCGTGTGGATGGCTTCGCGCATGGCGTCGTTGCCACGGAAACTGAAGCTCACATTCGAGACGCCGCCCGAGCTGCGCGCATGGGGCAGGTTTTCCTTGATCCAGCGCACGGCGTTGATGAAATCCACCGCGTAGTTGTCGTGCTCGGGAATGCCGGTGGCAATCGCGAAAATGTTGGGATCGAAAACGATGTCCTCGGCCGGAAAGCCGTCGGCCACCAGCAGATCGTAGGCACGTTTGCAGATCGACGTCTTGCGTTCGAAAGTGTCGGCCTGGCCCTGCTCGTCGAAGGCCATGACGATCACTGCCGCGCCGTAGCGGCGGGCGAGGCGCGCCTGTTCGAGGAACTTGGCTTCGCCTTCCTTCATCGAAATCGAATTGACGATGCCCTTGCCCTGGATGCACTTGAGGCCGGCCTCGATGACGTCCCATTTCGAGGAATCGAGCATCAGCGGCACCTTGCAGATGTCCGGCTCGGAGCCGACCAGGTGCAGGAACTTGACCATCGCCGCCTGCGAATCCAGCATGGCCTCGTCCATGTTGATGTCCACTATCTGGGCGCCGTTTTCCACCTGCGAGCGGGCCACCGCCAGCGCATCGTCGAAGCGGCCCTCGAGGATCATGCGGGCGAAGGCCTTGGAGCCGGTGACGTTGGTGCGCTCGCCGACGTTGACGAACAGGCTGTCGGCGTTGACGTTGAAGGCTTCCAGGCCGGACAAGCGCAGCGAAAAGTCGGCGCTGGCGGGACGGCGCGGTGGCGTGTCTTTCAGTGCCTCGGCGATCGCGCGGATATGATCCGGCGATGTCCCACAGCAACCGCCGGCGATGTTAATGATGCCGGCCTTGCCCCATTCGGCGATTTCGTCGGCCAGCATCTGCGGCGTTTCATCATAGCCGCCGAAGGCATTCGGCAAACCGGCATTGGGGTGGGCAGAAATGAAGCAGTCGCAAACGCGCGACAGTTCCTCGACGTATTGCCGTAACTCGCCGGCGCCGAGCGCGCAGTTGAGGCCGAAGGATAGCGGCTGCGAGTGACGCAGCGAATTCCAGAAGGCCTCTGCCGTCTGCCCCGAGAGCGTGCGGCCCGAGGCATCGGTGATGGTGCCCGAGATCATCACTGGCCAGCGGCGGCCGGCCGCGTCGAAAAACTTTTCGATGGCGAACAGGGCGGCCTTGGCGTTCAGCGTGTCGAACACGGTTTCCACCAGCAGGATATCGGCGCCGCCGTCGGTGAGGCCGCGGGCGGCTTCGACGTAGTCGGCCACCAGCGCATCGAAGGTGATGTTGCGGGCGCCCGGATCGTTCACGTCCGGCGACAGCGAAGCGGTACGCGAGGTGGGGCCGAGCACGCCGGCGACGAAGCGCGGCTTGTCGGCGGTGGAAAACTTGTCGGCGGTCTCGCGCGCCAATCGTGCGGCGGCGACATTCAACTCATAGGCAATCGCCTCCAGCCCGTACTCGGCCTGCGAAACCTTGGTGGCGTTGAAGCTGTTGGTCTCGATGATGTCGGCACCGGCTTGCAGGTACTCGGCGTGGATGCCGCCGATCACGTCGGGCCGCGTGATGCAGAGCAGGTCGTTGTTGCCCTTGACGTCCTTGCCGTGGGCGGCGAAGCGCTGGCCCCGATAGTCGGCCTCGACCAGGCCGTGACGCTGCACCATGGTGCCCATGGCACCATCGAGGATCAGCAGGCGTTGCGCGAGCAGTTCGCGCAGTTCGGACGTGCGGTCGGGTTGCGGTGTCGGCGTGGCGGGGCGGGTGGCGAGGTAGGTGGTCATGCGCGGCGTCTCTCCAATCCATGACCGGGGCGGGGAGCGATGTCGCATGGCGGCTCGCCCTGTGGCCCCGGTGGATTACTCCAGGTTAGGCGAGCGCCGTTGAAAACAGGTTCCGAGCCTAGGGTCGGGGCCGATGACCCCACTACCTTGCAGCGCTCCTCGGAAGCAGGGCGCGATTATATACCGGCCTCGCTGGGCCCGCCGTCGGTTCCTAAGCTCGCCGCCGGCTCAGGGCGAAGGCCACGCCGCCCAGCAGCAGGAAGCCGACCATGCCCATGGCCAGGTGGAGCGTGCTGTCCCACAGCAGGGGCACGATGAGGGCGGCGGCCACGGCGTTCATGCCGGTGTGAATAGTGCCGAGACAACTGGAGGCGAGGCCGCGTCGCTCGGGGAAGAGGTCCAGTGCCAGCACCTGGAGACTGGGCATGCACAGGGCCATGCCGCAGGTGAATAGGGGCAGGGGCAGCAGCATCCAGGGCAGGCTGGGCGGCAGGGCGAGGTTGATGCCGAGGTTGAACGTGGCGGAAAAGGCCATCAGGCCATAGCCCGCCGCCACCGTCCGTGCCGAGGACAGACGCCCGGCCAGGCGGCCGGAAAGATAGGAGCCGATCATCATGCCGGCGATGGTCGGCACGAACATCCAGGCGAAGGACTGGGGGGTGAGGCCGAGATGGCGGATGAGGAAGACCGGCGCTGCCAGCACGTAGAGAAAGCCCGCGTTGAAATTAAAGGCATTGGCCAGCGACAGGCGCCGGAACTGGTGATGCGCGAAGACCGTGCCGTAGGCGCGCGCCAGCGGTAGCGGATGCAGCGACTGGCGTTTTTCCGGAGGTAGCGTTTCCGGCAGCCAGAGGATCGCGGCGAGCAGGATCAGGCCGGTGAAGGCGGCGAGGAAGAAGAAGATGCCGTGCCAGTCGAACCAGGCCAGGATGCTGCCGCCGATGATGGGCGCGATGGCCGGGGCGATGGCGAAGAGGATGGCGATGTGCGCCATCAGCTTTTGCGCCGCCGCGCCGTCGAGAACGTCGCGCACCATGGCGCGGCTGACCACCATGCCGATGCCGGCGCAAGCGCCCTGCATGGCGCGACCCAGCCAGAGCATCTGCACGCTGGTGGCGAAGGCGCAGACCAGTGAGGAGATCAGGAACAGGGCGAGGCCGCCGATGATGATGCGGCGGCGGCCGAGGGCGTCGGACAGGGCGCCGTGCCAAAGCATCATCACGGCGAAGGGAATCATGTAGGCCGTCAGCGTCTGCTGTATCTCGACGTCCGTGGCACCCAGCGAGGCGGCCATGGCCGGGAAGGCCGGCAAGTAGGTGTCGATGGAGAACGGCCCGATGGCGGAAAGCGCCGCCAGCAGGACGGCGAAGCGTCGCGACGGGGTATTCATACCGCCGTTTCTTCCCTGCGCGAGGTGCCGGTGACGCGACCGCTCATGTTGAAGTGCACATGGAAAAAGGCGTTGTTGCCGCTGATCGTGGGTTCGATGCGCCATTCCCAGACGATCTCAGGCTTGAGCGGAAACGTGGCTTCGCTGGCCGGTTTGCCCAGCAGGCGGCGCACCTGCTCGAAGGTCCAGCCTTTTTCGACGCGGGCGAAGTTGTCTTCGGTCAGCGTCTGGTCGATGCGCAGCAGGATGCCTCGCGCATCGAGGGTGATCATCCAGCACTTGAAACCCGCTGGTCCGCGCGGGTATTCCCAGGTCTTGCTGCCGTCGGCATTCGGCCATTCGGCGGTCGGTGGCCCGAGCCGCTCGCGCACCGTCTGGGCAGTGGAAACGCCGGTCTGGAGTGCCTTGAGGTTGAAACTGTCACAGCCGTAGAAGCCGATGGCGGACGCCAATGCCGCCAAAAGGGAAAAGAATGATCGCATCGGCCGACTATACCGTCCTTCGCTAGAATGATTGTTCCCCGAAGGAGAACACTATGGACCACCTGACGCCCAAGGAAGCCGCCAAATTCCTGCACGAGAACCCCAGCGCCCTGTTCGTGGACTGCCGCAGCGAAATGGAATTCCTTTTCGTCGGCCATCCGGCGGGCGCCACCCACATCGCATGGAACGACGGTCCCGACTGGGAGATCAACCCCCATTTCGTTGGCGAAGTGAAAAAGCTCGCCGGTCACGGCCATGACCGCCCGGTGGTGCTGATCTGCCGTAGCGGCAACCGCTCGGTGGATGCAGGCAAGACGCTGGAAGCCGCCGGCTTCACGCGCATCTACAACGTGCTGCACGGCTTCGAGGGCGAGCTGGACGACACCCATCATCGCGGCTCGATGAACGGTTGGCGTTTCGAAAGCCTGCCGTGGGAGCAGTGTTGAAGGATCGCCTGCGGCGACTTTTCACCCCGCGCCGCATGCTCGAAGCCGTCCTCATCATCGCCGTCGTCGTCGCGGTACAGATGTACCAGTCGCGTGGCCTGCCCGAAGGTGCCGCACCGCCGCTGGAGGGTGTGCTGACCAATGGGTTGCCGGTAAAAGTCGGCGCTGGCCAGACGGCGACAGGCGCGGCGACCCTGGTCGCTTTCTGGGCCACCTGGTGCCCGGTGTGCAAGGCGGAGGAGGGCAACATCGTTTCGGTGGCGAAGGATCATCACGTCGTCTCCGTCGCCATGCAGTCCGGCGATGCGGCGGCGGTGACGAAGCACCTGAAGGAACGCGGCATCGATCTGCCGACGCTGGTGGATGCCGATGGCCGCCACGCGAACAACTGGCGCGTGCGCGGCGTGCCGACGCATTTCGTCGTCGATGCCGCCGGCAACGTGCGTTTCCGCGTGGTCGGGTATGCGACGACCTGGGGATTGAAAGCGCGCCTGTGGTGGGCGGAGAAGTTTCCGGCGTGACGAAACCCGTCGAGCGCAGCGAGCCGCCGTCACCCCCTTTCCCGGAAAGGGGGCTGGGGGGAATGCCGTCTTTCCCACCCGCCGCGCTGGCCTGGTCGGTCTGGGGCCTCGGTGCCCTGTTGTATCTGATCGGCTTCTATCAACGCGTCGCGCCGGCGGTCATCACCGAGCAGCTGATGACGGAGTTCATGATCGGCGGCGCGGCGCTCGGCAATCTCTCGGCCTTCTATTTCTATTCCTACGTGGCGATGCAGATTCCCACTGGCGTCATCGCCGACCGCTGGGGCCCGCGCCGTTTGCTCACCGCCGGCGCCGGCGTCGCTGCGCTGGGCAGTGTCATCTTCGCGTTGGCACCGGATCTCTGGTGGGCCAATGCGGGGCGCTTGCTGATCGGTGCCTCGGTGGCGGTGGCCTTCGTCTCCATGCTCAAGCTGGCCAGCCACTGGTTCTCGCCGCAGCAATACGCGCTGGCCTCGGGCATGGCGCTGCTGATGGGCGTGGTCGGCGGCGTGGTAGCCGGGGTGCCCTTGCGCCTGCTGGTGGAGACCTTCGGCTGGCGCGCGGTGATGGCGGTGTCCGGCGGACTGACGGCAATGCTCTGCATCGCCACCTGGTTATGGGTACGTGACGATCCGTCCGAGCGCGGCTACGCCAGCCATGCCCAGCATATGCATCAGTCCCACGCACCAACGCCGGTGCTCAAAGGACTGCTGGAAGTACTCTCCTACCGCAACATCTGGATACTCACGGCGGTTCCCGTCGGTTTCTCCGGTGCGGTGCTGACCTTCGCCGGCCTCTGGGGCGTGCCCTTCCTCAAGCAGGTACATGGCCTCGACCCGAAGAGCGCGGCGGCGATCACCTCGACGCTGCTGGTGTCCTGGGCCCTGGGCGGGCCGCTGCTCGGCGCCTGGTCGGAAAAAATGGGCCGACGCAAGCCGCTCTACCTGATCACCGCCGGCATCGCCCTGCTCGGCTGGCTGGCCATCATCTTCCTGCCTTTGCCGCTGTGGCTGCTGGTCGTCCTGCTGGTGCCGACCGGCTTCGCCTCGGGCAACATCATCATCGGCTTCGCCTGGGCCAAGGAGTCGGTGCCCCTGCGCGTGGTTGGCACCGCCTCGGGCGTGTGCAACATGGGGCCACTGATGGGTGGCATGTTCCTCCAGCCGGCAGTAGGCTGGATGCTCGACAACCGATGGCGCGGCACCGTCGACGCCGGCGCCCGCATCTACGACGCCGCTGCCTGGCAGGCCGGCTTTGCGCTGGTCTTCGGCGCCGTCGTCATCGCCGCCGTTCTCATCCTTTTCGCTCGCGAAAGCCATTGCAGGCAGATGCATTCATGACCGCAGACATCCTTCTTTCCCGTACCGGCGACATCGCCACCGTCACCCTTTCCCATCCCGACAAGCTGAATGCACTGAACGCCGCCATGTGGCGCCGCCTGCATGAAGTCATGGCCCAGGTGAGCGCCGATGATTCCCTGCGCTGCGTGATCCTGCGGGGCGCGGGCGAGGCCTTCGCCGCCGGCGGCGACCTGGAGGAGTTCCGCACTGCGCGGGCCACCGTCGATCTGGCGCTGGCCTATCACGAGGCCGTGGGCGCGGCGCTGGACGCCATCGCCGATTGCCCGCATCCGACAGTGGCCTCGATCCTTGGCCCCTGTGTCGGCGGCGGGCTGGAAATCGCCTGCGCCTGCGACCTGCGCATTGCCGGCGAGGGCGCGAAATTTGGTGCGCCGATCATGAAGCTGGGCTTCTCCATGTATCCCGGCGAACTGTCCGGCCTGCTCAGGCTGGCCGGGCCGGCGGTGGCCAAGGAGATCCTGCTCGAAGGGCGCTTGCTGACAGCCGCCGAGGCCTATGCCAAGGGCCTGCTGACGCGGGTGGTCGCCGATGCCGAGGTGTTCGCCGAAGCCCAGGCGACGGCTGCCCGCATCGCCAGCGGCGCGCCGCTGGTTGCTCGCTGGCACAAGCAGTGGATCGCCCGCCTGCAGGAGGATCGGCCGCTATCCGAGGAAGAAAAGCGCGCTTCCTTCGCCTTCCTGGACAGCGCGGACTACGCGGAAGGTTTGGCGGCCTTTCTGGAAAAACGCAAGCCGGCATTCACGGGCTGCTGAGTTGCGAAGGAGCACGACATGATTTTTCGTTACCTGGCTCTCCTGTTGTCCTTCGTGTCGCTGCTTGCTGGTAGCCCTGCACAGGCAGCAGACAAGGCTGTGAATGTGAACCGCATCGTCTTCCAGGTCTCCGATGAGGACTCGCGAAAGTGGCATGCGGTGCTGGGCAACATCAACAACATCCGCGCCGAACTGGGGCAGGCGGATATTGCCGTGGTCGCCATCGGCGCCGGTCTCGGCATGCTCAAGGCCGACGCGCTGACGGCCAATGCGGTGCAGGACGCGAAGGCTGCCGGCGTGCGCTTCGTCGCCTGCGGCAACTCCATGTCGGCCCAGCATCTGAACAAGGACGACATGGTCGACGGCATCGACTATGCCAAGGCCGGCTATGTCGAAGTGATGCGTTTGCAGCAGCGTGGCTGGATTTATCTGCGACCATAACCGGGGTGTATTCCGGCATAAACGATCAGCGAGGAAGCCTGCCCCCGGCCACTGGTATGCTGGCCGCACTGCGCAGCAGACGCAGCATCCAACCCGAATGAGGAGACCCACCATGAAATCCGTTCGTCGTATTTTCCTGAGCACCCTGCTGGCTGCTTTCGCCACCACCGCCCTGCCGGCCGTTGCTGCCGACGCCCCGGCCGCGCCAAAGAAGGCCAAGGCCGTCGCCAAGAAGGTCCAGCGTGACCGCATGGTCGTGCAGATCAGCGAGTCCGATGCCAAGCGCTGGAATCTGGCGCTCAACAACATCAAGAACGTGCAGTCCGGCATCGGTGCCGACAAGGTGGACATCGAACTGGTGGCCTTCGGTCCCGGCATCGACATGCTCAAGGGCGACTCGGTAGTTGCCAATCGCATCCAGGATGCACTGGCTGCCGGCGTCAAGGTCGTGGCTTGCGAAAACACCCTGACCGCGCAGAAGGTGAGCAAGGACGACATGCTGGCCGGCATCGGCTACGTTCCTGCCGGCGCCATCGAGATCATGCGCAAGCAGGCCGAGGGCTGGAGCTACCTGCGGCCATGATCGACTGGTCCCGCATCGATACCGTCCTGCTGGACATGGACGGCACCCTGCTGGACCTGTATTTCGACAACCACTTCTGGCAGACCCATCTGCCCCGGCGTTTTGCCGAGGCGCAGGGGCTGCCGGTGGACGCGATCCGCGACGATCTCGCCGCGCGCTTTCATGCCCGCGCCGGTACGCTGGATTGGTATTCGGTGGACTACTGGGCCACCGAACTTGAGTTGGACATCATGCGCCTCAAGGAAGAGGTGGCGCACCTGATCGATGTCCATCCCCACGTCACGAATTTTCTCGCCGCCGTGCGCGCTGCCGGCAAGCGCATCGTGCTGGCCACCAACGCCCACCACAAAAGCCTGACGCTGAAAATGGCGCGCACCGGCCTCGATCCGCATTTCGACGCCATCGTCAGTTCCCATGCGCTGGGTGCGGCGAAGGAGCAGCAGGCCTTCTGGCAGCGCCTGCGCGAGATCGAACCCTTCGACCCGGCGCGCACGGTGCTGGTGGACGACAGCCTGCCGGTACTGGATTCGGCCCGTCGCTACGGCATCGCTCATCTGGTGGCAGTGAAGCGGCCGGACACCCGGCAGCCGCAAAAACACACCGGCGACTACCCGGCCATCGACGACTTCTCGCAGCTGATCCCGAACTGATTCAGATATCGCCGTCTCATCATCCGCTACGGCGAGGAGAGCGTCTTTTGCTCGACCGCCCTGTAGCGTAGTTGCTTTATCAGCGCCGACTTTTCATAGCAGGCCGTGCAGCATCTTGGCCACGAGCAGGATGATGACGCCGGCAAATATCTTCTTCAGCACCGCCACCGGCAGGCGATGGGCCAGCTTCGCGCCGAACGGCGCGGCCAGGACGCTGGCGATCACCGTGCCGGCCAGTGCCGGCAGGTAGATGAAGCCGAAGCTGCCGGCGGGCAGTCCGCCTTGCTGCATGGCACCGTAGCCGCTGATCATGTAGCCGACGGTACCGGCCACGGCGATGGGGAAACCGATTGCCGACGAGGTGCCGATGGCCTGATGCATCTTGATGTTGCACCAGGTCATGAAGGGCACCGACAGGGAGCCGCCACCGATGGCCACCAGTGATGAGATGCCGCCGATGCCGGCGCCGACGCCGAACATGGCCGTCGCGCCCGGCAGTTCCCGCGAGGGCTTGGGTTTGACGTTGAGGATCATCTGGATCGCCACGTAGCTCATGAACACGGCGAAGAAGATCGCCAGCGGCCGCGTCGGTACATGGGCGGCGATCTGCGCGCCAGCCAGGGTGCCGAGGATGATGCCGGGGGCGACGCTCTTGACGATGGGCCAGAGCACCGCGCCGTGCTGATGGTGGGCGCGCAGGCTGGAGACCGAGGTGAAGATGATGGTCGCCATCGAGGTGCCGAGTGCCAGGTGCATCAGATGGGCATCGGGGAAGTTCTGCGCGGCGAACATCACCGCCAGCACCGGCACCATCACGGCGCCGCCGCCGACGCCGAGCAGGCCGGCGAAGAAGCCGGCAAAGGCGCCGAGCGCCAGATAGGCAAGCAGCCAGGCGATCATTTGCCGATCAACTCCTTGACGATGAACGTCCATTCCGCCGGATCGATGGGCGTGATCGACAGACGGTTGCCGCGCTGAAGCGCGCGCATGTTGGCCAGTTGCGGATGGGCACGCAACTCGTCGAGACCGACCAGCCTAGTCTTCCTGACGATGCGCACATCGACGTTCACCCAGCGCGGGCTTTCCGGCGTCGACTTGGGGTCGTAGTAAGGGCTATCGGGATCGAACTGGGTGCGGTCCGGATAGGCCAGCGCCGACACTTCGGCGATGCCGGCGATGCCAGGCTCGGGGCAGGACGAGTGGTAGAAGAAGACGCCATCGCCGACCTTCATCTGGTCGCGCATGAAATTGCGCGCCTGGTAGTTGCGCACGCCCCACCAGTCCACAGTTTTGTTCGGCATCGCCAGCACGTCGTCGATGCCGACGACGGAAGGTTCGGATTTCATCAGCCAGTAGCGCGCCATTCAGTCGGTCTCCGTGCCGAGTTGCTGGACCCAGAGCAGAGCTTCGGCAAGGATCTCGCCGAGCATGCCCGGATGGCCATTTTCGCCATATTCGCCGAGCAGGGCCTGGGTGCCACCGACGTTGTTGTCGTCATAGGTTTCGGTCAGCGCCAGCAGGCGGCCAAGCTTGCCTTCACCGGACGACAGGGCCTGGCGCACCGCATCGTCGAGGGAAATCTGGTCCAGCACATTGGCCATGCTCATGCCCAGCGCAGCGGGAACGACGGACATCAGGCCGGTGATGAAGGCCGGGTCGTGCAGTTCCCGTTCGCCCGGAAGCAGTCGGTCCGCCAGCAGTTCCATGAAGCGGCCACGCAGGGCGGCGAGCTGGAGCAGCGGGTTGTGGGCGAGATCCACATTGGCGCCGCGCGAAAACAGCAGCAGTTGCAACCAGCGCTGTAACTGGCGCTGGCCTATCACGGTGATGGCGTGGCGCACCGAGGTGATGCGGGTGCGCATGCCGGCGCCCACCGAATTGGTCAGACGCAGCAGATTGATGACCAGCGCCGGTTCGGGGCGAAAGGCAGCCTCGATGCGACCGAGATCGGCCTCCTCGGCCACCAGCTTGATCAGGCGCAACAGGCCCTGGGTGGAGGCATCGAGTTTCTTGCCTTCCATGATCACCGGGCGGGCGAAGTAGTAGCCCTGGAACAGGTGGAAGCCGAGCAGGGCACACAGCTCCATCTGGGTCTGCGATTCGACGTGGGCGGCGATCAGGGTACGGCGGGTGGTGGACAGCGCCCGCGCCACGGTTTGCAGCTTCTCGTGGGGCAGGGTGTCCATGTTGATCTTGAGCCAGGTAGCGAGATCGACGAGAGGCCACAGGCTGTCATTGACGTCGCTGACGCCGGACACTGAAAAGTCGTAACCCTCGGCCTTCAACTCCTGGCAGCGGGCCAGCAGGCCTGGATCGGCGAAGGCGGCGACATCCACCTCGAGGACCACGATGTCCTTGGGCAGCAGTTCGGTCAGGTCGGTCTTGAGGAATTCGGCACCGACGTTGATGAAGGCCCGCACCTGGCCGAAGACGTTGGCCAGGCCCAGTTCGGCGAAGGCCTTGCAGACCACATCGGCGGTGGCAGCCATGCCATTTTCGATGCCGGCGTGGTTGTCGTCAGAGTTGCGGAACAGCAGTTCGTAGCCGACCAGGCCTTGATCCTTGTCGAGGATCGGCTGACGACCGATGAAGACTTCCCGCAAGTGATCGACGCTGCTACTCATGGACTCATGGCATCAAAAACAAGGCGCGGAAACTTTCCGCGCCCGAAGATAGTTCATCGTGTGTCAGATTCTCCCGCGAGTGCCGTTTGGCCGGCATCCCTAACTGAACCTGGGTCCAGAGTGGCTACGTTCCTGCTGCTTCAGGTCCGCCCGCGAGGGGCGATCACAACGGCAGCGTCATTGGGCGGTAGCCGATGCCATTTAGCATTGGTTCAAGGAATGTATGGCCTTGGCGAACACCGCAGGAGAAAACCGGGGAGACCGGCTTGCCGCAGCGCTGAGTCAGAACAACTGTTCGTGGTGTCCCAGTGCTGCGTCGAGCTTGGCCTCGATGGAATCGATTCTACGCTGAATCGATTCGCTTTCAAGTGCGGCCATGGCCTCCGGCGACGCGTCTTTCAGGCTGAGGAATTCGTGGGCAATATTGAGTGCCACCATCACCGCCAGACGCTCGCCGGTGCTGCGGGTCTTGTCGCCGATGTCCGTCAGTTTGGCGTCGAGGAAAGCCACCGCTGCCGATAGCCCTTCGCGCTCTTCAGGAGCGCAGGCGACGCGGTAATCCTTGCCCAGCAGCTTGATGTCGAGGCCGTTGTTGGAATCGCTCATTCTTCAGGTAGTCCGGCCATCAGGGTTTCGAGGCGCGCTGCGGTGGTGTCGATCTTCGCGGTCAGCGTGGCCTTTTCGGCATCGAGGCTGGCGACGCGCAGGCGCAGGGCCTCGTTCTCGGCGCGCAGGCTGTCGCATACCGACAGCATTTGCACGACCTTGCGTTCAAGGGAATCGAGGGAAACACTCATGGCGCGCAGTTTCAGCGAAAAGCCCAATCCGGTCAAGCCAAGGCCGCCATCCGCAATCCGCCATGGGCACCAGCGCTTTCGGCTAAAATCCGCCACTTGTTCGCGGTGTCCCTCGGATGTATCGCATAGGGATGAAACGGGAACGAGGTGCGCGTGCCATGCAATCCGGCGCGCAATGCCTCGGCTGCCCCCGCAACGGTAAGGAAGTGCGAGCACATCACCCAGTCCGCTGGGAGCCACTGGAGAAATCCGGGAAGGCGATGCGCTAAGACTTCCGAGCCCGGAGACCGGCCACGGACATACGTCGAAAGCGCTGCGGGGAAGCAGTGCGCGTTAGTCCGCGTCCACTCCCTTTCCCCTCGCTTTCGTTTTACGCACCGTACTGGCCTGCGGGGACGCTGGCCGCGAAGGGAGTTTCCATGCATCGCATCTGCGCGCATTCCATGCGCATCCCCATTCTTGCTTCACTTGTCATGCCTGCCGTGCTGTCGGCAACATCCGTCGTTCATGCGGGCGAGGACCCTGGCCCGCTGGCCTTTGCCGTAGTGGTTACCGCCACCCGTCAGACCACCCGCCTCAACGACATCATCGCCGACGTCACCGTCATCGACCGTGAAGAGATCGAGGAAGCCGGTCCGACCACGCTGCCGCAACTGCTGTCGCGCCAGCCCGGTCTGCATGTCATCGACAACGGTGGCGTTGGCAAGAACACCAGTATCTTCCTGCGCGGCACGGGAAATGGCCACACATTGCTATTGGTGGATGGCGTGCCCTTCGGCTCGGCCACTGGCGGTACCCCGTCGCTGCACAACCTGCCGCTGTCGCAGATCGAGCGCATCGAAATCCTGCGCGGGCCGGCCTCCAGCCTCTACGGTTCCGACGCCATCGGTGGCGTGATCCAGGTGTTCACCCGGCGCGGCACCGGACCGGCGAAGCTGAACGCCTACGCCGGCATCGGCTCCCACAGGACTGCCGAAGCCCAGGCCGGTGTCTCCGGCGCCAGCGGACCCTGGTCCTACAGCTTCGCCGCATCGAGTTACAGCACCGGCGGCGTCAGCGTCGCTGCCGACCCGGTGCGCTATCGGATCACCGCATCCTCGGTGCCCAATGCCGATGCCGACGGCTATCGCAACACCGCTTACTCCGGTCGCGCCACCTACCAGCTTGCCGCTGGCCACGAAGTCGGCGCCACCGTGCTGGAGGCCAGCAGCCGCAATGCCTACGACGGCGGCGGTGCGCTGGTGGATGCCTACAACCGGGACAAGAGCCGGGTGTATGGCGTGCATCTGCGCAATCGCCTGAGCGAAGACTGGACCTCGACCCTGCGCTGGGGGCTGAGCGAAGACAACGCCACCAATTTCGCCCCGGCTCGTACCCAGTTCGCCACCACCCAGACCCAATGGACTTGGCAGCACGATGTGCGCCTGCCCGTGGGCAGCCTGTTGCTGGCCGTCGAGAATCTCGACCAGGCCGTCACCAGCACCACCAACTATGCCGTCAAGAATCGCACCGTGCGCTCCCTGATCGCCGGCTACCAGGGCAGTGTCGGTGCCCATAGCTGGCAGGCCGCGCTGCGTCACGACGACAATTCCCAGTTCGGCGGCCGCAGCACCGGCTCCCTCGGTTACGGCTACCGTTTTGCCACCGAATGGCAGGTCCGTGCGGCCATGGGCACGGCCTTCAAGGCACCCAGTTTCAACCAGTTGTATTTCCCCGGCTTCGGCAATGCTGCGCTGAAACCCGAGGAAGCGCGCAACCGGGAAGCCAGCCTGAACTGGGAGCGCGGCGGCCAACAGGCCGCGCTGACCCTGTTCGACAATCGCATCACGAACATGATTCCGAGTTCGGTCGCCGTCAATATCGGTCAGGCACGCATCACCGGCACCAGCCTCGCCTATGGCGTCAGCCTTGCCCCCTGGCGCGCCGATGCCGCCCTCGACCTGATGCGACCGGTGGACGAGACCAATGGCAACCGCCTGCAACGCCGCCCGTCGGAGATGCTCAAGCTGGCGCTGAGCTATGCCCCGGGCCCGTGGAAGGCCGGCGGCGAAATCACTGCCATCGGTCGTCGCTACGACACCACCACGCAGACGCGGGCCATGGGCGGTTACTCGGTGACCAATCTGTTCGCCGCCTATCAGCTCGCCAAGGACTGGGCTTTCGAAGGCCGCATCAACAACCTCTTCGACCGCGTCTATGAAAACGCCTGGGCCTACGCCGTGCCGGATCGCACCGTCTTCGTCGGCCTGCGCTACACGCCGGAATAAGGTCGACAATAGCCGCCCATGCCCACCCGCCGCCGCGCCCTGCTGGTTGTCGCCGTCCTGCTGCTGCTGGCGCTTGCCAGCATCGTCGGTGCGCTGCTGATCGGCTCCTATGCGGTGGCGCCGGGGGAGGTCTGGGCCTCGCTGATGGGCAATGACCAAGGCATGGCCGGCGAAGTGGTGACCGGCCTGCGCCTGCCCCGTGCGCTCGCCGCCTTTGCCTGCGGCGGTCTGCTGGCCCTGGCCGGCGCGCTGATGCAGGTGCTGCTGCGCAATCCGCTGGCTGACCCCTATGTGCTTGGCGTTTCCGGCGGCGCGGCAGTGGGTGCGCTGTCGGCCATGCTGTTCGGATTGCCCCTGCTCTTCGTGCATGGCGGCGCCTTCGCCGGGGCCTTCGGTGCGATCCTGATCGTCTTCGGCCTGGCGCGTGGCGATGGCAGCTGGACCCAGACCCGCCTGCTGCTGACCGGTGTCATCGTCGCCGCCGGTTGTAGCGCGGCGGTGGCGCTGATCCTTTCCGTGGCGCCGGAGCACAAGCTGCGCAGCATGCTTTTCTGGCTCATGGGCGACCTCTCCCACGCCGGCTCGCCCTGGCCGGCGCTGGCGGTGCTGGCGCTGGGGCTGGCGGCGGCGCTGCCGCTGTCGCGTGACCTCAACCTGCTGGCGCGCGGCGACCTCGTCGCCCGCACCCTCGGCGTCAGCGTGCGCGGCCTGCGCGGCGCTGTGTATGTACTGGCTTCGCTGCTCACGGCGGTGGCGGTCACCACCACCGGCAGCGTCGGCTTCGTCGGCCTCATCGTGCCGCATCTGGTACGCCTCGCCATCGGCAATGACCAGCGCGTGCTGCTGCCCGCCGCTGCTCTCGCCGGCGGCTCGCTGCTGGTGGTCGCCGACACCCTGGCGCGCACTGTGGTGGCGCCGCAGCAGTTGCCGGTGGGCGTGCTCACCGCCCTGCTCGGTGTGCCGGTCTTCCTCTACCTGCTGTCGCGGCAAGCGAAGGAGGGTGTGCGATGAGCGTTCATTTGAATGTCCTCCGCGCGCGTGGCTTGTCTGTCGCTGTCGGTGGCCGCACCGTGGTGGACGGCCTCGATCTGCAAATCGCCGCCGGTGAACGCCTCGCCATCCTCGGCCGCAACGGCGCCGGCAAGACCACTCTGCTGCACACCCTGGCTGGCCTGCGCGAGCCGGCGGCCGGCGCGGTCGAGTTGTGTGGCGAGGCGTTGGTACAGATACCGCCGCGTCGCGTTGCGCAACTGCGCGGCGTGCTGCTCCAGCAGCAGCTGGATGCCTTCCCCGCCAGCGTGCTGGAGACGGCCCTGATCGGTCGCCATCCCTGGCTCGAACGCTGGGCCTGGGAAAGCGCCGCCGATGCTGACATCGCCCGCGAGGCATTGTCGGCCGTCGGCCTCGACGGCTTTGCCGCCCGCGACGTGCATACGCTGTCCGGCGGCGAGCGTCAGCGCCTCGCCGTCGCCACCCTGCTGACCCAGCAGCCGCGCCTGGCCCTGCTCGACGAACCGCTCTCCCACCTCGACCTCAACCACCAGATCGCCGTGCTGGAACTGCTCACGCGCCGCGTGCGGGAAACCGGCATGGCGCTGACCATGGTCATGCACGATCCCGGCCTCGCCGCCCGCTATTGCGAGCGCGTGCTGCTGGTGCACGGCGATGGCCGTGTCGAAGTCGGCGCCGTCGCCGAGATGCTCACCGCCGAGCGGCTCTCGGCGCTCTACCAACATCCCCTGCGCATGGTCGAAGTCGATGGCCAGCGCTGCTTCCTGCCCCTGTGAGATTTCCCATGAAAATCCGTTTCCTGTTCTTTCTCGCCTGTTTTGTCACCAGCAGCGCCCAGGCAGCCTGTCCCCGCATCGTCAGCCAGTCGCCCTACCTCACCGCCGCCCTCGAATGGCTTGGTCAGGGCAAGTGCATCGTCGGCGTCTCGCGTTACGACAAACAGGATCTGCCCAAAACCGGCGGCGTCATCGATCCGGACGCCGATGTCATCGCCATCCTCAACCCCCAACTGTTCGTCACTTCCGACCGGACCACGCCGGAGACCATCGCCAAGGTGGTGCCCAAGGGCACGAAAACCCTGCGCCTGGACGGCTTCGGTTCCATTGCCGAGAGTGAGCAGGTCTTGCGCAGCCTCGCCAGGGCCAGTGGCGTGGCGGACGCCGATGCCCAGGTGCGCCGCTTCCGCAGCGAGTGGCAGAGCGCCGCAAAGGCGGTGGGCGGCAAGGGCGAGAAGGTGCTGGTGCTGTCCGCCTGTTCCGGCTCGCCCTACGCCTTCGGCCGCAAGCACTACATCGGCGACGCCTTCGTCAAGGCCGGCTTCAACGTGCTGGACCACAAGGCCCGCGTCCGCCACCTGCGCGAGGGCGAGGAGATCGCCGACATCGCATCGCTGGTCGCCCGCTTCAAGCCCGACATCGTGTTCTCCCTCAGCCATGCCTCCAGCCTTGCCTGCAACGCCGCGCTGGGCACGGTCAAGGTGCGCATCGTCAGCCTCAAGGGCGAAAACTTCTTCCACCCCGGACCGTCCCTGCCGCAGGGCTACCGGGAACTCACGGCGGGACTGAAATCATGAGCGACGAACAGAGCACACGCGAGGAGCGCCACGCCCGTCACGTTGGGCGCATGCAGCGCAAGAAAGAAGTCATCGATCAAAAAGTCGGCGCTGCCGATACGGCGCGCGGCGTGCTGCTGGTGAATACCGGCAACGGCAAGGGCAAGTCGTCCGCGGCGTTTGGCGTCGCCGCCCGGGCCCTGGGCCATGGCCTGCAAGTCGCCGTGGTGCAGTTCGTCAAGAGCCGCACCGACACCGGCGAAGAGGCCGTGCTCGGCAAGCATCCGGGCATCCGCTGGCATGTCATGGGCGAAGGCTTCACCTGGGAGACGCAGGACGCCGGCCGCGATGCCGCCGCTGCCCGCGCCGCCTGGGAAATCGCCAAGGGCTATCTGGCAGACCCGGCCATCGGTCTCGTCGTTCTCGACGAAATGACCTACGCCTTCAAATACCAATGGCTGCCGCTGGACGATGTGCTGGTCGCCTTCGCCGCGCGTCCGGCCATGCAGCACGTGATCGTCACCGGCCGCGCCGCCCCGGAAGGGTTGATCGACGCGGCGGACACGGTGACTGAAATGGCCATGGTCAAGCACGCCTTCAAGGCCGGCGTGAAGGCCATGCCGGGCATGGAGTTCTGAGGTGCCGAGCTGCCCCGCGCTATTGATCGCCGCCCCGGCCTCGGGTCAGGGCAAGACCACCGTCACCGCCGCGCTGGCCCGCCTGCATCGCAATCAGGGCCGCCGCGTGCGCGTCTTCAAGTGCGGGCCGGATTTCCTCGATCCACAGATCCACGCCATGGCCTCGGGCCAGCGCTGCGAGAACATCGACTTCCGCATGTGCGGCGAGGCCGACGGGCGCTGGCGCCTGGCCCGCGCCTCCGCCGAGTCCGACCTGATCCTGATCGAAGGCGTGATGGGCCTCAACGACGGCGAACCCTCGGCCGCCGAACTCGCCCGCCGCCTCGGCGTGCCCATCCTGCTGGTACTCGATGCCAGCGCCATGGCCGGCAGCTTCGGCGCCGTCGCCTGGGGTTTGAAAAATTATCGCGATGGCGCGCCGATCAGCGCCGTGCTCGCCAACCGGGTCGGCAGCGAGTACCACGCCCAGCTTTGCCGCGACACGCTACCCGACGACATCACCTGGCAAGGCGCCCTGCCCCGCGATGTGGATGCCGCGTTGCCCGAACGTCATCTCGGCCTTCTACCCGCCGCCGAGATCGCCGACCTCGACGCCCGCATCGAACGCATGGCGAATGCGCTGAGCACCACGGCCGCCGCCGCGCTGCCACCCGCCGTCAATTTCGACAATAGCGCCGTCTCGCCAGCGCCGACTTTTGAACGACTTCTCGCCGGCAAGACCATCGCCGTCGCCCGCGATGCCGCCTTCTGTTTTCTCTACCCGGCCAATCTCGAATGCCTGACGGCGCTCGGCGCGAACACCGTGTTCTTTTCGCCGCTGGCCGACACTGCGCTGCCCGATTGCGATGCCGTCTGGCTGCCCGGCGGCTACCCGGAACTGCACGGCCCACAGTTCGCCGCCAACACCGCCATGGCCAGCGCGTTGCACGCCCATGTCGCTGCCGGCAAGCCCCTGCTCGCCGAATGCGGCGGCATGATGGCCTGTTTCGAGTCGCTGTACACCGTCGATGGCGAACACCATGCCGGCTTCGGCCTGCTGCCCGGCAGCACGCATATGCAGAAGAAGCTCGCCGGTCTCGGCATGATCGCCGTCGACCTGCCCGAAGGCCGCCTGCAAGGCCACACCTTCCACTACTCGCGCAGTGAAACGCCGCTGTCGCCGCTACTGCATGCGACAAAGCCGGATGGCCGCCAGAGCGAAGCCGTCTATCGCCAGGGGCGGCTCACCGCCTCCTACATGCACTACTACTTCCCGTCGAATCCCGAAGTGGCCGCGCGTCTGCTACTGCCATGAACGAACATCGCTACCCCGACGCCGACATCGCCGCCATCGAGCGCGTGATCCGCGAGCGCCGCGACATGCGTCACTTCGTTCCCGGTGCACTGCCCGCCGGCCTGATCGAGCGCCTGATCGCTGCCGCCCATCACGCACCCTCGGTCGGCTACATGCAGCCCTGGCGCTTCGTCCGCGTCGCCGCGCCGGAGAACCGCGAAGCCCTCTATCGCATCGTCGACGCCGAACGCCAGGCCACCGCCGCCCAACTGCCCAGCCGCGCCGCCGAGTTCCTCCAGCTCAAGGTCGAAGGCATCCGCGAAGCCGCCGAGGTGCTGGTGGTGGCGCTGATGCCCGAGCGCGAGCCGCACATCTTCGGCCGCCGCACCCTGCCCGAGATGGACCTTGCCTCCGTCGCCTGCGCCATCCAGAACATGTGGCTGCTGGCCCGCGCCGAAGGCATCGGCCTCGGCTGGGTCTCCTTCTTCGATCCGGCGGCCCTGGCCGCGCAACTCGGCATGCCTGCCGGCGCCCGTCCGGTGGCCATCCTCTGCATCGGCCCGGTGGCCGATTTTCCCGCCGCGCCGCTGCTCGAAACCAGCGGCTGGGGCTCGCGCCTGCCGCTGGAAGACGTGCTTTTCGAAGAGCACTGGAAAGTCGGCGCTGGCGGCACGGCGACGGCCTACTGAAAGCGGCCAGAATCGCGACAGAGGTTTCACTATTCTTGCGGCATGATTCGTCTTCCGAAGGACTCGTAGGGAACGGCCACACCGTCCCGTAACGCGAAGATGAATCTCGACAAGATACTCACGCTGGCCCCGGTGGCCTTCGCCGGGCGCACCCTCAAGGGCTTCGGCAATAACCAGGGTGTGCTGCTGGCCGGTGCCGTTGCCTACTACGCGCTGCTCTCGCTGGTGCCCTTGCTGATCCTCGCCGTGATTGGTCTTTCCCGTCTGGTCGAGCAAGCCGAAATTCTCGGCGCCCTCGGCCGCTACCTGGAATGGCTGGTGCCGAGCCAGTCCCGCGCCGTGCTGGCGGACGTCTCCGATTTCCTCGACAACCGCATCGCCATCGGCGCCGTGCTGCTGGCGACCATGCTGTTCTTCAGCTCGCTGGCCTTCTCGGTCCTCGAAAAGGCCATGGCCGTGATCTTCGCCCATCGCCATGTAACCGAGAAGCGCCACTTCCTGGTGTCCGCCGTGCTCCCCTACGGCTTCGTCCTCCTGCTCGCCGCCGCGCTGCTGGCGGTGACGGTCGCGGCCACCATTCTGCAAGCCATCGGCCAGGAAAGCGTGCATTTGCAAGGGCGCGACTGGTCGCTACGCGGCCTCTCCGGCGTACTTCTCTACCTGCTCGGCCTGGGCGCCGAAATCCTGATCCTCGCCGCGCTCTATTTCGTCATCCCCGTTGGCCGCACACGGCCCCGCGATGCGCTGATTGGCGGCATCGCTGCCGCCGCGCTGTGGGAGATCGCACGCCATCTGCTGCTCTGGTACTTCACCACGCTGTCCAAGGCCAGCGTCGTCTACGGCTCGCTGACCACTGCCGTCGTGGCGCTCTTCGCCATGGAAATCGCCGCCATCATCCTGCTGCTTGGGGCGCAGGTTATTTCTGAATATGAAAGGCTGGGTGTGGAGGAGTGAGGGAGCGGTGGTGGGTCAGTTGAAAGGGTATTGTCGACGTTGAAGGGGCTGCAATTCGGCCTTATGTGGAGCTCAACATATGGCCGAGATGCCGCCTGTTGCTGGCGGCATGAGGCCGCAGTTCTGCCGCTACTAACAAGCAGCATCGTCGCTAGACCTGTCTTTGGAATACTTGAATGCTCAGGAGTAGTTTCCGATCTCGGAAGTGGTAGTGTGTCGAGAGAGTAGTACGACGGATTTCTTTAGACCATTCTGACTGTCGGGAATTTGGGCAAACCATCCCTGCGACATCGCTCACAAAATGCAGGAGTCAGTTCGTGTAGAACTTGCTTAGCTTAGTCATGGTTAATGTGATTGCCAGTCCGTGCTGATCGTCCATCCCCGGATCCGAATCAACTCAAGCGCGGAAACCACCGAGACATGTGAAAGTCGCCGTGGATCAGTCCGTGCGCTACCAAGCCTGCCGCCAGTCCCCAGAACGCTCCCCCCAGTCCGAACAGCGTAATATTGGCTGCAGTTGCGAGGAATGTAATCAGCGCCGTTTCTCGTCCACGCAAATCGACCAATGCCGTAGCAAGGCTGCCACCAATCGCCCCAAGCAAGGCAAGGCCGGCCAGCGTCGTGATGAAGGTCGGCGGTAGCACCACGAACAAGGCTGCCAGCGTCGTACCAAAGACACCAACGAGAACGTAGAACACGCCGCAGGCAAGACCAGCGATATACCGCTTCCCGGCTTCCTCGTGGGATTCCTTACCGGTGCAGATTGCTGCCGTGATTGCCGCGACATTGAAGGCATGCGAACCGAAGGGCGCCATTAACAGTGAGCCGAATCCTGTCGCGGTGAGGATTGGATTCGCACTGGTCTTAAATCCGTCGTTGCGCAGTACCAACATGCCCGGCATGTACTGTCCGGTCAACGTGATGACGAACAGAGGAAGCGAGACACCAAGCAGCGCGTTCATCGAGAAGGCAGGGGGTGTGAATAAGGGTGTGGCTAGTTCCAGAGCCACAGCTTCGAAGCTGACCTGCCCCATCCCGAACAGGAGTGCGATGCCAGCGATCAGCACGCCGACTATCGCATAGCGTGCAGTGAATCGGCGCAGTAAAGCATAGGTGAGAATCAACGCGCCGACGAGAAATGGGTCCATGCCCGCACCGCCAAAAGCGCCAATACCAAAGCGCAACAAAATTCCGGCCAGCAGCCCTGCAGCGATTCCGGGCGGAATTATCTTCACAACCCGCTCGAAATAGCCGGATGCTCCCAGCACAATGAAGCCAATGGCGGACAGCATGTAGGCACCAATCATTTCCGCGTAGGGTGTATTCGGCAGTACAGCAATGAGGAATGCCGCGCCTGGCGTGGACCAGGCAGTGATGATCGGCTCGCGATAGCGAAAACTCAGCCAAGCACCAGTCAATCCGACGCCAATCGAGATCGACCAAATCCAGGAAGCCGTCTGCTCGGGACTAAGGCCAGCCACCTTCGCCCCCTGAAATACCAGGATGAAAGTGCCTCCGTAATTGACGATAACGGAGATGAGCGCTGCGATGATCGGGTGTATCAGGTCAGTGGGCTTGATTGAAGGAGAAAGCATTAGGCATATCCTTGATTGCGTTTGAATTGCATAGGTTTCAGAAAATGCTTCATGAGGCAAACTCAATTGATGGCAAGGCCTCCAGCCAAGTCTGAGCGATGTTCCGACCAACCCCCTCTAACCCAGGCCCATAACGCTGGCCTTCCAGTCGCAACCGTGAAATGCAACCAGGATCGATGCCGAGTAATTCCCCGACGTGTCCTACATACCAGCGCTCAAGACCGGCAACACTGACCTCGATGTGACACTGGAATGCCAGGCAATGCTGTCCAACGCTAAACACCTGATTCTTGTATTGCTCCGAGGAAGCCAATAGTTGCGCTCCCACCGGCAGATCAAAAGTATCTCCATGCCAGTGCAGTACAGGCTGGGACGATCCATCCAGAAACCTCAACGCAGATGCCGCACCGACCTCAGTCAGTTGCAAGCACGACCAGCCAATTTCTTTTCCGGCCGCGCCTGGGTAGACCGCTGCTCCCAGTGCAGCCGCTATGATCTGAGCCCCTAAACAGATGCCAAGAACCGGTTTTTGCTGCATCAATCGGGACCGGGCCAGATCGATCTCAATCTGAAGGAAAGGGAAAAGTTCGCTCTGGTAAACCCCGATGGGTCCCCCCAGAAAAATCACCAGATCAGCCTTGTTCAGTTCAGCGACATCATTGGATAGCGAGGTTGCATCCATATAGACCAGTTCAAAGCCCGCCGCTGGGAATACATCCTCCAAGGCATCCAAATCTTCGAAAGGGACATGACGAATGGCAATTGCCTTTTTTCGAGTCATGCTGCGCCCTCCACCATTGGCATAAGTCGCACACACAGCCCATCGGTAGCATCGCTGGCCCGAATTTGACAGGCTAGGCGGGAGCCTGCAACGGTATTGGGCAGCAAGTCGAGCATATCCTCCTCCTCTGCGCTGGCCCTTGGCAGGCGCTCAATCCATTGGGGCGCCACGACGACATGGCACGTGGAACACGCCAACTCACCGCCGCACAGCCCCTCCATCGGCAGACCGCCCTTACGGCAGGCATCCAGCAAAGAGCGTCCTGAAGGGACATCAATTTCATGGGTGAGGCCGTCAGCGCCTTCAATATTGAACATGGTCATGGCATTACTCCTTGTTGATAGGCGCTAGATTCCCAGGGGCTCTGGCGGTGGAATGTTCGACAAACAGCTCATCGGTGGGACGGCTGTACCTGAAGGCGTTGCGGGCTGAAGTAGCCGCTTCGGAAAATCCGGAAAGGATAAGATTCAACTTGCCAGGAAAGTAGGCCGCATCCCCGGCGGCAAAGATGCCGGGGAGATTGGTAGCGCAAGACTTGGCATTGATGGCGATGCGGCCCTCCTGCAAAACCAGGCCCCAGCTGGCAAAGGGGCCTGAGCGGTTGGCTAGGCCGTAGAACAGCAATAGCTGTTCGCACCTGATTTGGCTAACGCCATTTCCATTACCAATTACCCCCACTGCCTCCAGGACACCGCCTTGACCATGAAGACTCACCATCTGGGCCGGAGCTAACAATCGCAAGCGCCCCTGTTGGGCCAGTGTCTCAAGCTGGGCCTGGGTATGGGGCGCTGCGCGCCACACGGGGCGACGATGAATGCAGGTAACACTGGCAGCGATGGACTCCAACTCCACTGCCCAGTCCGCTGCCGAGTCTCCGCCCCCAGCAATCACCACATGGCGACCGGCAAAAGCCGATTTGTTCCTCACGCTGTAGTGAACGCTGCAACCTTCATATTCATCAAGACCGGGCAACGCCGGCTTGTTGGGGCAAAGCAGGCCAGCCCCGGAAGCAATGATCACTGCACCAGCCTCAATCCTGACACCTGACGATAGGACTAACAACCAACGCCCGGTTTGGGTTTGCTGAAGACTGGAAACACTGTTACCCAGATGGTAAACAGGCTCGAACACCGCGGCTTGAGCCGCCAATCGCTCGATCAACTCTGCTGCCGTAATGCTGCTGAATGCCGGTATGTCGTAGATAGGCTTTTCTGGATAGAGAGCCATGCACTGCCCACCGACATGGGACTGGACATCGACGACATGGCAAGACAATCCCAGCATGCCGCATTGGAAAATGGCAAACAGGCCGACTGGGCCGGCTCCAATGATGGCGATATCGGTACTAGTTGCTTGAACGTTCATGACAGATCCGCTCATGACAATGCGTCCAGTCGAACCAGAACGCCATGGACAGCACTACTTTCTGCCAGGTCCGTCTTCTCACCGGGATTGAGGACGTTCACATTGGCGTTGGCAGCTTCATGGCTCAGCCAGCGCCCCTTGGGTAGCAGCACAACCTGTCGCGGTACGCGATCCGACCCGTGGATATCCAACACCAGGGCACCGCTCGCATTGCTCAGCTGTATCCGCTGACCTTCAGCAAAACCGTTTCGGAGCATTTCGTCTGGATGTATCCAGGCCTTCTGGGCACCTAAGCGCGTACGTATCCGCTCGTCGTTACCGTAACTGCTGTTCATGAGCCAGACATCTGCAGGCGACAGCAAGCGGTACAACCCCGGGGCAGGAGGCATGTCACTACTGGCTTGAGGAAATTCCGGCTGACCAGCGGCCACCCACTCCGACGCCGCCACCTGAACCTTTCCGCTTGGAGTAGGAAAGCACCCATCCTGGAAGTGCAGAACCGGTGTTTCGCGCCAGGGGATCGTGCCCTTGCTGGAAAGGCTAGCAAAGCTCTCATCAACTCCCATCTGGACGAGCAGGCTTGCAATCAGCTCGGCATCACTCTCATAAAGGGCCTCATCCGACAACCCCAGGCGCAGCGCAAGGCGACGAAAGATTTCTTGATTCGGCAGGCTTTGCCCCAGAGGTTCTGCAGCCTTGACCTGAGCTGAGACTGTGTAATCAAAATAGGAAACGACTAAGTCATCGAACTCAAGAAAGGAAGCGGCCGGCAGCACATAGTCGGCATAGCGAGTTGTATCGGTGTGGAATAGGTCCAGGGCCACATGGAAGATTTCTTCGCGGGCCAAAGCCTGGCGCAGATCAGTCTGACGCGGATTGGACGCTGCAATATTGTTGTTCCAGGTAAACAGCACACGGCACCGCTCCGGCTCCACGAGTGCTTCCACCAAATCCATGTGGCTAACGGTATTGATGGGACCGGATCGCAGAGCGGTACCGCAAAGCATGTCCATGTCCACGCCTCGGTCCGGGAACGCATTCATAAAAAAGAAACCGCTACCCGATTTGCCTATATTCCCAGTTGCAGTTGGCAATAAAGCCACAGCGCGCATGATGTTGCCGGCCTGAGGCTGACGTTGAAGGCCCTGGCCCATCCACAGCAAAGAGCGGCCGGCACCGTACAGTCCTGCAGCCCGCTCCAATAGCGCCGCATCCACACCGGTGATGGCCGCGACATGGGCAGGAGTACAGCGGCGGATCTCGTCCTGGATCTGTTCCCAGCCTTGAACCGAAGCAGCAATAAAGGCCTCGTCCAGCATGCCCCGTTCCTTCAAAACGTGGAGCAGGCCGTAGGCCAGCACTGCGTCGGTTCCTGGCTGCGGCTGCAGGTGAATATCAGCCAGTTGCGCCGTGTCATGGGCGATGGGATCCACCACGATCAATGAGGCATGTTTCTTCAACCCACTCAGCCAGTGCTTATGGATATGGGGAGCCGACGCCGAAGGATTCGCCCCCCATATCAGCAAGCATTGTGTCTCGTCTGCCGTGCGTGGATCGAAGCCGCCAAAGGAATTACCAAACATGAGCTTGAGAGCCTCATGACCGGCCTTGTTGCAAACCGTGTCGGGGTCCACCTCCGTTGCGCCAAGTCGGTTGAAAAACCGGTTCGGCATATTGCCGGCAATCAGAGAACAGGTGCCTGTGTAGTGGGTATGAAAAATGGAGGAGCCCGACCCCTGGCCCAGGACGCTCTGCAGATGGTTGGCAATATCATCGAGAGCCTCATCCCAACTCACCGGCACAAACTGGCCGCTACCCTTGGGACCGCTTCGGCGCAGGGGTTCAAGCAACCGTACGGAAGGGTCTTGCCACACGCCGTTGTAGGCCAGGGCGCATTTTGCGCAAAGAGCACCGCGGCTACGCTCGTGCTCGGGATCACCCAGCACCTTGCTTATCCGCCCTTCTTTTTTCAACACCACGATGCCACAGGCGTCGTAGCAGTCCCTTGGACACGTAGTTTTTATGCGAGTGGTCGTCATTCCCGGCCCCATCAAAGGTTTGAAGATGGAACGAGATTAAGGGCAGAATGTCATGCTAGACAGCCCACTTTTTAATAACTAGGCAGACCACTTGAAAAATCGCCCTGACCTCAGCTCGCTTGAGTTCAAGCTACATGCCGAAGAACTCGCTCACCTTTCCGTACCCCTGCGCATTGCCATGGCGGTTAAACACTGGGTCGCCAAGGGCTTGCTGAGGGCGGACGATCAGCTTCCCTCTAGTCGGCAGTTGGCCTTGCGCCTGAAAGTAGCGAGGGAGTCGGTGGAAATCGCCTACAGCCAATTGGAGGCCGAAGGCTATTTGCTTCGCCGCATGGGCAGTGGATCCTTCATCTCCGCCACCGCCATCCCTCAGCTATCCGGGGCAAGTGCGGTACGACGACGGTCCGGACCTCTTGCCGTCACTCCCGTGCAGGTGTTGTCCCATCGTGGCGAGGCCATCCATAGCGGTGGTGGTGTTGTCGACCAGCCGGTCGTGCGCCCCTTTGTCGCTGGCGTGCCCGACCTGCGTAGCTTTCCCGTGGATATCTGGAAAAAAATCTACAGTCAGGTACTACGAGAAACGGGTTCCCGTGCGCTGCAAGCAGGAGATCCGGCCGGTGAAGCGCAGCTGCGGCGCAATATTGCGCACCACATTGCCTTGCAGCGGGGAGTTCATTGCAGCGAAGCGCAAGTCATCGTGCTGACCAGCTCACAGCAGGCCCTGGCCCTGACCGCAACCATGCTATTTGATGAAGGCGATGCCTTCGCCATTGAAAATCCTTGCTACCACGGCGCCCGAAGGGCCTATGAAGCGAATGGGCTGAAACTGGTACCGGTGCCAGTCGATGACAATGGTTTGCGTACCGAGATCCTGACGCAACTAGCCCCGGCTCGAGGGGTCTACATCACGCCATCCCATCAATACCCCACTGGATCGACTCTCAGCTTGGAGCGGCGCCAAGCTCTCCTGGCCTGGGCCTATGAAAACTCAGCCTGGATTATTGAGGACGACTACGACAGTGAATTCCACTATGACGGTCATCCCACTTCCTCGGTGCAGGGCCTCGACCCACATGAACGCACAATTTATGTGGGAACCTTCAGCAAATCGATGTTTCCTAGTCTGAGAATCGGCTACATGGTCGTACCGCTCAAGTTGGTGCAGCCCATGGCAACGGCAAGAACCCTGATGGATGGTCACTGCTCGGTGATTCATCAACTGACTTTGTCCCGTTTCATTGAGGATGGTCACTTTTCCAAGCACGTTAGGAAAATGCGTAGCGTTTACCGTGCGCGGCGCGATGCATTTGTTTTTGAATTTGCCAAACACCTGGAGGGAACAGCCACCGTCACCGTACCCAAAGGCGGACTCCAAGCTGCGTGTCAAGTTGCAGATAGCCGAAGCGAACAGGCCTGGATCAACATGGCACGGGATCAGGATATCGACCTGCCGCGACTATCTCGACTGTATATCGGAACTCCCCAGCAATTTGGTTGGTTAGCAGGCTTCGCAGCCTACACTCCAGACGAAATACGACTGGCTCTGATCAAATTGAAGGAGACATGGAGGCAACAACGACGTCGCTAGGGCCTGTTCCAATCTGAACGCAACGTCAGTAATTCGGCCGTAGCTGGCCTCCAGGCTGAGGCCTCTCGTTGACCGCTCTGTCCGAAAAGTCGGCGCTGGTGAGACGGCGCCGGCCGACTGAAAACGCAAGCTACCTTATGTCATCAACAGTTCAACTGACTGAAACCTGACCGTCAAACTCGGTCGCTATCGTCCCCTCTCCGATTCGAATTGCTTTATCGCTTCCGGAGATTGATTCGAAAAACGAATCACTCCAGCGGCGCAGGAGGGCTTACCGATGATTCAGTTGAATGACGTATCTGTCCGCTATCGCGACGACCTCGTTGCGCTGCAGCCGACTTCCCTGCGTTTCGGACGTGGCGAATTCACGGTACTGCTGGGCGCATCCGGCGCCGGCAAGTCCACACTGCTGCGCTGCCTGAATCTCCTGAATCGGCCGACCACTGGTCGGGTTCTTGTGGACGGCCTCGGCGCCATTGATGGCAATGCCAGCTTGCAGGCCCATCGCCGCCAGACCGGCATGATCTTCCAGCAGCACCAACTCATCGGTCGCCATACCGCGCTGGCCAACGTGCTGCTGGGCCGTATCGGTTACCACGCGACCTGGCGCAGCCTTTTCCCGCTACCCCGCGCCGAGCGGCACATCGCCCTCGATTGCCTGAACCGGGTCGGCCTGTTGCACAAGGCGCTGGATCGGGTGGATCGGCTCAGCGGCGGCCAGCAGCAACGGGTCGGCATCGCCCGCGCCCTGGCGCAGCAACCGCGCCTGATGCTGGCCGACGAGCCGGTGGCCAGCCTCGATCCGGCGAGTTCGCGCCGGGTGCTTTCCCAGCTCAAGCAGATCTGCCGCGAGGATGGCATCACCACCGTCGTCAGCCTGCATCAGGTGGAGTTCGCCAAGGAATACGCCGACCGCGTCATCGCCCTGGCTCGCGGCCACGTGGTCTTCGATGGTTCCCCCGAAGCCCTGACCGATGGCGTGCTCGACATGATCTACGACCAGACCAACCCGCCGCCCAAATCAGCCGTCACTCATTCAACTTTCCCCATCAACCATTCGCCACTCGACCTGGCCATCATCGAGGACTGACCCATGAAAAAACTGCTTGCCCTGCTCGGCGCGCTCGCCATCAGCTTTGCTGCCCACGCCGCCCCCGATCCCGATCCGAAAACCCTGAAAGTGGCGCTGCTGCCGGACGAGAACGCCGGCACCATCATCAAGAACAACCAGCCGCTGAAGGACTATCTGGAAAGTTCTCTCGGCAAGAAAATCGAACTCATCGTCACCACCGATTACTCCTCGATGATCGAAGCCATGCGCAATGGCCGCATCGACCTGGCCTACTTCGGCCCGCTCTCCTACGTGCTGGCGCGCCAGAAGAGCGAGATCGAGCCCTTCGTCGCCCTCAAGGCCAAGGGCAGCACGACCTACCAGTCGGTGGTCATCGCCAACACCGGCGCCGGCATCAAGCGCATCGAGGACATCAAGGGCAAGAACATGGCCTTCGGCGACAAAGCCTCCACGTCCAGCCACCTGATCCCGAAATCGGTCCTCGCCGAAAAATCGCTGGATGCAGGCAAGGACTACCAGGAACATTTCGTCGGCTCCCATGATGCCGTGGCCATGGCGGTGCAGAACGGCCATGCCCAGGCCGGTGGTCTGAGCCGTCCGATCTTCGAGTCCCTGGTGGAGCGCAAGATCATCGATCCGGCCAAGGTGGCCGTGCTGGAGTACTCCAAGCCCTTCCCCCAATACCCCTGGACGATGCGCTCCAATCTGAAGCCGGAGCTGAAGGAAAAGATCCGCTCCGCCTTCCTCAGCCTCAAGGACCCGGCCGTGCTCAAGCCCTTCAAGGCCGAAGGCTTCGACGTGATCACCGACAAGCATTACGACGTGGTCCGTAATCTCGGCCCGCTGCTCAAGATCGATATCGCCAAGTTCCAGTGAGCATGTCGGCCCACACCCTCGATCACGACCGCATCATCGACCAGCAGCAGCGCGCCTGGAACACCGGTGCGCTGCGACTGGCGGCGATCCTTCTGGTCATTGCCGTTTGTACCTACTACGTCGGACTGTTCGACGGCGAGCGCCTGGCCGATGGCGGGCCGAGCATCCTGCGTCTGCTCGGCGAAATGTTCCCGCCGGATTTCCAGAATGCCCGCAGCTGGCTCAAGCCCCTGGGCGACACCCTGGCCATGAGCGTGGCCGGCACCGCGCTGGCCGTGGTGCTGTCCCTGCCGCTGGCCTTCCTCGCTGCCCGCAACACCACGCCGCATCCGGCGGTGTACCAAGCCGCCCGCAGCCTGCTCAACGGCTTGCGCGCGATCCCGGAACTGATCCTCGGCATCATCTTCGTCGCCGCGGTCGGCTTCGGTGCGTTGCCAGGTGTGCTCGCTCTTGGCCTGCACTCCGTCGGCATGGTCGGCAAGTTCTTCGCCGAAGCCATCGAACATGCCGACGAAGCCCCCATCGAGGCCGCGCGCGCGGCCGGCGCCACGCCCTTGCAGGTGCTCCTGCATGGCGTCGTCCCGCAAGTGCTGCCGCAAATGGCGGACATCTCGATCTATCGCTGGGAATACAACTTCCGCGCCTCCACTGTCATGGGCATGGTCGGCGCCGGCGGCATCGGCTTCGAACTCATGGGCTCCCTGCGCATCATGCAGTACCAGGAAGTCTCGGCCATCCTGCTGGTGATCCTGCTCATGGTCACGCTGGTAGACGCCCTCAGCAGCACCCTCAGAAAACGTTTCAAATGAATGGAGACAACATGAAACCCAAAATCGTCCTCACCAGCTGGGCGCACCCCGAGACCATCACCCGCCTGGCCGAGCATGGCGACGTCGTCCCCAACACCACGCGGGAGCGCCTCAGCCGCGAAGAAATCCTACGCCGCGCCAAGGATGCCGACGCCATCATGACCTTCATGACCGACAGCGTCGACGATGAATTCCTCGCCGCCTGCCCCCGCCTGCGCGTCGTCGGCTGCGCCCTCAAGGGCTATGACAACTACGACGTGGCCGCCTGCACCCGGCGTGGCATCTGGATCACCAACGTACCCGACCTGCTGACCATTCCCACCGCCGAGCTGACCATCGGCCTGCTGATCGGGCTGACGCGGAAAATGCTCGAAGGCGACCGCTTGGTCCGCGGCGGTTCCTTCGACGGCTGGCGGCCGGTGCTCTACGGCGCCGGCCTTACCGGCAAGACCCTCGGCATCATTGGCATGGGCGCCGTCGGCCAGGCCATCGCCGCGCGCCTGCAAGGCTACGAACTGAAACTGCTCTACGCCGATCCCCGTCCCCTGCCCGCCGACATCGAGGCTCGCCTCGGCCTGCGTCGCGTCACGGTGGAACAATTGCTGGCGGACAGCGACTACGTGGTGCCGATGGTTCCCTATCGCGACGACACCTTGCATCTGATCAATGCCAACGCCATTGCCGCCATGAAGCACGGCGCCTTCCTCGTCAATGCCTGTCGCGGCTCCGTGGTGGATGAGGAGGCCGTGGCCGACGCCCTGGCCGCCGGCAAGCTCGCCGGTTACGCGGCGGACGTCTTCGAGCTGGAGGAGTGGGCGCGGCCGGATCGCCCGACACAGATATCTCCGCGTCTCCTCGCGGACAAGGAACGCACGCTGTTCACACCGCATATCGGCTCCGCCGTGGCCTCGGTGCGCCTCGCCATCGAAATGGAAGCCGCCACCAACATCCTGCAAGTGCTGGCCGATCAGGAACCGCAAGGCGCGGTCAATCGGCCCCTGACGAAGGCCGCAGCCTGAGCACGCTGAACCTCGATCAGGTGGCGAGCTTCCTCGCCATCGCGAGGCTGGGCAGCTTTCGCTCGGCAGCAAGGGAACTCGGCATTTCCCAGGGCGCCATCTCCCAGCAACTGCAAAAGCTGGAAGGCCTCCTGGGCGTCCGCCTCATCGACCGTGATCCGCAGGGCTGCCGCCTGACAGTGGAGGGGCGGGAATTCCAGGATCACGCCCGCAAACTGCAAGGCCTGGCGAGCAACGCGCTGAACGCCTTCCGCCGGCGTCCCCTGGCCATCGGCGCCAGCAGCAATATCGGCATCTACCTGCTGCATCCCTACCTCAAGGCCTACGCGGCGGCGGCGGAAGGGCAGGACGCTGAAGTGCGAATAGGCGGCAATATCGACATAGCCGAGCAACTTGCAAGGGGCGACATCGACGTCGCCATCATGGAATGGTGGGACCAGCGCCCTGGCTACATCGCCCGCGTCTGGCGTCACGAAACCCTGGTCGCGATTGCCGCCCCTGATCATCCCTGGGCATCGCTCACGCAGGTGAGCCGGGCGCAATTGCTGGAAGCGCCCCTGCTGGGTGGCGAACCGGGTACCGGCACCGGCCGCCTGCTGGCCGATTACCTCGGCGTAGAGCTGGCGGCCTTGCCCCTCGGCAAGCGCCTCGGCTCCACCGCTGCCGTCAAGCAATGGGTCAAGGCCGACATGGGCGTATCGCTGGTGCTCGCCGGCACCGTCGAGGAAGAAGTGCGCGCCGGAACGCTGGTAGCCATACCGCTGGAAGGCAAGCCCCCGTGCAAGTCGCTCCATGTCGCCTGGCGCGATTCGCTGGCGGATACGCATCCGGCCCATCGCTTCGGGAGTTGGCTCGCCGCGTCCGTTGAAATGCCGGCAATGCATGCATCGACCGGATCGTCAGTACAAAAATCGGCGCTGATGAAGTAAAGCGCTACAGGGCGGTTGATCAATAGACGCTCTGATGAAACCCCTGCGCAGCAAGACGGTCGAGCACAATACGCTCTCCTCGTCGCTGCGGATCCTCGCCGTAGCGGATGGCTGCACGGCGCCACTGACGCAACCGGACCGTCGCTCCGCAACGAGGGCCAGGAAAACCCGGCCCCCGGACCATCAATTACAGTGCTGCGTCCTTGATCTTCTTCAGCGGACGCACCTTTACGCGGGTCGTCGCCGGTTTGGCCGCGAAAACCTGTTCCTGCTTGGTGAAGGGATTGATGCCCTTGCGCTTCGGCTTCGCCGGGATCTTCACCGTCACGATCTTGAGCAGGCCGGGCAGGGTGAACTCGCCCAGGCCCTTTTTGTGCAGAGATGCGAGAACCGCATCTTCCAGCGCCGCAACGACCTTCTTCACGTGCTTCAACTCGACTTCGGCGGCATCAGCCAGATGAGCCAGCAGGCTCGACTTGGTGAAAGCGGTCGAAATCGGCTTGAGCGGTGCAGGAGCAGCTTTGGCAGCGGGCTTCTTGGCCGGTGCCTTGGCGGCCGGCTTCGCAGCAGTCTTTTTGGCGGGAGCTTTTGCAGCAGGTTTCTTGGTAGCCATGGATCATCCTGAAAAAAGAAGAAGTGTGCGCCGATGCGCAAATCGAAGGCTATCCGTAATTGAGCGCTATGCCAAGTGTGCAACGCTGATTTTGCTACAGGGGAAAGAAGCTCTGGCGCCCGCCCTGAATCGGCGAATGATCTTCCTAGTCGGGTTGAAGCACGAAGGATTGCAGCTCCGAGGTGATCGTTTTTCCCCTCGCATGCGTCAGCGTTCTGGCCCATCCCTTCACCTCGGGGGCATACCAGTAGGTGCCGCTGTGGCCACCGCTGCCACTCGTCTGCCGTATCGACCAGTCAATGCGGAGTGCCTCGAAGGTGCCTGCCGGAACCCTCACCGATTCCCAGCCGGTGACTTTGCCTTCGTATTCCCAGGAATCGTTGATGGTGAAAATGAATTCCGTCTTGGTCTGGTAGGGTTCCCGCCATGCCGCACCCACTTTCAGGGGGTATTTCAGGATCGGCAGGGCGGGGGCATAGGAAACCTTGGGGCCGCCACCGCTGGTCATCAAAGACTCCGTGCTCAGCAAATGTCCATCTGCGTTGGTTCGCATCAGGGTCGTCGTACTGCTATGGGCCTGCTTGAGCACGAAGCCCTGTTCGCCGGCCTGCTCGACGGTCTGTGTGAAATCGTTGTAGGTCCAGCGGTCTCCGACGTGCAGTTTCGGCGACACGATCAGTTCACGGTCACTCGGGGGGGCTGCGGCCGGTCGCTTGAGCAGGACGACGCGGCTCTTGGCCAGGTCGGAGAAGATGCCGTCCGGAAAGCGCTTCAAGTACGCCTCGTAGTCGCCGACGGTATCGCTGCGCTCGGCACTGTTCCAGAATGCAAGTTCCGGAGAATTGGTCGCCGGTGCGACGCTGGATGCCGTGGCGCCTTGATTGGCAGCTGGGCTGAAATAGAAATCGCCCGTCATGGACGAAGACTCCCAGGGAACCTGGGTTTCGCCGCTGATGCGAACCACGTTTGCACGTACCCGCTTGAACACATCCTCGACCTTGATGCCGGGAATGCTCATGGCGGCCAGCAGTTCCTGCGTATAGAGGCCATTGCGTCCTTCGCCATCCGCCGCCACCTTGCCGGGCGCGGTCGAGTAGGCGATCAGCGTGCCGGTCGGCGCGTTGATGGATGCCAGACCCTGTCCGCCGCCACGAAATCGCCGCTCGAAGGGATTGTTGCGACAGGCGTCGAGAATGACCATCGATAGACGTGCCGGCGCGAGCTTGTCGAGTAGCTGGTCCACATCGATGGCCTCGCTACTGACCGCAGATTCGGTGCGGATTTCGGCATCGATGGGAATCAGGTAGTTCTTCCCCCGAACCTGCATGCCGTGGCCTGCGTAGAAAAACAGCACCTCGCTGCCCGGCCGTATCCTGTCGCCAAATTCGGTAAGGGATCGCAGCATTTCCTTCTGCCGCGAGTCGGTACGGACGATCACTTCAAAGCCCATGCGCCGGAGCTTGGCTGCAATGTCCTTTGCATCATTGACGGGATTTTTCAGCGCACCCATGCCGGGGTAAGCCGCATTCCCGATGACGAGCGCGATGCGCTTATCGCTCAATGCGGAGGTGGAGATATTGCGCTCGGCTTGTGCAAATACAAATCCGCTGGTTACGAGAACCATGCAGAACGCAAGCAGTGTCCGGAGAATCGGGGTCATTGTCTTCGCAGTATGCCTACAGGAACAACCACGCCGGACGAGCATGAAAAGTGGAGCGGGTGAAGGGAGTCGAACCCTCTTCATCAGCTTGGGAAGCTGAGGTAATGCCGTTATACGACACCCGCCCTGTTGCTGGCTGGCGCTGATTTTACATCAGCACGATATCGAACTGCTCCTGGGTATAGCCGCTCTCGGCGTGTAGCGAAATCGGGCGGCCGATGAAGTCGGAGAGCATGGCCAGGGCTTGCGATTCTTCTTCGAGGAAGAGGTCGATTACCGCCGGGCCGGCGAGCACACGCATTTCGCGGGAGGTGAATTGCCGCGCTTCGCGCAGCAGCTCGCGCAGTACTTCGTAGCAGACGGTTTGCGCGGTCTTCACTTCGCCGCGCCCGCCGCAGGTGGGGCAGGGCTCGCAAAGCACATGGGCGAGGGACTCGCGGGTGCGCTTGCGGGTCATCTCGACGAGTCCGAGCTGGGTGAAGCCGGAGACGGTGATGCGGGTGTGGTCGCGGGCCAGGGCCTTGTTGAATTCGGCGAGGACAGCGGTTTGATGTTCCTCGGACTCCATGTCAATGAAGTCGACGATGATGATGCCGCCAAGATTGCGCAGGCGCAGTTGGCGGGCGATGGTCTGCGCGGCTTCGAGGTTGGTCTTGAAGATGGTGTCGTCGAAGTTGCGTGAACCGACGTAGCCGCCGGTGTTGACGTCGATGGTGGTCATGGCTTCGGTCTGATCCATGATCAGGTAGCCGCCGGACTTGAGGTCCACGCGACGGGCCAGAGCCTTCTGGATTTCGTCTTCGACGCCGTGCAGGTCGAACAGGGGCCGCTCGCCGGTGTAGTGCATGAGCCGGCTGGCGACCTGAGGCACGTATTCGGCGGCGAAGCTTTGCAGTTTCTGGAAGTTCTCCCGCGAGTCGATAATGACACCGGTGGTTTCCTTGGTCACCAGATCGCGCAGCACGCGCTGGCCGAGGGTGAGGTCGTGGTGCAGCAGGGTGGGCGGCAGGGCGCCGACGCTGCGGCTTTTGATCTCGCGCCAGATGCGGCGCAGGTAGGCGATGTCGGCGGCGAGTTCGTCGTCACTGGCGTCGGCGGCGACGGTGCGCAGGATGTAGCCGCCGGGGTCGTCGGCGGGCAGCAGGGCCTGGATGCGCTTGCGCAGGGATTCACGCTCGCCTTCGTCGCCGATGCGCTGCGAGATGCCGATATGGCTGTCCTGTGGCAGGTGCACCAGCAGGCGGCCGGCAATGGAGATTTGCGTGGTGAGGCGTGCGCCCTTGGTGCCGATGGGGTCCTTCTGCACCTGCACGGTGATGGACTGGCCTTCGGCGAGGATGCGCTCGATGGGGCGCGGTTCGCTACCGTTGGCCTGGCGCTCTTCCCAGATGTCGGCGACGTGGAGGAAGGCGGTGCGTTCGAGGCCGATTTCGACGAAGGCGGACTGCATGCCGGGCAGCACGCGCACGATCTTGCCCAGATAGACGTTGCCGACAATGCCGCGCCCGTTGGTGCGCTCGATATGCAGCTCCTGCACGACGCCTTGCTGGAGCAACGCGACGCGGGTTTCCTGGGGCGTGAAGTTGAGGAGGAACTGTTCGGTCATGGGGCGCTCAGACGGGGTAGCCGAAGTCGCGCAGCAGCAGCGCGGTATCGCACAGGGGGAGGCCGACGATGCCGGAATGGGAGCCGCGAATCTCGTCGATGAACAGGGCGGCGCGGCCCTGGATGCCATAGGCGCCGGCCTTGTCCATGGGTTCGCCGCTGCGCACGTAACGGCGGATTTCATCGTCGGAGAGGCTGCGGAAACGCACGTCGCTGGCGGACAGGCGATGTTCGAGGCGATTACCGTCGGCCATGGCGATGGCCGTCAGCACGCGATGGCTGCGGCCGGCGAGGCGGGCGAGGATGGCGGCGGCATCGGCTTCGTCCTTCGGCTTGCCGATCACTTCGCCGTCGAGGTCGAGGGTGGTGTCGGCGGCCAGCACCGGGCGTGCGGGCAAATGGCGGCGGGCCAGCAGGCCGGTGCCGAAGACGGCCTTGGCGCGGGCGACGCGGACCACATAGTCGTCCGGCGTTTCGCCGGCCAGCCAGGTTTCGTCCACTTCCGCATCCTCGCGCGGCGAGGCGCGGAACAGCAGCAGATCGAAACGGATGCCGACCTGGGCCAGCAGCTCGCGCCGGCGCGGGCTGCGGGAGGCGAGGTAGATGCGGGGATCAATCATTATTCGCGGCGATCATTCACGATGATAGGGGTGGCCCTTCAGCACGCTGTTGGCGCGGTAGAGCGCTTCGGCGAGCAGCACGCGCACCATGGCGTGCGGCAGCGTGAGGCTGGAAAGGCGCAGTTTTTCGTGGGCAGTTTCCTTGATGCGGGGGTCGAGGCCATCGGGGCCGCCGACGATGAAGGCGACATCATCGCCACCGTTCATCCATTTTGCCAGACGGTCGGCGAGCTGCCGGGTAGTCAGGGCTTCGCCGTGTTCGTCGAGGGCGATGCGGCGGCAGCCGGCGGGCAGGGCGCTGTCGATGCGGGTGGCTTCGAGGGCCATCATGGCCTCCGGCGTCTTGCCGGTGTTGCGTGCTTCGGGTTTGATCTCCAGCAGCTCCATCGGCAACTCGCGGGGCATGCGTTTCGCGTAGTCCGTGTAGCCGGCGGTCACCCATTCGGGCGGCCGGGCCGACACGGCGGCGATGATCAATTTCACTCGTCGGCCTTCTCGTCGACCTTCTTCTTCGGCCGCTTGGGCACGGTCTTCCAGAGTTCTTCGAGGTTGTAATACTCGCGCACGGCGGGCTGCATGATGTGCACGACGATGTCGCCGAGGTCCACCAGCACCCATTCGCCGGACTCTTCGCCTTCGATGCCGATGACGTCGCCGCCGGCTTCCTTGACCTTGTCGTGGACGCTCTTGGCGAGGGACCGCACCTGGCGATTGGAGTCGCCGGTGGCGATGATCACGCGATCGAACATCGCGGTGAGCTTGCTGGTGTTGAGAACCTCGATGTCCTTGGCTTTGATGTCTTCGAGGGCGGCAACGGCAATTTTTTGGAGCTTGGCAGTCTGCATGGGTTCAGCGGTAAAGGTGGTGTTGATGAATATAGTCGAGAACGGCGGCGGGGGCCAGATGGCGGGCGTCGAGTCCAGCAGCCAGGCGCTGGCGCAAGGCGGTGGCGGAAATCTCGAGGCCGGTGATGGCGAAGGGGACGATGCGGCCGGCCGGCGCAGTGGCAAGATCGGAGGCAAGGCCGTGGCGGGTCTGGAATTCGGCGTTGAGCGCTGAATTCGCCGCAGTCGCCGTATCACCAGCGCCGACTTTGAGCGCATGGCCGGGGCGCGTGGCGACAGCGATGTGGGCCAGCTCGAATAGCTCGCGCCAGCGCTGCCAGCTTTCAAGACGGGCGAAGGCATCGGCGCCAAGCAGCAGGACCAGGGGCTGCGCCGGACCCAGCTCGCGGCGCAGGCGCTCCAGGGTATCCACGGTGTAGCTCATGGCCGGGCTTTCGGCCTCGCTGGCATCTACCGTGAAGCCGGGTGTGTCGGCCACCGCCAGTCGCACCATGGCCAGACGATGGGCGGCCGGGGTGCGCGGTGTATCGCGCAGCGGTGGTTGGCCGGCGGGGATGAAGCGCACGGCGGTGAGCCCGAGGTTTTCGCCGGCTTCGATGGCGAGGCGCAGATGGCCGATGTGCAGCGGGTCGAAGGTGCCGCCGAAGATGCCGAGAGGCGACTTAGTCATCGACGATGACATCGATCGACTCCGGCGCGGCGGGAGGATGGAAGACGTCGCGATAGGAAATGTAGACGCTGGCCACCAGGGATGGGGCAAGGATGAAGATCAGCATCATGCGCAAGGCGATGGACAGTACGCTGAGCAGAGGCTGGGAAATAAGCCCGGCAATGACCAGGATCAGCCCCGGCACGGCGACGCCGGCCACCAGCACGGCCAGGCCGTAGGCGGCAAAGGCACGCCAGTTGCGCACGCTGGCGACGAAGCTGAAGAACACGGATTTGCCAGCCGGCACTTGATCCCAGGCGGTAAGCAGGGGCGCGAACCAAAAGGCCATCAGTAGCGGCGAGGCGAACAGCAACATCAGGGCCATATCGGAGGCCAGCTCCAGCGCGGTTTCAGCGTTCAGCCCGCCGTCGAGGGGGACGCGCTCGCCAAGGGCCAGGCTGATCAGCACCAGCAGTGCGGACCCGGCCAGATGCAGGCCACCCAGGCGGGCCAGGGCGATGCGCTGCTCCTGGAGGCCCTCGGTCAAGACCTCCGAGGCGAAGATCTGGCCGCGCTCGATGGCGCGAAAACCGTTGCCGAGCATGACGGTCAGTGCCGGCAGGATCAGCGGCAACAGGAAGGGACCGATGGCCGGCACCAGATTCACCACGATCACCGTCAGCAGGTAGCCGAAGGTAATGGCGGTGGCAAGCGGCGGATTGCGGCGGAACAGGGCGAAGCCGGCGGCCAGCCAGAGCATGCCGTGACGGGCGGGAAGGGTGCGCGCCTGCATCAGTCGTCTTCCCGGGGCATGAATTGCACGGCCTGCGGCAGCTCCACGGGATCGAAGGCGAGATCGCCGTCCGGGTCCGGCGTACCCGTGGCCTTGAGATCACGGAAGTTGAACAGCCTGGGATCGAGCAGGTGCGAGGGCACGACATTGGACAGGCTGCGGAACATGGTCTCGATGCGGCCGGGGAAGCGCTTGTCCCATTCGTTGAGCATCTGTTTGACCTGCTGGCGTTGCAGGTTGGGCTGCGAGCCGCAGAGATTGCAGGGGATGATGGGGAAGGCGCGGGCCTCGGCCCATGCTTCGAGATCCTTCTCACGGCAGTAGGCAAGCGGGCGGATGACGATGTTCCTGCCGTCGTCGGACATCAGCTTGGGCGGCATGGATTTGAGCTTGCCGCCGAAGAACATGTTGAGGAACAGCGTTTGCAGGATGTCGTCACGATGATGGCCGAGCGCGATCTTGGTCGCGCCCAGTTCGCCGGCGACCCGGTAGAGCACGCCGCGCCGCAGGCGCGAACACAGCGAACAGGTAGTCTTGCCCTCGGGGATCACGCGCTTGACGATGGAATAAGTGTCCTCGTTCTCGATGTGGAAGGGCACGCCGATCTGGGTCAGGTAATTGGGCAGCACCTCGGCGGGAAAGCCCGGCTGCTTCTGGTCGAGATTCACCGCGACGATGTCGAAGTCGATGGGGGCGTGTTCGCGCAGGTAGAGCAGGATGTCGAGCAGGGCAAAGGAATCCTTGCCGCCGGAAAGGCAGACCATGATCTTGTCGCCAGCCTCGATCATGTTGAAGTCGGCGATGGCCTGGCCGGTCTCGCGGCGCAGGCGCTTGGCCAGCTTGTTCATTTCGACGCGCGGCTTGTCGGCCTGGCGGGCGGTGAGGGGCTGATTCATAGATGTGCCGTGCGACCGCCATCGACGTTGATGACCTGGCCGGTGATGTAGGGGGCGTCGAAGACGAGGAATTTGACGGTGCGGGCGATATCCGCCGGCGAGCCGATGCGCCCCAGCAGGGTGTGCTCGATGATGGCGGCGCGCTCGGCGGGCGGGAAGCTGGCCTCGTCGTTGGGCCACTCGATGGCGCCGGGGGCGACGGCATTCACGCGCACGGCGGGCGCCAGCTCGATGGCCAGCGAACGCGTCAGCGTCAGTAGGCCGCCCTTGGCCGCGCTGTAGATGGGAAAACCTTTCAGCGGGCGTTCGGCGTGCACGTCGGTGATATTGACGATGCAGCCATGGGCCGCCGTCAGATAGGGCGCCGCCGCCTGGGCAAGGAACAGCGGCGCCTTGAGATTGGAGCCCATCAGGTCGTCCCAGGCCGCCGTGTCGACAGCGCCGACTCTTGTCGGGTAGAAGGACGAGGCGTTATTCACCAGGCCATCCAGCCGCCCGAAGCGCGCCACCACGGCGGCGATCAAGGCCGGCAGGGCGGCGGTGTCGAGCAGGTCGGCGGCGAAGGCGGCGGCGGAATCAGGGCGATGGGCGTTCAGGCTGCTCGCCAGTGACTCGGCCTCGGCGGCCGAGCTGCGATAGTGAATGGCCACGGCGGCACCCGCCTCGTGGAGGGCGCGGGCAATTTCGGCACCGACCCGGCGGGCGGCACCTGTGACCAATACGACGCGGGCGTTCATCAGGCCGGAAGTATACCGGCCAGCACCCGTGCGGCGGCGGCAAATCCGAAACCCGCCGTCACCGCCACCGAGGAACCGTAGCCGGCGCAGGCCAGGCCGGCAGCGCCATCGATCACGCCATCGACCACGGCATCCGTCTCGCAAAAGTCGGCGCTGGCAGCACGGCGAATCTGCTCCGGCGAATACACGCACTCGACGCCGAACTTCTTTTTCGGGTCGCGGGTATAGCCGTATTCCTTGCGCAGCCGGGCGCGGACCTTGGATGCGAGGGCATCCTGGGTGGTGCGGGAAAGGTCGGCGACCTGGATCTGCGTCGGGTCGGTACGCCCGCCCGCGCCGCCGGTAGTGAGGATGCGAATGCCCGCACGCTTGCAATGGGCAATCAGCGCCGCCTTGGCGCGGACGTTGTCGATGGCGTCGATCAGCGCATCACAGGCGGGGATCAGAGTCGTCACATTATCTTCGGTGACGAACTCGTCGATGCTCGTCACCACACAGGCCGGGTTGATGGCAAGGATGCGCGCGCGCATGACCAGCACCTTGGCGGCGCCGAGGGTGTCTTCCAGGGCGTGGATCTGGCGGTTGATGTTGGATTCGGCGACGTGGTCGAGGTCGATCAGCGTGATACGGCCGATGCCCGAGCGGGCCAGCGCTTCCGCCGCCCAGGAACCGACGCCGCCGATGCCGACCACGGCCACGTGGGCAGCCTGCGCGCGGGCCACGGCGCCGGTGCCGTAAAGCCGGTCGATGCCGCCAAAGCGGCGGTTTTGCAGGGAATCGCTCATGGCGCGAGCTTACCCGATGTCTTGCGACTGACATCAATATTGGATAGGGTTGCGCCATGATCCATTTCTCATTTCAGCCATGACCAACGACGCCCTGCAAGCCGCTCTCACCGAATACTTCGCTCCCTGGGTCCAGGCCCTGAAGCTCGGCGTCGAATCTGCCGACGCCGATCAGGTCACCCTGCGCCTGCCGGTGAACGACCAGCTTTCGCGCCAGGGTGGCATCGTCTGCGGCCAGGCCATGATGGCGGCGGCGGACACGGCCATGGCGCTGGCGGTATTCGCCCGCTCCGGCGGCTTTCGCCCCTGCACGACGGTGCAGTTGAACAGCAGCTTCCTCAAACCGCTGTCGGGGCAGGACGCGCTGGTCCAGGCCAGCATCGTGCGCGCCGGCAAGAGCATCGTCTTCGGCGAAATCGACATTCGCGGCGCGACGGATGGCAAGAGCGTCTGTCGCACCAGCACCACCTACGCCCTGCTCTGAGGAACATCCCATGCAGAAGAAACCTGCTCCCCGAGCTGCGGCTAAATCGGCCAAACCAGCCAAGAAAGCGACCGCTGCACCGGCGCCAAAACCCCCGCGCCCGCGTCGCGCCGCCACCGGCGATACGACCGGCAGCATGCAGCCGAAGCGGATCGAAAAAGTGGTCGTTCGTGAAGCCACCAGCGCCGCCCAGGAAGCCAAGATCGCCGCCTTCAGCGACATCCTGAAAGACGGCGCCACGCCGGCCGTCGTCAAATCCCTGCGCGCCGTACTGGCCGGTGCCGCCGCCGACGATGTCGCCGCACTGCACCGCGCGCTGAAGAAACCGGTTCAGAAAATCCCCCTCGACCGCGCCGATGCCGAGCTGCGTCCCGGCTGGCGCGAGGGCGGCTACCCGTATCTCAACCTGATGTCGCGCCGCACCTACGAGCAGCAGAAATATCGCTTGCAAGTGGAATTGCTCAAGCTCCAGGCCTGGGTCAAGACCAGCGGACAAAAGGTGACGATCCTCTTCGAGGGTCGCGACGCGGCCGGCAAGGGCGGCACCATCAAGCGATTGATGGAACACCTGAACCCGCGCGGCGCTCGCGTCGTCGCTCTGGAGAAGCCCTCGGAACTGGAACGCGGCCAGTGGTACTTCCAGCGCTATGTGCAGCATCTGCCCACGGCCGGCGAGCTCGCCCTCTTCGACCGCTCCTGGTACAACCGGGCCGGCGTCGAGCGCGTGATGGATTTCTGCACACCGGACGAGTATGTCGAATTCATGCGCCAGGCGCCGGAATTCGAACGCAACCTGGTCCGCAGCGGCATGCACCTGATCAAGTTCTGGTTCTCGGTCAGCCAGGAAGAGCAGCGGCGGCGATTCAAGGAACGTGAGGTGCATCCGCTCAAGCAGTGGAAGCTGTCGCCCATCGACAAGGCCTCGCTGGACAAATGGGAGGACTACACGAAAGCCAAGGAGGCGATGTTCTTCTACACCGATACGGCGGATGCGCCCTGGACCGTGATCAAGTCGGACTGCAAGAAGCGCGCGCGGCTGAACGCCCTGCGCTACGTGCTGCACAAGCTGCCCTATACCAACAAGGACATCGATGCCATCGGCCCTCTCGATCCGCTACTGGTCGGCCGCGCCAATGTGGTGTACGAACGCGGCGAACATCAGGCGGGCGGGGCGATTCTTTAGCCTGGCCGTCCCAGTCGATACACCGCCAGCGAGCCGAGGAAATTCTGTTCCTCGGCGACGAGCTGACCGGCGTCGTCCAGTACCTGCCGCTCGCGGATGGCGAGACCCATCTTTTCGCACAGGGCCTCGAAGTCGAGGATGGTGAAGAAGCGCAGATTGGGCGTATCGAACCACTCGTAGGGCAGGTCTTCCGAGACGGGCATGCGCCCGGACATGACCGCCATGCGGTTTTTCCAGTAGGCAAAATTGGGGAAGCTGACCACGGCCTCGCGGCCGACGCGCAGCATCTCACGCAGCAGGTTTTCGGTGTGGCGCACGGTTTGCAATGTGCGTGACAGGACCACATGGTCGAAGGTGCCGTCGTCGAAGCCGGCCAAACCCTGTTCGATATTGCCCTGAATCACGTTGATGCCCTTGGTCACGGCGGCCAGGACAGCCGCATCTTCCAGTTCGACGCCATAGCCACGGGCACCACGTTCGCCGATCAGGCGACCGAGCAGGGAACCGTCGCCACACCCAAGGTCCAGCACTCGTTCGCCGGGCTGCACCCAACCGGCGATGACGTCGAAATCGGCGCGCTCATTATTGTGTGTCACAGCACGACCCTCCGCAGGTAGGCCGCCACCAGCGAGTGGTAGTAGGGCTCGTCGATGAGGAAGGAGTCATGGCCATGGTCGCAGGCGATTTCGGCGTAGGCCACGTCCTGATTGTTATGCACCAGAGCGTGCACGATCTCCCGTGAGCGGGCCGGGGTGAAGCGCCAGTCGGTGGTGAAGGCGGCGATGAAGAACTTGGCCCGGGCGCGCTTCATGGCCAAAGCCAGGTCGCCGTCGTAGTCCTGGGCCGGGTCGAAGTAATCCAGCGCCTTGGTCATGCGCAGATAGGTGTTGGCATCGAAGACGCCGGCGAACTTGTCGCCCTGATAGTGCAGGTAGGACTCGATCTCGAACTCGACGTCGAAGCCATAGCTGCCGGCGCCAGTGCGCAGGCGACGACCGAACTTCTCCGCCATCTGGTCGTCGGAAAGATAGGTGATGTGGCCGAGCATGCGCGCCAGGCGCAGGCCGCGCAGGGGTCGCACGCCGTGCTCGTAGAAATGGCCGCCGTGGAAATCCGGGTCGGTCAGGATGGCCTGTCGGGCGACGTCGTTGAAGGCGATGTTCTCCGCCGACAGCTTGGGCGCGGCGGCGATGACCAGTGCATGACGGATGCGCTCCGGGAAGGACAGAGTCCATTGCAGCGCCTGCATGCCGCCGAGGCTGCCGCCCATCACCGCTGCCCAGGCGTCGATGCCGAGATGATCCGCGAGGCGGGCTTGAGAGGCCACCCAGTCCTCCACCGTAACGACGGGGAAGTCGGCGCCCCAGGGCTTGCCCGTGGCCGGGTTGTCGCTGGCCGGGCCGGTGCTGCCGTGACAACCGCCGAGGTTGTTCACGCCGACAATGAAGAAGCGGTCGGTATCCAGCGGACGGCCAGGGCCGACGATGTTGTCCCACCAGCCGACGTTGTTGGGATTGTCCGCCGTATGGCCGGCGACATGATGATGGCCGGACAGGGCGTGGCAGACGAGGATGGCGTTGGACCTGGCGGCGTTCAGCGTGCCGTAGGTTTCATAGACGAGGTCGAAGGCGGGCAGCACCGACCCGCCCTTGAGGGCGAGGGGCTGGGCGAAGTGCGCACGTTGCGCGGCGACGATTCCGATGCCTGACATGAACGACGATTCCCAAAATGCAAACGCCCGGAGGCGCCGATGAAGCTAGCGATCCGGGCGGTGATGCTGCCGTCTCGCTTTAGCCGTATTTATTACGCGCCCGCAAGCGGAGCCAAATTGGCGCGTTGGACAAACTATGCCGCGCGGGGCGGGGCTTGTCAATCCGCCGGGAACACTGCCCGGACTCAAAGCTTCTCGACGGCCTCGCGGATTTTTTCCGGTTCGTCCATGCGGGCGATGCGGGCGACGCGCAACGCAAGCTGGGCGGCGTCGGCCATCATGATCTGCTGCTTGACCTCCAGCACCTGGGCCGGATGCATGGAAAACTGGCGCAGGCCCATGCCTACCAGCATGCGAGCTAGGCGCGGATCGCCGGCCATTTCACCGCAGACCGCCACCGGCAAGCCGGCCCGTTCGCCAGCCTGGATGGTGAGGGAGATCAGGCGCAGCACCGCCGGATGCAGCGGATCGTAGAGATGTGCGACGGCACCATCGGCGCGGTCGATGGCGAGGGTGTACTGGATCAGGTCGTTGGTGCCGATGGAGAGGAAATCCAGCCGGCGCAGGAAGGGGCCAAGGGCCAGCGCAGCGGCCGGAATCTCGATCATGCCGCCGACCTGGATGCGCTCGTCGAATTTCTGCCGCGCCTCGCGCAACTGGGCCTTGGCCGTTTCGATCATGGCCAGGGTCTGCTCGATTTCGTGGGCGTGCGCCAGCATCGGGATCAACAAACGGATGGTGCCGTAGTGGGACGCACGAAGGATGGCGCGCAACTGGGCGAGGAAGACCTGCGGTTCGGCGAGGCAGAAGCGGATCGCGCGCAGGCCCAGGGCCGGATTGGGCGAGACCCGGTCGCCGCTGCTGCGCGCACGCAAGGCACGGGCCTCCTTGTCGGCACCGATGTCGAGGGTGCGGATGGTGACCGGCTTGCCGGCCAGACCCTTGACGACGCTGCGATAGGCCTCGAACTGTTCGTCCTCGTCGGGCAGTTCGTCGCGGTTCATGAAGAGGAACTCGGTGCGGAACAGGCCGACGCCGTCGGCACCGACATCGCGGGCCTGCTCGGCGTCCTGCGGCAGTTCGATGTTGGCGTAGAGCTGGATTTCGACGCCATCCAGGGTCGTGGCCCGTGCCGTCTTCAGGCGTTTCAGTTTCGAACGCTCGAGTTCGAGGGCCGATTTGCGCAGTCGGTATTCCTCGAGGATGCGGATGTCCGGGTCCACGAGCAGCACGCCGCGCGTGCCGTCCACGATCAGCAGGTCGTCGTCCTGGATCAGCGGCCGGGCGTGCTGCATGCCAACTACGGCGGGAATCGCCAGGCTGCGCGCAACGATGGCGGTATGCGAGGTGGCGCCGCCGTAATCGGTGACGAAGCCGCCAATCTTGAGGTTCTTGAACTGGATGGTGTCGGCGGGCGAAAGGTCGTTGGCGACGACGATGAGTTCGTCGTCCGCCGCTACCGGCTTGCGTCGGGCCAGCTTGCGCGGCTTGTTCTGGAGGACCTTGAGTACCCGCTCGACCACCTGCACCACATCGTGCTTGCGCTCGCGCAGGTAGGCGTCCTCGAACTCGTCGAACTGGGCCACCACCTGCTGCATCTGCTGCACCATGGCCCATTCGGCGTTGCAGCGACGCTCGCGGATCAGGTCGCGGACCGCATCGGTCAGTGCCGGGTCGGCCAGCAGCATGGAATGGATGTCGACGAAGGCCGAGAGTTCGGCGGGCGTACCGGGGGCGCAGGCTTCGACACGCAGGGCATCGAGTTCCTCGCCGACGGTGGCGATGGCGCGGTCCAGCCGTTCCAGTTCGCCGGCCACGTCGCGCTCGCGCAACTGGTATTGCGCGACTTCCAGCGTGGCGTGGGAAATCAGGTGGGCACGGCCGATGGCGATGCCACCGGAAACGGCGAGGCCGTGCAGGCTGAAGGTCACGGCCGCCTCACTCGCCTTCACCGAACTTGTCGGCGATCAGTTTGAGCAGGGCATCCGCCGCTTCGTCGGCGCGCTCGCCTTCTGTGTCGATGATGACTTTCGCGCCCTTGCCGGCGGCCAGCATCATCACGCCCATGATGCTCTTGGCATTGATGCGACGGCTGCCGCGCTCCATCCAGACCTCGCAGGGAAAACTGCCGGCCAATTGCGTCAGTTTGGCCGAGGCGCGGGCGTGAAGCCCGAGCTTGTTGACGATTTCGGTTTCGATTCTCGGCATGTCAGTGCTTATTCATGTTGAGCACCCCGTCGCGGCCACCGGATACGGCGCGGGTGAGTAGTGTTTCCATGTCCTTGTCACGGTAGGTCAGCGCACGCAACAACATGGGCAGATTGACGCCGGCAATGCCTTCGATACGACCGGGCTCCAGCAGTTTCATGGCGATGTTGGAGGGCGTTGCGCCGTAGATGTCGGTCAGGATCAGCACGCCCTTGCCGTGGTCGACCAGGGGCAGCATGTCGCGAGCCAGGGGCAGGGCATCGAGGGGGTCGTCCTGGGCCGAGACACCGAGCTGGGCAATCTGCGGCGGCCGCTTGTTGATCACGTGGCAGGCGCACTGGATCAGCGACTCGCCGTAAGTGGTATGCGTCAGGAGGAAGATGCCGATCATGGAAACTCCATTCTAACGGATGGCGATCCATGCCACGACCATGGCCGCAGCAATGATGAAAAACAGGGACAGACGCCAGGCCCAGCGGGATTTTTCGGCTTCGAGGGCATTGTCGGCGTCCACAATGCGGCGGATACGGCGCAGTGCGGCCAGACCGAGGGTCCGGCGCACGGCACGCTGGATTTCAGGATCATCGCTGCCGTTTGTCATTCAACCTCCCGGATCACGGTATCCGCCGTTTCGAACTTCAGCCGCGCGCGCATGGCTGGCGTTACGTTCGCCGCACCGTCAGCGCCGACTTTCAGGACCTGATCGACGCCGAGGTGGCGGGCCATGGCGCGCCACTCGTCGCCGGCGATGAAAATCGGCTTGGAGAGTGCGTCGGAGCGCATGCCTGTGCCCTGGCCCGGCGGGATCAGTACGGTCACCGCCCGCGTCGTATTCACCGGTCGACCGCTGCGGGGATCGAGCAGATGGCAATAGCGCTTGCCGGCCAGCTCGAAATAGCGGTGGTAGTCGCCGGAGGTACCGATGGCTTCGCCGTCGCGTAGTTCCAGGCTGGCCAGCGGCGCACCGCCGGCCGTGGCCGGGCGCGGATGCTGGATGCCGACGCGCCAGGGCGTAACGCCCTTGCTGCCCAGGGCCATGATGTTGCCGCCGATGTTGATCAGGGCGTTGGTGACACCGTCCTGCCTGAGGGAGACGGCGGCGCGATCCAGCGCCACGCCTTTCAGGTAACCGCCGAAGTCGAGGGCGACGCTCTTGTTACGCGATGTCACGCGACGCCCTTCGAGGCGCAGATCTGCAATCGACGGATGCTGCGCCAGCAGGGCCTCGATGGCGACGGCATCGGGCACCCGCGTCGGCATGTCGTCGTTCTGGAAGCCCCAGAGAGCAATCAGGCGACCGATGCCAGGGTCGAACAAATGGTCGCCGGCGGCAGATAGGCGCTGGGCCTCGCTCAGGAATTCCGCCAGTTCTGTCGAGACCTCCAAGGATTTGCCAGCGGCGATGGCGGTGTTGAGCGCCGAAAGTTCGGACGGCTGCCAGGCGTGATACGTGCGGTGCAGACGGTCGAACTCGCGCAACACCTTGTCGCCAGCGGTGCGCGCCTTGGCTTCCGCAACGCCGGTAATAAGAATCTCGACGCGGGTACCGAAGACGTAGGATTCCTGCCGCCAGGGCGCGGGTTCGCCGCAGGCCCCGAGCAGCAAGGCGACCAGCAGGATCAGGGCTGCCCGCACTCCCGTTCCAGGGCATCCACCAGCATGCCGGCGACGTCGAAGCCGGTCTGCTGACTGATTTCGACAAAGCAGGTGGGACTGGTGACGTTGATTTCCGTGAGGCGGTCACCGATCACATCGAGGCCGACGATCATCAGGCCGCGCGTCCACAACACCGGCGCCAGCGCCTCGGCGATTTCCCGGTCCTTCTCGCTCAGCGGCCGGGCGACGCCGGTGCCGCCAGCGGCCAGATTGCCGCGCAGTTCGCCGGCCTTGGGAATGCGGGCGAGGCAATGGGGCACGGGTACGCCACCGATGATCAGGATGCGCTTGTCGCCGTCGAGGATGGCCGGCAGGTAGCGCTGGGCCATGATGCTGCGCGTGCCGTCCTCGGTCAGGGTTTCGACGATGACATTGCGATTGGGGTCGTCGCGGCGGACGCGGAAGATGCGGCTGCCGCCCATGCCGTCCAGGGGCTTCAACACTGCATCGCCCATCTCGTCGATGAAGTCGTTGAGATCGGCGGCAGCGCGGGCGATCAGCGTGGTTGGTGCGAATTGCGGGAACTCGGCGATGGCGACTTTTTCCGAATGATCGCGGATGGCGCGGGGCTTGTTGAAGACCCGCGCACCTTCGGCCTCCGCTCGCTCCAGCAGCCAGGTGGCGGCCACGTATTCAAAATCGAAGGGCGGGTCCTGACGCATCAGCACGGCGTCGAAAGTCGTCAGCGGCGCGTGGGCCTCTTCGATTTCGGCGAACCAGTCGGCATCGTCATCAGTGGGCTGGATGTGCAGGGCATGGGCGGCGACGCGACCGTCGCGGCAGGACAGGTCGCCGCGCTGGATGGTCCAGATTTCATGGCCGCGCTTCGCCGCGACACGCATCATCGCGATGCTGGAATCCTTGTAGGCCTTGAGCCCTTCCAGCGGATCGACGATGAAGGCGAATTTCATGCAAGCAACTCCGCCGGCGCCGCGCGTTCGAGTTCCAGCGATGCCGCCAGCAAGGCCAGTCGACCTACCACGCCATAGGCATAGAAGCGGTTCGGCGGTGCGTCGGGGTCCAAATGGGCATCGGGCAGCGAGCAGCCGGTCTCGAAGGCCAGGGGCTTGAAGGTCATGCCCGGTGCGTTGAGGTTTTCGTCGATGCCGCGCGCCGTATTGACGCGGTAGAAGCCGCCGACGACATAGCGGTCGATCATGTACACGACGGGCTCCGCCGTACCTTCATCGACGCGCTCAACCGTCGGCACACCTTCCTGGATGATGACTTCGCTGACCTGCTGGCCTTCCTTGATCACTGCCATCTTGTTGCGCTGCTTGCGATTGAGGCCCTTGACCTCGCTGGCGTCCTTGACCGTCATGATGCCCATGCCGTAGGTGCCGGCGTCGGCCTTGACGATGACGAAGGGCTCGGAGTCGATGCCGTATTCCTTGTACTTGGCGCGGATGCGGTGGAGCAGGGTGTCGATGTTGGCGGCCAGGCACTCCTCGCCGGTGCGTTCGTGGAAGTTGATCTTGCCGCAGACCTCGAACTCGGGATTGATCAGCCAGGGGTCGATGCCCAACTCGATGGCGAAGGCATTGGCCACGTCCTGGTAGGCAGCGAAGTGGGCCGACTTGCGCCGTACGTGCCAACCGGCCCACAGCGGCGGGATGAGGAATTGTTCGTTAACGTCCTTGAGCAGATCGGGCACGCCGCCGGACAGGTCGTTGTTGAGCAGCACGGCGCAGGGGTCGAAGCCGTCGAGGCCGAGGCGACGGCCGTCGGTGCCGACACGCTTGAGCGGTTCCAGGGTCAGCTTCTGTCCGTCCGGAAGATCGAGCACAGTGGGCTCGGTGATCTCGGGCAGCAGCGAACCGATGCGAACGTTGAGGCCAGTGGCATGGAGGATTTGCGCCAGCCGCGCCACGTTCATCAGGTAGAACTGGTTGCGGGTGTGATTCTCCGGCACCAGCAGCAGGTTGCGCGCCTCGGGGCAGATCTTCTCGATGGCCGACATGGCGGCCTGCACGCACAGCGGCAGAAAGGCCGGGTTGAGGTTGTTGAAGCCGCCGGGGAAGAGATTGGTATCCACCGGCGCCAGCTTGAAGCCGGCGTTGCGCAGATCGACGGACGAGTAGAAGGGCGGCGTGTGCTCCAGCCACTGCGTGCGCAGCCAGCGCTCGACGGTGGTGTCGTTGTCGAGCAGGCGGCGTTCGAGATCGAGCAGCGGCCCGGTGAGGGCCGTGGTGAAGTGAGGAACCATGTTTTTATAGTGTGGGGAAGGCTGTTCTCACGACGATATTACACCAGCCCTAGATCAGGCCGGTGACAGCGAATTCGGCAAATGCCTCCGGCAGCAGGGCCTGTTCCAGGCTGCGCTGGGAGAAGAGATAGCGGCCGTCGCAGACAAAACCCAGCTCGGCCCAATCGACGTCGTTGAGCATGGCGGTGAGGCGCGAAAAGTCGGTGCTGGCGATATGAAATCCCCCGGATGGGGGGCGGCGATGAGGGAACAGGGCGAGGATGGAGCCGTCGTAATTGGTGCAGGGGTGGATGAAGAAAGGCCGCTCCCTGCGCGTCTTGTGATTTACGTAGATGCGCGGCGCCTCGGAAACATGATGGCGACGGCCCCATTTCCACCAGTTCGACTCGTCGAACTTCGCCACGCGGCGAGCCAGCAGACGCTCCTTGAACTGTTCCAGATACGGCAGGGAGACATCGAAAATCATGCGCCGGGTCTGTCCGCTTTGCGCGGTTTTCGAGCAGACGAAATCGGCATTACCGAGCGCCTCGTTGGTGAAGATGTCGTCGGCGCCGGAGACGCCGCCGACCTTGACGAAGAAGACGCTGTTGAAGGGCACGCTATAGATGCCGCGCGGGAACATCAGTTGGCCGCCGGCCAGCACCATGCGCCGGCCGTCGCGCAGGCGATGGCTGGCATTGCCCTTCTCGAAGCGCCAGATGGCGCAATTGGGCGTGGCGCCGGCGAATATCTTGGCGTCGCCGAGGTCCTCGAAATCGGAGATGGTGCCCTGGTCGTGCAGCCAGGCATTGAGCCGGGCTGCGCCGGTGGCCTTGAGGAAATCGCGGGGGGTGATGAGGATCAGCTCGCCGCCGGGTTCCAGGTGGCGTACGCATTTCTCGATGAAGTGCAGATAGAGATTGGCGTGGCCGTCGAGCAGTTGGGAACCTAGCCTGGCCTGGGTCTGCGGCAGGATGTCGCGGGCCTTGACGTAGGGCGGGTTGCCGATGATGGTGGCGAAGCGCTCGGCCTCCGGATAGGCGAAGAAATCGAGGTTGAGCGCCGCTGACGGGCAATGGGCCGAGTCAAGCTCGATGGCCACGCAGCCCGGCACTCGCGACGAGAAGGCGCCGTCGCCGCAGGCCGGATCGAGCACGCGTCCGCTATTGCGGCGCAGGGCCAGCATGCGGGCGACGATCTCGGGCGGGGTGAATACCTGGCCGTAGTTAGCGACGTCGAGAATGGGGGCATCCAGCACGAACGGCTTCCTCAAAATGAAATCCCGGCCGTAGCCGGGATCGTGGTTGTACGGAAAGCAGAATTCAGAAGGTGCCAATCACCCACATCGGCACGCGCAGGCCGGAGTCGCGGGAGTCATTGCGGACCCAGCTACCATCGCCCCGGTCGTCCATCATGTAATAAGGCACGCCATGCGGCGGGGTGACCTTCAGCATGTAGAGCTTGCCGTTCATGCGGAACTCTTCGACCTTGTCCTCGCCACGCTTGGTGATGGTCACCTGGGGTTCCAGCGACTCGTTGAGCGCGCCGGGCGG
>JAVBXY010000021.1 GCA_030824275.1 Rhodocyclaceae bacterium | reverse complement strand
AATGATTTCTTTCGGGATACTCGGCAGCGTCACTGCCGGCTTCTTTTTGCGGGTCTTGCTTGGCATACATGCTCCTTTTCAACATGGTATGCCTCACACACAAAATTTCGGACAGGCTCAGATGTCGCGGCGCGCCTCCTCTCGGTCCGTATAGATTTTTCGACGGATGCGCTTGCGCTTGAGTCGCTGGAAGAAACTCTCGATAACCGCGTTGTCGCAGCAGTTCTCTCGCCGACTCATGCTCGCCACTCGGTTGTGCACTTGGCGGGAGTGTCGTGAATTCCCTAAGTTTTCTACGGCATCAAAAGATAAGGGCCTAGCCTTGCGGCTAAGCCCTTGGAAAAACTGGTGGGTTGTGAAAGATTCGAACTTTCGACCTACGGATTAAGAGGCCAAGGCGGTTTTCTGCTGTATCAAGCCCTTACGGCTGGCCCGGTTCTACAAAAATCCCATCCAAGGTGCCCCGAAACCCGCATCGTTCCAAGGGGGTGTTTGAAATTGTAGAAGCCTTTTCAGGCGTGTTCCACGTCCTCGATGCGAGGCGTCCAGCCTGCGGCCGACGACTCCAGCACGATCTTTTGATTCAGCAGCCGATCCACGTCATTGATCCGCTCCACCACGCGCTTGATCGCCAGGTTGCCCTCTGCGTGGGCGCAATACACCACGCGCACCAGCTTGTTTGCGTACTTCGGCACCTGGCCGGTTTTCTCCCAGCGGGCGATGGACTGCACATCCACTCCCATCAGTTTCGCCAGGGCGGCCTGGGACATCATCAGGCCCGACTGGCGCAGGTAGCGGAACTCCACGCCAGTCAGCTTGCCGTGCTTCTTCGTCAGTGCCAGGCAGATAGCGCGCGTCAGGCCCTCCACGTCCTTGTAGGCCGTGCCTTTGCCATAGGCCGTTTCCTTGATCTCGTAGCCGTTCATCAGCCACACATTCTTCAAACCACCATCGTCATAGCGCAGCATCACATCCCCCCGTTCAATCAATTTCCATGGCCGTGATGACCACCAGATCGGGGTCGGCCTCCGCAACCGCCGAAACCACCCCCAGATTCCTGCCCGCGATGTAGTACTCCATCCGGCATTCCATCGTCCCGTGCCTCAAGTTCGGCTCGGGTGACCGTCGCAACAGACCCTTGCGTAGCACCTCCAGCACCATTGCATGGGAAATTCCTCGCAGTCGCATCCGCTGTTCGGCATGGGCGGTGAATACCACCCGTGCGCAGTCCTTCGCCGTCTCGCGGATAAACCGCTGGTGCTGCTGCTTGGACCACTTCAGGGACATTCGATCAATCTATCATTTTGATAGGTGCGAATCATCCGGCTTTCAAGCTTGTCCGTCAATCTCCCCGGTGGATCGATAGGAAGGCGGGCGAGCGTTATCCACGCCCGCCGGTTTGCCCTGGCTCGCATCCCCAGCTATCATTCTGCGAGTATTACCGGAACGGGAGAACACCATGGCTGCTGCACCCCTTGCGCTGTCCGCGCACCTGACGCGTCGCGTCGAGAAGCTTGCCCAGACTGCGGGCCGCAGTCCCGAAGCCATGCTGCGTTACGTCATTCGGGACGGACTGGATTACTGCGAATACGCGGTGAAGTCCGTCAATGAAGGCTTGGTCGACATCGAGGCCGGTCGAACCCATTCCGCCGAGGATGTCCGGGCGCACTTCGACAAACGCCGAACCGCCCGCCGTGCCAAGAAAGCGGCTTGAGTTTGCCGCAAAGGCCCGCCGCGACATCGAGGCCATTGAAAGCTATTACCTGGAAGAAGCTGGCGAGAAGCTTGCCGGCCAGGCCGTCGATGCCATCCTGACCCAGGCTGAAAAGATCGCCGCTCTTGACCTCAAGTTTCGTCCCGGCATCCGGGCCGGTACGCGGGAATGCGTGATGACCAGGTTCCCCTATACGCTGATCTATCTGAGCAAGGCGCGGGAAGTATTCATCCTCCGGGTGTTGCACCAGCGCGCGGAATACTTCAACCGGATAAAAACCGCCAAGCGGCCCAGCTAAGCCAGAGCGTTATCCACGGGCACCCTGTCGCGCCCCTATGAGGCTGGCGGCGGGGTGGCGGTGGGTAACGCGGGTTGAAACCCGCGCGGGTTATGGCGGGGTAATGCGCGCGCGGTTGGACACCCGGATGGCTGGCGGGATATGATCCAGCACTGTCACCCATCCCCCTTGACGGTTTCACCGTTTCGGCTGTCAAACCATTGCTAGCAGCGGGTTTCCGGGGTTTCTTGACTGCTGAAAATATCTGCTAACACCATGACCGACAATTCCAATTCACTGAATCCGACTGCATTCCAGCCGCCAGAAGGCGGGATAGGTAGTCGAATCAAAGAGGCTAGATTGCGTCAGGCCTACGATTTGTCGATAGAGGCCTTGAGTCGATTATGTAAGGACTGCGATGGAGAGAGGCAGGGTATTACTGCGACGACGCTGTTGAGGTACGAGCAGGGGAAAGTTCTACCAGGGGCGCGGGAGATGCGCATTCTTTGCGATGCCTTGGATGTATCTGCGGACTGGCTCCTCTTTGGGTTTGAGAACCCTATGGACATCACTTTTGCCGAGGGTTTTGATCTCCTTCGCCGGTTGATAGATGAGCGGCAAGCGCTTACCTATCCTCGGCGTCGGCGGGGCGTGATCGATGTTGTTAAGCAGGACAAGATAATTCAGGCGAGGGTGCCGCAGAAGCGGTAGATAATCATTTTGCAGCATTGCTGCAAAATTATTTGACAGGACTGAAATAGGGGTTCAATATTCAAAGTGCAGCATAACTTCACTTTGATTAGGAGTCTCTATGATTACCATTACCCCTGACCAATCCCGCCAAGCGCGCCGGGAATTGGGGCTTTCCCAGGCCGATGTTGCTGCGGAAACAGGCTTCAAGCGTCCTTACATCAGCGATTACGAAAACGGGATTCCTCAGCGATTCACCGCGACGCAACTTCGCAAGCTCCGCACCTTCTACGAAGCCAAGCTTGCTGAGGCCCGTGAAGCTGGAGAGGAAGTCGAGCTAACCTTTGGCGACGATTCCTTGGCTGCGGAGGCGGTCAGTCCGCAGCCCGCTATCGAGGCCGTCAAAGCCAAGCGTTTCCACTTTCCCGTGGATGACGCCGTGACAGATGAAACCCTGGCATCTGTTCTTGCGACCATTCGGGCGAATGATCGGAAAGTTGCAGACCTACTGACGATGGTGGCCGAGCGCGAGGAAGGCTTTTTCAGTGATGGCGATTACACCGAAGAGGTGCGACAAGCCTTCCGCGATGCCTTCTCGCTGCTGTCCTGCAATTACCTGATGGTTCGAGTCCTGGGTGGCTGGCCGGAAATTGGCCTGTCGGCAGCAACCGAAAACATCCTCGGCGACACCGTTCTGGCGGCAATCATTGGCAGCGCCCGCGATACCTTCGAGGCTGCCGGTCTCGTCGGTGCCACCAAGGAAAAGGAAGCTGTCGAGGTTGAAGGGGAGGCCGTAGCATGAACGTCCCTCTGCCTGCTGCCGCCTTCCCGATTGGCAACAAGGCCGCCGGCACCGCCACCTTCGTGGTGGCGGTCCTGGTTGGCCTATCGCTCTTTCTGGCGGCCAAGAACAAGCCTGCGCAGCAGCCCTCTAGTCGCTAACCGAGGGCCGCGTGGCTTTCCAGCACCCCGAAGGGGCGGCGGGATTATCCGCCCCACGCTATCGCGTCTATGACCCGCTGAGAGACGAATGGGCGGCGCCCATTCCGGCATCTCACCCCATGACGCAAAGCCGGCCAGCGGCCGCTCTGCACGATTCCGAGCCGGCCGCGATCCTGCATGGTCGCCAACTGATCGGCCCCGGCCGCCCCTGGCTGGTCATGCAGCCCGTGGAAACCGCCTGACATGGGTTCCCGCTATTCCGTGGTCGCAATGATCGCCCGCAATGGCGGCGATCCCTTTGCCCTTCGTCAGCAGGATTGGATCAACGGCACCACATCCACATGGCCCGAGCGCTGGAAGCGGGAAGCCCTTGTCCGTCACGGCCAGATCAGTGCCGCGAAAAACACCATCCTTGCCAATCAATGGCTGATGGACATGGCGGGCATGGTGGGCGAGTGCAAGATTGCGCCCAATGCCACGGATGCCGACATCCTGAGTATCGCCGAGGCACGAGCAAAGCAGGCTACCGAACGCGCCGCCAGGTGGGCGCCCTTGGGCCTGCAAGCAGCCCGTCGCGAACTGGACAAGCTCTGCAATGAGTGGCGTATCGAACCGCCTGGCGAGAACATCGAAAACGAAGGTGCCGTTGCCCGCATGACCGATCCCTTGTGGTGGCGGCGCAAGTTGCGCCGAATTCAGGGCCGAGAGCGCGAAGCCATCGCCATCGCTCTGGGCCGTGTCCATGCCAAGCGGGATATCTACGTCAGCCAAGAATCCTTCGAGGCCGAGCGCCACAAATCGCGCCGGAACGCTCAGATTCTGGAAGGCACAGAGGCTATCAGCGAGGACGGGGAAATCCTCACGCTCGCCAAACTGGCAGAGCACAGCTTGTCCAATCCGACCCTGCGCCGGGGCGAGATGATGACTCGCGTCAAAGGCTACGAGGAAGCATCTCGGGAGCGCGGCCATGTCGGCCTGTTTGTGACCCTCACCTGTCCCAGCCGCATGCATGCGCGCCGCTATGCCGATGGCGCGCCGAATCCTGCCTATGACAGCACTACGCCAAAGCAGGCCCAAGACTATCTCGTCAGGCTGTGGGGAAATGTCCGCTCCAGCTTCAAGAATCGCTGCCGTGAAGTGTATGGCTTGCGCATCGCTGAACCCCATCACGATGGGGCACCTCATTGGCATATTCTGCTCTTCGTACAGCCTCTGCACCTGGCGGAAGTGAAAGGCATCATTCACCGCTACGCCCTAGCTGACTCGCCCGACGAACCGGGCGCCGAAAAGTACCGCGTCAAATTCGAGAACATCGACCCACTGAAAGGCAGCGCGGTCAAATACGTCGCCAAATATATCGGCAAGAACATCGACGGCAGCGGTATCGATCTGGACGAAAACGGCATTCCTGCTGCCGAGTCCATCGACCGCGTAACCGCCTGGGCGCACCTGCATGGCATCCGTCAGTTTCAGTTCATCGGTGGCCCGCCTGTGGGTCTGTGGCGCGAAATGCGCCGCATCCGTGAGGCGGTTGTTGCCGATGCCCCGGAAGCCATCGGCGAGGCCTGGCGCGCCGCCCAGAAGACCGACACCCGCCAGGCGGACTATGCCGGCCTGATCCGGGCCGTGGGCGGCCCTACCGTCAAGCGAGCAGAGCAAGCCCTGCAACTGGCGACGGCCAGCGATATGCGCTCCGGTCGTTACGGCTGGGAAACCGCCGTCAAGCCTGTTGGCATCTTCCACCTGGACAAGCCGAAGCGGGTCTATTCCTCGGACCGAAAGCTATGGCAAATCCGCATGAAACCGGGCCAATTTGGCCGGCGTTTTGCTGGCGATCCGGCGGCCGCTCACCGCCCTTGGACTCGTGTCAATAACTGTGCGGTTGGCTCTACACAAGGCTTTTCAGGCGATGGTCTGCCGTCGATGGCCGATAACGTCATTCCGTTTCCGGGGCCTCGGTCAGGGTGGCCGCCAGGTCAGGCCGGAACGCCACATTTCAGCCCAGGGGGGCCATGATGGGAACGCAGAGAACAAATTGGGGAACGGCCCAAGAGCAAACCGTAGCCTCACCAAAGCGAGGCCCGAAAGATTTTTCTAGCCTGGCCGACTGGGTTGCCTCACCGGAGTTTGCCGAATTGGCGGCGCTGGCCCGTAGTGGGGCCGTCGAGCGCAAGCGAAACAAGCGAAAGGCCTATGCGCAGCGTTACTACGCCAGAACGCGGGATAGCCTTCCAGTGAAGCCGCTGGAATATTGCAAGGCGGTATTCGGTGTGCCATCCGTTCCCTTGCTGCCGGCACCGAAACAGGTAGTGCGCTGGCCTGCTGAAACCATCTACTCGCCAATCAAGGCAAAGGCATCCACGCCTTCACGCTACCGCCCAGAACATCGCCGCCCACAATGGCAGCTTGATGCCGAACGAACCATCGTCGCGACGAGGCAAGAGTTCGCCTATCTAGTCAAGGCGCTGGACATGACAGCAGAGGATTGCGCATCCTATCTGCGCGTTTCTGTCGCCACCGTGCGAGCGTGGGAGTCTGGAAACGAAGCTATCCCGTTCTCCGCATTTTGGCTGCTGCGCCTGACGATTGAGCGAGGCCGATTCAAAGACCGTTTCCCCGAGTGGGACGGGTGGGTCGTTGCGGAAGCAGGGCCGGATGCCGGCAAACTGATTGATCCGGCCAGAACCTATGCATTCACACCGCAGGAAATTGCCTGCATCCCCAAAGCCTGGTCACAGGCTTCGTTTCACTCGCTTCGAGCCGATAAGTTGCAAGCCCACCTTGATGCAGCCGAAGCCGAAAACCTCCGACTGCGAAAAGCGTTTGCTGCCCAAGGGGTCACTGCCGAACTGCGCAAGATGCACGATCAGATCGGGCCGCTACAGGCCCGCCTCTCCGCCCTGTTGTCAAGCATTGGAACCGCGGATGTTATCGAGCACAAGCCGGCCAGTGCTCGCCCCAAGGTGAGGAAAGCGGCATGACAAAGCCCGTCGCCACGCCTGCCCGCAAGGCAACGGCCCAGGTTATTCACTTGCGCCCAGTAACCAAACCCCAGCCGGCAGCAGTGCCACCGGTGACCGATCCACGCCACACCCATTTCACCAACACCAACGGTCGCCGCTGGGGCCGTTGAACAGGAGCCAACGATCATGAGATCGCATCAGTTTGCAGACAACACCGATATAGCCCGCATCCCGGTGGACATGGTCGTCCTACGCATGCGCGCCTACCTGCGCAACCGCTTTGGCAAGCCGCCGTTGCCGAAGAAGGGCCGCGCCCTTCGACTCCGCAATATCCGCCGCCTGACCTGCAAGTCATGGAAGCGCTGACCGCCCCCTCTCTGCTGCTGACCCCGGAAGAGGTCGAGCAGGTCACTGGCCGCAAATCGAAACGGCATCAAGTGGAATGGCTGAGCGCCAAGCGCTGGCAGTTCGAGGTTAATGCCCGTGGTGTGCCGATCATCGCCCGCAGCTACGCAGAATCGCGCCTCTGTGGCGTCAGCACCGCGCCGCAGACCGTGCGCCCTCGCCGGCCGAACTTCGAGGCGCTGCCCGCTGCCTGATTGCCGCCCATGGGACGCCGCCGCACCATCGATCTGCACTTGCCGCCGCACATGCGCTGCAAGAACGGTCGCTTCTACTACGATGCCGGCGGCAAGCCCAGGAAGTGGATTCCCCTCGGCCCGGACCTGAACGAAGCCCGCAGGCAATGGGCGGTGCTGGAAGGCCAGCAGGAAGCCCCGGAAGATCGTTCCCTGGCCGTCGTGGCGCGTCGGTATGAACGCGAGGTCATCCCATTGAAGGCGCGGCGCACCCAGGCCGACAATGCCCGCCAGATGCGCAACCTGCTGGCCGTCTTTGGCGAGATGCCGGTGGATGAAATCACGCCGGCCGATGTCCGGGAATACATGGACCGGCGAGGCAAGGCGGCGAAGGTCCAGGCAAACCGCGAGAAAGCCCTTCTGTCCCATGTTTTCAACCACGCCAGGGCGTGGGGCTACACCAGCGCCGCGAACCCCTGCGCGGGCGTCAAGAGCTTCCGGGAGACCGGCCGGGACCGGTACGTCACTGATGACGAATTTACGGCCGTGAGAGGCGCTGCACACCGCACGGTGGCCGATGCCCTGACCCTCGCCCTGCTGACCGGCCAGCGGCCCGCCGACGTGCTGAAAATGGGCCGCAATGACATCCGCGACGGCGCCCTGCATGTCACTCAGAACAAAACCGGCAAGCGCATCGCCATTGCGCTGACCGACGAACTCGGCGAGCTGGTCGAACGCTTGCTCGCCCATCCAAAGGCGCCGGCCTTTCTGATCGCCAACGACAACGGCAGCGCCGTGACGCCACAGCAGTTCCGTGGGCGCTTCGACAAGGCGCGCGCGGCGGCTGGCGTCAGCTTTCAGTTCAAGGATATTCGGGCCAAGGCGGGCACTGAGGCCAATGCCGCCGGTGGAATGGGCCACGCGCAGAAGCTGCTGGGCCACAAGCATGCATCGATGACTCAGCACTACGTCCGCGCCCGGGTGGGTGAGAGCGTGGAACCGCTGCGCAAACCGGGAATTGTAGAAAACGGCGCCGAATAGTAGAAAAGCGGCTTCCGGTGATATTCCCCGAAAGCCGCTTGAATACTGGTGGGTTGTGAAAGATTCGAACTTTCGACCTACGGATTAAGAGTCCGCTGCTCTACCAACTGAGCTAACAACCCGATCTGTGGTGGGTCGGGCGAGATTCGAACTCGCGACCAACGGATTAAAAGTCCGCTGCTCTACCGACTGAGCTACCGACCCAAGCAGAAGGGCGCGAATCCTACAGACCTTCCTTTCGGCTGTCAAACCCGCCGCGAAATTCGTTTAATTCGCACTTATCTTTCGTGCTAAACGGCAAAAAAAAGCGCAACCCGCTGGGGTTGCGCTGAATCCACACCAAAGGAGGAGGGTGGAGGAGACAAGGGCCAAACGCAGACTGATGGGAAACTTTGTTTATCAGTGGCGCTCAGGTTGATTGAATTCTTGCATAGATCTTTTTGCGCCGCAAGATCTTTTTGCGCACTGCATCATTATTTGTTTGTATGCCTGAATGTTTATATTAAATCAGTTTTATATATATGATTTTAATTAGTATATTTTTTGTTTGCACTCTGGATGTGTCAAGTTTCCTTCAGCAAAGAAAAGGCAATCCACTGTGCTTTGAAGTAAATTGCGGCGGTGCCGCAATTTGATTTTCGAGAGGGCGCTAGAATTTGGCTTGGCCTATCAGGAGATCACCATGGATTGCACCGTACGCTGGCATGACGGAATGAGCTTTGTTGCCGAAACCGGCAGCGGGCATCTGGTAACAATGGATGGGGCTCCCGAAGCGGGAGGGCGCAATCTAGCGCCACGGCCCATGGAGTTACTGCTGGCCGGCGCGGGTGGCTGTACCGCTTTCGATGTAGTGCTGATCCTCAAGCGTGGCCGCCATGCGGTCAGTGGCTGCGAGGTCAAGCTTCAGGCTGACAGGGCTGAAGTCGATCCGAAAGTGTTTACCCGCATCAACATGCACTTTGTGGTGACGGGCAAGGGGCTGAAGCCGGAGGCGGTCGAGCGGGCCGTCAATCTATCGGCGGAAAAGTACTGCTCGGCCTCGATCATGCTCGGCAAGACCGCCGAGATCACGCACAGCGTCGAGGTGGTGGAAGGCTAGATGTTGTAAGCGGTCTTCGTCATCAGCTTCGACGAGAGCTTCATGGCCAGCTTGACCGGCGGCGGTAGTTCCCGCGCGCCGTAGTGAATCGCCATTTCAGCGTGGCGAATTTCATCCACCTTCATTTGCTCCAGAACTTCCCAGGACTTCCGGTCCTGGGGTGGCAGCTTGGCTTTGTGGCTTTCAAGGTGCCCTTCGACCTGGCGTTCGGTTTCGGCAAGAAAGCCTAGGTTCCAGTCGTCGCCCAGCTTGCCGGCGATCACACCCAGCGCCAGAGAACCGGCATACCAGAGCGGGTTGAGCAGGCTTTTGCGGCCGCCTAGCTCTTCGATGCGTCGCTCGGTCCAGTTGAGGTGCTCTGTTTCTTCCCAGGCTGCCTGCTCCAGCGCGCGCTTGACCGCCGGGTCGCGGGAGGTGAGTGCCTGCCCCTGATAGAGTGCCTGGGCGCAGATTTCGCCACAGTGGTTGATGCGCATCAGGCCGGCGACGTGGCGTTTTTCCGCATCGCTCATCTCGGCTTCCGGCAGGTCTTCACCCGGCATGGCGCGGCGGGTGGGCGCCGGGGCGAACAGGGCACGCAGGGCTTTGTCGAATTCGGGAATCAGGGCGTCGATCATGGAAGGCCTCGCTTAGTTCGCATTGGGGTGTTTGCCGAGCCGCAGCGCATTGCGGCCGTCGTCGGCATCGCGGATCTGTATGCCGCCGGGACAGAAATAATCGTTGCGTAGAGCTGCATGGTGACGATTGACCGGCTTGTTCTCGATGGGCCGCCAGACGGGATTGCGCGCCTTGCTCCAGGTGCCATCGGCATGGCCACTGGCGTAGTGCTTCCAGCGCACTTCCTTACAGTGCATGCCTTCAAAGCTCACATTCGTGGCCCCTCCCGAGGTGAGGACAACCAGGACATAGCGAACGACATCGTCGACGCCGACGGTCAGCGTACTGGCGTCGATCAGGTATTTGTTCGTTGCTACGGGGCTGACGTAAATTTCCTTGAGATTCTCCTGCTTGGGGAAAGCCGGAGGGGCAATTTCCTGCTGCTCCTGCCAGGGAGCCTCTTCCTCAAAGTTGTTGTTGAAGGCTGGGCGGCCAAATGAGTCGACAGCCTGAGCGTGCGCCAGGTTGACAATGCAAAAACCGAGGGCGACAAACTTCTTCATTCCTGCCCCGTCGCCGTTGGCTGTTCCCAGCGCGGCTGGCGCTCATCCGGGTGATGAAACAGTAGCCGGGCAAGCTCCGTCAGTGCCGATTCGTAAACGCCGCGCTTGAACTCGATCACGCTCTCCAGCGGAATCCAGTAGCTGTTCCAGCGCCAGGCGTCGAATTCCGGATGTTCGCAGGCGCGCAGGCAGACGTCGGAATCACGTCCGATCATGCGCAGCAGAAACCAAATCTGTTTTTGGCCTCGATAAGTACTGCGCCACTCACGGCGTACCCATTGCTTCGGCACCTCGTAGCGCAACCAGTCGCGAGTGCGGCCGATGATCCGCACATGCTCGGGCTTGAGGCCAACTTCCTCGTGCAGTTCACGCAGCATCGCCTGTTCGGGCGTCTCGCCCTTTTTGATGCCTCCCTGCGGAAACTGCCAGGAATGTTCACGGATGCGCTTGCCCCAGAAGACCTCGTTGCGACTGTTGACCAGGATGATGCCGACGTTCGGGCGAAAGCCTTCACGGTCAAGCATGATGCAAATCCTAATGATTGATTGAGGTCCATTCTTCCACAATCGGCGGGCTCTGGAAAGCCGGCCGGGACGGGTAAAATGATCGTTTCAGTCCATTTCACCGCTCCACACCATGCGCGCCAGCCAGTTTTTCATCGCCACTCTCAAGGAAGCTCCCTCCGACGCCGAGATCGTCAGCCATCAACTCATGCTCCGCGCCGGCTTGATCCGTCGCCTGGCAGGTGGCATCTATACCTGGATGCCAATGGGGCTGCGTGTGCTGCGCAAGGTCGAGGGCATCGTCCGCGAGGAAATGAACCGGGCCGGTGCCATCGAGTTGCTGATGCCGGCGGTGCAGCCCTTTGAGTTGTGGGAAGAGTCCGGTCGTGGTCCCGGCTATGGCCCCGAGTTGCTGCGCTTCAAGGATCGTCACCAGCGCGATTTCGTCATTGGCCCCACGCATGAGGAAGTCATCACCGACGTGGTGCGCCGCGAGGTGAAGAGCTACCGCCAGTTGCCGCGCCACTTCTACCAGGTGCAGATGAAGTTCCGCGACGAGATCCGTCCCCGCTTCGGCGTCATGCGCGGACGCGAATTTCTGATGAAGGACGGTTATTCCTTCCACACGTCCTATGCCGACCTTGAGCGTGAATACCGCAACATGCACGACACCTACACGCGCATCTTTACCCGTCTGGGCCTTAAGTTCCGTGCTGTGGCGGCGGATACGGGGTCGATTGGCGGCACCGGCTCCCACGAGTTTCATGTGTTGGCGGATTCTGGTGAGGACGCCATCGCCTTCTGTCGCCAGTCGGACTTCGCGGCCAACGTCGAACTGGCCGAGGCGGTTGCGCCGGCAAAAGTCGGCGCTGGCGGGACGGCAACGCTGGCAAAAGTGCCGACCCCCGGCAAGACCAAATGCGAAGATGTGGCGGCCTTCCTTGGCACGTCGACCGCACAAACCGTGAAAGCCATCGCCGTGATGGCACAAAAAGGTGAGGAGAACGAATTCGTCCTGCTGTTGCTGCGCGGCGATCACGAGCTCAACGAGATCAAGGCCGGCAAGGTGATCGGCGAGTTCCGTTTTGCCCGTGACGAGGAGATCGTCGCGGCGCTCGGTTGCCAGCCCGGCTACATCGGTCCCGTGGGCTTCTCCGGCCGCGTTGTGGCTGATCGCAGCGTGGCGGTGATGGGCGATTTCGTCTGCGGTGCCAACGAGGCCGGGCACCATCTCACCGGTGTCAATTTTGGCCGTAACCTGCCGCTGCCGGCCGAAGTGGCCGACATCCGCAATGTGCTTGCCGGCGACCCCTCACCCGACGGCAAGGGCACACTCGAGATCTGTCGCGGCATCGAAGTCGGCCACATCTTCCAGTTGCGCAGCAAGTATGCCGCTGCCCTCAATTGCACTTTCCTCGACGAAGCCGGCAAGGCTCAGGTCATGGAAATGGGCTGCTACGGCATCGGCGTCTCGCGTATCGTCGGCGCCGCCATCGAGCAGGGCCATGACGAGCGTGGCATCATTTTCCCGAGCGCCATCGCGCCCTTTGCGGTGAGCATCGTGCCCATGGGCTACGTCAAATCCGAAGCCGTGCGCCAGGCGGCCGACGCCCTGCTGGCCGAGCTGCTGGCGGCCGGTATCGACGCCATCCTCGATGATCGCGACGAGCGGCCCGGCTCCATGTTCGCCGACTGGGAACTGATCGGTGTGCCCCATCGTGTGGTGGTGGGCGAGCGTGGTCTCAAGGAAGGCAAGCTCGAATACAAGGGCCGCGCCGATGCCGAGGCGACCATGGTGGACACCGGCGCGATGGCGGGATTCCTCAAACAGAAACTGTGCGGCTGATTCTTGCCGTCCTGCTGCTGGCGCTGGCCCCGCGAGTCTGGGCCGGTGCCCAGCAGTACGAACCTCTGGCGGCCAGTGTGAAGGCCGCCCTGCATGCGGCGATTGCCGACCGCGCCGCGCCCGATCCGCAGTTTCCCTCCATGCAGGAAAAGATTGACTGGCTGACCGAGATGTCGGGCCGCCTGGTTCGTCGCATGCCCGACCGGGAAGCACGCCTGGATTTTCTCAAGACCGTGTATTACGAAGCCAAGCGCGCCGGGCTTGATCCGCAGATGGTGCTTGGCCTGATTCAGGTCGAGAGCGGCTTCAAGAAGTACTCCGTGTCCTCGGCCGGCGCCCGCGGCTACATGCAGATCATGCCCTTCTGGGTCCGCCTGATCGGCAACCGGGACAGCAACCTTTTCCACATGCGGACCAACCTGCGCTTCGGTTGCACCATCCTGCGCCACTATCTCGACATCGAGAAAGGCGACCTGTACCGCGCGCTCGGGCGTTACAACGGCAGCCTGGGTAAGCCCGAGTACCCGAACATGGTGCGCGGGGCGTGGGAGAAGCAGTGGGGCTGGCGCCGACCCTAAAAGTCGGCGCTGGCGGTACGGCGACTCTGACTATTCTTAGCGCGGCAGTCCGGGGAAACCGCCCCCGCCGCCCATGAGACCTTTCATGCCCCGCATCATCTTTGCCATGCCGCCCTTGGAGAACTGCTTCATCATCTTCTGTGTTTGCTCGAACTGATTGAGCAGGCGATTCACCTCCTGCACCGGCACACCAGCGCCAGTGGCGATGCGGCGCTTGCGACTGGCTTTGATCAATTCCGGCTTGGTGCGTTCCAGCGGCGTCATGGAGTTGATGATGCCCTCGATGCGACGGATGGACTTGTCTTCGACACCACTGCCGGCCTGCTGGGCCATGGCACCGAACTGGGCCGGCAGCTTGTCGAGCAGGGCGCCCATGCCGCCCATTTTCTTCATCTGACCGATCTGGTCCTTGAAGTCGTTGAGGTCGAAGCCCTTGCCCGACTTCATCTTCTTGACAAAGTCCTGGGCCTTTTCCTGATCGACGCCGCGCTGGGCTTCCTCGACCAGGCCGAGGATGTCGCCCATGCCGAGGATGCGGCTGGCCATGCGCTCGGGGTGGAATTCCTCGATGCCGGTGAGTTTTTCGCCGACACCGGCGAACTTGAGCGGCTTGCCGGTCACATGGCGCACGGAGAGCGCCGCGCCGCCACGGGAGTCACCGTCGAGCTTGGTCAGGATGATGCCGGTCAACGGCAGCGCCTCATTGAAGGCCTTGGCCGTGTTCACGGCGTCCTGGCCCAGCATGGCATCCACCACGAAGAGGCATTCGATGGGGTTCAGCAGCGCATGCAGGTCGCGGATCTCGGCCATCATGGCCGCGTCGATGGCGAGGCGTCCTGCGGTGTCCACGAAGAGCACGTCGTAATAGTGCTTCTTGGCGTAATCCAGCGCGGCGGCGGCAATGTCGGCGGGCTTCTGGTCACCGGAGGAGGGGAAGAAATCGATCCCAGCCTGAGCCGAAACCGCCTTCAACTGTTCGATGGCGGCCGGACGATAAACGTCGCAGCTGACCGTCAGCACCTTCTTTTTCTGGCGTTCCTTCAGCCACTTGCCGAGCTTGGCCGTCGTCGTCGTTTTACCCGCACCTTGCAGGCCCGACATCAGGATGATGGCCGGCGGCTGACTGGCAAGATTGAGCTCCGTCTTGGTACCGCCCATCAGCTCGGTGAGTTCGCGATGCACCACGCCGACCAGAGCCTGACCCGGCGAGAGGGAACCGATCACCTCCTGGCCGACGGCCTTTTCCTTGACCTTGGCGATGAAGTCCTTGACCACCGGCAGGGCCACGTCGGCCTCCAGCAGCGCCATGCGCACTTCGCGCAGCATGTCGGCGACGTTGTCTTCGGTGATCCGGGCCTGGCCGCGCAGGTTCTTGACGACACGGCCAAGGCGTTGGGTAAGGTTGTCTAGCATGATGGAATGGGCGATGGGGCCGCACGGGCCTTGGTGTAGACTTCGGGAATGCCTGCAATCTTAATGCATCTGCTGGCCGCCGCCCTTTATGCCGGCCTGGCGGGACACCTTTGGCGTACGCGCTGGCGCGGTCCGGCGCTCGATCACCCCGGTGGCGGCTTGGCGCTGGGTGAGCGCGGCCTGTTGCTGGTCGCCTTGCTGGCCCATGGCGCCAGTCTGCGCATGGCGATCTTCGATGGTGAAACCATGCGCTTCGGTTTCGCCATCGCCATTTCCGTCATGCTCTGGCTGGCCATTGCGCTGTACTGGATTGAAAGTTTCTACGCCCGCATGGATGGCTTGCAAGTGCTGGGCCTGCCCACGGCTGCTGTAGCAGCCCTGTTGCCGGCGGTGTTCCCCGATGGGCACGCGCTGTCCAATGCTGGCTCCGGCGCCTTCCGTCTGCATTTCCTGATGGCCATGTTGGCCTATAGCCTGTTCACCCTGGCGGCCCTGCATGCTTTGTTGATGGCTGTCGCTGAGCGCAAGTTGCACCAGGGGCGCATCTCGCCCTTTCTGGCAGCTCTGCCGCCTCTGCTGACCATGGAGGCTCTGCTGTTTCGCCTGATCCATGTAGCTTTCGTTTTGCTGACCTTGACCCTGGTTTCCGGCGTGTTCTTTTCCGAAACCCTGTTCGGCAAGGCCTTGAGTTTCAACCATAAGACGATTTTTGCCATTCTTTCCTGGCTGATTTTTGCCGCCCTGCTAACGGGCCGCCATTTGCGTGGCTGGCGCGGCCGATTGGCGCTGCGGTGGACCCTGGCGGGGTTTGTTGCCCTGCTGCTGGCCTATGTCGGTAGCCGCTTCGTGCTTGAGGTCATCCTCGGCCGCTGATGGATAGTATTCCCCTCTCTGCGCAGTTCGGCGCCCTGGCGTTGTTGCTGGCCTTTTCGGCCTTTTTCTCGATGTCGGAAACCGCCATGATGGCCTCGAATCGCCATCGCTTGCGCCATCTCGCCGGGCAGGGTGATCGTGGCGCGAAGCTGGCTTTGGACCTATTGGGCCGTACCGACAAGATGCTGGGCGTGATCCTGCTCGGCAACAACCTGGTCAATGCCGCTGCGGCAACCTTGGTGTCCGTCATTGCCATCGAGCTCTTCGGCGAAGGGAAATGGGCCCTTTCAGCCGGTACCTTGCTGGTGACATTCGCCATCCTGGTGTTCTCGGAAATCACCCCGAAAATCCTCGGGGCTGCTCATGCCGACCGGCTCGCCCGTGTGGTGGCGTTCCTGCTATGGCCGCTGCTGCGGGTCGCCTATCCGGTGGTATGGTTCGTCAATCTGTTCGTGGATGCCCTGTTGCGCTTGCTGCACCTGAAGCCGAAAGGCGGCGATGAGAATTCCAGGCTCAGTGTCGAAGAACTGCGTTCACTGGTGGTCGATTCCGGCAGCTTCATTCCCCAGCAGCATCAGGCCATCCTGCTCAACCTCTTTGACCTGGAACACATTACGGTGGCCGACATAATGACACCGCGTGGCGAAATCGAGGCCATTGACATTGCCGCGCCGATAGACGAAATCAAGGCGCAGCTGGCGACCAGTTATCACACACGGGTAGCGGTCTATGAGGATGATCCGGCCAATATCATCGGTATCCTGCACCAGCGGCGCCTCCTGGCAGAGGCGTTCGGCGGTGAGATTGACCACGCCATCCTGCGCGAAAAAATGGCTGCACCCTATTTCATCCCGGCAGCGACGCCCATCTACACCCAACTCCAGTTCTTCCGCGAAAACCGCCAGCGCCTGGGGCTGGTGGTCGATGAATATGGCGAAATCGAGGGCTTGGTGACCCTGGAGGACATCATCGAGGAGTTGGTCGGCAAGTTCACCACCAGTCAGGCCGATGTGGGCAATCCGCTGGCCTGGGATACCGATGGTCAGGTGCTGGCAGACGGCTCGGTCGGTTTGCGGGAACTCAACCGGATGCTGGGCCTGGATCTCCCGCTGGATGGCCCCCGGACCCTAAATGGACTGATTGTGGAATACCTCCAGGACATCCCGGAAATGGGCGTTAGCGTGAAGGTGGAGGGCGTCCCCATGGAGATCGTTCAAACACAGGACCGAAAGGTCAAAATGGTGCGACTTCACCGCCCCTCCGCTGCGTGATACGCTCGGCATAGTGCACAGCGTAGAATACGCAGGATAAGGAGCGGGAGAAGCCGATGGCCACAGCGGGCAAGGCACAGAAAAAGACAGAAGGCCCGAAGGAATTCAATTTTTCCTGGGAGGGCAAGGACAAGTCCGGGCGGACCCAGCGCGGCGAGTTCAAGGCGCCCAGCGAGGCCGTGGCCAATGCATCCCTGCGCCGTCAGGGCATCATGGTCAGCAAGCTCAAGAAGCAGAAGATAGCTTCAGGCGGCAAGGTCAGTGACAAGGACATCACCCTCTTCACGCGCCAACTGGCAACCATGACCAAGTCCGGCGTGCCATTGCTTCAGGCTTTCGATATCGTCGGCAAGGGACACAGCAACGCAGCGGTGGCCAAGCTGCTGTACGACATCAAGTCTGACGTCGAGACGGGATCGAACCTGGCGTCGGCGTTTCGTAAATACCCGCTGTATTTCGACGAATTGTTCTGCAACCTGGTCGCAGCCGGCGAGCAGGCGGGTATTCTGGATTCCTTGCTGGATCGCTTGGCGTCCTACAAGGAGAAAATCCAGGCCATCAAGGCCAAGATCAAGGGCGCACTGTTCTATCCGATTTCCATTCTGGTCGTTGCCTTTGTCATTACGGCGGTGATCATGATTTTCGTGGTGCCGGCGTTCAAGGGCGTGTTTGCCAGTTTTGGCGGCGAACTTCCGGCACCGACCCTGATCGTTATCGCAATTTCGGATTATTTTGTCGATAACTGGTACCTCATTTTCGGTGGGATTTTTGCCGTTTTCTATACCCTGGCGCAGACCTTCAAACGATCCCGAGCGATGCAGATTGCAGTGGATAAATACGCACTGAAGCTGCCAGTATTCGGTGACCTGATCCGCAAGTCTTCCATTGCACGCTGGACACGGACGCTTTCCACCATGTTTGCTGCGGGTGTTCCGCTGGTGGAAGCCCTAGATTCGGTGGGTGGGGCCGCTGGCAACTATGTTTATACGATGGCGACCCGGCAGATCCAGGCCGAAGTCAGTACCGGCTCCAGCTTGACGGTGTCCATGCAGAATTCCAACGTTTTTCCGCCGATGGTGACGCAGATGGTGGCGATTGGTGAGGAGTCCGGTCAGCTTGACGGCATGCTGTCCAAGGTCGCGGACTTTTTCGAGGCGGAAGTGGATGATGCCGTCGAGGCGTTGTCCAGTCTGATGGAGCCCTTGATCATGGTCTTCCTCGGCGGCCTCATTGGCGGCCTCGTCGTTGCCATGTACCTCCCGATCTTCAAGCTCGGCTCGGTCGTCGGCTAGGTTTCGCGGATGCTCGTGCTTCTTGCCGATCCGGCGGTATTTGCCTGCGTCGCCGGATTGCTGGGTCTGATGGTCGGCAGTTTCCTCAATGTGGTTATCCACCGTCTGCCGATCATGATGGAACGGGACTGGGCGGGACAGTGCGCAGAGTTGCGAAACGAAGCACCGCCGACCTTCGAACCGCTTTCCCTGGCTCGTCCGCGCTCCCGTTGTCCGCATTGCGGACACGCCATCGGCGCGCTGGAGAACATCCCTTTGCTGTCCTGGTTGATATTGCGGGGGCACTGCTCGGGTTGCAAGGCCCCGATTTCCCCCCGCTATCCGCTGATCGAGGCCATTACGGGCCTATTGTTCGCCTATGCGGCCTGGCGTTTCGGCTTTACCGCTGCCGGATTGGGGGCGCTGGCCTTCATGGCTGCTTTAGTGGCGCTCACCGGGATCGATTTCGACACACAGCTGTTGCCGGACGACATCACTTTGCCCCTGCTCTGGCTGGGTTTGGCGCTCAACGCCTTTGGCGTATACACGGACCTGAAAAGCGCAGTCATCGGCGCCATGGCCGGATACCTTTCCCTATGGGGCGTGTACTGGCTGTTCAAGCTGGCCACCGGCAAGGAGGGCATGGGTTACGGCGATTTCAAGCTTCTCGCGGCCCTTGGCGCCTGGTTGGGTTGGCAGATGCTGCCGGTGGTGATCCTGTTGTCCTCGTTTGTCGGCGCGGTGGTTGGCATTGCCTTGATGGTCGTGGCGCGTCGTGGCCGCAACGTCCCCATTCCTTTCGGCCCCTATCTGGCGGCTGCTGGAGTGATCGCCCTCTTCTGGGGCAAACCCCTGACGCGGGCCTATCTCGGCGCAAGCTTGTAAGCGCTTGAAAATACGGGGGCTGGCCTCAGCTATAATCTCCCGTTTCCCGCTTCCTGGAGTTTCCCATGCCGATCTACGCTTATCGCTGCACCGATTGCGGCTTTGAGAAAGACGTCATGCAGAAGATCAGCGATCCGCTGCTGACGACCTGCCCCGAGTGCAAGACCGAAAATTTCGCCAAGCAACTGACCGCCCCGGGCTTTCAGCTCAAGGGCAGCGGCTGGTATGCGACGGACTTCAAGGGAGGCTCGACCGCCAAGCCGGCGGTGGCCAAATCCGACGAGTCCGCCAGCAGCGCTCCGCCCTGCCAGGGCGGGACCGGTAGCTGCGCTTGCAACTGATTCCTCGGACCTTGAAGAAATATTTCATCACGGGGCTCCTGATCTGGGTGCCTCTGGCGATCACCGCCTGGGTGCTGGCGCTGATCGTCCGCGCCATGGACCAGTCGCTGTTGCTGTTGCCGGCATCGATCCAGCCGGAACGGCTGCTTGGACTCTACATTCCCGGTTTGGGCGCCTTGATGACTCTGCTGGTAGTGTTCCTCACCGGACTGATCACGGCCAACATCGTCGGCCAGAAGCTGGTCCGCTTCTGGGAGGGCGTGTTGTCGCGCATCCCCGTGGTGAAATCGATCTATTACAGCGTCAAGCAGGTCAGTGACACACTGTTTTCCGGCAACGGCGAGGCCTTCCGCAAGGTGCTGCTGGTCCGTTATCCGCATCCTCAGGCCTGGGCCGTGGCTTTCCAGACCGGCATGCCGGCGGTGGATGTGGCCGACATGCTGCCGGAGGAGCATGTGGGCGTGTTCATCCCGACCACTCCGAGCCCGGTCAACGGCTTTTTCTTCTTTGTCCCCCGCAAGGATGTTATCGAGCTCGACATGAGCGTCGATGATGCCCTCAAGTACATCGTTTCCATGGGCGTCGTCGTTCCGCCCATGCGCAACCCCCTGGGCCGCGCCCAGAACCAGTAAGCAAACTTCAGCACGGAAACTCTCATGCGTACCCATTACTGCGGCCAGGTTAACGCCAGCCACATCGACCAGATCGTCACTCTTTGCGGCTGGAACCATCGTCGGCGCGATCATGGTGGTGTCATTTTCATTGACCTGCGTGACCGCGAAGGTCTGGCCCAGGTGGTCTGCGATCCGGATCGCGCCGAGATGTTCAAGGCCGCCGAGGACGTGCGCAACGAATTCGTGCTCAAGATCACCGGCAAGGTTCGTCGCCGTCCCGCCGGCACTGAGAATCCCAATCTGGCTTCGGGCGAGATCGAAATTCTTTGCCACGAGCTGGAAGTGCTGAATCCGGCCGTCACGCCGCCGTTTCAGCTCGACGAGGAAAACCTCTCCGAAAACGTGCGCCTGACCCATCGTGTGATCGACCTGCGCCGGCCGCAGATGCAGAAGAACATGATGCTGCGCTACAAGACGGCGCGCGCCTTCCGCCGCTTCCTCGACGACAACGGCTTCATCGACATCGAGACGCCGATGCTGACCAAGTCCACACCTGAAGGTGCCCGCGACTATCTGGTGCCGTCGCGCGTGCACGCCGGCCAGTTCTTCGCCCTGCCGCAGTCGCCGCAGTTGTTCAAGCAGATGCTGATGGTGGCCGGTTACGACCGTTACTACCAGATCGTCAAGTGCTTCCGCGACGAAGACCTGCGCGCCGACCGCCAACCTGAATTCACCCAGGTGGATATCGAGACCTCGTTCATGGACGAGACCGCGATCACCGGCCTGATCGAGCAACTGATCCGCTACGTGTTCAAGGACGCCATCGACGTTGATCTGCCGAATCCCTTTCCGCGCATGACCTATGCCGAAGCCATGCGCCGTTTCGGTTCGGACAAGCCAGACCTGCGTGTGACCCTGGAGCTGGTGGATGTTACCGACGTGGTCACCGATGTGGCCTTCAAGGTCTTCAGTGGCCCCGCCACCACTGGCGGCCGGGTTGCCGCACTGCGCATTCCCGGCGGCGCTGCGCTCACGCGCGGCGAGATCGACGGCTATACCGAGTTCGTCAAGATATACGGCGCCAAGGGCCTGGCCTACATCAAGGTAAATGACGCCAGCAAGCTGAATGAAGAAGGCCTGCAATCGCCCATCGTCAAGAACCTGCACGAGCGCGCCCTGGCCGCCTTCATCGAGCGCACTGGCGCCCAGTCCGGCGACCTGATCTTCTTCGGCGCCGACAAGACCAAGATCGTGAACGACGCCCTTGGCGCCCTGCGTATCAAGATCGGTCATGAAAAGAACTACCTCAACGGCAAGGCTTGGGAACCGCTGTGGGTCGTCGATTTCCCGATGTTCGAATACGACGAGGAAGACAAGCGCTGGACCGCTTGCCACCATCCCTTCACCTCGCCCAAGGATGGCCACGACGAACTGATGAAGACCAGCCCGGGCGAATGCCTGGCCAAGGCCTACGATCTGGCCTTGAATGGCTGGGAAATCGGCGGTGGCTCGGTGCGTATCCACAAGGCCGACGTGCAAGCCCGTGTCTTCGAAGCGCTCGGTATCGGCGAAGGGGAACAGCAGCTCAAGTTCGGTTTCCTGCTCGACGCCCTGAAGTACGGTGCACCGCCCCACGGCGGACTGGCCTTCGGCCTCGACCGCATCGTCACCATGATGACCGGCGCCGAATCCATCCGCGACGTCATCGCCTTCCCCAAGACCCAGCGCGCCCAGTGCCTGCTCACCGATGCACCTTCGCTGGTGGACGAAAAGCAGCTGCGCGAGCTGCACATCCGCCTGCGCCAGAAGGTGGAAACCACGGTTGAGGTCGGCAAGGCCTGAACATGTTGCGTCGCCTGCTGATCCTTGCGGCGACGCTGCTCGCATTTCCGGCGGCGGCCTACCAGCCGCCCGTCGCGGCGGTTTCCACCCTGCCGTCGGAGGCTCGCGAAACCCTGCGACTGATCGACGCTGGCGGCCCCTTTCCGCACAAGCGCGACGGCATCGTTTTCCAGAATCGCGAACGGCGATTACCCGAACAGGCTCGTGGCTACTACCGTGAATACACCGTGGCGACGCCAGGCCTGAATCATCGGGGCGCGCGACGCATCATCACCGGCGGCAAACCACCGGCGCAGTACTACTACACCGACGACCACTACAACAGTTTTCGCCGCATCCAGCGATGAGCGCACGCCACTACGAAGCCTTGTTTGCCGACGCCGCCCGGGCCGGTGTGCATCACCTGCCTCACGGGCCGGTCGATGACCTGATTGCCGGCGCTGGCGCGGCTGGTTGCCTGGTGCTCCATGTCGACCTCACGGGGGTTCGCGACAAGGACGAGATGCTGGCCGTGATCGGTAAGGCGCTCCGCTTCCCCGAATGGTTCGGCCACAACTGGGACGCCATGGCCGATTGTCTGGCCGACATGGCCTGGTTGCCGGCAGAGGGCTACGTCGTCATCCTCGATCATTGCGACGGCATCCATGGCCGGGCGGAAAGCGATTTCGTTGCCCTGATGCAGGTGTTCCAGGACGCCGCCGACGAGTGGCGTGATCAGGACGTGCCCTTCTGGTGCCTGGTTGACATGCAGGCCGATGGCATCGCCTGGCTACCGACGGTAGCCCAGCCGGACTGATGCCGTACAAGAAGCCGGTCTCGGTGCTGGTGGTGATCCACACGCCGGCACTGGACGTCCTGCTGTTGGAGCGGGCGAAACATCCAGGTTTCTGGCAGTCGGTCACTGGCAGTCAGGAGGATGACGAAGCTCTGATCGATACCGCCCGCCGCGAAGTGGCCGAGGAAACCGGCATCGTCGCGAGTCGCGACGAGCTTACGGATTGGCGGCTCAGCAACCGCTACGAAATCTTTCCCGAATGGCGTCATCGCTATGAGCCCGGCGTCACCCACAACACCGAACACGTCTTCAGTCTGTGTGTGTCGCAGGCCGGGCCAGTGATGCTTGCGCCCGGCGAGCATCTGGCCTACCGCTGGTTGTCCTGGCGGGAAGCGGCAGCGGCCTGCTTTTCCTGGAGTAACCACGATGCCATTCTCATGCTGTCGAGCCGGATGAGGCCTGTGCGATCATCGCCTTGAGGCAGTCCGGGCAGTAGCAGCCCGTGCCGTCCGTCGGCAGGGGCAGGGCGCCTGCGGCAGCGCCGCGCACCAGCAGGGCTCCTGGCCTGCCTGCATGCCACAGGTGAAGCTGGCGCCGCAGCGGGCGCAGACGGAGGCAGTTTCCCGCCGTGTCGCCAGCGCCGACTTTTCACCACTGCTCCCGAACGTGTGCATTATTTTAACAATTCCGTGTAAGGATTTATCTGCGCAGACGTCTAGTGTATAGGCCGTCGAAATATCGCACGGCGGCTGAATTCAGTTGGTCCAACCACATTCACCATTATCAGGAGTCAGACTCATGAACAAACAAATCACTGCTGCTTCCCTTGCTTTTGCCTTTGGTACTGCCATCGCTGTTGCAGCAATGCCCGTCGCTGCCGAGGAAAAAACGATGGAAAAAGAAAAGTGTTTTGGCATTGCCATGAAAGGCAAGAATGATTGCAAGGCCGGTGCGGGCACCTCATGCGCAGGCACTTCCAAAATGGACTATCAGGGCAATTCCTGGTCATTCGTACCGAAGGGTACCTGTGAAAAGACGGCGTCGCCGACTTCGCCTTCCGGCAAAGGACAGCTTGCCGAGTTCAAGGAAAAGAAGGCCTGATATTTGGCTGTAACGACAATGCCGGTGTTAGCAAACGCCTCCCCCGAATCCTTCCCGCGCCTTCCGTCGCGGGGCGGGTTCGGGCTGAAACCAGAACACTTCCGCGAGATTCTGGCGGCGCCACCGGACATCGGATTTGTCGAAATCCATGCCGAAAATTACATGGTGGCGGGTGGCCCGTTTCATCACTATCTTGAGCGAATCCGTAGCCTTTACCCGCTTTCAATTCATGGCGTAGGGCTTTCCATCGGTGCCGAGACTGCACCCGATGAAGCTCATCTGGATCGGCTTGCAGCACTCATCTCGCGTTACCAGCCGGAGTCTTTCTCCGAGCACCTGGCATGGTCGAGTCACGGCACCACATTTTTGAACGACCTGTTGCCGGTGCCGTACTGCACCGAATCATTGAACCGCGTCTGCAATCACATTGACCGGGTACAGGAACGTCTGGGTCTGCGTATGCTGCTGGAAAATCCGGCGACCTATGTCGAGTTTGACGCATCAACGCTGAGCGAAACCGACTTCATCAGCGAAATTGTGCGCCGCACCGGCTGCGGGCTGCTGCTGGATGTGAACAACGTCTACGTCAGCGCCGTCAATCACCACCGTGACGCGCGGTCAGTTATCCGCGCCATGCCGCTGGCAGCAGTGCATCAGATTCATCTGGCCGGGTTCGCCACCGATAGCGATGCCGATGGATACCCGTTGCTGATCGACAGCCACGGCTCACCGGTGGCGCAAGTGGTGTGGGATCTTTACGCGTTTGCCCTCGACTACCTCGGTCCGGTTGCGACGCTGATCGAGCGCGACAACGACATTCCCGCCCTGCCGGTGCTGGTGGCGGAGGTACAGCAGGCCGAAGCGCTGTTGCGCGCAGCGGCAGTGTCAAAGGCGCGCTTGCCGCAAGGGCTTGCCGTATGAGCCCGCAGGCCAGGTTCGCAGCCAGTCTGCTCACGCCCGGAAGCCGGTGTCCGCCCGGATTGATGACGTGGAATGGCTCGGACCCCGGCCGTCGCTTCGATGTCTATCGCAACAATGTGATGGTGTCGCTGATAGATGCGCTGGCCGACAGCTGCCCGGTGGCCGAGGCACTGGTCGGCACCAGGTTTTTCCGCGCCATGGCTGGGATATTCGTGTGCGCCAACCTCCCGGTGTCGCCTGTCATGGCGCACTACGGTAAGGGCTTCGACGCGTTCATCCGGACCTTTGAGCCTGCTGCGGGAGTGCCCTATCTGGCTGACGTCGCCCGTCTGGAATTGTTGCGGGTGCAGGCATTTCATGCGGCCGATGCCGTGCCACTCAAATCTGCTGATCTCGCGCATGTGTTGGCGAATGCTGATGCATTGCCCGGCGCGCGCATTGCGCTGCATCCCTCGGTCGCGGTGATGCCATCTCCGTTTGCCATCGCTTCGCTTTGGCTTGCCCATCAGTCAGATGATGTCAGTGCTGCCCTTGGCGGGGTCGATGCCATGCGAGCGGAAGCGGTGCTGATCAGCCGTGTGGGTCTTGACGTAACAATGTTCTCCATCGATGCCGCCACCTCCGTTTTCGTCACGTCGCTTGCTGCAGATATGGCCTTGGCCTCGGCTGCCGGCCGGGCCCAGGCGACGGACCCTGCCTTTGATATTCCCGCCGCACTGGCCTTGTTGCTGCGTGGCGAGGCCATGATCGCAATCAACTTTCCCGAAAGCATGCTCAATGACTAACATCACTTTGCTCGATGCGGCCATTGGCCATGTGCAGACTGTGACGGCCATGTTGTCCCGCATTCCCGATTCCCTGATTGCGTTGGCAGGGCGCTTTTCAATCGCGGCGATTTTCTGGAAGTCCGGCCAGACCAAGATTCAGGGCTTCGAAGTTGATATTGTGGAAGGCCACTTTCATCTCGGTCTGCCGGCGCTTTCGGATTCGGTCGTGGCGCTTTTCCGCGACGAATACCGCTTGCCGCTCTTGCCGCCCGAGTTGGCCGCGCCAGCGGCGGCTTTTTCCGAGCATTTTTTCGCCTTGCTGATCCTGATCGGTCTGGCCACTCGGTTTTCGGCGATGGCTTTGCTCGGCATGACGGCCACGATTCAGCTGCTGGTGTATCCGGACGCTTACCCGACGCACGGCGTTTGGGCAGCGGTGCTGTTGTTTCTGGTGGCGCGCGGCCCTGGCGCTGTTTCCATTGACGAATTGATCAAACGCCGGGTCGCAGAAACTACCATGAGTGAGTACACATGAAAATCGGTCGCCGCCTGAGTCTGAGTTACGCACTGGTGCTGGCATTTCTCGCTGCCGTTTTGTGGGTTGCGGTCAATCGACTGGATCACTTGTCACAGGCCACGCACCAGGTGGTTGCTGGCGACGCGGCGCGTGCTTTGCTTGCCGATGAAATAAACCTTCACGCCGAAAGCGCCGCCGGTCGCCTGCTGTTGCTTTTCATTCTGGATGATCGTGAACAGCGGGTGGCGGTATACAAGGAAATCGACGCGCACACGCAAGCCATCGACGCAACAATTGCCAAGCTCCAGCCCCTCCTGGCAAACAAAAATGAGCTGGCTTCGCTGGTGAATTTGCGTCGTGCCTACGACGCCGAATTCACCCGTACCGTCGAGGAACTCGAAGGTGGCGACAGGCAATCGGCGATCCGCCGCATGGCTGGCGGAACGCGTGAGGCACTCAAGCGGCTGCTGGCCGAAACCTCCTTGCACGCACAGCAACAACAGGCCTCCATGACGGCACGGCAGGCACAGGCTATGGAAATCGCAACGCAATCGAAACTGATGGTCCTTTTTCTCGGCTTTGGTGCCCTTTTGGCAGGGGTACTGATGGCTGTGGTCATGACCCGGGGAATTTCGCGCCCGTTGGCAACTGCAGTAACGTCCGCCGGACAGATAGCAGGCGGCGACCTCACTCGCGAAGTAACGGCAGGTGCGGCGGATGAGGTCGGGCAGCTATTGAACAGCATGGGACACATGCGCAATCGCTTGCGTGAAGTAATTGCCGGCATCCAGCAAAGTGCGACCCAGGTCGGGGTCACAGCTGGCCTGCTCACCGGGCCTTCTGGTGATGTCAAATCGGGATCGGTTACGCAGCAGGAACTGGCGGACCAGATCCAGCATTCGGTTGGCGCACTTTCTGCCGGAATGGTCGAAATGGCCGCCGGTGCTCAAGCCACGCGCGTACGCGCCGAGTCGGCACGAGACATGGCGCAGAAAGGAGCGCAGGCCATTGTGGTCGCGGCGGACGAGATTGCACGTATTGCGCTGGCGGTTTCGGATTCTGCCGAATCGGTGGCGCAGCTCGACCAGAGCGCAAAGGAAGTCGCCGTTACAGTGGGCGTCATCAAGGAAATTGCCGACCAGACCAATCTTCTGGCGCTGAACGCGTCCATCGAGGCGGCGCGCGCAGGTGAGTCCGGTCGCGGTTTCGCGGTAGTTGCCGATGAGGTCAGAAAGTTGGCGAACCGAACTGCAGAGGCAACGAATGAAATCACCAAAGTGATTGCGGCCATCAACAATCAGACCGCCATTGCGACCCGCGACATCCATGCCGGACGTACCGGCATGGAGCATGGCATGGAGACTATCCGTGCCATTGTGGCGCCGTTGGGAGAGTTGCGCGATGGCGCACAGGCATCGCTTGAAAGCCTGGAGGGCTTGTCCCATGTGGCCCAGGCCCAGGCCCGTGAAAGCGAAGCCATCGCCGGCAATATCGGGAAGATCGTTGCCATGGCGGCCACCAACAGTTCTGCCGCAGAGTCGGTGGCGGTCATCACCAGCGATCTGGTGGCCATGTCGGCCAGTCTCAAAACCTCCGTCAATGCCTTCCGTCTCTAAGCTCAGGCTGAGCATCCATTAAACGGGATCGTGTCATGTTCAGTTCATTGTCCATCCGTATCCGCCTGATCCTCTCGTTCACAGCCCTGCTGTGCCTGCTGCTTGCTGTTGCTGCCGTGTCCTTGCAACGCTTTCAGTCATTGACTGAAAAGACCGGCATCCTGATCGACAATGATGTGCGGCTGGTGTTTCTGGTGCAGCGTGCCAACCAGCGCGCGCAGGCCGCTGCGATCTGCTTGCTGCGTTTGCTGCAGACGCCGGGGCGTGATCAGCGCGTGCCGATCTATGCGGAGATGGATGCTGACTTCGCCGATTTCAACGGCGCGGTGGAAGCGCTCATGCGCGGTGCAAAAATGGGAGGCGGCAGCGAACGGGTGGCTCGTGTGCTGCAACTCAGTGCCAACTATGGCGACACATTTCAGGCCACGGTGGAATTGATTGAAGGAGAAAGTCTGCCGGCGGCGCGTGAGCACTTCACGTCCAAGACCGGCGTTGCTCTGGCTGAGCTGCTGACGGCAACCCGTGAGCTGGTTTCGATACAGCAGGAGGTTACCCAGGCTGACGTGCAGCATCTCGGTGAAGCTACCGAGCAGGCCCGTCGTGTCGTGATCCTGCTGGCGGCCATTGCGCTCGTCACGGGTGCCGGGCTGGCCTGGGTCATTGCGCGCAGCATCGTGCGACCGGTGAATGAAGCGGTCCACGTCGCCGAGGCGATTGCTGCCGGCGACTATAAGAAAGAAGTGCCGCAGGGCAAGGGTGACGAAATCGGCGCCCTTCTCGGATCGCTGACGGTAATGCGTGACAGCATCGCCAGCCGCGAAGAACGCATCCTTCATCTGGCGTATGCCGACGCCCTCACCGGACTGCCGAACCGGACGCGGCTGATTGATGTGTTTGAACAACTGCCACCCGGCAGTCAAGGTGCGGTCGCATTTCTCGATATCGACCGTTTTGCTGTCATCAACGGAGTGCTTGGCCATGCGACTGGCGATTGCCTGTTGCAGGAGGTCGGCCGCCGTCTTGTTTCATCCGCAGGAACGGGGGCTACAGTCGCGCGCCTGTGGGCGGACCAGTTTGCGATTCTGCTGCCGGGGGCTGATGCCGATGCTGCGCAATTGCAACTGCAGCATGTGCTTGAGGCACTGCGCGCCCCGATGGAGGCACAAGGGCAACGGCTGGATGTCGAAGGTACCGCCGGTATCGTTGTTTTCCCCTCGGGGGGTACCGACATCATCGCCCTGTTGCGCCGTGCCAATGCAGCCCGCATTCTGGCCAAACGGCAACAGGGCGGGATTGCGTTCTGTTCGGGCGAGGAAGGCGAGCCATCGCGCGAACAGCTATCGTTGATCGGCGAAATGCGCGGTGCCTTGTCCCGGGATGAGTTCGTCGTCTTCTACCAACCGAAGATGGAACTCGCCAGTGACAAGGTGACCGCTGCCGAAGCCCTGATCCGCTGGCAACATCCGGAACGTGGCTTGATCCCGCCCGGCCGCTTCATTCCCTTTGCCGAGCAGACGGGCTTCATCCGCGAAATTACCCCGTGGCTTCTGCGCAAGGTAGTCAGCCATGCCTGCGCCTGGCGCAGCGAGGGAAAGCACATTGTCGCGTCTGTGAACCTATCGACCCGCGATCTCCTTGGCCATGCACTGATCGAAGACGCCAAGGCGCTGGTTACTGCTGCACAACTCCCGCCCGGCCTGATCTGCTTCGAAATCACCGAAAGTGCGTTGATGGATGAGCCCGAGCTGGCGCTTCGCCATTTGCACGAACTGGCGGACTTTGGCTTCAAGCTTTCGATTGACGATTATGGCAGCGGGCAGGCTTCGCTGGCCTATGTGAAATCGCTGCCGGTACATGAACTGAAGATTGATCGCGAATTTGTGACCGACGTCGATAATGCCCCGCGCAGCGCGGCCATCGTGCGCTCGACGATACTGCTGTGCCGCGAACTGGGCCTGTCGATTGTCGCCGAGGGTGCCGAGACCGACGCGGAAATCGACTGGCTGCGAACCGCGCGCTGCGATCTGGTGCAGGGCTATGGCATCGCCAAACCGATGCCGGAAGTTGATTTTCGGAACTGGGTAATGCAGCACAATCTGCCTGCCTGACCAGGCATTGAACTTCACGACGCAGGCAAACGATCTGGTGGCAAGGTGTTCCGTGGTCAGTGCCTGAATCATTTCGGTACTGGAGCGATCATGCAAAATGACTCACGAATATTCCATGTGGAAAACCATGTCCGGCCCTCTGGCGGCGAGCCAGTTCGCTCGGTAGTTCTGGAAACCAGTGAGTCTGCCGTCGTGGTCTGGCATGCGCATCCTGGTCAGGAAATCGCCGCGCATGTTCATCCGCACGGCCAGGACACCTGGACTGTGATTTCGGGCGAGGCCGACTACTATCAAGGGGATGGTGTCGTTGCTCACATCAAGGCGGGCGACATCGCGATTGCAAGGCCCGGACAGGTTCATGGTGCCTTGAATACCGGTTCGGTAGCTTTGATCTTTGTTTCGGTGGTGGCATCAGGCAACGCCGGCTTCGCCTTGGCCCAAAAATAGGCTTTCAGGCTGAAGGAAGTTCCCGCCGCAAACACTCGCGACAATAGCATCCACTACCAGTAAGTGGGCGAGGCAGAACGGGCAGTTCCATGCACCAGCAACTTCCGGTTGCGGCACCACAGGTAAAGACTGTTCCGCACCCGGGACACTTCACACTGGACCTTGCTGGCGTGAAACTGTCAGTCTTTGCCGTGTCCGTGGGAGTGTTCATCATTCGGGGGCGGAACCGAGTGCTTACCCCGCCAGGCCAGCGCGGCCCGGCGTAGAAACTGCATGTGCCCGCTGGTGGCGCGGCAGCCTTTGCAGATCGCCAGATGCACCAGCAAGGCGCTGTGCTCACGCATAGTCAGCGCACGATCCAGTGCCTGCGAGATAAATTCAGTGGCCTGCCGGCAACTCAGCATCAGGATTCTCCAAACCAGCGCCGGGACAGGCAATCGCGCAAACCAAGTCGTGCCCGGTGCAACAATACCCAGCAATTCGACGACGAAATCTTCAATTCCTTACAAATCTCGTCCGTGTCCAGGCCGATCAGTTCGCGCATGCCGAAAACACGACCGGTCTTGGCCGGCAAGGCCGAAATGCACAATTCGAATATTTCCCAGAACTGCTTTTGCTCAAGCGATGCGCCGGGATCGGACCATGCTGCCGGGTGATCGATCCAGTGATCCACACCGTCAAACTGAGCGGCGATGGACTCATCCAGCGCCTCCTCATATTCGGTATCAGTTGCCGGTTCGCGGTTGCGGCGCCGGAACTCATCAATGATCTTGTTCTTGAGGATGGCAAAGACCCATGTTGCTGCCGCCGCCTCGCCCTGAAACTGTGCCGCTTTCTCGGTAGCGGCCAGCAGCGCCTCCTGCACTGCGTCATCGGCAGCCGCGTCGTCGCGCAACTGTAGTTTAGCAAAGCGTAGCAGGCGCGGCCGCAGGGCGGCGAACGAGCCGTGGAGGGCGGAGGCATCCATAAGTGAATCATAGTCTTGAAATCCGCCAGACCGGTCCCTATTTGAAGCGCAGAAGACCGGACAGGGTGTCCGACCCGGTTAAGCAACCTACTTCAGGAGGGAGTCATGAATCATCTCGTTCGTCGCGATCCTTTTGACGATTTTTTCCGTGGCTTTCTGGTGCACCCGGTGGATATGCCTGCTGGCAGCGAAGCCCAGGAAATGAAAATTGATGTCCGGGAACAGGAAAAGCAGTACGTGGTGCACGCCGAGATTCCCGGTGTAAGCAAAGACAATATTCACGTCCAAATAGACGGTGCCGTGGTGGCGATCAGTGCCGAACGACGTGCCGAGAAGGACGTCAAGGACGGCGAGCGCGTGTTGCGCAGCGAGCGCTACGTCGGCAAGGTGTCGCGCAGTTTCCAGTTGGCGCAGGAAGTGGATGAGTCGCAGGCAGTGGCCAAATACACCGATGGTGTGCTGGAACTGACCCTGCCGAAGAAGGCAGCTACCCAGTCGAAGCGACTGACGATCCAATAAAAGTCGGCCCTGACGGAACGGCGAAAAACGGGGTGCTTGGCCATGGGCCGGCGCCCCGTTTTTCCTCGGGCTCAGTAAAATGCCCGCAGTTACCACTCACCTACCGGCCACCCCAATGCTCGACACCCTTGCACCTGCCCTCAAGGCTGGCGTCCTCGCCGAGGCCCTGCCTTACATCCAGCGTTTCTACGACAAGACCATCGTCGTCAAGTACGGCGGCAATGCCATGACCGACCCGAAGCTGAAGGACAGCTTCGCCCGCGACGTGGTGCTGCTCAAGCTGGTCGGCATGAATCCGGTGGTGGTGCACGGCGGCGGCCCGCAGATTGACGACCTGCTCAAGCGCGTCGGCAAGCAGGGAAAGTTCATCCAGGGCATGCGCGTCACCGACGAGGAAACCATGGACATCGTCGAGATGGTGCTCGGCGGTCAGGTGAACAAGGAGATCGTCAATCTGATCAACCGCCACGGCGGTAAGGCCGTGGGCCTGACCGGTCAGGACGGTAACTTCATTCGCGCCAAGAAGCTGCTGATGCCCAACAAGGACAATCCGGAGGAGTTGATCGACATCGGCCAGGTCGGCGAGATCACTTCCATCGACCCATCGATCATCGCCTTCCTCGATACCGGCGATTTCATCCCCGTCATCGCCCCCATCGGCGTCGGTGTCGATAGCGACACCTTCAACATCAATGCCGATGTGGTCGCCGGCAAGCTGGCGGAAATTCTTGGTGCCGAAAAGCTGGTGCTGCTGACCAACACGCCGGGCGTGCTGGACAAGAACGGCACCCTGCTGACCGGCATCACGCCCAAGCAGATCGACGAAATGGTGGCCGACGGCACTCTGTCCGGCGGTATGCTGCCGAAGATCTCCTCGGCGGTGGACGCGGCCCGTAGCGGCGTCAAGAGCGTGCACATCATCGACGGCCGCGTCGAACATGCGCTGCTGCTGGAAATCCTCACCGACGATGGCGTCGGTACCTTGATCAAATCCAAGTAAGGCGGACGACATGAGCGAAGAACGCGCCGCCAAAGTTGGCGAAAAGAAACTCCTGATCCTGCAAACTATCGCCGAAATGCTGGAACGCCCGGAGGGCGTGAAAGTCACCACGGCCCTGCTGGCCAAGCAGCTCGACGTCTCCGAGGCGGCCCTCTATCGCCACTTTGCCAGCAAGGCGCAGATGTACGAGGGCATCATCGAGTTCATCGAGACGGGCATGTTCTCGGTGATCGGCCAGATCGAAGCCAACGAGGAGTCCGGCCTCAAGCAGGTGGAGGCCATCGTCGCTTCGCTGCTGCGTTTCGCCCAGAAGAACCGGGGCCTGACCCGGGTACTGGCCGGCGATGCGCTGGTACATGAAAACCCGCGCTTGCAGGCGCGCATCAACCAGTTGCTGGATCGCATCGAGTCCACCCTCAAGCAGTGCCTGAAGGTGGCGGCGGCGCAGGGTACGCTGGCGGCGGATCACGATTTCGCCGCTCACGCCGACCTGCTGGTCTGCTACACCGCCGGTCGCTGGCAGCGTTTCGTCAAGAGCGGCTTCAAGGACGATCCGCTGGCCCGCTGGCCGGCGCAGTGGCCGCTGCTGGCGCGCTGAATACCGTCGGTGCCGTGTCGTCGGCGCCGACTTTTCAGCCCTTCATCAGCGCTGCTGCATCCAGTGCAAAGTAAGTGAGCACTCCGTCAGCACCAGCGCGCTTGAAGGCGAGCAGGGATTCCATCATTACCGCGTCGTGGTCCAGCCAGCCGTTTTGCGCGGCGGCTTTCAGCATCGCGTATTCGCCGCTGACCTGGTAGGCGTAGGTCGGCACACCGAACTCGTCCTTCACCCGGCGCACGATGTCGAGGTAGGGCATACCGGGTTTGACCATCACCATGTCGGCGCCTTCGTCGATGTCCAGCGCCACCTCGCGGATGGCTTCGTCGGTATTGGCCGGGTCCATCTGGTAGGTGTACTTGTTGCCCTTGCCCAGATTGCCGGCCGAGCCCACCGCGTCGCGGAAGGGACCGTAGAAGCTGGAGGCGTACTTTGCCGAATAGGCCAGGATGCGCGTGTAGATCAGGTTGTCCGCATCCAGCGTGGCGCGGATGCGGGCGACGCGACCGTCCATCATGTCGGAGGGAGCGACCACATCAGCGCCGGCCTGGGCGTGACAACGGGCCTGCTTGGCCAGGGCCTCCAGTGTCTCGTCGTTCATCACATAGCCACGCGGGTCGGCCGGATCGATCAGGCCGTCCTGGCCGTGGCTGGTGTAGGGGTCGAGAGCGACGTCGGTGATCACGCCGAGTTCCGGGAATTCCTTTTTCAGGCGGGCTACCACGGTGGGCACCAGGCCCGCAGGATTCCAGGCTTCTTCGGCGCCCGGCGTTTTCTTGCTGCTATCCACGACAGGGAACAAGGCCAGCGCCGGCACGCCAAGCTTCAGCGCCTTTTCGGCCACCGGCAGCAGGCGATCCAGGGACACACGCTCGACGCCGGGCATCGAGGCCACGGCTTCAGTGCGCCCGGCCCCTTCGAGCACGAAGACGGGATAGATCAAATCGTCGGCGGTCAGCGTGTGCTCGCGCATCAAGCGCCGCGAGAAATTGTCACGCCGCATGCGCCGCATGCGGGTACCAGGGAATACACCTTTAGAAATCATGGATTTGGCCTCAAAAATAACTGGAACTTTCCGGGATAGTTCCTATCATAGATAACAGATGGTGCGGACCCTGTTCGTATCGTCTCCCGCTTCACCTCCCTGAGCGGGAGCCTTGACGACCTCAAGGCCTTTTGCCCTCGGCTTTCTCCCCTTTGGCCGAGGGCTTTTGTTTTTTTTGCGCCGGTGCGGCTTTCGGCTTTGTTTGGGGCTTCGCTTTCGGCTCCGGTTCGATGCCCAGCCAGCCGCCGACCACTTTCTCGACTTCCTCAATGCCGGTCTTCTTCAGGCTGGAAAACATCTGTACTGTGACCCGGTCGCCGTACTCTGACAAGGCGGCGCGGGTTTCGCGCAGGGTCTTGGTCTGTTCCTGGCGGGTCAGCTTGTCAGACTTGGTCAGTAGACAATGGATCGGGCGGCCAGTCGGCGCGAACCAGCCGATCATCTGCCAGTCCAGCTCCGTCAGCGGCCGACGCGAATCCATGATCAGCACCAGGCCGGTCAGATTGGAGCGCCGCGTCAGGTAATCCTCCAGTAGCCCCTGCCATTGCTTGCGCACAGCCAGCGGTACGTCGGCATAGCCATAGCCGGGCAAGTCCACCATCGCCGCGCCGCTTTTCAGGCGGAACAGGTTGATCAGCTGGGTGCGCCCCGGCGTCTTGGAGACGAAGGCCAAGCGGGTGTGTCCGGCCAGGGTGTTGATGGCGCTGGATTTCCCCGCGTTGGAACGGCCGGCGAAGGCGATTTCGTTCCCCATCGGTGGCGGCAGTCCATGGGGCTGGGCGACGGAAATCTCGAAACTGGCGTGGCGGAACAGGGACATGGCGGGAGGCGGGGGAGGCGGGGCGGCATGCAGAAGCGGGCCGGGCTAGGATAGAATATCAGGTTTACAATTTTCAAATCCCGCAGTTTCCAAGGAGTTTTTCATGAAGCGTTCTCTGCTTGCTCTGCTGTGCGCGGTAACTGCGTTCAGCACCTCGACGGCCATGGCGGCCGACGCCGCCAAGGCTGCACCCAAAGGCGATGCCGCGCGCGGCAAGGCCATCGCCTCAACCGTTTGTGCGGCCTGCCATGGCGCCGACGGCAACAGCGTCATTTCGGCCAACCCGAAACTGGCGGGCCAGCATCCCGAGTACCTGTTCAAGCAGATGAAGAACTTCAAGGGCGCTGACGGCAAGCAGCCCGAGCGCGTCAATGCCGTGATGAACGGCATGATCGCTCCCTACACCGAAGACCAGATGCGAGATTTCGCCGCCTACTTCGCCTCCCATAAGCAGTCCGGCGACGCAGTGAAGAATCGCGACACCATTGAAGTCGGCCAGAAGCTCTATCGCGGTGGCGATCAGGCCAAGGGCTTGCCCGCCTGTGCAGCCTGCCACGGCCCCACCGGCGCCGGCATCCCGGCTCAGTACCCGCGCATCGGTGGCCAGTTCGCCGATTACACCGAAGCCCAGTTGAAGGCATTCCGCGATGGTGCCCGCAGCAACGATCCGAACAAGATGATGCGCATGGTCGCTCTCAAGATGACCGATGCCGAAGTCAAGGCAGTGGCGGACTACATCGCCGGCTTGCGCTGAGCGTTTCTTGTCCCGTAAAAAAGGCGGCTGCGGCCGCCTTTTTATTTCCGCCCGCCGCTGACGCGGACGATGCCGGCCAGATCCCGATGCTGTTCGATGTCATCGAATCCGGCCACAAACAGTAGGTCGCGCACAGCATCCGCCTGGTCGTAACCGTGTTCCAGCCACAGGCTGCCGCCGGGGTTCAGGTGTTCCGGTGCGCTGGCGATGATGCGGCGAATCGCGTCCAGTCCATCGGTGCCGCTGGCCAGCGCGCCGGGTGGCTCGAAACGCAGGTCGCCTTGCGACAGGTGCGCGTCTGCAGCGGCGATGTAGGGCGGGTTGCTGACGATGAGATCGAAACTTTCGCCAGCGAGTGCCGCGAACCAGTCGCTGGCGACAAGCCGCAGGCGGGCGCCTAGCGTGTCGGCGTTGGTGGCCGCAATGTTCAGCGCGGTGGGTGAGGCATCCACGGCAGCCAGGCTGGCCTGCGGACATTCGAGAGCCAGGGTGATGGCGATGCAGCCGCTGCCGGTGCCGAGGTCGAGGATTTTTGCCGCGAAGTTTGCCGTCTCGCCAGCGCCGACTTTTCCCCGCGCGATATCCACGAGCAGCTCGGTTTCCGGCCGTGGAATCAGCACGCCTGGCGCGACGTGGAAATCGCGACCATAGAATTCGCGCACCCCGAGCAGATAGGCAACAGGCTCGCCGCCCGCGCGACGGGCAACCAGCGAGGCGAAGGCGAGCAAGGCGTCTTCGTCCAGCGCCGCATCGTCGTGGGTCAGCAGCCAGGCCGTTGGTTGCCGCAGTACGTGGCCCAGCAGCAGGCGCGCCTCGGCGGCGGGTAGCTTGTTGCGCGCTGCTGCCAGGACGGCCGCAATAGTGCTCATCCGCCCGCCAGTTCCGCCAGTTGCTCGGCCTGATGCTCGGCGGTCAGCGCACCGACCAGCTCATTCAGGTCGCCGTCCATGATGCTGTCGATCTTGTACAGCGTCAGGTTGATGCGATGGTCGGTGATGCGGCCTTGGGGAAAGTTGTAGGTACGGATGCGCTCCGAGCGGTCGCCGGAGCCGATCAGCGACTTGCGCGTTGACGCGATCTGCTGCTGCTGGGCGCGTACCTGCACGTCCATGATGCGCGCCGCTAGCACGCTCATGGCCTGGGCCTTGTTGCGATGCTGGGAGCGGTCGTCCTGGCATTCGACGACGATGCCGGTGGGCAGGTGGGTGATGCGCACGGCGGAGTCGGTCTTGTTGATGTGCTGGCCGCCGGCACCGGAGGCGCGGAAGGTGTCGATGCGCAGGTCCGCCGGGTTGATGTCGATTTCCGCCACGTCGTCGGCTTCCGGCATCACGGCGACGGTACAGGCCGAGGTGTGGATGCGGCCCTGGGATTCGGTGGCCGGCACGCGCTGGACGCGATGGCCGCCGGACTCGAACTTGAGCTTGGAATAAGCGCCCTGGCCTTCGATGCGGGCGATGATCTCGCGGAAGCCGCCGAGTTCGGATTCGTTCTTGGAAACGATTTCCACCTTCCAGCGCTGACGTTCGGCGTAGCGCGAATACATGCGGAAAAGGTCGCCGGCGAACAGCGCCGACTCATCGCCGCCAGTGCCGGCGCGGATTTCTAAAAAGAGGTTGCGGTCGTCGTTGGGGTCTTTCGGTAGCAGGGCCAGTTGCAATTCCTCTTCGAGCCGCGCCATGGCTTCCGTCGCCGCTTCCTGCTCGGCGAGGGCGAGTTCCTTCATCTCCGGGTCGGACAGCATCTCGGCAGCGCCAGAAAAGTCGGCGCTGGCGCTACGCCACTTGCTGAACAGTTCGACGACGGGACCGATTTCGGCGTGCTCGCGCGTCAGCTTGCGATAGCTGTCCATATCTCGCGTGGCGTTTTCCGAGCCGAGTAGGCCGTCGAGTTCGGCGAGACGTTCACCGAGTTGTTCGAGTTTGTCGCGGATGCTGTCTTTCATGGCGATAGGGCAAAAGGGGCACAGGAATCACGCCGACCGGCGTGATGGGTGGAAGCAGGGGAGTGCAGCTACTCGCCGTGCAGGCGGTAGATGCGGGCGATGAGCTGGGCGATTTCGCCGCGCTCCGGGCCTTCGGCCTGATTGAGCGCGGAGGTGGGTGCGTGCAGCAGCTTGTTGGTCAGGCCATGGGACAGTGCGTCCAGCACCTTGGCCGGATCATCGCCCTTGGCCAGCAGCTTGAGCGCGTGCTCGACTTCATGGCGACGCGCGCGCTCGGCGCTATCGCGCAGGGCGCGGATGGTCGGCACGGTGTCGCGCGCCTCCATCCAGTGCAGGAAGTTGGAGACGCGATCATCGATGATGGCTTCGGCCTCGATCACCGCCGCCTGGCGTGATTCGAGGCCTGTTTCGACGATCTGACCGAGATCGTCAAGGGTGTAGAGAAACACGTCGTCGAGCTTGCCGACTTCGGCCTCGATGTCACGTGGCACGGCCAGATCCACCATCACCATCGGGCGATGGCGACGGACCTTCAGCGCCCGCTCCACCATGCCGAGGCCGATGATGGGCAATGAACTGGCGGTGCAGGAAACCACGATGTCGTAGTCGGCGAGGCGCTCGCCCAGGTCTTCCAGGCGCATGGCGTCGCCGCCGAAGCGGGTGGCCAGGCCGGCACCGCGTTCGAGTGTGCGGTTGGCGATGGTGATGCGCTTGGGCTTCTGGCCAGCGAAATGCGCGGCGCAAAGTTCGATCATCTCGCCAGCGCCGATGAACAACACCTTCTGCGACGAGACCTGATCGAAGATGCGCGCCGACAGATGCACGGCAGCAGCGGCCATGGAGACGATGTTGGCGCCGATGGCCGTGGTGGAGCGAACCTCCTTGGCCACCGCGAAGGTGCGCTGGAACAGTTTGCCGAGCAGGGTGCCGAGCGTGCCCGCCTCTTCGGCGACGCGGGCGGCCTGTTTCATCTGGCCGAGGATCTGCGGTTCGCCCAGCACCATCGAGTCGAGGCCCGAGGCGACGCGGAACATGTGCCGCACGGCATCCTGCTGCGGATGCTGATAGAGATAGGGCTGAATGTTCTGCGGTGCCAGGCGGTGATATTCCGCCAGCCATTCGGCGGCGGCCAGCGGACTCTCGGCGGCGCAGTAGAGTTCGGTGCGATTGCAGGTGGACAGGATCGCCGCCTCGCGCACCTGCTTCGCCCGCAGCAGATCGTGCAGGGCCTGGCCCATCTGCAATGGGTCAAAGGCCACCTGCTCGCGCACGGCGAGGGGGGCGGTGTGATGGTTGATGCCGAGAGCGAAGAGCTGCACGTCGGTCAGGTGGCAATCCGAAGGGGAAAGCGCTATTAGAAACAAATTGGCCCGCTGCGGCAAGCCGAGCGGGCCAGGAATCTGGTGGCCAGGGGCGGAATCGAACCGTCGACACACGGATTTTCAATCCGTTGCTCTACCAACTGAGCTACCTGGCCGGGAAGGCTGCGCATTATAGGGGCTGAGGCGCTGTGCGTCAAAAAAATGTCAACGCCTTTGTTGGTGGCCGGTATTGCCGGCCACAGTCGGACGATTCAAAAGTTTTGCTGGAGGGCATGACGGCGGTCCCACTTTTCCAATTCTTTTTCAGTGTCGCATTGCATGGATAGCGTACCGTCTTCAATCCAGTCAGTCAGAGGGCTTGAGGGCATTTTCCGGCGCGGCTGATGAAGGTCTGCTTCTGGCGCGCGCCGGTATGGTTCATCGCTTGTAAGACGCGTGTAAGTGACTGAGCCTAAAAATACGCTAGGCAATATGTCTTACCGTGATATTGCTAGGAAACAAATCTTACAACCACCGCAGTAAAGGGAGGGGACACAATGCAGCAGCATTCCCACGACGTACACGGCTATTGGAAAGCCACGTTGGGACTTCTGACCAAGATTCTGATCGTATGGTTCATGGTCTCGTTCGGCGCAGGTATCCTGTTTGCCGACATGCTCAACGGCATCAAGCTTGGCGGTTATCCGCTCGGTTTCTGGTTTGCTCATCAGGGTTCGATCTACATCTTTATCGCTTTGATCTTCTATTACGCCAAGAAGATGGGTGATATCGACCGCGAATTCGACGTACACGAAGACTAAGGAGCGACCTACATGGATCTGCAAACAACGACTTACCTTGTTGTCGGTCTCAGCTTCGCGCTGTACATCGGCATCGCCATCTGGGCGCGAGCTGGCTCCACCAGCGAGTTCTACGCTGCCGGTGGTTCCGTGCATCCGGTGATGAACGGCATGGCAACGGCGGCTGACTGGATGTCCGCCGCTTCCTTTATCTCCATGGCAGGCCTGATCGCCAACATGGGTTACGGTGGTGGCCTGTTCCTCATGGGCTGGACCGGTGGTTACGTGTTGCTGGCGATGCTGCTGGCTCCGTACCTGCGCAAGTTCGGCAAGTTCACCGTGCCCCAGTTCATCGGTGACCGCTTCTACTCGCAAACGGCCTCCACCGTTGCAGTGGCATGTCTGCTGACCGCCTCGATGACCTACATCATTGGTCAGATGACGGGTGTTGGCGTGGCTTTCTCGCGCTTCCTGAACGTGTCCAGCGATACCGGCATCTACATCGGTCAGGCGATCGTCTTTCTGTACGCCGTGTTCGGCGGCATGAAAGGCATCACCTACACGCAGGTTGCCCAGTACATCGTGCTGATCGCTGCCTACATCGTGCCGGCCGTGTTCATCTCGATCCACCTCACCGGCAACCCGCTCCCGCAATTGGGCCTGGGCAGCACGATGAGCGGCACCGACATGGCCCTGCTGGCCAAGCTGGACATGGTCGTTACCGAGCTGGGTTTTGGCAAGTACACGACCACGACAGCCGGCAGCACGCTGAACATGTTCGTCTACACCATGTCCCTGATGATCGGTACTGCCGGTCTGCCCCACGTCATCATGCGATTCTTCACCGTTCCGACGGTCAAGGACGCACGTAGCTCGGCTGGCTGGGCGCTGGTCTTCATTGCGCTGCTTTACACCACCGCACCTGCGGTTGCCGCGATGGCCAAGCTGAACCTGCATGCCACGGTTAACACCGCTGTCATCAAGGGTGGCGATCTGTACGCGACGGAAGCCAGCATCAAGGCCGATGAGCGTCCGGACTGGATGAAGCGCTGGGAAAAGACCGGCCTGCTGAAGTTCGCCGACAAGAACGGTGACGGCCGCATCCAGTACTACAACGACGCGACCAAGAACCCGGAAGCCAAGGCCAAGGCTGATGCTGCCGGCTGGAAGGGCAACGAGCTGACGGTTAACGCCGACATCATCGTGCTGGCCAATCCGGAAATCGCGCTGCTGCCGAACTGGGTTATCGCCCTGGTTGCTGCCGGTGGTCTGGCTGCCGCTCTGTCGACCGCTGCCGGTCTGCTGATGGCCATTTCCTCCGCCGTCTCGCATGACCTCGTGAAGGGTGTCTTTAACCCGAACATCAGCGAGAAGAACGAGCTGCTGGCTGGCAAGATCGCCATGGCTGTCGCCATCGTGATTTCGGGTTACCTGGGCTTGAATCCTCCGGGCTTCGCGGCCGGTACTGTGGCCCTGGCCTTCGGTATCGCGGCAAGCTCGCTGTTCCCGGCCATCATGATGGGTATCTTCTCCAAGAAGATGAACAAGGAAGGCGCCATTGCCGGCATGCTGGCTGGTCTCTTCATCACCCTGTTCTACGTGTTCGCACATAAGGGTATCTTCTTCATCAAGGGCACCGATTTCCTGCCGATGATCGGTGGTGCCAATCCGTTCTTCGGCATCACGCCGGAAGCCTTCGGTGCCATCGGTGCCCTGGTTAACTTCGCCGTTGCTTTCGTGGTGGATAAATTCACCAAGGAACCGCCGGAGCACATCCAGCACATGGTCGAAGCCGTGCGTATCCCGCGTGGTTCCAAGGCTGTGGATGGCGCGCACTAAGACTGCATGGTGACTTGAGTGACCGTCCGGTTCGCCGGGCGGTCGCCACAGTCCGGGACCCCGCCGGTATCATTGGCGGGGTTTTTCTTTTTACAGGCTTGTTGAGGTCGTCACCTCTGGGTGGCGCGGGAGTGTCCGATGGTTTTCGATATCAGTGTTGCACTCACCTGGATATTGTTTCTCGCCCTGTTTCCGATCACTTTTTTCTGGGTGCGGCGGGGCTGGCGGATCGTCGTCAAGCGCGACTATTCCGAGGTCGCGCTCAGGCGCGGCGAGTCGCCGGCCAATCCGGCGAAATATGCTCCCTATGCGGCGGCGATCAATCTGATTGCCGGCGCCATTACCCTGACCACGATAGTTCTCGTGGTGGCGGGTAGCCTGTCCTATGAGACGTGGTCGGCGATTGCGGGTTCGACCATCTGGATGAAATTCATTTTCGACTTCATCCTGAGTCGCCAGGCACATCCCATCGTGGTGAAGAAAAAGGCCTGAGGAATTCACCGCCGTCTCGCAAAAAGTCGGCGCTGACGTGACGGCGAATCGGGATCAGAAAGCCTGGTCCCAGCGCATCGACAGGCGTATCGCCGAGTTGATCAGGCCGACCATGCTGTAGGTCTGCACGAAGTTGCCCCACTGTTCGCCGCTTTCCGTGTCGATATGCTCGGCGAGCAGGCCGTGATGATTGCGGCGGGACAGCAGTTTCTCGAACAGGGCATGGGCTTCGTCACGACGCCCGACAGCGGCCAGCGCGTTGACGTACCAGAAGGTGCAGACGATGAAGGCGTTCTCCGGTTCGCCGAAATCGTCCTTCTCGACATAGCGGAAGATGAAGTCGCCGCGCCGCAGATCCTGCTCCACGGCGGCGACCGTGGCGGTGAAACGCGGATCGGCGGCGTCGACGAAGCCTACTTCGGCCAGCAGCAACAGGCTGGCATCCATGGCCTCGCCGCCAAAGGTGGAGACGAAGCAGCCGCGCTGCGGGTTCCAGGCCCGGGCGCTGATGGTGTGATGGATGCGGTCGGCTTGAGCGCGCCAATGCACGGCGCGCTCGCGCAGGCCCAGGTGCTCGGCGATGCGCGCCAGACGGTCGCAGGCGGCCCAGCACATGACCGACGAGAAGGTGTGCACGCGGGCGCTGCCGCGCAATTCCCAGAGACCGGCATCGGGCTGATCGTGCACCGCCACGGCGCGTTCGCCCAGCGGTTCGAGGCGATGGAAAAGCGCGGTGTCACCCCGTCGGGCCAGGCGCTGGTCGAAAAATACGTGGGTGGCGGCGAGAATTGCCGAACCATAGACGTCGTGCTGAATTTGCAGGTAAGCCAGATTGCCGACGCGTACCGGGCCATTGCCGCGATAGCCGGGCAGTGTGGCGACCTCCCGTTCTTCCAGCGTGGCCCGGCCATCGATGCCGTAGACGGGTTGCAGTACGCCATCGGCGGCGCCGGCGGCGACATTGAGGATGTAGCCCAGGTAGCGTTCCATGGTGCGCGTGGCACCCAGTCGGTTGAGGGCATTGACGACGAAATAGCCGTCGCGCAGCCAACAGTAGCGATAGTCCCAGTTGCGTGGACTGCCGGCGGCCTCGGGCAGCGAGGTGGTCATGGCGGCGATGATGGCGCCGGTGTCGTCGTAGGCGTTGAGCTTGAGCGTGATCGCGGCGCGGATCACGGCGTCCTGCCACTCGAAGGGAATCGCCAGCGAGCGGACCCATTCACGCCAGTACTGCGTGGTTTCCTCCAGAAAACGGCGCCCCACTTCGCCGACCGATTCATGTAGGGACTCGTCGGGGCCAAGGATCAGGGTGATGGCATCTTCGAGGAAAAAAGACGTCTCTTGCAGGACGGCGGTGATCGAGGCGTCGGTCGTCAGACGCAACACCAGGCCGGCGCTCACGTAGCGGATATGGTTGCTGCCCCAGGTCACCGCCGGTCGCTGGGCGCCGAAGTCGCAAGCGGGACGCAGGCGTATGGCGAGGCGCGGCGAACCGGCCAGCCGGCGCAGTCCGCGTACCAGGGTCATGGGCCGGAACATGCGACCGTAGTGCCCGAAACGCGGTGCAAAATCGGTGACTTCGACAATGCCGCCATGCCTGTCATACAGGCGCGTAACGAGGACGGCGGTGTTGTCGAGGTAGTGTTGTTCAGCCCGCTCGAAATCGGTCAGGTCGATGGCGAAATAGCCGAAGTCGGCATCCTCGCCATGGGCGCCGCGCTCGCGCAGCAGCGAGCAGAAGGTGGCATCGCCATCGAAACGGGGAAGGCAGGCCCATTTCATTTCGGCCCGTTCGTCGATCAGGGCGCCGACCGTGCAATTGCCGATCAGGCCGAGGTCCAGGGTGTTCATGCAAGCTCTCCTTGTAGCGGAATGGCGGCGGCCAGCCAGGCACGCACGGCGCTGACATCGGCCAGGCGATAGCGCGCCGCCGTCCTGCCAGCGCCGACTTTTACGGTATGTCCATCGATCAGATTGACGCGCAAGAAGCCGTGTTCGTCGGTGGCATCGTCGCCGATGAACACGGGGCGGCGACCATGAAAGGGCGACTCGGCCATGAACTCGGCAATCGCGCTGCCCTTGTCGAAGCCGGCGGGTTTGATTTCCAGCACACGCTTGCCCTTTTGCAACTGCAAGTCTTCCGTACCATTGAGCCAGCCATGCAGCAGCCGATGCAGCCAGGACGCCAGTTGCGGTGCCTGTCGGTAATGCAGCGCCAGGCTCAGCCCCTTGTCCTCCAGCAGCAGCCCCGGATATTTGGCCACCAGTGCATCCATGCGCTGGCGCAGTTCGCGGCGCGCGGCGGGGGGCGCGGCGTGGGTGTGCAGACGGCCAGCGGCGTCGCGGCGTTCCAGTCCGTGTTGGCCAGCGAGCGGAATGCGCACGCTGCCCAGGTGCTGATCCAGATCGGCCAGACTGCGTCCGCTGACCAGCGCCAGAGCGCCGCCACAGGCATGGTGGAGGCGTGCCACGAGGCCGAGCAGGGCGTCGTCCACCCGCGCCGCGCCGGGGTTGTCGGCAATGTCGATCAGCGTGCCGTCTACGTCGAGGAAGAAGGCCCAGCGCGCCTCGGCGGGCGGCGGCTGCCTGCGTGTCCGCGTGGACGTCATGGGCGTGGCTCAGCCATTGCTGCCCCCTGCCGTGGCGACGGCCGTCGCATCCGGCAGACGACCACGGCGACGCATGATGGCGGCGTCGAGCAGCATGCGCCCGGCCCAGCGGTACACGTTGAATTCACCGATCAGGCTGCGCATCAGGCGCATGCGATCCCGCTGCTCCTGCGCCGGCATGGAGAGCGCCAGGTGCAGCGCGGCAGCGCACTGGTCGGCGTCGTAGGGGTTGACGATCAGGGCCTCGGGCAGCTCGCGGGCGGCGCCGGTGAACTGGGAGAGGATCAGCACGCCACGCTCGTCGTCGCGGGAGGCGACGAACTCCTTCGCCACCAGGTTCATGCCGTCATGCAGGCTGCTGACGAAACAGATTTCGGACGCCCGGTAGTGCTCGTAAACCTGCTGCGGTTCGTGGTGTTCGATCTTGAGCAGGATGGGCGGCGGCCCGGCGCGGCCGGAACGACTGAAGCGTTCGTTGATGCGCGTGGCCAGGGCCCGTACCTGAGCCTCATGGGATTGATATTCCTCGATGCTGGAGCGGGTCGGCGCGGCGATCTGGATGAAGCTGAAGCGACCGATCCACTCCGGCTTGAGTTCCAGCAGGCGTTCGATGGCACGGAAGCGCTCAACGATGCCCTTGGTGTAGTCAAGGCGATCCACGCCGATACCGAGGGCATGCTCCTGCGGCAGGCCGTTGGCGCGGCGAATTTCCTCGCGGCATTGCGCTACCGGCTTACCCACCATTTCCGGTGCCGGCGGCCAGTCGATGGAAATCGGGTAGCGGCGCACGGCCGTGGTATGACCACCGAGACTGACGCGGAAGGATTCGCGATCCACGCGTGCTTCGAGCAGGCGATCCACGGTGTCCACGAAATTGTTGCAATGGGACTGGGTGTGAAAACCGAGGATGCTGCTGCCGAGCAGGCCGCTGACGATCTGCTCGCGCCAGGGGCAGATTGAGAAGGATTCCGGGTTGGGCCAGGGAATGTGCCAGAAAGTGATGACGGTGGCGTCCGGCAGCAACTCGCGGATCATGCGCGGCAACAGGGCGAAGTGATAGTCCTGCACCAGCACGATGGGAGCCCTGGTCTTTGATTCCTCGACCACGGCGCGGGCGAACTTGCGATTGACGGCCTCGTACTGTGCCCAGTCCGAGGAACGGAAGATGGGGCGCACATGAGCGATGTGGCACAGCGGCCAGAGACCTTCGTTGGCAAAGCCGAAGTAGTAGCCGGCCTCTTCTTCCGGCGTCAGCCACAGGCGGCGAATCTGGTAAGCGGGATGTTCCGGCGGGACTTGCACATGGTCGTGTTTGTCCACCACCTCACGATCCGCCGAGCCACTGCCATGGGCGATCCAGGTCCCCGAGCAGGCGCGCATGATTGGTTCCATGGCGGTCACGAGGCCGCTGGCCGGGCGCTGGACCTCGATACGCTCGCCCTTGCGCTGATGAATGTAGGGCTCCCGGTTGGAAACGACAATGACATCCTCGCCACGCAACTCGCCTTGCAGAATGGCGCGTAGCGATTCGGCGGTCCACGTCGTCTGGCCCTCGTCGCGGGAAAGGGCTTCGGATTCCAGTTCGCGGATCAGGCGCTGGAGGTCACGGGCAATGGGGCGGAACTCGGGCTGGAACTCGGGTCGCTCGATATTGGCTTCGGGTTGTCGCAATAAACCTTCGCCGCGCAGCAGGGCACGCATGCCCTGTACCCAGCCTCGCCAGGAGAGCTGGGCAATGATCACGGTGATCAGCGAAATCACCGCCGCCAGGCCAGCAAAAAAGAAGAAGACGTAGCGCCGCGTTTCCTCGCTGCGCCGCTCGACGAAACTCATGTCGTGCACCAGCACCAGCTTACCCATCGGCACACCGGCACTTTCCAACGGCTTGACGGAAACAAGCAGAGGACCACTGGTACTTTTCAGTAAGTGGTCACCGGCCGTTTCGAAGCGGGCCAGGTTGTCGCAGCGTATGTCCGCCGGCAGCAGCTTCGAGGCCAGTGGCGCCGTCTGTGGCGTGGCGCAGTAGCCGATGGCGTAGAGGCGTTCGTCCTGGGTGATTCTGACGAAGAAGTTGGCCGTCTTCACTTTCGATCCGGCCGCCACCTGCTCCAGCAGCGACTCGGTAATCGTGTTGGCGATCAGCGCCGAGCGGATATCCATATCGCGAACGAACCAGCGTAGCGTGAACTGGTCCACCAAGGGCACGATGGCCCAGGCAAACCCGGCCAGTACCAGAATCAAGGGCAATACGAAGCGCAGGGAGAGTCTCATGCGTTGGTCCTTCAATGTTGGAGGAGGTCTGACCCACACAGGCCCAGGCGGTTCCTCTGATGTGCATTCGCCGTCCCGCCAGCGCCGACTTTTTATCGGCGCCGTAGTTGGTGGTTCAGAAGCACTGGAGCATATTGGCTTCGCAGTAAGCCCGTTTCAGATAGGCCAGTCCGATCCACAACCAGAACAACATGAAGAATGCGACGAAGGGCAGGTGCTTGTCGATGATCTGCGGTGGCGAGATTTTGCGCACGATCTTCAGCACTGGGCTGGTGACGAGGACGAAGAGTTGGTAGATGGTGTTGGTATGCCGCCGACCACCGGCCAGCAGGCCCAGGATGCCCTGCCCGAGCAAGAACAGCAGGGCGACTTCGGTCAGGGCGCGCAGTACGCCGAGGATGAGCAGTTCCGGGTGGCTCATGGTATGTTTCGATCTCCAATTTCAGGTGGTTCGTAATGGACTTCGAGCATTGGCGACATTATGCCCGTGGCTGGGTGTTTCACTTTCTGGGCCGTGAAGAGACGGCCTTCGCGGCGTACAGCGCGGCGTTCCGCATCAATCCGCAGGATGTGCAGTCGGCGCGCCATCTGGCGGCGATTGCCGCCAATCAGCAAAACTTTCCGTTGGCGGAAAAGTGGTTCGAAGTGGCACTGGCACTGGCGCCCGATGATGGCGCCAACTGGTTCAATCTCGGCTTTGTCCGCGAGCGGGCCGGCAAGCCGACGGAAGCGATAGCCGCCTTCGCCGAGGCAACCCGCCTGGTGCCCAGCCAGGATCGCGCCTGGTACGGCATGGGGCTGGCCTACGCACGCCTGGGGCAGCACGATGAGGCCGCCAAGGCCTTGGAAAAGGCCGCCGAATTGCAGCCGATGAATGGCGAAGGCTGGTATCAGCTGGGCATGGCTTATCACCATGCCAATCGTCCTGATGATGTCAAGCGTGTGGTCGCGCGGCTGGTGAACTTCGAGCCCAAGCGGGCCAAGAAGTTGGCACACGATGCCGAGCGCGCCGACCTGATGCATCTCATTCCCGAACTTCCCTTCTGAGTTTCTCTCTGGCACGACGCCGGCGTTCGACGAAAAGTCGGCGCTGGCCATACGGCGTTTAATCAGCGCCACGGGCGGGCATAAAAAAGGCCAGCCCTCGCGGGCTGGCCCAATGGGGGTTATATCCCCCTCTCCTCCTCCAAAACTTATCAGTGACCGGCGGTACCCGCAGACACCGTGCCGTCGAGGCTCGGGTAGCGGACGTTGTCCACCAGATCCTGGATTTCCTTGCTCGGTGCCGGAGTAATCAGGCTGCCGATGATCACACCGAGGAAACCGGCGGGAATGCCGAAGGTGCCTGCGGCAATCGGGTTGATATCCCACCACAGCGGTGCATTGACGCCGAAGAACGGGTAGGTCATGTACATGTAGTAGGCGCAGACCCCCAGACCGAGGGACATACCGAGAACGGCACCCAGATAGTTCGCCCGCTTCCAGAACACGCCACAGACCAGGGCCGGGAAGAAGCCCGAAGCCGCCAGTGAGAACGCCGCACCGACGAGGAACAGGATGTTGCCCGGCTTCAGGCTGGTGACGTAGGCGGCACAGAGCGCCACCACGAGCAACAGGCCCTTGGACACGGCCAGACGGCGAACCGTCGAGGCGTTCGGGTCGATCATCTTGTAGTACAGGTCGTGGGACATCGCGTTGGCGATGGTCAGCAGCAGGCCGTCGGCAGTGGACAGCGCCGCAGCCAGACCGCCAGCCGCCACCAGGCCCGAGATCACGTAGGGCAGGCCCGCGATTTCCGGGGTTGCCAGCACGATCAGGTCGCCGCCGATGACGATTTCCGCCAGCTGCACGATGCCGTCCTTGTTGATGTCGGCGATGTTCATCAGTGTCTTGTCCACCGAGGCCCAGTTGCTGACCCAAGCCGGCAAGGAGGCGAAGCTGGAGCCCACCAAGCTGCTATACACCTCGTACTTGGCCAGGATGGCCAGTACCGGCGCGGTGAAATAGAGCAGGAAGATGAAGAACAGCGACCAGAACACCGAGACGCGAGCTTCATGCACCGATGGCGTGGTGTAGTAGCGCATCAGGATGTGCGGCAACGCGGCAGTACCGATCATCAGACAGGCAATCAGGGCGAGGAAGTTCTTCTTCGCGATGTTGCGCTTCTTCTCTGTCTCTTCCGGCGTCTTGCCGCTGGCGGCAAACGCTTCGGCGTGGGCCTTGACCGGCGCAGCGCGAGCACCAATTGCCTTTTCAGCCGTCCAGGCTTTCTTGGCGGCATCCGCATCAGCCGGGAAGTCCTTGACCGCCTTCTCGGCGGCTTCGAGGGCCTTGGCATCCGCAGGCGGATTGGCTGCCTTCAGTTCGCCGAGCTTGGCTTCCAGCTTGCCCTTTTCGGCAGCGAGGAAGGTGGCACCACCGGTTTCCAGGCCTTTCAGCTTGGCGTCGGCGGCGGAGGCCTTCTCACGGAAAATTGCACGCACCGACTCTTCCTTGGCGCCCTTGGGCGTGGTCTTGTCGTTGAATTCCTTTTCCAGCGCCGTTACCTTGGGCAGTGCCGAGGTGTAGGCAGAGATCTGCGGAATCGGTACGCCGGTATGCTTCACCGACAACCAGACCACCGGGATCATGTAGGCCACAATCAGGATGATGTACTGGGCCACTTGGGTCCAGGTCACCGCCTTCATGCCGCCGAGGAAGGAACACACCAGAATACCGGCCAGACCGACGAAGACGCCGACCTGGAACTCGAGACCGGTGAAGCGGCTGGTGATGATGCCGACGCCGTAGATCTGCGCGATCACGTAAGTGAAGGAGCAGACGATGGCGGCGATCACACCGATGAAGCGCGGCAAATGGCCGCCGAAGCGCGCGCCGAGGAAGTCCGGAATCGTGAACTGCCCGAACTTGCGCAAATAGGGCGCCAGTAGCAGTGCCACCAGACAGTAGCCGCCGGTCCAGCCGAGCACGAAGGCCAGACCGTCGAAGCCGGACAGGTACAGGGTGCCAGCCATTCCGATGAAGGACGCGGCTGACATCCAGTCGGCGCCGGTGGCCATGCCGTTGAACAGGGCAGGCACCCGTCGCCCGGCGACATAGTATTCGCCGACGTCCGCCGTCTTCGACATGAAGCCGATGCCGGCATACAGCATGATGGTGGCGAACAGGAAGATGTAGCCGAGGATCTTCACCGGAACACCCAACTGCTCAAGGATGCCGACGATAATGACGAAGGTGACGAAGCCACCGGTGTAGAAGCCGTAGTAGCGCTTCAGGCTATTGAAAAACTGGGTTTGGGTTTGTTGTCCGGCGGCCATTATTCGAGCTCCCCTTCGTGGACACCAAATTCCTTGTCCAGGTTGTTCATATAGCGGGCGTAGAACCAAATGATCAAGACGTAAATGATCAAGGAGCCCTGTGCCGCCATGTAGAAACCGAGCGGTCCGAGAATAATGATTTCGTTGAGCTCGCGGGCATACCAGCCGACGACGAAAGTGGCGACGAACCATATGGCAAGCAATATGGATGTCGTCCGCAGATTGATGTTCCAGTACTCTTTATGCTTCTCTGTGAGTTGCATTGTGTCTCCTCCAATGGTCTCGCGGCAATCCGAAGCAGGTCTGCCGCTTCATTGTTGGTACGCGCCGGGATTCCCCTGTGCTGCGCACCTACCGTGTTCCCGGAGCAATGCAAATGGCGTGTGCGCGCCAATTACCCCAAGATGCCAGCATTGTCGGTCATCAATCCTGACGGGAAGCTTACAAGTTGCCCTTATGCCCCGATGGGGAGGTTGCCGGGTTCCGTTCTGCCTGGGCCTGCTTGAAAAGCCTCCAGCTCGTCGGGGCGGCGAAAGCTGACCCGAAAAAGGCAGCCGATGCCGTTGGCGGGGATCAGCAGTTCGATCTTGGCCTGATGGAGTTCAGCGATTTCGGCGGCAATCGGCAGCCCGAGACCGCTGCCCTCGGCATCGGTCCCCAGCACCCGGTAGAAGCGCTCGAAGACATGGGATCGCTCTTCGGCTGGAATGCCGATGCCGTCATCCTCCACTTCGACGACCGCCAGCAAACCGGCGCGAGTACGAACGGTGACATGGCCTCCCGGCGCGGTGTACTTGATGGCGTTGTCCACTAGATTGGACAGCAATTCCCGCAGCATCAGGGGAACGCCATCGATACGCAGGGGGCGGCCACAATCCTCGAAGCCGAGGTCGATTCGCTTGGCCATCGCGCGAACAACCCATTCTTCAGTCACGTTGCGGGCGAGCGCGTCCAGATCCAAGGGCTCGACACGGTGCAGTTTTTCATAGCTGGCTTCGGTACGTGCCAGCATCAGCAACTGGTTGATCAGGTGCGAGGCCCGGTCCGTGCTCTCGGCGATCAATTCCAGCGCGCGGCGCATCTGCTCCGGATCGGATTCCGAGAGGGCGATCTCGGTCTGCATCTTCAGCCCGGCCAGCGGGGTCCGCATCTGGTGAGCGGCCTGGGCAATGAAGCGCTGTTGCGCCTGGAGGTTCTCTTCTAGCCGCTCCATCATCTCGTTGAAGGCGACCACCAAGGGGCGAACTTCGTCCGGTACCCGATGCGGGGGGATCGGTGAGAGATCGTTGGGACGGCGGCGGTGGATACGGTCCTGCAAGCGGTGCAGGGGTGCAATACCGCGTGTCAGGCCCAAGTAGACGAGGATGACCGCCAGCGGAATGATGGCGAACTGCGGGAGGAGCACGCCCGAAATGATGCGTGAGGCCAGGGCTTCGCGCTTGTGCAGCGTTTCAGCCACCTGCACCAGCACCGGCACATTGCCGCTGCGCACGGGAATGTAGGCATAAGCGATGCGCATGTTTTCGCCGCCGACGCGGTCGTTACGGAACAGCACCTTGCCCGGTTCGATGACGTCCGGCAGTACCGACCAGGGGACTTCCCTGTCACCGTGAATTACGCTGCCGTTCAGTCCGGTTACCTGGTAATACGTGATGTCGATATCGTCGGAGTGCAGCAGGGCGCGGACGGACGGCGGCAGGTTGACGGTGACGCGGTTGTCTTCAACCTTAACCAGGCGGACGATGGCTGCCACGTTGTCGGTCAGGGCCTGATCGTAGGGCTGGTCGGCGATGTAGTTGGCGACATGGTTGGTGGCGACGATGGAAATCGGCCACAGGAACAGCAGCGGGGCCAGCATCCAGTCGAGAATTTCGCCGAACAGGGAGTTCGGGTACTCGCCCTGAAAAAAAGGATTGCGAAACCGCTTGGCCGGATCGTCCGTCAGCGAAGACTTACGTACGGGCATTCACCACGTCCGCGCCGTCGCTGCCGTCGATGGCTTTCTCAAGGCAATAGCCCAGCCCTCGCACGGTCACGATGCGCGTGCCGCCTGGCTCTAGCTTCTTGCGCAGGCGGTGGACGTAAACTTCGATGGCATTGTTGCTGACTTCCTCACCCCAACTGCACAGGTGATCGACCAATTGTTCCTTGGCCACCAGGCGACCCGCGCGGAGCAGAAGTATTTCGAGCAGGGCCAACTCGCGCGCCGACAGTTCGACGATTTCGCCGGCAAGACGGGCTACTCGCTCGGCCTGGTCATAGGACAGGGCGCCCACCACGATGCGCGTGGGGTTGCCGGTGCCGCGACGAGTGAGGGCGCGGACGCGAGCGAAAAGCTCCGGCAGGGCGAAAGGCTTGGTCAGGTAGTCGTCCGCGCCGGCATCGAGGCCGCGAACCCGATCCTCGATGCCGTCCTGGGCCGTCAGAATCAGCACTGGCGTTGCATTTTTGCGGCCACGCAGGCGCTTCAGAACATCCAGGCCTGTCAGGCGGGGCAGGCCGAGATCCAGCAACAGCAGATCGTATTGCTGCGAGAGCAGGGCCGTATCGGCATCGGCACCATTATTTACATGGTCTACAGCGTAACCGGACTTGCGCAGGGCGGCGATCAAGCCCTGGGAGATGATGCGGTCATCTTCTGCAAGCAGTATTCTCATGGCGTTGTCGGTCATGGCGGGTGAGCAAAGGAGATAGCGTAAGTTGCGCGTAAGCGGCTGGAATTAAAGTCCGTTCCGCTGTTCTCCTTTATACGGTCTTCGGAGGCCATGGGCCGGTGTTCTGCACCGACTGAGCCTCGGGGGATGGTCGGACCCTGCACCGGTCATCCCCTGCCGCTTTTTTTCCTACTTTAGCATAGCCTTCCGCTGCGTCTGCGGTCTTTTGCCGTATCGCCAGCACCGACTTTTTGGCGTGCTGCGCTCGCCCTGCTGCGATTGCTTACTTTTCGTTCGCTTCTTCCAGGCACTTGTTGAAGTTGCGGAGGGACTCCTTGCTGCCGTCTATCTGAACCGCGCAACTTGTCGGTTTGCGCTTGGGGAAGGGTGCGGCGAGAAATCCCTGCGCTGTCGCGGCGGCCCGGTTGGGCGTTCCGCCGGCGCCACTGCTGCCAGGATAGCCGCCGCCCGAGGCCGAGCGAGCGTAGGCAGGATTGGTCGGCATGGAGCCGTAGTTGCGGGTGTTCTTTACCGGAGTGTCGTCGGCAACCATCGGTCGACCGCCCAGGTTGGCCAGCAGGGCGATGAGCCCGGCCACCGCAAGTAGGCCGCCGGTGGCTGCAGCAGCCAAGGGCCAAGGGGATTTGCGCTTGATTTCAATCAGCTTGGGCGGGACAAAGGGGCGCATGGGCCTTGCCGCCTCGCCGACGAGTTCATCATCGTCGCGTATCGGCGGGGGTGGCTTGCGCGCGGGCGGCTTGCGTTTCATTTTCACGAATACGAAGCGGCGGCTGACGGTATTGCCCATTTGCGATCTCCTGGTAGTTCCGCTGCCCTGGCGCCTTGCTGCGCGCGGTAGGCCGGTGACTTTGCGTCGCCGTCTTTCGACGGGTTTGCCTTATGCAGAATGCAAAGCTCACAAAAGCTTACAGTCAGTATATGCCTGATTCTGAAAAAAAGAAACCCGGCCGAAGCCGGGTTTCTTGGTGCTGCACATCCAGTAGGAAGGGGGTACGGGGGAAGCCGGGGTTTCCCCTGTTTCCTACCGGAGGATGTAATCGGAGATTACATGCCCATGCCGCCCATTCCACCCATGCCGCCCATGTCACCCATACCGCCCATGCCGCCGGCCGGCTTGTCTTCAGCCAGTTCAGCAACCATGCAGTCGGTGGTGAGCATCAGGCCGGCCACGGAGGCGGCGTTTTGCAGCGCGGTGCGGGTAACCTTGGTCGGGTCCAGAACGCCCATGGCAACCATGTCGCCATATTCGCCAGTGGCGGCGTTGTAGCCGAAGTTGCCCTTGCCTTCCAGCACCTTGTTGATCACCACGCTCGGCTCGTCGCCAGCGTTGGCGGCGATTTCACGCAGGGGCTGTTCCAGAGCGCGCAGGACGATCTTGATGCCGGCGTCCTGTTCGTGGTTGTCACCCTTGAGCTTCAGGTTGGCGCGGGCGCGCAGCAGAGCTACGCCGCCGCCAGCGACGATGCCTTCTTCAACGGCAGCGCGGGTGGCGTGCAGTGCGTCTTCGACGCGGGCCTTCTTTTCCTTCATTTCCATCTCGGTGGCGGCGCCAACCTTGATCAGCGCAACACCGCCGGCCAGCTTGGCCACACGCTCTTGCAGCTTCTCTTTGTCGTAGTCGCTGGTGGCTTCTTCGATCTGGGCACGGATCTGGGTCACGCGGGCCTTGATGCCATCTTCCTTGCCGGCGCCGTCGATCAGGGTGGTGTTTTCCTTGGCGACTTCAACGCGCTTGGCTTGGCCGAGGTCAGCCAAGGTGGCTTTCTCGAGGGTCAGACCGACTTCTTCAGCGATCACGGTGCCGCCGGTCAGGATGGCGATGTCTTCCAGCATGGCCTTGCGACGATCGCCGAAGCCCGGGGCCTTGACGGCGACGGTCTTGAGGATGCCACGGATGTTGTTCACCACCAGGGTGGCCAGGGCTTCGCCATCGACGTCTTCGGCGATGATCAGCAGGGGACGGCCGGCCTTGGCGACTTGCTCGAGTACGGGCAGCAGGTCACGGATGTTGGACACCTTCTTGTCGTGCAGCAGGACGAAGGGGTTGTCCAGAATCGCGATTTGCTTGTCCGGGTTGTTGATGAAGTAGGGCGACAGGTAGCCGCGGTCGAACTGCATGCCTTCGACGACTTCGAGTTCGTTCTGGAGCGACTTGCCGTCTTCGACGGTGATCACGCCTTCTTTGCCCACCTTGTCCATCGCATCGGCGATGATCTTGCCGACATCGGCGTCAGAGTTGGCGGAGATGGAGCCGACCTGGGCGATCTCGTTGGTCGTGGTGCAGGGCTTGGAATTCTTCTTCAGCTCTTCGGTCACGGCCAGCACAGCCTTGTCGATGCCGCGCTTCAGGTCCATCGGGTTCATGCCGGCGGCGACGAACTTCATGCCTTCACGGACGATCGATTGGGCCAGCACGGTGGCGGTGGTGGTGCCGTCACCGGCGACGTCGGAGGTCTTGGAAGCGACTTCCTTGACCATCTGGGCGCCCATGTTCTCGAACTTGTCCTTCAGTTCGATTTCCTTGGCGACGGAAACGCCGTCCTTGGTGATCGTCGGGGCGCCGAAGGAGCGCTCCAGAATGACGTTACGACCCTTGGGGCCGAGGGTTACCTTGACGGCGTCGGCCAGCACATTGACGCCACGAACCATGCGCTGACGCGCGGAATCACCGAATTGAACTTCTTTAGCAGCCATTGTTTATCTCCTTGTATTCAGTATTGATCAGGCTTCAACAACGCCCATAATGTCTTCTTCGCGCATCACCAGCAGCTCGTCGCCGTCGACCTTGACGGTCTGGCCGGAGTACTTGCCGAAGAGCACGCGGTCGCCGGCCTTGACGGCCATCGGGCGAACCTTGCCATCGTCGAGGATCTTGCCGGCGCCGACGGCGACGACTTCACCTTGATCGGGCTTTTCAGCAGCGGCATCGGGAATGACGATGCCGGAAGCGGTCTTGCGCTCTTCCTCGAGACGCTTGACGATAACGCGGTCATGCAAAGGACGGATTTTCATGGGGTTGATCTCCTCTTGATCTGGGTTGTTGCAGGATAAATGCGGCGCGACGGAGTCGCGGGTTCAAGTCGAGCGGCCCATGAGCTCATGGGGTGCTGTTAGCACTCACCGCCAACGAGTGCTAATAATAGGGGCTCGCATGACGGACTTCAAGAGGGGAAGGCAAGTTTTCCTATCGGTTGCTATTTCTGCTGGCCGTCTTGAGGCGCGACAAGTGAGGGTGATGCATTTTAGTGCGCTATTTTTCATTGATATGAAATTTTGTGCCGATCTCTTGTGCCGCCACACGAATTCTTGGGCACAATCGCGGCTCCCCAACGTAGTACACCCATAAAAGAGAGTCTGACGACCATGGCCCAATACCAATGCAGCGCCTGCTTTTTCCCCTACAACGAGGAACTGGGCTTGCCCGATGAGGGCATTCCTCCGGGCACCCGCTGGGAAGACATCCCGGACGACTGGGTCTGTCCCGAGTGCGGGACGCCGAAGTCGCTGTTTATCGCCTACACCCCCTGAGCGTTTCCGCTCAGTTGGCCCGTGCCAGCCGATTCCGGCCGGCGTGCTTGGCCTCGTAGAGGGCGGCGTCGGCCGCCAGTAGCAGGGCTTCCGCCTGATCGCCATCGGCTGGTGCGTTGGTAGCGATACCGATGCTCAGGGTGACGCGCCCTTCATCGCTGGTGGCGTGGGGAATGTTCATTTCCGCCACGCGCTCCTGTATCCGCCCGGCGACCACGCTGGCGCCTTCGATGTCGGTGACCGGCAGGATGATGCCGAACTCTTCGCCGCCGTAACGGGCGACCATGTCGGCGGGGCGGAAGACCACTTCGGTCATGGCGCCGGCGATGCGCCGCAGGCATTCGTCGCCCTGCTGGTGACCGTAGGTGTCGTTGTAGCGCTTGAAATGGTCGACGTCGATCATCAGCAGCGACAGATGCTGGGCGTCGCGCCGTTCCCGCCGCCATTCGTGACGTAGCTTTTCGTCGAAGCTGCGGCGATTGGCGACGCCGGTGAGGCCATCGCTGCACGCGAGGTGTTCCAGCGCGGTTTGCGCGCGCTTTTGCTCGGTCATGTCACGCAGGGTTTCCACGACGGCCAGCAGATTGCCTTCGTCATCGTAGATGGGACCGGCATCGACGGCGAGAAATAGTTTCGTGCCTGCTTGCGGCATGGCGCACCAGTTGGTCGCACGCACGCAGTGCGCCAGTTCCGATGGGTTGCCGGCGTCGATGTAGAGGGCTTCCATTTCACCGGTGCGGCCCAGCACAACCAGATCGGCGAGACAGGGGCGCGGCGCGTCGTAGAAGGCACGCCAGTGTTCCCGTGTGCCGAGGACATCTTTGGCCGGAACGCCAGTGAGGCGTTCGCAGGCCCGGTTCCAGATGATGACGCGACAGTCGGGATCGAGAACGAAGGTCGGCACGACCAGATGCTGCATCAGGTTCACGGCAAAGCCGTGCTCTTGTCCGGTGACCTTGTTCATTGCGCTCCCCTGTTCGTATTTTTTCGGCGATTCTAACGAAAGTGAGAGCGCATCGGCGGCTCAGCCCTCCGTCAGGCGGTTGTTGCGGTAGTCGTCCATGGCCTGTTCGATCTCGGCGCGGGTGTTCATGACGAAGGGGCCGTACTGGACGATCGGTTCGCCGATGGGCTTGGCCGCCAGCAACAGGAAGCGGGTGGGGCCGCTGGCGGCGTGAACGCTCAGTGCTTCGCCGCTGGACAGGACGCCGGCGCTTTGGGCTGGCAGTTGCCGCAGGTCCTCGCCCACGGTGAGACTGCCCTCGTAGGTATAGAGGAAAGCGCTGTGTCCCGCCGGTAGCGTGTGATCGAAACGGCCACCGTCGGGCAGGCGCACGTCGAGATATAGCGGTTCGGTGGAAAGGCCCTGAATCGGTCCGGCGACACCGACGGCTGAACCGGCGACGATGCGGACTTCGCCCCCGGCGGGCAGGGGCACAGTGGGAATTTCCTCGGGGCGGATGTCGCGGTATAGGGCGGGCTTCATCTTCTCTGCGGCCGGCAGGTTGATCCAGAGCTGGAAGCCGCGCATGCGACCGCTCTCCTGCTGCGGCATTTCAGAATGGATGATGCCGCGTCCGGCGGTCATCCATTGGGCACCGCCAGGGAGCAGGTCACCCCGGTTGCCGAGATGGTCCTCGTGCAGCATGTGGCCGTCGAGCATGTAGGTGACAGTCTCGAAACCCCGGTGCGGATGGGGTGGAAAGCCGGCGATGTAGTCGTCCGGATCATCGGAGGAAAACTCGTCGAGCATCAGGAAGGGATCGACGCGGGCGCTCTGGCTCTGGCCAAGGCTGCGGCGCAGGCTGACGCCGGCACCGTCGGAGGTCTGGGCGCCAGGAATGATTTGCTGGAGTTGTCGGGTGCTCATGATGGGGCTCCTGTTGGACATGCTGCCAAGATGGGCCCGCCGGGCGCCTGGCACAAGTAAGATTGCCGCACTTCATTGTTGCAGGAAACCGCCATGAGTCTACTGATCCTCGGTCTGGTTCTATTCCTCGGCGCCCATTCGGTGCGTATCGTTGCCGACGACTGGCGCACCGCCCGCCTTGCCAGCCTGGGCGAAGCCCGCTGGAAAGGCTTGTACACGCTGGTGTCGCTGGTGGGCTTTGGTCTGATCATTTACGGCTACGGCCAGTCCCGGATCGATCCGCTGATTCTCTGGAGCCCACCGCCGTGGACGCGTCATGTCGCCTCGCTGCTGATCCTGCCGGCCTTCGTCTTGCTGGTGGCGGCCTACGTGTCGGGCACCCGGATCAAGGCAGCCATCGGCCACCCCATGGTCGCCGGCACCAAGCTCTGGGCACTGGCCCATTTAATCGCCAACGGCAATCTCAACGATGTGATCCTGTTCGGCGGCTTCCTCGCCTGGGCCATTGCCGCTTTCATCTCGGCCCGTCGTCGCGACCGGCTTGCCGGCCGTGCCTATCCCGCCGCCGGCATTTCGCGCGACATCATTGCGGTAGTGGCCGGCCTCGTGGCCGCCGCGCTGTTCATGCGCTACGGCCACGAATGGTTGATCGGCGTGCGACCGTTCTGAAAAGTCGGCGCTGGCGATACGGCGAGATGGCTGTTCGCACTACGGTTTGACTCGTGCCGGTGCATGCAGGAAGCCACGGAAGCGCGCCCGCCCGCCGCGCTGCACGCCCGGTAGCAGCGTGTAGTTCGGGAAGCGTTCGAGGAAGCGGCCGATGGCTACCTTGCCTTCCAGCTTGCCCAGTGCCATGCCGACGCATTGGTGGATGCCGGAACCGAAAGCCAGGTGCCGGTTCGGTGAGCGAGCGATGTCCAGCCGATCCGGGTCGGGAAACTGGGCCGGGTCCCGATTGGCGCCGCCGATGCACAGGGTGACGAAGGTTCCTTCGGCCACCGGAACGCCGCCGATTTGCGTGTCGCAGGTGGCCAGCCGATTGCCGAGCTGGTTCGAGCTTTCCATGCGCAGAAACTCATCCACCGCCGTCTTGATCAGCTCCGGATTGGCGATCAGTTTGGCTTTTTCCTCCGGCCATTCATGCAGCGCGACGAGGCCGTTGCCAATCAGGTTGGTGGTCGTCTCGTGGCCAGCATTGAGCAGGAAGATGCAGTTGTGCATCAGCTCCTTGGGCTGGAGCTTTTCACCGTTCTCGCCTTCGATCAGGCGCGTCAGCATGTCGGTGTCCGGGTTGCCCGGATTCTTGCGACGGTTCTCGATCAGCACATTGAGGTAGGCCTCCATCTGCTCGATGGAGCGGTTGCCGCGTTCCGCCATGGCCGGCGTTAGCACCGGCTCCAGGGCGCCGAGCACCGCCAGCGACCATTCGCGTAGCGGCTCCCGCTCATCGACCGGCACGCCGAGCAGGTTGCCGATGATTTCCACCGGAATCGCGCCCGCATAGTCCTCGATCAGGTCAACGTCGCCCTTGGCGTCCAGCTTGTCCAGCAGCGTCGCCACCAGTGTTTCCAGTCCCGCTTCCATCGCCGCGATGTGGCGTGGCGTCAGCGCCCCGGCCATCAGTCGCCGCACCCGCGTGTGGGATGGCGGATCGCTGAAGACAAGACTGGTGGTGTGGTGCTCGTAGAGCGGCGAATCGCCCAGCTTGGGTTTGAATTCCTTCTTCTTGTCCGAGCTGAAGGTGGTGGTGTCTTTGTACACCGCCATCAGATCCGCATGGCGGGTGATGAAGATGCTGCCGTCGGGCATGCGATGCACGGGGTCCAGTTCGCGCAGCGCATGGTAGTAGGGAAACGGGTTGTCGTAGAAGTCGGCGGGCAGGTGGCGCAGATCGAAACTGGCGACCACTTCGCTGGCTTTGCCGGGGGGGAATGTCTGTGTGGCGGGCATGGCTGTCTCCATATGGTTTTCTTGTTACGCAAAATGTACGATACTTACGCAATGCGTAACAGTCAAGAACTCACTCGTGATCCCCCGCGTCGCCAGAAGGTGCAGTCCGCCGAGTATGGTTTGGTGGTCCTCAAGACCCTGGGCCGCCTTGGCGGTGCAGCCACCCTGAGCCATCTGGCTGCCGAGCTGGAGGCGCCGGCGGCCAAGCTGCACCGCTACCTCGCCAGCCTCAAGGACACCGGTTTCGTCGAGCAGGATCCGCAAAGCGGCCGCTACCTGCTGGGGGCGGAAGCCATCGCCATCGGCCTCGCCGCCATGCGCCAGACCGACGTGGTCGGCCTGGCGGCGCCGGCGCTGGCGGAGTTGGCCGAGACCATGGGCGTCTCCGCCTTCGTCGCCATCCTCGGCAACGGCGGGCCGACCATCATGCGCTGGGAAGAGCCGCTACAGGCGGTGACGGTGAATGTGCGCGCCGGCTCCATCCTGCCGGTGCTGTGGTCGGCGACCGGGCGCGCCTTCGGTGCCTTCGGCAAGGCGCAGGCCATCGATGCCCTGATCCAGTCCGAACTCAAGGCCGCGACGTCGGCGCAGAAGAAACTGATCGGCAGCCGCAAGGCGGCCGAGGCGATGTTCGACGAGGTACGCCAGACCGGTTGCGCGGTGGTTCGCGACGTGCTGCTAAACGGCATCAGCGCCGTCGCCGCGCCGGTCTTCGATGCCCATGGCAAGGTCAGCGCGGTGATCACCGCGCTGGGAACGTCGGGTCAGATCGACGCTAGCCCGAAGAGCAAACTGGCTGCTGCCGTGATGGCTCGTGCCGAGGCCATCGGCGTGCGTCTGGGCTACACCTCGAAGGCGTCGCCCGTGGCGAAGAAGGCACCGCCGGCCAGGTAGTGGATGCTGCGCCGCTCGGCATTCTCGAAATGCCAGCGCCCATTGGAGAAGGCCGCCGGGTCGGCCCAGGCGGCGACCACTTCGCCGAGAAAGAGATCGTAGGTCTGCTGGTTGTGCGGCTCGGGAATCACGCGGCACTCCAGCCAGGCGAGGCAGCCCTCGATCAAAGGGGCGCCCACCTGTGTTGCCGCCGTCCCGCCAAGGCCGACTTTTTCGAACTTGTCGATCTCGCGGCCGGAAGCATTGCCCACTGCCAGCGTTGCAGCGGCCTGTAATCGCGCGGGGACGTTGAGTACGAATTCGCCGGAGGCTTCCACCAGCTCCCGCGTCAGCGTGGATTTGTCGATGACTACCGCGATCTTGGGCGGATCGAAATCCAGGGGCATGGACCAGGCTGCTGCCATCACATTGCGTTTGCCGCCATGGGCGCTGGAGACCAGCACCGTGGGGCCGTGGTTGAGCAGGCGGTAGGCCTTGGCCAGTTCGACGGCGACGCGCGTGCTCATGCGGCCTGCTCCTGCGCCGCGCGCTTGGCGGCAAAGGCGACGAACCAGTCGAGGCTGGCGGGATTGGCCATCGCGTCCGGGTTGGCGATCTTCTCCAGCGCATGGCCGAGCAGCAGTTTCTTGATCGGCAGCTCCATCTTCTTGCCCGACAGGGTGCGCGGCACTTCATTCACCTGGAAGACGTCGTTGGGCACATGGCGTGGCGACAGGGCGACCTTGATGCGCTCGCGGATCGTCGCTTCCAGTTGCGGCGTCAGATCGTGGCCGGGGCGCATGACGACGAATAGCGGCATGTAGGATTCGCGGCCGAGGAATTCGAGATCCACGACGAGGCTGTCGAGCACCTCCGGCAGTTCTTCCACCGCGCGATACAGTTCGCTGGTGCCCATGCGGATGCCATGGCGGTTGATGGTGGCGTCGGAGCGGCCATAGATGATGGCGCCGCCGCGTGGTGTGATGCGGATCCAGTCGCCGTGGCGCCAGATGCCGGGATAGACGTCGAAGTAGCTTTCCTTGTAGCGGGCATCGTTCTCGTCGTTCCAGAAATGCAGTGGCATCGAGGGCATGGGTGCGCTGCACACCAACTCGCCGACTTCGTCGATCAGGGCTTTGCCGTTGTCGTCATAGGCCTCGACCTTGGCGCCCAGGCAGCGGCACTGCATCTCGCCGTTGTACACCGGCAGGGTCGGCACGCCGCCGACGAAGCAGCCGGCGAAATCGGTGCCGCCGGAAATCGGGTTGAGCCAGATGTCGCTGCGTACATGATCGTAGATCCACTGATAGCCCTCGGGCGGCAGCGGCGAGCCGGTGGAGCCGATGACGCGCAGCCTGGATAGATCGGCGACATCATTGGGCTCCACATGGGCCTTGAGACAGGAGAGAAAGAAAGCCGCACCGGCGCCAAAAAAAGTGACCCCGGTTTCGCCGACGAAACGCCAGAGCGCGCTCCAGTCCGGCCAGCCCGGATTACCGTCGTAGATGCAAATGGTGCTGCCGGCCAGCAGGCCCGAAATCTGGCAGTTCCACATGATCCAGCCGGTGCTCGAATACCAGTGGAAGCGATCCTCGGGGCCGAGGTCGAGATGGAAGGCGCCGAGCTTGACCTGCTCGATGACGATGCCGCCCTGAGAATGCACGATGGGCTTGGGTAGCCCGGTGGTGCCGGAGGAATAAACCACCCACAGCGGGTGATCGAAGGGCACATGCTCGGGCACCAGCGGCGCCGGCTCGGCGATGGCATCGCGCCACAGAGTGCAATGAGCGAAGTCGGCCGCCTGGGCGGCGCGGTCGAGGTAGGGTAGCAAGACCATGTGGTCGATGCTGGGCAGTTCGCCGAGAATTTCGTGCAGCAGTTCACGGCGGTCGGCCGGCTTGCCACCGTAGCGATAGCCGTCCACGGCGATCATCACCTTCGGCGCGATCTGGCGGAAGCGGTCGAGCACGGCGATGCGGCCCATGTCCGGCGAGCAGGCCGACCAGATGGCTCCGAGGCTGGCGGTGGCAAGGAAAGCGACGATGGTTTCCGGGATGTTCGGCATGTAGGCGACGACGCGGTCGCCGCGCCGCACACCCATGGCCTTCAGCGTGGCGGCCAGTGCGCCGACCTGGGCCTGGAGTTCCGCCCAGCCGATTTCGCGCTGTTCGCCGGATTCGCTGCGGAAGACGATGGCGGGGCGCGCTGTGGTGGCGTGACGGAAAACCTGATCCACGTAATTCAGGGTGACGCCGGGAAACCACTGCGCGCCGGGCATGCGGGCATCGGCCAGCGCAGCACCGCGCGGTGTCGTCGAACGGATGCCGAAGTAATCCCAGATCGCGCCCCAGAAGGCATCGAGTTCATCTACCGACCATTGCCAGAGGGCGTCGTAGTCGGCGAAATGCAGACCGCGTTCGCGGGCCAGCCATTCGGCGAAGCGGGTGATCTTGGCATTGCCGACGGTGGCCGCCGACGGCGTCCAGGCGGGGTTTTCCATGGCTGCTCTCCTCCTTTGTTATGCGGTCGATTCTATAAGATGCGGCCATGCGTATTCTCCTGTCCTTCTTGTTCTGCCTGGCGGGCGCCGTCTCGGCCAGTGACTTGCCGCCGTCCGTCGCGCAGGCGCTGAAGGTCGCCGGCATCCCCGCCGCCAGCGTCGCGGTCGTGGCGCAGGAGGTCGATGCAAACTGGCCCCGTATCGCCCACAATGCGCGCGCGCCGATGAACCCGGCCTCGACCATCAAGCTGCTAACCACCTTCGCCGCCCTCGATCTGCTCGGCCCGGCCTACACTTGGAAGACCGAGGCTTACGCGAGCGGGCGTGTGGTCGATGGCGTGCTGACCGGTGATCTGGTGCTGCGCGGCAATGGCGATCCCAAACTGACCTACGAGCAGTTCTGGCGTCTGCTGCGGGAGGTGCGCATGCGCGGCATCCGCGAGATACGCGGCGATCTGGTGCTGGATCGCAGCGCCTTCGCCGCGCAGGAACCCGATCCTTCACGCTTCGATGGCCAGCCGATGCGGCCCTACAACGTGGCGCCGGATGCGCTGCTGATCGGCTTCAAGGCCGTCACCCTGCGCCTGGTGCCCAACGTCGCCGGCAAGAGTGTCGAGGTTTGGTCCGAGCCGGCGCCGGCCAATCTCGACGTGGTCAATCAGTTGCGCCTGAACGGGAACGGAAATGGACATAGCAACGGCTGCGGCGACTGGCGTGAAAAACTGCGCGCCGATATTTTCGATCACGGTTCCGCCACGCGACTGGTGTTGACCGGCACTTATCCCGCCGCCTGCGGCGAACAGCGCTGGAACATCGCTGTCATGGATCATCCGCGCTATGTGCTCGGCCTGTTCCGCCAGCTATGGACGGAACTGGGCGGCAGCTTTGGTGGCAACGTCCGCGACGGCCTGGTACCGCCTGATGCACAGCTCCTCGCCGTCTCGCCATCGCCGACTCTTGCGGAAGCGGTGCGCGACATCAACAAGTACAGCAACAACGTCATGGCCCGCCAGCTCTATCTGACGCTCGGTCTCGAATCCGGTCGTCGGCCGGCGCGGCCCGAAGACGGCGAGGCAGCCGTGCGCGACTGGCTGACGGCGCGGCGCATCGCCCTGCCGGAGCTGGTGCTGGAAAACGGCTCCGGCCTTTCCCGCCGCGAGCGCATCAGTGCCGACGGACTCGGCCGCCTGCTGCTGGCTGCCTGGAAAAGTGCCGTGATGCCGGAGCTGATGGCGTCACTGCCGGTGGCGGCGATGGACGGCACCATGCGCAAGCGCCTGAAGACCAATGGCGTTGCCGGCCAGGCCCACATCAAGACCGGCTCCCTCGAGGGCGTGAAGAGCATTGCCGGCTACGTGCTGGATCGCAGTGGCCGTCGCTGGGTCGTTGTCTTCATTGTCAATCATCCCCATGCCGCCGCCGCCCAGGCAGCACAGGATGCCCTGCTGCAATGGGTGTACGAGCGCTGATGCGGCGTCTGGTATTGCTTGCTGCCGGCTTCGTCTACATGGTCGCGCTGATCGAGGCGATCCGCGCCGGTGTCGCCTGGTGGCGCGGCGAACTGCTTGCGCCGGGGCCGCTCGACATCGCCCTTGTCGCTGCCCTGCCGGTGCTGGTCTGGATCTGGTGGCGCTACATCTCGCCCTTCGGTTGCGCAAAGGGCGCTTGCTTGACGCAGGACAAACGTCCGGGTGCCGGCCAGGACTAGGATCGGACGCATGGATATTGTTCTCGCTCTTGCCGTCGCGGTCGTCGTTATCGTTCTGATCTTCGACTACACCAACGGCTTTCACGACGCCGCCAACATCGTCGCCACCGTCATCGCCTCGCGGGCCATGACACCGGCGCAGGCGGTGATCATTGTCGGTGTCTTCGAGTTTCTCGGCCCCTTGCTTGGCGGCACGGCCGTGGCCAATACCATCGGCAAGTTCATCGTGCTCGACGGTGTCGATGCGGTTGCCGCACTTACCATTCTGCTCTGCGGCCTGCTCGGCGCCATCGTCTGGAACCTGCTGACCTGGTGGAAGGGCATCCCGTCCTCCTCGTCCCACGCCCTGGTGGGTGGTCTGGCTGGCGCGGTAGTGGTGTCCGTCGGTGCCGATCACGTGGTCTGGGGCTTCCATGAGTTGTTCGCCCATGGCCATGTATCGGGGGTGACCAAGGTGTTGCTGGCGCTGGTGCTGTCGCCTCTGATCGGCTTCTGGGCCGGCTTTCTGTTCCAGAAGCTGATGCTACGGTTACTGGCCGGAGCGCGGCCGATCATCAATCGTAATCTGCGCTATGCCCAGTTCTTCACTGCCGCAGGACTGGCGTTTTCCCACGGTGCCAACGATGCACAAAAAAGTATGGGCATCCTGACCCTGGTGTTGCTGCTGGGCGGCTTCGTGCAGAACTTCAGCGTGCCGCTGTGGGTCATGCTGGCCTGTGCCTCGGCCATTACCCTGGGCATTCTTTCCGGCGGCTGGCGCATCGTGCGCACCCTGGGGTTCGCCATCTACAAGGTGCGACCCTTGCACGCACTGGATTCGCAGCTCACCTCGGCGGCCGTGATTTTCAGCGCCTCGATGCTGGGTGCGCCGGTATCCACCACCCACGTCGTCGCCACCTCCATCATGGGCATCGGCGCCGCCGAACGGCCCAAGGCCGTGCGCTGGGCCAAGGCCGGCGAGATTGCCACCACCTGGGTGGTGACCATTCCCGGTGCGGCTTTTGCGTCGGTGGTTTTCTATTACCTGACGCGGGCGGTGCTCGCGTTCTGATCTCGGGAGTTGCCATGGATCGCTATCAAGAAAAATCCCTGCTGGCCCGCGTCTTCGAGCGGGTGTTCCCGAAGGCGCCGGATTTCTTCCATCTGCTGGCCCAACAGAGTTGCCAGGTGGAGCACACCGTCGGCCTGCTGGTGAGTTTCATGGAAACCGGCGATGCCGAGATCGGCATCCAGATCAAACAGGACGAGCACGCCGCCGACAAGGTCAAGGTGGCCAACATCCACACCCTTAACGAAGCCTTCTCGACGCCCATTGATCGGGAAGACATCTATCGCGCCATCACCATGCTCGACGAGGTGGTGAATTTCTGCAAGGACACTGTGAATGAGATGGATGCTCTCGGCGTACACCCCGATGCCTTCACGCTGGAAATGGCGCGCCATCTGCATGACGGCACCAAGGCGCTGATGGCCGGTTTCAGCAAGCTGGGCTCGACGCCAGCGGAATCAGCCCACGATGCCGACCTGGCGCGGCGCGCCGAGCGCAAGGTGGAAAAGCTCTACCGCAAGGCCCTGGCCGAGCTGTTTCAGGGGGATGGCTACATCCAGATGTTCAAGAAGCGGGAAATCTACCGTCACCTGACCAATGCTGCCGAGCGCATGGCCCATTGCGCCAATACGCTGCATGACATCGTGGTGAAGATGGTCTAAGGACGCACGTTCTTGCGCCGGGCTTTGTCGATGTACATCGCAGCATCCGCGGCGCGCAGAACGTTGGCTGCTGACGAGTGGCCGGCTTCGGGATAAATGACGGCGCCGATGCTGCACGCAGCGGTCAGTGTTTCATCGCCGAAGCGCAGGGTCAGTGTGGCAATCGCCATGCGTACCCGTTCCGTCAGTTCATGGACGGCCTCCGCGTGCGCCGAAAGCGCGAGCACGGCGAATTCATCGCCGCCAATGCGCGCGGCCATGTCGGTTTCACGCAATGCGCTGTGGATGGCCTGAGCCACGGCGACCAGCAGGGCATCCCCAGCAGCGTGACCGTAACGGTCATTCACCGGTTTGAAACGATCAAGATCGAGTAGCAGCACCGCAAAGGGCTCGGCACCCCCATCCACGTCGGTAATGGCTTGTTGCAAGGTGATATCGAAATGCCGGCGATTGAAAAGGCCGGTCAGCGCGTCGTGTAGTGAGGCCTCCTCCAGCTTGAGCTGGCTGCTTTCCACTTCACCCATCAGGGAATTGAAGCTGGCGGCAAGGGAGTCGATTTCGTTGGGCCAGTGCTTTGGCCTTGCGATGAAGCGTCCGCCGCCATCTGCCCAGGCCGCATCGCGAACGTGTTCGGTGAATTCGATAATGGGATCGACAACCCGCCGGCGCAACGCGATGAAGATGGCGCCGAACAGTATCACGACGACAGCGCCGATCCATAGGATGGTCGGTCGCACGGCGGCCTCGATGGGTTCGCGCAGTCGCTCGCTGGGGATCGAGACAACGATGACGCCATTGACCTCGCCCGACTGCGCCGTTGTGTGGCAAGACACGCACTCGCTGCTCATGCGCAGCGGAAAGCCGTAGCGCATGCGTTCCTCGCTGTCCTCGAATATCTCGTTGCGGCCGGCGATGACGCGGGAGACCAGCGGATCATTGCGTAGCGCCGCGTGACCGGCGATATCGCCGAACTGGCGTGCCACCGGCTCGCCACGGACCACTGAAATGTCATAGTCCGGCAGGTGGCGACGGATGTGATGGACGACATCGTCGATCTCGTCCCGGGTCCAGCCCTTGCGCATCACCGAGTAAAGGTGCTCGAAGATCAGGTTGGCGGTGCGTTGTGCCTCCGCATGGCCTACCTTGAGTGCGACCATGTTGCGCTGCTGAATGTAGGCCGCGTAGACCATGATGGATGCGATCAGGGTCACGATGATGAAAACGGCACTAGTGAGTTGGCCGATGCTGGCTCGACCGGAAGCGGGGCGTGGGGACATGGGGATGCATCGTATTGATTGTTTTGTATATTTTATTCCATAAGTAATAGGTCGCGCAGATACTTGCCGTTATGGCATTAATTCATGCGCCTGTGCTTGTCGCGAGCAGCAACAGGGCTATCGACATATCATGGTGCCTGGATTTATCCAGCCATTCCGCCCTCGCCATGAAACGCCAAACCCCTGCTCCCTGCCCCTGCGGCCGCCCGCTCGCCTATGAAGATTGCTGCGGCGTTTTCCACGCTGGCATGCCAGCGCCCGATGCCGAATCCCTGATGCGCTCGCGCTACACCGCCTACGTGAACGGTCTGGAGAACTACCTGCTGGCTACCTGGCACGTATCAACGCGGCCGGCTGCCTTGCAGCTTGATCAGACGCCGCTACCGAAATGGCTGGGGCTGGAGGTGAAGGCGACCTCGACTTCGGGCGACTCCGCCACGGTAGAGTTTGTCGCCCGCAGCCGCATCGCCGGGCGTGGCCAGCGGATGCACGAGATCAGCCGTTTCGTCCGCGAAGGAGGCTGCTGGTACTACGTGGATGGCGTGGTCGATTAGCGCGGTTTTTCGAGATCGACGGCGTAGCGGCGCAGATCGTCGAGGCGCACGAATTCCAGCGCAGCGGCCGAGGTGGCCGCCAGCACCACCGGCGGCGCCATGCCGGCTTTCAGCGCCTCCTGCCAGCGCGCGGAGCACAGGCACCATTGATCGCCGGGTTTGAGACCGGGGAAATCGAATTCGGGATGGGGTGTGGATAGATCGTTGCCGCGCGCCTTGGAGAACGCCAGGAATTCCTTCGTTACACGGACGCAGACGCCGTGATTGCCGACATCCTCTTCCGTCACCTGGCAATGTCCGTTGCGCAGAAAACCCGTGATTGGATCGACGCTGCATGCTTGCAGCACACCGCCCAGTACATTCTTGGCAAGGTCTTGCATGGCTGTTCTCCTATGGTTCGATTATGAGCCTTTGTTTCGGACAGGCGTAAAAAAAGCCCGCCGAAGCGGGCTTTCAGTGCAGTGGCGCCGTGTCGCCAGCGCCGACTTTTTACAGTCCGGCGTCGGCGCGCAGGGCGGCGGCCTTGTCGGTCGCTTCCCAGGTGAATTCCGGCTCGTCGCGGCCGAAGTGGCCGTAGGCGGCGGTCTTCTCGTAGATCGGGCGCAGCAGGTCGAGCATGGCGACGATGCCCTTGGGGCGCAGGTCGAAATGCTTCTTCACCAGCTCGGCGATCTTCTCGTCGGAGATCTTGCCCGTGCCCTGGGTGGTGACCCAGACCGAGGTCGGCTGGGCGACGCCGATGGCGTAGGAAATCTGCACCAGGCACTTGCTGGCGAGGCCGGCGGCGACGATGTTCTTCGCCACGTAGCGGCCGGCGTAGGCGGCGGAACGGTCCACCTTGGATGGGTCCTTGCCGGAAAAAGCGCCACCGCCGTGGGGCGCGGCACCGCCGTAGGTGTCGACGATGATCTTGCGGCCGGTGAGGCCGCAGTCGCCCTGCGGGCCACCGACGACGAAACGGCCGGTGGGGTTCACCAGATACTTGATCTCGCCCTTGATTAGTTCCTTGGGCAGCACCGGCTTGATGATGTCCTCGATCACCGCCTCGATGGCCGAGGCCTTCATCTTGTCGCCGTCGGACATTTCCGGCGAATGCTGGGTGGATAGCACCACGGTGTCGATGGCGAAGGGCTTGCCGTCCACATAACGCACGGTGACCTGCGACTTGGCGTCGGGGCGCAGCCAGGGCAGGCGGCCGTCACGGCGCAGTTGCGCCTGGCGCTCGACCAGACGGTGCGACAGGTAGATTGGCAGCGGCATCAGCACCGGAGTTTCGTCGCAGGCGTAGCCGAACATCAGGCCCTGGTCGCCGGCACCCTGGTTCAGGTAGTCGTCGGAGGCGCGGTCCACGCCCTGGGCGATGTCCGGGCTCTGTTTGTCGTAGGCCACCAGCACGGCGCAGCCCTTGTAGTCGATGCCGTATTCGGTGTTGTCGTAGCCGATGCGTTTGATGGTCTCGCGGGCGACCTGGATGTAGTCGACATTGGCCTTGGTGGTGATCTCGCCGGCCAGCACCACGAGTCCGGTGTTGCACAGGGTCTCGGCGGCGACGCGGGAGTACGGGTCCTGCGCCAGGATGGCGTCGAGGATGGCGTCGGAAATCTGGTCGGACACCTTGTCCGGATGGCCTTCCGAAACGGATTCGGAGGTGAAGAAATACTCTTGTGCCATGGTCTGCTCCACAAAACAAAACGCCCCATAACGTGGATCGGCTTGGCGAGGCCGGCTATGGGGCGAGAGCAGGCGACGCTTTAGCGAAATTTATTTTCGGACCGTCGCCAGTCTTCTCCGCCTCGCAAGTTGTCATTTAACTCGGCGGAACAGACGAAATTGTAGGCTTCGCTCTTTCTCCGGTCAATGCCCCAGCATCTCGCTGTTCGATGCCCCTGGCGGCACCATGGGTGTGACGTGGTGGGCTACATCGACGCGGCAGTGGATCAGTACCGGGCCGGGCAGCGCCAATGCCGCCGCCAACGCGGCGCGCGGGTCGTCCGCCGTATCGAGATCCACGGCGGCGACGCCGAAGCCCCTGGCCAGCGTGGGGAAATCCACCGTCGTCCGATAGCGGCTGGCGTAGATGCGCTGGCCGTAGAACATGGTCTGCTGCTGATGCACGAGGCCGAGGGAATCGTTGTTCATCAGTACCACTTTCACGTTGAGGTTTTCCTCGGCGGCGGTGGCGAGTTCCTGGATGTTCATCAGCAGGCTTCCGTCGCCGGAGAAGCAGACCACGGTGCGCTCCGGTTCGGCCAGGGCCGCGCCCATCGCCGCCGGCAGGCCGAAACCCATGGTGCCGAGGCCGCCCGAAGTCAGCCACTGGCGCGGCCGGTTGAGCGGAAATGCCTGCGCCACCCACATCTGGTGCTGGCCGACGTCGGTGCTGACGATGGTTTGCGGGTCGATGGCGGAAAGGCTGTCGGCGACGGCGCGGATCAGGCCGAAATGGCTGCGCGGATCGTCGAGGTCGGGCCGATGCGGCGGATGGCTTCGTCGCAGCGCATCGATGCGTTCCCGCCACGGCGCATTGCTCCGTGGCGCGACCAGGGGCAGCAGGGCTTCCAGCGCCAGTTTCGCATCGGCGGCGATGGGTACCTGCGGCGTCTTGATCTTGCCCAGCTCGGCGGCGTCGATGTCGATATGGATGATCTTCGCACTCGGGCAGAAGGCGGCTACCTTGCCCGTGGCGCGGTCGTCGAAGCGGGCGCCGACGGCGATCAGCAGGTCGCATTGTTCGAGGGCGAAATTCGTCGCCCGCTCGCCGTGCATGCCGAGCATGCCTAGGGACAGCGGATGGTCCACCGGCATGGCGCCGAGCGCCATCAGTGTCATGGTGGTCGGCAGGTCGGCTTTTTCCGCAAGGCTCACGGCCAGCGCGGCGGCGCCCGAGTGGATGATGCCGCCACCGAGATACAGCACCGGTTGTCCGGCGGCATTGATCATTGCCGCCGCTGCACCGATGGCGTCGTCGTCGGGCGCGTGGCGTGCGTCGGCGCTGCCGACGGCGGGCCAGGCCGGCAGGTCGGCGACTTCGTTTTGCACGTCCTTGGGGATGTCGATCAGCACCGGCCCCGGTCGTCCGGAGGTGGCGATGCGGAAAGCCTCGGGCACGATGGCCGCCAGCTCGTCGGCGCTGCGGGCCATGAAGCAGTGCTTGGTGATGGGACGGGCGAGGCCCAGCGTGTCTACTTCCTGGAAGGCGTCGGTGCCGATCATGGCGCGCGGCACCTGGCCGGTGATGGCGATCACCGGGATCGAGTCGAGCATGGCATCGGCGAGGGCAGTGACGAGATTGGTGGCACCTGGCCCCGAGGAGGCAATGCAGACACCGGGCCGGCCGCTGGCGCGGGCGTAGCCCTGGGCCATGAAGCAGGCGCCCTGCTCGTGGCGCGCTAGCACATGACGGATGCGGCCATCGCGGGCGAGGGCGTCATACACGGGCAGGATGGCGCCGCCCGGAATGCCGGCGACGACCTCGACCCCCTGGCGGACCAGCAGGTGCACGAGCAGGTCGGCGCCGGAAAGGGCGGGCGGGGCGAGAGTGGGATCGGCAGGTTTCATGGGCGTGGCTCCTTCAAGGTTCAAGGTGCCGGGCCTGCCGGTAGGGGAAAACAAACCCCAGCCGGCTGGTGGCCGGCGGGGGTTGATTGTTCGGTTAGCTTGTTCGAACCCCGGCCGGCGTCAGCGAATGACGACCAGTACCAGACCCAGTACTACTACAAGCGCGACCGACAGGCGCGACGCGGCCGGCTGCAGGGCAGCGGCGGCGTGGAAGCGGAAGTCGAGGGCGTGGGTCATGGATGGGATGAGCGAGGTGGAACGAAAGCGTCCGACGATTATGCAGGGTGCTGGAGAATCGCGCAAGCAGGGGTTGGCAAGGGCAGTGCTAAGCTCGACCGATGTCACGCGACTACCGTTACATGCTGGCCACATCCCTGCTGATGACGCTGGCCGCCGCCATCGGCGGGCTGGCGGTGCCCCTGGTGGCGACCACGCAACTGCATGCCTCCTCGGTGCAAATGGGGTTGCTCGCCGCCTTCGATCTGGCGCCCTTCGCCCTGCTTAGCCTGCCGGCCGGGCCCTGGCTCGACCGTTCGCGCAAGAAGCCCTTCGCCATCACCGCCAATATCGTCGCCGCACTGGTGTCCCTGGGTATCCCGCTTGCTGCGAGTGGCGGCTGGCTGGGCATGGAGCTGCTCTATGCCCTGGGTTTCATCCAGGGCGTCTGCAATGTGATCGGCGGCACGGCGTTGCAAATCCTGCTGTTGCAGATCGTCGGCCGCGAGCGTTTGCTGATGGCCAATTCCCAGTTGGGTGCGTGGCAGGCGGCGGTATCGGTGGCGGGGTCTTTGCTGGCCGGCATGGTGGCCACCTATTTCGGCGCCGCCATCGTGCTGGCAGCCAATGCGCTGATCTTCGGTATCGCGGCGCTGCTGATTTTTCGCATCGCGCAGGACGACGTGCCGGCGGAGCAGCTCGCCGCGCATTTGCTGCACGACATCGCCGATGGCCTGCGCATGATCCGCGACACGCCGATGCTGCGTTCCCTGGTCAGCTTCGGCGCGCTGTGGCTGATGTTGATCGGCGGCTTCGGTGCCCAGTTCGTCCTCTTCTCGACGCGAGACCTGGGTTTCTCCGCCGCTGAACTGTCCTGGGTGGCTGCGCTCTCCTCCGTGGGCGCGAGCCTGGGCGCTCTGGCAGCGCGGCGTTTTGCCGAGCGCGTCGGCGTGCGCGCGGTGATGCTGGCCGGGTTTCTGGTCACGGCCATCGCCATGGGTTTGTATCCGTCAGCGGCCTTGCTGGGCGGCATGGCGTTGGCCTTCGCGGCAGGTGTTCGGATCGTCAAGGAATTCGGTGTGCCGCTCTACACCGTGAACTACATCAGCCTGCGCCAGCGCCTAGTGCCCGATGCCCTGCTCGGCCGCGTGATCGGCGCCATGCGCGGCATCGCCGTGTCGGTGGCGCCGGTCGGCGCGGTGTTCTGGAGCCACGTAGCCGACCACGTCGGCATTGCTGCCGCCATGCACCTGATGGGGCTTTGCGGCGTCGTGCTATGGTGGGTGGCATCGCGGCGCATGCCGCAGGTGCCAGATTAGCGCCTTAGCGCGTCGGGTGCGCGAAGCCCCGCTTCGAGCCTTCGATGAAGGCGGCGATTTCCAATACCGGGGCACAGCCCATGCCCTTCATGCGCGTCAATGCCTCGTCGAGGGGCATGCGCGAATAGAGCATGCGGTAGGCATCCTTGAGTGCCTTGATCTCGTCCTTGGAAAAGCCGTTGCGCTTGAGGCCGACGAGGTTGAGGCCACGGGCACGGCCCGGGTTGCCGTCGGTGATGCAAAAGGGCAGGGCGTCCTGCACCACCTTGGTGGACAGGCCGATCATGGCGTTGCGGCCGATGTGGCAGAACTGGTGCACGGTGACGGCGGCGGAGATGAAGGCCTTGTCCTGCACCACCACTTCGCCGGCGATACCGGCCGTGTTGGCCATCACCACCTGATTGCCAACGACGCAGTCGTGGGCGATGTGGGCATAGGCCATGAGGAAGCAGCCGTTGCCGATTGTCGTCGCCGAATCGGGGCGCGAGCCGCGATGGATGGTGACGCCCTCACGGAAGTAATTGTCGTCGCCGATCTCGGTACGGGAGAGGGTATCGGGCTTGAACTTGAAGTCCTGCGGATCGCCGCCGATCACCGCATGTTCGGCGACCCGGTTGCGCGCGCCCATGTGGGTGTGGCACTTGATCACGGCATGGGCGGCGATCTCGCAGCCGTCGCCGAGAATCACGTCCTCTTCGATAACGGCGAAGGGGCCGATCTTCACATCGGCGCCGATGCGGGCGTCGGCGGCGACGACGGCGCTGGCGTGGATGCTCATGTCAGCGCCTGGCGGATGGTGTCGGCGATGCGCTCGACCTGTTCGTCCTTCAACATCGGCGAGATGGGCAGCGAGAGGCAGCGCTGGGCGGTGCGCTCGGTGACCGGCAGCTTCACCTGGCCATGGCTGGCGGCGAACATCTCCTGCTGGTGCAGCGGCACCGGGTAGTACACCGCGCAGGCGATGCCGGCCTCCGTCAGCGCCTTCTGGATCGCATCGCGGCGGTCGGAAAGGATGGTGTATTGATGGAAGACGTGGCGGCCGATGCCGTCCTCGAAGGGTGTTTCGACCAGGCCGTCGAGCAGTCGATTGTAAAAGTCGGCGATGGCGCGACGGCGAGCGTTGAAGTCGTCGAGGCGGCGCAGCTTGATGCGCAGGATTACGGCCTGGATTTCGTCGAGGCGCGAGTTGTAGCCGAGCACGTGATGGTGATAGCGCACCCGCGAGCCGTGCGAGGCCAGCACGCGCAGTTCGGCGGCCAGGGCGTCGTCGTTGGTCAGGATCAGGCCGCCGTCGCCGAAGGCCGAGAGGTTCTTCGACGGGTAGAAGGAGGTGCAGCCGATGTCGCCAATGCTGCCGCACATGCGGCCATGGATGTCGGCGCCGAAGGACTGGGCGGCGTCTTCGATGAGCTTGAGGCCGTGCCTGTCGCAGATTGCGCGCAGGGCATCGAGATCGACAGGCTGGCCGAACAGATGAACGGGCACGACAGCTTTCGTGCGCGGCGTGATGGCCGCTTCGACCTGGGCAAGGTCGAGGTTGAAGGTCTTCGGGTCAATGTCCACGAAGACCGGCGCGGCGCCGCACATGACCACCGTCGAGGCCGTGGCGACGAAGGTGAAGGGCGTGGTAATGACTTCGTCGCCGGGATCGAGGCCGATGGCGCGCAAGGCGATCAGCAGGGCGTCGGTGCCGGAGGCACAGGAGATCGCGTGCTTGGCGCCGGCGTAGGCGGCCGATTCCTGTTCGAAGGCCTTGACGTTGGGGCCGCCGATGTACTGGCAGGCAGCCAGCGCCGCCAGTACGGCGGGTTCGACCTCGCCGCGCAGCAGTTCGTATTCGGCCTTGAGGTCGAGCATGGGGATGTTCATGACTATCCTTACTTGGAAATCAGTTTTTCGATGTCCAGCGCCAGAGCCAGCGCTTCGCGGCCATCGCGGCCACTTACGACAGCCTGCGTGCCCTCGCGCACGGCATCGACGAAGGCGCGGATCTCGGTCATCAGCGCATCGCCGGGCGGCTGCTGGAAGGTTTCGGTGTCGATGGGCGGCTCGCCTTCCATGAGCGCATCGCGCTTGCGGGTGATGCCGATCTTGCGCTCGCCGAAATCGATGGACATGTATTCGTGGTACTGGAAGATGCGCATGCGGCGCAGGGCCGAGGTCGAGGTGCGGCTCGCCGTGAGATTGGCGACGCAGCCGCTGGCGAATTCGACGCGGGCGTTGGCAATATCGACGCCATCGGTCAGCACCGACACGCCGGAAGCGCGCAGGTCGGCCACGGGGCTTTTCACCAGCGGCAGGATCAGGTCGAGATCGTGGATCATCAGGTCGAGAATCACAGAGACGTCGATGCCGCGCGGCTTGAAGGGCGCCATGCGATGGGCCTCGATGAACACCGGCTTGAGAATCCGGTCGCGCACCGCCAGCCAGGCCGGATTGAAGCGTTCGAGGTGGCCGACCTGGAGCACCAGTTTCTTTTCCGTTGCCAGGGCGATGAGTTCGTCGGCCTGCGCCACGGTCACGGTGATCGGCTTTTCCACCAGTACATGCAGGCCTGCGGCGAGGCAGTCGTGGGCAACAGCATGGTGGCTTTCGGTGGTGCTGGCGACGGAGACCAGGTCCACCTGGCCGAAGAGTTCGCGGTAGTCGGCGACGGCCTGCACGCCCAGTTCGCCGGCGACGCGGCGGGCGGTTTCCGGATGGGCGTCGGCCACAGCCACCAGTTCGACGTCGCCATGGGTTTCGCGCAGCGCCGCATATTTCTGGGCGTGGAAGCGGCCGAGGTAGCCGACGCCGATGACGGCGGCACGGAGGGGAGTAGACATGGGCCATAATTCTACTTTCTCCGCTGATTCCGTGCCTGCCTTGCTTGCCGCTCTGTTCCGCTTCTTCGCCCGCCTGCCCTTGCCGCTGCTGCACAACCTCGGCGCCCTCGCCGGCTGGCTGGCCTGGGTGCTGTCGCCCACCTACCGGCGCAACTTCGCCACGCATATCGACCAAGCGGGGCTGGCGGCGGCGAAGGGCGCGGCCATTGCCGAATCCGGCAAGGCCCTGCTGGAACTGCCGAAGATCTGGTTGCGGCCCCAGGGCGAGGTAGTGGAGCGGGTCGCCAAGGTGTCCGGCTGGGAACTGGTCGAGGCGGCGTGGGCTGAAGGTCGGGGCATTCTTTTCCTGACGCCGCATCTCGGTTGCTTCGAGATCACCGCCCAGTATTACGCGGCGCGCAAACCGATCACCGTGCTCTATCGCCGCCCCAAGCAGGACTGGCTGGCGCCGCTGATCGAAGAGGGCCGCGGTGCCAATCTCAAGCTCGCCCCCGCCGATCTGTCCGGCGTGCGCCGACTGCTCAAGGCGCTGAAAACCGGCGAAGCCGTAGGCATATTACCTGACCAGGTGCCGGGCAAGGGCGAGGGCGCCTGGGCGCCCTTCTTCGGCCGTCCGGCCTACACCATGACCCTGGCCGCGCGGCTCGCCGAGACTGGGGCGACGGTGCTGCTGGCCTACGCCGAGCGCCTGCACTACGGCGCTGGTTATCACCTGCATCTGTTTGCCCTGTCGCAGCCGCTGAGCGGCGATCTGGTGCAGCGGGCGGCGCAGATCAACCACGAACTGGAGGCGCTGATCCGTCGCTGCCCCGAGCAATATCTGTGGGGCTACAACCGCTACAAGGTGCCGGCGGGTGCCGAGCCACCAGGAGCGCCCCAGTGACGCGGGTGTTGCTGGCACTGCTCTGGCTGTTGCACTGGCTGCCGCTGTCGGTGCTGGCCCTGCTCGGGCGTGGCCTCGGCCTGCTGCTCTACGTTGCGGTGAAGGAGCGTCGCCATGTCACGCTGACCAATCTTGGCCTGTGTTTCCCGCAGCTATCGCCCGCAGAAAAGTCGGCGCTGGCGAGACGGCATTTCATGGCCTTCGGCCGCAGCATTCTCGAACTCTGCCTCTGGTGGCACGCCTCGCCGGATCGCATTCGCCATCTGGTGCGTCTCGAAGGTGGCGAAACCTTGACGGCGTACAAGGGCAAGCCGGTGATTTTGCTGGTGCCGCATTTCGTCGGCATTGATGCCGGCTGGATACGCATCGCTCTGGAACAGGGTCTGGTCGCCATCTACACGCGGCAGAAAAATCGCATCTTCGAGACGGCCATGAACGACGGCCGCCTGCGCTTCGGCAACTGCGAACTGGCCTCGCGCCAGGAAGGGACGAAGAAGGCGCTGAAGGCGATGAAGGAAGGCCGCTTTTTCCATTACTCGCCGGACATGGACTACGGCCCCAAGGAATCCATTTTCGTGCCCTTCTTCGGCGTGCCGGCGGCGACCATTCCCGCCTTGGGACGGCTGGCGAAAGTTACCGAGGCGACCGTGATCCCGGTGCTGACGCGCATGGAGGATGGTCGCTACGTGACCCGTGTCGGCGTACCCTGGACGGATTTTCCGACTGCGGACGCGGAAGCCGATACGAGGCGCATGAATGCCTTCATCGAAGCCGAAGTGCTGAAGAGCCCGGAACAGTACTATTGGTTGCACAAGCGTTTCAAGACGCGGCCGCAAGGCCACGCCTCGCTGTATTGAACATGACGACAATCACGGAGACCTGAGATGCCCGGACTGCTTCCCGCCGTCGATCCCGATGGCCTGCTCGAATATTCGGTGGTCTATACGGACCGCGCCCTCAACCACATGTCGGCTGCTTTTCAGGCCACCATGCGCGATCTATCGGCCATGCTCAAGCAGGCCTACGCAGCGCAGGCCGTGGCTATCGTGCCCGGCAGCGGCAGTTTCGGCATGGAGGCGGTGGCGCGCCAGTTCGCCACCGGGAAGAAATGTCTGGTGATCCGCAACGGCTGGTTCAGCTTTCGCTGGACGCAGATTTTCGAGATGGGGAATATTCCGTCGGCCAGCACGGTGCTCAAGGCGCGTCGCATCGGCTCAGGGCCGCAAGCGCCCTTTGCGCCGCCGCCCATAGCCGAAGTCGTCGCCACCATCCGGGCTGAAAAGCCGGATATGGTCTTCGCGCCCCACGTCGAAACCGCCTCCGGCATCATCCTGCCCGACGATTATTTGCGCGCCGTCGCCGATGCGGTGCATGCCGTGGGCGGCCTGTTCGTCCTTGATTGCATCGCCTCCGGCGCCATGTGGGTGGATATGCAGGCCAGCGGCGTCGATATCCTGATCAGCGCGCCGCAAAAAGGCTGGAGCGGTTCGCCCTGCGCCGCCTTCGTCATGCTCGGCGCCGAGGCCCGCGCGCGCATCGACGCCACCACCAGCACCAGTTTCGCCTGCGACCTGAAGAAATGGTTGCAGATCATGGAAGCCTACGAGGGCGGCAGTCATGCCTATCACGCCACCATGCCCACCGACGCCCTGCGCCGGGACCGCGACGTGATGCGCGAGACCCTCGATGCAGGCCTGCCGGCCATGCGCGCCGCTCAGCAGGAATTGGGCGACAAGGTGCGCGCCCTGCTGGTGAGCCACGGCTTTCCCAGCGTCGCCGCCGCGGGTTTCGAGGCGCCGGGCGTGATCGTCAGCTATACCGACGACGAGGGCGTGCGCACCGGCAAGCGCTTTGCCGCGCTGGGCATTCAAAGCGCAGCCGGCGTGCCCCTGCAATGCGACGAGGGGACGAATTTCAGCAGCTTCCGCCTCGGTCTTTTCGGTCTGGAGAAGTTACGCAATATCGACCGCACTGTCGCCAATCTGGCCAAGGCGCTGGACCAGTTGTCGTGAAATAGGCCCGCTTGGCCCGGCTTTATCGAAAAGTCGGCGCTGGCGGGACGGCGTATTCTTGCCGGATGAAAATCCGCTTTACCAAGATGCACGGCCTGGGCAACGACTTCGTCGTCCTTGATGCCGTGCGCAATGACTTCGTGCCGACTGCGGCCCAGGCCCGCTTCCTCGCCGACCGCCATTTCGGCGTCGGCTGCGACCAGTTGCTGGTGGTCGAGAAGACCGCCACCCCCGACGTCGATTTCCGCTACCGCATCTTCAACGCCGACGGCGGCGAGGTGGAGCAGTGCGGCAATGGTGCCCGCTGCTTTGTCCGCTTCGTGCACGAGCAGGGTCTCACCGGGAAGCGCGAGATTCGTGTCGAGACCAAGTCCGGCATCATCGCGCCGCGCCTAGAAGCCGACGGAAACGTGACCGTCGATATGGGGGCGCCGCGTTTTGCGCCCGCCGAGATTCCTTTTGTGAGCGACAGCGATGCGCCAATGCAGGCGCTTGATGTGAATGGCGACTCCATCCAGATCACCGCCGTCTCCATGGGCAATCCCCATGCGGTGCAGATGGTCGACAACGTCGATACCGCCCCCGTCGAACAGCAAGGCCCGCTGATCGAGAACCACCCGCGCTTTCCGCAGCGGGTCAATGCCGGCTTCATGCAGATCGTTGACCGCCACGCCGTCCGCCTGCGCGTCTTCGAGCGCGGCACCGGGGAAACCCTGGCCTGCGGCACGGGCGCCTGCGCCGCTGTGGTCGCCGGCATCCGTCGCGGACTTGTCGATTCGCCGGTGCGCGTTACAACGCGCGGCGGTGATCTTTCCATTGCCTGGGCCGGGCCGGGCTCGCCTGTACTGATGACCGGTCCCGCCACCACCGTTTTCGATGCCGAGATCGAACTACCCGAGGATTTGACATGAGCACTGCCGTGAATGCCGAGAACGTCGCCCGCTATCTCCACGATCATCCGGAGTTCTTCGACCAGTACGCCGAGATGCTGGCGCTGGTGACGATTCCCGATCCCCATACCGGCCGCGCCATCTCGATCACAGAGAAGCAGCTCTTCACCTTGCGCGACAAGGTCCGCACCCTGGAAGCCAAGCTGGCCGAGTTGATCACCTTCGGCACCGAGAACGACGATATCTCGACCAAGGTCCATGCGCTGGCAGTGGCTCTGGCCGCCGCCGCCGATCAGGCTTCCGTCGTGCGCGCCCTGTATTCGCATCTGGGCGGCGCCTTTAATGTGCCCCATGTCACCCTGCGCCTGTGGGGCGCCGGCCATGGCAATGGCCACGAGTTCGATGCCGTCACCGATGCCGCCAAGGCCTTTGCCGCCGGCCTGCCCCGGCCCTACTGTGGCAAGACCGCCGGCCAGGAATCGGTGGTCTGGTTTGGCGAGGCTTCCGCCCATCTGCGCTCCATGGTGCAGGTGCCGCTGCGCGAGCAGGGTGGCGTCTGCTTCGGCCTGTTGGTCATGGCCAGCGAGGAAGCGACGCGCTTCTATCCCGAACTCGGCACGCTGTATCTCGAGCGTATTGGCGATCTGGCCTCGGCGGCGCTGTTGCGGGTGATCTGATGGCCGACCCGGTCGCGAGCTTCCTCGACGAACTCGCGATCCAGCGGCGGGCCAGCCTGCACACCATCGATGCCTATCGCCGCGACCTGGAACGCCTGCGCGGCCTAGCCGGCGAGGCCGACATCACTGGCCTGAATCCCGTGGCCCTGCGCCGGGGCTTGATGCAGCTACATGCGCAGGACTTGTCGCCGCGCTCCATTGCCCGCGTACTCTCGGCCTGGCGCAGTTTCTACGCCTGGCTGGCGCGACGCGGCGCAATTGCGCAGAACCCGGCGGAAGGACTGAAAGCGCCCAAGCGCCCGCGCACCCTGCCCAAGGCCCTGGGGCTGGAGCAGACTATGGCCCTGCTCGACGCGCCGGCCGAAGGCCCGCTGGAGCTGCGCGATGCCGCCATGTTCGAGTTGTTCTATTCCTCGGGCCTGCGCCTGTCGGAGCTGGTCAGCCTCGATTGGCCCGGCGGCCTGGATTTGCAGCAAGGGGAGGTGACGGTGACCGGCAAGCGGCAGAAGACCCGCGTCGTACCGGTGGGCGAAAAAGCGCGCGAGGCGATGGTGGCCTGGCTGGCGGTGCGTGACAATCTGGCGCGCGGTAATACGGCGCTGTTCGTCGGTCGCAGCGGGACGCGACTGACGCCGCGTGCGGTGGAACTACGACTGGCCCAGTGGGCGCAGCGGCAGGGTCTGGGGGTGCATGTCCATCCGCACATGCTGAGACATTCTTTTGCCTCCCATGTGCTGCAATCCTCGGGTGATCTACGCGCGGTGCAGGAGATGCTTGGTCATGCCAGCATCGCCGCGACGCAGATTTACACCCATCTCGACTTTCAGCATCTGGCGAAAATTTACGACAGTGCCCATCCGCGGGCGAAGAAGGCCTGACGCGGATTCAGTGTGCTTCGAAGCTCAGTGCCGACGACGCTGGGGTGCGGGGGAGGCAGGGCCGGTACCGCGACCTTCGATGTGACGGAAGGTGATGCGACCCTTGGAGAGGTCGTAGGTGGATAGTTCCAGAGCTACCTTGTCGCCAGCCAGAATACGGATGTGGTGCTTGCGCATCTTGCCCGAGGTGTAGGCCACGAGCTGGTGCCCGTTCTCAAGGGTTACGCGAAAACGGGAATCGGGCAGCACTTCTTCCACGACACCGCTCATTTCAATCAGTTCCTCTTTTGCCATCAGCTCATCTCCGGGGGAAATTGCAAAACAAAGAGCCCGATCTAGTCGGGCTCTTGACGTCCAGTGAGTGCCGAAGCTTACTCAGGACGAATGTTCGACGCCTGCTGACCCTTGGGGCCGGTGGTGATGTCGAAGCTTACTTTCTGGTTTTCCTGGAGGGTCTTGAAGCCCGAACCCTGGATCGCGGAGAAGTGAGCGAAGAGATCCTCGCCGCCGCCATCGGGGGTGATGAAGCCGAAGCCCTTGGAATCATTGAACCACTTTACGGTGCCTGTTGCCATGTCTTGAATATCCTAAAAATAAAATCGGGGATTGCCCCTGGGGGCGAAGATCAAGACAGCGGGGTGATGAAGGAGGAATACCGAACTACGAAGGCACTGCACCGAACAACAACGCGAGACTTGAGGATCGCTGGCGCGAACTATGGACTGGTTTTCAGGAAATAGCAACCAATAGTTTTGCGCAGGAAAGTCGGCTCTGGCGGCACGGTGCTGGCTAGAATGTAGCGTCCCCTTTCGCTGCGAGGTTTCCAATGCCCTTTACGCCCGACCTGGTCGACGAACTCAACACCCTGGCCCGCTTCGACCTGACGACAACCCAGCAGGGCGTCAAGGTCCACACCACGGCCGATACGGCGGTGATCGCCGCCACCCGCCGCCTGCATGAAAAAGGCCTGCTGACGCAGGTCGATGGTGGCTACCTGACCAGTCTTGGCCGCGAGGCCGCAGAGCACGCAGTGGCGATGCTGGACCTGCTCAGCGCCGGAGTTACTGCCAGCCCGTAAGCGCTTTACAGGCAGGCTTGCTCCATCGCCTTTTCGCAATCGAGGCAGAAGCCGTCCTCGCCAACGGGCTTCTTCTGCCCGCAGCGCAGGCAGACGGTTTGTGGTTCCACGTCGGGCGCCGGTGCTTCAGTGCCCGGCGCAGATGTATCGGCCATCAGCGGACGATATCCAGCAGCTCGATTTCGAAATTCAGTGTCGCATTGGGCGGAATCAGGCCGCCAGCACCGCGCTCGCCATAGGCCAGCGCCGGCGGGCAGGTCAGCGTGGCCTTGCCGCCCACCTTCATCTTCTGCACGCCCTCGGTCCAGCACTTGATGACCCGATTCAGCGGAAATTCGGCGGGCTGGCCGCGCTTGTAGGAGCTGTCGAATTCCTTGCCGTCGGGCAGGGTGCCGCGATAGTGCACCTTGACCACGTCGCTGGCCTTGGGGCTGGCACCGGTCCCGTCCTTCAGGGATTTGTAGACCAGACCGTCGGCCTGGGCCCATGTCGATGCCAAGACCAGCAAGGCAAGTGCGAGGGTTTTCTTCACGGTGAAACTCCTGAAAACTGGGTGGGCCGCCATGATCCCCGCTCGCCCGATTTTGCGCAACGCCTTTGCGAAAACAGATACTTTTAATCTAAAGTATTCAGGTCTATACTGAATTTGCCATGCCGGAAACATCTGTCGCCGGCCCCGACCGGTTACTCGACGCCCATCCGCTCTTCCGCACTCGCGACATCGACGAGGCGCGGGAGCAGGTGGCGCGCGTGTTTTGTTCCCACGATCTGCGCCAGGTCCGAGCCGGGGATCAACTCGATTGCCATCACAACCGGGTCGGCTTTGGCTCCCTGGCGGTGAATTATCTGGCCTATGGCGCCGACGTGATCATCGATCCCGGCTGTCTCGACAGCTTCTATCTGGTGCAGATACCCATCACTGGCACGGCGGAAATTTGCTGCGGCGATGCGCGGGTGATCTCGGACCCGACGACGGCCGTGATGCTCTCGCCTCATCGGCCGACCACCATGCGCTGGAGCGCCGACAATGCCCAGATTCTGCTCTGGATACCCCGCGAGCTGATGGAGCGGCGCATGGCAGAGACCTTCGGCGTCGGCCCCGGTCCCTTCGAGTTCGAGCTTGCCCTGCCCCAGCAAGGGGCGCCGACGGCCGCCTGGTGCCGCACGGTGGTGGACCTCGCCCGCAACATAGACGCCAACGGTACCGACTGGTTGCAGCACGAAGCGGCCGTTGCTTCGATGGAAGAGTTCCTGCTGCGTGGCCTGATGTTTCTGCACCGCCACGAACACAGCGAACGTCTTTTGAAGCCGGTGCCGCTGCCCCGGCCGCGCCATCTGCGGCGTGCCGTCGATTTCATCGAGGCCCACGCCAGCGAGGCCGTCACTGTCGCGGATATCGCTCGCGCCGCCTGTGTCAGCGTGCGTGCGCTGGAAGAGGGTTTCCGCCGCCACTACGCCGCCACGCCCGGTGGCTACCTGCGTGAAGTGCGCTTGCTGCGCATCCGCGACAAGTTGCGGGCCGCCGCGATCGCCAGCGATGCCAACGTCTCCATCACGGAAATCGCCCACCGCTATGGTTTCTTCCATCTCGGCCGTTTCGCTGCCTACTACAAGGCGCGCTTTGGCGAGGCGCCCTCGGCGACCCTGAAAAAGCCCTGATTTCTGTTGCGCTGCGTCATGGCGCAGCGCATCCCGGATAGCGCGAGCGCGCAAAGCGGATAGTTCAAACTTCAAGCTTTATCGACACTTCTCCTCCATGTTCCGCAGCGACGGAACCCTGACCGAGGAGAAGCACATGAACATGAAAAACAAGGTGGCCATCGTCACGGGCGGCGCCACCATGATTGGCGAAGGCGTGGTCGCCGCGCTGGTCGCCGAGGGCTGCAAAGTCACCATCGCCGACATCGATGCGGTCAAGGGCCCGGCGGTCGCCGCTCGCCACGCCGGCGCGCAATTCGTCGCCACCGATATCGCCGACGATGCCTCCATCGCCGCCTGTATCGCCAAGACCGTTGCCGCTTACGGCGGCGTGGACTATCTGGTGAATTGCGCCGCGTCCTACGTGGATAACGGCGCCGCCTCCACGCGCGCCGAGTGGAACCAGTCCTGGAACGTGAACGTCGTCGGTGCCGCCATGATGCTCCAGGCCTGTACGTCGGAGATGGCCAAGCGTGGCGGTGGCGCAGTAGTGAACTTCGCCTCCATCTCGGCCTTCGCCGCCCAGACCGGGCGCTGGCTCTACCCCATCACCAAGGCGGCGATGCTGCAATTCACGCGTAATGCCGCTCTCGATCTGGCGCCGCAGAACATCCGCGTCAATTCCGTCTCGCCGGGCTGGACCTGGTCCTCGGTGATCGAGGGCATGGCTGGCGGCGACAAGGCCAAGGCCGACGCTGTTGCTGCCGACTACCACATGCTCGGCCGCCTCGGCATGCCGGCGGAAGTTGCCAACGTCGTCGCCTTCCTGCTCTCGGACAAGGCCAGCTTCGTCACCGGTTCCAACTACGCCTGCGACGGCGGCTATCAGGCCCTCGGCCCGGAAGCCCGCGCCGCCGCCATCGGCCGCCTGATGAACTGAACACGCACTGCATACCAACACAAACACAACGACACGAATAAAGGAGAAAAGCACATGACAACACAATCACCGCGCAAAATCGCCATTGTCGGCGCCGGCCAGGCCGGGCTGCTGCTGGGCGTCGCCCTGCTCGATCAGGGCCACCAGGTCACCATGCTCACCAATCGCACTGCAGAGGAAGTGTGGGGCGGCAAGGTGCTCTCATCGCAGTTCATGTTCGATCCAAAATTGCAGATCGAACGCGACTGGAAAATGAACCAGTGGGAAGCGGCCTGCCCGAAGACGGAAGGCATTTCCTTCACCGTGCCGAACCCCGATGGCTCCGGCACCAAGGCCATCCATTGGCACGCCAAGCTGCATGCCTACGGCCAGTCGCTGGACCAGCGCGTGAAGATGCCGGGCTGGATGGACGAGTTCGTCCGCCGCGGCGGCAAGCTCTCCATTGTCAATGTCGGCATCCCCGAACTCGAGGAACTGTCCGCCGCCTACGACTTGGTGTTGCTGGCCGGTGGCAAGGGTGAGATCGTCAATCTCTTCGGTCGCAATGAAGAGCGTTCGCCGGTCAAGCAGCCGATGCGCCAGCTGGCTCTGACTTACGTCACTGGCATGAAGCGCCATGACTACATGGAGTGCGTGAACTTCAACCTGATCCCGGGCGTCGGCGAGTATTTCGTGTTCCCGGCGCTGACCACTGCCGGTCCCTATGGAAGCGGCAAGACCCAGGCCTGCGACATCATGGTTTTCGAAGGCGTACCCGGCGGCCCGATGGACTGCTGGGCCGACGTCAAGACGCCAGAGCAGCACATGGCCGTCAGCCTCGACATCCTCAAGAAATTCCTGCCCTGGGAATACGAGCGCGCCAAGGACTGCAAGATGACCGACGACAATGGCACCCTGATCGGCCGTATCGCGCCCACCGTGCGCAATGCCGTGCTGACCCTGCCCTCGGGTCGCAAGATCATGGGCCTGGGCGATGCGATCCTGGTGAACGATCCGATTACCGGCCAGGGCTCCAACAACGCCACCGCCAGCGCCAAGCACTACTTCGATTCCATCACCGCGCGTGGCGCCGCCGCCTTCGACGAAGCCTGGATGAACAAGACCTTCGACGATCTCTACAACAACTACGCCGCCAAGGTCATCGCCTGGACCAACAGCCTGCTGTTCCCGCCGCCCGAGCACATCATCAATCTGCTCGGCGCCTGCCAGGCCGTGCCGGCGATGGCTTCCCGTGTTGCCAACGGCTTCAACGATCCGCGCGACTACGCCGAGTTCTGGTTCGATCCGGCCGCCTGCGAGAAAGCCATCAACGAAGCCGCGATGAAGGCTGCTGCGTGATGGACCCGCATGTGGATCCGCGTGCCTTGCGCAACGCCCTCGGGCACTTCGCCACCGGCGTCACCGTGATCACCACGCGCTCGCCGGAGGGGGAGCCGGTGGGCGTCACGGTGAACAGCTTCGCCTCGCTGTCGCTGGAGCCGCCGCTGGTGCTGTGGAGCCTGGCGAAGAAGTCCTGGAGCCTGCCGGCTTTCGAAGCGGCAGGGCACTTCGCTGTGCATGTGTTGGCGGCGGATCAGCAGGCGGTCTCTGATCGTTTCGCCAAAGCCGGCATGGACAAGTTCGCCGGCATCGACATCGCCGAGGGCGTCGGCAATACGCCGCTGCTCTCTGGTTGCGCGGCGGTCTTCGAGTGCAGTGTCGAGCATCGTTACGACGGTGGTGATCACGTCATCATGGTCGGCCGCGTCCAGCGCTTTGCCGCCGGCGATGCTGCGCCACTGCTGTTCTATCGCGGCCGTTACGCGACGCCGGAATCCGAAGCCACTACCTTCACCGGGCTGATGAAAAGCCTGGTGGCGGCTTGACGTTCATGACGCAGGCAAGATCGATCCGCATCATGAACGTCAAGCCCATTTCAAACGCCCGCCCCCCTTCGCCCCCCTCGCGGGGGGTTACTGATCGGCTCGCTTCGCTCGGCCATGACCCGCGATCTAGTCCGACGTCGGTCACCGTGAGGACACGACCATGAGCAAGTTCGACGCGATCATCGTTGGCAGCGGCATCAATTCCCTGGTCTGTGCCGCCGTCATGGCCAAACGCGGCAAGAAGGTTTGCGTGCTGGAGCGCAATGCCGTCCTCGGCGGCTGCATCCGCACGGAGGCGCTTACCACCCCGGGCTATCTGCACGACACGATGTCCACGGCGCACCCGCTCTTCGTCACCTCGCCCGGCTATGCCGAGCTCAAGGACGCACTGCACGGCGCTGGCCTCGACTACGCCAACAACGCCACGCCCACCGGCGTGCTGCTGCCCGATGGCCGCTCGCTGATCCTCGGCACTTCTCGCGAGGAAAACGTGCGCGCCATGAACGCGCTGGCTGCCGGCGACGGCGATGCCTATCGCGAGGGCGTCGGCTTCGTCGAACAGAATGCCGAACTGATCTTCGCCCTGCTCGGCAACGAGCTGTGGAGTTCGCAGATCGGCAAGATGATGCTGGGCCGCGTCTGGAAGCAGGGCGCCCACGAGACCGTCGGCTTTTTCGCGCCGGCCATGCAGAGCGCCCGCGCCTGGCTGGACACCCGCTTCAAGTCCGAGCTGACCAAGGCACTGTTGGCACCCTGGGTGCTGCACACCGGTCTCGGCCCCGAATCGCCGATGTCGGCGCTGATGGCACAGGTGATTTCATTCACCTTGGAAGCGGTCGGCCTGCCGCTGGTCAAGGGCGGCAACTATCGGACCGTCGAGGCCTTCAAACAGGTTATTGAAGCTGGCGGCGGCGAGTTTCACGTCAATGCCGACATCGCTGAAATCCTGATCAAGGATGGCAAGGCCCATGGCGTGCGCGCTGCCGATGGCCGCGAGTGGATGGCGAAGAACGTGATCTGCAACGTGACGCCGACGCAGCTTTATGGCCGCCTGATTCCCCAATCCGCGTCGCCGGAACCGATCCGCCGCCAGGCCGCCGAGTATCGCTACGGCAAGGGCAACATGCAGATTCATCTGGCCCTGTCGGCACCGCCGCAGTGGGCGGATGCCAAGCTCAAGGATGTGATCTATCTGCATCTGACCTCCGGTCTCGACGGCATTTCACGAGCGGTCAACGAAGCCGAGCGCGGCTTGCTGCCGGCGGAAGGCACCATTTGCGTTTGCCAACCCACGGCTCTTGACCCCTCGCGGGCCCCGGACGGCGGCGCCGTACTTTGGGTGCAACTGCCGGAATGCCCGCGCGTCGTCCGTGGCGATGCCCTCGGCGAGATCGCCGTCCCCGCCGACGGAACCTGGACCGAGGGATTGCGCGAGAGTTATGCCGATCGCATCGTCGAGCGGCTGGCGAAATACATTCCCAACCTCAAGCAGAGCATCGTCGGCCGTGCCGTCAATTCGCCGGCGGATCTTGAAGGCATGAACATGAATCTGGTCGGCGGCGATCCCTATTCGGGCGAATGCAGCATCGACCAGTACATGTTCTGGCGCCCCCTGCGCGGCGTGAAGGACCACGCCACGCCGGTGAAGAACCTGTTCCATATCGGCGCCTCAACGCACCCCGGCCCCGGACTTTCCGGTGCGTCCGGCTTCCATGTCGCTAACGCATTAGCCAAAAAATAAAGGAGACCCCCCATGAGCAGCCTCGCCAGTTTCGCCGCCGACCTCGCCAGCGGCAAGATCAAGATCATCGACCTGACGCAAACCCTGTCGGAAGACTTTCCCGCCCTGCAACTGCCGCCGGAA
>JAVBXY010000009.1 GCA_030824275.1 Rhodocyclaceae bacterium | reverse complement strand
TCGCCGTATCGTCAGCGCCGACTTTTTGCGGTGTTCGATCCTTGCCGGGACTCGCCCCGGCGGGCGACCTACTTCTTTGCTGTGCGGCAAAGAAGTAGGCAAGAAAACGCACCCCGCCGGGCCGGTGGCTAAACTAGCCGCCGCTGCGCGTCGTCGTCGGACAACGCCACCGGACTTCCCCCAGCGAACCATGCTCCGCTCGGCGGGACAGAGGGGGAGGAAAACCAGCGGCTGACCAACCGACTGTGCCAAAAATGAATTGAAGCTGATTCCTTACGTCTGAATTCACTGGCGCTGCGCGACATTATCGCGAAACGCCGATGGAATGATGGGTTAGCCGTCGAGTCACCTAGGCCCCCACGATCTCGTAACAATGTAGTCCTGCCTTTTGTCATCCCATTGAGATTCCATGCTCACGATGGCAGAAGAATCATTGGCAAACACACGGAACAACTGCAATAGGTCTTCGATTCGAAACTCGTAGGCCCACTTGTGACGCTGGTAGTCAGAAAATACAAGCATCGAAACAAAGGCTCGGCTTTCTGGCAAAGTTTGCATCCAGCAGTAGTGGATGAGTTGATTGCACACGTCATGAGCGGAGAGGACGGATGCCTCGGGATGTTCCATATCGAACCGACCATGGGGCCAGCCCGAGCCCATAGCCGTAAATGGATGGTCGCCGGTCTTCTTGAAACGCAAGACCGACATGCCGGTGCTGCGGGCATGATCGTTAACTTTCGGTCGCTCCAGAAGTGAGCGGACCTGAAAAGCAACCAGCATCAACTTTCGCTCGAAGAGGACCTGCTGCTTCTCAGACCACCTGCGATATGCCCGGTGACTCTTGCGCCAAGCGAGATCGTTCCTCAATTCGGTGCGCCAATAGCTGGACTCGATCATTTTATTTTTCGACGATTTACGCAAAGTCTGGCGCCGACAAGATGGAAAACAATCCATCAATCGCGCCTAGCATACAAAATAGAGAACAACATACCCATGCCCATCAATCAGTTACTGAAATTCAGTAGCACCTAAAACTTCTCTCGCTTCCGGCGTCAAGGGGTTCGACGTTCAGGTTGGAAATGCTTCCAAGATATTCGATCCGGGTTTGTAAATCCACTGCCGGTTGCGCAGTGAGATATTCCCCTCTGTCCCGCCGAGCGGAGCATGGTTCACTGGGGGAAGTCCGGTGGCGTTGTCCGACGACGCCGCGCAGCGGCGGCTAGTTTAGCCACCGGCCCGGCGGGCCTTGCTCCGGGAGGGCAGCCTGACAAGGTCAGGCCGGGGCGGCGGGGTGCGTTTTCTTGCCTACTTCTTTGCCGCACAGCAAAGAAGTAGGTCGCCCGCCGGGGCGAGTCCCGGCAAGGATCGAACACCGCAAAAAGTCGGCGCTGACGATACGGCGAAGCCGAAAGTCAAATCCTGGTAAAGCTGAGTCGGGCAGGAAGAAAAACATATAACTTCCGCTCAATTGTGCCACGCTTGATATGCCGGTATCTTAGTGACTCTTATTCCAAAATCTTAGGAATCCCACATGAGCATCAAGATTGCCGTTACCGCCATTGTCCTTGCATTCCTTTCCGGATGCGCTTCCATTACGAGTAACGAAAGGCAGTCGATATCAGTCAGCGCTGCGTCAGCAGATGGAACTCTCATTGACAAGGCGGAATGCACCTTGAATAACGACAAGGGTCAATGGAGCACCAGCACTCCTGCTTTTGTAAACATACGGCGCAGTGCTGAAGATCTGACCGTTGTCTGCAAAAAGCCCGGGATGATGGATGGCATGTTGAAAGCCGTATCCCGCGCCACCGACGCAATGTTCGGAAATATCATCATCGGCGGCGGTATCGGCGCAATGATCGACCACAACAAAGGTACTGGATACCACTACCCGGATCATCTGCTGGTAAAGATGGGAACATCCGTTACCGTCGACCGGAAAGAACAAGATGCAATCCAACAAGCAGGTATCAGAAGGCTAGCAAAATCTGGATGCGACAAAGCATCTGGTGAAGCCTGCTAGGGGAAGCGGTCAGTCGGCGCCGTATCCGGCCCCCAGAAAGTCGGCCCTGGCGATATGAAATCCCCCGGATGGGGGACGGCGACCGAGCCGCACGAATTACTAGAACGTCCCCGGATACGCCCCACCATCCAGCAGCCAGTTCTGCCCGGTGATGAAGCCTGCCTGAGTCGAGCACAGCCAGGCGCAGGCAGCGCCGAACTCTTCGGGATCGCCGATGCGACCGGCGGGAATCGTCGCCACGCGCTCTTCCATCGCCGCCTCGGGGGAAATGCCCTTGGCTTTCGCTGCGCCGCCGATCACCACCGCCATGCGGTCGGTGTCGAAGAAGCCTGGCAGCAGGTTGTTTATGGTGACGTTGTGCTGCACGGTCTTGCGTGACAGGCCGGCGACGAAACCCGTCAAGCCCGAGCGTGCGCCGTTGGACAGGCCGAGCACGTCGTTGGGTGCCTTCACGGCACCGGAGGTGATGTTCACGATGCGGCCGAACTTGCGCGCGATCATGGCGTCCACGGTGGCCTTGATCAGCTCGATGGGCGTCAGCATGTTGGCGTCCAGTGCCTTGATCCAGTCGTCCCGCGACCAGTCGCGAAAGTCGCCGGGGGGTGGGCCGCCGGCATTGTTCACCAGGATGTCCGGCGTGGGACAGGCGGCCAGCGCGGCGGTGCGGCCTTCGGCGGTGACGATGTCGGCGGTGACGATTTTCACCGTTACGCCGGTGGCGGCGCGAATCTCGGCGGCGGTCTTTTCCAGCGCCTCGACGCCACGGGCGACGAGGGTGAGCGCCACACCCTCGCGGGCGAGGGCGAAGGCGCAGGCACGGCCGAGGCCCTTGCTGGAAGCGCAGACCAGCGCCGATTTGCCTTTGAGTCCCAGATCCATGTTCAGCTCCCGAGGAAGTCCGCCACCAGCCGATTGAAAACTTCCGGCTGTTCGAGGCAGGAGATATGCGATGCGGAGGGGATGATTTCAAGGCGCGCACCGGGAATGGCGCGGGCAATGACTTCGCTCACCGCCGGCGGCGTACCGGGGTCGTCAGCGCCGACGATGACCAGAGTCGGCTTGACGATGGCGCCGAGGCGCTCGGTGATGTCGAGGCGACGGATGGCTTCGCCGCAGCCGACATAGCCGGCGACGGGCGTGCCGCCGATCAGCGCGGCGATGCGGGCCATCAGCGCCGGCTGGGCGGCGCGAAAGGGCGGCGTGAACCAACGGCCCAGCGTCGCCTCAGCCAGGGAGGCGGTGCCCTGCGCCTGCGCCTGGGCGATGCGTTCGTCCCAGATCGCGCCGGTTTCCGGCGGGATGCGGCTCGAGGAATTGGCGATCACCAGCTTGCCCAGGCGTTGCGGCGCAGCCAGGGCCAGATGCTGGCCGATCATGCCGCCCATGGAGAGACCGACGAAATGGCTGCGCTCGATTTTCAGCGCGTCCCACAGGCCGAGCACGTCGGTCACCAGCATGTCGAAGCTGTAGGCGCCGTCCGGCGCGCTGGTACCACCATGACCGCGCGTGTCGTAGCGCAGGACGGTGTAGTCCTTCTTCAGCGCAGCAGCCAGCGGGTCCCACATGCTGAGGTCGGTGGTCAGCGAATGGGACAGCGTGACCCAAGGGCCGCTGCCTTCCACAAGGTAATGGACATCAATGTCGCTCACACGGATGGTGCTCATGCTGCCTCCAGTTTTGCCACGGAAAGCGCCAGCCATTTCATGCCGGCGGTGCCGAAGTTAACCTGCACACGGGCATCGGACCCGCCGCCTTCGGCATTGACGATGACGCCGAGGCCGAACTTGGCGTGGGTGACGCTCTGGCCAATACGAAAGCCGCTGCCCGAAGACGATTCGCGGCGGCGCGGCATTGCATCACCATTGGAAAAAGTCGGCGCTGACGGGACGGCGAATCCTTGTTTGCCGGCGCGCGGCGTGAGCCACTTGAGCAGTTCCTCCGGCACTTCATCGAGGAAACGCGAGGGCAGGTTGTAGCGCGTCTGGCCGTGCAGCATGCGGGTCTGGGCGAAGGCCAGATACAACCGCTGGCGAGCGCGGGTGAGAGCCACGTACATGAGGCGGCGCTCTTCCTCCAGGCCCTTCTCTTCGCTGATGGCGTTCTCGTGGGGGAACAGGCCTTCCTCCAGTCCGCAGATGAAGACGATGTTGAATTCCAGGCCCTTGGCCGAATGCACCGTCATCAATTGCAGGGCGTCGTCGCCCTCGCCGGCCTGATGTTCGCCGGCCTCCAGCGAGGCGTGGGCGAGGAAGGAGGCGAGCTCCGAAGACAACTCGCCCTCTTCATTGGCGACGCCTTCCTCGGCGACGAAGCTGGCGGCAGCGTTGATGAGTTCGTCGAGGTTGGCGAGACGTTCCTGGCCTTCCTTCTCGTTCTGGTAATGCGCACGCAGGCCGGAAAGTTCGATGACGTGATCGACCAGTTCCGGCAGCGGCAGATGCGCGGCATCGCGCAGCTTGAGGATGAGTTCGGCGAAGGCCTTGAGTTTGACGCCGCCGGCGCCGCTGACTTGCGCGATGGCAGCATGCAGGCTCGAATTGGCGGCCTTGGCGGCGTCCTGCAAACTCTCCAGACTACGGGCGCCGATGCCGCGCGTGGGGAAATTCACCACCCGGGCGAAGGCGGTGTCGTCGTCGGTGTTGGCGATCAGGCGCAGATAGGCGAGGGCATGCTTGACCTCGGCCCGCTCGAAGAAGCGCAGGCCGCCATACACGCGGTAGGGCAGGCCGGCACTGAACAGGGCGTGTTCCAGCGCCCGCGATTGGGCATTGCTGCGGTAGAGCAGTGCAATTTCGGCGCGGGCATGGCCGTCGCGGGACAGCGCCTTCACTTCCTCGGCGATGAAGCGGGCTTCGTCGAGATCGGAATAGGCCTCATAGACGCGGATCGGCTCGCCGGCGCCGGCCTCGGTCCACAGGTTCTTGCCCAGACGGCTCGGGTTGTTCTTGATGATGGCGTTGGCGGCGTCGAGGATGTTGCCGTGGGAACGATAGTTCTGTTCCAGGCGGATCAGGTTGTCGACCTTGAACTCGCGCTCGAAGTCGCGCATGTTGCCGACGTCAGCGCCACGGAAGGCGTAGATGGACTGGTCGTCGTCACCAACGGCGAACATCGATGCGCCGCCACCGGCGAGCAGGCTCAGCCACTTGTATTGCAGTTTGTTGGTGTCCTGAAACTCGTCGACGAGGATGTGACGGAAGCGCTCCTGATAGTGGCGGCGCAGGGGCTCATTGCGTTCCAGCAATTCGTAGGAGCGCAGCAGCAGTTCGGCGAAATCCACCACGCCTTCGCGCTGGCACTGGGCTTCGTAGGCTTCGTAGAGGCCGACACGTTTGCGCGTCCAGTCGTCCCATGCTTCGACGGCGGCGGGGCGCAGGCCCTGTTCCTTTTGCGCGTTGATGAAATGGCACAGCTCGCGCGGCGGAAACTTTTCGTCGTCCACGTTCAACGATTTCAACAGGCGTTTGACGGCCGATTGCTGATCAGCGGAATCGAGGATCTGGAACAGTTGCGGCAGGCCGGCGTCGCGATGGTGGGCGCGCAGCAGGCGGTTGCACAGGCCATGAAAGGTGCCGATCCACATGCCTTTCACATTGATCGGCAACATGCCGGCCAAGCGGGTGAGCATTTCCTTGGCCGCCTTGTTGGTGAAGGTGACGGCGAGGATGCCCGGCGGCGAGACCTGGCTGGTGGAAATCAACCAGGCGATGCGGGTGGTCAGCACGCGGGTCTTGCCGGAACCGGCGCCGGCGAGAATCAGCGCATGGACGGCGGGCAGCGTGACGGCAGCGAGCTGGGGCTCGTTGAGATTGGCAAGCAGGGGATTCATGGGCGGCACAGGTTAGGGATGCGTCGATTATATCGACCGCTTAGAATGGCCGTTCTTCCATCGCCCGGAGCATGCCGCGTGGCCAATCCCGCGCCCGACGACGAGCCACAGATCCTGTCACTGCTGGACGACAGCAACCGCCGCCTGTTCCAGCTCGGCCTGCGCATTCTCTTGGGCATGGCGCTGGTGATCGTGGTCTTGCAACCCTTCTTCGCCTCCGGCGAGAGCCGGCGCGGCATTTCCGTCCTGCTGATGGTGCCGACCGCAGGCATCGCCCTCTGGTTTGCCCACCACAAGCGCATGCAGACGGCAGTGCGCATCACCATCTTCGGCAGTTGGCTGGTGATCGCGGCCAACAGCACCATCAACGGTGGCGTGTTCACTGCCAGTCTTTTCGGCTTCCCATTGATCATCGCGGTCGGTGGCTGGGTACTCGGCATGGGTACTGCCGCCATCCTGGGCGCGGCTACCATCCTGCTCGAACTCGGCCTCGTCGTTGCCGGCGCCCGTGGTCTGATTTCCCAGTCACCGCCACCGCCGCTATGGCAGTGGGTGATCCACAGCATGCTGGTGATCGCCACGGTAAGCTTCGTCCGCTTTTCAGTGCGCGCCTACGAAGACCGCCTGCGGCACATCCGCCGCCTGAGCCGGGAGCTGGCAGACAAGGTCACGGCCATCGAACAGCGCGAAGCTGAACTGGCGCGACAGACCGTGCAGTACCGCACCCTGCTCGACGCCCAGTCGGCCGCCGGGCTCGGCCTGTTCATCATCCGCAACGGTCGCATCACCTACGCCAACGATGCGATCTGCAGCATGTTCGGCTACAGCCGCGAGGAAATCCTTGCCTTCCCCAGCTACATCCAGCTGACGCATCCCGATGATCGCGAGCGGGTAGCGGCGAACCACATGCGCCGGCTGCGCGGCGAGGTGTTCGACAACCGCTACGACATCGCGATGCTGACCAAGGTCGGGGGGCGTCGGCAGGTGGAAACCACCATCGCGGTGATGCCCGACGATCCCGTCGCCAGCATCCTGGTCATCGTCGCCGACATCTCCGAGCGCAAGAGCGCCCTCGACGAATTGCTGCACTCGGAAAACAAATTCTCTCAGGTCTTCCATGCCAGCCCCATCGCCATCTCGATCACGCGGGTGTCGGACGGCTTGTGCGTGGATATCAACAATGCCTATCTCGAACAGTTCGGCTGGACGCGCGAAGAAGTCATCGGCCACACCACGGTCGAGATCGGCCTGTGGCCATCTCAGGAAGCCCGCCAGCGCTGGATCGACCGATTGCATATCGACAACGGTCATACCCGGGAATACGAGCATGTACTGCTGACCAAATCGGGTGAATTGCGCACGGTGCTGGCCTCATCAGAGCAGGTCATCATCAATGGCGAAGAGCATGTGCTGGTCTACGTCAATGACATCACCGAGCGCCGGCGCACGGAACAGAGCCTGCGCCAGAGCGAGGAGCGCTTCCGCCGCGTCTTTCGCGCCAGCCCGGCGGCCACCATCATCAGCCGCGTCAAGGATGGTGCCTACATCGACGTCAACGCGGCCTTCACCCGCCTGTTCGGCTGGGAACGCAGCGAGGCACTCACCACCACCGCCATGGCGATCGGGATCTGGCCGAATCTTGCCGACCGCGCACGCTGGATCGAGACCCTGCGCAGCGAGGGGGCCGTGCGCGACTTCGAGACCAGCCTGCGAACCCGTCAGGGCGATCTGCGTCACTGCATCGTCTCGGCGGAGTTCGTCGATTTCGGTGATGAGCATTGCGTAATCTCGCTGATCCACGACATCACCGACCGCCGGCGGACCGAGGAGGAAATTCGCCTGCTCAACAGCCAACTCGAGGAACGGGTCAAACAGCGCACCCTGGAACTGACCGAGGCCAACCATGAGCTGGAATCCTTCGCCTACTCCATCTCCCACGACCTGCGGGCACCCCTGCGCGGCATCGACGGCTTCTCACGCCTGTTGCAGGAGGAATACGACAAAACCCTCGACGAGCAGGGCCGCGAATACCTCGCCCGCGTCCGCCGCGCCAGCCAGCGCATGGGCACGCTGATCGACGACCTGCTGGAATTATCCCGCGTCACCCGCCAGGAGATGAAAGGGCAGGGCGTAGACCTGTCAGCCATTGCCACCGAAGTGATTGCCAACCTCCGGGTCGCACAGCCGGACCGCAACGTCAGTGTCGATATCGCCGAGAACTGCCGGGCGGTGGGCGATCCCCAGTTGCTGCGCGTGTTGCTGGAAAACCTGCTCGGCAATGCCTGGAAATACACCGGCAAGACCGCCAGCCCGGCGATCACCTTCGGCGTCGAGGAACGGCCCGAAGGCCGTATCTTCCAGGTCCGCGACAATGGTGCCGGCTTCGACATGACCTACGCCAGCAAGCTGTTCTCGCCCTTCCAGCGGCTGCACAACCCCAGTGAATTCGAGGGCTCGGGCATCGGCCTGGCCTCGGCCTGGCGGGTGGTGCGCCGCCATGGCGGGAAAATCTGGGCAGATGCCGCACCGGGTAAGGGTGCCACCTTCAGTTTCAGTCTGTCCCAGGGACCGATTACGTAGTATTGCTATGCACCAATAATCCTGGAACTTTCCCTTGTAAGCCCTTATCAAATGGGTAGAATTGAATTGCTGCAATGCAATATCCCGCATCAGCAATGGGTATCGCTGGCCCACAAGGCTGGCGCCGCCCGACCGATACAAGGAGAACAGCATGAGCGCCAACCCCAAGACCCCAAAACTGCTGCCGTGGCTGGCCAAGAAAGCAGGCATTACCGAGCGTCGCGCCACGACGCTGTGGCACGAAGCCGAACGTTGGGCTGCCCATCGCGCGCCGACCGGTTCGTCGGCCTACTACCAGCATGCAGTGGATCGCCTGCTGGAACTGGCTGCCGCCGAATCGCTGCGTGAAGACGCCGCCTCCTTCGGCTGGCGTCCCTGGGCGCGCGCCCAGGCCCGCTTCCTGGCGGTTTCCATGCAGGTGCTGGAAGAAACTGCCGCCGCCAATGCGCGCAGCTGGAAGCTGCTGGAACCGATCCGCTTCGGCTGATCGGTCCTAGCGGACGACCGTCGCCTCAAGGCCAATCAGGGCTTTGAGGCGCGCGGCAAGCACCCGTGCTTCGTCGGCATTGGCGAAGCCGGCGAGCAAGACCTCATAGCGCCAGCCACCCTCGGCGGCACGGGGACGGAGCTTCGCAGCGAAACCGGCCGCTCGTACCCGGTCATAGAGCTCAAGGGCGGACTCGTTGTCGCCTGCCACGCCTGCCACTACTTTCCACATCCCCTTCGCACGCGCCGCGCCGTCCCCCGGCTCGATCTCGGTCTGCCGCGCCAGCGGGCGGAAAACCTCATCACTCAGCGCCTTGACCTCGGCCTCCTTGCCGCGCGGCGCATCGTAGTAAGTCATCGCCTGGGCCAGTTCGGTCACCTGACCGGCCCGTGTGATCTCGATGCGGCCGTCGATCAGGGCCACCAGATCGCCTTCCGCATTGCTGCGGCCCCAGATGTCGGTGCCGCGGATGCCAATGGTGGCGGTGCCGACGCGGATCGCCAGTTCCTGCCGGCGCGCCTTGCTGGCCAGCCCGGTGGTGTAACGGAAGGCGCCGGTAACGACATCGAGAGCGCCGCGAAAGAAGGTTTTCGGCTTGAGGCTGCGCGAATGCAGGACCAGGCGCGCCGATTCGCCGAGCTTGACCCGGCTGCCCTCGGCCAACATGACATAGGCGCGGGCGCCGGGGCCGGTGCGCAGCACATCACCGTTGCGAACTTCCATGCCCGCACCGAGCGGATAGCTGACGCCATTGCGATCCAGCCAGGCCGGTGCCTGCACCGCCTCAACAGTGGCTGCTACGGTAGCAGCCGGGGCGACTGCGGGCGCAGCAAAAACCGGTGACGCAGGGATCAGAAAGAGGGCTGCAAGCCAGGAGAAGCGCCGCATGGAAATCCTTTCAAGGCTGGGTGCTGCATAAGGTGCCGGGTATAATTCCGCGCTTTGCCAGCACTTCGTACAAAGCCACCGGCCATGCAGGAAAAATATCTCCCGACAGAAATCGAACAGGCCGCACAGGCCTTCTGGAACACAAGCGGCAGCTTCCGCGCCATCGAAGGCGCCGACAAACCGAAATACTACTGCCTGTCGATGTTCCCCTACCCGTCGGGCAAGCTGCACATGGGGCACGTGCGGAACTATACCATCGGCGATGTGCTGACCCGCTGGCACCGCATGCGCGGCTACAACGTGCTGCAACCCATGGGCTGGGACGCCTTCGGCCTGCCCGCCGAGAACGCGGCCATGCAGAACAACGTGCCGCCAGCGCAGTGGACCTGGGACAACATCGCCTACATGAAGAAGCAGCTCCAGTCGCTGGGCTTCGCCCTCGACTGGGAACGCGAGCTGGCCACCTGCGGCCCGGCCTATTACAAGTGGAACCAGTGGCTGTTCCTGCGCATGCTGGAAAAAGGCATCGCCTACAAGAAGACCCAAGTGGTGAACTGGGATCCGGTGGACCAGACCGTGCTCGCCAACGAGCAGGTCATCGACGGTCGCGGCTGGCGCACCGGCGCCGTGGTCGAGCGCCGCGAGATTCCCGGCTACTACCTGGGCATCACGCAATACGCCGACGAACTGCTTGGCGCCCTGGACACCCTGCCCGGCTGGCCCGAGCGGGTGAAGACCATGCAGGCCAACTGGATTGGCAAGAGCACTGGCGTGCGCTTCGCCTTCCCTTACACATTGGATGGTGCGGCGGGACAGTTGTGGGTGTTCACGACACGCGCCGATACCATCATGGGCGTCACCTTCTGCGCCGTCGCCGCCGAGCATCCGCTGGCCACCCATGCCGCGAAGAACAATCCCGCACTCGCTGCCTTCATCGACGAATGCAAGCTCGGCTCGGTGATGGAAGCCGACATGGCGACCATGGAGAAGAAGGGCCTGCCCACCGGCATCTTCGTCGAACATCCGCTGACCGGCGAAAAGGTCGAGGTCTGGGTCGGCAACTACGTGCTGATGAGCTACGGCGATGGCGCCGTGATGGGTGTGCCGGCCCATGACGAACGCGACTTCGCTTTCGCCAAGAAATACGGCATTCCGATCAAGCAGGTGGTCTCTGTCGCCGAACAGACATTCTCGCTCGACGCTTGGGCCGAGTGGTATGCCGACAAGCAGAACGGCATCTGCGTGAACTCCGGCAAGTACGACGGCCTCGGCTACATCGCTGCCGTCGACGCCATCGCCACCGATCTCGCCGCCAAGGGCCTCGGCGACAAGAAGGTGCAATGGCGTCTGCGCGACTGGGGTATCTCCCGCCAGCGCTACTGGGGCTGCCCGATCCCGCTGATCCACTGCGACACTTGCGGCACCGTGCCCGTACCCGACGACCAGCTCCCCGTCGCCCTGCCTGAAGACTGCGTGCCCGACGGCTCCGGCAATCCGCTGAACAAGCGCGAGGACTTCCTCGCCTGCACCTGTCCCCAATGTGGGAAAAGCGCCAGACGCGAGACGGACACGATGGACACCTTCATCGACTCGTCCTGGTACTACGCGCGCTTCTGCTCGCCGGGTGCCGCCGCCATGGTGGACGAGCGCGTCAAGTACTGGATGCCCGTCGATCAGTACATCGGTGGCATCGAGCATGCCATCCTGCACCTGCTCTATTCGCGCTTCTGGACCAAGGTGATGCGCGACCTCGGCCTCGTCGACTACGACGAACCCTTCGCCAATCTGCTGACGCAGGGCATGGTGCTCAACCACATCTTCTCGCGCCGCACAGAGAAGGGCGGCATCGAGTATTTCGCCCCCGAGGAAGTGGACCTGGTACGCAACGAAGGCGGCCATGTCACGGGAGCCACGCTCAAGGCCGACGGCAGCGCCATCGACTACGGCGGCATCGGCACCATGTCGAAGTCCAAGCGCAACGGCGTCGATCCGCAGTCCCTGATCGAGACCTACGGCGCCGACACGGCCCGCTTCTTCATGATGTTCGCCTCGCCGCCGGAGCAAACTCTGGAGTGGTCGGACTCGGGCGTCGAGGGCGCCTACCGCTTCCTGCGCCGGGTCTGGAGTTTTGGTCATGCACTCAAGCATGCGGCCGTCGTCGGTGAAGCTGCGGGCCTGCGTCGGGAAATCCATCTGCTGCTCAAGCAGGCCAACTACGACCTCGCCAAGTTCCAGTTCAACACCGTGGCCTCGGCCGCGATGAAAATGCTCAATGCCCTAGAGAAGGCCCCGACGGACGCGCACGCCAAGGAAGGCTTCTCCATCCTGCTGCGCCTGCTTTCGCCGATCACGCCGCATATCACCCATGCCCTGTGGCAGGAACTGGGTTACGGCGAAGACATCCTTTCCGCCCCCTGGCCCGAACCTCTCGACGAGGCCCTGGTGCAGGATGAGCAGGAACTGGTGCTCCAGGTGAACGGCAAGCATCGCGGCAACATCAAGATAAAAGTCGGCGCCGACAAGACGGCGATCGAAGCCGAGGCCCTGGCCTCGGAAGCAGCGCAGAAGTTCATGGAAGGCAAACCGGCGAAGAAGGTCGTGGTCGTCCCCGGCCGTCTCGTCAATATCGTGGTCTGAGGAGAGCGGCATGCGCATCGCAAGAACCCTGTTCATCCTGACGCTCGCCGGGCTGCTTGGCGCCTGCGGCTTCCAGTTGCGCGGCAGCTACGCGCTGCCTTTCTCGTCGATGACGCTCTCGCTGGCACCCACCACCGAGTTCTACGCGCAACTCAAGCGCACCATCGAAGCCTCGTCACCGACCCGCGTGGTCGTCGATGCCAAGGACGCCGAAGCCAATCTGCTCATCCTTGGCGACGCCAGCCAGAAAGTCATCCTTTCCCTCAATGCGGCCGGTCGCGCCCGTGAATTCCAGTTGGTGCGCACATTCACCTTCAAGGTCACCGGCCAGGTCGCCAGTGCCGAACCGGGCGGTAAGCCCAGCATCGTCGAATTTCTTCCCGCCTCGACCATCACGGTCCGCCGCGAAATCACCTTCAGCGACGACCTGGTGCTGTCCAAGGAATCGGAAGAAGGCCTGCTCTGGCGCGACATGCAGAACGATCTGGTGCAGCAGTTGATGCGCCGGCTCGCCACCGCCAAGCAGAAGAAGGTCGAGACCGAGGACTGAAGCCGTGCTCCTGCGTCCCGAGCAGCTAGTTCCGCATCTAGAAAAGCCGCTCGCGCCGCTCTACCTGCTGCATGGCGACGAGCCCCTGCTGGTGATCGAGGCCGGCGACGCCATTCGCGCCGCCGCGCGCAAGCAGGGCTTCGAGGAGCGGGAGGTGATCGTCGCCGGGGCCAACTTCAAGTGGGACGAACTGTTCCTCTCCGCCGGCAACCTCTCCCTCTTCGGCGGCAGCAAGCTGGTGGACCTGCGCATCCCCTCGGGCAAGCCGGGACGCGAGGGCAGCGAAGCCCTGCAACGCTATATCAAGACCCTCGGGCCGGGCGTGGTGACGCTGATCACCCTGCCCGAACTCGACTGGCAGGCCAAGAAGGCGAGCTGGGTCACGGCCCTGACCAACGCCGGCGTCGCCATCGAATGCAATGCCCCACCCCTGGCGCGCCTGCCGCAGTGGATCGCCGAGCGCATGGCGCGGCAGCAGCAGAAAGCGCCCAAGGAGGCGCTGGACTTCATCGCTGCCCACGTCGAGGGCAACCTGCTCGCCGCCCACCAGGAAATCCAGAAACTGGGGCTTTTGTATCCGGCTGGCGAAGTCACGCTGGCCCAGATCGAGGCCGCCGTACTCAATGTCGCCCGCTACGATGTCAGCGACCTGCGCGACGCCCTGAAGGCCCGCGACACGGTGCGCGCCGTGCGTACTCTCGAAGGCCTCAAGGCCGAGGACGCAGCGCCGCCGCTGGTGCTGTGGGCGTTGGCCACCGAAGCCCGCAACAACGCTGCGCGCGCCGCACTCTTGCACGGCGCGAAAATAGACCGCATGATCAAGGGTCTCGCACGTGGCGACATCTGGGATGAGTTCCTCCAGATGGCACTGCGTCTGACACAAGCAAGGACACGATGATGGATGTACTAGTGGATGTAAAAAGCTACATGCAACAGGTGGGCCGCGAAGCCCGTAGCGCCTCGCGGGCTGTGGCTCGCGCCTCGACCGGCGCCAAGAACACCGCCCTGCTGGCTATGGCCAAGGCCGTGCGCGAACGCCGCGCCGAACTGCTCGCCGCCAACGCCGCCGACGTCGAACAGGCCCGTGTCGATGGCCTCGATGCAGCCATGATCGACCGCCTGACGCTGACCGAAAAAGGCGTCGAATCCATGGCCCAGGGCCTGGAGCAGGTCGCCGCCCTGCCCGATCCGGTGGGCGAGATTACCGACATGAAACGCCGTCCCTCAGGCATCCAGGTCGGCAAGATGCGCGTGCCCATCGGCGTCGTCGGTATCATCTACGAAGCACGGCCGAACGTGACGGCGGATGCCGCCGCCCTGTGCCTGAAGTCCGGCAACGCCGCCATTCTGCGTGGCGGCAAGGAAGCCATCCGTGCCAACCAGGCCATCGCCGCCTGCGTACGCGAAGGCCTCAAGGCTGCTGGCCTGCCGGAGAGTGCCGTACAGGTGATCGAAACCACGGATCGCGAGGCCGTGGGCCACCTGATCACCATGCCCGAGTTCGTGGACGTCATCGTCCCACGCGGCGGCAAGGGCCTGATCGAGCGCATCTCCAAGGATGCCCGCGTCCCCGTCATCAAGCATCTGGACGGCAACTGCCACGTCTATGTGGATGATGCCGCCGATCCGGTCAAGGCCCTGCGCATCGTCGAGAACTCCAAGACCCAGCGCTACGGCACCTGCAACACCACGGAATCACTCGTGGTGGCCCGCGCCGTCGCCGCTACCCAATTGCCAGCCATCGCGGCGATGCTGATCGCAAAAGGCGTGGAGATTCGCGGCTGCGAGGAAACCCGCAAGCTGGTGCCCACCGCAAAGCCGGCGACGGAAGAGGACTATCACACCGAGTTCCTCGCACCGATCATCGCCGTCAAGGTGGTGGCCGGGCTGGACGAGGCCATCGAGCACATCACCAAATACTCATCGGCCCACACCGAATCCATCGTCACCGAGAACTACAGCCACGCCATGCGCTTCCTGCGCGAGGTGGACTCGTCCTCGGTGATGGTGAATGCCTCGACGCGCTTCGCCGATGGTTTCGAATACGGCCTCGGCGCCGAGATCGGCATCTCCACCGACAAGTTCCACGCTCGCGGCCCGGTCGGGCTCGAAGGCCTGACCTCGCAAAAATGGATCGTACTTGGTGACGGAGAGGTTCGCCAATAGCATCAGAGTTTATGGCTTTCCCTTCGCCTACCAGGTTTTGGGCAAGGGTGGCCCGGGATCAATCGCGGAATCGACAAAGTGGAACAGGATCGTCGGCGGCTTCCAGCCGTCGGCCGGTCGCAGCACTTTCTTGACTGAGTCGTTCATCTGTAACTCGATCCGGTAGTTGCCGGGAAACGTACGATCCCAGCGGGGTAAGGCTTGCTGAACATAGAGAAATTCATGTTCCTCGCGAATGATGACTCCCATGGTCTCGAGAAGCGTCAGCTTTGGCCAGTGCTCACCCCCCGGGCGCCCATACGTGATAACCCCCATGAACTTTTGGAAGTCGCCATAGAACGAATCAGATGCGTCGACAAGCTTGCCGTTTGAATAGATTCCGTCCATGAAGTAGCTCAGAACCCGAGATTTAGGCTCCTGTCGTGCCCACTGGTAGATAAGGTCGCTCGTCGTTGCCGACAGGCACATTTCCAAGTGCCCCCCCACGACATAAACATGACTCGCCGTAACCGGGAAACGTAGCTCCCCTCCTTGGGAATAAACCCAATAGTCCGGATGGCAGTCCGCAGCAAAATAGTATTCCTCGGGCGTATCGTCCTGAAGATAGATGACCGGGATGCCTTGCCGCTTAGCATATCGGACGGCTTCGTCCACCCCCCGCTTGGAGGCATATCGGGCATCGTGAAACGACGTTGCATGGGTCACGATTAGCACACGATCCCCGGCGATCCGTATCTGGGACGGATCGATCAAGACATGGGGAGGGCAAGCAAAGGCCGGCGCAGCCAATACCAGGATCAATCCGATAAAGCTCAGGAAGCGCATCTATTCGTTCCTCTTTGCCCCACTCTCAGCCCTACCACTTCACCCGCGCCGTATATTCCAGCACCGTGCCGCCTCCGGGCGGCACGTTCACGTTCCAGGACGCTACGCGCGCCGACTCCTTGGTGTGCTTTTGCGACTCCTGGATCATCTCCCAGTCGCCGGACAGGGGTTCCTGCACCTTCACCGTCACCGCCTCGTCCTTGGCGTTGCGCAGCTCGATGCGCCATGAGGATTCGCTGACGTTGTCGGCGATGCGCTTGTAGTTGGTCTGCTTGCGTTCGGCGGTAATGTCGAAAGCCTCACCGAGCTTGAGTTTCAGCTTCTCGTTCTTCGCCGTGTGTTCGACGCGATCCTCGCCAACGAACTGGGCGGCGCCTTTGCTGTCTTTCGCATACACGCGCACCACGCCGGCCGGCAGCGGCTTGCCTAGTTGGCCACCCTTGTTGTCGAATTCCAAAAATACGGCCGGCTTGAGCTTCTGCCCGATCTGCCCTTGGCGATCCCGGTAGTACCACTCGGAACCGGCCAGCAGATATTCACGGCGCACGGGGACACCACTGGCGGAGAGCAGGGCGAGCTGCTTGGTCTGGTTGTCGGCGATGCTCGTCGGTCGCTCGAAACTGTAGAGATGGAAGTCCATCAGCGCCTCCTGCGTCGCCTCCATGGACTTGACGCGCGGCGAGGGTGCGGGCATCGCATAGGCCATCTGCGGCGCCGGCGGTCGCACACGATTGACGGTGCCGGCCACCAGTTGCAGCGTGGCATTGTCGAAGGCGGCACCGCTGCGATTGGTCAACGTCACCCAAGCGTTAAGGTCTAGCTGCTTGCCGTCCACCGAAAGGTTGGCGACGTAATCCGCTTTCCAGCTCACGCCACCGGTCAGGTAGGAAAGCTCCAGCGACTGCTTGCCACCATTGCCTTCCAGCAGCACAGAAAGCGTCGGCCGATCACGCAGATTGGCCGGCACGCTGTCGAAGGCCAGACGACCGGGCACGCCGGTTTCGATGCGGTCGGCGAAGCGCAACACGGTGCCATTGCCGGCAGCCAACACCGTGGCCTTTTCGCGGGTTTCTGCGCCGGTGGTCGGATGACTGCGGATCACGCTGACCTCACGGCCGACGTATTTCTCCAGCAGTTTCTGCGGCGTCAACAGGTCGAAATCGAAATTCTGCTCGACGAGATGAATCGGCGCCCCGCTGGCGGCGCGCAGCAGCGCCGTCTCCGGTCGCATCTGGGCCGATACTTCGCGCAGCGAAAGGCGTGAAAGGCCGGCCGGCAGATCGACACGACGACGTTCCTTCACCAGGGCCAGGTCGTCGTTATAGACGGTCACCGCCGTCGCCTCCCGGTCGGCAGCGGTGGATGTGCGCTCGGCGGGCAGATCGGCGGCAAAGCTTGCGCCGGCGGCGAGCAACAATGTGGCAGACAGGGTTTTGCGCATGGAATTTCCTCCTCGGTTGCGGGCAACGATAGCATGCGTTTGCACTATCATCAGGGCACACGAACAGGAGACACCATGCACAAGACCATCGCCAAGGCATTCGTCGCCATGCTGCTGATCGCAGCCGCTCCCCTCTCCCACGCCGTCGAAGTTGCCGGCGTCAAATTCGATGACAAGATGAAAGTCGGCGCTGGCGATACGGCAATCAATGGCGCCGGCCTGCGCGGCGTGCTCTTCATCAAGGCCTATGCCATGGCACTCTACCTGCCGCAGAAGGCGACCACCGCCGCCGAGGCGCTGGCACAGAAGGGGCCGAAGCGCATTCGCATCGTCACCCTGCGCGAGCTTTCCGGCGAGCAGTTCGCCGACAATCTCGTCGGCGGCATCCGCAAGAATCACACGGAGCAGGAGGTCGCGCCCCTCAATGCCCGTATCGAAACCTTCAAGGCCACCATGCTGACTCTGGGCAGCGCGAAGAAGGGCGCAGTCATCAACCTCGACTGGCTGCCCGAAGTGAATGGCGGCGTCATGCGCCTGAGCGTCGACGGCGAAAAGAAGGGCGATGACCTTGCCGGCGAGGACTTCTACCGTGCCATCCTGAAAATCTGGCTCGGTGACCAGCCCGTGACTGGCGATCTCAAGGATGCGCTGCTGGGCAAGGCATCCTGATGGGCGCCCTGTCGCACATCAAGGTTCTCGACCTTTCCCGCGTGCTCGCCGGCCCCTGGGCCTCGCAGTTGCTGGGCGATCTTGATGCCGACGTGATCAAGATCGAAAAACCGGGCAGCGGTGACGACACTCGCGGCTGGGGCCCGCCTTGGCTCGCCGATGGCGAGGGCCAGCCGACCACCGATGCCGCCTACTTCCTGTGCACCAATCGCAACAAGCGCTCCCTCACGGTCGACATCACCCGCCCCGAAGGCCAGCAGATCGTGCGTGAGCTGGCGACGGATGCCGACGTGGTTTTGGAGAACTTCAAGGTCGGCGGCCTCGCCGCTTATGGCCTCGACTACGCCAGCCTCGCGGCGCTGAATCCGCGCCTCGTCTATTGCTCAATCACCGGCTTCGGCCAGGACGGCCCCTACGCGCCGCGCGCCGGCTATGACTTCCTGATCCAGGGCATGGGTGGATTGATGAGCCTCACCGGCCGCGCCGACGACGAGGAAGGCGCCGGACCGCAGAAGGTCGGTGTCGCGCTGACCGACATCCTCACCGGCCTCTACGCCTGCAATGCCATCCAGGCGGCTCTACTCCATCGCGAGCAGAGCGGTCAGGGCCAGCACATCGACCTCGCCCTGCTCGATGTGCAGGTGGCCTGCCTCGCCAACCAGGCCATGAACTATCTGGTCTCCGGCAAGGCGCCGCGCCGCATGGGCAACGCCCACCCGAACATCGTGCCCTATCAGGACTTCCCGACGGCGGACGGCGACATGATCCTCGCCATCGGCAACGACGGCCAGTTCGCGCGTTTCAGCACCATTGCCGGCAAGCCGGAGTGGACCAGCGATGAACGCTTCGCGACCAATGCGGCGCGAGTCAAGCACCGCGCCGAGCTGATTCCGCTATTGCGCCAGACCACCGTGATGCGCAGCACTGCCGAGTGGATCACCGCGCTGGAAAATGCCGCCGTGCCCTGTGGCCCGATCAACGATCTGGCTGGCGTTTTCGCCGATCCGCAGGTGATCCATCGCGGCCTGCGCCGGGACTTGCCCCACGCCGCCGGCGGCACCGCACCCCAGGTCGGCAACCCCATTCATTTCTCGGCAACGCCGGTGGAATACCGCCGCGCGCCACCTGTTCTCGGCCAGGACACCGACGCCGTATTGCGCGAACTGGGCCGCGACGATGCCGCCATCGCCGTATTGCGCGATGCCGGCATCGTGTAAGCTTCCGCTCACAAAACCCATAAGGAGGAGTCACCCATGAAACTACGCACCCTGCTGGCCACCTGCGCCGCGCTATCCGTTTCACTCACCGCCAACGCCCAGGAATTCGTCAACGTCCTCACCGGTGGCACCTCCGGTGTCTATTACCCGATGGGCGTCGCCCTCTCGCAGATCTACGGCAAGGCTCTGCCCGGCAGCAAAGCCACTGTGCAAGCCACCAAAGCCAGTTCGGAGAACCTGAACCTGCTGCAAGCAGGTCGCGGTGAAATCGCCTTCACCCTCGGCGATGCGCTGGCCGAGGCCTGGAAAGGCAATGAAGAAGCCGGCTTCAAGGCACCGCTGAAAAAGCTGCGCACCGTCGCCGCCATCTACCCGAACTACATCCAGATCGTCGCCGCCGCCGACTCGGGCATCAAGACCTTGGCCGACCTCAAGGGCAAGCGCGTCGCCGTCGGCGCACCCAAGAGCGGCACCGAGCTCAATGCCCGCGATATCTTCAAGGCCGCCGGCATGAGCTACAAGGATTTCTCCAAGGTCGAATATCTGCCTTTCGGCGAATCGGTGGAACTGATGAAGAACCGCCAGCTCGACGCCACCCTGATCTCCGCCGGCCTCGGCGTCGCCGCCATCCGCGACCTCGCCACCGCCGTCAAGATCGTCATCGTGCCGGTCCCCGCCGAGGTGGTGAAGAAGATCGGCGAAGCCGCCTACCAGCCCGGCGTTGTGCCCGCCAACACTTACGGCGGCCAAACCACCGAGGTACCGACCGTTGCCATCCAGAACTTCCTCGTCACCCATGAGGGCGTCTCCACCGATGCGGTGTACAAGATGACCAAGGCGATGTTCGATCACCTGCCCGAACTGCACTCGGCCCATGCCGCCGCCAAGGCCATCAGCAAGGAAGGCGCACCGAAGAACCCGCCGGTACCGCTGCACCCGGGTGCCGAGAAGTTCTACAAGGAAGCCGGTCTGATCAAGTAAGGCGGGACCGTCGTGACCGATCACAGCGTCGCCCCGGATCACGGCCAGGAAGAATTCTCCGAGCACGGCGTACAACGCCGGCTCGGTGGTTTCTGGCTTCAGCTTGCCACCGCACTGGCCCTGGCCTTCTCGGCCTACCAGCTGATGGTGGCGGCCTTCCATCCGCTCTCCAGCCTGGTCATCCGCAGCCTGCACGTAGGCTTCCTGCTGACCATCACCTTCCTGCTCTACCCCGCCTTCAAGAGTGGCGGCAAGCTGACAAAAGTCGGCGCTGGCGACACGGTGCTGGCGCTCGGCGCCTTCGCCCTGTCCACCTATCACTGGGTCTTCGAGGCCGACCTGATCCAGCGCTCCGGCGATCCGTCCAGTGCCGACCTCTTCGTCGGCACCGCCCTGGTCATACTCACCTTTGAAGCGGCGCGGCGCATCCTCGGCCTGGCCCTGCCCATCGTCTGCGGCCTGTTCCTGATCTACGGCCTGTTCGGCCAATACTTCCCCGGCCCCCTGGCTCATCGCGGCTACGGCTTCGACCAGATCGTCAACCAGTTGGCCCTGGGCACCGAAGGCATCTTCGGCATCCCGACCCTGGTTTCGGCCACCTACATATTCCTGTTCATCCTCTTCGGCACCTTTCTCGAACACGCCGGGATGATTCATCTCTTCAACTCCCTGGCGCTGGGCACCGTCGGTCACACCAAGGGCGGCCCGGCCAAGGTTTCCGTGCTCTCCTCCGGCCTGATGGGCACCATCTCCGGCTCCGGCGTGGCCAATGTGCTGACCACCGGCCAGTTCACCATTCCGCTGATGAAGAAGTTCGGCTACTCCGGCGTCTTTGCCGGCGCGGTCGAAGCCACCTCATCGATGGGTGGCCAGATCATGCCGCCGGTAATGGGCGCGGTCGCCTTCATCATGGCCGAGAACCTCAACGTGCCCTATGCCGACATCGTCAAGGCCGCGGCGATTCCCGCCATCCTCTATTACCTCACTGCTTTCTGGATGGTGCATCTGGAAGCCGGACGCATGGGCCTTACCGGCCTGCCCAAAGACCAGTGCCCGAATCCGTGGCACGCGATGCGCGACAACTGGTACCTGATGCTGCCGCTGGTGGTGCTGGTATGGATGCTGTTCAATGGCTTCACGCCTATGTTCTCGGGCATGGTGGGCCTGGCGCTGACGGCCATCCTGATCCTCGGCGCGGCCATTGCCGCGCGCATCTCGGCCACTGCCTTCCGCTACGTCTTCTGGTTCGCCACGGGCCTCGCCGCCGCTGTCTTCGTCAAACAGATGGACCAGTGGAGCATCTACCCCCTGCTGGCCCTGATCACCGCGCTGGTGGCGCAGACCTTCGCCATCAAGGGCGGCCGCAAGACCCTGCACACGATCAAGATGAGCCTCGTCGACGGTGCGAAACAGGCGCTGCCGGTCGGCGTCGCCTGTGCCATCGTCGGTGTCATCATCGGCGTGCTGACCCTGACCGGCGCCGCGTCGAGCTTCGCCGGCTTCATCCTCGGCGTCGGCGAATCCAGTCTCTTCCTCTCGCTGGTGCTGACCATGCTGGTCTGCCTGGTGCTGGGCATGGGGATTCCCACCATCCCCAACTACATCATCACCAGCTCCATTGCCGCACCGGCCCTGCTGAAACTCGGCGTCCCGCTGATCGTCAGCCACATGTTCGTCTTCTACTTCGGCATCATGGCCGACCTGACGCCGCCGGTAGCCCTGGCCGCCTTCGCCGCCAGCTCCATCGCCAAGGAATCGGCGATGAAGATCGGCATAAAGGCCGTGCAGATCGCCATCGCTGGTTTCGTCGTGCCCTACATGGCCGTCTATACGCCGGCCCTGATGCTGCAAGGTGACTGGACCATCGCCGCTGTCGTCTACATCGTCGGCAAGGCCGTACTCTCCATTGCCCTTTGGGGCGCAGCGGCCATCGGCTTCCTGTTCGCGCCACTGAGCATGATCGAACGCATCTTCGCGGCGGCAGCAGCCTTCATGCTGGTAGCGGCAATTCCGCTGACCGACGAGATCGGCTTCGCCATGAGCGCCGCTTTCGTCGCCTGGCATCTGTTCCGGCGGCGGCAGCTCGCCTCGGCATGAGCCTATGTCTCGCGGCGGGCGCGGTCAGCGCCGTGCTCGCCGTAGGGAACTTCACCCTGGCCTGGACCCACTCCATCGAAAAAATCCGATGGGAAGAAGACTGGCGTGTCGAGGGCAAAGCCCTGGTCCTCGACCAGGCCCGCATCCGGGGCAGCGGCGCCGGCATGGAGCCGCCGGCAGGCGCCGTGCTGAAGAACGGCATCTGGCATTACCGCCCCGCCCTGCCGCCGCAGAAGGCGCTACGGCTGACCCACTCGCCCCACGTCGCCGGCTACGAGCTGTGCATCGCCGGCCGTTGCGCAGCGCTTGCGGATCGCCTGCCGGGGATCGACAATAACGCCCTGATCGAACTCAGGGAGTGCCCGCCATGAGCAGCTACCAGGCCATCGTTTCCGCGCCGGGCTTTGCCATCGGCATTCAGTGCAGCGACGACGAAATCACCGACCTGACCTACCTCGAAGCGCGCGCCGAGCTGGCGCCGAAATCGCCGCTGGCGAAGGAGACCGTGCGCCAGTTGCGCGCCTACCTGAAAGACCCGGCCTTTGAATTCGGCCTGCCCCTGGCGCCGGCAGGCACCCATTTCCAGCGCAAGGTCTGGGACCAGATCGCATCCATTCCCGCCGGCCAAACCAGGAGCTACGGCGAAGTCGCCGAAGCCATCCGCAGCGGCCCGCGCGCCGTCGGCAATGCCTGCGGCGCCAATCCCTATCCGCTGGTGGTGCCCTGTCACCGCGTCGTCGCGGCCAACCAGGGGCTGGGCGGCTTTGCCCGCCAGCGCAGCGGCTTCCTGCTTGACATCAAGCGTTGGTTGCTGGCTCACGAGGGTGTCTGATCGCTTGACCGACGCCGGACTGATCGACGAATTCCTCGACGCCCTCTGGCTGGCCGACGGACTGTCGAAGAACACGCTGGCCGCCTACCGCACGGACCTGAAACTGTTTTCCGCCTGGCTGGCCGGGCGGCAGGAGTCAATAGTCGGCGCTGGCGAGACGGCGATCAACGCCTATCTCGCCCATCAGCACAATCGTCCCGGCGGCATCAAGGCCGCCAGCCAGCGTCGGCTGATGGCTTCACTGCGCCGATGCTATCGCTGGCTGCTCGATCAGGGCCGCATCCAGGCCGATCCGCTGCTCAACATCGACAAGCCCCGTGCCGGTACGCGCTTTCCCAAGACCCTGTCGGAAAAGCAAGTGGAAGACCTGCTTGCCGCGCCGGACGTGGAAACGCCACTGGGCCTGCGCGACCGGGCCATGCTGGAGCTGCTCTACGCCACCGGCCTGCGCGTCTCGGAGCTGGTTGGCATCCGCCAGTTCGAGGTCAGCTTCAGCGACGGTGCCGTGCGTGTAATGGGCAAGGGCTCGAAGGAACGCCTGGTGCCTCTGGGCCAGGTGGCCGCCGAATGGCTGGAGCGCTACACCACGACAGCGCGGCTCCATCTACTCGGCGAGCACCGCTCCGACGCCGTCTTCGTCACCGCACGGGGCGGCGCCATGACGCGGCAGATGTTCTGGACCCTGGTCAAGAAATACGCGGTACTCACCGGCATCCCCCGCGAACGCATCTCCCCCCACGTGCTGCGCCATGCCTTCGCCACCCATCTGCTCAATCACGGCGCCGACCTGCGGGTGGTGCAGCTGCTGCTCGGCCATGCCGACATCTCGACGACCCAGGTCTATACTCATGTGGCACGGGAACGCCTGAAACAACTGCACCAAGTGCACCATCCACGCGGATAGGCCATCATGAAACCAGAACTCCACGCGCCGGAAACCCCGGCCACCAAATTCCTGCACAAGCACGGCATCGCCCACTCCAACCATCTCTACGAATACGAGGAGCATGGCGGTACCTCCGTCTCCGCCCGTGAACTGAATGTCGCTGAACACGCGGTGGTGAAGACCCTGGTGATGGAAGATGAAGAGAAGAAACCGCTGATCGTCCTCATGCATGGCGACCGCAAGGTCAGCACCAAGGAGCTGGCGCGGCAGATCGGCGTCAAGAAGGTCGCCCCCTGCAAGCCCGAAGATGCCACGCGTCACACCGGCTACATGGTCGGCGGCTGCTCGCCCTTCGGCACCAAAAAGGCGCTGCCGGTGCACATGGAAAAGAGCATCCTCGACCTGCCGCTGATCTACATCAACGGCGGCAAGCGCGGCTATCTCGTCGGCGTGCATCCTCATGACATACTGCGCGTCCTACAACCGAAAATCGTGACTGTTGGACTGGAGAACTGAATATGAAATTGCCCGCCCTGCTGCTCCTTCTGCTCTCGCTGGCGGCCCTGCCCGCGGCGGCCCAGAACGGCAAGACTGAGGAAACGAAACCCCAGGCTCCCGCTGCCCAGCCGGCACCGCCGCCGGCAGCTTCGGCTGTCATCACTCAACCACCACCTCCCGTGGTCGTGGTCGATACGCCGGAAGCGAAAGAAGAACGTCGCAAGGAACAGGCCGAAGCCAAGCGCAAGGCCGAGATCGAGAAACAGCGACTCTGGGAAGAGCGCTGCCAGATCAAACCGGTGATGAGCGACAAGGAAATCGAAGCCTGCCGCGAAGTGGCGACAAAGAAAGGGCCGGCTGAAGAATCCGCTCAGCCCAGCGAGCGGAAGGTCGGCAAGCGCAAGCGGTAACGGATCGCGGCCAGCCGTAACAGCAGCACGACGATGCCGCCGGCGGCCGCTCCCGTCGCCTCGCCAAGGCCGGCCGCATTCGCTGCCAACATGGTCAGCGCACCACACCAGGCCGCCGTGGCGTAGAGCGTGCCCGGCCGCATTACCAGGGGCATCTCGTTCACCAGTACGTCGCGCAGCACACCGCCAAATACGCCAGTGATGACCCCCAGCAGCGAGGCGCCCAGCCAATGCACGCCGGCCTGCATGGCGATGCCGCAGCCGACCACGGTAAATAGCGCCAGCCCCACGGCATCGGGCACGACGAAGGCACCGACCGGCATGCGCACGCGGCGGGCAAGCACGAAAGTGGCCGCTACGGTGATCAGGCCGCAGACTAGGTAAGCCACGTCCGTCAGCCAGAACACGGGGCGCCCCAGCAGCACATCGCGTAGCGTGCCGCCACCCAGGCTGGTGGCCAGGCCGACGATCACGGCGCCGACCAGATCCATGCGCTTGTCCTCGGTCTCCAGTACTGCGGAAGCGGCATTGACGGCCACCGCCGCCATGCCGACGAGGTAGATCAGGTCCGGGGGCGACGTCACCATCTCAGCGCGAGCGCTCGATCTGCACGCCGACGCGGCGCACGCCTTTCATGATGCCTACCTTGGCGATCGATATCTTTACCCAAGGGGCGCCGAACTCGTCGAGCAACAGGCCGATCACGTATTCGCCCAGGGTTTCCAGCAAATTGAAATGGCGCGCTGCCAACTCGGCACGAATGCGCTCGATCACTTCGTCGTAGCGGATGGTCTTGCCGATGTCGTCGTCGCGGGCCGCCTCGTCGGGGACGCCGAAGGTGAGGCTGATTTCCAGCGTCTGCGGCGCGGCCTTCTCGCGCTCGAAAATGCCCACATGGGCCTCGACCCGCATGTCGTCGATGAAGATGAAATCCATGGTTCGCCCTCGTTTACAATGGCAGCCATTCTAGGGAATCGCCAATGGAACTGCTCGTTTCCGCCATCCTCGGTTATCTGCTCGGCTCGCTGCCCTTCGCCGTCATCGTCTCCAAGGCCTTCGGCCTCGCCGACCCGCGCAGCTTCGGCTCCGGCAATCCCGGCGCCACCAATGTGCTGCGCACCGGCAACAAGGCCGCCGCGCTGCTGACCCTGATCGGCGATGCCGCCAAAGGCTGGCTGGCCATGTTCATCGCAGCAAAAGTCGGCGCTGGCGAGACGGCGATTGCGGTGGCCGGACTCGCCGCCTTCGTCGGCCATGCCTATCCCTTCACCCTCGGCTTCAAGGGTGGCAAGGGCGTGGCCACCGCGCTGGGTGTGCTGCTCGGATTCTCCGCGCCGCTGGCTGGCATCGTCGCGCTGATCTGGATCGCTGTTGCCGCGATCACCCGCTACTCGTCGCTGGCCGCGCTGGTGGCCGCCGTCGCCGCGCCGCTGGCGGCAGGCTGGATGATCGGCAGGATGAGCGTCGTGCTGCCGGTAACCATCATGGCGGCAGTGCTGATCATCCGCCACAAGGCCAACATCGTGAAGCTGCTGGCCGGTACCGAGAGCCGCATCGGCTCCGGCAAGAAGAAGGCTCAGGAAGAAGCCTGAGCCCGCAGTTCATCCAGCGGCCAGCGCGGGCGGATGGCGAAAGCGCCGTCGCCGCGATCCGGCAAGGCCTGCTGCATCAGCCGCTGCGCGCCACAGAACGCGATCATCGCGCCGTTGTCGGTGCATAGCTCGACCTCCGGGTAATACACGCGGCCACCAATCTTCGCCAGCGCCCCGTCGAGCTTCTGCCGCAGGCGCCGATTGGCGCCGACACCGCCGGCCACCACGAGGGAGGAAAGTCGGTGCTGGCGACACGCCGCCACGGCCTTGGCCGCCAGCACGTCGGTCACCGCTTCCTGGAACTCCGCCGCGAGGTCGGCCTTTTCCGCGTCACTCATTTCGTGTTTGCGCACGGCGGTCAGCACCGCTGTCTTCAAGCCGGAAAAGCTGAAAGCAAGGTCGCCACTATTCAGCATCGGCCGGGGTAATTTGCTACGGCCCGCCACGCCGGTTTCCGCCAGTTTCGCCAACGCCGGCCCGCCGGGATAGCCCAGGCCCAGCAGCTTGGCGGTCTTGTCGAAGGCTTCGCCGGCCGCATCGTCCAGCGACTCGCCGAGCAGCTCGTAGTCGCCGACCTTGCTCACCCGCATCAATTGCGTGTGCCCGCCGGAGACCAGCAGCGCGATGAAGGGAAAGGCCGGCGGCTCGCTGCCCAGCAGCGGCGAAAGCAGATGGCCTTCGAGGTGATGCACCGGTAGCGCCGGGACATCGAGCGCCACGGCCAACGACTCGGCAAAGCTCGCACCGACCAGCAGCGCACCGGCCAAGCCCGGCCCCGCTGTGTAGGCGATGGCGTCGATATCGCCGCGCGTGGCGCCCGCATCGGCCAGCACTTTCTCCAGCAGCGGAATCAGCCGCCGAACGTGGTCGCGGGAGGCCAGCTCCGGCACCACGCCGCCATAAGCCTCGTGCATCGCCACCTGCGTATGCACCGCATGCGCGAGCAGGCCGCGCTCGGTGTCGTAGAGGGCAAGGCCGGTTTCGTCGCAGGAGGATTCGATGCCGAGAACTTTCATGGACGCCATTTTAGCCGGTCCGACCATACGCCAGCCGCCGTATGGCATTGCCATGAGCACATGGATATGGTTGTGCCTCACAAAATTTATGCATATCCGATTTCACACTCAGGAGGCTCCATGAATACCCGACTCAAGGCATCCCGCCGCACCATCGCCACCCTGCGCACACTCCTCGTCGCGCTCCCCCTGATGGTTGCGAGCAGCGCCCACGCGTTTTGCGTCTACAACAAGACGGACAAGAAAATCTCTTTCACTGGAGAAGGTTTCAAGGGTATGAAGGGCCAAATCGGCCCAAACAAGAGCGCCTGCTGCAACTGGCAGAACAAGGACTGCAACAGTTCCAAAAAGCGGACCGCAACCCTCGAGGCGCAACTGATCGCCGGATACACGCAAGGCGCCCTCTCCTATAACGGGGATTGGTGCGGCATCTTCGTCCAGGGCGCAGGCGCCTCGCTACAGCACCAAGCGGGCGGCTACCTCGTGGTCGAGAGAGCCACCAAGCGAGACTGGAATAAGCCAGCTGACGAAACAAACCCGTCCTTTGTAGTCAGGTCTTATGGCTACGACAACAAAGAGCTGAGTGGTTACACCTGCCCGGCCAGCCATAAGAAGTTTGAGCCGCGTGACTTGCTCAACTTCATTTCTGGCTAGTCTCACCAATAGCGAGCAAACCCCGGTCGCAACCTTCCCGAGTCGCGGCCGGGATCGCCGGATGGGCTGGCTATAATCGGCCACCGCCATTCATTCGGGATACGGCCATGAAACTCCGCGCCGCCGCACTGTTCCTGTTCTCCGCTGTCGTCCAAACGGCCCACGCTGCCTGGGTCAATCAATTCACGCCACAGGAACTGGTGGATCAGCAGACCCGGGGCACAGCGGTGTTCAGCACCGACATGATGCCCCTGGGGCAGGCGCAGGGCGCGGCTCCCTTCAATGTCGATTGCGGCGATGCCAAAGGCAGCGGCCGCTGGTTGGATACGAAGACATGGGCCTGGCAACTGGAGCGTGCACTGCTGCCCGGCGAGCGCTGCCTATTCACGCTGAAGCCCGGCCTCAAGGCGATAAATGGCGAAGGCGTTGGTGGTCAGAATCAATACCGCTTCTTCGCCCCCGGCCCCTGGCCGCGTCGCATCCATCCGGCGCCGGGCAATGGCATCGAGGAGGATCAGGCTTTCGTCATCACGCCTGCCGGCGCGATCAAGCCGACCTCGCTGGAACAGAACGCATGGTGCGAGGCCGAGGGCGTTGGCAACCGCATGCCGCTGCATCTCGTCGCCGACAAACAGCGCAACGAAGTTCTGTCCGCCCTGCGCCGCAGCGGTAGCGGCGATCTGGTGGCCACATGCAGCGAACGCCTGCCCCAGGGGGCGAAGATGAAACTGGTCTGGGGCAAGGGCATCGAGTCCACCAATGGGGCCAAGTCGGTCAAGGAGGAAAGCTTCGTCTATCCGGTGCGCGAGCCCTTCCGCGCCACCTTGAGTTGCGAACGCGAAAAGGCCAGCGCACCCTGCTCGCCGCTGTCTGCCATCACGCTGGAATTTTCCGCTGCGGTGGATGCGTCTTTGCGCGGCAAGATCAAGCTCGTCACGCCCGAGGGTACGCGCCTGCCCTCGGACCCGAACCAGAAAAGCAGCAGCCGTGAAAATACCCTGCGCAGCGTCGTCTTTCCGCGGCCCTTCCCGCAGAACGCGGAGTTGCGCCTGGAACTGCCCGCCGGCATCGTCGACGAAGCCGGCCGCCCGCTGAGCAACGCCGCCAGCTTCCCGCTCAAGTTCCGCACCGGCACGCTGCCGCCCCTGGCCAAGTTTCCCGGCGACTTCGGCATCGTCGAATTGAAGGAGGGCGGCGTGTTGCCCGTCACCCTGCGCAACATCGAGGCCAAACTGCAACTGACGGAACGCCGCCTCACCGACGACGCCGAGGTGATCGCAGCCATGCAGGGCCTCGCCCGCTTCGAGAAGCAGACGCGCAAGACCAAGCTGTTGCGCGACGGCAAATTGGAAGACTACGAAGACCCGCACTACGCCCGCGAACTTTCCTTCCTCGCCCGCCAGCCCGGCACGACGAAACGCGAGCTGCCCAAGCCCGGCGGCAGCGCCGAATTCGAGGTGGTCGGCATTCCGCTGGTCAAGCCCGGCTTTCATGTCGTCGAAGTGGAAAGCCGTCTGCTAGGCACGGCGCTTTTATCCCAGCCCAAACCCATGTACGTGCGTGCCGCCGCGCTGGTGACCAATCTCGCCGTGCATCTGAAGCGCGGCAACGACAACGCGCTGGTCTGGGTCACGGCGCTCGATAGCGGCCTCCCCGTGAGCGGCGCCGAGGTGCGCGTCTCCGATTGCAAGGGCAAGCTGCTGTGGAGTGGCAAGACCGATGCGCAGGGCCGCGCACTAAGCGACAAGGCCATCGCCGGCAGCCATTGCGCCAACGAACAGAGTTTCCTCTTCGCCAGCGCCCGCCTCGGCGAGGACTACAGCTTCGTGCGCTCCGACTGGAGTGAAGGCATCGAGCCCTGGCGCTTCGGTGTCGCCACCTGGGGCGAGCAGCATGGGCCGCAGATTTTCAGCACCGTCTTCGACCGCACGCTGCTGCGGCCGGGACAGACCGTGTCCATGAAGCACATCGCCCGCGAGCGCAACAGTCGCGGCCTGGGCTTTCCCGACGCAGCCAAGCTGCCCAAGCGCCTGCTGATCCGCCACGACGGCAGCGGCGCCGAATACCCGCTGGACCTGGCCTGGGACGCCCAGGGCACGGCCACCAGCCAGTGGAAAATCCCCGAGGCCGCCAAGCGCGGCAGCTACACCTTGAGCTTGCCTGGCAGCAGCGAGTTCCGCGTCTCCGACTTCCGCCTGCCCATATTCACCGGTCGCGTCCAGGGCACGGCGTCGCGTCTCGTCTCGGCGAAAAAAGTGCCGCTATCCCTCGGCCTCAACTTCCTCAACGGCGGCGCCGCCAAGGGCGCGGAAGTCGGCGTCTCGGCCACCGTGCGCCCGACCTGGCCGAGCTGGCCGGGCTACGACCGCTACAGCTTCCAGGTAAATTTCAGCGAAGCCGGCCTCGCCGCCTTCAATGTCGACAACGGTCGCGAGCGCGAGGAACTGGTACTCGACAAGCAGGCCCTGACGCTCGACAAGGCCGGCGCCGGCAAGCTCGACGTGGCGCTGAAGAATCCGCCCAAGGGCCCCGCCGAACTCTATGCCGAGATGACATTCACCGATCCCAGCGGCGAGATCCAGACCATCCACGGCAGCGTGCCCCTGTGGCCGGCGGCCGTGGTGCTCGGTCTGTCGATTCCCGACTGGGCCTCGCCGAATGACAAGGGCCGCTTGGACCTCGTCGCCCTCGATCTCGACGGCAAGCCTGTCGCCGGCCAGGAGGTGCGCATGACGGGCAAGCGCCGCCTGTCGCATTCACATCGCCGGCGCATCGTCGGCGGCTTCTACGCTTACGAAAACCGCGACGAGTACATCGATCTCGGCGAAGTTTGCAGCGGCCGCACCGATGCTCGCGGCATGCTGCGTTGTGAACCCAAAACAGGCGGCCCCGGCGAAATCCTGCTGCTGGCGGAGACCCGCGACACGCAAGGCAACACGGCCCGCGCCGGCAGCAGTTTCTGGAGCAGCGACAGTAGCGAAGACGCCTGGTTCGCCGCCGGCAATCAGGATCGCATCGACGTCGTCGCCGAGCAGAAGAGCTACAAGCCCGGCGACACGGCGCGCTTTCAGGTGCGTACGCCCTTCCGCGAGGCCACGGCGCTGATCGCGGTGGAGGCCGGCGGCATCATCGAAACCCATGTGCAGGCCCTGTCGCGCTTCAAGCCGGTGATCGAACTGCCGGTGAAGGCCGAGTGGGCGCCGAATGTCTTCGTCTCGGTGCTGGTGGTGCGCGGCCGCGTCGAGCCGCTGAAGTGGTATTCATTTTTCAAGTGGGGCTGGCGCGAACCGGCGGCCTGGTTCCGCGAGTGGTGGAACCCGACTGCGCCGACAGCCATGGTGGATCTCGCGAAGCCGGCCTGGCGCATGGGTCTGGCCGAACTCGGCGTCGGCATCGAGGGCATGAAGCTGAAGGTGGAGGTGCTGCCCGAACGCAAGGACTATCGCCCCCGCGAGGAGGCCGTGGTGCGTCTGAAGGTCGCGGCGCCCGGCGGCAAGACCTTGCCCGCCGGTAGCGAGATTGCATTCGCCGCCGTGGACCAGGCCCTGCTCGAACTCCAGGAGAACGAGAGCTGGAAGTTGCTGGAAGCCATGACGCCGCGCCGCGCTTACGAGGTGCAAACGGCCACCGCGCAATCGCAGGTAATCGGCAAGCGCCACTACGGGCGCAAGGCCGTGCCCCCCGGCGGTGGCGGCGGTCGCGCGCCGGCGCGGGAACTCTTCGATACCCTGCTGAGTTGGCAGCCCCGCGTAAAAGTCGGCGCTGATGGCACGGCGACGGTGAAGGTGCCGATCAACGATTCGCTCACCGAATTCCGTTTCGTCGGCGTCGCCACCGCTGGTGCCGGCCTCTTCGGTACGGGCGACGCCCGCATCCGTACGCGACAGGAGTTGCAACTGATCTCCGGCTTGCCGCCGCTGGTGCGCGAGAAGGACAGCTATCAGGCCCTGCTCACCGTGCGCAACGGCACGGCCAAGCCGATGACGGTGAAGCTCGCCGCCCGCGCCGGGACGCAGTCACTCGAAAGCAAGGAAGTGAAGCTGGAGGCTGAGGGCGCCGCCGAAGTGGCGTGGGCCGCGAAGGCGCCGGAAGGTGTCGCCAGCCTCGCCTGGGAATTCGAAGCCAGCGAAACGAACGGCAACAACAAGGACCGCCTGAAGATCACCCAGCGCATCGAGCCCGCCGTGCCGCTCACCGTGCAGCAGGCCAGCTTCGCCCGTGTCGATGGCAAACTCGAACTGCCCGTCGCCCCGCCCAAGGACGCGCTGCCGGGCAAGGGCGGCATCGAGATTTCGCTCTCGCCGAAACTCGCCGTGGCACCGCCAGGACTCGTGCGCTATTTCGAGGAATACCCGTTTTCCTGCCTCGAACAGAAAACTTCTGTCGCCGTTGGTCTGCATGACGCCAAGCGCTGGAAGGAAATCATCGATGGCCTGCCAGCGCTGCTCGACGGCAATGGTCTCGCCCGCTATTTCCCGAGTGAAGGGCCCGGCAGCGTGACGCTTACAGCCTACGTACTCGACATGGCGGCGCTGACGGGGGCAGCCATTCCGGCCGATCTCAAGACACGCATGGAGGATGCGCTGACGGCCTTCGTCGAAGGACGTGTCAAAGCCAACATCTGGGCGCCATCGCAAACCGATGCGCAACAGGCAGCGAAACTCCTCACTCTCGAAGCTTTGACACGCAGTGGTCGCAAGCCGACCAAGGCGGCATCGGCTCTCGAGATCAACCTGCTGCGCCTGCCCACCTCCGCGCTGATCGACTGGTGGCTGGTGACCCGGCGCCTCGCCGAGCTGCCGGAGCGCGCCGCAAAGATGGCCGCCGCCGAGCGCGAGCTGAGGAACCGCCTGAGCTACACCGGCGGGCGCCTCACTTTCACCACCGAGAAGAGCGATTACTGGTGGTGGATGATGGTCAGCGGCGATTCCAATACCTTCCGCCTGATCGAAGCCGTGCTCGACGAACCGGCATGGCGCGACGACCTGCCCAAGCTGCTGCGCGGCGCCATGGAACGCCAGGCGCGGGGCCGCTGGTACACCACCACGGCCAACGCCTGGGCGGTGATTGCCCTCGACGCCTATGCCAAGCGCTACGAGCGCGATGCGGTCAGCGGCACCACCAAAGCCACGCTAGCGAAGGCTGCCGTCGAGCATCGCTGGCAGGGCAGCGAAGGCGCGCCGAAGCTGTCCCTGCCCTGGCCCGCCACTGAGGACAAGCTCGCCATCAGCCACAGCGGCAACGGCAAACCCTGGGTCAGCCTGCAAACTCTCGCCGCCATTCCGACAGGTGCGCCACGCGCCTTCGGCTACAAAGTCAGCCGCGAGGTGACGCCGATGCAGGAGAAGGAAAAGGGCAAGGTCAGCCGCGGCGATCTGTGGCGCGTAAGCCTAACGGTGGAAGCGGAACAGGACATGACATGGGTGGTGCTCAGCGATCCAATCCCCGCCGGCGCCCGCATCCTCGGTGAAGGCGATGGCCGTGACTCGCACATCGCCACGCTGAACGAAAACCGCACCAGCGTCGGCGTCTGGCCCAGCTACATCGAACGGACCTTCGCCAGCTTCCGCGCCTACTACGAAGTCGTGCCGCGCGGCCGTTTCACCCTCGACTACACGGTACGCATCAACAACGCCGGCGAGTTCTCGCTGCCGCCGACGCGGGTGGAAGCCATGTACGCGCCGGACGTCTTTGGCGAGACGCCGAACGGAAAAGTGATCGTCGGCAACTAAGGATGCACCTGCTCGTCGACATCACCGCCCACGGCCTTGGGCATCTGGCGCAGACCGCTCCGGTGCTCAATGCCCTGCGCGGGCACCGGCCGAAGCTACGCCTGACGGTGCGCAGCGCAATCCCTCGCGAGCGGTTGGCGTTGCGCATCGCCGGGGATTTCGATCATGTGCCGGAGGCCCGCGACTTCGGCTTCGTCATGCACAACGCGGTGGACATCGACCTCGCGGCAAGTACCGAACGCTACCGGGCGTTTCATGCCGACTGGCCGCAGCGAGTAGCCGCCGAGGCGGATTGGCTACGCGACCATAAGGTGGATGCGGTGCTGTCCAATGTCGCCTACCTGCCGCTTGCGGCCGCCGCGCAGGCCGGCATCCCGGCCGTCGGCTTGTGTTCGCTGAACTGGGCCGATCTCTTTCGTCACTATTTCGGTAACGAACCCTGGGCGCACGACATCCACGCCCAGATGCTCGCCGCCTACAACAGCGCCGCCACTTTCCTGCGCGTGACGCCGGGCCTGTCTATGGCGGACTTCACTCACTTGCACGACGTCGGCCCCATCGCGCGACTCGGTCATGCCGACGGCGTCGAGCTGCGCGAACGGCTCGGCATCGCGTCCAATCAACGCTGTGTGCTGCTCGCCATGGGCGGCATGGAGTTCCGTCTGCCGATGGCGGACTGGCCACAAACGCCCGGCATCACCTGGCTGTTGCCGGCAGTCTGGGGCGTGCAGCGCAAGGACGTGCGCACTGTCGAGGACGCACAGATCGAGTTCACCGACCTGCTCGCCAGCGTCGATGCCGTCATCACCAAGCCGGGTTACGGCACCTTTGCCGAAGCAGCCTGCAATGGCATTCCCATGCTGTTTCTGGAACGTGACGACTGGCCGGAGACCGCCCACCTAGCCGCTTGGGCCACACGCCACAATCGCGTCATGGAAGTTCGCCGCGAGCACTTGCTGGCCGGTGATGTGATCGATGCCCTCGACGCGCTTTGGCGCATGCCCGCACCGGAAGCACCGCGTCCTGCCGGCGCGAAGGAAGCGGCCGCATGGCTGGCGGAACATCTATGCTGAAGTACGTTTTCCTCGTCATCGGCGCATTCCTCGCCGTCTCGCCAGCGCCGACTTTTGCGCTGCCCTCCTTCGACGAAACCCGCGCCGCCTACAAGCCCTCCGACGCCTGGCTGCTGGACCGGGCTGACGAGCCGCTGGCGGTGCTGCGCATCGATCACCAGGCCCGGCGCCTGCCCTGGGTGCCACTGAAGGAGATCGCACCGGCCCTGCAGAAGGCGGTACTGCTTTCCGAGGACAAGCGCTTTCACGAACACGCCGGCGTCGATTGGCAGGCCGCCGCCGCTGGCGCCTGGGGCAATCTGTGGAACGAAAAGACGCGGGGCGCCAGCACGCTGACCATGCAACTCGCCGGCCTGCTGGACGATGACGCGCAACAACGCGGCCGGCGCAGCCTGTTCGAAAAAATCGGTCAGACCGCCGCCGCCCTGCGCCTCGAACAGCGCTGGAAGAAGGAGCAGATACTCGAGGCCTACCTGAACCTCGCGCCCTTCCGTGGCGAACTGCGCGGTGTCGCCGCGATGAGTCGCGGCCTCTTCGGCAAATGGCCCGACGGCCTCGACGAAGCCGAGTCGGCCCTGGCCGCCGCCCTGCTGCGGGCGCCGAACGCGAAGCCCGAACTGGTGGCCCGCCGCGCCTGCGTGCTGCTCAAGGAGATGAAGCGCGAGAGCTTCTGCCGCGAGCTTGAGGTCACGGCCACGATGAGCCTCGCCAACGTCCTGCGCCGCGCCGACGAGACGCCAAACCTGGCACCCCACCTCGCCCGCAAGCTGCTCGATGCACCGGGTCAGAAGCGGAAGTCGACGCTGGATGCGGCCACCCAGCGCATCGCCGGCGAAGCCCTGCGTCGCCATCTCGGCGCCCTCGACAAACGCAATGTGGAAGACGGCGCCGTGGTGGTCATCGACAACGCCAGCGGCGATGTGCTGGCCTGGATCGGTTCCAGCGGTACATTGTCCGAAGCGCCCGAGGTAGACGGCATCACTGCCCTGCGTCAGGCCGGCTCGACGCTGAAGCCCTTCCTTTATGGTCACGCCTTCGAGCGCCACATGCTCACCCCGGCCTCGATGATCGAGGATGCACCGCTGTCGCTGGCCACCGGCAACGGCCTCTACACGCCACAGAACTACGAGCCGGACTATCGCGGCTGGGTCAGCGTGCGCGCCGCGCTCGGCGGCTCGCTGAACGTGCCGGCGGTGAAGACCCTGGTGCGCATCGGCGCCGACGATTTCGCCGAGAGCCTGCGCCGCTTCGGCTTCGACAGCCTGGTCGAACGCGGCGACTGGTACGGCTACAGCCTGGCCCTGGGCTCGGCCGACATCTCCCTGCTGGCTCTGGCGAATGCCTATCGCACACTGGCAAACGGCGGCCGCTGGAGCCCCGTGCGCACCACGGCTGATGCAACCCCAACGGGCAAAGCGCATCAAGCCCTGTCACCAGCCGCCGCCTTCCTCGTCGCCGACATCCTCGCCGACCGCAGCGCCCGCGCCAGCACTTTCGGCCTCGAATCCTGGCTCGCCACGCCCTATTGGTCCGCCGCCAAGACCGGCACCAGCAAGGACATGCGAGACAACTGGTGCGTCGGCTTCTCGCGCCGCTTTACGGTGGCGGTCTGGGTCGGCAATGCCTCGGGCGCGGCCATGCATGAAGTCTCCGGCGTCTCTGGCGCGGCACCAGTGTGGCGCGAGCTGATGGACTGGCTGCATCGGGGCAAGCTACGCAGCGAGCCGCCCAGCGCGCCCGCTGGCGTGATCGCCAGCGCCATCCGCTTCGAACCGGCCAGCGAGCCGGCGCGGCGCGAATGGTTCCTCGCCGGCACCGAACAGAAGCTGATCCGCGCCGCCACGGCCGCCGCCCTTGCCCGCATCGCCTATCCAGCCGAGGGCACCATCATCGCCCTCGACCCGGATATCCCGCCCGGTCGCCAGCGCCTCGCCCTGAGCCTCTCCGCCCCCGCCGGCAAGGGTTGGCAGTGGCGGCTCGACGACAAGCCCCTGGGCCGCGCCGACCGCCCGCGCTGGTGGCTGCCCAGCCCCGGCCGGCATCGACTGGTGCTGGCCGACGCCAAAGGCCTGGAACTGGATGCAGTGGTATTCGATGTTCGCGCCCTCAAAGGCAAACGGTGAATCTCCCCGCTTAAATCCCTGTAGCAGCCGGTCCCTCAGGCCTGAACGTCTATCGTATTGCCCAGCGACTGGGCAGATGTCTGACCACTGGACGATGTCGCATCGGGGTGCTTGATGGAATACAGCAATTGTTCAACTTCGCTGACGGTCCCATCCTTGTTGGCGTCCGCCTTCTCGTAGGATTTCGTGCTGTTGGATGAGGATGAAGAGGACGAACTGCTCGCTTGTCCACCACCTCCGCCACCGGCCGGAGGCGCACCCTTCGCGCCCGACGGCGGTCTTGCCCCGCCGCTTGGCGCGGCACCATCTTTTGGCGCCGAAGACTTGATGTCCGTTTCAATATCCGACCGGCTAATCGATCCAGTCTTCTTGGTGTCGATGCTGTCGAATTTCGCACTCGCATCTGTGGCGGAGATCCCTTTGGCCGTCGCGCCGGAAACAAATTCCGACTTATTGACGCTGCCGCTCTGATCTGTATCGAGTTCCTTCACTATCTTGGTCGCCATGCTCGACGCCATTTTTGATAGATCGAATCCGCCGCTACTTCCTATTCCACTGACTGACATGATTGGCTCCTTATCAAGACTGCTTGCCCCATCGGTAATGCAAGCCGCTTGTATCTATTAACGACCGGGTTGCGGCAATCTCGATCTGGCGCAAGGTAAAACCGGGTAAAGAAACGTAAAGAGGAGACTCAGCCCTGAATGCTTGAAATCCCACGCCGCCGATGGATTTTCTTTCCGATTACCCGCTGCCCTTTTGATGCTTCCCGGCAATCGCTGTGCCGCGTAAGCACTGAAGCATTGACATCGATGGGAAAGCAGTTAAAATGCGCGCCTTTTCCGCCCCTCTCGGGGCATCATCAGGGTTAGTTCAATGCCGGGTATTCGCGTCAAGGAAAACGAGCCGTTTGAAGTCGCCATCCGCCGCTTCAAGCGCGCCATCGAAAAAACGGGCCTGCTCACCGAACTGCGCGCTCGCGAGTTCTACGAAAAGCCCACGACGGAGCGCAAGCGCAAAGCCGCCGCCGCCGTGAAGCGCCACCACAAGCGCATTCGTAGCCAGCAGCTGCCGCCGAAGCTGTTCTAAGCAAACCGCTTAAACTGCTTTCAATGGAAACCGCCCCGTCCGCAAGGGGGGCGGTTTTTGTGTTTCCGAAAAAGGAATCGCCATGTCCCTGAAACTCCGCATCACCGACGACTGGAAAGCCGCCATGAAGGCCGGCGACCGCGCCCGCAAGGACACCCTGTCCCTGCTCCAGGCCGCCATCAAGCAGAAACAGGTCGATGAGCGCATCGAACTCGACGACGCCGGCGTGATCGCGGTGATCGAGAAAATGCTCAAGCAACGCAAGGACTCGATCACCCAGTACGAAGCCGCGAAGCGCCAGGACCTGGCTGACGCCGAGAAATTCGAGGCCGAAGTACTGGCCGGCTACATGCCGCAGGGTCTCACCGCCGCCGAGATTGAGGCCATTGTCAGTGCCGCCGTCACATCATCCGGTGCCAAGGGTCCGGCGGACATGGGCAAGGTCATCGGTCTGGTCAAGCCGCAGGTGGCCGGCCGCGCCGACATGGGAGAGATTTCCAAGCTGGTGAAGGCCAAACTCGCCGGAGCATAAACGCACCATCCCCCAGCCCCTTCCCATGGGGAAGGGGTGACCACGGTTCAGCCGCGATGCGGCTTCCGGGCATAATGTTTCCGTGATCCCCGAATCCTTCGTCCAGGAACTGCTCGCCCGCGTCGATATCGTCGACGTAGTCGAACGCTACGTCCCGCTGCGAAAAGCGGGCGCTAACTACAGCGCCTGCTGCCCCTTTCACTCGGAAAAGACCCCATCCTTCACCGTTAGCCAGAGCAAGCAGTTCTATCACTGCTTCGGCTGCGGCGCCCATGGCAGTGCCATCGGATTCCTGATGCAACACGCCGGCATCGGCTTCGTCGAGGCCGTCGAAGACCTGGCCGGCTCGGTGGGCCTACAAGTTCCCCACGAGGAACGCAACCGGGCCGAGCGGGCTAAGAAGGCGCCGCTCACCGAGCTCATGGCCCGTGCCATGCGCTTCTACCGCGAGCAACTGAAGGTGTCGCCGACTGCCATCGACTATCTCAAGGGTCGCGGCCTCACGGGCGAGATCGCTGCCAAATTCGGCCTCGGCTACGCGCCGGACGGCTGGCAGAACCTGGATCGGGTCTTTGACGACTACAACGAGCCGGCCCTGGTCGAATGCGGCCTGATCATCGTCAACGAGCAGGGCCGTCGCTACGACCGCTTCCGCGACCGCATCATGTTTCCCATCCTCGACCAGCGCGGCAACGTCATCGGCTTCGGTGGCCGCGTGCTGGGCCAGGGCGAACCGAAATACCTGAACTCGCCGGAAACGCCGATTTTTGAAAAGGGCCGCGAACTATATGGGCTGCCCCAGGCCCGCAAGGCTATCCACGAACAGGACACGGTGCTGGTGGTTGAAGGCTATATGGACGTGGTCGGCCTGGCCCAGGCCGGCGTCGAGAATGTCGTCGCCACGCTGGGCACGGCGGCCACCGGCGCCAACGTCCAGAAGCTGATCAAGACCGCCAGCCGGGTCGTCTTCTGCTTCGACCGCGACTCGGCGGGTGATCGCGCGGCCTGGAAGGCCATGGACGTCGCTCTCGAGTTTGTCACCGACAACAAGGCCGTCGAAATCCTCCAGATGGAGGGCAATCAGGACCCGGACGAATACGTGCGCGAGCATGGCAAGGAGGCCTTCGTCCGCTACATGAATTCCGCTACACGGCTGAGCGAATTCTTCGTGCGCGAGCTCATGCGCCAGAAAGATGCCAACCCCAACACGCCGGAAGGCCGGGCGCGGCTGGTGCATGAAGCCAAACCCTACTTGCAGAAAGTCTCGGCCCCGGCGCTCCGTGTCCAGCTCACCAAGGACATCGCACGCCTGGCGCAAATGACCCAGGCCGAAGTCGAGGCCATCTGCGAGCTGAAGCCGCTGGCCCGCTCCCGTTATGCGCCGGCCTCGATGAAGCATCGCCCGGTTCCCTCGTCGATCGAATACAAACTGCTCGAAGTCGTCCTTCACAAGCCAACTTGGGCCGCCAGCCTGCCCCTGGAACTGGTGGACACCGAACGCCCCGAGGGCGCATTGCTGCACGCCATCGCGGATGCCATCGACCATGGCGAATTGCCCGCCGGCGGCGTCGGCCTGCTGCTGGAATTTTTTCGTGGCTCCATCCACGAACCGCTGATCGCGGCACTGGCCCCATCCATGAGCGACGATGCCGACTGGGCTGCCATGGAGGCACTGTTCAATGACGCCATCGCCCATTTGCGCCATGGCGCCCGCGATGCGGAGATCAAAGCCCTCACTGAACGGGCCCGCCAGGGCCTCAGCGCCGAGGAAAAACGCCGCCTGACCGAACTGCTGGCCAAAAAGCACCCGCCTCCGGGCTCGACGAAAGCCTCAGGCCTCTGATATAATTGGCGGTTCCCCAGCGCTTTCACGGCGTGCCGTCCAGGTGCGCCGCTATCGCGTTCTAGCCGAGGATAGTCATGCCGAAGGAAATCGCGAAGCAGAGCAAGTCGAAGGCCGCCGCCAAACCGGCCGCCAAGAAACCCGCTCCGAAAAAACCCGAGCCGGCCAAGGCAACCAAGGCGGCCCCGGCCGCCAAGCCCGCGCCCAAGGCAGCAGCTCCCAAGAAGGCCGCTCCCGCGCCCGTAGTGGTCGAAGCCCCGCCCGCCAAGCCCGTGCCGCCGAAATCCGCTGCCAAGGCCATCGTCGAGAGCCGTGGTCGCAAGGGCAAGGAAAAGCGCGAGATTCCGGTCGCTCCGGCCGCCACGCCCCTCGACCAGGAAACCAAGCGCACGCGCCTGAAAACTCTGATCGCCCTGGGCAAGGAGCGCGGCTACCTGACCTACGCCGAGATCAACGACCACCTGCCCGACGACCTCGTGGACGCCGAGCAGATCGAATCGATCATCTCCACCTTCAACGACATGAGCATCCAGGTGTTCGACGAGGCCCCGGCCGTCGATGACCTGCTGCTGAACGAAACCGGACCCGCTCCGGTCGATGCCGACCAGGTCGAGGAAGAAGCCGAGCAGGCCCTGTCCACCGTCGATTCCGAGTTCGGTCGCACCACCGACCCCGTGCGCATGTACATGCGTGAAATGGGCACCGTCGAGCTGCTGACCCGTGAAGGCGAAATCGAAATCGCCAAGCGCATCGAGGACGGCCTCAAGCACATGGTGATGGCGATCTCCGCCTGCCCGACGACGATTGCCGAAATGCTCGAAATGGCCGGCAAGGTCGCCCGCGACGAGATGCGCATCGACGAACTCATCGACGGCCTGATTGATCCGAATGCCACCGAGGACGACATCGAAGCCTTGGCCGAGGACGAAGACCTCGAAGTCGAGGAAGACAGCGACGACGAGGACGACGACGGCAGCGCCAAGGTATCCGCCTCCCTGCTACTGCTCAAGCAGGATGCGCTGGAGCGCTTCTCCCTGATCCATGCCCACTACGGCAAGCTGCAAACCGCGCTGAGCAAGAAGGGTTCGCAGGACAAGGGCTACCTCAAGATCCAGAAGCAGATCAGCGACGAGCTGATGAACATCCGCTTCACTGCCCGCGTCATCGAGCGTCTGTGCGACTCCGTGCGCGGCATGGTCGAAGCCGCCCGCAGCCACGAGCGCAAGATTCTGCATCTGTGCGTGGACAAGGCTCACATGCCGCGCCCGCACTTCATCAAGATCTTCCCCGGTCACGAGACCGACATGGAGTGGCTCAAGCACGAAGTGCAGTCGGGCAAGCCCTACGCCGCCCAACTCATGCGCGCCGCCCCCGCCATCCTTGAGGAACAGCAGAAGCTGATCAGCCTCCAGGACCGCATCGGCATCCCGCTCAAGGAACTCAAGGACATCAACAAGCAGATGTCCACCGGCGAAGCCAAGGCCCGTCGCGCCAAACGCGAGATGACCGAGGCCAACCTGCGCCTGGTAATCTCCATCGCCAAGAAATACACCAACCGCGGCCTGCAATTCCTCGACCTGATCCAGGAAGGCAACATCGGCCTGATGAAGGCGGTGGACAAGTTCGAATACCGTCGCGGCTACAAGTTCTCGACCTACGCCACCTGGTGGATTCGCCAGGCCATCACCCGCTCCATCGCGGACCAGGCGCGCACCATTCGCATCCCGGTGCACATGATCGAGACCATCAACAAGATGAACCGCATCAGCCGCCAGATTTTGCAGGAAACGGGTGCCGAGCCCGATCCCGCGACCCTGGCGGAAAAGATGGAAATGCCCGAGGAGAAGATCCGCAAGATCCTCAAGATCTCCAAGGAACCGATCTCCATGGAAACGCCGATCGGCGACGACGACGACTCCCATCTGGGCGACTTCATCGAAGACCAATCGACGCTGTCGCCGGGCGACGCGGCCCTCTTCGCCAGCCTGCGCGAAGTGACCAAGGAAGTCCTGGACAGCCTGACGCCCCGCGAAGCCAAGGTGCTGCGCATGCGCTTCGGTATCGAGATGAACACGGACCACACGCTGGAAGAAGTCGGCAAGCAGTTCGACGTCACCCGCGAGCGCATCCGCCAGATCGAAGCCAAGGCCCTGCGCAAGCTGCGCCACCCGACCCGCTCGGAAAAGCTGCGCAGCTTCCTCGACTCGGAGACCTGAGCCACCGATCACGGGCCTGTAGCTCAGTTGGTTAGAGCAGAGGACTCATAATCCTTTGGTCCACGGTTCAAGTCCGTGCGGGCCCACCAAAATCAAGGACTTAGCCGAAAGGTTAAGTCCTTTTTCTTTGCCCGTAGCTACAACGTAGCTCCAAGGATCGTATTCAGTCGCGCAGCAGCATGGGCCAGATGATCAGGGGCTAGATGGGCATATCGCTCCACCATTACCCCAGAACGCCACCCGCCCAATTTCTGTAACTCATGGGTGGGTGTTCCAGCCTGGCGCTGCCAGGTTGCCCAGGTATGCCTCAGATCGTGCCAACGGAAATCCTCAATGCCGAGACGCTTTAGCGTTGCTCGCCATTTTTTTGTATTGGCCCAGGCAATCGGCTTCCCTCGGTTTGTAAAAACCCGTTGAGGATGTTTGCCGATTTGCCGCTGAAGCACACCCATCGCAACATCGTTAAGCGGCACAGTAATCGGATGGCGGTTCTTAGACTGCCACCCCAATACCCAGGCATGGTGAAGTTCCAGGTTCACTTGCCCCCATTCCAGCTTTACGACATTGCTCTGCCGAAGCCCGGTAGCAAGAGAAAACAAAACCATCTCCCGCTGATGCTCCGGCAACTCCCTTAACAGCAGCTTCGCTTGTTCAGGAGTGAGCGACCTTTCACGACTGCTTGTTTCTTTAAAGAGCCTGACCTTCGGCACCTTATCGATCCATTCCCATTCGTCTCTAGCCCGACGGAGAATGGCCCGAACCAGAGCCAAGTAACGATTGGTCGTGGCCTTTGAAACGTCCTTGAGTCTTGCCGAGCGAATCTGATCAATCACATCCAGATTTATCTCGCCAAGGTTGCGATCACCAAGAAACGGATGGAGCCAAATCAACTTGGCCTTATCGTTCTTATGCGTCGCCTTCTCAGACGTCTCTTCCAGCCAGCGAACAACCGCCTCACGCCAAGAGCGTTCAGGCTTAACGCCCAATCGCTCCTGATCCCACAAGGACGCCTTCAGCTTGTCATGTAACTCCTGAGCCTTTAGCTTGTCGGGAGTCCCAGTGCTTCGCTGTATCGGCGGTCCACTGCGGGTCGTAAGTTTGATCCACCAATTTGGTGAATCACTGCGTTTGAAGAGTGACATGTGATGTTCCTTTCATGCTCACCCTGCAACGCCCGCCGCCCGTATTGTGACCGGATATGCGCATCAAGGTCAATTTGAAGAAATACCCACGCGCGGCCTATCTTCGCGCCGGGTATCTCGCCGCATCTCGCCTTCCCGGAAAGGGTGACGGGATGAATCTTCAAATACGCCGCAGCTTCGTGCAGGGTGAGCGTTCCCATGGCCTTACTTCACGCCATCCGGCACGTTAGGAAGGCGCAGACGCTTCGGCACACTGTCCCGGCGTAGGCGCTCCACGATCTGCTCTGGCGAGCCTTCAACGTCCATCATGACGTTGAGCAATGGACCGTAGGCCGTCGATGCGTAGTGGACCAGATGGTCATAGGAGATTTGGCCTTCCTTCTTCAAGGTCTGTACTCGGCTCATTTCGTCCATTACCCACCCGGTTGCCTTGGGATAGGAGCCAGCAAGGTATTGGCCCGGTTTTAGCAGTACGTCCCAAGGAACTACCCGGTCGACGTTGTGCAGTTCGATTTCCCAGCGAACCCATGGATGCCATGGGGCACCAAGTTGCATCCCCTTTTCGTAGACACGAAGCATCTTGCCGTTCTGTCGTTTCCCAACGTAGAAGGTTCGGCCTGATCCATCGGGTTCGATCCAGTTGCCTCGCTGATTGCAGGAGGGCTTGTTACCGCCATTGGAGAAATCACCTTCACGATACTTGGCTACGGCCCAATCAACCGAATGGATGCCTTCAAAGTCATCCAGTGCGCCGTCCCATCGGGTGATCCGGGCTTTGTAGCGGTCTCTGAGCAGTTCAGTGAGGGCGGCCCAATCGGGGATGGTGTGACACGCCTTGCCGGGGAGTACCAATAGGGCGGTGCTGTTTTGTCCGCCGCAGCAGAATTTGGCATCGTTGGGTCCCAGCTCGAACGATCGCTGGTAGCCATTCATCCCCTTGGCTCGGCTTTCTACCTGAGCAAATTGCTGGCCGGCAATACGGGCAAAGTCGGCAAAGAAACTCCGTAGGGCTTTGTCGCTGACCGAGAAGGGGAAACTGCAATTGAGATAGTCGGTAATCGCCCCTTCTGCTGGACTCTCCGACAACGGCAACGGGTGGGCAATGACGCGTCCACGACCGGCGATATTTACTAGGGAATATCTTTCCCCGGAGTTCGGGATTTCCTCGGTATGGAAACTTTCCCCCGGTATTACTACACCGGGAGTGGCCTGCGCTGCCGTGTCGTCGCCGGGCGCGCGGGGCGTACGCTCCGTGCGGCCGGTCGCCGACACGTCTGCGCCTCCATCGCGGGCTTTACTGCTATTCAGGTTTTTGTTCGTGAGCATCATGACTCCAATCATTCAAAGATGACGATGGAGTCGACGAGTGCGCACGCACGAACGCATGACCCCATCGTCGGGTTAAGGACGATGAAGTCACAGGTTGAAATCACGCGCGGGGCTTATCTCACGTGGGAGGCTTATCTGGACTTAATTTGCCCCACCCATTCAGAGGGCTGCGAGGACTTTACTTTGCCAGCACCATATTCCCAGGAGCACCATGTATCCAACAGCAGGATTGGTTAGCCTATGACGTGGGGGATACTAGCGAATCAATTTGCCGACCGCAACATGGGGGGGATGATTGAACTTTGAGCGCAGCAAAACCCCACAGGGGCGCCGCCGCCTTTGGCCATAGAGGGGCCGTCGGCGGCGCCCCTGTGGATTTTTGCCGTCACCGTCCGTGACCAATCCAAGGCCGTCTCTCAATAGTCGCTTGAACTGCGAGGCGTAAGAGGGGGTGCTAGGATAGAGGATCTTAATCTACGCATGCTGATCGGTTGCCATTCAGCCAAACTGCCCCAAAGGACGTCATGAGCTTTACTCCATTTGATCCCCTCGAGTTTAAAAACACCAGGATTAACGATGCTGCTTTCGGTGCGTTGAGGCGGGAAATTAGCAATATTCTGAGTTCATACGTTGGTTGGTATGACCCGTTCTGTGAACTCATCCAGAATGCACTTGATGCTGTGGAAGCTCGTGCCGCCACCGAGGCGGCTGCCGGCACTGCGGAAGGCTACAAACCACATATCAGTATTTTGATCGACGTCGACGATAACTCACTAACCGTTAGTGACAACGGCATAGGCCTAGACAAAGAGAAATTCGAACAGTTCCTTGCTCCCAATTTTTCGTTCAAGTCTGGAAATACGCGAGGACACAAAGGGGTAGGTGCAACCTACGTGGCTTATGGTTTTAACTTTATGCGGGTAACTACCAAGGTTCCTGGGTTCGAAGCTTCAGGCCGAATAGTCAACGCACGTAACTGGCTCAATGCAGATACCAGTGGGGCTAATCCAAAGGTTGAACCAGACTCTTCAAAGCTAGCGGATCAGACATTCGAAACGTTTGACAGAGGAGTTTCCGTCACAGTGCGGTTTGACACGTCAACCCACCCTAAACAACTAAGTTGGCTCCAGGCAACCAGTGCATCAACCTGGCAGAAAATCCTCAATATAAAGACAGGGCTTGGTTCAGTAACGCCCGATAATTCCTTGAGGGTAACAATCACGGCAATTTCAAAGGGAACGGCTACTACTATTGAGCAGGTCGGTACAAAGTACTTGTGGCTACATGAAAATGCAGCAAAGAAGGCTTCTTACAACACGCTAGTAAAGGCTCAAGACGAGCTTTACAAGAAGCATGGTCCGGGTAGAAAAATGCCCGACAAGTACAACAATTTAGATTTCATCTATGAGACATGGGATGCGACCCAGCTTCTGGCATTGTGTGGCAGCGCTCTCGACGACGAAGAGAAAGAGATTCTTCAGAAGTTCACTCCAACCACTAGTGTTGAATTTGGCTACACGGCCAAGCTGTGGTCTCAGTTCAATGAAACTCTTGGCTTGCGCACCAAAGTCCTTTCCAGCGGAATTCAGCTTGCGGCAAATAATATGCCTCAAGGGGAAACCATTCTAGTACCGCTCACCCGCAACATTGGCCGACAACACCAAGTTCATTTCCTTATCCACTTCGACAACTACACGCCGGATCTTGGACGTAAGGGATTTCATCGGGAACTCACTGACTTTTCAAAAAGCGTAGCTCGACATATTGTTGACACACATCTCTCTAAGGTGCGGTACTTGCTGAAGGCAAATACTGGAACATCACCAGACTTGGTCAGGGAACTCGCTGTTGATGACTGGAAAAATGAGATGCTCGCGCACGAAACTGAGCAACCGTTGACGCTCCAGAGCAAGCATTTTTTCTTGCCGGTGGAACGTGTCTCCATCACGTCCGTGCCCACTCGTGAGCAAGACGTTATCGCCCTGTTCCATCAGTTGATTGCTGGGGGTGTAATTCGCGGGTTGAGCATGATGTCCACTAACGAGCGTTTTACGTATGACGGATTGTTCAAAATTGCATTTGACTTGCAGCCCGAACTCTATATGTACAAAGAGGATACAAACCCCCTTGGTGTGCCCAAAGAGACCGCAAATGCATTAAGCGGCAGGGTGACTGCGCCGCGCATTTTGGAATACAAATTTTCGCTGGATGGACTTGTTGAAGACTTCGATAGTCAAGACAAGAACATTAAAGATATCGATCTATGTGTAGCCTGGACTACTGGCGAACTGTACAGCGAGAAATACGGCATCGTGTCGCTATTAATCCCTGAAAATGCTGATCAAAGGCAATACCATGGCATTACACATGTGCTTGTTGACGTGGAAAGTGGGGCGAAGTACTGCGATCTTATTATCCTAAGCGAATTGATTGAGTTCCTGAACGATGCAGGGAAAGCGGCTGAGGCGCAGCGCGTCAAGTACGAATAATTTTCACCTGATATTCAATTTGTATTAATGAAATCCCTCTTCGAATACCTAAAGCAAGGGCCTGAGCAGCATAAGGACTGTTCTAGGTAAGTGATCCGTACAGGCAGTGCTTTTCCTTATGAGATGCTTCTGTCCGATTACTGTCCATCCACCAATGTAGCTGAATCGTAGCTACGCGTGAAAAGAAATAGACTTCCAAAGGCTAAGTAGCACTTAGTAACGGGATGGCGGGCGTCACAAGGTATTGATTTAAATGGACCAGAGTTTCCTTGGCGATTCTCATAATCCTTTGGTCCACGGTTCAAGTCCGTGCGGGCCCACCAGCAGTAAGTAAAAGCGGATCAGTCGCGAAACTGATCCGCTTTTTTCTTTGGTGAAGCCCGCTCCTCACGCGCCAGGCAAGGCTCCCCCGCTGCCGCCTCCACATCGTTGCATGGCTGGCGGCGACTCTTGAAGGCGTGCATTCGGCAACCATAGGGGAAGCCGGGATCGTAGGTGACGAAGAAGTGGGCACAGCCCCGGCAGGTTTGCGTCGGGGGAAGAGCGGCAGGCATGGCGCCAATTTTAGCGCTTGCCCGTGTCGCCGATTGCCAACAGCAAACCTCCTTGCGGAACAAACAGATAGCAACTCACATCCATTTGGTGTTGGCAAACACCAACACCCAGGCTCCGTCCTGCTTCCATAACACAATGAATTGAATGAATTTTCCAAGGGGCACGGAACTTGCCATTGGCAAGTAGCCTTAAGGAGAAAATCATGGACCAGGCACAGATCCAACTGATTCGGGACAACTGGGCGGGCGTGCGTCCGCTGGCGGCAATTGCCGTCCACCGTTTCTACGGCTACCTGCTGATTCAGGACGCTGGCGCACGCATCCTGGTGCCGGAAGACTTCACCTTGCAGGGCTGGAAGCTGATCAATTTCATCGACGACCTGGTTCTGCGTCTGGAAATGCCCAGTGCATGGATTCCCCTGGTCCGCGACTTCGCCCGTTGTGATGCAGCCCAGGCCTGGATCCACCGGCACTCGGGGGCGGTCGGCCAGGCCCTGCTGCGAGCATTGGCCGACGTGCTGATGGAACGCTTCACCGACGACGCACGAGAGTCCTGGGCTCAGGCCTACGAGTTGATTTCCAATGCCATCTATGCCGCTTCCGTGGAAGACGACCGCGCAGCAGCCTGAGAAAGACTTTTGCAGAACCGTATGACCCTGACACACCAAGCATCATGGCGGCGCCACACTCTCTCCTTCCTTACCTGCTGCTGCCTTTCCGCTCCGGCTCTTGCCGATGCGCTGACAGACAAGGCCCGCACCCTGCTGGCCGAGGCCAAGCCGGCCGTCGCCTATGAACTTCTGATCGGGCACGAACCCGCCCGCGCTGGCGAAGTTGAGTACGACCTGCTGCTGGGCATTGCTGCCGTCGACAGCGGTCGCAACACCAATGCGGTCTTCGCCCTTGAACGGGTGCTGGCCATGGAGCCGAACAATCCCCGCGCCCGTGCCGAGATCGCCCGCGCCTATCTCGCCATGGGCGAGACGCAGACGGCGCGGCGCGAATTCGAGACCGTGCGTGAGCAGCCGGTACCGGAGGAGGTCAAGCGCACTATCGACCGTTTCCTCTCTGCCATCGAGTCGGTGGATGCCCAGGGTCGCACGACAGTGCGCGGCTACCTCGACTACACCTGGGGCCGCGACAGCAACGTGAACAGCGCCGTCGGCAGCCCCGATCTGGCGGTTCCAGGCATCGGCAATTTCACCCTGGCGCCCTCGGGCGTACGCCAGCCGGACGACTTCAATACCGTCGCCGCTGGCGCCTCGCTGCGCAGCCCGCTGGGCGGCGGCCTGGCGCTGGTGGGCAATGCCGGCGGCAGCAAGCGCATGAACAATCGCTGGGACATCTTCGACATCGGCAACTGGGATGCCTCGCTCGGTCTGGTGCAAAGCCGCGACAAGGATGTCTATACGCTGCTGGTCCAGACCGGCGCGGTGCAGATCGACAACAAACCCTATCGTGAACACTGGGGCCTGAGCGCCCAGTGGCAGCACAACTACAACCAGCGCACCCAGGCCACGGCCTTCCTGCAATACACCGACATCGCCTACCCGAATCGCGCCCAGCTCTACAACAACGCGGTGACCGGCGCGACGAACGTCCGCCGCGATGCCGTGCGCGTCATCGCTGGTGTCGGTTTCGCCCACGCCCTGCGCGACTACAAAACGGTGTTCTACGGCAGTGCCTATGCCGGCGGTGAAGCCGAACAGGCCTCGCGGGTGCCGGAGTTGGGCTTCTCCATCCTGGGCGTGCGGGCCGGCGGCCAGTACCAGCTCAGCGAGACCTGGAGCGTCTTCGCCAACCTCGGTTATGAACACCGGCGGCATCGCGGCAGCGATCCCGTCTTCCTCATCCAGCGTCGCGACGGCGGCAGCAATGTCAGCGTCGGTGCCGTGTATGTCCCGGCCAAGGACTGGAAGGTGACGCCTTCCTACCAATTCACCCGCAACGATTCCAACCTCGCCACGTCCGACTACAAACGCGAAATCTGGTCGCTCAGCGTCCATCGTGATTTCTGAACGGAGCCCCATCATGCGCCCTCGTCTGCTCCTCGCCATTGCCGCCACTCTCCCTATCACCGCCTTCGCCGCACCCGCCGGAAAAGTGGATTTCACCGCAGGCAACGTGACCGCTGTTACCGCCGACGGTAAGACCCGCACCCTCACCAAGGGCGCTGAAATTACCTCCGGCGAAACCATCGACACGGGCAGCGGCCGCGCCCAGTTACGCTTCTCCGACGGCGCTCAGGTCTCGTTGCAACCGCAGACCCAGTTCCGCATCGACGAGTACAAATACTCAGGCAAGGGTAACGAGGAGGAAAAGGGCTTCTTCAGCCTGATCAAGGGTGGCCTGCGCACCATCACCGGCCTGGTCGGCAAGAAGGACCGCGACAACTATCGTGTCACCACCTCGGTGGCCACCATCGGCATCCGCGGCACGGAGTACACCGCCGCGCTGGGCGAGGGGCTCAACGTCACCACCGGCGAAGGCTCGGTGGAGGTCTGCAATGCTGCCGGCTGCCTGATTCTCAACAGCGGTGACTCCGGCTTCGTGGCACCCAGCGGCGCAGCGCCGGCACGGACCGAAACCAAGACCTCGCTGCCGCCAGCGGCGACGAACAACTCGACGCCGCCGACCCTGAAGGCGGAAATCAACCAGGCCGAGACACCGGTGACCAAGACCACCACACCCAGCCTGGCCTCCGGCAGTGGCTATGCCCTGGCGCTCAGCGCGTCGGGCGACGATGCCAGCTACTACATGGAAACTACCGGCGGCACCACCGGCACGGCGACTTTCGCCAGCGGCAGCAAACTGACCCACTACGAATCGAACGCAGCGGGAGTGGTGGTGGAGCCTGACTCGGTGACCGGTGCCTGGACCGATGGCACCATCGGCTGGGGCGTCTGGACCGGTGGCAGCATTGCCCTCAGCGAGGAACAGAGCCCGACCTACTTCGGCCACTATGTTGTCGGCAAGGCGACGCCGGATGCTGACCTGCTGGCCCTGGAGACCAACAACATGGTCGGCACCTACAGCCTGCTCGGCTACACGCTACCGAGCAGCAGCGGTGGCCAGACGGGGGCGGCCGGATCGGTGTCCGCAACGCTGACCACCAATTTCGGCACCGGCGCCATCAACGGCAATCTCAGCGTCGCCGTCGGCGGCACCAGCCACAGCGGCAACTGGTCAGGATCGATCAGCGGCGCCAGCTTCACCGGCAGCGGCTCGATGAACGGCTGTGGGGACGGCGCCTGCGGTCTCGGCGTGGCCGGGATTTTCAGTGGCGCAAACGCCGCCCGTGCCGGCATGACCTACAAGATCATCGGCAACACGGGCGTCGGCAACATTCACGGCGCCGCCGTATTCAAGAACACCGGCATGACCAGCGTTGTTCTCGACGGCGGCGTGTAGTCGGGCTTCCTGCCTCAGGCGTAGGCCGGCGCGAAAGCCTCTTCCGGATTCGCCACCGGACCGTTGCCGCTCCAGTAGGGCGAAAGCTTGCGCAACTGGGCGATGATCGGCGGCACTGCGGCGATGACGCGATCCACTTCCTCTTCCGAGTTGTAGCGCGAGAGGGAGAAGCGGATCGTGCCGTGGGCGGCCGTATAGGGAATGCCCATGGCACGCATCACGTGCGACGGTTCCAGTGAACCCGAGGTGCAGGCCGAGCCGGAGGACGCAGCGATGCCCATCTTGTTCAGCAGCAGCAGGATGCCCTCGCCCTCGACGTACTCGAAAGCGATGCTGGCGGTGTTGGGCAGGCGGTAGAGCGTATCGCCGTTCACGAAGGAATTGGGCACCTTGGCGAGGATGCCGCGCTCCAGCTTGTCGCGCAGTTTCTTCACCGTCGTGTTCTCGGCCTCCATGTGTTGCTGGGCCAGGTCACAGGCGACGCCGAGGCCGACGATGGACGCCGAATTCTCGGTGCCGGCGCGACGACCGCGCTCCTGGTGACCACCGCGCAGCAGCGGACGGAAGCGGGTATTGCGGCGCAGGTAGAGCACGCCGATGCCCTTGGGCGCATGCAGCTTGTGGCCGGAGATCGAGAGCATGTCGATCTTGGTGGTCTTCAGGTCGATGGGCACCTTACCGACGGCTTGGACGGCGTCGGTATGGAACATGATGCCCTTCTCGTGAGCCATCTCGGCCATTTCCTCGACCGGGAACAGGGTGCCGGTCTCGTTGTTCGCCCACATGATGGAAACGATGGCGACGCGATCATTGAGCAGGGCTTTGTACTCGTCGAGATCGACGCGGCCCTTCTTGTTCACCTTGAGCTTGTGCACCACGTAACCGTCTTTTTCCAGATGCTCGCAGAGCGTCAGGATGGCAGGATGCTCGACCACGGTGGTGATGATGGTCCGACGCTCGGGCTGGGCGCGCAGGGCCGAGAGAATGGCGGTGGAATCGGACTCGGTGCCGCAGGAAGTGAACACGATTTCCGAATCGTGGGCGGCGCCGATCAGCGCCTGCACCTTGCTGCGCGCATCCTTGAGGGCCTTGCCGACCGAGGCGCCAAAGCTGTGGATCGAGGAAGCATTGCCGAACTGCTCGGTGAAGAAGGGCAGCATGGCCTCGACGACGGCCGGATCGCAGGCCGTGGTCGCGTTGTTGTCCATGTAGATGGGCTTCATGGCCGGCTCCTTCTCAGTTGTTGGCCATGGCGCCAACCGGCAGCACCTGCACCAGCTCGCCCAGGGCCTCGACCAGCTTGTGCTGGATGCCGCCCAGGGTCGCCGCTTCCATCGAGCAGCCCTGGCAGGCGCCGGACAGCGCGACGTAGATCTTCTTGCCATCGACTTCCACCAGGGTCACGTCGCCATGGTCGCGCTGGAGCATGGGGCGGATGGCTTCGAGGGTTTCCTCGATCTTGCGGATGCGCTGGTAGTTGGTGAGCTTGGGCTTGACCGGCGACTCCTTGGGCGCGACGCCCAAGGGCGACTTCTTCGGCTTCGGCTCGCTGCTGTAGAGACGGCCATTCACCGCGATCAGGATGTCCTCGATCTTCTCGTGGCAGGACGAGCAGCCGCCGCCAGCCTTGGTGTAGTTGGTCACTTCTTCCAGGGTCTTGAGGCTGTTCTCGCGCACGGTGTTCTCGATCATCACGGCATCGATGGCGAAGCACTTGCAGACCAGGTCGCCTTCCTCGTGATCGTCGGTCCACACTTCGCCGCGATAGTTGGCCACCGCCGCTTGCAGGGCTTCACGGCCCATGACGGAGCAGTGCATCTTTTCCGGCGGCAGGCCGTCGAGGTAATCGGCGATGTCCTGGTTACTGACTTTCAACGCGTCGTCCAGGGTCTTGCCCTTGATGATCTCGGTCAGGGCCGAGGAGGAGGCGATGGCCGAACCGCAGCCGAAGGTCTGGAAGTGGGCGTCCTCGATGACCTCGGTCTCGGGATTCACCTTCAGCATCAGGCGCAGGGCATCGCCGCACTTGATCGAGCCGACATCGCCGATGCCATTGGCCTCATCCAGCGGGCCGGAGTTCTTGGGGTTGAAGAAGTGTTCGCGAACCTTTTCGGAATAGTCCCACATGGTCTTGCTCCTCAGGCCGAGAACGACGAGCCGCAGGCGCAGGAGCCGGTGGCGTTCGGGTTATTGAACTTGAAGCCGGTCTGGGTCAGGCTGTCGACGAAATCGACCGTCAGGCCTTCGAGCATTGGGCGGCTCATGGGATCGACCAGCAGCAGCACGCCGTCACCGATGTCGAATTCGAAATCGTCTTCGCCCTTGGTCGTCTCCATGCGCAAGCCGTATTGCAGGCCGGAACAGCCACCACCGGAAACGAAGATGCGCAAGCCGGCGGGAGGCGTCTCGGCACCCTTGATGAAACGGTTGATGGCCTTGCTGGCGGCGGGGGTCAGATTGATCATGGCAATCTCCTGTAAAGGGGGCGGGGTGTTGTTATGGAAGGCTTCGATAGCAGTAGCGCAAAGCCCGTGCCACGCGTCCAAGTGCTTGAATTTAAGAAAGTCGGCGCTGGCGATACGGCGCCTTGTCGCAAAGATGACAAGGCAAATCGGCCTGAAATCAGCCGAGAATCGTCTCGTAGGCCCGGCGCAACAGTTCCACTTCCGTGGGGTGGGAACCGAAGATTTCCGTCAGCGGGATGAAGCGGCCACCCAGCGCTTCGACCGCCGCAAAGGGCGGGTCGGTGCTGGTGAAGGCAGCGAGGATCACCGGCACGCGGCCTTCCGGCGTGTCGATCTCGGCGTGGAACTCGGTGTCTGCTGCCAGCGCCCCGGCGGGCAGACCGAGCTTTTCCTCGGCGTCACGCAGGGCGGCGGCCGGGTGCGGACGCACCGACGCATTGGTCTCCGCCTCATCGACCACCACGGACAGCTTTGGCAAGGCGCCAAAAGCCACCAGCCCCGCCGGCAGGCGCAAAAAGCGCGTGCGGCCGCTGGTGGACTGCTTGTGATAGAGAACCAGGCGCGGCGGCAGCATCAAACCCTCAAGTGGGTTTCTCCACCAGTCGCGGTTCCGACTTCAGCAAGGGCAGTACGCCCCAGGCGGTGACCGCCTCGATCCAGAAGGCCGGCTTCTTCGGGTGATCCACCAACAGGTCGCATTCGGCGAAGACGTGCCCATCGGCACGCAGGGTCATCTGGCCGCGCCGGTCACCGAGGCTCCAGCGGGCCAGCAGGGCTTCCTCGCCGCTGCTGGGATCGCGCTGGCTGTCGAAGCGTGCGATCTCCCAGCTCAGCCCGCCAAGATCGACGCCCCACTTCGCCGCCTCGGCGCGCAACGCAGCGAGGACAGCCTCGCCCTGCGCGCGCCGCGCTTCCGCCAGACTCATGCTTCCGCAGCGGCGTAGGTGTAACAGCCCTTGGGACAGACGCGGCCGCAGGAACCGCAACCGATGCAGTCGCCAGCGTTGGCGATGGTCATGACCATCATTTCATCGTCGTCGTAGTCGTTGTCCTCGTCGATCATGTCCTCGCCGCGCTCGACCAGGTCGAGCACATTGCGCGGGCAAACCTTGTAGCAGCGGCCGCAGCCGATGCACTTCTTGGGATCGAGTTCGACGGCGAATTGCGGGGTCCATTCGGTGCCGCCACGGGTGTGGCCGATGATGTTGCTCATGGTGTCATCCTTCTTTCTGCGCTGCCTGCAAGCGGAGAGTGGCGGCCTCCCAGGCCTTGCAGGCGTCCAGCGTGCCCTGGGAGATTTCGGGGATTTCGGCATAGCCCGCCGGCAGGCGGTCTTCCACCAGATCGTGGAGCTTGGAGGCCCACTCGCTGGCGATGCGCTTGAGTTTCTTGACCTCTTTGTCGAGGTCTTTCAGTTCCTCGTCGGTCATGATCACATCCCGGCGACTTCGCCGTGCTTGCCGATGATCTCGATGGCCACGGACAGATATTTGTCAGCCTCGCTCTTCATCTTCGACAGGCTGTCGAAGCCGAAACGATGCACGTCGCGCAGGGTGCGATCCATCACCACCAGCTTGCCGACGATGATCAGGGCGCGACCGAAGCCTTCGTGGGTGAGCTGGACGAAGGGTACGGCCATGAGGCCGCATTCCTTTTCGATCAACACGGCGATGGCATTGTGGAAAGCCTTGACGCGGGAAATGATCTGGTCGTCAGGATCGCCGATGACGGGGATGGCCTTGCGCCGTTCCTTGGTCAGCACGAAGGCGTCGAGGATTTCCGGCACGGGCTTGCCGTCCCACTGGCCGTAGCTGTCGAGGGCGCGCATCTGCCGCAACATCTCCCTGACGAAATCGGTCTCGTAGATCGGGTCGGCAGCGTCCTCAATGACGATGTCGCTCATGGCGTTTCTCCTTGGATGGTGTGCGGTGAACAGGTTGAAAGACTGGGCAGTAACAGCCCGGCGCCGAAGCGACGGGTCAAAAAAAGGCCGCCGACGAGGCCGATGAAGGCACCGATGGAGGCAATATCGTCGCCGCCGCTCGAAAGCAGCACGGCGCCGAGCAGGGTGGTGGTGGCAGGCAGCAGATAGCCAACGACGGCACCGGCGTTGAGGCGGGCTTCGGGGACGGCCAAGTCCAGCGTGTCGCCGGGACCGACGCCCTCGGGGGCCGGCAGGTTCACGGTGTGTGCGCTGCCGCTACCGCAGACGGCCTTGGCGCCGCAACTGCCGCAGGCGGACTTGGCGGTGAGCTGCACCTCTGCCACGCCTTCGCGGACGGCAATCACACGTCCCTGGGTCACGATCATGGTCATTCTTCCCACCCTTCCTCGGCCATCTGGTCGAAGCGCGAGGTATCGGATTTCTGGGTCTTCACCGCCTTGTCCACCCAGGCGATGCCACCATCTTTCACAGCGCTGCTGATCTGCTTGAGCAGCTTGTCGATGGGCGTTTCGTCGTCGAGACGCACCGGCTGCACGCCGGCAGCGAGCAATTGCTTGACGGCGGAGCCACCGGCGGCGAGGCAATACACGGCGGCGCAACCGGCCAGCGAGGCAATCTTGGCCGGCAGCTTGTTCTCGTTGCCGTCCATGGACTCGGGCGGAAACTCGGCCAGTTCGACGAGCTGGGCGCGCTCACCGTCCAGGGCATAAATGGCGAAGCCCTCGGCGGCGCCGAAGTGCTGGTTTACCGTCTCGCGGTCGTTGCTGGCGAAAGCCACCTTGAGCATGCTCGGCGCCTCGCTAGTGGCGGACCAGGCCAGCGCCAGCCGACGCGTCCCCGGCAACTGGGACGACTTCGCGCTCCCGCTCGGTGCCGGCCCAGTAGATGGATCGATAGGCAGGGGTGTCATGGTGGTTTTCCAGGAAAAGATTGGCAACGTCGAACAGGGCCTGGCGCGAACCGCGATAGCCGACCCAGGTACGCGCATAGCCGCCGACCCAGTCGTATTGCGGAAAGCCGGCGCGCAGCAGCGGCACACCCAGACGTTCCGCGCTCTGTGCGGCGTGGGAATTGGAAACGATGAGTTGCACGCGATGGGCCTGGGCCTCGCGCTCCATGTCCTCGAGATCGCCGATCCGCACCGATGCAGCCGGCATGTCGGCCAGCACCTCGGCGCGGGCCGGGGCGACAGCGGCGACGACTTCGGCGCCAGCGCCAGCGAAGAACTGGCCCAGCGCCACCAGCAAGTCAGGATCGGCAGCGATGGCGACGCGCAGGAAGCCGGTCATGAAGTGCGTGTCCACCATCGCGTCCTGCAACTGGGCGCGCTGGCGGTCGATGCGTGCCGGCACCGGCTGGCCGGAGATTTCCGCCAGCGCCAGGGTGAAGGCGTCGCAGGCGTCGAGGCCGAGCAGGTGGTCGAAGCGATAGTCGGGCACCTCGGTGCGTTGCTTCAGCAGGTCGGCGGCCTTGTGCAGCGAGCGGCCGATGACCAGCGTGGCCACCGACTCGCCCATGGATTCGATTTCGGCTTTCGGCGTGCCGCCGAGCGTGAGCGGCGTGGTTTCCTGATCGACCAGATGGCCGTCAAGGGAATCGCCGATGTCCGGCAGCATCACCGGGCGCAGGCCGAAGGCCTCGATCCAGTCGCGGATGGCTTCGGTGTCGCCGGGGGTCAGCATCGACGCGCAGAGCACGTTCACCTGCTTTTTCCGCCGTCCCGCCAGCGCCGACTTTTCAATCATGACGTCAATGATCGCTTCCATCGCCAGCGCATAGCCAGATTCGAGGCAGCCCGTGTAGTCCGGCGTATTCACCGGCACCACGGCGATCTTGGCAAACTGGGGAAACTGTTCGCGGAACTGGCGCACCAGCCGCTTGATGTCCGTGCCCTGGGTTTCCGACAGGCCCGTGGTGGGCAAACCGATCACGTCGGGGGCGTTCTTCTCGCAGATCACCTTGAGACCTTCGATCACATTGTCGTCGGCGTTCATCACCGTGGACACCTGGTCCATGGCCGTGGTCTGGAGCGGAATCGGCTCGCGGAAATGACGCACGAAGAAGACCTTGCCGAAGGCCGTGCAGCCCTGCGAGCCGTGCAGCATCGGAATGGCGTTCTTCAGCCCGAGGAAGGCCAGCGACGCGCCGATGGGCTGGCTCGCCTTGAGCGGATTCACCGCCAGGGGTTTTGCACGCTTGAGAATTTCGGCCATGGCTGCACGGGGAAGAAAAGGAAGGGTCAAACCCTCTCCGCAAGCCTCATGCCAAAAAATTTCTCGCGTTTTTTCATCGACTTGCCACCGTCACCCGCGTCTCGTGTCGCAAATCCGACAATGACGGGATACGGCGGGCGCCGTATGGACCCACGCATTGCAGACGAATAGCATATCGCCGTCGTCATTTCCGGAGACCGCCATGCTCCCCTCGATCCGCCGCCTGCTCGCTGCACTGCTGCTCGCCCTCGCCGCCACCCCGGCGCTGGCCTTCTGCATCTACAACGAAACCAAGCGGGAAATCTGGACCAACCAGACCGCCAACGAATTCGGCTCCGGCTACGCGGGCACCATCAAGGGCGGCAAGAAGGCCTGTTGCAACTGGAAGAACAAGGACTGCAATCCCAAGGGCGGTCAGGACACGCCGCTGCTGATGTACGTCCGCGGCGACCATATCGGCAACGGCGGCGCCTGGGGCTGCGGCAAGGACCTCGGCGAAAACGAAACCCTGCTCAAGGTGCCCGCTGGCGGTGCCGCCTACGTCAAGCGCAACCCGGACTACAAGGGCAAGGGTGACTCGAAGCGCAGCGCGAAAGTGGACACTCCGGCCGCCGCACCGGGCACCGTGCCGGCCATCCCGCTGGCGCTCCGCGGCAAGGCGATGTATCCGGACCGCCCCTACGTCGTCGCGGTCTACAAATCCAGCGGCAATCTCTACAAGGTCTATCCCTGCCCGGCCTACGACAAGGCGGACGACCCCGGCGACTATGTCTCCGACCTGCCGGGCGAGGTCATCGGCGGCGCCCTCGGCGGCTGAGTCCTGCCCGCGAAGGTCTAGAATCGGCGTCCATGCGACGCCTTTTCTTTCTGCTTCTCCCCCTGCTGCTGGGCGGCTGTGTCAGCTTCGGCGAAAAGCCGGCCCCACCACCAGCACCTGCCCCCATCAAGATTGCGCTCGCCCTCGGCGGCGGCGCAGCGCGGGGCTTTGCCCACGTCGGCGTGATCAAGGCCCTCGAAGCCCAGGGCATCGTGCCCGACATCATCGTCGGCACCAGTGCCGGCGCCGTGGTCGGCGCACTTTACGCCGCGGGTCTCAACGGCTTCGAGTTGCAGAAAGTGGCGCTGGACATGGACGAAGGCCAGATCGGCGACTGGTCGCTGCCGGATCGCGGCGTCTTCAAGGGCGAGGCGCTCCAGGCCTTCGTCAACAAGGCCGTCGGCCAGCGCCCGCTGGAAAAGCTGCCGCGCACCTTTGCGGCCGTCGCCACCGACCTCAAAAGCGGCGAGGCCGTGGTCTTTCGCACCGGCAACACGGGCATGGCCGTGCGCGCCTCGGCCACCGTGCCAGGCGTCTTCCAGCCGGTGAATATCAACGGCCGCGACTACGTGGACGGCGGCTTGGTCAGCCCGGTACCGGCGCGCATTGCGCGCAGCCTGGGGGCCAATTTCGTTATCGCCGTGGACATCTCGGCCAAGCCCAAGGACATGAGCACCCGCAGCAGCATCGACGTGCTGCTGCAAACCTTCGCCATCATGGGCCAGTCCATCAGCCGCCACGAGACGGCGGAGGCCGACGTGGTGATCCGCCCGGCGACTGCCGAACTACCGGCCACCGACTTCGCCGGCCGCCACAAAGCCGTGCTGGAAGGCGAAAAAGCGGTGGCAATCGCCATGCCGGAGCTAAGGTCAAGATTGGAGAGGAAACGAGAGCCGACGCCCAGAGCCGCGCAGTAGAATGGATTTCTATGTCTTAAGTATTAATCCACCTGATGAAGCGCATCGACGACTTCCTGACTTGGCTCGCGCTGACCCTGCTGACCGGCGCCTGGCTGTGGGGCACCTTCCTCGACAACATTTCCATCCATGTTTTCCTCGCGCCGGCTGTCCTGCTGGCTGCCGCCGTGCTGTTCTCGCAGCGGGAGCGGGGACGCTGGAAGAGCCGCCAGCAGCAATACATGCTGGAACTGACCCAGGTCATGACGGAGTACCACCGGCTCTCCAACGAAGCCATGGCCCACGCCGAATTTCAGTTCTCCGCCCTGGAAACAGAAATGGACGACGCCCAGGGCATCATCCGCGAATCAGTGGGCAAGCTCTCCGGTAGCCTGACCGGCCTGGAATCGCAATCGACGAACCAGCGCCTGGTGCTGAATTCGCTGATCGACGAAATGCTCCAAATGACTGGCAGCGAGAACAGCGAACATGCGGGCCTGCAACGCTTCTTCGACGAAACCAATGCCCTGATCGGCGAATTCGTCAGCAAGATGAACGAGCTGCGTACCAGCAGTGCCGGCATCGCCATCAGCTTCGAGGAAATGCAGGGTCAAGTGGCGCGCATCACCCGCTCCCTCGATGACGTCGCCGACATTACCAAGCAGACCGACATGCTGGCTCTCAATGCCGCCATCGAAGCGGCCCGTGCCGGCGAGGCGGGCCGGGGTTTCGCCGTGGTGGCGGACGAAGTGCGCAAGCTGGCGGCGCGCACCGGCGGCTTCAACAGCGAGATCCGCTCCGCCCTCGGCGACATCCTGAACTCATTGAAAGAGGTGGGTGTTCGCGTCGCCGAGGCGACCCATACCGACATGAGCGTGGCCGAAAAATCCCAGGACACCCTGAGCGGACTGGGCACGGAACTCATCAGCCTGACAGAAAAGGCCCGCGAGCATTCCCACCACATCACCGACGTCACCGAACGCATGCACAAGCTGACCCTGGAGGGCGTGCTGGCCATGCAGTTCGAGGACATCGTGACGCAGATGATGGAGCGCATCAACCAGAAGACCCTCAGCGTCGGCGAATATCTGCACGCCTTCCTCAGCCTTCATCAGGATCAGGGTTCGGCCGACGGTTTGCAACGCTTCAAGTCACGCATCGAACGGCTGGTGCAGTTGATGGTGGACTCCCACACCCGCCTGGATTCGATCCGCGCGGTGCGCCGACAAGGCAACACCAGTCCCAGCGAAATAGAGCTGTTCTGAGCGGCCAGCCCTTGGCTGCCTGCGTACTCAGTTACGCACTCAGTTGCGTAACAAGGCCTTGGCCAGCCGTTCCGATAACTGGTCGGCAGTGAACTGGGCTTCGTTGGGCGGATAAAGCTCGTCCTCGATGAAGGCGCAGCCGTGCTCGGCGGCCAGCGCCCGCAGTTCCTTGATCTTCATGCAGGCCTTGAGTTGCTCGGCGAGCGCCGCATCGCTGCGGGCCTTGTCGGAAAACGTCTTGATGTCGGAAACAGCCATGATGTTTAAATAGTGTCGTGGAGTTGAAAGAAAATTCGTGGTTCAGGCCGCCAGCGGTTCGCCGACAGCCTTCTGCTTGGCCCAGGGCGCCGGTGCGCGAACCTTGTCCCACACCGGCGATTCCAGGGTCAACGCGAGCTGGCGCACCAGCTCCAGCATGCCGTCGTAGCCGGCATAGCCGAACTCGCGTTCCTGGTTGATGTCGAGGAAGGGGATGCGCGCTTTCAGCGCCGTGTAGAGATTGCGGCCGCCCGCGATGAGGATGTCGGCCTGGTAATCCTTGTAGGCCTGCAACAAGGCCTTGGGGCTGCCGTCGGTGATCATCTTGGCGTCCTCGCCCATGATCTCGCGGATGCGTGCCTTGTCTTCCTCGGTGGATTTGTTGGTGCCAGTGGCGACCACGTTCATGCCCAAGTCCTGCAAAGCGGAGACCACAGACCAGCTCTTGACGCCGCCGGTGTATAGCAGCACGCGCTTGCCCTTCAGGCGCTCGGCCCAGGGTTCCAGCGCAGTGCGAATCTTGGCTTCCTCGCGGGCAATCATGGCCTCGGTACGGGCAATGAGGTCGGCGTCGCCGATCAGGCGGGCGAAGTCGCGGAAGGCCGCCGAGGTGTCGGTGATGCCGTAGAAGCTGCCCTCGAAGAAGGGCACGCCGTAATCGCCTTCGAGCTTGCGGGCGACGTTGAGCAGGGCCTTGGCGCAGACCACCATCGAGGCCTCGGCGCGATGCATGGTCTGCACCTCGGCGAAGCGCGTGTCGCCAGACAGCGTGCACAGAATGCGCAGACCGAGTTCGTCGAACAAGGGCGCGACGTACCAGAATTCGCCAGCGATGTTGTATTCGCCGATCAGGTTCACGTCGTGGGTCTTGATACCCGGTCGCTGTGCCGATTCAGGCACCGGCGTCGGCTCGCGGGTGCCGATGACGTGCTTGAACATGGCCTCGCCGGCAATGCGGTTGCCCAGGTTCTTGGTTCCGTAGAAACCGGCGCAGTCGATGGGCACCACGGGCACGCCCCAGCGCTCGGTGGCGGCCTTGGCGACGGCGTCGAGGTCGTCGCCGATCAGCGCGGGAACGCAGGTGGAGTAGAGGAACACGGCCTTCGGCGAGTAATCGTCGATGGCCTGCTTGATGGCATGGAACAGGCGCTTCTCGCCCCGGCCCATGATCACGTCCTGCTCGGTGAGGTCAGTGGTCATGCCGATGCGGTAGAGCGTCGGACCGCTGGAGCGCGTGCCCCGGTTGTCCCAGGAAGAACCCGCACAGGCGATGGGGCCATGGACGATATGAGCGACGTCGGCGATGGGCAGCAGCGCGATCTGGGCGCCGTCGAAGGAACAGCCGCCTGCGGTGGCGCCCGGCTTGGTCTTGGCACAGCCGGACTTCTCCTTCTTGTTGTGGGCACAAGCAGGCTCGTTGAGCAGTTCGGCGATTTCGGCGGCTTTCATGGGGCGACCTCGTGGGGTTTGCATGTCCATTCGCAAACCCCGTGCCAAATGGCAGGCGACACCGCCAAGTCACTGTTCGCACGAAAAAGTCGGCGCTGACGGGACGGCGGCAAGCGGGCCCATCAGGGGTCAGCGACCGCCTTTGTTGCATTTGCGACAAAGGCGGCTACCGGAGATTTGTCTTCCTTCCCAATAGCAAGCTCGGGTAAATTCGCGCCATCGCGGATGCATAGGGCAACGGGGACGGACATGACGAATTTGACGACAAGCGACGGCGACGCCAGAAGCACCATCCTCGTCGTCGACGACACCCTGGACAACCTGTCGCTGATGTCCGAACTACTCAAGGACCACTACAAAGTGCGCATCGCCAACAGCGGCGAGAAGGCGCTCAAGTATGTCCAGGGTGACGGCCGGCCGGACCTGATCCTGCTCGACATCATGATGCCCGGCCTCTCCGGCTACGACGTGATCCGCACACTCAAGGCCGATCCGGCGACGCGCCACATCCCGGTGATATTCCTCACCGCCATGAGCGCCGCCGAGGACGAACGCGAAGGTCTGTCCATGGGTGCAGCCGACTACATCACCAAGCCAATCTCGCCGCCCATCCTCCTCGCCCGGGTCAAGACCCAACTGGAGAACAAGGCCGCCGCCGATTTCCTGCGCGACCAGAACACCTTCCTCGCCACCGAGGTCGGCAAACGCACGCGCGAGCTGTCGGCGATCCAGGACGTCACCATCCTGGCCATGGCTTCCCTGGCCGAAACCCGCGACTCCGACACGGGCAACCACATCCGGCGCACCCAGTTTTACGTCAAGGCGCTGGCCGAAAAACTCCAGACGCATCCACGCTTCGGCTACTTCCTCACCGCGCAAACCATCGACCTGCTGTTCAAGTCGGCGCCGCTGCACGACATCGGCAAGGTCGGCATCCCGGATCGCATCCTGCTCAAGCCGGGCAGGTTCACCGCCGACGAATTCGAGCTGATGAAGACCCACACCACCCTTGGGCGGGAGGCCATCGAACACGCCGAGAAGCAGCTCGGCATGCAGGTGGAGTTCCTCCATCTCGCCAAGGAAATCGCCGTCGGTCATCAGGAAAAATGGGACGGCAGTGGCTACCCGGAAGGTCTGCGCGGCGATGCCATTCCTATCTCGGCGCGACTGATGGCGGTAGCCGACGTCTACGATGCGCTGATCAGCCGCCGCGTCTACAAGGACGGCATGCCCCACGAAAAGGCTGTGGCGATCATGCAGGAAGGGCGCGGCAGCCACTTCGATCCGGACATCCTCGACGCTTTCCTCGAACTCCAGGACGAGTTCCGCGCCATCGCCGCGCGCTTCGCCGACAGCGATGCCGACATGGCCGCCAAGGCCCGCCAGATCGATCGCCTGCAAGGCTGACCGACGCCATGCCGTTCGGCTAAAATTCACCCATCATCAAACCGGGGCGTCGCGCCATGTCCGATCACACCGTAGAAGTCGTTCGCCGCCAATACAACCGGTGGGTTGCCAACGAATCGGTGGAGGACTACGCGCTGCGCTATTCGCCGGCCAGCTTCCGCAAGTGGTCGCCGATGACCATCGGCAACACCATGATCGGCACCAACTCGGCGCTGTCCTACGAAGCCATCGGCGCCCTGCTGCTGCTGGAATTCGGCTTCGGCAACGCCATGTGGGCGATGGTCTTCGCCGCCATCATCATCTTCGCCGTCGGCCTGCCGATCTGCCACTACTCGGCCAAGCACAGCATCGACATGGACCTGCTGACCCGCGCCGCCGGCTTCGGCTACGTCGGCTCGACCTTCACCTCGCTGATCTACGCCTCCTTCACCTTCATCTTCCTGGCCCTGGAAACAGCCATCATGGCCCAGGCGGTGAAGCTCGCCTTCGGCGTGCCGCTCTGGCTGGGCTACATCCTCTGCTCGCTGGTCGTCATTCCCATCGTCTTCTATGGCGTGACGGCTATCAACCGCTTCCACCAGTGGACCCAGCCACTGTGGCTGGTGCTGTTGATCCTGCCCTTCTACTACGTGCTGAGCCGGGAACCCGGCGCCCTTGACGCCCTGACCCAGTTCGCCGGCCAGACGTCCAAGAGCAACGGCTTCGACCTCTACCATTTCGGCATCGCCGCCGGGATTTCCTTCGCCCTGATCGCGCAGATCGGCGAACAGGTGGACTACCTGCGCTTCATGCCCGAACGGACCAAAGCGAACCGCTGGAGCTGGTGGGCCAACATGCTCACCGGCGGCCCTGGCTGGATCGTCATCGCCTTCGTCAAGCAGGTCGGCGGCGCCCTGCTGGCCGCCGTCGCGGTGATCGCCGGCATCGCCATCGTCGATGCCAAGGAGCCGGTGCAGATCTTCAACCACGCCTTCAGCTACGCCATCGCCAACCCGGACGTGACGCTGCTGGTCAGCGCGGTGCTGGTCATCGTTTCGGAACTCAAGGTGAATGTCACCAACGCCTATGCCGGCTCGCTGGCCTGGTCGAACTTCTTCTCCCGCATCACCCATTCGCATCCGGGTCGCGTGGTCTGGCTGGTGTTCAACTCCGCCATCGCCCTGCTGCTGATGGAACTCGACCTGTTCGAGGCCATGAACAACGTCCTCGGCCTCTACTCGAACATCGCCGTGGCCTGGATCTGTGCCGTGGTCGCCGACCTCGCCATCAACAAGCCATTGGGCTTCAGCCCGCCCATGGTCGAGTTCAAGCGCGCCCACCTCTACGACGTCAATCCGGTCGGCGTGCTCAGCATGGTGGTCGCCTCGGTCATTTCCTCCATCGCCTTCAGCGGCCTGCTCGGCGAGTACGCCCAGGCCTATTCCTGGCTGATCGCGGCGATCACCGCCTTCATCCTGTCGCCAGCCATCGCGATCTACACCAAGGGCAAGTACTACATCGCCCGCCCCAGCAAGTTCGCCGAGCGATCCAACACGCCGGTGACCTGCGGCGTCTGCACCCACGACTACGCCGAGGCCGATTCCGCCCACTGCCCGCACCACGACGCCACCATCTGCTCCCTATGCTGCACGCTGGAAACCAACTGCAAGGACAGTTGCAAACCGGCCATCAAATCGCCGCTCGACCATTACCGCGACGCCGTCGCCGCCGCCCTCGACCGCGCCCTGCGCCAGCCGCTACGGCGCCAGACGGCCCTGCGCGTGGCCAACTTCGTCCTGGTCTGGTCGGTCATGCTGGCCCTGATCGCGGTCGCCCTCTGGATCACGCTGCCGGCCGCCGCCAAGACGCTGGCGCCGGAGGCCGCGCAGCTGGTCAACAGCTACGCCCACCGCATCTTCTTCGGCCTGGCCATCCTCGCCAGCGTCGCCACCTGGTGGATCGTGCTCGTCGGCGAAAGCCGCGACCTGGCCGAGATCGAGTTGCGCCATGCCCGTGACCGCGCCGAGGAAGCCACCCGCGCCAAGAGCGATTTCCTCGCCAACATGAGCCACGAAATCCGCACGCCGATGAACGCCATCATCGGCATGTCGCATCTGGCCCTGCAAACCGACCTGAACCCGAAACAGCGCAACTATATCGGCAAGGTCAATCGGGCCGCCGAAAGCCTGCTCGGCATCATCAACGACATTCTCGATTTCTCGAAAATCGAAGCCGGCAAGCTGTCCATGGAAAAGGCCGATTTCCATCTCGACGACGTCATGGAACACCTGGGCAACCTGGTCGGCATCAAGGCCGAGGACAAGGGTCTGGAGTTCCTCTTCGACGAGGCGCCGGACATTCCCACCGCCCTCATCGGCGATGCCCTGCGACTGGGCCAGGTGCTGGTCAACCTGGGCAACAACGCCGTCAAATTCACCGAGCACGGCGAAGTCGTCATCGGGGTCGAAGCGGTGTCCCGCAGCGAGGACAGCGTCGAGCTGCATTTCTGGATTCGCGACACCGGCATCGGCATGACGCAAGAGCAATGCGGCCGGATGTTCCAGTCCTTCAGCCAGGCCGACGCCTCGATCACGCGCAAATATGGCGGCACCGGCCTGGGCCTGGCGATCTCCAAGGAACTGGTGGAGCTGATGGGCGGCCGCATCTGGGTCGAGTCGGTCCCCGGCAAAGGCTCCACTTTCCATTTCCATGCTCGCTTCGGTCTGCAAAAACAGCTCATGCCGCGTCGCATGTTCAGCGCCGACGAGCTCAAGGGACGCCGCGTGCTGGTGGTGGACGACAACGCGGTGGCACGGGAAATCCTCGCCACCCTGGCCCACAACTTCGGCTTTGATGTCGATAGCGCGTCGAACGGGCAGCAGGCGCTCGACTCGATCACCCTGGCGGTGCAGCAAGCACGGCCCTACGAGCTGGTGCTGATGGACTGGCGCATGCCGGTGATGGATGGCGTCGAATGCGTGCGCCGTCTGCTCAAGGCCGACTTTCCCCTGCCGGCGATCGTCATGGTCACCGCTTACGGTCAAGACAACCTCGCCGCGCTGCCCGCCGAACTACGCGCCGCCATCAAGGCGGTGCTGACCAAGCCCGTGGCCAGCTCGACCGCGCTGGAAACCATCGGCATGGCGCTGGGCATGGGCATGCCGGCGGAAATGGCGGCGGCGCGGCGCAGCCAGGACAAGTCGAGCCAACTGGCCGGCATCATGCTCCAGCTCACCGGGGCCCGCGTGCTGCTGGTGGAGGACAACGAACTGAACCAGGAACTGGTGGTGGACCTGCTGCGCAATGCCGGCGTCGAGGTGGTGCTGGCCGGCGACGGCCAGCAGGCGCTCGACCTTCTGGCTCGCGATGCCGCCTTCGACGGCATCCTGATGGATTGCCAGATGCCGGTCATGGACGGCTACACGGCGACGCAACTGCTGCGCCAGAACCCCGCCTTCAAGGACATGCCCATCGTGGCGATGACGGCGAACGCGATGACGGGCGACAAGGAGAAGGTGATCGAAGCCGGCATGAACGACCACATCGCCAAGCCCCTCGACGTCGATCAGATGTTCGCCACCCTGGCTCGCTGGTTCGTGCCGCAGGCCCGTGAACGCGCGGCCATGCCATTGCCGGCCGCCACGTCCGGTACCGAACCGGCGCCTGCCGATGCCCGCCTGCCGGCGCTGCCCGGTCTCGACATGGCCGCAGGGATGAGCATGACCATGCACAATCCCCGGCTCTACAAGCGGCTGCTGCTGAAATTCCGCGGCAGCCAGGGCAATTTCGCCGCTCTCTTCGCCGCCGCGCAAAAGGATGCCGACTCGACCGCCGCCATGCGCTGCGCCCACAGCTTGCGCGGCACCGCCGGCAACGTCGGCGCGACGCGGGTTCAGGCCGCTGCGGCGGAACTCGAACTCGCCTGCAAGGAATCCCGCTCACCGGAAGTCATCCAGTCCCTGCTCGACAAGACCCTGGGCGAACTCGCGCTGGTGCTCGCCGGGCTAGCTTCCCTCGACGAGGAGCACACCACCGAGACGCCGGCAGTGGCACTGGACATGGACAAGGTGAAGCCGCTCTTAGATCGACTGGCCCTGCAACTGGCCGACATCGATACCGAATCAGCGGACACAGTGCAGGAACTGGCGACGCTGACCCATGGCACGGCCCTGTCAGCGGGGCTACGCGAGGTCGCCAAGGCCGTCGCAGCCTACGAGTTCGAGGACGCCGAGACGGCCTTGAAGGAACTGATGCGTTCCCTTTAGAAACGCATCAGAAGCTGCCTCAGGCGTCCAGTGGCAGGGTGACGGTAACGGTGGTTTCGTTCTTCTCGTCGTCGGCCTGCATGCGGATGTTGCCGTGCTGGACCCGTGCCAGCAGGCGTGCCGAATAGGTGCCCAGGCCGGTGCCGCCCTTCTTGCCGGCAGTGACGTACTTCTCGAAGAAGGAGCCGCGCACGTCCTTGGGCACGGCGCCGGTATTGGTGATGGCGATGGTGCCGCGCCCATCCTCGCCGACGGTGTAGACGATGCTCAGGCGGCCCTCGTTCGGCGCCGCCTCCACTGCGTTCTTGATCACGTTGCCGAACATCGAATAGCACAGCAGCTCGTCGCCCAGCACATGGAAGACCGGCGGGTCGCCCTGTTGCAGGTTGGTGCCGCGCAGGCTGTTGGTGACCATCAGCCGCTTGGCGGCGATCTCCTGGTTCTTCTCGGTCAGCACCTGACGGACGACCTGCACGAGGTCGATCTGCGAGGGTTGCAACTCGTACAGGCCCTGCTCGATCTTGAACAGGTCGAGGGACAGATTGACCATGTGCAACAAGCTGTGCGCCGAGTCGCCGATGGCCTGCAACATCTCCTTGCGATCCTCGGACATGGATTCGTCACCGAGCAGCATGTCGGTGAAGTTGATGATGCCGCCGATGGGATTCTTCAGGTCGTGGGCCGTCATTCGCTCGACGTCCTCGCGCAGGCGCATGTTCTCGGCCATGACCTGGTTCTGCTTCTGCAATTCGGCGAAGGCCTGGCTGCGCGTCAGATGGTTGCGCACCCGTACCGAAAGCACCGTGGGATTGGCCGGCTTGGTCAGGTAGTCCACGGCGCCCAGCTCCAGACCCTGCACCACGTTCATGGCGTCGTCCACGGCGGTGAGGAAGATCACCGGGATGCCGGCAGTCGCCGGATTGGCCTTCAGCCGGCGGCAGACCTCGAAGCCGTCCATCTCCGGCATCATCACGTCGAGCAGGATCAGGTCCGGCAGGTTGGTGCCCGCCGCCATGCTCTTGAGCGCCGCCGCGCCGCTGGTCACGGCGCGAACCTTGTAGTCGTCCTGAAGGAAGCCGACCAGCACGTCGATGTTGGCCGGCACGTCATCCACCACCAGGATGTTGGCGCGCTTGGTCATGCGCGCTTCCAGATCGGCAGTGATCTCCAGGGCCGGTGGCTCGTTGCGGAAGTCGGTCTGACGCGGCAGCTTGCGCGTTGGCGCCTCGCCCGAGAGCATCGGCGGCTCGTAGGTCAGCGCCTCGGCCACCGGCTCGGCGACAGGTGTTGCGGGTGCGGCGGATGCGGCAGGAGCAGCGGGGGAACCCGGCGGCAATTGGAGCTTGAGTCCGGCGACGATACCCCGCTTCAGGTTATCCATCATCCGGTTCAGCTTGGCCTGCAAGCCGCCGACGGTGAAGGGCTTGACCAGGAAATCGGAAACGCCGGCCTCGGCGGCCTCCTGCACTTCGTGGCGGGCGATCTCGGCGGTGATCATCAGCACCGGCAGGCCCTTGAACTTGTCGTGGGCGCGGATGGTGCGCAGCAGCTCGATGCCCGACATCACCGGCATGTTCCAGTCGGTGATGACCACCGCAATGGTCGGGTTCTGTTCGAGCATGCGCAGGGCCTCCTGACCGTTGCCTGCCTGCACGACGTTCATGTAACCCATGGAGTTCAGGTTCTTGATGACCAGCTTGCGCATCGATTCAAAATCATCGACAACGAGAAAGCGGGTCGTCTTGTCAAGGCTGATGCTCATGCGCGGGACTCCTCATCCGTACCGGATATGCAAACAAACTGCATTGTAAGGAAAAGACCCGCCGACAGAGAGCTATCGAGAGAAATACGCCACAGGAAAGTCGGATCGGCAAAAAGTCGGCGCTGATGAGACGGCAATTTGTCACAAACTCGACAAAATCCCCCCGTTTTCCCATGGCACCGTTCGTGCATCCCTGCCGGGCATGAACGCGATGGAGCTGACTCCCCACCTGATGGCCTTTGCCCGTGCCCCGCATCTGCCGGAAACCCAGGCGCTCGCCGGCACCATGGCCCTGGCGCCGGGCCGGCGCGGGCCGTGGGCGGCCCCCATCGCCGGGCTGGCGGCGGCAGAGCTGGACGACCTGCTGGCCGACTATTTCCCCAGCGCCTGGGCCCTGCGCCCCCTGCTCCACCGCTGGCGCGAGGAAGCCGATGCCCAGCCGCGCCCAACGATGGGCGAGTTCGACGATCTGGTTGCCCTGTTGCTGGCCCACGAAAGCCAGCCCGGCCCGGATTCGCGCTGGCTGGCCTGCGCCGTCGCCACCGCCAGCATGGCCGACAACCACCTCTGGCAGGACCTCGGCCTGCCCAGCCGCAAGGAACTCAACACGCTGATGCAGACGCGCTACACCGCGCTGAAGGCAAAGAACGTCGGCGACATGAAATGGAAGAAATTCTTCTACCGCCAGCTCTGCGAAGCCGCCGAAGTGTTGATCTGCAAATCGCCGAGCTGCCGCGAATGCAGCGACTTCAAGGTGTGCTTCGGGCCGGAGGAGTAGGCGCGTCACACCGTCGCACTTGCGCAAGGCAGACGCCGCGTCAATAATCCCCCGACACTCACCGAGGGGATGCCCATGAAATCCAGCCGCGCCGCCATTGCCTTCCTGATCGCCCTGTGTGCAAGCTCCGCAGCCACCGCTGCCGATCTCTGCGCCGGCAAGCAGCCGGGCTCGATTGCCTTCTACGACGTCGAGGTCGACCGCGACAAGACCCCGCCACCGCCCGTCAGCAAGCTCGACTACCGCAAGCCCATGTTTGCGGTGCTCTGCCTGAGCGACGCCGTCGGCCCGCAGCCGCCCAAGGGCACCAAGTTCCGCGTCGTGCTGTGGGTGAACGGCAAGCAGTTCGGCGTCTTCCGTCCCGAACTGTCGAAGCCGCGCAAGGACATCATCATCGACGTCAAGGAAGATTTCGGCGACCGCATGGGCTACATGCTCGACGCCGGCACGCACAGACTGCGGCTACAGGGCGCCACCGAGAAGGTGACGGACAAGGTGGATGTGACCCTCGACTTCAAGAACGACGTCGCCTACTTCCAGCGCCTGCGTGCAGCGGGCTACGTGGCGGACGGCGAAGTCACCCTGTCCAAATAAGCCTCTCGCCGGGGATGATCGCCCGCAAATATCTCTACCTGGTCGCCCTCGCCCGGGAGAAGCATTTCGGCCGCGCTGCTGCCGCCTGCCATGTCTCGCCCTCGACCCTGTCGGCGGCGATCCGCGATCTGGAAAGCGAACTTGGCGTCGCCATCGTCGAGCGCGGCCAACAGTTCGCCGGCCTCACCCCCGAGGGCCAGCGTGTCGTCGATTACGCCCAGCGCGTCGCCGCCAGCGCCGAAGGACTCAAACAGGAACTCGCCCAGCTGCGCCAGGGCCTCACCGGCCGCCTGCGCCTTGGCGCGATCCCGACGGCACTCACCGTCGTCGCCTCGCTGACCGCGCCCTTCGCCCGTCGCCATCCGCTGGCCACGGCGGAGGTGCTGTCGCTGTCCACCGACGAGATCCTCGACCGCCTGCGCCGCTTCGAGCTGGACGCGGGCATCGTCTATGTCGAGTCCGTCACCGATCCGCTCTTCAGCGTGATCCCCGTCTGGCGCGAACGCCATGTGCTGCTCACCAGCGCCGAGGGCGCCTTCGCCGGCCGCGATGCGGTGAGCTGGCGCGAAGCGGCGACAGTACCGCTGTGCCTGCTGACGCCGGACATGCAGAACCGCAAGACCATCGACGCCGTGTTCGCAAAAGTCGGCGTGACCGAAGGAAATCCCCGTGGGACTGGCGGCACGGCGAGCCTGGAGACCAATTCCATCCTCAGCATCCTCGCCCACGTCGGCAGCGGCCACTGGTCCTCCATCGTGCCGCGCAGCGTGCTGGAGCAGGTCGGCCTGCCCGCCGGCGTGGTCGCCATCAATCTGGTGGAACCGGCGCTGGACTGGGCCACCGGCCTCGTCACCCTGGCCCGCGAGCCACGCCCGCCGATGGTGGTGGCCGTGATCGCCGAGGCCGAGAACCTGACGGCGTTCGAGAAAACCGAATAGGTCTTCGGAACCCCTTGCATTCGGTCATCGACGGCATGCAATTCAGCTAGTCCATTTGAACTACGCCAAGACCTGGATGGTTGAAGATCATCCCGCACGCGTATAGCATTACCCATTTTTCAAGACCGCTTATTCCAATGTCCAATCCGCTTTCGCCAAAAATCGCCTTTGCATTCCTGTGCCTCCTCGCTGCTCAGGCCCATGGGCAGTCCGGTGCAGCGGGCGAGAAATGGGGCGCGCACATCGACATCGAGGCCAAGCCCGGCAGCAAGCGCACCCTGGGCGAAGCCGACCTGTTCCTGCCACTAAGGCAGGACGCACGCTCCCTCGTCTTCGCCAACCTGCGCATGCGCGTCGCCGATCACGGCAACCTCGAAGGCAATCTCGGCCTTGGCTGGCGGCGCATGCAAGAGAGCGGCTGGAACCTTGGCGTCTACGGCTATCTCGACCGACGCCGGACCAACAACGGCAACTACTTCCACCAGACCACCCTCGGCGCCGAAGCGCTCGGCCGCGACTGGGATTTCCGCGCCAACGGCTACCTGCCCATCGGTACGCGCGCCCATGCGCTTGCCCCCGAGAACACTGCCGCCCTATCCGGCACCACCGTGCAAGTGACCACCGCATTCCGTGAGGAGCGAGCCCTCAAGGGCTTCGACGCCGAGATCGGCTGGCGCGCGCCATTGTTCGACAGCGAGGCCGCCAGACAGCTGCGGCTCTACGTGGGCGGCTATCACTTCGCCGACGCCGGCGTGACGGTGCAAGGCCCGCGCCTGCGCGCGGAATTCACCCTCGACGAACTGCCTTGGCTCGGCCAGGGCACGGGACTGTTTCTCGGCGCCGAAACCCAGCACGACAACGCACGCGGCAGCCAGAGCTTTGTCTCCCTGCGCCTGCGCATCCCCCTCGGCAAAACCGAAGGCCGAGCAACCCGCCTTTCGATGCAGGAGCGACGCATGACCGCGCCGGTGGTCCGCGACGTGGATATCGTCACCCAGGCCAGGACATCCTCGACGCTGGTGGAAACCGCCACGGCCACCGCCAGCGGCCAAACGATCACCGTACTGTCGAGCGCCACGACCGCCGGCAACGACCTCGATACCGCCGTGGCCGGCGCCGCCAACAATTCGACCATCGTGCTTTCTGGTGCCTTCAATGTCAGCGGTGGCAATGAAGTTGTGGTGGATAACGGCAAGATACTGAAGGCAGGAAGCACGACTGTGCGCACCGCTTCGGGCCGTGAGGCCGTCCTGACCACGTCTGCCACCGTTACCGGCACCAACATCACCGGCACGGCGACGATCCGGCTGGCCAACAACGCCACGCTCGAAGGCATGACCATCACCGGCATCTACAACAATGGCAGCGGTGGCCGCGCCGTCCATCTCGATACGGGCGCCGGCAACATCACCGTCCGCAACAACACGATCACCGTCAGCCAAAGCGGTGCCAACGCAGCGGTTGCCTTGGGCCTTGGCGGCACAAACGCCAATATTCTGGTGAGCGGCAATACCCTCACGGCCACCGGCAGCGGCGCCGCGACCACCATGACGGCTCTCGCCGCTAACATCGGAACCAACACTGTCACGGTCAGCGGTAACACACTGATCGCCTCGGGCGGCACGACCAACAACATGGCGTGGGTGGCAGGCGCCACCACCATCAACGCCGGATCGACCGGAAACGTGCGCGGCAGCGGCGCCTGTAACGGCGTGACGGCCAGCGGCTCCATCGGATTCACCAATGGCACGACCTGTCCGTAACTCCGACGACATCACAGCCTGTCTCCCGCAGGGTTTAGTCGCATTCGCCAAAACCGAATAGGCCTTCGGAACTTCCCGCTTCCCTGCGGCGGGCAATGGGGCTAGCGTCACGCCCATGAAACACGCCCGCCGCTCCCGCAATACCACCGACCCCGCCGCCCGCGCCGAGTTACGTGCCCTGCTCGGCGAGGTCGTACTTCAACGCGACCGCCTGATCGAATACCTGCATGCGATCCAGGATGACCGGGGTCATCTGCCCGAGCCACTACTCGCCGCCCTCGCCGCCGAACTGAAGATCGGCCTGGCCGAGGTCGCCGAAGTGGCGAGCTTCTATCACCACTTCGAGATCGTGAAGACGGGCGACGCGGCGCCGCCGACACTGACGGTGCGCGTCTGCGAATCCCTGGCCTGCGCCATGCATGGCGCCGTCGAACTGGCGCAGCAACTGGCGACGAGCCTCGGCCCGGACGTGCGGGTGCAGCACGTGCCCTGCGTCGGCCGCTGCGATGCGGCACCGGTCGTCGTCGTCGGCCAGAATCCGGTGGCGCAAGCGACGCCTGAACTCGTCGCACAAAAAGTCGGCGCTGGCGATACGGCGGCCACGCTGCCCGTCGCCCGCCGCCTCGCCGCCTACCGCGCCAATGGCGGCTACGCGATCTACGAGCAGTGCCTGCGAGGCGAGCGCCAGGCCGAGGACATCATCGCCGAACTCGAAGGCTCCGGCCTGCGCGGTCTCGGCGGTGCCGGCTTCCCGGTCGGCCGCAAATGGCGCACCGTGGCCACCCAGCCGGGACCGCGTTACCTCGCCATCAACATCGACGAAGGCGAGCCCGGCACCTTCAAGGATCGCCACTACCTCGAACGCGAACCCCATGCCTTCCTCGAAGGTGCACTGATCGCTGCCTGGACCGTCGGCATCGAAAAAATCTGGATCTACCTGCGCGACGAATACGCCGGCTGCCGTGTGCTGTTGCAGGAAGAACTCGCCGCACTGCGCGCCCACTATCCGGCCGCGCCCGCCATCGAACTGCGTCGCGGCGCCGGCGCCTACATCTGCGGCGAGGAGTCGGCGATGATCGAATCGCTGGAGGGAAAACGCGGCATGCCACGCCTGCGCCCGCCCTACGTCGCCGAGGTCGGCCTGTTCGGGCGCCCGACCCTGGAACACAACATGGAAACCCTGCACTGGGTGCCGGAAATCCTGCGCCTCGGCGGTTTCTGGTTCGCATCGCAAGGACGCCACGGGCGCAAAGGCTTGCGTTCCTTTTCCGTCAGCGGCCGCGTCGCCAAACCCGGCGTGCATCTGGCGCCGGCCGGCATCACGCTGAACGAACTGATCGCCGAATACTGCGGCGGCATGGCACCGGGACACGCGTTGTACGGTTACTTTCCCGGTGGCGCCTCCGGCGGCATGTTGCCGGCGAGCCTTGCGGATGTACCACTGGATTTCGACACCCTGCAAGCCCACGACTGCTTCATCGGTTCCGCCGCCATCGTGGTCTTCTCGCAGCAGGACAAGGCCCGCGAGCTGGCGCAGAACGCCATGGACTTCTTCGCCCACGAATCCTGCGGCCAATGCACGCCCTGCCGAGCCGGCACGAAGCAGGCGGCAGCGCTGATGCGCGAGACAGCATGGAACGGCGACAAGCTCATCGCCCTCGGCCAGTTGATGCGCGACGGCTCCATCTGCGGTCTTGGGCAGGCGGCGCCCAATCCGGCGCTCTCGGTGCTGAAGCATTTCCCCAGCGAGGTGCAGTCATGATCCGCTTCAGTCTCGACGGCCGCGAGGTCATTGCCGAGGACGGCGAATCCATCCTCGCCGTGGCGCAGCGTCACGACATCGCGCTACCCCACCTGTGCCACAAGGAGGGCCTCGGCTCCCCCGGCAACTGCCGCGCCTGCGTGGTGGAGATCAAGGGCGAGCGAGCACTGGCGCCATCCTGCTGCCGCATGCCGACCGATGGCTTGCAGGTGACGACGAACAGTCCCCGCGCCGAGAACGCACGGCGCGGCGTGATCGAAATGCTGCTGGCGGAAGCGCCGAGCGCGCAGGGTGAGCTGGCGCATTGGGCGAGGGAAACCAAGGCGGTCGCCGTTCCGTCAGCGCCGACTTTTGAAGTCGACGACAGCCACCCCGCCATCCGTTTCGACCGCAATGCCTGCATCGTCTGCACCCGCTGCGTCACCGCCTGCCGCGACGTGCAGGGCAACGATGTGATCGGCCTGTCGGCACGCGGCGAGATCGTCTTCGACGCCGGCGTGCCGCTGGGCAAGAGTTCCTGCGTCGCCTGCGGTGAATGCGTCGCAGCCTGCCCGACCGGCGCCTTGCGTTCCAAAGTCGACGTTGCACCCGAGAAGACCGTCCACTCCCTGTGCCCCTATTGCGGCGTCGGCTGTCAGGTCAGCTACGGCATCACCGACAACATCATCGTCAAGGCCGATGGCCGTGACGGCCCGGCCAATGCCGGCCGGCTCTGCGTAAAGGGCCGTTACGGCTACGACTATCCGCGCCACCCCGGTCGCCTCACCACGCCGCTGATCCGTCGCGAGGGCGTGAAGAAGGACGCCACGCTCGCCGGCACTTCCGCCGACTGGCGCGAACAATTCCGCGAAGCCACCTGGGAAGAGGCGCTGGACCTTGCCGCCGATGGCCTGTGCGCGATCAAGGGCACCGAGGGACCATCCGGCCCATCGGCCCTCGCCGGCTTCGGCTCGGCCAAGGGCAGCAACGAAGAGGCCTACCTGTTCCAGAAACTGGTGCGCCGGGGCTTCGGCACCAACAACGTAGACCACTGCACGCGTCTATGCCACGCCTCCTCGGTGGCAGCCCTGCTCGAAGGTGTCGGTTCCGGCGCCGTGTCGAACCCGGTGCGCGATGTGGATCATGCCGACGTGATCATCGTCATCGGCGCCAACCCGCCGGCCAACCATCCGGTAGCGGCCAGCTTCATCCGCAACGCGGCACGCCGCGCGCACAAGCCGGCCAAGCTGATCCTGATGGACCCCCGCGTTACAGAACTGGCCAGGGACGCCAGCCACGTCGTCCAGTTCGCGCCCGACACCGATGTGCTGCTGATCAACAGCCTGCTGCACGTTATCGTCTTCGAGGGCCTGGTCAATGAAGCTTTCGTCGCCGCCCGCGTGGACGGCTACGACGAGGCCTTCCGCGAGAACCTGCGCGCCTACGCGCCGGAACTCGTCGAGGGCACCGTCGGTGTGCCGGCCGCGACCCTGCGCGCCGTCGCCCGCGATTACGCCTCTGCCGAGGCCGCGCTGATCTTCTGGGGCATGGGCGTCTCGCAACACACCCACGGCACCGACAACGTCCGTGGCCTCATCGCCATGGCCCTGCTCACCGGCCAGATCGGCCGCCCCGGTGCCGGCCTGCATCCGCTGCGCGGCCAGAACAATGTGCAGGGCGCCTCCGATGCGGGTCTGATCCCGATGATGCTGCCAGACTACCAGCGCGTCGCCGATACGACCGTACGCACACGTTTCGCCGACCTGTGGGGCGCCAAGCTGCCGACGACACCGGGCCTCACCGTGACCGAAATCCTCGACGCCGCAGCGCGCGGCGAGATACGCGGCATGTACGTGATGGGCGAAAACCCGGCCATGTCCGACCCCGACCTGAACCATGCCCGCGCCGCGCTGGCCAGCCTCGATCACCTCGTCTTGCAGGACATCTTCCTCACCGAGACCGCCGCGCTGGCCGACGTGATCCTGCCCGCCTCGGCCTTCGCCGAGAAGACCGGCAGCTTCACCAACACCGACCGCACGGTGCAACTCGGCCGTGCCGCCATCGATCCGCCGGGCCAGGCGCGGCAGGACTTGTGGATCATCGAGCAACTCGCCCGCCGCCTCGGCCTCGACTGGCGCTACGACGACCCGGCCCCGGTGTTCGAGGAAATGCGCCGCGCCATGCCCAGCATCGCCGGCATTTCCTGGCAGCGACTGGAAGCGGAGGATGCCGTCACCTACCCCTGCGCCAGCGAAAACGATCCTGGCCAGCCGGTGATCTTTGGCGAACGCTTCCCGACTACCGACGGGCGCGGCCGCATCTTTCCGGTCGCCTTCCGCGCCGCCGCCGAGACGCCGGATGCCGACTACCCCTGGGTGCTGATCACCGGCCGCCAGCTCGAACACTGGCACACGGGCAGCATGACGCGGCGCGCCGCCGTGCTCGATGCGCTGGAGCCGGCGCCCTACGTCAACGTGCATCCCGAAGACATTGCCACGCTGAAAGTCGGCGCTGGGCGTAGCGGGGGTTTCGTGGAGCACTGCTCCACGCCCGCGCAGCCGGTTGGCTGTGCAAAGCCAACCGTGGAGGAGACGGCCACATTTGTGCGTTTATGCACCCGGCGCGGCGAACTCGTCGCCACCGTGCGCCCCGATGCCGGCCTGCCGCGCCGTACCGTGTTCATGCCCTTCTGCTACGTCGAGGCGGCGGCCAATCTACTGACCAATCCGGCCATCGATCCTTACGGCAAGATTCCCGAGTTCAAGTATTGCGCGGTGAAAGTGGAGGCTGGGCAATGAATGCTCCCGAGCGTCACCTCGTTCTCTCCCACGCCGGCCGGCCGCCGACCTTCGCCATCACGGCCATCAACGCCGACGGCGAGGCCGTGCCCGTCGCCATTCCCTGCGAGCATCCGCTGACGATCTACGTGGACAAGCGCGAGGTGGTCACGCTGATGACCCTGGGCAGCGACCCCGAGGCGCTGACGCTCGGCTATCTGCGCAATCAGCAATTGATCGCCGATCTCGATGGCATACTCGCCGTGCAAGTGGATTGGGAAGTGAATGCGGTGGCTGTCACCACGCGCAAGGGCGGCGGCCCGGTGACGGAACGGCTCGAGCGCCGCACCGTCACCAGCGGCTGCGGACAGGGCACCATGTTCGGCGATGCGATGGACGATATCGCCCCGCTGCAACTCCCGGCCGACACACGCCTCACCGCCGCCCGCCTGCACTGGCTGATCGACACGGTACGCGAGCGCCAGTGCGTCTATCGCCAGGCCGGCTCGGTGCATGGCTGTGCGCTGGCCCGCAACGACCACCACCAGCAACTGCTCTACTTCATCGAAGACGTCGGCCGCCACAACGCCGTGGACGCCATCGCCGGCCGCATGTGGCTGGATGGCGAAGATGGCGGCGACAAGATTTTCCACAGCACGGGCCGCCTCACCTCCGAGATGGTGATCAAGGCCGCGCAGATGGGCATCCCCTTCCTCGTCTCCCGCTCCGGCATTACCCAGATGGCTTGGGAGATCGCCCAGCGCCTCGGCCTCACGCTTATCGGCCGGGCGCGTAACCGCAGCTACCTGATCTATACGGGAGCGGAGCGCTTCAGCCAGCAGGAATAGGCACTCACTCTGACGACCGGCTGAACGTGGCAAGCCCGATGCGTTGAGTGCCGGCCAGCCACATGCGGATGCCCAGGCTCGTCACTACCGATTCCGCATCGGAGTTGCGGTACGTCGGCGGCAGACAGGTATCGGTCGAGGAGGGGAGCGCTTGGCCAGTCAGCGCGTCGGACTGCTGCACCCTGCCCGTGGCCCAGCGCCGTTCGACAGTCACGAAGTTGCGCGGGATGCGGACCGGAAACGCAACGCCGTCCTGCGTCCAGACCGGGGTCAATGTCGATGCATGCGTCGTCGCTTCCGGTGGCGTCGACGTCCAGTCGGAACGATGCAGGCTATCCGCCGCATCGCGCCAATACATACGCCAGCGCGGAGCAGGCCCGGCAGCGAGGCGGAAGACGTGGAAATCCTCACCGTCCCGGCACAGGATGCTGCCGGTGCTGTCGCCAGTCTGTAGATACTGGCCGCCCAGTTCCCATTCGATGCGCTCGACCTTGACGCCGGGCGGCGCCTGCCAATGTTCGGTCAGCACTTCGCCGATATCCGGCAGCAGAAAGCGCTGGCGATTCTGGATGCGGTGGGCAAGGGGCGTTTCGGTTGCCAGGCTGCGCTGTGCCTGTTGCGCGCCTTGCCCCAGTTGATACACCCAGGGCGATGCCATGCTGGCCAGCAGCGCCGGGAGAATCACGATCAGCAGACCGCTGCCGCCTATCGCCGCCGATTCACTAGCGCTCAGGGCGGGTGTCGCCATGCGGCCGGCGAGCCAGAGCAGACCGAAATAGATGAGCGGCCCCAGCGAGAACATCAGCAGGTAGAAGGCTGCCAGCGCTTCCGGGCCGCTGACGGCGCGGGCGAGCAGTATCACGGCCCCGGCGGCGAGCATGGCGATGGGCAGGCTGGCCAGCCGCACCCACAGCCAGGCGCCAGCCTTGCCGCGCGCAACGAAGCGGCGGCGTTCGGCGCGCACGGCGAGGCCGATGACCAGCAGGGCGCCCAGCGCCAGTACGCCCCAGATGACATAGCTTAGCGACATATCGATTTCCTAATTGCATTGCCCCTGACCAAGGCGGCAATGTAGCGGAATTGCCAGGAAAATAGACATATCGACCACGCATGCAAGCAGACCTACGTTGTAGGCACGCTTCTCGCTGTATCCATCCGTAAATAGCGAAACCGGCTTTTGTTTGTCGCAAGCGCTACAAAGCTGCCACCCGCTATATACGAAAGGATACAAATGACCGCTGCCCTCCAGGGTCGCCTCACCCTCGACACCGCCGCCGGTGCCTTCCTCGGCGACCAGCGGGTGCGCCTGCTCGAAGCCATAGCCACGCACGGCTCGATCTCGCAGGCGGCGAAGGCAGTGCCCATGTCCTACAAGGCGGCCTGGGATGCCATCGATGCCCTCAATAACATGGCCGATGCGCCGCTGGTCTCGCGCAGCGTCGGCGGTCATCACGGCGGCGGCAGCAAGCTCACCGAGCATGGCCGGCAGATGGTCGCCATGTTCCGCGCCGTCGAGCGCGAGCACCAGGCCATGCTCGATCGTCTCACCGAGATCGGCGGCTCTGCCGATGTCCGCCAAATCCAGTCCCTGCTCAGGAGAATGTCCATGAAAACCAGTGCCCGCAACCAGTTCGCCGGTCGCATCAGCGGCTTGCAGCAAGGCGCCGTCAGCGTCGAAGTGCGCCTGAAAATCGACGAGGAACACGAGATCGTCGCCAACGTCACCCGCGAAAGCGCCGAATCCATGCAACTGGGCCTGGGCACGGAAGTGCTGGCGCTGGTCAAGTCATCGTCCGTGATCCTGATGGCCGACCCGGCACCGCGCAGCAGTGCCCGCAACCAGTTGTGCGGTGAAGTCAGTTGCATCCACGAAGGTCCGGTGAATGCCGAAATCAGCGTTGCATTGCCCAGCGGCAAGACCGTCACCGCCGTCATCACCCACGACAGCGTGGCCCATCTCGGCCTCGAACTGGGCATGCCTGTGGTAGCCCTGTTCAAGGCATCCAGCGTTATCCTCGCCTCCCTCGACTGAAAGGACATCCATGTCGCGCCGCATCCAGCCCCTTGCCCTCATTGCACTCCTCTTCACCACCGCCGCCCACGCCGACGAAGTACAGATCGCCGTCGCCGCCAACTTCACCGCGCCGGCCAAACTTATCGCTGCCGATTTCGAGAAGGCCACCGGCCACAAGGCCCAGCTGGTCTTTGGCGCCACCGGCAAGTTCTACGCCCAGATCAAGAACGGCGCACCTTTCGAGGTGCTGCTCGCCGCCGACGACACGACGCCGGCCAAGCTGGAGAAGGAAGGTGCTGCCGTCGCCGGTACGCGCTTCACCTACGCCACCGGCCGCCTCGTGCTGTGGTCGGCCAAGCCCGCCGTGGTGGACGACAAGGGCGAGGTGCTGAAGAAGGGCGGCTTCGATCATGTCTCCATCGCCAACCCCAAGCTGGCGCCATACGGCGCCGCCGCCGTCGAAGCCCTGACCGCGCTCAAGCTGCTCGACGCCATCCAGCCCAAGTTCGTCCAGGCCGAGAACATCGCTCAGGCCCACCAGTTCATCGCCACGGGCAATGCCCTGATCGGCTTCGTCGCCCTCTCGCAGGTGATGAAGGACGGCAAGATCGGCGAAGGCTCGGCCTGGATCGTGCCGGCCAATCTGCACCAGCCGATCAAGCAGGACGCAGTGATCCTCGACAAGGGCAAGGGCAAGCCCGCCGCCGAGGCCTGGCTCAAGTTCCTCAAGGGCGACAAGGCCAAGGCGGTGATCAAGTCCTTCGGCTACGAAGTCTGAAAGGATCTGAGCAGGTACGGGAATGGCTAGGGCTATTGTTTCGCCATTCCCTTGTCGGATTTCCATCATGAAAATCGCCATCCCCACCAAGCAGTACGCCAGCGTTTCCGGCCATGCCGGCCAGTGCCGCGAGTGGCTGATCTACGACTGCATGCCAGGCCAGCCGCTGCCGGATGCGCAGCGCATCGCTCTGGAGAAGGAACAGGTGCTGCACCACTTCGACGACAGCGGGCCGCATCCGCTCGATGGCGTCGAGATCGTCGTCGCCGGCAGTGCCGGCGATGGCTTCATCCGCCACATGCAAAAGCGCGGCGCGCAAGTGCTGCTGACCGGCGAAACCGATCCGACAGCGGCGCTGGAAAAAATCCTCGCTGGCGAGGCCCTGCCCGATACGCGCTTCGACGTCACCACCACGCTGTGCAAACTGCGCGACCTGTTTTCGCGGCACTGAGAACCTTCGTATCGCGCTAGCATTCGGCTCATGCTCAGTTCAGTCAACCTCGCTTCCGACCTCGGCGCCGTCTGGCTCACCTTCAAGCTCGCCACGGTCGTCACCCTGCTGCTGCTGCTGATCGGCACGCCCATCGCCTGGTGGCTGGCGCGCACGCGCTCCTGGTGGAAGGGCCCGGTGGGCGCTGTGGTGGCCCTGCCCATCGTGCTGCCGCCGACGGTGCTCGGCTTCTATTTGCTGCTGCTGATGGGGCCGAACGGCGTGATCGGCCAATTCACACTATGGGCCGGCATCGGCCTGCTGCCCTTCACGTTCGGCGGTCTGGTCGTCGCTTCGGTGTTCTACTCCATGCCCTTCGTCGTGCAGCCGATCCAGAACGCCTTCGAGGCCATGGGCGACAAACCCATGGAAGCGGCGGCGACGCTGCGCGCCTCGCCGCTGGATGCATTCTTCACGGTCGCCGTGCCGCTGGCCAAGCCCGGCTTCCTCACCGCCGCGATCCTCGGCTTCGCCCACACCGTCGGCGAATTCGGCGTGGTGCTGATGATCGGCGGCAACATCCCGGACAAGACCCGCGTCGTCTCGGTGCAGATCTACGACCACGTCGAGGCGCTGGAATACGGGCAGGCCCATTGGCTGGCCGGCGGCATGGTGGTGTTCAGCTTCCTCGTGCTGCTGGCGCTGTACACGCTGAACCCGACGGGGCGGCGCAAATGAGTATTGCGGCGCACTTCAAGCTTGCTTACCCCGGTTTCGCCCTCGACGTCGATCTCGATCTGCCGGGACGCGGCGTCACCGCACTGTTCGGCCAGTCCGGCAGCGGCAAGACCACGCTGCTGCGCTGCATCGCCGGGCTGGAGCGCGGCGTCGGACACTTGAGCGTAAATGGCGAATGCTGGCAGGACGGCGATACATTCCAGCCCACCCATCGACGCCCGCTCGGCTATGTGTTTCAGGAAGCCAATCTGTTCGCCCACCTGACGGTGCAGGGCAACCTCGACTACGGCATGCGCCGTACCACCAGCGCCGACTTTCCCCGGCACACCGCCATCATCGAGATGCTCGGCATCGGCCACCTGCTGGAGCGCAAGCCCGAGCGCCTGTCCGGCGGCGAACGCCAGCGCGTCGCCATCGCCCGCGCCCTGCTCACCGAGCCGCGCCTGCTGCTGATGGACGAGCCGCTGGCCGCACTCGACCTGGCGCGCAAGAATGAAATTCTTCCTTACCTCGAACGCCTGCGCGACGAGCTGGAGATTCCCGTGTTCTACGTCAGTCATGCGCCGGACGAAGTGGCGCGACTGGCCGATCACATCGTCGTCATGGACGCCGGCCGTGCCGTGGCGCAGGGGCCGCTGGCGGAAACCCTGGCCCGCACCGACCTGCCGATCCGCCTCGGCGAGGATGCCGGCGTGGTCTTCGCCGGCACGGTGCTGGAGCGCGACCCGCAATGGCATCTGGCCCGTGTCGGCTTCGACGGCGGCGAGCTATGGGTGCGCGATGGCGGTGCCCCGGTGGGCCATGCCGTACGCCTGCGCATCCTGGCCCGTGACGTCTCCATCGCCCATAGCCATCACGACGACGCCAGCATCATGAACCTGCTGCCCGCCACCGTCGTGGAACAGGCCGGCGAGGACCACCCGGCCCTGGCGCTGGTGCGCTTGCGCGTCGGCAATACCTCGCTGCTGGCCCGCCTCACCCGCCGCTCGGCCCATGCCTTAGCCCTGGCACCGGGCCAGCAGGTATGGGCGCAGATCAAGGCAGTGGCGCTGATCGGCTGATCAGCCGCTAGCTACTCAGAACCCGTAAGGCTTGAACAACCAGTCCTTGACCACTTGCGCATCCCGATCCGGCAGGTAGTGGAAGCCGGCCTGCACGTCGTTGGCGACGGCGGTGGCCACCGCGTGGGGCACGCTCTTGGTGGTGATCATGTGGAAGAACCAGGCCATTGGGTAGCCGGCTGCTTTGTCGTAGCGCGAGAGGGCATTGTGCAGGGCCAGGCCCTGGGCGCCGAAATCGATTTCGAAGCGCGGCGGTGTGCCGTTCAGCGCAGCCACCGGGGTGGCGTGGAGGATGGGCTGGCGATAGCGGTCTAGGTGCTCGCGCACGGCGACCACCCAGTGATTGGAAAACTGCGTGGCGGCACCGGCGCTGCTTTGTTCCCAGGCGTCGATGAAACGATGGATGGATTGCGGCTCGGGCTTTTGCGCGCGCATGCGGGTGCTGAAGTCGGCGACGTCGGTGATGCGGCGCAGGGCGAGGAAGGAGGCACCCAGGGGCACGGCGCGGCTGGCGCATTCGGCGCCGCTTCCATTGTTACCACGGGGGTCCACCAGTTCCTCGATGCTGCCCGGCGGCGATTCAGGATCGAAGAGGAAATGGCAGACCATCTCCTGCAATTCCTCGATTTCGATCTGCAAAAAGTCGGTGGCGCCGGGGCCGGTGGCGGCGACGAGGTAATGGGTCTTGCCGGTCAGGCGCGTGGCCTTGAGGCCGCTGTCGGCGTAGTCGTCGCAGAGCGCGCCGATGTCGTCATCGCGGGCGGCGAGTTCGGTCTCCGCCCACTTTTCGAGATCGTCGGCGACGTGCTTGCCAGCGGCATCGACGACGCCGCCCAGGCGATACCAGCCGCCACGGGCGAGCACTTCACGGAAAGACAGGTGCGGAGCGATCTGGGCCAGCTCTTTGGTCAAGGCGGCGGGCCCGGCGGAGGCAGGGACGCGCACGCAGAGTTCGGCCACCTGGCGGGAGAGGTCGGTCCAATCGTTCATGTTCAGGTTTCCTTCACGGGTTCGCCGGCTTGCAGCCGTTCCCACACGGCGCGGCGCACATCGGGCTCGGGGTCGTCGAGACGACAACGAATTTGTTCCAGCGGCGCCCGCTGCACGGCGGCGAGGCGCACCAGCCAGTCTTCGTCCTCCAGCAACATCGCCGCGTCCTGCGGCAGGGCGCGCTCGGCGACGATGCGGCGGACTTCCGGCTCGGGATCGGCCAGCAGGCGCGCCAGGGCGAAGGCGGGCAGGCGCTGGGCGACTGTCTTGCGCACCTCGCGTTCGGGGTCCTGCGCCAGACGCGGCAGCTTGCCGTGGGAGAGGCGACGGGCGACGACCACGCGCACCATGTAGTCGGCATCGCCGGCCATGCGCATGAGATCGTCGGGGTCGACGCGGTGGGCGACGGTGATGCGCACTTCGCGGTCGGCATCGCGCATCATGCTGGCAGCCTCACGCGGACCGAGGCGGGACGCGACGACGCGGCGCACGACTTCGTCGCTATCATGGGCCAGCGATTTGATGCTATCCACCGGCGCATAGCGGGCAGCGATGGCGCGGCGCTCCCAGAAATCGTCGTCGAGATAATCTGGCGCCAGATCGGGATGGGCGCGCAGGAAGCGGTCGATGCGCCGGCCGCTCATGGCGCGGATGCAGACGTCGTGCGGATCGCAACGATCCGTGGCTAGCAGCGTGGCGGCATGAGGGCAAGCGCCACAAAGGGCATCGCCCTTCGCGGACAGGGGGCCGACGTCTTCAGTCGGTGGCGCGGCCACTACTCGTCACCGATCAGCCCGACCACGATGCCGCTGGCGGAATCCGCGTCGCGGCTGAGCTTGACGCAGTGTTCGCTGGCGTCGAGGTAGTAGAGCCGGCAACGCGCATTCTCGAAGGCGGCGGGCATGTTCGGCGGTACGTCGTCGTCATTACAGACGACGACGCGCAGGCCGTCGAACTCGGCGCGCAGGCGATTTTGCAGATCGATGTCGGCCAGCACCGGCGGCGCGGCCAGCACCGCCCCGGCGACACGTTCGACGGTGGCGGCGTCCATCAGTCTTCCTCCAGCGCGGCGAACTTGGCCAGCGAGCCGGCTTCGACGCCCATGATGCGGGCCAGCCACGGCGGCGGATGATTGAGGGCCTGCTGCAACTGCACCAGGGTCTCTCTCGCCGCATTGTTACCCGTTGCGCCAGCGCCGACTTTTACCGGATGCACGCCGGCACGGACCACCTTGGCGACGGCGGGGCCGCCGATGGATTGCACATAGACCACCTGACAATCATTGATCAAGGCGGCGCGGGCGACGTTGCGATCTTCCTCCTGATCGGCGGCCAGGGTCGGCCGCAGGTCTATGAGGCGCAGGCCGGTGGGCGAGACCTGATAGACAAGGAAGCGCTCGCAGGAGCCGAAATGGCCGTCGAGCAGTTCGCCCTTGTTCGATGCACAGGCGACGCGAATGGAGCCGGGCAGGTCGCCCTCGGCATAGGCCTCGGCCGTCGGCAGATCGCTGCCGGCGACGCCTTCGCCCCACAGCAGGCGGGTGGCCTGCTTGAGCTTATCCATGGGCATATCCGGCTGGACGATGTCGTCGCCCTGCAGAATCACTTTGAGATCGGCCACCGTGACCGTGGCCAGCTTGGCCTCGGTCAGCGGCAGGTCGAGCTTGTCGGCCAGCGCGGTGACAAAACCGCGCGGGTCCACGCCGTCCAGTTCGCGGGCGGCGAGAGCGACGCGCAGCGCCGCTTCGCGGGTCATCGCCTGGGCCATGACGATCTCCTTAGATGAACACGATACAGCTGTCACCCGCGGGACAAGCGTCGAGGCAGGCGGGCGCGTCGTGCTCGCCCTCGCACTCGGTGCAGGTCTCGGCGTTGATCTTGTAGATACCGCCCTTGTCAGTGATGGAGTTGGTCGGGCAGACCGGCTTGCAATCGCCACATGAGGTGCATTCGGCTTGAACGATCTTCATTGCCATGATGAATCTCCTTGTTCCGGTTTATTCCGCGGCGTCGAGACGCTTTGCCCGCAGGGAAATGGGAAAGCGCGCAGGAATGGCCTGCGGTTCGATGTAGTAGGCGCCGCCGTTGTTGAGCTTGATCTCGCCGCCCCACTTGTCGGGCGTGTCGAACTCCATCGAGACGATGGCGTCCTCCAGATCCCGCTTGGGCAGGTAGAACGAGTAGGCGCCGGTGGCGTCCTTGCGGACCATGATGTTGGCCATGAGACTTCCCTTCGAGGGTTGCGACGGGAACGGTCGCCCGTTCCCGTCGTGATCGCTACAGTGTGATCAGCGAACCAGGTCGAAGTTGTAGTCAGTGGTACCCATGCCGGAGGTTTCCTTGTCGAGCTGTTCGAGCACGGCATTCACCAGCGTGGTCACCACGTACATGCCACCTTCGTAGCCCAGGGTCGTCATCCGGTGCAGATGGTGACGGTCGAAGATCGGGAAGCCGATGCGGATCAGCGGTACCTCGAACTTCTCGCCCTTGTACAGGGTGTCGCGCTGGATGTACTTGCCGTAGCTGTTGCCGATGAGGAAATCCGGCTTCTCGGTGAAGCACAGGCTGCGCAGATGCCAGAGGTCGGCACCGATGTGCACCGTGGCGTTGCTGCCGAAGGGGTTCTCGGCGAGCATGGCTTCCATGGCCTTCTTCCAGCGCTTGCCGCCGTTGTGGCTAACGACGTGCGTCGGCTCGGCACCGCATTCCAGCAGGATCTTGACCATACCCATGACAAAGTCCGGATCGCCGTAGAGGGCGAACTTCTTGCCGTGCAGCCAGGCGTGGCTGTCCGACATCATGTCCGCCAGGCGGCCGCGTTCCTTGGCCAGGGACTCGGGGATTTCCTTGCCGGTCAGCTCGGAGATCTTCATCAGGAACTCGTCGGTCCACTCGACGCCCATGGGGACGTTGAGCTTGGGCACGGACTGGTTCCAGGTGTTTTCGACCAGCTTCTTGGTCTTGTCGAGCTGCCACGGCTGCACCAGGATGGTGGTGATGGCGTTCGGCGCGTCCTTGATCTCGGCCTGGGTGGTACCGCCGGCATACATGCGGTACTCGCCATCGGCCGGGGTATCCAGAACTTCGGTCGGGTCGGACAGGACGACGCTATCGACGCCCATCTCGGTCAGCATGCGCTTCAGGACCTTGAAGTTGCCCAGGTAGGTTTCGAAGCCGGGAACAAGGTTGATCTTCTTGTTCGAGCCGACCACTTTGCCTTCCATGTGGTTCAGGGTGAAGTAGCGGGCGATGCCTTCGAACATGTTGTCCCAGCCGGTCGTGTGCGAACCGACGAAGGACGGCGTGTGGGCGAAGGGGACCGGGTAGTCCTGGGGGATGTGACCTTCCTTCTTCGTGTTGTTGATGAAGGCGTTCAAGTCATCACCGATCACCTCGGCCATGCAGGTGGTGGAGACAGCGATCATGTCCGGCTTGTAGATCGCCTTGCAGTTTTCGAGGCCGTCGAACATGTTCTTCTGGCCGCCGAAAACGGCTGCATCTTCCGTCATTGAATCCGAAACGCAGGCGATCGGCTCTTTGAAGTGACGGTTGAAGTAGGAACGGAAGTAGGCAACACAGCCCTGGGAGCCATGCACATACGGCATGGTCTTCTCGAAGCCGAGCGAGCAGAGCACGGCGCCGAGCGGCTGGCAGGCCTTGGCCGGATCAATGGTCAGTGCCTCGCGCTTGAAATTGAGGTCCTGATATTCCTTGGTCGTGGTCCATTCGAACACTTCCTTGATCTTGGCTTCAGGATGCTTCTCTTCGAAGAGATCCTGCTTGGCCTTGATCGAGGCCTTGTAGTCGTCGTCACGGAACAGCGGGTAACACGGCTTGACTTCATCTACGGTTTGCATCTTCATCTCCTTGGCCCGCACCACTCATGCGTGGATGCGGGCATAGGTTGAGGGAGTTTCCTGCTTGCTTCCGGCGCCTCAGGCGGCCTTCTTCAGCTCTTCCGTCTCGGACTTCTTCTTCCAGGGCGGGACGAGGTTCTTGAAGGTCGGGCTGGAGATCGCCATGTCCATGTCGCGGGCGAAGATGGCGAAGCCGTCGTAGCCGTGGTACGGACCGGAGTAGTCCCAGGAGTGCATCTGGCGCAGCGGGATGCCCATCTTCTGGAACACGTACTTCTCCTTGATGCCGGAGCCGACGAGGTCGGGGTTCAGCTTCTTGACGAACTCCTCCAGCTCGAAGCCAGTGACGTCGTCATACAGCAGGGTGGCGTTACCCATTTCCTTGATGGTGCGGTCGTAGTCATCGCCGTGGGCGAACTCGTAGCCGGTACCGGTCACTTCCATGCCCAGATCCTCGTAGGCACCGATGACGTGACGGGGGCGCAGGCCGCCGACGTAGAGCATAACGGTCTTGCCGCCGAGACGCGGCTTGTACTTGGCGATGACAGCATCCATCATCGGCTGGTAGCGAGCGATGACCTTCTCTGCACCTTCCTTGATCTTGTCGTCGAAGTGCGCAGCGATAGCGCGCAGCGACTCAGCGATCTTGGTCGGGCCGAAGAAGTTGTACTCAAGCCATGGTATGCCGTACTTCTCTTCCATGTGACGGCTGATGTAGTTCATCGAACGGTAGCAGTGGAGGAGGTTGAGCTTGACCTTGGGGGTCTTCTCCATCTCAGCCAAGGTGCCGTCGCCGGACCACTGAGAAACCACACGCAGACCCATCTCTTCGAGGAGGATGCGCGAGGCCCAGGCGTCGCCGCCGATGTTGTAGTCGCCGATGATCGACACGTCGTAAGGCGTCGACTCGAACGGAGCACCGTCACGGGCATCGAGAACCCAATCACGCACCGCGTCGTTGGCGATGTGGTGACCAAGAGACTGGGAAACTCCACGGAAACCTTCGCAGCGCACCGGAACGATGGGCTTGCCGATTTCCTTGGCACCCTTCTTGGAGACGGCTTCGATGTCATCACCGATAAGGCCGATCGGGCACTCGGACTGAACCGAAATACCCCTGTGCAGCGGGAACAGCAGTTCGACTTCGTTAATCAGCTTGGCGAGCTTCTTGTCGCCGCCGAAAACGATGTCCTTCTCCTGAAAGTCGGAGGTAAAGTTCATGGTGCCGAAGGTATCCACGCCGGTGGTGCCGACGTAGTAGTTACGACGACCGGCACGGGAGTACTGACCGCAGCCGACGGGGCCATGAGAGATGTGGATCATGTCCTTGATCGGACCCCACACCACGCCCTTGGAACCGGCGTAGGCACAGCCGCGGATGGTCATGACACCAGGCAGCGATTTGCGGTTGGAAGTGATGCACTTCTTGGATTGTTCGACGGCCTGGTCGTTGACCGCGAGATGCTTCGCACGGTCCTTCTTGGCCTTTTCCGGGTAAACCTCGAGCACCTCCTGGATGAGGGCTTCGGTTTCTTCACGCGTCAATGCGGACATCTTGCTTCTCCTTATCGAGCCGTGACGCCAATATGCGCACACGTCTCACGATTAGGTAAGCCCCGGCGCGGGGCGGGATGCTGGAGAACAACCAGATCGCGCCGGGGAGTCGTACTGCGTTACTACTCGTACTACTTAGGCAGCGGCGGCGGCCAGCTCAGCGGCAGTCTTGCCGATGATGGTGGTGTCTTCCACTTCCATGATGCCGAACTCCATCAGCAGCGCTTCGAGTTCGTCCATGGTGATCGGGGTCGGAATAACGAACTTCTTGTTATTCACGATCTTCGATGCCAGGGCGCGGTACTCGTCGGCCTGCTTGTGCTTCGGATCGAACTCGATCACGGTCATGCGGCGGATTTCGGCGTGCTGCACAGCGTTGTCGCGGGGGATGAAGTGGATCATCTGGGTGCCGAGCTTTTCAGCCAGGGCGATGATCAGTTCGTCTTCGCGGTCGGTGTTGCGGCTGTTGCAGATCAGGCCAGCCAGACGCACGCCACCGGAGTTCGCGTACTTCACGATGCCCTTGGCGATGTTGTTGGCGGCGTACATGGCCATCATCTCGCCGGAGCAGACGATGTAGATTTCCTGGGCCTTGTTCTCGCGGATGGGCATGGCGAAACCGCCGCAGACCACGTCGCCGAGCACGTCGTAGAACACGAAGTCGAGGTCTTCGTCGTAGGCGCCTTCTTCCTCAAGGAAGTTGATGGCGGTGATAACGCCACGACCGGCACAACCGACGCCGGGTTCCGGGCCACCGGACTCGACGCACTTGATGCCACCGAAACCGACGGACAACACGTCCTCGAGTTCGAGGTCTTCCACCGAACCCGCTTCAGCGGCCAGTTCCATGACGGAGTTCTGGGCCTTGCTGTGCAGGATCAGGCGGGTGGAGTCAGCCTTCGGGTCGCAGCCGACGATCATCACCTTGTGACCAGCTTCGGCCAGCGCGGCGACGAGGTTTTGCGTGGTGGTAGACTTGCCGATACCACCTTTGCCGTAGATGGCGGCTTGACGAAGTTTTGCCATGGTGCAATCTCCTTATTTGAAATCAGAATCTCTCGGGCGTTGGGGGGAATCCCGTGCTCCCGGCGATACTTCTGCAATGAGCGTGCCACCCACTCCGAATCTATCCAAGCCCCTGTAATGAAAAGCCTTTCCACGAACGACAGCGAAACCATGGAATGGCTGGCATGCGACAGCGCGCCCACGTTTTGTAGTGGCCCCGACAAGAGCGCGGGTTTGCCTAAATCGGCGCGACTGCCCATCAACCGCTGCAACCTGCCGGCGGCGATCCTCGGCGGCCTGACCTATCAACTGCATCCGACGGCCCTGCACATCGACGGTGTGGCCTCGCTGCACAAACCGCTGTTCGATCTGCTCGACGACATCGACGACGCGGCCGAACGCGCGGCCCGCTTCATGGCCTACATGGAGAACCACTTCCGCCTGAGCCATCCAGAAGAAGCCGGCCTGACGGCGGCGACGGGAAAGTCCCGCGCCCGCGCAAACTATCTGCGCATAGTGCGCGGCTGGGCCTTCGATGCAGAAAGCCGCGAGGCGGCCGTACTCAAGGGCTGGGTGGAATCCCGCTTCGGCCTCAACCCGCGCCACCATGGCGAACCGCTACGGGAACCCGGCAGCGCCGCCTGGCAGCGCTATGTGGAAATGCGGGTACAGGGCCTGTATGGCACCAATGCGCTGGAATCCCAGCTCGACCTGCTCTACGCCTATAGCCAGTACGAAGTGACGCGGCAGTTCCCGCAGCGCAGCCACATCCGCCTGTATCGCGGCGTGAACCGCCTGGCCGAGCACGAGACCATTTCCGACACAGGGCATGGCGAGAAGGTCGTGCTGCTCAACAACATCAGTTCCTTTTCCCGTTCCCGCGAGCGCGCCGGCGAATTCGGCGACAGCGTGCTGGCGGTGGACGTGCCGCTGCCGAAGCTGGCTTTCTTCAGCCAGCTCCTGCCCGGCATGCTCAAGGGAGAAAACGAATACGTGGTGATCGGCGGACTCTACCGGGTCCGCCTTGCTGCGGTATAGCCGCCCCTTCCCTCGGGGAAGGGGTTGGGGGATAGGCCCTCAAACCGGGCCACGACCACCCAGCTTGACCGCGACGGTGCGGGTCTTGGCCTCGTCGATGCCGACCGCATCGCCCTTGGCCTTGTATTCCTTGAGCGCGCCCTGCACCGTCAACAGCTTGTCGGCGGCGGACTGGCCCTTGAGGTCGTCCTTTTCCAGACGCAGCTCGTCGAGCAGTTCGTTCCAGACCAGACCATCCTCCAGCGGCACCAGCGCAGCGGTGGTGCCGCTCAGGCTGAGCACCAGCGGCTTGGCAATGTTGGCGACGAAGAACAACAGCTTCACGTCCGGCGCATAGTCCTTGGCGTAACGCTCGTCGAACAGCGGAAGCTTGGCCACATCGTCGAAAAAACCAGCGGCAAACAGAATCTTGTCCTCGCTGCCAAGCATCACCGCCTGACGGATAGTGGCCACCGGCGGCATACGACGGCCAGCAGTGATCTCGCCCTCGGTCAGCACCAGATCACCCCGGTAGGCCTGAAGGCCAGAAGTGGTCTTGTCCTTGAAGTTCATGTTGAAGAACAGGCCGGATTGTTCGTAGGTATCGAAAAGCATGGTGTAGTCCCTGATGAGAATGATCGGGACGCGATGCGCAAGAAGCGCACCAAGGCCATAAGTCGTTGCCAGCGAAGGAATCGCGAATAATTCGCCGTATCGCCAGCGCCGACTTTTGTCGCAAAGACCACAAAAACACCGGGCCTGCTTTTTGCAAGATGTCGTCATCCTCCTGCGGAACCGACAACATGATCCCGTCCGAACTCCACCAGCAATGGCTCGCCGGCCTCAAGGACGGCAGCATCGTTCCCTACCTCGGCCCCGGCGTCCTCGCCGACGTGAAATCCAAGCTCGACGGACGGCCCATGCCGGCCACCAGCGAGCAATTGATCATCGCCATGAACAATGGCCAGCCGATGGCGCCCAAGCTGATGTACGAATTCCCCCGCGCGGCGATGAACGTGGAACTCAAGCGTGGCCGCAGCACGGTCACCAAGTTCCTCGACACCACCTACGGCCAGACCCAATGGACCCGCGCCGCCGTGCATGACTGGCTGAAGGAGCTGGCGCCGCCCTACGTCATCGACATCAACCGCGACACCCAGTTGCAGGACAGCCATGCTGGCGTGCCGCATCTGCTGATCCTCGGCTGCGCCCGCATCGGCGGCACCGACTACCGCTTCATGCTCTACGCCTCCGACGGCACGACCTACACGCCGATCCAGCCGGAAGACGCCGACCGCAGCCTGCCCGTGCTGTTCAAGCCCATGGGCTCGCCCAAGCCGAAGTCGAGCTACATCGCCTCGGATGCCGACTACGTGGACTACATCACCGAGCTGATGGGTGGCTTTGCCGTGCCCTCCTTCGTCAAGGATCAGCGCAAGGACAAGCGCTACCTGCTGCTCGGCATGCGCCTGAACCGGGATTCGGAGCGCATGGTGTTCTCCGACCTGATCTACAGCTCGGCACAGCCCTCCGGCTGGGCGCTGATCAGCGCGCCCACCGACAAGGAAAAGCGCTTCTGCAAGCGGCTGGGCATGGAGATCATCGACGCCGAGATCAGTGAGCTGCTCGGCGCGGAGGCTCTCGCCTGATCTACGCAAGCTGACGTATTTCCGGCGAAAGGATTTTCGCCTACCGTCTTCCGGCCGCGCACCAGCAGCGGCCGGTGGCAGTTAACGCATCGAAAAAAATGGCAGGAGGAGATTCAAGTGGCGATCTACAAAGGCATCACCATCGATGACGACCTGGCCTCTTTGATGCGGCACATGCAAGGCGTCGAGGAATACCGCGAGGTGCTCGGCAAGTTGCAGGCGGCCTGGGACACACTGACCCTGCTCGGCCAGCTCACCGGCGCTGCCGCTGAAATGTCCGGCACCCGCGAGGCTTTCCAGGGCCTCACCGGCGACCTGCTCAATCACCTCGGCCGCGAGACCCGCAACAAGTCCGTCGCCGACCTGCGCGCCCGCGCCCAGAACGCCATCGACATCCTGATCCGCAATCTCTTCGAGCGCACCGCCGACATCGGCTTCATCGCCGCCGACGACGACGTGCGCGAGTTCCTGCTCGATGCCACCGCCAGCCGCGAAGTGATGCAGGAACGCTTCCGCGAATACGTCGCCAAGTATTCGGTGTATTCCGACATCGTGCTGTTCACCGCCGACGGCGAGATTCGCACCCGCCTCGTGGACCATCCGGTCACTGCCAGCAGCCATGCGCTGATCCGCGACACGCTGGCCAGCAGCGGCGCCTACGTCGAATATTTCGGCGCCGCCGACTTCCTGCTGCCGGGCCAGCATCTGGTCTACGCCTGGCGCGTGGAAGATGCCGATGGCACGGCGCTGGGCGTACTGGCGCTGGTCTTCCGTCTCACCGACGAAATGCGCGGCATCTACCGCCACCTGCTGCCGCCGGACGACTGGACCGTGCTGGCCTGCGTCACCGCCGAAGGCACGGTGATCGCCAGCTCCTCCGCGATTCAGGTGCCGGTAGGCGCCGAACTGCCCGTCGCCACGCTGGCGACCCTGGCCCGGGACAGCGCCGTGGTGCGCTTCGGCGGCCGCGAATATCTGGCCGTCGCCTGTAGCACCCACGGCTATCAGGGCTACATGGGGCCGGGCTGGCTTGGTCTCGGACTGATCCCCCTCGAATTCGCCTTCAATCGGGACGACTCGGTGCTGCTGTCCAACGTGGATCAGACCGTGCTCGACACGGTGATGCGGCAGCCGACGTTATTCGCCGACGGCCTGCGGGAAATTCCGCGCCGCGCCGAACGCATCCAGCAGGATCTCAACCGCTCGGTGTGGAATGGCTCGGTGCGCCAGATCGATGCCAGCCAGGGCAACGCCGCCTTCGCCAAGACCCTGCTGTGGGAAATCTCCAACGCCGGACGCAAGACCCAGGCCGTATTCGAGCAGTCCATCGGCAACCTGCACCAGACGGTGGTCGCTGCGATCCTGCAAAACTCGCTGTCGCGCGCCGCCTTCGCCATCGACGTAATGGACCGCAACCTCTACGAGCGCGCCAACGACTGCCGCTGGTGGGCGCTCAACGCCACCTTCCGCCGCGTCCTCGATGACCAGGCGATCGATGCGGCCGAGGCCGGCCGTTGCACCGAAGTTCTCGCCTACATCAACAACCTCTACACGGTATACGAGAACCTCGTGCTGTTCGATGCGCGCGGCACCGTCGTTGCCGTCTCCCGCGACGCCCATCGCGGCCTCGTCGGTCAGCGCCTCGACGAGGAATGGGTGCCGCGTGCCCTGTCGATCACCAATTCGCAGGGCTACGTGGTCTCCGATTTCGCGCCCACCCGCCTCTATGGCGGCCGGCACACCTACGTCTATGCCGCCGCCGTGCGCGATCCGGCGGGCGAAGCGGCGGTGGGCGGCATCGCCATCGTCTTCGACGCCGCGCCGCAGTTCGACGCCATGCTCGCCGACGCCCTGCCGCGCGACGGCAACGGTCAGGTGGTAGAAAATTCATTTGCCCTGTTCACCGATGCCAGCGGCCGCGTGCTGGCCTCCTCCAGCGACGAGTTCGCCATCGGCAGCAAGTTCGCCGCCGCCACCCGCAGCGGCGGCACCCGCATCCTGGCCATCGGCGACCGCCATTACGCCGTCGGCGCCGCCACCTCGGCCGGCTATCGCGAATACAAATGCAGCGACGGCTATCGCAACGACGTGGTCGCCCTCTGCGGCTTCCCCCTCGGCGATTCCGCCGCGCTGCCGGCAGCGACGACACGCAACGTGGCCGCCGCCACCAGCAACCGCAGGGGCAGCGGCAGTGGCGTCGAACTGGCCACCTTCCACATCGGCCAGCGCTGGCTGGCCCTGCCTGCCGCCAACGTGGTCGAGGCCATCGACACCAGCGGGCTGACGCCGCCCACCGGCGCCGAGGGCGATGTGGTTGCTGGATTCCGCATGTACCGGAACAAACTCATTACCGTCCTGCGTCTGGACAAGATGATCTCCGGCACCAATGAGTCCAGCAGCACGGAACAGCAGATCGTGGTGGTGAAAACCCACGGCAAGATCTGTCTCGGCCTGCTGGTGGATTCCCTCGGTGAGATCCCCGAAGTGCCTGCCGACGACATCCAGAGCACGCTGTCCATGAACGCCGCCCCCGGCGTTCTGGTCACTGGCATCGTGCGCAACATGCGCCGCGATGGCGAGGGCGACACGCTGCTGTCGGTACTCGACATCGAGCGCCTGTGCGGACGCATCGGCTGCCACGGCTGCGACCAGAAGCCGGCGCAGGTCCTCACGCAAATGCAGGCCGCCTGAGGAAACTGCGGAGAAAAGTCGGCGCTGATGAAGCTACTGCGCTACAAGGCGGTCGAGCAAAAGACGCTCTCCTCGCCGTAGCGGATGGCAACACGGCGATGCCGGAGTCGGCCAGCCCGACCGGGGCTACTTCGCCTTGTAGAGCACGCTGCCGTCCCAGATCCAGGGACGACCATCGGAGGCAATCATGAAGGTCACACCGAATGTGGGCGAGCTGGTGACCAGATCCCAGGAACCGCCGTTCGGATTCCAGCGGGCGAGCCGTCGCGACTGCCACTCGTCCTGGCTGTACACCGTCCCGTTGGCGCCGATACCCACGCAGGGCCGCTCCCAGTTCAGGCATTGCCAGGCGGCCATGATCCGCGACCCACTGCTGCGCTTTACCCACGCGTTGTTGTAGTACTCGTAGATGCTTTGATCGGTCGTACCGACCCAGAAGCGACCGCCGGGATCGACGGTAACGAAGGAAGCGGTGTCCGGTGGCCGGGGAACTGCCGTGTGCCTAACGAAGCGCTGCTGTGTCGCGTCATAGCGATACAGGTTGTTACCGGCACTGGTGGCATAAATGGTCCCGTCCGGTCCCATGGCCACGCTCATTGATGAATCGGTGCTGCAACCGGGCGTGGCAGCGCAATCGTCGAGCCCCGGCACGGCGATCCACGCGCCGCCCTGGCGGCGCCAGACCCGATAGGGACCGTCACCCGTCGCCCTGCTGAGCCAGTAGGTCCCGTCCTTGCCGATGACCAGGCTGCGCACCCTGTCGCCGCCGATGAGACTGGTCACGCTGGGCACCGAGGTGTCCTTCTGCCAGGTTTTGCGTGCCGTATCGTAATTCCAGAAGCCATTGATCTTGTCGAGCGCCACGATGCGCCCACCGGGACCTTCGGCGATGTTGAAGCTGTTGCTGCCCAATCCTGCCGGCACGGCCACGGTTTCAAACGGCATATTGACCGTAAAGCTAAACACTGGCGCCGTCGACGTCGTACTGGTTGCGGTCGTGGTCGTGGTCGAACTGGCGGCCGCCTTGGCAATATCATTCGATTCATCGCGCTTGAAGAGCGCGGCGTACCAAACCTCCGACTTGCCATTGACGACCCAGGGCAAGCCCCCCGGCCCCACCGCCACGCCCTCCGCATCGATCCCCACGCGATCCCATTCCCCCGTCGCGGTGTTGAAACGGCGCAACTTGCGCTCCAGATCGGAAATGAACACCGAGCCCTCCGGCCCGATCTCGATATCCCGTGCCGTTTGTGCAAGCAATTCACAAGATGCCCGATCACAGCGGCGTACCCGGCCATCCTTCCCGATCGTCCAGGGCTTGCCCTGCGGACTCACCGCCAGCTTGCTGCCCTGCGGCGCCGGATCGCCCTCCCTGGCCGCCAACATGCGCTCGAAGCGGTTCTCCGCACTGTTGTAGCGGTAGAGCACCTCATCGGTCGCCGCCGCGATCACCGTCCCGTCGAAGCCGGCCGCAATGTCCAGCGCCGCAATCCCGTTCACCACCCGCCAGCTCATCCCATCGTGACGCCAGACCTCATTGCGCGTCGTCACCCCCCAGGGCTTGCCGTCCGCCGCCACCGCAATGCGGGCGAACTGGCCGGGGAAGGCGAGGAACTTCTGCTGCCCATTGTTCCAGCGCAGCATGCTGCCATCGAAGGCCAGCGCAAACACACTGCCATCGTTGCCGATGGCGATGTCGCGTGCCGCCACATTGCGCGCCTGCGTGAAACTCGCCAGACCGAGGACCTCCTTCACCGTCGCCGCTGCCGCCGTTCCGGCCAGCGGGGCCGGCGTCGTCTTGAGTGCCCCGGCCACCACCGTATGGGTGATCGGCGCCGGCGTCTCCTCCTCGAAGAAGGCGCTGGCGTAGATCTCGTTCCTGGCCGTCACCGCCCAGGGCATGCCCTTGGGACCGACCGCAATCGCCGTAGCCTCCCCGCTCAGGCGCTCCCAGCGCTTGTTGAGCCGGTTGTAGCGCCAGGGCTTGCCCTCGGCGATGGCCAGGATGGACGCCTCCGGACCAATCGCCAGATCCTGGGCACTGATGCCCGGATAGTCGACCCAGCGTTTGCCGTCGTGTTGCAGCACCAGGCCCTGGGCATCGATGATCCAGGGCCGGCCCTCGGGGTCCACCGCCAGACGCTTCGCTTTGGGCGCAGTCTTTGTCGTCTGGTTCGTCGTATCCGGCAAGGCCAGCCATTGCCGCTGGGCCGGTTGCCATTGGGCCAGCTCGCCCTCGGCGGAAGCAATCCAGACCGCGCCACCGGCACCGATGGCGATGTCCTTGGCGCTGCCCGGCAGTTCAACCCAATAGCTGCCCTGATGTTGAAGAATCTTGCCGTCCTCGGCAATGCCCCAGGGCCGGCCATCGGGGGCCAGGGCCACGCGGGCCAGTTGGCCGGGCAGGCGCAGCCAGTCGTCCTTGCCCTTCCATTGCCAGATCTCGCCCTCAGGCCCGAGGGCCAGTACCTGACCCTTGGCGGAGATGGCCAGGGACTTGGCCGTGCCGCGCAACTTGCGCCAGTTCAGTACCTGGGTGAACACTTGAGAGGCGGTCTCGCTGCGGGCGCTGCGCACGGCCTCGTCGGGTTGCTGGGCAAATATCTCCCCATCGGGGGTGGCCAGCCAGGGATGACCATTGGCGCCGACGGCGACCACCGCCGCCCGGGCGGCCAGGGCCGTCCAGCGCCCGGTAGTGGCGTTCCAGCGCAGGGGCTGCTGATCGGGGGAGACGGCCAGGGCGGCGCCGGCACCGGCGGCAATGTCCGTGGCCTGGCCCGGCAGGTTGAGCCAGGTGCGGCCGTCGAAACGGCGGATACCGCCCTCGGCAAGCACCACCCAGGGCTGCTCCTTGTCATCCACATCGACACGGGACAGGGCCTTGGGGGCGCCCTCGACGGTGACGAAGGCTTCCTTGCGCGCATCGAAGCGGGCCAGCGTGCCGTCCGTCAGTACCGCAAACGCCGTCCCGCCAGCGCCGACTCCTATGTCCAGTGCCTTGGCATCCTCGATCTGACGCCAATAGGTGCCGTTGTAGCGGAACACCGCACCGTCCTCATCCACCGCCCAGGCCAGGCGGTCGCTGGCGGCATCGATGCGACGGAAGTGTCCAGGCAGGCGTAGCCAACTGTTGTTGCCACTGCTGCCACCCGCGCGTCGCATCCAGACCAGCCCATCCCGATCCAGGGTGAAGGCGGTGCCGTCGGCCCCGACCGACAGGTCGGTGGCGGTACCACGCAAGGGCGTCCAGACCAGGCGCTCGGCGTCCGCTGCGGGTGACGTGGCGGGGGCCTTGGTCTGTCCCTGGGCGGCGAACGCGACCAGCAACACGGCCAGCAGGGTGGAGTGTTTCACGCGCGAGGTCTCAGTAGAACAGGAAGCGCGTGGCGGTGACGAGGCGGTCTTCGTGGTTGGCAATGCGCTGCCAGGAGGCGGCCAGATCGCCCGTGCGGAATTCGCGGTACAGGCTGCCGGAGTCGAGGGACTTGGTGATTTCGGCGAGGTTGGGGGTGGGCTTGAACCAGGGCTTGTACTTGTCCTCGAACTCGACCAGGGCCAGCTCGTCCGGGCTCATCTGGGCGCGCTCGGCGGTGATGTCGGCTTGTGCCCGGTCGGTGTACTGCGCCCGGCGCGGGGTGAGCAGGATCAGCACGGACTTGTAGTAGTCGCGGGTGACGTTGCGCGAGAACAGGTATTGGACGATGGGCACGTCCTGCAACAGGGGCACGCCGTCCCGGTCCTTGGACTGGTCACGCTCGGACAGGCCGGACAGGATCAGGGTCTCGCCGAACTTCATGACGACGTTGGCGTTGACCATGGTCTTGTTGGTGTCCAGACGGAAGTCGAACTTGACGCTGGTGCTGGGGATGGCAAGGAAGGTGCGTTCGGCGACGACGTTGAGCTTGATGAGATTGCCGGGCAGGAACTCGGGGGTGACGGAGAGCTTGACGCCGACTTCCTTCTGGATTTGCACGGAGCTGCCCTGACCGCCAGAAACGGCGGCGCCGACGATGTCCTGACCGGAGAAGAAATTGGAGGGCTGGTTGCCCAGGGCGACGAGGGTGGGCCGGGCGAGGACTTCGTTGCGCTTGGCGTTGGCGTTGGCGATGTTGAGGCTGTAGGTGATCGCCGGCATCTGGATCAGGCGGGTGATGACGGTGTTGGCGGTGTTGGTGACGGAGGTGCCGGCAAAGTCGCGGGTGTTGGTGTCGCTGGTGCTGCGCGAGAAGCCGGGCGTTTGGGCAGTCGGATTGCCGAACTGGATCTTGAGGCCGTCGAGCAGGTTCACGCCCATGGCATGGGTGTTGTCTTCTTCGGTGCTGAGGATGGTGACGTCGACGACAGCCATCTGTTTCTCGACGAAGTCACTGCGGGCACCGAAGGCGGCGCCGGGCATACCGGGCTGGCCGGGGAAGCCGCCAGCGGCGGGGGCCGGGGCGGCAGGGAAACCACCACCGGGCGCGGGGAAGCCGCCACGGGCCGGGGCGGCGGGGAAGCTTCCGCCACCGGGGAACTGAACCTGCATGAGGCCGCCTCGGCGATGGGCGTCGAGCCAGGAGGCGACGCGGCCTTCGACCTGGCGCATTTCGTCGACGCCGATGGCGGCGGCGCGCAGGCGGTCGAGGTAGCTTTTAGCGTCGTCTCCGTCGTTGAGGGCGGCGGCGACGACGGCGGAGGCGCGCAGGACGCGGGGGTCGGCGGGGCGATCAGTCTGGGCGCTGCGCAGGCCTTCGAGGGCGGCGGCGGCGGTCTTGGGGTCGCGGTTGTAGTAGGAGGCGACGGCGAGGTCGTAGAGCAGTTCGGGTTCGTTGGGGGCGTAGAGGGCGGCTTCGGCGAGTTTCTTCTGGGCTTTGGCAAAGTCACGCTGTTGCATGGCCAAGAGGCCGTTGTAGTAGCGGGCGAGCCAGTTGGAGTTGTCGAATTGGGCGGCCATGTCGAAGCCTTGTTCGGCCAGCGGGAACAGGCTGCTTTCGCCGGCTGCACCGCGCAGTTGGTAGGCGACGCCATTGAGGAAGTGCAGGTAGGAGTTGGTGATGTCGGTCTTGACGGCGAGGTTGAACAAGTCCGAGGCCTTGGTGTAGTCCTTGGCGTCCATGGCCTTCAAGCCCTCTGCGGCAAGCTGCCTCGCGGCGGTGGTGAGCTTGTCCTGGGGGATCTTCGCGTACAACGTGGTGTCCGGTTGTCCTGCCGCCAGCGGGTTGGCGACTTCCCGTTTGGCGAAGCCGCCCAATGTGTCGCAGCCAGCAAGTCCTGCGGACAAGGCCACCAGCAGGATCAGGGATGAGGCGGGACGGGATGGCGAAAGGGCGATCATGGGGGGTCCTTGTGCGGAGGAGGCGAGTTGGATGACAGTGTTCAAGCACCACCAAGGGGCGACATGCTTGGTCTGTCCAAAGTAGGAAAATTGCCGCTGCCTGTATGTCCCGCGTTATAGGGACAAGCACCGATGGCGCATCCCGGCAACATCAGGATGACGAGACATCCGGCCGCCGAATCTACCGGCTGCCGGATGGATGGCGACAACTCAGGGCTTGGGCAGCAGTACCGGCGGTTGCTGGGTGCCTGGCGGCTTCGGCTGCGGGCCGGGTTGAGGGGCTTTGGGCGGCTCGGGCGGCTTGGCAGGCGACTTCGCCTCCGCCGCTTCGGCCGCGAGCAGGGTCTGCCACTCGCTGTTCAGCGCCCCCTGGATGGATTGGCATTCCTTGAGGGTAAGACCATTCGCGCGGAGACGGGCTTTCAGGTTTTCAACAGCTTTGGCCCGCTTGGACAGATCACTTGCCTCTGCGGCGGAAATCATTCCGGCGGCCTGCGCATCGGCCAGGCGACGGGCGATCTGATCCTGGGATGTCTGGTTCGACATCGCACAAGCCCGAACCTGATACTCGGCTTCCAGTCCCAGCATGCGTTGGAGAACCGCGCGCTGCAGGGACATGTCCTCGACGTTCTGTTTGCAGGCATCGGTGCCGGAGGCCTTCCGCTTGCTCTTCTGCGTGTCCGTCGTCACCAGTAGATGGTTCGCAATGTACTCCACGCGTGCCGCCTCGAAATTCACCTCGGCGGTATGGGCCTGAGATGCGGCCTTGATGCTCCGGAGTAACCCTTGCAGTTCCTTGTGGAGTTTGTCGAGCTGGGGACAAGAGCCGCTGCTACCGCCTCCGCCCTTGTCATCGGGAGAGGGCGGTGGCATCGATGGGCCTTTTCTCGTATCGACCGACGGAAGGGAGTTGCTCCCTTGCGCCTGGACATCGACAAAAGCCGTGATCAGGGATAGGGCGATTAGGCTGCGGGAAACCGCATGTCTCATTCCTTGCATGATTTACCTTTCGTGAGTTGATGAAGTGTTGCGAACCTTCAGTAGCCTGCGGTGTAGGTTTCGTTGGCGGCGGACTTTCCAACCGGGCAGTTGAGGTCGCGCATACCCTTGCCCTGGGAACAGGCACCCGAGCCGAACCAGCGATGCACGGCGAAGTAGCCGGCCCAGGGGGTGTCGTTCCCCGGTCCTGCCGGGGGCTGACCGACCAGTTCAGCGCGCGTCTTGGTGAAGATGCCCAATACGCCCCCCGCATGCAGGTTGTCCGGCCCGGCGTCGAGCCATTTGCCATTCAGTGCCGATTGCAGGCGGACCGGCACCATGCAGGTGTTCTTGCGCAGCGGGAACTGGCATTCGTCGTTGCCGATGGTGGTGGTTACACGACTGACCAGACCATTGCCCACGCCAATGTTGTCGATGATCCGCATCCGGTCGCCGCTGACCACCCTCCACAGCAGACCGGAAGCGGCGCCAGTGGTCGGGAAGCTGCCGCGGTACAGGCCGACCACACCGGGTCCACCGGCATTGGCGCTGAGCCAGTCACCGGTATAGCTGCGCAGGTAGATCGCATCGCCATCCACCAACGTGCCGTCCTTGCGGTTGGCGGACCAGACTTCCCAGCGCTCGTGGTCGCGACAGTGGCGTTCGACCGCCAATCGAGGCACATCGCGCTTGCCATTGAGGAAGCCGGTGAATTTCCCGTCGCTGCTCCCCGCCTCGAAACAAACATGGGAGACGAAATTGCTGCGCCCTGGTGCGTTCCGATACAGCGTGTTGTACACCGCGGCCAGGGCACTGGCGGCGGCAGTCGCCGCTTTGGCGTCATCGGACTCAATGGCGGCCTGGTGCTTCTTCTCGAAATGCTCGCTCATGTAGTGGCTGGCGATGGTATCGATGATCGGCATCAAGGCGCCGGCCGTATCGCCGACGCCAGGCACGGGAATGAAGCTGGCGCCGACCACCACCACCGTTTCGCCGATCTGAAGGCCGACGGCGGCGGCGGTTTCCTCGCGCTTGATCGAGGTAGCGATAATGTCCTTGAGCTGGCCACCCTCGGTGATGAAGCGCAACTGCATGTCGAGCTTCTTCGGCCGGTGCACCGAGACATTGACCTCGACCTTGTTCGCCAGGCGCATCAGGTAGCCGCTGTCGGGCACCAGCACGACATCCTCGGCCAGCACCGGCGGATGAATCCAGAGCTTCTTGTCGCCGACATACAACTCGGCGCGGCACTTGTCGCCCTTGCAAGCCGGGTTGCTCATGAACCAGCGCACCAGACACGACACCGCCGCCGCATCGGGGGCACCGGCCTTGAACAGATTGCCGCACTGGGATGATGCGCCGCTGCCGCCCTGGGTGGCGCGCATCCGAAGCTGCGTCAGTCGGTTGCCGACCGTGGTTGCGCAATGATCGGCGAACTCGAGCCCACGCGGATGGTCCTTGCCAAGAGGCTTGCCGGCATCCGTGCACACCAATTTTGCATTGGCGTCCGGCGTCAGTTTCTGGAGGGCGACTTCGAGCAACTGACGGGCCTGATCGAACTGCTTCTGCTGCACTTGCGACACCGCCTGCGCCCCCTTGTCCAGCGCCTGTTTGCAGGCGTCGAGTGCTTCGTTGCGCATCCGCTCCGACGCCTGCGTCAGAGCTTGTGCCACCGCCTGCTTGCATTGCGCATAGTATTGATCCTTTCCAAAACCATCCTGGGCAGCGCGGCTGGCCAGCGTCGCGACCAGGCCTTCGAGCGTTTTCCATTGCTGCTGAAGCTGCTGCTGGCGTGTGGCGTAGCTGGCAGCGCATTGCCGGGCCAGACCATCGGCCAGAGCACCAAAGCGGCTGACGGGCAGGTTCCTGCCGCAATCCTGGGCAAACTGCGCCGATGGCATGCGATAGCCGCGCTCCGCTTCGTTCGCCAACATCCGCTCGACGATGACCTGCGCCTCGGCGCGCAGAGCCTGCTCACCTGCGGCGGATGGACTGGCGTTCTGAGCCCCAGCAAAATGAGGCGCCAGGGTTAGGCTGACGGCAATCAGCCAACGGGCAAGGCGGTTATGGGCTGGGCTTGGCATGGAGCAAAAAATCATGGTTGTCGTCCTTATGAAATCAACGGAAATCAGCGTGGATAGGAAGAATGGCCACCGTTGAGAAAACCGAGTTCCTGTGTCAGGGCACTACCGATGCGCTGGCATTCATCGAGGCGCAGTCCACCCCATTCCAACTGGGGCGAAACGCGATCAACAACGGCTGCGCGCTGACGCAACAGGGTCAATTCAGCCGGAGCGAGTCGGCCGGAACCCACCAGTTCGCGTTGGCGACGATCAATCTCGGTGCGAATCGCCTTGGCCTGTGACCGGCAGATGTCGAGCAACTGTCGCTCCAGTCGCTGTACCTGGGCCAGGCAAGCCGGAGGGTTGGGAAGCACGACCTCCGGCCTGCCCCCGGTTTGCGCCGCGTACTGCTCGGCCAGGGTCTGGGCCTGGGCACAAACATCAGCTGCTCGTACCGACGCGGCACCCAGCAGAGTCACGATGAGAAGAACGATAGGGAGCAGGCGGCGCGATTCAAGCATGGCGCGCAGCTTAGGCAGGCGTCCGTTCCGGGGCAATCGCATGAACATGCTATGGCCCTGCCCGGCAGGGCTCGTCCAATACGACTTAACGCGGCAGTGCGAGGAGAACTTCCGTGCCCATTCCGGAGGACGTGATGTTAAGGGCGGCACCAATGCCGGCGGCTCGGCGGCGCATGTTCCCCAGACCGCGACCTTCGTCGACGCGGTCGACGATCAGGCCACAGCCATTGTCGGCAATGCGGATCGAGACCGCCCGCTCCTCCACCGATACGTGAACGACAAGGCGCGTGGCCCCGGCATGTTTCAGTACGTTGGCAATGCCTTCCTGGACGATGCGCAAAGCGGCCAAACCCTGGCGCGGCTCCAGGGCCAGGGCGTCTTCGGCGCAATCGAGTCGCCACTCCAGCGCGATGCCGGCAGCCTGAAGCCTCGGCTGGAGACGAAAACGCAGCGAACCGAGGGCCGAGAGCAAATCGTTGTCGTCCGGCGACAGCGCATCGATCACCAGACGCATGTCATCAATGCATTCCCGCAGGGCCTGGGCTACCTGACGCTGGTCGGCGCCGCCGGCCTCGACCAAAGCCAGCGAGGAAAGCAATTGGGAACCAAGCCCGTCGTGCATGTCCTGCATGATCCGCTGACGCTCACTGGCCGATGCCTGCGCCGCTTCCATGTGCCGCAGTTCCTCATGCCGCGCACCCAGCTCGGCTTCACGCTCGGCGATGCGCCGCGCCAGCATCACGTTCATGTTCTCGACCTGACTCAGAGCCTCGATGAAGCGCCCCAAGGGCACGACGGTCATCGCGCCGATGACGGCCGGGGCGACGATGTGGGCGATGAATATGCTGCTGTTGGGCAGCAAGCCAGCGAGGATGGCCGCATCGTGGCCGACGGCGAGCAGAATGCCGCCACCGACGATGGCGGCAAGGGACATGGCGACCCAGGTGCGCTCCCGCCAGGCCGAGCGCGCCATGATGTACAGGGCGAAAACATCCAATGGAAGCAGGCCGGCGTACCACCATGTTTCCCAGGTCAGGAAATGCTCGCCGGCGACCAGCATCAGTATCGGTGCCACGGTTCCGTAGAGCATGGCGGCGCGCTCCAGCCGCGGTGCAACAAAGCCGCCGGAGCGCAGCAGGAAGATGCAGACGAAGATGTCGCCGCAGGCCGTGGCGAGGTAGAACAGGGCGCGCCAGTAGGGCCACATCTCGATGGGCGTCGACGGCACGACGTGAAACAGGGAACGCAAGCCCCAGCCGATCATGCCCAGGGCGAATATCGCGTAGAGCACTTCGCTGCGCCGTCGCAGCCAGATCACCAGCATAAATAATCCGCCGACGACGAGCAGCCAGACGGCGATCAGGGCCACCGAATATTCCCAGAAGAATCGGTCGAGATACATCGCTTCGATCTCTGCCAGCGCACCGATCACCGGCGGCCCGATACCGACCCTGGCATAACGGCTGGTGACGCCGATGGTCAGCACATTCTCCCCCTGACGCAGGCTCTGGAGCGGCAGCATCATCATGTATGGGCGCAGGGAATGCCCCTGCCGTGTCCGGCTCGATCCTTCGACTTCACCCACCGGCACATCGTTGAGCAAAACCACGCCACCGCTGTACATGCGAGGGAACATCACGGCCAGCGGTGTCGGCGGCGCCTCGTCGAGACGGAAGGGCATCCGAAGCCAGACACGCACCAGCTCTCCGCCGGGATTCGGCACCCGCTGGGCGAGTTCGGTCGGCTGCCAGACCACGCCGTCGCCCGGCGGACGGGCCGGGCCATCCACCGACTCGATGACATAGTCGGCCCGCTCGATGCTCAACGGCGTCATCGTGGCCCATGCAAAGGACATGGGAAACATCGCCAGAATCAGCAGTAGCAGACGCCGAAAAACCATCGTCATTGCGAGCGGATGAGCCCCATCTGGTGGGCCTCGAACACGGCCTCGCCGCGCGAGCGCACGGCGAGCTTGCCGTAGATCTTGCGCATGTGGGCAACGACGGTATGGGGCGAGATGTCGAGCGTCTCGCCGACCTCCGCGAAGCTCAGGCCCTTGGCGATCAGCACCAGTATCTCGGTCTCCCGTTCCGACAGGGGATTGGGCTGGGTCGGTGCCGGCGGCCGGAAACGGCGCAACAAGCGACGGGCGATCACCGGACTCATGGGCGAGCCGCCATCGTGCAGCTCGCGGATGCAGCTGACCATTTCCTCGGGCAAAGCATCCTTGAGCAGGTAGCCGGTGGCTCCCGCTTCGATGCTGCGGATCAGATGTTCATCGTCGCCGAACACGGTGACGACCATCACGTTGGCCTTGGAGCGAAACTCGGCGATACGGTGGATCAAGCCGATGCCATTTTCATCCGGCAGGCCAAGATCGATCATGAACACATCCGCCGCGACACGGTCAATCAGCGCCATGCCTTCGCGGGCGGTGGTTGCCGATCCCGCCAGCATCAACTGCGGCGAGGCCTCGACAACGGCCAGGAAGTGTTTCAGGAAATTCGGATCATCCTCGACAACGGCGACGGAAATAGGCGACATGTGGAAAAGGTTACTTTAAATCCGCACACCAGACCGGTCACGCAGGACGCCAAATTAATACATTCGTCATCGATTTCGCATGCATCCGGGAGACGTTGCTACGGATACCCTTGATCTGTCGACTTATGTCAGGCGGGCGATGCTAAAACTCACAAATACTTGCATACCCTTCATCGTATCGGCCGTCACGAGAAAAGTCGGCTCTGCCGATACGGCGCCAGCGGCCACCAACAGATGTGACTAACCCGCCAAGCGCCAACGCGGCTTGATCGGCTGGGACTCGTCGAGCACGGCGGCACGCAGGCGGGCGATGGCCTGAGAGCGAATCTGGCTGACCCGGCTTTCGGTGATGCCAAGACGAAGACCGATGTCGACCATGTTCATCTCTTCAACGTAATAGGCGGTCAGCACCGCGTTCTCGCGCTCGCCGAGCATGCTGATGGCCTGAAGCAGTCGACGTTGCAGGCTGCGGCGTTGCAACGCGGCCAACGGATCGGAGCCTGTCGCCGCACACCAGTCAATAAAATTACCTCCTGTCGTGCCATCGCCATCACCACCAAAGTCCTCCAGCGACAGCAGCATGTAGTCGTGCGCCTGTTGCAACAACGATTGGTACTCCAACAGGGGCATGCCCAGCTTCAAGGCCACCTCGCCCTCACTCGGCTGCCGCCCCAGCGCATGGCACAGTTCGCTGATGGCCCCCTCCACCCGCCGCATCTCCAGGCGAACACTGCGGCTGCCAGGGTCCAGCCGCCGCAGGCTGTCGATCATGGCGCCCCGAACACGCTGGGCCAGGTAGCTGCGAAACTGCCCCTGAGCATCCTGGTGGGTGGCTTGCAGCAAGGCGGAGAGCAGGCCGATATAGCCTTCCTGCATCAGGTCATCGAGTTCGACGGAAGCCGGCAGCTTGCGTACCAAGGCGAGGGCCACGGAACGCACGAGAGGCCCGTAGCGTTCGAGAAGCTGTTCGCATTCGTCGCTGGAAAGGGGTTTCGTCACCATGCGCCACAGTCTATCGTCAAGCCGCGCAACTTGTGCCATTGTTCATCCATTCCCTGAATGACAAAAGGAGGCATCTATGAAGTCTTTCATCGTGGCAATTATCCTGGCCTGCATCCACGTCTCCGCGACTCACGCGCAGAGCGACATCCTGATCGAGCACGCCACAGGCCGCACGGATGCCGCTGCCGGCAACGCGCCCGCGTTCATGCGCGCCATCCTCGTCAAGCCGGCGGCGAAGACCGATACGGCCGTGCTGTTCTTTCGCGGGATTCCCGGCTACGCAAAAATTCGCTCACCGGCCGACAAGCAGCGCAACCTGATCCCGCTGATGCGCGTCACCGAACAGGCCCTGTTGCAGGAAGGCATCGCGCTGGTGGTGATGGACTGCCCCACGGACCAGTGGGGCGAGTACGGCGGCATCTCGGCCACCAACTGCCTGGACGACTATCGATCCTCACCGCAGCACGCCGATGACGTGCGCGGCATCATGACCAAGCTCACGCGCGAGCACGGGATCACCAATATTTATCTGCTCGGCCACAGCATGGGCACGCTCAGTTCGCGCTGGCTAGCGAAACATCTGGGCAAGGAAATCGCCGGCAGCATCCACTCGGCGGCGGTGAATGTGCCCAACATCAAGGGCCACTATCGCTCCGCACGGGACATTCCCTACGACGCCATCGAGGCGCCGATGCTGCACATCCACAACGAGGCCGACGCCTGTCGCGGCACGCCCTACGCCATCGTCAAGGACTATGCGCGCAAAAACCTGGTGACGGTGCGCGGCGGCACGCCGGAAGGCAATCCCTGCGGCGCCGGCCACCTGCACTCGCATCAGGGGCGCGAGGAGGTGGTCGCCAAGGCGATCATCGCCTGGATCAAGACCCGCAAGATCGCCGAGGTGGTCGGCGAGTAGTCAGGCCTTCTTCACGAACTCCGACTTCAACTGCATGGCACCGATGCCATCGATCTTGCAGTCGATGTCGTGATCGCCGTCGACCAGGCGGATGTTCTTGACCTTGGTGCCGACTTTGACCACCAGCGAGGAGCCCTTGACCTTGAGGTCCTTGATCACGGTCACCGAATCGCCATCGGCCAGCACGTTGCCGACGGCATCGCGGATTTCGGTCTTCTGCTCGGCGCTGTCGGCCGCCGCGTCTGCGGACCATTCATGGGCGCATTCCGGGCAGACGTACATGCCGCCATCCTCGTAGGTGAATTCGGAACTGCATTTCGGACACTTCGGCAAATCGCTCATGACACACCCTGCGGCTGGTTTTCGAGGGACGCGAGTCTACTCCCCGAAAGTCGGCTCTGGTGACATGAAATCCCCCGGATGGGGGACGGCGTTAAATTCGAACACTCAAGCCCCCTCGTCGCGGTGGCGGACCTATGGCGTATTTCCCTTGGGCGTCTGCTTTTCGCGCGACAGGACGAGGCTCATCACCACCGAAACGAGAATGATGCTGCCGACAATGGCAAGAGACCATTGTATTGGCATGTGAAACCAGGGTGCCGCCAGCATCTTGCCGCCGATGATCACCAGCACGATGGCGAGGCCGTACTTGAGCAGATGGAATCTGTCGGCCATGTCGGCGAGCAGGAAGTACAGTGCGCGCAGCCCCATGATGGCAAAGATGTTCGACGTGAAGACGATGAAGGGATCGGTGGTGACGGCGAAGATGGCCGGGATGCTGTCCACAGCGAAGATCACGTCGCTCGCCTCCACCAGCACCAGCACCAGGAACATAGGCGTTGCCCAGAGGATTCCGTTTTTGCGGACAAAGAAGGATTCGCCATGAAACTCGGGAGTGATGCGCAGGTGGCCGCGCAACCAGCGCAGCAGCGGATTCTTTTCCAGATCAGGCTCGGCCTCGGCGAAGACCAGCATCTTGATGCCGGTGATCACGAGGAAGCCGCCAAAGACATACAGCAGCCAGGCGAACTGGGTCACCAGCCAGACACCGGCGAGGATCATGCCGGCACGCATGACGATGGCGCCGAGTACGCCGTAGAGCAGCACGCGCCGTTGCAGCTCGGGCGGGACCGCAAAGAAGCCGAATATCATGACGAAAACGAACATGTTGTCCACCGACAGGGACTGCTCGATCAGATAGCCGGCGAGAAACTCCAGGGTCTTGCGCTGGGCGACCTCGGCCCCCTGCGTGTCATTCAGATACCACCAAAGCAAACCGGCAAAAGCAAGCGCCAGGCAGACCCAGGCGACCACCCAGACCAGGGCCTCGCGCACCGACACCCGGTGCGCCTTGCGACCACCGAAGACGAACAGATCCAGGGCCAGCATGACGATCACGAAAGCGATGAACCCTGCCCACATCGGGCCGGTGGCGAAACTCTCCACAGCCGGCGTCACCATTTTCCAGTCTCCACAGGGACGATGATGAATCGACTCACGAAGCGGACTCCTGCTTCAGCGTAGCGATGCGTTCCTCCAGCGGCGGGTGCGTCATGAACAGGCGCTTGAGACCGCCACCGACGCCACCGGCGATGCCGAAGGCTGCCATCTTCTCGGGCAGAGGATGCGGGTGCAGAGAGTTCAGACGCTCCAGGGCGGCGATCATGTTCTTGCGTCCGGCGAGGCCAGCGCCGCCACGGTCGGCGCGGAACTCGCGCTGACGGGAGAACCACATGACGATGATCGAGGCCAGCACACCGAGAATCAGTTCGGCGACGATCATGGTGACGAAGAAGGCCGGTCCCTGACCCCGCTCTGTCTTGAACACGACCCGGTCCACCAGGTGACCGATGATGCGGGAGAAGAACATGACAAAGGTGTTCACCACGCCCTGGATCAGCGCCAGCGTCACCATGTCGCCATTGGCGGCGTGGGCCACTTCGTGACCGAGCACCGCTTCCGCCTCCGGACGCGTCATCTGTTGCAGCAGGCCGGTGGACACGGCGATCAGGGAACTGTTCTTGCTCATGCCGGTGGCGAAGGCATTGACGTCGGGCGACTCGTAGATGCCGACCTCAGGCATCTTGATGCCGGCCTCTGCGGAATATTTGCGGATCGTTTCCAGCAGCCAGAACTCGGTGGAGTTCGAGGGCGTTTCGATCACATGGACACCCATGGACCGCTTCACCGACCACTTGGAAATGGCCAGGGAAATGAAGGACCCGCCGAAGCCCATCACGGCGGCGAAGATCAGCAGGGCCCCGAGGTTCAGACCGTTAGCATTGAGATAAGGCTCGACACCCAGCAGGCGCATCGTGACCGACAGCACCAGGACGATGGCCATGTTGGTGGCCAGAAAAAGCAGGATACGTTTCATGAACGTGGTTCTCCCATGGCAATCCGGCGGCCCGCGTCAGCCTCTGGAGCAGGTCCGACCAGATATATGCCCGTATGTTAGGCGCCGCCAATACATCCTGCAAATCGATTATTACTAATAGTAACATCGTAAAAATCGATGATTATTCATCTTCATCAAGGAGAAAGTCCGTGGCCACGCTCAACTTCAAGCACTTGCGATATTTCTGGATGGTGGCGAAATCCGGCAGCATCGCCCGCGCCAGCGAGCAGTTGCACCTCACGCCGCAGTCCATCAGCGGCCAGCTGAGCGAATTCGAGTCGGCCCTGGGTGTGGAGGTGTTTCGCCGCGTCGGTCGGGGTCTGGAACTAACCGAGACCGGACAGCGCATGCTGGGCTACGCCGAGCAGATTTTTTCCCTCGGCGACGAGCTGCTGGATGCCCTGCGCGACGACACCCATCCGCAGAGCATCACATTCCGCGTCGGCATTGCCGACTCGGTGCCGAAAATGGTGGCCTACCGACTGGTGGAGCCTTCCCTCGGATTCGAGGAACCGGTCAAGCTGATCTGCCGCGAGGGCCGTCTGACCACGCTACTGGCCGACCTCGCCGTGCATCGACTCGACATGGTGATCGCCGACCGGCCCATGCCGGAAAACCTCAATGTACGCAGCTACGGTCATTTCCTGGGGGAAAGCGGCGTCAGCGTGTTCGGCGCGAAATCGCTGGCCAAGGGCAAACAGCCGTTCCCCGCCCTACTGGATGGCGCGCCATTCCTGCTCCCAGGGGTCGAAGTTGCGCTCCACGCCCGCCTGATGCACTGGTTCGAGGCCGAGCGCCTGCATCCTCGCATCGTCGGCGAGTTCGACGACAGCGCTCTGCTGAAGGCCTTCGGCCAGGCCGGAGCCGGCTATTTCGTGGCGCCCACCGCCATCGAAGACTACGTCGTGCGCCAGAACGACGTCCAGGTCGTCGGCCGTATCGAGACGGTGCGCGAACAAACCTACGCCATCACCAATGAACGCAAGCTGACCCATCCGATCATTTCAGCCATCTGCCGCTTTGCCCAGCACGACATCTTCGGCGCCATCGAAGCACCGGCCCGAAAGCCGCGACGCTGACAGCGGGAACCCGAGCTTCGGCATTAGTCAGTTTTTCTCGATTAATCGAGAACGATAATTCTGTTTTTTCTTTATCGAACTTCCCCCTATGCTTCAGTTTGCTTCACCTATCTGACACAGGAGACACCCATGAAAATGCTTTCCCTGCTCGCCACCGCCATCCTCGCGCTCGGCTTCACGCTGGGCGCCGCCGATGCCGAGGCCAAGCGCCTGGGTAGCGGCAAGTCCGCCGGTATGCAGCGCCAGATGAGCACGCCCCCCGCCAAGGCCCCGACGGCCGCTCCCGCACCGGCAGGTGCGGCAGCCGCTGCGCCGCAGGCTCAGCCCAAGCGTTCCTGGATGGGCCCCATCGCTGGTCTCGCCGCCGGCCTTGGCCTGGCCGCTCTCGCTTCGCACTTTGGCTTCGGCGAAGAGCTGGCATCCATGATGATGATCGGCCTCGTGATCATGGCCGTTGTAGTGGTCATCGGCTTTGTCATGCGTCGCCGCGCCGCTGCCCAATCTTCAGCCATGGGGGCCCCCGGCGGCTTGCAGTACGCCACGGCGCGCACCGACCATCAAACCCCGGCCGCCCGACCCTATGACCTTTCCCTCCCGGCATCTACTGGAACCGCAGGCGCCATGGGAGTCACTGCGGGAGCCACTGCGGCAGCAGTCGGCGCGAGCAGCGGCAACATTCCGGCCGACTTCGATGTGGCGGGCTTCGTGCGTAACGCCAAGGTACATTTCATCCGCCTCCAGGCCGCCAACGACGCCGGCAATGTGGACGACATCCGCGAATTCACCACGCCGGAAATGTTCGCCGAGATTCGCATCGCCATCGGCGAGCGCGGCAGCGCTACCCAGGAAACCGACGTGATCGCCATCGATGCGGACGTCCTCGACGTCAACGAAGAGGCTGCCCGCTATGTCGCGAGCGTCCGCTTCACAGGACAGATCCGCGAAGACCGCAACGGTCCCGTCGAGACCGTCGATGAAATCTGGCATCTGGTCAAACCTCGAGAAGGCCAGGGCGGCTGGCTACTCGCCGGCATCCAGCAGATCCAGTAGTCCCCAGGCCTCCTCCAGGGCCCCTCCGGCGTGCGACTCGGGATTTCCCATGCGCACGCCGCTTTTTCTATTCCTTCATGAAACCTATTGCCATCGCTCTGCTGACCACTGTCCTGCTCGGGCTAGCCGCCTGTTCCGATGTCGAGGAAGACACCCGACCCGGCCAGCCGGTCAAGACGCGCCAGGCGGCCTTCAAGGATTTGCTGCGCAGCTTCGAGCCCATGGGCAAGATGTTCCGCACCGGACCATACGACGCCGCCCGTTTCGCCACCCTGGCAACGGAACTGGCAACAAAGCGGGATGCTCCCTGGTCCCATTTCGGCACCGATACGAACTACCCGCCGACCAAGGCCCGGCCGGAAGTCTGGAGCCAGGCCGTCGAATTCGAGCGGGAGCGACAGGCCTTCCTCACCGCCACCGATGCCCTGCTGACGGTCACCCGTCAAGGCAGCCCGGCCGAGGTAGAAAAGGCTTACTTCCGGGTGTATGACCGCTGTGAGTCCTGCCACCAGCACTTCAAGCGCAAGTAGTCAGGAGGGCAGCAGCGCACGGGCCTGACCCGTCACGCTGCTAGCAATGCTGTCCTCAAGCATGTTCAACCAGCGCTCCGGCAAGGCCTCGACGCCATAGAGCGCACCGGCCAGCATGCCGGCGATCGCTCCTGTGGTATCGGCGTCGCCGCCGCGATTGACCACATCTACGAGGCAACTTTCGAAGCTGTCCGTTTCCATCAGCGACTGGATCACGGCGCGCAGGGTATCCACCACGTAGCCGCTGGGGTTGGCATGCCAGCGCCCGCGCCAAGTGTAGATGGGCCAATGCACGACGAAGGGAATGATGCGCTGGCGATAGAGGTCTCGCAGGCTCGCGCCCTGGATGGCGTCCTGCACCATCAGGGCGATGAACTCGCAGGCGGCATCCGAGACTTCGTTGTGATGGGTGACATGGGCCTGCACGCGGCAGGCGGCACGCACTTCCGCCTCGGACTTGCCCAGTGTCGCCAGCGCTGCGGGTAGCACGCGCATGGCGGCACCATTGCCGGCGTCATGCTCGGAATAGGGTGCTTCGGGATGGCCAGTCTTGCGGAACTGGATCAGGTTGCGTCGCACCGTGTTACCGATGTCCACGGGCTTGGCGCGCATCCATGCATCGAAGGCCTCGGCGCAGGCCAGGGCTTCGATGCGCCTCTCACACTTGAGGATGGCCTGACCCAGGGCCAGCGCCATGGTGGTGTCGTCGGTGACCTGGCCGGGTTTGAGTCTGAGCCAGCCGCCGCCGCTGATCTCGCGGTGCACGCCGTGCTGCTGGACGATCTCGCGTGGCGTGAGGAACTCGACGGTGGCACCGAGGGCGTCGCCCAGCGCAAGGCCGAGATAGGCGGCCTCGGCGCGGGACGACACCGATGCGCTCATTTCAGCGGCTCGGGTACTCGACCATGATGTCCTCATCACGGACGATGTACTGGCAGGCCAGGCGCCACTCGGTGGGCGGCAGGTCGTCGATGTACATCTGGTCGATCTGCGCCTGGGTGATCTTGCCCAGGCCCTTCAGCACATTCACTTCGCGGGCATTGAGCGGGCCGCCCATGTGGCCGTACTTGTTGTGGCTGGCCTTGTCGATGCTGCTGATCTTGACCAGACAGGTGCCACATTCGCCATCACCACAGGAGAAGTCGATGGGGATGTGATTTTCCTTGGCGAGTTCAAGAATGGTTTTCTTGTGGCTGCCGGCGGTGGCGTAGACGGTTTTGTCCTTGTGCAGTTTGCTGGAGAAAGTGATGTTGGCCATGATGGGCTCCGGTGAGTTGAGAAGGGATGTGTGAATTCAGGCGGGTTTGACGACGATGGTTCCACCCAGCAACTGGGCCTGACAGGCGAGACGATGATGGCGGGGGGCGAGATTGTCCTTCAGCACCTGGTCTTCCAGCACCGAGGGCGCGGCCAAGTGTTCGTGGCCGGAGATAACCTTGGTCAGGCAGGTGCAGCACTCGCCTTCGCGGCAGCCGTAGGTGATGCCGGCGCCGACTTTTTCCGAGACCTCGATGAGGCGGGTGCCGGCGGGCACGGTGACGGTAACGCCGATGTCTTCAAAGGTGACGGTGGCCTTAGGCATGATGGTTCTCCAGAGTGGATCAGTGTGTTTTGAACTGTCGAGCGAAGCGAAAAAATATCGTCACCTCCCCGCGAGGGGGCGGCGGCGGGGTTTCGCAAAGCACGGCTTTGCGCCACCATAGCCGGCCGGCTGTGCAAAGCCGGCCGTGGAGGCAGGGAGGGGTGGGGGGTCTATTTGCCATAGGCGTCACGCCAGGGATGCCATGTCGATAGTGCGATGTTCGGCGCGACCGAGCAGGTGCAATGCGGTTTGCCGGCCCAGTTCGCGGCAGGCGGCGAATTCGTCTTCGGTGGGCGAGAGGCGCGCCTTGACGCCGGGCACCGGCACGCGCAGCTTGAGCCGGCGCAGGCGGTCCTCGATCATGGGCACGGCCTCGCCGCTCCAACCGTAGGAACCGAAGGCGGCGCCGAGCTTGCCTTTCACATCCACCATGGTCAGCGACGAGAGCAGATCCCACACGGGCTTCACCGCGTCGCCGTTGATGGTCGGGCTGCCGAAGAGCAGGGCATCGGCTTCCTCGATCAGGTCCACGAAGGGCTGCGGTTCGCTACCCTCGATGTCGTAGAGCGAAACGCGGACTTCTCCGCTTTCCTCGGCACCGGCGGCCACGGCCTCGGCCATGCGCCGCGTCGCGCCGTAGGCCGAGATGTAGAACACCAGCAGGGTCTTGGTGTTGATACTGTGCAGGCTGCTGCTCGACAGCGCCCGATAGCGGCGCACGTAGTCCGCCGGATCGTCGCGCAGGATGGGGCCGTGGGCCGGCGCGATGACATGCAGCGGCAGCGGCTCAATGAGATCGAGGGCCTCGCGCACATGCTCGCGAAAGGGCCGCATGATGTGAGCGTAGTAGTACTCGAAGGAGAAACGGAAGTCGCCCACCGCGTCGTTGAACAGGCGCGGATCGCAATAGTGGCAGCCGAGAAAGTCGCCGGAGAACAGCACGCCCTCCTCTTCCAGCCAGGTGCATTGCGTGTCGGGCCAGTGCAGGTAGGGCGTGTTGAGGAAGCGCAGGGTCCGGTCGCCGAGGCTGACTTCGTCGCCGGTGCCAACGGTGACCACGCGGTCCTTCACCGTTTTCCAGTCGAGCAGGCCCTTGAGCATGGTCTGCGCCTGGTGCGAGATGTAGAGCCGCGCCTTGGGCGCGCGATGCAGCAGTTCCGGCAGGGCACCGGAATGATCTGGTTCGAGGTGGTTGAGGACAATGACGGTGATTTTGTCGTAGTCCGCCACGGTTTCCAGGCGCGCGAAAAAGTCGGCTGAAAAGTTGGCCTTCACCGTGTCGATGACGGCGACGCCCTCGCTGCCGCGCACCACATAGGCGTTGTAGCTGGTGCCGTTGGCGGTGCGCAGGATGATGTCGAAGCTGCGCATGGCCGGGTCGAGCGCCCCAACCCAGTGCACACCTGGCGCGACAGCAACCGCCGTATCAGGGCGTACAGCCACCGGCATGGGGATCTCCGCCATGACGACAGGCTTCGAGGTTCTCTTCGGGCACGTCTTTCAAACCGATCCAGGTGTGGATCGCCGTCGCGTCAAAGCCGACTTTTTTCTCGTCGCCGACTTGCAGCAAAGGGCGCCGGATCAGCAGCGGGTTGTCGCGCAGCAGAGCCAGGGCCGTCGGCTCGTCGAGTTCCTCGGGCACGATCTCGCCCGACTTGATCGCCGGCGCGGCGCGATTGAACCACTGCGCCACGGGGATGCCGGCAAAGAAGTCGAGCAGGGCCGTATTGGTCCAGGCGGTGTGGCGCAGGTCACGAGCCACTATCTCGTGACCCGACGCCGCGAGCAGCTTTTTCTGCCGCGCGTTGCCGGAACAACCAGTCTTCTCGTAGAAGGTGACAACGGCCATGATCAGCGCGCCTGAATCTCCGCTTGCGCCGCCGCCCAGCGTTCGGGCGGGATGCCAGTCAGCGAACCGGGCGGGTTCATCTCCGCGCCCAGCTCGTCGAGGATGGCGCCTTCGATGGGACAGATGGCCACGCACTGGGCGTCGGCATAGTCGCCGACGCACTCGGTGCATTTGTCCGCGTCGATGAGGAAGTGCGGCGCCGCTTCGTAGATCGCCTTGTTGGGACACAGCGGGGCGCAGGCCCAACAGTTCACGCAGCTTTCGATGATTTCCAAAGCCATGATCGACTCCTTAGGCTCGCTTGGCCGCAGCCACGGGTTGATCGAGCTTGCCGGCGGCCAGCATTTCCTGCCACACGGCCATCACGGCGTCCTCGACGGGCTCCATGGCGTGCTCGCCATTGGGCTGGATGCCGGCGGCTTCCAGGTTGCCCCAGGGCTCGTAGCCGATCTTGGAACACAGCACCACTTCGCAATCGACGAGGGCCTTGATGGTCTTGTCGAGCACCGATTCGCCATCGCCGCAGGAGACGTCGCCATCGCAGTACTGCTCGGCCTTGCGATGGCCGACGAACTTGACGCCCGTCGACGAAGCCTCATAGACCAGGAACTCCTTGGCGTGGCCGAAGTGCACCGCGACCACCCCGCCCTTGGCCGCGACGGCCATCAGCACGGGGCGTCCCGCCGGCGCCGACTTTTCGGGGCGCGGCATGAACTGGACAACTTGCGGTGGAGGCGGCGCGTGGCGAGCCTGACGCTTGGCTTCCAGCTCGGCGGTAACCTTCTCGCGCAGCTCGGCGCGCACCACCATGGCGGCTTCGTAGTCGATCTCCATGTCCTCGATCTTGTCCATGGTGAACTCGTCGCCGCGATCTTCGCCGAGCAGCCCGACCGCGTCGGCGCGGCACTGGCGACAGTGGCGCATCATGTTCATGTCGCCCTCGCAGGCGTCCTGCAAGGCTTTGAGTTCCGAAGGCTCCGGGCCGCGCTGGCCCATGATGCCGTAGAAGGTGCCGTGCTCGGCCTCGGCGATCAGGGGCATGACGTTGTGCAGGAAAGCGCCCTTGGCCTTGACGATCTTCGACACCTCTTTCAGGTGCTCGTCATTGACGCCGGGGATCAGCACCGAGTTCACCTTGACCAGGATGCCTCTGGCGGTGAGCATTTCTAGGCCCTTCTGCTGCTGCTCGATCAGGATGGCAGCGGCTTCGCGACCGTGGATGCGCTTGTTCTTCCAGAATATCCACGGATAGATCTTGGCGCCCACATCCGGGTCCACACAGTTGATGGTGATGGTGACGTGGTCGATGTTGTGCTTGGACAACTCCTCAACGTGCTCAGGCAACGAGAGGCCGTTGGTGGACACACAGAGCTTGATGTCCGGTGCTTTTTCGGCGAGCTGACGGAAGGTCTCGAAGGTGCGCTCGGGGTTGGCGAGAGGATCGCCGGGGCCGGCGATGCCGAGCACCGTCATCTGCGGAATCGTCGCCGCGACGGCGAGGGTCTTTTTGACCGCCTGATCGGGCGTCAGCAATTCGGAAACCACGCCGGGGCGCGATTCGTTGGAGCAGTCGTACTTGCGGTTGCAGTAGTGGCACTGGATGTTGCAGGCCGGGGCCACGGCGACGTGCATGCGCGCAAAGTAGTGGTGGGCGTCTTCCGAGTAGCAGGGATGATCCTGCACCTTGGCGCGGATTTCGTCCGACATGCCGCCCATCTGGTCGGCGGTGGAACCGCAGCTACCGGAACTACAACCACCGGACGAAGCGGGAGCTTGATCGATTACGGGCAGGTCCATGATGTCGTTTCCCTTGGGGTTGGGGCAATACTGTTCAGCAACGCCCGTGCCATGCCACGGCACGACCGCAATAGCTTGAATTTCCTATGAATTGACTACCGCATCCGATGTCGCACTTGCGACAAGGCGTCGGGCTTCCGCCTCATCCTGGGTGAGCTCCTCGGGCAGGCAGCCGACCGGCGGGCCCAGGGTGCCGGTCTCGTCCTCGAAACGCACCAGATAGATTTCCTGGTCCGGGTCCACCTGCACGTGGCCGAAGTTCACCACCACGCCACGACCGCCGGGCGTGGCGAGGATCGCGTCCTCCGCCAGCTCGGGCACACCGCCGTCGTTCAGCAGCAGTTCGCGACTGAAGACGATTTCGCCGATGTCGTACTGTTCGCGGGGTGTCATGATCAGGTCCAGACTTCCGCCGGCACCTTCAGACGCTTCACCGGCGCGTCGGCCAGCAGATGCTCGTCGATAATGGCCTTGACGTCGGCCGGCGTCACACCGCCATACATCACGCCCTCGGGATAAACCAGCACCGCCGTACCCAGGGAACAGGTGCCGAGGCAACCCGTGTTGGTGACGGCGAACTTGCCCCACAGGTTGCGGGTCTGGAATTCGCCGAGGAAGGCATTGAAGACCTCCCCACAGCCCTTCTCACCGCAAGAACCGCGCGGGTGGCCGGGCGGCCGGGACTGGGTACAGACGAGGATGTGTTTTTGCGGCCGGGGCATGATGCTCTCCATCAGGGTTGATGAAGAACATTCAGCAAGGACGATACCAAGTCGCTATTGCTTTGGGATCAGCGACTTGGGCTCCACGCCCTCTGTCGTGAATGCGACAAACTCAGATGCCGTACTGTCCCACGGACGTGCGCATGCGTGCCACCAGCGCATTCAGGCTGCCGACCATGGCGTCGGCCTGGGTCACGGCGGCAAGGTTCTGCTCGGACATGCTGGCGACGCGCTCGATGTTGCCGGAGAACTCGATCATGGCACTGCTCTGCTCGGCCGAGGCATGGGAAATGTCGCCGACCTGTTGCAGGGTGCGGCTCATCTCGGCATGGATGTGATTGAGCGAGGTTTCCATGGCATTGACCAGGCGCACACCCTCGGTGACCTTGTCGGCGCCGGCACGCATGCCGGCCACGGCAGCTTCGGTTTCGCCCTGGATGGAAACGATCATGCTGCTGATCTCCTGTGTCGCCTGAGCCGTGCGCTCCGCCAGCTTGCGCACTTCATCAGCCACCACCGCAAAGCCACGGCCTTGCTCGCCGGCGCGGGCCGCCTCGATGGCAGCGTTGAGCGCCAACAGATTGGTCTGGTCAGCGATTTCCTTGATCACGCCGGTGATGCGGCTGATCTCGGCAGAACGCCGGCTGAGCGACTCCACCTGCTCGGCGGAATGCTGGACCTGGCTGGAGAGCGAAAGGATGGCGCTGCTGGCCTGGCGGGTGACCTGGGTCGCGTCGGCGGAGACGGCGGTAGTGTTCTCGGCCACCTGCCGCGTGGCATCCGCATGGGCCGCTACCTCGGCGATGGAGGCGGTGACTTGCTCGATGGCGGCAGCGGCGGACGCGGCGGCCTCGCTCTGGGTGTCGGCGGCGTTGCGTACGCCGCCCATGCCGCTACCGACCTGACGGGAGGCGCCGTCCACTTGTTGTGCCACGTCGCTGATGCCCTGCAAAGTAGCCTGCACGGAAGAGGCGAACTTGTCGGCACGGCGGGCGATCTTGCCGATCAGGTCGTCGCGACCGAGATCGAAACGCGGCCGCAGGTCGCCCGTGCGCAGAATGTTTTCCAGCCAGCCACCGAAGGCGGTGAGATCGCGATTGACGCCCGGCGTAAACACGGCGAGGAAGTAGATGCCATAGAGGCTGCACAAGATCGCCAATCCCGTACTCAGACCCTCCGGCAGAGCCAGGCCACCAAGGTTGCGGGCGACGACGATCAAAGAGGGCAGCAGACAGGCGAGGCCGACCATCATCATCTGCACGCGCAGGGACAATAAGTTACTGACCCAGCCGCTGCGCTGGGTGATGGCGCGGCCATGGGCGATGCGCAGCGAGGTGTCGTCTTCGCGGATGCGTTTGTAAACGGCTTCGGCGGCAGCGACCTCATCACGGCTCGGCTTGCCCCGCACCGACTGGTAGCCGGTGATGCGACCGTTCTCGCGCACCGGCGAGGCGTTGGCGACGACCCAGTAATAGCCGCCATCCTTGCGCCGGTTCTTGACCAGGCCGCGCCAGGGCCGGCCGGCCTTGAGGTCGGCCCACATGTCGGCGAAGGCCTGCTTGGGCATGTCGGGATGACGCACCAGATTGTGCGGGCGGCCGATCATCTCTTCGGGCGTGTAGCCACTGATGCGGGCGAAGGCATCGTTGGCTTCGAGGATCACGCCTTGCAGGTCGGTGCGCGAGTAGATGAACGCACCGTCGGGCAGCAGGGTTTCGGCAGTGCTCATAGCTGTTTTACTTCGATGTTCAGCGTCTGGATGCGGTAGGCGATCTGGCGCGGCGTCATGCCCAGCATGCGCGCGGCCTTGGCTTGCACCCAGCCGGTTTGTTCCAGCGCGGCGACGACGCGGGTGCGCTCGTCAAGATCGGGATCGGTGACATCGACAAAAGTCGGCGCTGACGATACGGCGGCGGCGCTGGCGGCACCCATCGACGGCGCGGAGGCGCTGGCTGCGGCGCCGGGCGGCATGCTGTCGCGCAGGCGGTTGATGCGGATCAGGTCGGCATCGATCTCGCCGCTTTCCGACATCACGGCGGCGCGTTCGAGACAGTTCTCCAGCTCGCGGATGTTGCCCGGCCAGGCGTGCTGCGACAGACGACGCAGGCCGGCCGGCGTCAGCGTCAGCGAGCGGCCCTGGGCGTTGCCGATGCGTTCGAGCAGAAAGCGGGTGATCTCCGGCAGGTCTTCCATGCGCTCGCGCAGCGGCGGCGGCAGGATCGGCATGACGTTGAGGCGGTAGTACAAATCCTCGCGGAAATCGCCGGTGTCCACGGCGGCTTCGAGGTCGCGATGGGTGGCGGCGATCAGGCGCACATCCACCTTGATGGTGCGACCGCCGCCGACGCGCTCCAGCTCGCCTTCCTGCAACACGCGCAGCAACTTGGCCTGGAAGGCCGGTGATATCTCGCCGATCTCGTCGAGGAACAGCGAGCCGCCGTCGGCCATTTCGAAGCGGCCTTTTCTTGCGCCGACGGCGCCGGTGAAGGCGCCCTTCTCGTGACCGAAGAGTTCGGATTCGAGCAGGTTCTCCGGCAGCGAGGCGCAGTTGAGTCGCACATAAGGGCCACGCGCGCGCGGCGAGTTGTAGTGAATGGCGTTGGCGATGAGTTCCTTGCCGGTGCCGGTCTCGCCACGGATCAGCACCGTCGTCGTCCATTTCGAGACCATGCGGATCTGCTCGAAGATGCGCCGCATCGGCGCCGAGTGGCCGACGATGTTGTCGAAGCCATGGCGCTGGCGCACGGTGCGGCGCAGGGTGTCGCGCTCTTCGGTGAGCTTCTTCTTTTCCTGCTCGACATCCAGCGACAGGCGCACGCTCTGGCCGATCAGGTTGGCGACCATTTCGACGAAGCGCACACGCTCGGCCAGCAGGCCATCGTCGGGCTCGTCAGGCTGAACCGCCAGCACACCCATGAGGACGCCACCGACATTGATCGGCACGGCGATGAAGGGCAGGTCGGCTTCGTAGATGCCGAGCCGGTTGAGGAAGCGCGGGTCGTCGCCGACGCGGGCCAGTGCAACAGTGCGGCTGCCTTCGAGGATGAGGCCGATCAAGCCTTCGCCGGCCTGGTAGCGCACCGGCTCGAATTCGGTGTGATCGAGGCCGTGCACCGCATGCACGGTAAGGTCGCCGGAGTCGGGGTCGACGACGCTGACCATGCCGCGCGAGAGGTGGCCGGTGATCTCCAGCGAGCGCAAGACCTCGCGCAGGGTCTGCTGGAAATCCAGCGAACGCGAGAGCACCTGGGAGACGCGGAACAGCGTCTCGTAGTGGGAGGAAACCAGTGTGTTGTCAGCCATGATCGCGCTGCACCGGAAGGACGATGCGCACCCGGCAACCATGCGTATGAGCGGCATCGATCTCTATGCTGCCGCCGTGGTCCATGGCCACCTGTTGGGCGGCGGAAAGGCCGGTGCCGAGATGGCGCCCGCCATCGCCGCCCTGGCGACGGGTGGTGAAGAAGGGCTCGAAGACCTTGAGCTGAAGCTCGGGCGGAATACCGGGGCCGCTGTCCTCGATGATCACCTCGACGCTGCCGAGCAGGGCATGGCTGGTCACCGTCAGCTCACGCTCGCGCCAACCGCGCACGCTCATGGCCTCGATGGCATTGTCGATCAGGGCCTTGAACAGGGAACGCAGCTTGTTCGGGTAGCCGCGCAGGGCGGGCAATACGGCCTGCGGCTTCCAGGTGACGCGAATGCCGGCACCGAGCAGACGACCGGTGGACACATCGAGGACATCGCGCAGGAGTTCGTTGGCATTGACCACACTCTCCGCTTCGACGCTCTGCGCCGGAATCATGGTGCGCAGTCCGGTCAGCGCCTCCTCGCCCATGCGCACGGCCTCGCCCAGAGCCACGGCCTTGGGGCTGGTCGTGCCCTCGCGGCGGGTGAGCATGCCCACCGCCGAGGAAATCATGTTGAGCGGCCCTTCGAGCTGGAAGACAGCGGCGGAAAGACTTTCGCGCAGCACGTTGACGCGGCTCTCGTCGGCCATCACGGCTTGCAACGCGGCCATGCGGGCTTTTTCCTGTTGGGCACGCACGGTGGTGATGTCCTTCGCCACCAGCAGCAGGTAGCTGCGGCCCTCATTGGCGAAGAAGGCGTCGGCGCGGTCGTCGTCCTCGTGCACGCGCACGCCGGAGCAGGAGAACCAGCGCGGCGCGTTCACGCCGGGCCGCTCGACGCGCACCTCGCGGTCGAGGAAGAGATAGCCGTCGTTGCGCGCAGCCGTTTCCTCGTGGGCCAGTTCGGAACGGATCGAAGCCAGCAGCAGCGATGCCGGCTCGATCATGCCCAGGTCCGCCATCAGGGTCTTGTAGGCGCTGTTGTCGAGCACCACCTTGTCGTCGGCATCAAGCAGGGCGATGACCATGGGCGCTGCATCGACGACCGATTCAATCAGCGCCTTCTGGTTCTTCACCTGGCATTCGAGGCGATGCATCTCGGTGATGTCGCGGTGCATGCCAAGGTAATTCACGACTTCGCCGCCGGCGTCGGTCACCGGCGTGATGGTCAGGTCGGCCAGATACTTGCTGCCGTCCTTGCGCTTGTTGACCAGGGTGCCACTCCAGGATTCACCACGGGCGAGCTTCTGCCAGAGCGACTTGTACACCTCCGGCGGCGTGGTCTTGTTGGAGAGGATGGATTCGTTGTGGCCGACCACTTCGCTCGTGTCGTAGCCGGTGACGCGGCAGAAGGCCGGGTTCACGTAGAGGATGTTGGCGCGGGTATCGGTGATCGAAATCGCCACGTCGGCCTGGTCCACCGCCTGCTGGAAAACCAGCGGCAGGATGGCGGCCTGGGGGGCAATCGTCTTGGAGGCGGAGCTCATTGGGCATCCTGTGTGCACTGTCGTTATTACCTTGGTAGCAGATTCCATGCCGCAACCGCGCCACGGTGGCCGGCCCTGTGATCTTCCCTGCGTTTTGTAGGACTTGCGACAAGTCAGCAAGTCGACAAGAAAAGTCGGCGCTGGCGACACGGCGATCCGCGCACTGGAAAAAACCCCATGCCGGTGCGGACTTGGAATGCCATGCACGGTTTCGGTGTGCATCGCAACATCGATGGCACAAAACATGCAGACGCAAGGGCAAGGAGTTCGCCCCGCCATGACCGCCTATCTATTGCTGCTGCTTTCCACTGCCCTCGTGAACAACGTGGTGCTGGTGAAATTTCTCGGCCTCTGTCCTTTCATGGGCGTGTCGAAGAACATGGACAGCGCGCTCGGCATGGGCCTGGCCACCACCTTCGTCATCACCCTCGCCTGCGCCGCCACCTGGCTGCTCGAACACTGGTTGCTGGCGCCGCTGGGCCTGTCCTATCTGCGCATCCTGACGTTCATCCTGGTCATTGCCGCCACCGTGCAGTTCGTCGAGATGGTGGTGAAGAAATCTGCGCCGGCCCTCTACCAGGCATTGGGCATCTACCTGCCGCTTATCACCACCAATTGCGCCGTGCTCGGCATCGCCCTGCTCAATGTGCAGGAAGGCTCAGGCTTCGCCAAGAGCCTCGTGTATGCCTTCGGCTCGTCGCTGGGTTTCACCCTGGTGATGCTGATGTTCGCCGGCCTGCGCGAACGCCTGGCCCTGGCGCAATTGCCGGCCGCCTTCAGCGGCGCACCGGTGAGCTTCATCCTGGCCAGCCTGCTGTCGCTGGCCTTCATGGGTTTCTCGGGCATGAACTTCCAGTAAGGACAAGGACGCGACGATCATGTTGATGGCCATTCTCAGTCTCACGCTCCTCGGCACCGTCCTCGGCTTCGGCCTGGGTTTCGCGGCGAAGAAATTCCACGTCGAAGGCGACCCGCTGGCCGCCGAGATCGAAGCCCTGATGCCCGGCTCCAACTGCGGCCAATGCGGCTTCCCCGGCTGCCCCGGCGCGGCAACAGCCATCGCCAACGGTGCGGCACCAGTCACCGTCTGCCCGCCCGGTGGCAAGGCCCTGGCCGAGGCGCTGGCGGCCAAGCTCGGTGTCAGCGTCGATCTCTCCGCCGTCGCCGACGAAGGCCCGAAGATCGCCATCGTCGCCGAGGAAATCTGCATCGGCTGCTGTCGCTGCATCAAGGTCTGCCCCACCGACGCCATTCTCGGCGCCGCCAAGCAGATCCACAACGTCATCCGCGAAGCCTGCACCGGCTGCGGCTCCTGTGTGGATCGCTGCCCCACCGAGGCGATGACCATGCAGCCGGTGCCGGTGACGCTGCAACACTGGGTCTGGCCGAAGCCCGCGGTATCGACCGCCACGCCGGCTCTGGCCGCCTGAGGAAACAGTCATGGGTTTCATGGAACGCTTCTTCAAACAACCGCGCTGGGGCGTGCATCCCGACGACCACAAGCGGCCGGCCGCCGATGCGGCGCTGCGCGTGCTGCCCCTGCCGGCGCGACTCTTCGTGCCCCTGCAACAGCACGTCGGCGGCCCCGCGCGGCCCATCGTGCTGGTCGGACAGAAGGTGCTCAAGGGCCAGTTGCTGGCCGAACCCCAGGGCAACATCTCGGCGCCGGTGCATGCGCCCACCTCGGGCATCGTCAGTGCCATCGGCGAAATCACCGCGCCGCATCCTTCGGGTCTGGCGCAAGTCGCCATCACCATCGACAGCGACGGCAGGGAGGAATGGATCACCCGCGACCCGGTGGCCGATCCCTTCGCCCTCGCGCCGGAAGAAATCGCCCGCCTCACCGCTGCCGCCGGCGTCGTCGGTCTCGGTGGCGCGACCTTCCCCGCTGCGGTGAAGTTCAATCTCGGCAAGCGCCTCAAGGTATCGACGCTGATCGTCAATGGCGGCGAATGCGAGCCCTATCTCTCCAGCGACGACCGCATCATGCGCGAGCGCGCCGACGAGGTTGTCGATGGCATTCGCATCATCATGCACGCCATCGGCGCGAAGAACGCACTGGTCGGCATCGAGGACAACAAGCCGGAAGCCATCGCGGCGATGCGCAAGGCCGCCGCGCCCTTTGGCGACGTGAAGATCTGCCCGGTGCCGGCGCGCTACCCGATGGGTTCGGACAAGCAGTTGATCCAGACCCTGACCGGCAAGGAAGTCCCCGCCGACGCCCGCGCCGCCGAAGTCGGTGTGCTGGTGCACAACGTCTCCACCTGCGCCGCCGTGCATCGCGCCCTGCGCCGGGGCGAGCCGCTGGTGGAGCGCATCGTCACGGTGAATGGCGGCGCCGTCGCCACGCCGGGCAATCTCTTCGCGCCCATCGGCACGCTGGTGTCCGACTTGTTGAAATTCACTGGCACGAATGCTGAGCCCTCTCGCCTGATTCTCGGTGGCCCCATGATGGGCACCATCCTGCCCCACGGCCGCGTTCCCATCGTCAAGGGTTGCTCGGGCATCCTCGCCTTCGACGCGCAGGAAGCCCATGTGCCGGAAGCCGGTCCCTGCATCCGCTGTGGTTCCTGCACCAGCGCCTGCCCCATGGGCCTGCTGCCCCTGGAGATGGCCAACCACATCCGCGCTGGCGATCTCGATGGCGCTACCCGCTTCGAGCTTTCCGACTGCATCGCCTGCGGCTGCTGCGCCTACGTCTGCCCCTCGCACATCCCGCTGGTGCAGTACTTCAGTTACGCCAAGGGCGAACTCCAGTCCCGTGAGCGGGCCAAGCTGCGCAACGAAGCCACCAAACGCCTGGTCGAGCAACGCACCGCCCGCCTCGAACGGGAAGCAAAAGAAAAAGCCGCCGCCAACGCCAAGCGCAAAGCCGAGCGCGATGCCGCCAAGGCCAAGGCCGCTGCCGATGCGGCCGCGAAGTTGGCAACCCCGGCGGCAACCCCGTTAGCCAACCCGGCGGCAAGTGCCCCGGCCAGCGGCGAAGGAGTCAGCGCATGAGCACCGAGGTTCTGGCCGCGACGCCGGTCGCCGCCCCCCACACCGTCACCGCCAGCAGCGTCTCCCGCGTCATGCTGCTGGTAGTCGCCGCCCTCGCCCCGGCCACGCTCTACGGCTTCTGGCTCTATGGCTGGCCGGCCATCCATCTGTGGTGGATCACCATCGCCGCCTCGCTGTTTGGCGAGGCGCTCTGCCTGCGTCTCGCCGGCCGACGCGCCGTGCCCGTGCTGCTCGACGGCTCGGCCCTGCTCACCGGCTGGCTGCTGGCCCTCTCGCTGCCGCCCTGGGCGCCCTGGTGGATCGGCGTCTTCGGCGGCCTCTTTGCCACGGTCATTGCCAAAGGCGTCTTCGGCGGCCTTGGTCAAAATTTGTTCAACCCGGCCATGGTGGCCCGCGTCGCGCTGCTGATCTCCTTCCCCGTGCCGATGACGCTCTGGGTCTCGCCGCTACCGCTCACCGCCGTCAATGCCCCAGGTTTCATCGAAGGTCTGCGCATCACCTTCGGCGCATTGCCCGCTGGCTTCGACAGCATGGCCAGTGCCTCGCTGCTGGGTTACGCCAAGACCGAGTTGTCGCGCAACATCGATTTGCTGCATGCATTCGCTGCCCAGCACGCGCCCATGCTGAGCTGGTCCGGCAGCCGCGCCGGCAGCCTGGGTGAGACGGCCAGCCTGCTGATCGCCGCCGGTGGCATAAGCCTGATTTCCCTGCGCGTCATCAGCTGGCACATCCCGCTCGCCATGCTGGCCGGCATCGCCCTGCCGGCCATGCTTGCCCACAGTGTCGATCCGACTCGCTATCTCGACGCCGGAACTCACCTGCTCTCTGGTGCCGCCATGCTAGGCGCCTTCTTCATCGCCACCGACTACGTCACCTCGCCCAACACCCGCATCGGACAACTGGTCTTCGGTGCCGGCTGCGGGTTTCTCACCTGGGTCATCCGCACCTGGGGCGGCTACCCGGAAGGCGTGGCCTTCGCAGTGATGCTGATGAACGCTCTGACGCCGGTGATCGACCGCTACATCAAGCCGCGCATCTACGGCCGCGACCGGCGCGGCAATGCCCTGGAGCCAACGCCATGAGCATGGATCTGACCGCGGCTCGCGAGCGGCTTTCCTGGCAGGGCGTATCGCTGGGCGTCATGGCCATGGTCGCCAGCGCCGCCCTGGTGATCGCCAACGACCGCACCCGCGAGCCCATTGCCAAGGCCGAGGCCGCCGACATGCAGGCCTCGCTGTCCCAGGTGCTGCCTGATGGTTTCGCCGACAATGATCTGCTCAAGGACACGGTGGAACTGAGCGAGGCCGACGGCAGCAAGAAGCTGATCTACCGCGCCCGCAAGGCCGGCGTCGTCAATGGCGCCGTGTTCCGCACCTCGGCGCGCGGCTATGCCGGCGAGATCATTGTCCTGGTCGGCGTCGACGCCCAGGGCACCCTGCTTGGCGCCCGCGTCGTCAAGCATTCCGAAACACCGGGCCTGGGCGACAAGATTGAAATCGCCAAGGCGAAATGGATACTCGATTTCAACGGCAAGTCCTTCGACAATCTGCCGCCGGCCAAGTGGGCGGTGAAGAAGGACGGCGGCGTCTTCGACCAGTTCGCCGGTGCCACCATCACGCCCCGCGCGGTGGTCAAGGCGGTCAAGGGCGGACTGGAATTTTTCAGCGCGAATCGCGCAAAAATCCTCGACGGGAGCGCCTCATGAATGTCCGCCAAACTTTCCGTGACGGCCTCTGGGAGCAGAACGTCGTTCTCACCCAGATGCTGGCCCTGTGCCCGGCGATGGCAGTCACCACCAGCGGCACCAATGGCCTCGGCATGGGTCTGGCGACCACGGCGGTGTTGATTGCTGCCAACACACTGGTGGCGAGCATCCGCCATCTGGTCAGCCCGCAGGTGCGGATTCCGATTTTCGTGGTGCTGATTGCCAGTCTGGTCACCCTGGTGGATATGGCGCTCAACGCCTGGATGCATGACCTCTACAAGGTGCTCGGCCTGTTTATCGCGCTGATCGTGGTGAACTGCGCCATCCTCGGCCGGGCCGAAGCCTATGCTTCGAAGAACGGAGTGCTGGCCTCGGCCTTGGACGGCCTGGCCATGGGCCTGGGCTTTACCTTCGCCCTGACCCTGATCGGCCTGATCCGCGAATTGCTGGGTGGTGGCACTCTGTTCGCCCAGGCCAGTCTGCTGCTCGGCAAATCCTTCGCCTTTCTCGAAATCACCGTGGTGCCCGACTACGGCGGCATGCTGCTGATGATCCTGCCTCCCGGCGGCTTCCTCGTCCTCGGCTTCCTGCTGGCAGCCAAGCGGGCCTGGGAACTGCGGCAAAAGGCGGCGCCGGTCGCCGTCTCGCCAGCGCCGACTTTTCCAACGGCCGCCTAGGAGCGCAGCATGCAGATAGGAGTCGCCTACTCGGAAGCCGGCCAGCAGATCTGGCTGAACATCGAAGTGCCTGATGAAGCCACGGTGCGCGAGGCCATCCAGAAATCCGGCATTCTCAAGACTTTCCCCACCATCGATCTGGAGGCGCAGAAGGTCGGCGTTTTCGGCAAGCTGGTCAAGCTCGATGCGGCGCTGAAGCCCGGCGACCGAGTGGAAATCTACCGCGCCATCACCTGCGATCCGCAGACCGTGCCGCGTCGTGATGGCGAGGGTGGCGACGAGGACGAATAGGCAAGGAATAGACGTTTGCGCGGGGCACCGCTTCTTCGGGTCGCTCGCCGTCTCGCCAGCGCCGACTTTTCACGGACGGCATGCCTTATCGGATGATCGGGCTGCCTCCTGACGGCCCGGAAAGCTGGAGTAGTATGCGAAGTGGAACACCGATTTCCGGTGAAAGGGGTAAGCATGAATCTTGACGCAACCAAGAACGACATTCCGCAAGAAGAACTGCCACGGGGCATTCCGATGTCAATCCCAAACGAATGCCCTCGGAGGTTTACGACAGGCTTTCTCGCTGTTTTCCTGTCCGTCTTCATGGTCCAAGGATCGGCTTGGGCTGACTCGCGATTGTCAATCTCTTCGATGTCGGCGACTGCGCACGCTGAAAACTGGGGCAACAGTGCCGAATGTCCATCCAATATTGCATCGTCACAACTGGTAGCTAGCGGACGAAGTGCCGTCACCGCGGCATGCGGTAGCGGTGCAAACAAGGACTGCAATTCAAAGGTTGTCACGGTCCGCTGCAACGCTCTGGTGGGGATGGGCGGGGGTCCTGCAACGGCCAGCCTTGATGTTGAATGGGTCTCTTCGTCCAACTGGGGGCAACGCATTTCCTGCCCTGATGGAAAGGTGATCACAAGCATTTGCGGATCAGGCGCAAACCCAGACTGCTCGGGTAAGACAGCCGCTATTCAATGCAGCCGGATCGCGGTGGCTATGCCTGGGTTCGGGAGCGGTGGTTGGCAGGGAATGAACACGACCACCAAAAACTCGACATGGTCGTCCACCGCCAACTGGGGCGGGACGGTGACGTGTCCACCAGGCAAGGTGGCCACCGGCTTCTGCGGCAGTGGCGGAAACAAAGACTGCCAAGGAAACGTAATAGAGTTGCGTTGCTCCCACATTGATTTTAAGTAACCACGCACAGTAGGGACGGCCCCTGAGGTTTCCCCGCGATTGTAAAAATGGCGCGATTCCCTCGCGCCATTTGTCATTTCACGATCTGAAGCAATGTTGTCGCCCTATCACCAGCGCCGACTTTTCACGGGAACTGTCCAGCCGCCGTTCCGTGAGCTTCCATTTCGGACAGTCTGCGGATCAGTCCGAGTCACGCCGCCTCAGCAGTCGCCTTGCGCCGCAGGGCATTGATCCAGGACTTCTGGCAGATGCTGCGCCGCTGCTGTTCCAGATGCTCGCGAATTTTTGGCCGGGCATCGGCCAGCGAGAGGGTGTGCTCGGCATTGATGGTGTCGCAGCGCAGGATGTGGAAGCCGAGTTCTGACTCGACCACCGCCGACAGTTCGCCAGCTGCCAGGGCAAATGCAGCCTCCTCCAGCTCGGGATAGAGCTGGCCGCGCGGCGCCGTGCCGAGCAGGCCGCCGTTCATGGCGGTGGGGCATTCGGAATGCTTGAGCGCCTGCTCCTCGAAACGTTCGGGGCTCTTCAGCAGGCGGGTGCGAATGGCGTCGATCTTGTCGCGGGCCGTCTGCCGTTCATTGCCTTCGAGGCTGTCGTTGACCGTGACGAGGATGTGCCGCAACACCCGCGTTTCGGCGCGGCGGAAGCGATCCTTGTGCATGAACCAGAAGATTTCGACATCGGTGTCGCTGACCGCCGCTGCGCGAGCGCCGACTTTTTCCAGCACGGCCTCGACGCGCATGTCGCGCTCGACGGCGGCGCGCAGACTCGCCTCGTCAAGGCCTATGCGTTGCAGGTCGGCCTGATAGTCGTCATCGCTACCGTAGCGGGCGCGGATGTCCATCAGGTTGGAGTCCACCGAAGAAGTCGGCAGCATCACCGACACCGCTTCCGGTGCCGACAGGATCAGAGCCTCGATCTCGCGCTGACGCACGGCCACGGAATCGACGCGGGCCCGCTCCTCGGGCGCCAGCGCTTCGAGGGATTTACTGAACAACTGGCGGGCAATTTTCAGCGAGAGATAGACAGCGCCGGACTCATTCATCATCAGAGGCTCCCTCGTAGTCGCCCAGGGCACTTTCCGGCACCAGCAGGGGGTTGCCGGGCAGGCAGTCGAAATGCACGTGGTAAAGCACCGGCTGGCCCTCTTCCCGTTCCAGGTTGAGAACTTCGCCGCGGCTGCCGGCAGGCACTTTCACTTCGCCACGGATGGACAGGGAACGGGCGGCGCGGACTTTCTGGCGCACTTCGTAACGGCTTTCGACCCAGGCTTCGTCGAGACCGATCAGTTCCTCCTCGCGGCAACCGACGACGAGATCCTGGGTGCTATCGAGGAAGTGCACCGAATAGATGATCTGGTCCTGGAGAAAGGTGCCAACGTTGCGGACATGGCCGACGCTGCCCCGGCGCACCAACAGGTCGCCAGTGTTCTGCCCGGGGAAGGTGCCGTCGTTGCGCACGTTGCGCGTGACGCGCACCGGATCGCCGTAGTCCCAGCGCGGCAACATGGTTTCAGCTCGTCAGGGAAGTAAGCGGCATGAAGGAGGAACCGTCGGCCTTGCGAAAGACGGCGAAAACCTTTTCCTGCTGCGCGCTGGAGCCGACGAAATCTTCATAGGCCAGGGTCAGCCACTTGCGATAGGCCTCGAAGTCCGGCGCCTTGCCGGCTTCCTGCTTGGACAGGTAGTCGTGGTAGCGCTGGAGGATGTGCAGGCGGTTCACATGCACCACAGTGGCGTCGAAGGGAATCTCGAAGTAGTTGAGGAAGTCCTCGGCGGATTCAAGGTCGTCGAGGTCATCGGGAAAGTCGCGGTCACTCATGGTGTTCTCCTCAGGCGGCAAGCAGTTGGGAGGCTTCGGAATCGGCATCGCGCCGGGCGGTGATCAGGTCGAGCAGGGGGACGACGCCGAAGAGGTCGCGCTCATCGACTTCGACGATTTTCGACAGGCGCTCGTGGGCTTCATCGAGGCGCTCCAGGCGCAGCAGGACGATAGCCGAAGCCTTGAGGGCGATCAGGTGGAAACGCAGCAGGCCTATCGATTGCATCACTGCTTCGCCGAGTTGCACATGACCGATGCTGCGCCAGCCGCCGATCAGGCCCAGGCGCCGGGCGCTGACATCCAGGGCGCGCTCGGCAACGATCAGCGCGTCCGTCAGGCGGTGCTGGTAGAAGTAGTAGCGATAGAGGCCGACCAGCACGGAGAGCTGCTCCGGGGCCAGAAAGTAGGCTTGCAAGAGGCGATGCTCGGCCACCGGTTCGCCGTAGTGGCAGGCGGCCTCGGACATCAGTTCCTCGACACCGGGCACCGGCGTTTCGTCGAAGTAGAGACCGCTGTCGCCAAGATCGAGCAGGTCGAGGCCTTCAGCCATGACGCGGCTCCTCGCAGCAGAGTTCGCCAGCGGAGCAGGCAATGCAGCCACTCTTGTCGGGCTCCGGCGTGCCGCGCAGCACGCGCACTTCGGACTCCAGGGTGTCGATGCGATCGAGCAGGCACTGGATGGCCTTGCCCACCGGATCGGGGATCAGGTGATGATCGAGATTGATGGGCATGCCGGCGGTACCGACGGAGGCATTGCCGGCGCGCTCGCCGACCAGCTTGGCGGGGATGCCGATGGCGGTGCGACCGGAGGGGACTTCCTTGACCACTACCGAGTTGGCGCCGACGCGGGCGCCGTCGCCGACCAGGATGGCGCCGAGAATTTTTGCCCCGGCACCGACCACTACGCCGCTGCCCAGAGTGGGGTGGCGCTTGCCTTTGTTCCAGGTGGTGCCACCGAGGGTGACGCCGTGATACAGCGTGCAGTCGTCGCCGACTTCCGCAGTCTCACCGATGACGACGCCAGCGCCATGGTCGATGAAGAAGCGACGGCCGATGGTGGCACCGGGATGGATGTCCACGTTGGTGAACAAGCGGGCGAAGAAGGACAGCAGCCGCGCTGTGAAACGCCAGTTGCCGTTCCACAGGGAATGGGCGACGCGATGGAAGAGGATGGCATGCAGGCCTGGGTAGGTCAGCAGCACTTCGAGGCGCGAGCGTGCCGCCGGATCGCGGGCGAAGACGCAGTCGAGGTCTTCGCGCAGCAGCGAGAACAGGCCGGGGGCCGGGATAGTTGGAGTAGCCATGGCAGATTGCGGCACAAGGATTTCGGGCGTCATGGGCTTATCCACGCAGCAGGTGCAGCAGTTCGGTGTCGGAGGGCGAATGCTTGGCATCGGCAACGAAACGGCGCACGCGCACCAGCATGCTTCTGGCCTCCTCGTCGTCCAGCGCATGACCGAGACCGGCCATCACCAGTTGCACGGCGCGGGCACCGGAATGCTTGCCGAGGACGATGCGATGGCTGCGGCCCACCAGTTGCGGATCGAAGCCCTGATAGTTGGCCGGGTCCTTGAGCAGGCCGTCCACGTGGATGCCGGCCTCGTGGGTAAAAGCGCCCTCGCCGACGATGCTCTTCTGCCAGGGCAGAGGCCGGCCCGAGGCGACCGCCACACGTTCGGAAATCTGCGGGAAGCCTGCGAGGTCGATGCCGGTTTCGATACCGTTGCAGACATGCAGGCCGAGCACCACTTCCTCCAGCGGCGCATTGCCGGAGCGCTCGCCGAGACCATTCACCGTCGTATTCACATGGGTCGCGCCACCACGCACGGCGGCCAGGGTATTGGCCGTGGCCATGCCGAGGTCGTCATGGGCGTGCATTTCGATTTCGAGATCGGTGACGGCGCGCAGGGCGCGGATGCGATCAAAGGTGGCGAAGGGATCGAGCACGCCGAGCGTGTCGGCGAAACGTATGCGGCGCGCGCCGGCGGCCTGGGCGGCCTCGGCGATAGCCGCGAGCAGATCGGGATCGCCACGCGAAGCGTCCTCGGCGCCGACGCCGACGTCGAAACCGAGATCGCGGGCCAGACGCACATGCTCGCCGATCTGGTCCAACAGCCAGTCGCGGCTCTGGCGCAGCTTGGAGCGCAGGTGCTGGTCGGAGGCCGGTACCGAGATGTCGATGAGGTGGGCACCTAGGCCGGCGGCGGCTTCGATGTCGGCGCGATGCATGCGGCTCCAGACCATCAGCCGGGCGCCGAGACCGAGGGCGGCGATAGCGCGGATGCCCTCGCGCTCGAACTCGCCCATGGCGGGAATGCCGATCTCCAGTTCCGGCACGCCGAGGGCGTCGAGACGGCTGGCGATATCGAGACGCTCTTCCAGGCTGAAGGCGACGCCAGCGGATTGCTCGCCGTCGCGCAGCGTGGTGTCGTTGATGGTGACGAAGGGAGCGGAATGGATGGTCATGGTGTCCTCGACCATGAATCAGCAATTCCGGTGCCAAAAATTAGTTCATTGAAAATCAGCCAGATAGACAATACCCACGAAGGGCTTGTCGCAAACCCTACAGGGCCTTGGCGGGCGCCTCGGCAGGCGGCTTGGGCTTGGCAGCAAGCGCCGTCACCGCCGCTGCCAAGGCGTCCTCCTCGACGCCATCGCGCAACTGTCGCCAGAACTGGTGAATCAGTTGCGCATCGGCCAGGGCCCGGTGGCGACCACCGGCCTCCAGCCCGTGGCGCTCGATCAGGCTGTCGAGGTTGTGCTTGCGGTGCTCGGGAAACAGGCGGCGTGAAAGCCTGACGGTGCACAGTACCGTGGCGCTGAACTCCTGGCCCAGGCGCAGGAATTCCTGTTGCAGAAAGCCGTAGTCGAAACGGGCGTTGTGGGCGACGAAGATCCGACCATCGAGGCGGGTACGCACTTCGTCGGCGATCTCGGCGAAGCGTGGCGCGTCGGCCACCATCGCATCGTTGATGCCGGTCAGGCCCTCGATGAAGGAGGAAATATGTACGCCCGGATTGACCAAAGTGGTCCATTCGCGGACACCCCCGGCATCGACTTCGATGATGCCCACCTCGGTGATGCGATCCACGGCGGATGCACCACCGGTGGTTTCAAGGTCGACAAAGGCGAAGGGCTGGCTGAGCATGGGCGCCGGCATCATACCGCCCCTGGCTGCGATAATCGCGCCATGAATGCCGCCTTCCCCATCCGCTACATCGACCCCGTGTTCCGCCCGCCCAGCGAAGCGGAATCCCTGATCCTGCCCGTTACCGATGGTTGTTCATGGAACCAGTGCACGTTCTGCGAAATGTACACGGCGCCGCAGAAGAAATTCCGCGCCCGCGACGAGGCCGAAACACTGGAGACCATCCGTCGCTGCGGCGAGCGCTTCGGCGATGACATCCGTCGTATCTTCCTCGCCGACGGCGATGCGCTGGTGCTGCCGACCCGGCGCCTGCTCGCCATCCTCGCCGCGATCCGCGAACACCTGCCAGCAGTGCATCGGGTGTCCAGCTACTGCCTGCCGCGCAATCTGCGCAAGAAATCGGTGGCCGAACTACGCGAATTGAAGGACGCCGGACTCGCCATCGCCTATGTCGGCGCCGAGTCCGGTGACGACGAGGTGCTGGCCAAGGTGAACAAGGGCGAAAGCTTCGCCAGTACCTGCGAAGCCCTCGACAAGCTGGGCGAGGCCGGCATCAAGCGCTCGGTGATGATCCTCAACGGCCTTGGCGGCAAGACCTTGTCGAAACAGCATGCGGAGAATTCGGCGCGACTGGCCAACGCCACCCAGCCGGAATTCCTCGCCACGCTGGTGGTCAGCTTTCCCGGCGGCGAGGAGCGCTTTCGAGCCGGCTTCCAGGAATGGTCGCCGCTGGACATGGCGGAACTTTTCGTCGAAATGGAGCAATTCGTTTCGGCGCTGGAACTGAAACGCACGGTCTTCCGTTCGGATCACGCCTCCAACTGGCTGGTGCTCAAGGGCACCCTCGGTGCCGAGAAGGAACGCCTGCTGGCGCAATTGCGGCAGGCCATCGCCTCACCGGAGGCGGCCCGCCTGCGTCCGGCCTGGGCGCGAGGACTTTGACGCGGAATTAAAGTATTTGTGGCGCCGGCCGTAAATCAGCGTTCACGGAGGAACTCATGGACGTCACCAGCATCGCGGCAGTTGCCACCCAAATGAGCCAAGCGGAAACCGGCAACGCCATCCAGCTTGCGGTACTCAAGCGGGCCATGAATGTTCAGGCGGAAAGTGCGGCACTTCTCGTTGCCGCCGCCGCTCAGGTGATCAACAACCCACCGCATCTCGGCAACGCCATCGATACCCGCGCTTGACAGGCAAGGCTGCCACGCCAAGCGCGACAGTGATCAAGCCGTCGTATTGACGATGGTGCCGGTTCGTTGCCCCTGAGCATTCACCACGGGGCGCGGCTGCTCCACCTTCTGAGCGGCCTGCGACTCGGCCGGCCGCTCTTTCGGCGCGGATTCCGCCGGACGTGCAGCTTGCTTGGATTGTTCCGATTCGGACGAGGACTTCGACGCCGGAGCTTCCTGCGCCTGCTGCGGCTGGCTGGCCGCACGCACCTGTTGCGCCTGCTTGGCGGCATTGGCAGCACTGACGGCTGCACTGACGGCACTCATTTCCATGGAAACTCCTTAGGCACTCTTAAGTGGTACTCGGCACGGACTAGGCCGTGGTGTTGATGACCGTCCCGGTGACCTGCCCCTGGGCATTGACCACCGGTGACGGACTGGTTGCCGGGGTCGCGCTGGGGGCAGCAACAGCAACTGCCACGGGAGCGCTCTCGGCCTGTTGACGAATCACCACCTGCTCCACAGTCCGGCTCAACTGCGTTTGCATCTGCTCCCGGGTCTGGATCGCCGCCACTCCCTGCCAAGCCTGGCCAGCGCTGGTCTGGGCCTGATCGGAGCGAACAGTGAGCGAACGGGCATTTTCCTGAGCCTGTTCCGCCGTCCGCTGAGCCCCGTCGGCCTGCGCCTTGAGCGCTTGTGCCGCCTGCTCAGCCTGCTCAGCCGTACGCCGCGCCTGCTGCAACTGAAGCTGTTGCCAGCCCGCTTGCGTAGCCGCCTGAGTACCTGAAGAGGAAGAAATGGACGCCATGATTCCTGTCTCGCTTACTTAAGAATCATAGACCTATCATCAGCAGACAACAAGTCGTCATTGCCGCGCAGCCCGGCCTGCTGAAAACAACAAAGCCAACCGATGTAACTGGTTGGCTTTGTTGATGTTTTTGGTTGCGGGGGTAGGATTTGAACCTACGACCTTCGGGTTATGAGCCCGACGAGCTGCCAGACTGCTCCACCCCGCGTCGGAGAAACGAGATTATGCACCAAATTGCGGCAGTGCGTCAACGCAATGTAGGAAAAAGGATATACTTTTGTCCCTTCCGAGGAGCGCTGCAAGGCTTGCCGTTGGCAAAACCCCCAGGCTCGGACCGTTCAGAACTGCGCTCACCCAACCCGTGCCGGGCAGGGTGAGCCGAATTTATCTCCGCTCCTCTCCCGGTCACAGTTAAAGGAGCCTACTGTGACTGTTCAAAAAGATTACGTTATCGCCGACCTGGGTCTCGCCGACTGGGGCCGCAAGGAAATCAAGATCGCCGAAACCGAAATGCCCGGTCTCATGGCGATCCGCGACGAGTTCGCCAAAGCCCAGCCGCTCAAGGGCGCCCGCATCACCGGCTCGCTGCACATGACCATCCAGACTGCTGTGCTGATCGAGACGCTGACCGCGCTCGGCGCGCAAGTGCGCTGGGCCTCGTGCAATATTTTCTCGACGCAGGATCACGCTGCCGCTGCCATCGCTGCGCAGAACATCCCGGTCTTCGCCGTCAAGGGCGAGACGCTGGTGGACTACTGGGACTACACCCACCGCATTTTCGAATGGGCCGACGGCGGCTACTCGAACATGATTCTCGACGACGGCGGCGACGCGACCCTGTTGCTGCATCTGGGCGCCAAGGCCGAGAAGGACATTTCCGTGCTGGCCAAGCCCGGTTCGGAAGAGGAAACCATCCTCTTCGCCGCGATCAAGGCCAAGCTGGCCACCGACAAGACCTGGTACTCGACCCGCCTTGCGCAGATCAAGGGCGTGACCGAAGAGACCACCACCGGCGTGCATCGCCTGTACCAGATGCACCAGCGCGGCGATCTGAAGTTCCCCGCTATCAACGTCAATGACTCGGTGACCAAGTCCAAGTTCGACAACCTCTACGGCTGCCGTGAATCGCTGGTGGACGGCATCAAGCGCGCCACCGACGTAATGATCGCCGGCAAGGTTGCCGTGGTTGCCGGCTATGGCGACGTGGGCAAGGGTTCGGCCCAGGCGCTGCGCGCCCTCTCGGCGCAAGTGTGGGTCACCGAAATCGATCCGATCTGCGCCCTGCAGGCGGCGATGGAAGGCTTCCGCGTGGTGACCATGGAATATGCCGCCGACAAGGCCGACATTTTCGTCACCACCACCGGCAACTTCCACGTCATTACGCACGATCACATGACGAAGATGAAGGACCAGGCCATCGTCTGCAACATCGGCCACTTCGACAACGAGATCGACGTCGCATCCATCGAGAAGTACGAATGGGAAGAGATCAAGCCTCAAGTCGACCACGTGATCTTCCCGGATGGCAAGCGCATCATCCTGCTGGCCAAGGGCCGTCTGGTGAACCTCGGCTGCGGCACGGGCCATCCGTCCTACGTGATGTCCTCGTCCTTCGCCAACCAGACCATCGCCCAGATCGAGCTGTTCACCAAGAACGGCGACTACCCGGTCGGCGTCTATGTGCTGCCCAAGCACCTCGACGAGAAAGTCGCGCGCCTGCAACTGAAGAAGCTCAATGCCCAGCTTTCCGTGCTGCGCCCCGATCAGGCCGCCTACATCGGCGTGCCCATCGAAGGCCCGTACAAAGCCGAGCATTACCGTTACTGATCGACCGCTGACATGACCCGAGCCGACACGCTGCTGGTGACGAAGGGGCTGGCCTCGTCGCGCACGGCGGCGCAGCGGCTGATTGCGGAGGGCCGTGCGCTTGTTGATGGCATTGCCGTCGTCAAGCCGGCCCAGGACATTGCCGAATCGGCGGCGCTGGCGGTAACGCCGGATGCCGCCGACCGCTATGTCTCCCGTGGCGGGTTGAAGCTGGCCGGCGCACTGGCGCATTGCGGCATCGATGTGCGCGATATGCTCTGTCTCGACGTCGGCCAATCCACCGGCGGTTTCACCGATTGCCTGTTGCAGGCCGGTGCGGCCGAGGTGGTCGGCGTCGATGTCGGCCACGATCAGCTACGCGAGCAATTGCGCGCAGATGAGCGGGTGACTTGTATCGAGGGCGTCAATGCCCGCGCTTTGGAAAAGTCGGCGCTGGTGACACGGCAAGATGCGCGGCAAAACGAGCAAGCCTTCGACCTCATCGTCGCCGATCTCAGCTTCATTTCGCTGACCCTGGTGCTACCGCAGCTGCCGGCCTTGCTCGCCGACGACGGCACCCTGCTGCTGCTGGTCAAACCCCAGTTCGAGTTGAGTCCAGGGCAGATCGGCAAGGGCGGCATTGTTCGTGACGCGGCGTTTTACCCGCAGGTCGAAGCCCGGCTGCGCGATGCGGCGGCCAGTCTCGGTCTTCAGGTGCTCGACTGGTTCGAGAGCCCCATCACCGGCGGTGACGGCAACCGCGAATTCTTTATCCGGATAAACAAATGAGTCTTGAACTGTCCATCGAATTCTTCCCTCCGCAAACTGCGGAAGGCATGGAGAAGCTGAAGGAAACACGGACCAAGCTGGCCGTGCTGAAGCCGGAATTCTTCTCCGTCACCTACGGTGCCGGCGGCTCGACGCAGGAACGCACCTTCGAGGCCGTGTTCGACATCCAGCGTGCCGGCACCGCAGAAGGCTACGAAGCGGCGCCGCATCTTTCCTGCGTCGGCTCGACACAGGAAGGCATCCGCGCCATTCTGCGCCGCTACCAGGAAGCCGGCATCCGCCGCATCGTCGCCCTGCGCGGCGACCTGCCTTCCGGCATGGCCGACCCCGGCGAGTTTCGCTATGCCAACGAACTAGTGGCCTTCATCCGCGCCGAAACCGGCGACCACTTCCACATCGAGGTAGCGGCCTATCCCGAATGGCACCCGCAGGCCAAATCGTCCCGCGACGATTTACAGAATTTCAAACGCAAGGCCGAGGCCGGCGCCGACTCGGCGATCACCCAGTACTTCTACAACGCTGATGCCTACGAGCATTTCGTCGCCGAGGCACGTGCGTTGGGCGTGACGATTCCCATCGTGCCGGGTGTCATGCCGATTGCCAGCTTCTCCAAGCTGGCGCGCTTTTCCGATGCCTGCGGCGCGGAGATCCCGCGCTGGATGCGGAAGAAGTTCGAGGGCTTCGGTGACGACGCCGAATCGATCCGCGCCTTCGGCCTCGACGTGGTGACCGAGCTATGCCAGCGACTGCTCGCCGCCGGTGCACCTGGCCTGCATTTCTATTGCATGAACCAGGCGAATCTCACGCTGGAGATTTGTCGTCGGCTGAGTCTGCCGACGAGGGCGACTGGGTCGACCGACTCCTGACCTCGAGCATCTGACGCAGCGCGGCGCGTAGCCGTCCGGGCGGCACCGGCTTCTTCAACAGAGGAAAACCGGAACGACGGGCGGCGATCTGCGCCTCCTCGCTGACGTCGGCGCTGACCAGTAGCACGGCCATGCGGCCGAATTCCCGTTGCAATTCTTCGGCCAGACCGATACCGCTGACCAGTCCCGGCAGGCGAATGTCGCAGATGGCGAGGTCGGGGCGCTCCCGGCTCTCTCGACACAAACTCAGGGCCTCATCGCGCGTTGCGGCAGCCATCACCGTCGCACCCCAGCCGACGATCACCTGCTCCATGCCCGCGCGAACCAGCGGGTCATCCTCGACGACCAGAACAGTGCCTGAAATCCGCGTCAGATCGGGCGCGCCACCTGCATGGGGCAGTCGCGCTTCCACCTCGGACCGGCTGGCCTCCCGTGCCAGTGGCAGTTCCAGCCAGAACACCGAGCCCCTGCCCGGCCGGGACCGCACCCCCATGGGCGCACCGAGCAGCTCAGCCAGGCGGCGACAGATGGCCAGACCGAGACCGAGGCCCTTGGCCCGGTCGCGCTCCGGATTGCCGAGCTGGACGTACTCCTCGAAGATTTCCTCGCGGGCCTGTTCCGGAATGCCTTCACCGGTATCCCAGACCTCGATCACCGCATGCTCGCCGCGCCGGCGGCAACTGATCAGCGCGCCACCCGAGGTGGTGTAGCGCAGGGCGTTACCGATCAGATTGAGCAGGATGCGTTCGACGATCTGGCGGTCACTCATGGCCCACATCCGCGTCGGGCGGACTTTCAGGCGCAGGCCTTTCTGTTCGGCCAAGGGCGACAGGTCTCGCCCCAATCGATCCAGCACCTGGCTCAACGGGAAGGCATTGATGCGCGGCACCACCGCGCCGCCGTCCAATCGGGAGATGTCGAGAATGGCGTCGAGCAGGTCCTGCAAGGTATTCACCGAGGACTGGATATGTTCGACGAGACGCGGCTCCTTTGTCGCTGCCTCGGTCTGGGCCAGGCTGGAAACAAACAGGCCCAAGGCATGCAAGGGCTGACGCAGGTCGTGACTGGCGGAGGCAAGGAAGCGGGACTTGGCAGCGGTGGCACGTTCCGCAGTTTCCTTCTCCTGCAACAGTTCGACCGTCGCCTCGGCCACCCGCGCACGCAGATCCTCCTGGGACATACCGATACGCGCAGCCATATCATTGATACCGGCAGCCAGTGCATGCAGTGCACCCGCCGATTCCGGGTCCACCCGCGCCGCCAGATCACCCTCGGCAATCTTCTCAACGACCTCGGTGGCTTTCAGCACTGGATCGGTAACACCCCGGGCGATGCGCCGCGCCAGCCAGCCGCCCAGGGCTGCACCGAACAAGGCAATGAGGACTCCGGAAGCGATCAAACGATCCCGCTGCTTGGCAATGGCGTGGGGGGAGAGCTCCACGACCACATGGCCGATCACCATCGGTGCCGGCGCCTGGGACACGTCGCTGCCACCGTAGATATCGTCTACCGGCGTGATACTGCGCATCACCGGTTCGGCGAACAACAATACGTCGCGACTAAGACGGAAGCCATCCAGGCGGACGAACTCAGGCCAGTCCGAAGGATGAATCTCGCCGCTTCGGGCCATCACAAAACCCTGGGCATCGACGATGGCGGTGCCGCGTGCATCGGGGTCCGAGCGCAAGGCGGCCTCGGCCAGCGCCGACAGGCTGTCGCGCTGGCCGGTGAAAATGCCGAACTCAGCGGCCGTCGCCATCTGGCGCGAAATGGCAGCACCGCGTGTGCGCAAGCCGGTTTCGAGATCGGCGATCAGGCGCGTCAGGAAGGCAGCTGTCAGCATCACCGCCACCAGCGTCACCGGCAGCAGTGCCGCCAGCAGCATGCGTCCGCGCAGACTGAGCCCGGTATCCGAATTCACGGCCGCTCCTTCTGACGTAGCAACTCACCCAGTCTGACGCCATCCAGCGTCAGACCGAGGGACCGCGCCACGTCGGGATTGATATTCACCACATACTCGCGAGGCCACTGGGGCGGAGGAAGTGCTTTCCCGGCCAGCGCCTGGCGCAGCACCTCGCCGCCACGGGCGCCGACCTGGGCCGGCGTCGAGTACAGGGACATCAGCGCCCCCGCCCTGGCATACGCCGGAGAAAACCCGATCAGTGGAATCTGCCGGCGATAGGCCGCCGTCAGGATATTGGCGACCGTCTGGCTGTTGAACACCGATGGATCAGGCTGGGCCAGCAGGACGTCGGCATCGGCGAGCAGGGATTGCAGCGCCGGAAACAGGCCGTTTTGTCCCACCAACGATACGATCAGTTGCAAGTTCCGCTCACGGGCGGCTTTTTCCAGGACGGGAACGAAGCCCCGCGACTCGCCACCGACGACCACACCCACATTGCGAACAGCAGGAAGAGCCAGGCGGATCAGTTCGATCTGGCGCGCAGCCGGCTGGTCGAGGAATACCGCCGACAGGCTGCCGGCCCTCAGGCGAACAGGATCGGCGATCCGCTCGAAGGCCAGGCGGGGAACCAACACCACCAGCAGAGGCGGCGGCGCGCCGTCGCCGGCAAACAGTTCCTGCATGCCACGCTGGGCAGCGCTGCCGACAGCGACCACGAGCTGCGGCTTCGGACTCGGCTCGCGAAACAGGCTCCAGTGCGCCACCCGCCACTCGACCCGTCCCGGCTGGGTCTGTTCCACTTCGGCGCGCAGAGCCTCTGCCGCCTCGCTATGGACTCCGCCATTGTCGGACAGGGCGACCCAGGCGGTAAGGCCGGCAGCCCAAGCTGAACCATATGTCATAGGACATAGACACAACAGAGCAAAGAGGTGCAAGATAAGAACGCGCATGGATCAGTAGTCCAGACGCAGGCTGACGAAGGCGCGGCGCGGGAAATACCGCGTAGGATCTCCATCCTGATAACGGCCGGTAGCAGACTGGGTCACGAAGGCGACTTCACCTTGTGTGGCGCCTGCCTTGAAGCGATGCGCAAGCCGCAGATCCAGTCGCGGCTGGGTTTCCAGCATGTCTTTCACACCACCCCACGTCATGGGTCCGCCGATGTGATAGGCCAGACTCCAGTCCCAACGCTCGGACAGGCTCTCGAACCACACCAAACTCGACATGTGGGAGGGAGCAATGTAGCGGTCGCTCTCCTTGGTGATGCTGAGGACACGAAGCACCGTATGGTTGAACAGCAGCTGGGTCTCCGCCCGTGGCTTCCAGCGAAGCTGGGATTCCCAACCCCGTTTACGATAAGCGTCCATATTGACTACGTCATTGGACGCCACCGGCGCAGTCGACTTGAACCCGAAATAGCGGGCAACCGAACTCCCGGTTTCCTCGAAACCCCGTAAATCGACGGTCAATCCTAGAGAGCGAAACTGTCCCAGGTAGCCGATCTCGTTAACCACCATGCGTTCGGGCTTGATGCGGCCTGTCGCCTTGACCAAAGGCCACGGCAGATCCGGCGAGCGCCAATCGCCCCGCAATTCATAGATCGTGGGCACGCGATAGGCCTGGGTAGTGCCTATGCGAAAAGTCTGTTCGGGAGTGGCATGAAAGTGGGCCGAAAGTCGTGGCGCGGTATGGGGCCCCGTCACGCTGTGCTCCTCCCACATGGCGCCAGCATTGATCAGCCATCGGGCATGGGGCCGCCACTCGATATTGCCGAAAAGCCGCCTCAGTTCGGTGGTCTGACTCTCTTGAACATACAGCAGATCCGGCGAGCGCACTTCCTCATGGCGCCATTGCCCGCCCCACACCAGGCGCAGCCCGTCAGCCAAGCCCACGGCATGTTCCGCCTCCAGGGAAAACCGCCGGCCAGTGCCATCGGCACGGAATCGCCTGCCGCTGAATACGAACACCTGATCGACGAATTTCTCCTCATCGAAACTGGTATTTACCCGCAGCTCGCTACCATCTTCGGCATGACGCACCCAGCGGGCTTGGAGATATGCATTGCGCCAGTTCTCGCTGCGCAACTCGTCCGTCGCCCCCCACTGATGGCGCACGGAACCGAGGGAGAACATCAGTTCGTCACGCGAACTGGGCGCCAGATCGCCACGTAGATGCAGCTGATCCACGCGCTTGTCGTCGATAGCCTTGTCGAAACCGTTATCCCCGGAGCGGGCTGCCGTCAGCCGAAAGGCCATGCGCTCGTCGCCCCAGGCCGCGCGAACGCTGCGGTCGGCAATGCCGTTCTCACCCAGCGCAACCGAGGCGGAGGCCTTGGGTACGTCAGCGGCATGGCGCGTAACGACGTTAACCACACCGGAAAAGGCGTTGGCGCCATAGCCGGCCGAATTGGAGCCTCGTAGAACCTCGATGCGATCAATGTCGTCCAGCACCAGGCCCATCATGGCATGGCTGACATTGCCCGCCAACAGCGTAGAGTAGATCGAACGCCCGTCGACGAATACCTGCAAGCGGCGATTCAGGGCGTCGAAATCGCCATGGTAGTTGGCCACCGGATTGGCGCCATTGACGTGACCGATGACGAAACCGGGCACAAGGCGCAGAAGATCAAAAATGTCGCGGGCCCCGGAACGCCGTATCGTGTCGCGGTCAAGAATGGTTACCGCACCCGGCGTCTCGCTCAGCGGCTGGGACAGGCGGCTGACCGACAGCACCACCGGCAGGTCGCCGAAATAGTCTTTTTCGGAGAGTTCCTGCGCACCCACGCCGGCCGAAAACCAGGCAAAAGTCGGCGCCGACAGGACGGCGAAAAGGAGGCGGCGGGACATGGTCGCCCGATTATAGACAGCGAACCGCCCTCAGCGGCGGCTGACGATGGCCACGCCGGCGACGACCAAAGCGACGCCCAGCATCTGGGCTGGCGAAAATCCTTCGTCGAGCAAGGCCCAGGCAAAAACGATGGTCAATAGCGGCCCCACCATGCCGACCAGGGCGGCCTTGCTGGACCCGACACGACGGATCGCCGCCGATTGCGCGAACACCGGCACAACGGTGGAAAACAGGCCCATCGCCGCGCCCAGCGCATACACCGGCCAGGGCTGACGCAAGGCTGCCACTGGATGAGTACCCAAGAAGTGGCCGAAGGTGACGGCGGTGGACACCAGCATTGCTAGGGCGGTAAAGCGGCCCGCACCCAGCTTGGCGATCATGCCGGCGCTGCCCGACAGGTACATCGCATAACTGAGCGAGGAGGCGAAGACGAAACCGCCGCCGATCCACACCACCGAAACATCGCCGGCGACACCAAGGTCGTGGGCGAAGGCGGCGGCGATGCCGGCGTAGCACAGCGCCAGTGCCGCCGCTTCCCGGCGTGTCACCTTGTGGCCGTGCAGCATCACGCCGAAGAGCAGGGTGATGGTCGGATAGGTGAACAGGATCAGGCGCTCAAGGCCGGCGGAGATGTATTTCAGGCCGAGAAAATCGAGAATGCTGGCGCCGTAGTAGCCGAGCACGCCGAGTGCCGACACCATCGCCCAGTCCCGCCAACTCAGCGCCGGTGCGCGGCGCGAGGCGGTGAAGCCGACCCAGAGGAAAAACGGCAGAGCGAAGATCATGCGCAGCGCCAGCAGGGTCACCGCATCGATGCCGTAGGGATAGGCCAGCTTGACCAGGATGGCCTTGAAGGAAAAGCCGAAGGCGGCCAGGATGGCCAGCGCGATACCCGCGCCATGGCCGCTGCCGAGCTTCATCTGCGTCGGCCGCCGAGAATCGAACCGAGCAGGCCACGGGCAATTTCGCGACCGACCTGCGAGCCGATGGTGCGCACCACCGTCTTCACCGCCGTTTCGACCACGCCCTGACGCCGGCTGTTGCCGCCGAGCAGATCGCCCAGGCTGCCAAGAATGCCGCCGCCCTCGTTTTGTGCCGGTGTCGCCGGTGTTGTCACCGTGTCACCAGCGCCGACTTTTTCCGGCGCGCCCTTCAGCTTCTCGTAGGCCGATTCCCGATCCACGAGTTTTTCGTAATGCCCGGCAATGGGCGAGGCGGCAATCGCCGCGCGGCGCTCGTCGGCTGTCAGCGGCCCGATACGCGAAGACGGCGGCAGCACGAAGCCACGCTCCACCACCGTCGGCCGGCCGTGCTCGTCGAGAAAGGACACCAGCGCTTCGCCGACGCCGAGTTCGGTGATCGCCGTTTCCGCTGAAAATGCCGGATTGGCGCGCAAGGTGTCCGCCGCCGCCTTGACCGCTTTCTGGTCGCGCGGCGTGAAGGCGCGCAGGGCATGCTGCACGCGGTTGCCGAGCTGGCCCAGCACCTTGTCCGGGATATCGAGCGGATTCTGGGTCACGAAGTAAACGCCGACGCCCTTGGAACGGATCAGGCGTACCACCTGTTCCACCTTCTCCAGCAGGGCGGGCGGTGCCTCGCTGAACAACAGATGAGCTTCGTCGAAGAAGAAGGCCAGCTTCGGTTTGGGCAGGTCGCCGGCCTCGGGCAGGCGCTCGAAGAGTTCCGCCAGCAGCCAGAGCAGGAAGCTGGCATAGAGGCGCGGCGAATTCATCAGCTTCTCGGCGGCGAGGACGTTGATCACGCCCTTGCCATCCTGCGTCTGCATCAGGTCTTCGATGTCGAGCATAGGCTCGCCGAAGAAGACATCGCCGCCTTGTTCTTCAAGGGTCAGCAAGCCGCGCTGGATGGCACCGACGGAGGCGGCGGAGACGTTGCCATATTCGGTCTTGAAACTCGCCGCGTTCTCGCCGACGTGCTGCACCATGGCGCGCAAGTCCTTGAGATCGAGCAGCAGCAGGCCCTGATCGTCGGCGATCTTGAACACCAGTTGCAGCACGCCGGACTGGGTGTCGTTGAGGTTGAGCAAACGGCCCAGCAACAGCGGCCCCATGTCCGAAATCGTCGCCCGCACCGGATGACCGAGTTCGCCAAAGACATCCCAGAAAACGACGGGGCTGGCGCCTGGCTGCCAATCCTTGATGCCGAGACGGTCGAGGCGCTGCTGGAATTTCTCCGACGCCACCCCCACCGCGCCGAGGCCGGACAGATCACCCTTGGCATCGGCCAGGAAAACCGGCACGCCGGCCTGCGACAGTTGCTCGGCCATGCGTTGCAGTGTGACTGTCTTGCCCGTGCCGGTGGCACCGGTGATCAGGCCATGGCGGTTGGCCAGGGCCGGCAGCAGGGAAAGTTCAAGGTCGGCGGACTTGGCAATGGGCAGGGGCGCGGTCATGGCGGGCATTTGGCGGGTGGTAAAATTCTTCGATTCTAAGCGGCAACAAAGGAAATCATCATGGCAGGCCATTCCAAATGGGCCAATATCCAGCACCGCAAGGGCCGTCAGGACGCCAAGCGGGGCAAGGTCTTCACCAAGCTGATCAAGGAAATCACCGTCGCAGCCAAGATGGGCGGCGGCGACATCACCGCCAACCCGCGCCTGCGGCTGGCCATCGACAAGGCCAAGGCCCAGTCGCTGCCCAAGGACAACATCGAGAATGCCATCAAGCGCGGCACCGGCCAGCTTGAAGGCGTCAGCTACGAAGAAATCCGCTACGAGGGCTACGGCATCAACGGCGCCGCCGTGATGGTCGATTGCCTCACCGACAACAAGGTGCGCACCGTCGCCGAAGTGCGTCACGCCTTCGCAAAGCACGGCGGCAACATGGGCACCGACGGCAGCGTGGCCTTCCTGTTCACCCACTGCGGCCAGATGCTGTTCGCGCCGGGCACCGACGAGGCCAAGCTGATGGATGCCGCCATCGAGGCCGGTGCCGACGACGTAGTGACCAACGAGGACGGCTCCATCGAAGTGATCACCCCGCCTCACGACTTCAGCACCGTCAAGGACGCGCTAGAGAAAGCCGGCTTCAAGCCCGAGTTCGGCGAAGTGACCATGAAGCCGCAGAACGAGACCGAGTTCGCCGGCGAGGATGCGGAAAAAATGCAGAAGCTGCTCGACGCCCTGGAATCCCTCGACGACGTGCAGGAGGTCTACACCACGGCGGTAATCGACGAGTAAGTCGCCGGGTCGCTCAAGGCACGGGTTTCCGCGCCTTGAGCGATGTAAGGTCGGCGATGATTTCCGCCGAATGCCGCGAAGCCTCCACGGCCAAATAGACCTTGGCAATGTGCCCGGCAGGATCAATGAGGAAGGTGTAGCGCTTCGCCATCTTCACCACCAGCCAGTTCGCCAGCGCGCCATAGCGCTTGGCCACCGCCGCATCGGTATCGGCCAGCAGCGGAAACGGCAAATGGTATTTCTCGGCAAAAGCCTTGTGCGATGCGCTGTCATCGACGCTAATCCCGACTACTTGGGCCCCCAGGGCCGTGAGCTTGGCCAGGTCGTCGCGGAAAGAGCAGGCCTCAGTGGTGCAGCCCGGCGTGTCGTCCTTGGGATAGAAATACAGTACCACCCAGCGCCCGCGCCACTCGGCCAGACGCCGCACGGCGCCATGCTGGTCGGGCAAGGAGAACTCGGGTGCGGCGGCGCCCACCGCCGGCACCTCGGCCCGAGCCCCGGTAATGATGGACATCAGGGCCATCAGGCCCACGGCCAGCTTGCGGATCATGGCGGTCTCCTCGTGGATCGACGGATCATCATAGCCCCCGAATCGGTTACCCTTGCGGGCTGAATTTTCGACAGCGCGCTTCATGAACCGCCTCGCACCCAAACTCGCCCCCCAGCTCGCTCCCTATCTGTTCGTCGTCCTCTGGGCCACCGGCTTCATCGGCGCCAAGTACGGCCTGCCCCACGTCGAGCCGCTGACCTTCCTGCTCATTCGCTATCTCTTCGTCATCAGCCTGATGACGGCGGTGGCACTGGCCATGCAAGCGCCCTGGCCGAAGGACGCGCGGCAGTGGTTCCACATTGGCGTCTCCGGCCTGCTGGTGCATGCGGTGTACCTGGGCGGCGTGTTCACCGCCATTTCCATGGGCCTGCCGGCCGGCGTGACCAGTCTCGTGGTCGGCATCCAGCCCCTGCTCACCGCCGTCGGCGCCGGCTGGCTGCTCGGCGAGGCAGTGCTGGCGCGGCAATGGGCGGGACTGGGCCTCGGCTTCGTCGGTGTCGCCCTGGTGGTCTCGGGAAAAATCGGCAGCGGCTTCGGCCTCGACGCGCTGGTCCCGGCGCTGGCCGCACTGGTCGGCATCACTGCCGGCACCCTGTATCAAAAACGCTATTGCCCCAGCTTCGACTGGCGCACCGGCGCCGTCGCCCAGTTCGTCCCCACCGCCATCGCCACTTTTGCCGTGGCCTCGTTCACCGAAAGCTTCCGCGTCGAATGGGCACCGGATTTCATCTTCGCCCTGGCCTGGCTGGTGCTGGTGCTGTCCATCGGCGCCATCTCCCTGCTCAACTGGCTGATCCGCCACGGCACGGCGGTGAACATCGCCAGCGTCTTCTACCTCGTGCCGCCCTGCACGGCCCTGATCGCCTGGGCCCTGTTCGGCGAGACGCTCTCCGGCATCGCGCTGGCCGGCATGGGCCTCGCGGTCTGGGGCGTGTATTTGGCACGCAAATGAACACAGTGCGCATCCTCGGCATCGACCCCGGCCTGCGGTCCACGGGCTTCGGTGTCATCGACAAGGTCGGCAATACGCTGAGCTACGTCGCCAGCGGCTGCATCAAGACCGACGGCGAGGCCTCGTTGCCGCTACGCCTACGCACCCTGCTCGACGGCATCGCCGAGGTGGTCGCCACCTATCAGCCGCACCAGGCCGCCGTGGAAATCGTTTTCGTGAACGTCAATCCGCAATCCACGCTGCTGCTCGGCCAGGCCCGTGGCGCGGCGATTTCCGCGCTGGTGCTGGCCGATCTGCCGGTGGCCGAGTACACCGCCCTACAAGTGAAACAAGCGGTGGTCGGCCACGGCAAGGCCGCCAAGGAACAGGTACAGCAAATGGTCATGCGCCTGCTCAAGCTGCCCGGCGAACCCAGCAGCGATGCCGCCGACGCCCTCGCTTGCGCCATTGCCCACGCCCATGGCGGCCAGGGCATGGGCGGCATCGCCACCAGCGGCCGGCGCGTGCGCGGCGGAAGATTGATGTGAGCTCGATCCTCTACGCCTGGGAATTCGGCGCCAATCTCGGCCATGTGGGCGCCTTCATGCCCCTGGCCAAGGCCCTGCGCGATCACGGTCACACGGTGCATTGGGGCGTCACCCAGGCCGCCACTGTTGGCGACTATCTAGCCTCGGAAGGATTCTCCTGGCTGGCCGCGCCGAGCCTGCCAGAGCAGCCCCGCCAGGGCCCGCCACTGTCCTATGCCGATATCCTGTTGCGCTTCGGTTATGCCGATCCCAAGGCGCTGTTTGGTCTCACCGGCGCCTGGCGCGAGCTGATGCGCCTGACCGGCGCCCGGCTGGTGCTGACCGACCACGCGCCCACCGCCGTTCTCGCCGCGCGCACCTTGGGCCTGCCGGTAATGATGTTCTCCAACGGCTTCACCGTACCGCCCATGGTCAACCCGCTGCCCAACATGCGGCCTTGGCAGCCGATGCCGGGCCAGCAGTTGCAGGCCATCGACGACACAGCGCGGAACACCGTCAATCAGGTGTTGGCACGTCACGGCTTGCCAGCGATCAGCTGCACGGCGCAACTGTTCGATGTCGCCGAGGAAACGCTGATCACCTTTCCGGAACTCGACCATTACGCCGACCGGGGCCCTGCCCGCTACTGGGGCAGCCTGCCCAGCGCCGGCACCGGTTTCCACGCGGATTGGCCCGCCGCGCAGTCCACCCACAGCGGCCCGAAAATCTTCGCCTACCTGCGCCGGGAAACCCCGCACCACGAACGGATGCTGGAAGCCATCGCCGCCACGCCGTGTTCCGCGCTGCTGTATTTCCCCGACATCGACCCGGCTCTGCGAGAGCGTTACGCGCGGCCCCATCTACGCTTCCTTGATCGGCCCGCCGACATCGGCCAGATGACACGGGAAGCCGACCTCGCCATCACCTACTCCAGCCTCGCCACCACCACCGCCTTCCTGCTCGCCGGAAAACCCATTCTGCTGTTGCCCGGCCATCTGGAACAATTCCTTCTCGCCCGCCGTGTGGTGGAAATGGGCGCCGGCATTCTGGTCAACCCGGAACAACCGGAGACCGAGTTGAAAGGACTGATCACCGCGCTGATACAGGAATCCGGCTATCGCGCCAACGCCGAGGCCTTCGCCCGCAAGTACGCTGCTTTCGAGCAACAAAATGTGCTCGACAACCTGGTCCGGCGCATCGAGGAGTTGAGTGCATGAACACCACCGTACTTGCCAAACCCGTTGCCGAACCCAGCCCGCAGGCGATCCCGGCGGGACCGCGCCGGCTCTTTCTCGCCACCCGCCCGGCCTTTCTCAGCGTCACGCTGGTGGCGGTGTTCATCGGTCTCGCTACCGCCTGGGCTGGTGGTTCCGGCATTGATGCGAGCCGGGCCGTGGCGACGCTGCTCTTCGCCCTGATCGCCCATGCCGGTGCCAACGTCATCAACGATTACCACGACATGGCCACCGATGCTGTGAACATCGAACGCCTGTTTCCCTTCACTGGCGGCAGTCGCTTCATCCAGAACGGCGTGCTGACGCCGACCTCCACGGCGCGGCTGGGCTATGGCCTGCTGCTCGCCGTAATTCCCGCCGGCCTCTGGCTGACGGCGACCAGTGGCAGCGGCCTGCTGCTGATCGGCCTCGCCGGCCTGCTCGTCGGCTGGGCCTACTCGGCCCCGCCCTTGCGACTGGCCGCGCGCGGCCTCGGCGAAACCGGCATCGTCGCCGGCTGGCTGCTGGTGGTGATCGGAACGGACTACGTGCAACGCCACCACTTCGCCACGCTACCGCTGGCGGCTGGCCTCGGCTACGCGCTGATGGTGGCCAATGTGCTCTACATCAACCAGTTCCCCGACGCCGTCGCCGACGGGGCCGCCGGCAAGCACACGCTAGTGGCGCGCATCGGCCGCCGCGCCGCGCGCTGGGGCTATCCGCTGATCGCCTTGCTGGCGGCAGTTTCGCTGCTCGCCGGGATCGCTCTCGCCGTCCTGCCAGCGCCGACTTTTCTTGCACTGCTCGGCCTGGTCCCTGCCATGGCCGCCACCCGCGCCCTTTGGCCTCACGCAGAGCAGCCCGCACAACTGCTGCCGGCGATCAAGCTCACGCTGCTCGCCGTGCATCTGTATGGCGTGCTGCTGATCGCCGCCCTCGTCTATTCAGGAGTCCATTCATGATCGGTCGCATCACCGGCATCCTGCTGGAAAAGAACCCGCCCGCCATCACCGTCGATGTGCAGGGTCTCGGCTACGAAGTGGATGTGCCCATGAGCACCTTCTACAACCTGCCGGCCACCGGCGAGCGCGTCTCCCTGCACACGCACCTGATCGTGCGCGAGGACGGCCACTTCCTCTACGGCTTCGCCAGCGAAGGCGAACGCGCCGCCTTCCGCCAGTTGCTGAAGATTTCCGGCATCGGCGCGCGCACCGCGCTATCGGTGCTTTCCGGCATGTCGGTGAACGAACTGGCCCAGGCCGTCACCCTGCAGGAAGCCGGTCGCCTGACCAAGGTGCCCGGCATCGGCAAGAAGACCGCCGAACGCCTGCTGCTGGAACTGCGCGACAAGCTGCCCAAGTCGCTGGCCGTCGGCGGCGTAAAAGTCGGCCCTGGCGAGACGGCGCCGGATGCCGCCAGCGACATCCTCAATGCCCTGCTGGCCCTGGGCTACAACGAACGCGAAGCGGTTTCCGCCATGAAGACCATGTCGCCCGACACGCCCGTGGCCGACGGCATCCGACAGGCGCTGAAACTGCTCTCCAAGAACTGATGGCCAAGCAGGGATTTCTCTCCAAACTACGCATCGGCGCCGGCGCCCTGCGCCTGGGCATGAACCTGTGGCCGCCCTTCGTCGGGGCCGGCATCCACGTCATGCACATCGCCGAGGACTACCGCTCCATCCGCGTGCGCCTGCGCCTGGGGCTGTTCAACCGCAACTACTTCGGCACCCATTTCGGCGGCTCGCTGTTTGCGATGACCGACCCTTTCTACGCCTTGATGCTGCTGCACAACCTGCCCAAGGGCTATGTGGTCTGGGACAAGGCCTCGCAAATCCACTACAAGACGCCGGGACGCGGCTACGTGTATGCCAATTTCAAGCTCGACGAAGCGATGATCGCCGAGGTGCTGGCGGCCACCGCCGACGGCCGGAAGTACGAACCGACCTGGTCGGTGGATGTCGTCGATGCCGCCGGCAAGGTCGTCGCCACGGTGGACAAGACGCTCTACGTCCGCAGCAAACCCCCGTCGGCTAAACTGGCCCCATGAGCATACAGACCGACAACTTCGAGAATCGCGGCGTCATCACCACGGCCAAGGAGTCGCCCCAGGAGGACGTGCTGGAACGCGCCCTGCGGCCAAAGAAACTCGCCGACTACGTGGGCCAGCAGAAGATCCGCAACCAGCTCGAAATCTTCATCGAGGCCAGCAAGCGGCGCGGCGAAGCCCTCGACCACGTGCTGCTGTTCGGCCCGCCGGGCCTGGGCAAGACCACCCTCGCCCACATCATCGCCCACGAGATGGGCGTCAACCTGCGCCAGACTTCCGGCCCGGTGCTGGAGCGGGCCGGCGACCTGGCGGCGATGCTGACCAATCTCGAACCCAACGACGTGCTGTTCATCGACGAGATCCATCGCCTGTCGCCGGTGGTGGAGGAAATCCTTTACCCGGCGCTGGAGGATTTCCAGATCGACATCATGATCGGCGAAGGCCCCTCGGCCCGCTCGGTCAAGCTTGACCTGCCGCCCTTCACCCTGATCGGCGCCACCACCCGCGCCGGGATGCTGACCAATCCCCTGCGCGACCGCTTCGGCATCGTCGCCCGGCTGGAGTTCTACACGCCGGAAGAACTCGGCTTCATCGTCCGTCGCTCGGCCCATCTGCTGGCCTGCGACATCGTCGAGGACGGCTCGGTGGAAATCGCCCGCCGCTCGCGCGGCACGCCACGCATCGCCAACCGCCTGCTGCGCCGCGTGCGCGACTTCGCCGAGGTCAAGGCCGACGGCAGGATCACCCGCGAAGTCGCCGACGCCGCGTTGACCATGCTCGACGTGGACCATCTCGGCCTCGACGTCATGGACCGCAAACTGCTCGGCGCCATGCTGGAAAAATTCGGCGGCGGCCCGGTCGGCGTGGACAACCTCGCCGCCGCCATCGGCGAGGCCCGCGACACTATCGAGGACGTGCTCGAACCCTATCTGATCCAGCAGGGCTACCTGCAACGCACGCCGCGCGGCCGCATTGCGACGGCCAGCATCTGGCAACACTTCGGACTGGAGCAACCAGGAAGAACGGCGCCGGATCTGTGGTCGGCGCCGCCGAAACAGGAATAGCCAAGCGACTACCCGCTCAGGCGTCCATTTCCTTGTGCGGGTGGGTAATGGCGAAACGCAGAGCATCGTTCGCCACCGGATGGCGCCAATAGGATGCGATCTCGGGATGCTGAATGATGGGGAAGCCGGCCGCATCGGCCGCCCAGGACAGCACAAAGTCATCCAGCATCATGCCGCGCGAGGCAATGTGCTCACAATCGGCACAGCGAACCCATCCCTGGCGGGCTTCGGCCACGCAATGCTGATGCGACAACAGGCCCGACGCCAGTACACCCTCGACGACCTCCCGGGTGAGGCCGAAACATCCTCCCTGGATATTGGGCGGATGACGAATCCGGTCCTTCAGCGCCTCGGTGACGGTTTCCAGCGTACCGAACGCACACGGCATGGCGGGCAACCAGCGGAAGCGACGCCAGAGTTTGGCATCCGGGTCGATGCGAAAATAGAATCGCTCATCGCCCTGCAAGCCCTGCCGCAGCATGCGCTCCACATATAAGTGGCTGGAGTGAAACGCCATCAGATGCTCACCCTGCACCAGTTCGGTCTTGTATGCCTCGCTCAGCCGCGTGTAGCGGTCGAGATGCTCCTTGTCCCCATCCATGAGGAGCACCACACGTGATTCCGGGTAGTGCGTCCGCAGGTGTTGCAGGCAGGCTTCCGGATGACTCTGGTACAGTTGAATGCACCAGGCAATATCGCGATCCGCCGGGTCGACTATCCTGTTCACGATGCTTCGCCTCTCGTTCTCGTCTCTCGTAATGGCGGCCAGCCCCGATCGCCGCGCCTGAAAACTATCACGATTCCGAATGACCGTTCCCTCCACTCCGTCACAACACGCGCATTCCATTTCCGTTCGCGTCTATTACGAAGACACCGATACTGCCGGCATCGTCTATTACGCCAGCTATCTGCGCTTCGTCGAACGTGGGCGCACGGAATTCCTGCGCATCCTCGGCCACAGCCAGCACGTCTTGATGCAGGAGGGCATTGCCTTCGCCGTGCGTTCGGTCAACGCAGAATATTTGAAGCCGGCGAAACTTGATGACCTGCTTGCGGTCGAAACCGCGGTCGAATCGCTGGGCCGTGCGCAGCTCGTCTTCGCGCAGCGCGTCATGCGCGGCGAGGAACTGCTGCTTGATGCGAAAATACGCGTCGCCTGCATCGATCCCGTCAGCAGCCGACCCAAGCCGATGCCCAGGAACATTCACGAACAATTCAAGGCAATAACGGAAAAAACGGTATGAACGTCACCCAGGACCTCTCCATCATTGAACTCATCAGCAATGCCAGCCTCGTCGTCAAGCTGGTCATGCTGCTGCTCACCGTCGTCTCGCTGATGTCCTGGTACTGGATATTCCGCAAGGCCTTCGCCATCCGCGACACGCGGGCCAAGACCGACAAGTTCGAGCGCGACTTCTGGAGCGGCGGCGACCTCAACGCCCTGTTCCAGAGCGCCGTCAACGACCGTCATCACTCCGGCGCACTGGAGCGCATCTTCGAGGCCGGCTACCGGGAATTCACCAAGCTGCGCGGACAGAAGGCCCTCGACCCGGCCACGGTGGTCGATGGCGCCCGGCGCGCCATGCGCGCCACCTACCAGCGCGAGATCGATGACCTCGAAGCGCACTTGGCCTTCCTCGCCTCGGTCGGCTCGGTCTCGCCCTATGTCGGCCTCTTCGGCACCGTGTGGGGCATCATGCATTCCTTCCGTGGCCTGGCCAACATGACCACGGCCACGCTCTCGGCCGTCGCCCCCGGCATCGCCGAAGCACTGGTGGCCACCGCCATCGGCCTCTTCGCGGCGATTCCGGCAGTGATCGCCTACAACCGCTTCGCCCACGACGTGGATCGCGTCGCCGTGCGCTTTGAGAGCTTCATGGAGGAATTCTCGAACATCCTCCAGCGTCAGATTCGCTGAAAGCACAGCGATGCGTCGTCCCCGTCGTCTTCAGAGTGAAATCAACGTCGTCCCCTACATCGACGTGATGTTGGTGTTGCTGGTGATCTTCATGGTCACCGCACCGATGATCCAGCCCGCCAGCGTCGACCTGCCCAGCGTCGGCAAGGCCTCGCAACCACCAGTGGCGCCGATGGAAGTGATCATCAAGGCCGATGGCAGCCTGTCCCTGCGCGACCGCGCTGCCGGCGGCGGCGAGCAGAGCCTGGACAAGGCCGACCTCGCCGCCCGCATCAAGGCAGCCCAGGCCAAGAACCCGCAGCAGGCCGTGGTGATCGCCGGCGACAAGAGCGTCCGCTACGAGCTCGTGCTCGGCGTGATGGATGAATTGCAGCGGCAGCAGGTGGCCAAGATCGGCCTGCTGGTACAGCCGGGCAAATGAACGGCGCCCCCCTGCAACGGCCGGTCAATGACGCCGGCAAGCGCGTCTCGATGGTGCTCGCCATCGTCGTGCATCTGGTGCTGGCGGGCTTCCTGATCTATGGCGTCCGCTGGCAGACCTCGACGCCCGAAGCGGTGGAAGTCGAGTTGGTGCGCAGCGTGCCGGTCCAGGCCGCCGTCCCGCCAGCGCCGACTTCTGTGCCGGAACCCAAGCCAGAACCTAAGCCCGAACCCAAACCGGAGCCGAAGCCGGACCCCAAGCCCGCGCCACCACCGCCCAAGCCCGACATCGCCATCAAGGAAAAGGAAAAGCCGAAGGAGGCGCCCAAGCCGAAGCTTGATCCTTTTCAGGAGGAATTACGTCGAGACACGGAACAGAAAGAAAAACAGCAGAAACTAGCAGCCGCTGAAAAGGAGCTAAAGGACAAACTAGCCGCGCAAGCAGCTTCCGCGAATAGCAAGGCGAAGGAAGCCTACATCAACCGCATTCGCGGCAAGATTCGCGGCAACATCGTGCTGCCGCCGGAAGTGAAGGGCAACCCGGAAGCGGTCTTCGACGTGGTGCAATTGCCCAGCGGCGAAATCGTCACCGTAAAACTGAAACGCTCTTCCGGTATACCTGCGCTGGATGCCGCCATCGAACGCGCGATTCTCAAATCCAGCCCCTTGCCAAAGCCCGAACAGGGCGACCTGTTCAGCCGTACTCTGGAACTCAGGTTCCGGCCCCTCGAAGACTGAGCGTTTATAATCAAGTCCATGAAATTCCAACGTCTTGTACTTGCCTGCCTCGCCACCTTGGCGCTGGGCAGCGCCCAGGCCCAGCTCACGGTGGAGATCACCGGCGCCGGAGCGAACCGCCTGCCGGTGGCCATTGCCGATTTCACCGGCGAGCGCATCGTCGCCCAGGCCTTGACCTCCGTAGTCCGCGCCGACCTCGAGCGTAGCGGCCTGTTCCGCATGATCGATGCCGGCGTGCCACTGGCTGACAGCGCCACGCCCCCCTTCGCCGACCTCAAGGCCAAGGGTGCCGATGCCATCACCGGCGGCACCGTGGGCATGGCGGCCGATGGTCGCTATGAAGTCCGCGTCCGCTTGTCCGATGTGCTCAAGCAGGCGGTGATCGGCAACCAGGCCTATGCCCACACGGGTTCGCAGCTACGTGCCACCGGGCACCGCATCGCCGACTTCGTATACGAAAAACTCACCGGCGAACCGGGCGTGTTCTCCACGCGCATCGCCTACGTGGTGAAGAGCACCGGTCGCTACGAATTGCAGATCGCCGACGCCGACGGCGGCAATGCCCAGGCAGCGCTGGCTTCCCGCGAGCCGATCATCTCGCCGGCCTGGTCGCCGGACGGTGGCAAGCTGGCCTATGTCTCCTTCGAGGCCAAGAAGCCGGTTGTCTATGTCCATGACCTGGCCAGCGGCCGCCGCCATGTCGCCGCCAACTTCAAGGGCTCCAACTCGGCGCCAACCTGGTCGCCGGACGGCAAGAAGCTCGCCGTAGTGCTGACCAAGGACGGCGGTTCGCAGCTTTACATGGTGAATGCCGACGGCAGCGGCGTCAGCCGCGTGGCCTCGTCGTCCGGCATCGACACCGAGCCGCGCTGGTCCCCCGATGGCCAGTTCATCTACTTCACCTCGGACCGGGGCGGCAGCCCGCAGATCTATCGCATTCCCGTCACCGGTGGCGCTGCGGAACGCATCACCTTCGAGGGCAGTTACAACGTCACCCCGCGTCCGTCGCCGGACGGCAAGAGCCTGGCCTTCATCGCCCGCAGCAGTGGCCGCTTCCAGCTCGCCCTGATGGATCTGGCGACCAAGCAGACCCAGGTCCTGACCGATTCGGCCAAGGACGAATCCCCCAGCTTCGCCCCCAATGGCCGCATGATTCTCTATGCCACCGAGATCGGTGGTCGCGGCGTCCTGGCCGCCGTCTCCAGCGACGGTCGGGTCAAACAAAAACTTTCCGTCCAGGCCGCTGACGTACGGGAACCCGCCTGGGGCCCGCTGGTCAGATAAGCCGTCTTCACAAAGGAATTCATCATGCGCGCACTGCTCCCCCTCGCCCTCACCACCCTCCTGCTGGCCGCTTGCGGCTCCCAGCCTCCCGCACCGGAACAGAATCCGGCTGGCGTCGAATCGCGCTCCCCCAGCGGCGTCAGCACCGCACCGATCGGCCAGGGCCAGCCCGATGCCTTCGATCCGACCAGCGCTGCTGCGCTGAAGGATCCGCGCAGCCCGCTGTCCAAGCGCAGCGTCTATTTCGACTACGACAGCTATGTCGTCAAGGATGAGTTCCAGTCCCTGCTGGCCGCCCACGGCAAGTTCCTCGCCGCCAACCCGAAATTCAAGATGCTGATTCAGGGCAACGCCGATGAGCGTGGCAGCCGCGAATACAACCTGGCCCTCGGCCAGAAGCGTGCCGATGCCGTGCGCAAGGCCCTGGCCCTGCTCGGTGCCCGCGACGAACAGATCGAAGCCGTCAGCCTCGGCGAGGAAAAGCCGGCCTGCACCGACGCCAGCGAGGACTGCTGGGGCAAGAATCGTCGGGGCGACATCCTCTATTCGGGTGAGTTCTGATGCGCCTGACGCGGCATCTGCCCGCGCTGGCGCTGCTCTGCCTCGCCCTGCCGGCCAGCGCCGGCCTGTTTGACGACGAGGAAGCGCGCAACCGCGTCGAACAGCTACGGACGGAAACCGTCGAGCTGAGCAAGCGCGCCGAGATCGCCAGCCGCAATCAGCTCGACTTTGCCAATCAGCTCGAAACCATTAAATCCGACCTCGCCAAGCTGCGCGGTCAGATCGAGGTGCTGACCTACGAACTGGACGCCGCACAGAAACGCCAGAAGGACTTCTACGTCGACCTCGACAGCCGCCTGCGCAAGCTGGAGCCACAACCAGTGGACGCAAAGACCGAGACCGCAAAGATTGATCCTGCCGCCGAAACCCGCGACTACGAAGCCGCCCTCGCCGGTCTCAAGGGCTCGAAATTCCGCGAAGCCGGCGCCTCCTTCCTCGCCTTCATCAAGACCTATCCGGCCAGCAGCCTGCAAGCCTCGGCCCACTACTGGGGCGGCTATGCCCACGCCCAGGCCAAGGACCACGCAAAGGCCGCCGAACTCTTCGGCAGCTTCGCCGCCAAATGGCCTGCCGATGATCGCGTTCCCGGCGCTCTGGAAAGCCAGGTCACCAGCCTGGAAATGCTGAAGGACTTCAAGGCCGCCCGTGCCGCCCTCGAACTGCTGGCCGAAAAATACGCGGCCAGCGACGCCGGCAAGCGCGCCAAGCTGCGGCTGAAGAAGAAGTAGTGGTCGCTGCTGCCGTGGCCAAGCTGGTCGAGCTGGCCGACGCGAAGCTGCGCGTCACCGAGGTCTTCTTTTCCATCCAGGGGGAATCCACCCGCGTCGGCCTGCCCACGGTATTCGTCCGCCTTACCGGCTGTCCCTTGCGCTGTACCTGGTGCGATACCGAGTACGCCTTCACCGGCGGCGAGACGCGCAGCCTCGATGAGATTCTGCAAACCGTCGCTGGCTTCGGCTGCAAAACAGTCTGCGTCACCGGCGGCGAGCCGCTGGCGCAGAAGCATTGCCTGACGCTGCTGGCCGCCCTCTGCAATGCCGGCTATTCGGTCTCCCTGGAAACCAGTGGCGCACTGGACATCGGTGGTATCGATCCCCGCGTTTCGCGCATCATGGACCTGAAGGCTCCAGACTCTGGCGAAGAGACGAAGAATCTTTGGACAAACCTCGACCTGCTGACCGCCCATGACGAGCTGAAGCTGGTTCTGGCGTCCCGCGAGGATTACGACTGGGCCGTGTCGGCGTGTCGCCAGCGCCGACTTTCCGAGCGCTGCCCGGTACTGTTCTCTCCCGTCCAGGGCCAGCTCGATCCGGCGCTGCTCGCGCAATGGATCATCGACGACAAGCTGCCCGTGCGCTTCCAGCTCCAGTTGCACAAGGTGCTCTGGGGCAACGCGAAGTCCCGTTAAGAAGTCCCGCTGATCAACTAGCGGCCAAGGGCGGGCAGGGCGGCCGCTTCGCCGAGATCACTTTCGTATTCACGCCGGCGTAATTAAGCCCGCCGAAGAGGCGTGCGTATTCGATTTTCACGCAACGATCCACGACCACATCCAGGCCGGCGTCGGCCGCCAGCTTCGCTGCCTCGGGGTTGATCACGCCGAGCTGAAACCAGACGGACTTGGCACCGATGCGCACGGCCTCCTGCGCGATCGGCAACACATCCTCCGGCTTGCGGAACACATCCACCATATCCACCGGCACGGGAATCGACGCCAGATCCGGATAGCAGGGCTGGCCGAGGATTTCCTTCGCCGTCGGATTGACCGGAATGATGGTGTAGCCGCGCTCCTGCATGTACTTGGCGGCAAAATAGCTGGGGCGGTTCCAGCTCGGCGACAGGCCGACCACGGCGATCACCCGATTGGCCAGCAGAACCCGGCGCAGGCCGGCGACGTCTTCGACGATCATGATGCGGTATCCCTTGTTCGATCCGGTGGATTGTAGGGCAGCGCCCGCAGGCGTGGAACCCGCCCCAGGCGCCAGTTCGCCAGCGCCCATTGCCAGACGGTGGCGGCATCGGCCCAAGCCAGTTCCGGCGGCGGTGACTGGCCGAGGAACGCCAGCGCCGCCACCAGCGCAGGTGCCGGATGGGCATCGTCGAGCGCCGGCGCCAGCGTCTGCTTCGACAGCTTCTCGCCCGCCGCATTCACCGCCACCGGCAGGTGCGCATAGGCCGGTGCGGGCAAACCCATTACTTGTTGCAGAAATATCTGCCGCGGCGTCGAGGCCAGCAGGTCGGCGCCACGCACGACGTGGGTGATACCGGCCTCCGCGTCGTCGACCACGACGGCGAGCTGATAGGCGAATAGGCCATCGGCGCGCAGCAACACGAAGTCGCCGACTTCGCTGGCGAGATCGCTGACGATGGGTCCCTGGATCGCATCCTCGAAGCCGATCTGCACCGCATTCACACGCAGCCGCCAGGCACGCGCCACGCGGCCCGGCGACAAGCCATGGCGGCAGGTGCCCGGATAGATCGCGGCACCATCCGGTGCCAGTTGTGAATCGGCAAGTTCCTTGCGCGTGCAGGCACAAGGGAAGATATACCCCGCCGCCTTGATTCGTTCCAAGGCCGCCACATACGCGGCGCTACGCCGGCCCTGCCAGACCACCGCACCATCCCAGGCAAAACCGAAGGCCTCCAGGGTGCGCAGAATCGAATCCGCTGCCATCGTCGAACAGCGCGGCGCATCCACGTCCTCCATGCGCAACAGCCACTCCCCGCCCTGTGTCCGCGCCTCGAGAAAAGAGCCGACGGCCGCCACCAGCGACCCAAAATGCAGGGGGCCAGTGGGCGAAGGCGCGAAGCGGCCGCGATAAAAAGTGACGGGAGATGTCATCGGCGAGAGTGATAGCACGATGCACGCCAAAACGGTAGCATCCGTAGCACTTCAACTCTGGAGCCAGCCATGGCCACACTGGAACTCAACGCGGATAATTTCCAACAAACCATCACGAACAATCCTACCGTGATCATTGATTTCTGGGCACCCTGGTGTGGCCCCTGCCGCTCCTTCGCCCCGACCTTCGAGGCGGTCTCGGAAAAGCGCAGTGACATCGTCTTCGCCAAAGTAAACACCGAGGAGCAACAGGAAATCGCCGGCGCCTTCAACATCCGCTCGATTCCCACGCTGATGGTCTTCCGCGACCAGATCATCATCTACTCCGAAGCCGGCGCAATGCCCGCCAGCGCCTTTGAAGAACTTGTCGAACAGGCCATGAGCCTGGACATGGATCAGGTGCGCGCGGAGATCGCAGGGCAGAACGCGCAGGAGTAATCGCCACGACAAGAGGTTATGATACTAGGGTCAAAAAAGAACAAAGATGACCTCCATTCCCGCCCTCCCCAGCGAACCGAACAAACTCAGCGACAACGCCGAAATCCGCCGCGTCGAGACCCTGTTTCAGCGCCTGCCGTCGAGCATCGTCGCAGCACTGATCGGAATTCTGCTGGTGTTCTTCATTCTGTTCGACGTCATCGGCGTCGATATGCTGAAGGCGTGGGCGGCGTTCATGCTATCCACTTTTGCGCTGCGTACCTGGCTCTGGTACATGTTCCGCAGCAGCCAGAAGCACATTGACACCGTCAAGCGCTGGGAGTGGGCCTTTGCCGGTGGCGCCTTCCTCACCAGCCTGGGCTGGGCCGCGCTCTCCGGGCCCTTGTACCCGACAGCAGCCGGCGGTGCCCAGACCTTCGTCCTTCTGCTGACAGTCGCCATCGCCTTCACCGGCTCGGTCATGGTCGCCACCAGCAACGTCACCTTCTGGCTATTCCTGGTACCGACACTGTTTCCCATCATCGGCCGCTACTTCCTCGCCATGGGCCACAACGTGATATTCCCGGTAGCGGTTGGGGTCGGCTGCGTCGCAGTCTTCGTCATCGTGCAACGCACGCTGTACCGCTTCGCCTGGGACAACTTTCAGCGCAATACCGACGCCGAATCCCTTCTCGCCGAACAGCAGGCGATTTTCCAGTCGTCGCCACTGGGAATCGCCGTCATGCACGGCGACCGCATAGTGAAGTGCAATGCGCGCCTGGGCGAACTGCTCGGACGGCGTATCCAGGATATCAACACGCTCACCATTCACCAGCACTTCGTCAGCATCGACGAGGCCCAGCAGTTTCTGAGTGATGCCCATCATGCCTTCGAGAAGGGCAACTCCATGCAGGGCATGTACCGCCTGCGCCGGGCGGATCACAGCGAACTCTGGGCCGAATTCTCGGGACGCCCGATGGCCGGCGACACGCCGCAAAGCGTCTGGATGATTGCCGACGTCACCCTGCGCGAAGCCCGCCGACCGGTGCAATAAGCCGTCAGGCCAGGGTTGTCACGCGGAGGAAGCGGTATGCGGCCGATGAACCGCATGGTTGGCAAGCATCCGGCAGTGTCGCTCTTGGCTCCGTCGTCGTACCTGTCCGCTAGCCGGACAATGCCGCCTGTCGAATGGCTTCGGTTGCCCACTGATTGAGGCTCTGTCCATGTGCGGCAGCAGCAATGGCAGCGGCCTCATGGGTAGCAGGATCGACCCGCAAAGAGAACTTGCCGGAGAAGTGCTTGCGCGGCTCAACGCCATCCTCGGCACATGCGTCGAGGAATATCTGAAGGGAAACCTCCCCTTCACGACGCAAGCCATCAACATCCTTGGCATAGAAATCGGCACCGCCGTTCAGCCCCACAAATTCTCCCCGGAACATCTGGATGTCCGGGTCGAAGGAAATGACCGCCTGATAGTCGTTGATCGTCATGGTGTTCATGGTTTCACTCCGTTTTCCTCAAGCCACTTGCGGATCGCCTCGACCGCCCCCTTGTCCGTCGTCGGCTCCGGGTGCGGTCGATGAAACACCCGCCTGTCGCCAAACAAGCGCACCAGCACGCGCGAACCTTCCCGCTCGGCGACCTGCCCGCCCAACTCGATGAACAGAGCCTCAATATCGGCCCAGCGGACATTCGCAGAGACAGGCCGCGCGAAGATCAGTTCGGGGTGCGCTGGTGCTTTCCCTTCATTGGTTAACGGTAGCAAATAGTGGTATCACGATCAAGCCGAAGGCTTCCGACTCCGCTTTGCCAAACAGAACCCTGGCTAGAAATCCGCATGGAGATATCTGGCGATCTCTTCGAAATCGCTTTTTGACCCGATACGCCGGTTTTTCCGGTGCACGATGAAATACTGTACATGCAAGGAAATCGACACATTGGTCAAAGTCCTGATTGGCGAGGGGTGGTCGTTCCACCGTGGAGGAAAGCACGGAAAACTGCGAGAGCCATCCGGCAGGAAGATGCTAATCGTTCCCGGCTCCCCAAGCGACTATCGGGCGCAGCGGAATTTCAAGCGCGATGTACGTCACGCGACGGCATCGCTGAATGATATCCGCCGTCCCACCAGCGCCGACTTTTCGTGATCAGACGTTGAACAGGAAGTTCAACACGTCGCCATCCTTGACCACGTACTCCTTGCCTTCCGCGCGCATCTTGCCGGCTTCCTTGGCGCCCGCCTCGCCCTTGCAGGCGATGAAGTCGTCGAAGGCAATCGTCTGCGCGCGGATAAAGCCTTTTTCGAAATCGGTGTGAATGACGCCGGCGGCCTGCGGGGCGGTGTCGCCCTTGTGGATGGTCCAGGCGCGGACTTCCTTGACGCCGGCGGTGAAGTAGGTCTGTAGCCCGAGCAGGGTATAACCGGAGCGGATCAGGCGATTCAGGCCCGGCTCGTCCAGACCCATTTCCTCGAGGAACATCTGTTTGTCCTCGTCGGCGAGGTCGGCGATCTCTGCCTCGATGGCAGCGCACAGGGCCACCACGTCGGCGCCTTCCTTGCTCGCGTGAGCACGTACGGCATCCAGATGCGGATTGTTCTCGAAGCCGCCTTCCTTGACGTTGGCGACGTAGAGCACCGGCTTGGCGGTAATGAGGAAGAACTGACGCAACAGTGCGGTCTCTTCCTTGGCCAGATCGAGGGCGCGCACCGGCAGGCCTTCGTTGAGCTGGGCGAGGCATTTTTCAAGCACGGTGACGATCAGCTTGGCTTCCTTGTCGCCGCCGGACTTGGCCTGCTTGCTGTAGCGATTCAGGGCCTTCTCGACAGTGGACATGTCGGCCAGGGCCAGTTCTGTGTCGATCACCTCGATGTCGTGCAGCGGGTCCACCTTGCCTGCCACATGCACCACGTTGTCATCAGCGAAGCAGCGCACGACGTGCACGATGGCATCGGTCTCGCGGATGTTGGCGAGGAACTGGTTGCCCAGGCCTTCGCCCTTGGAGGCACCGGCGACGAGACCCGCGATATCCACGAACTCGACGATGGCGTGCTGAACCTTCTGCGGCTTGACGATGGCCGACAGGGCATCCAGACGCGCGTCCGGCACTTCGACGATGCCGATATTGGGCTCGATGGTGCAGAAGGGATAGTTTTCCGCCGCGATGCCCGACTTGGTGAGGGCATTGAAGAGAGTGGATTTGCCGACGTTGGGCAGACCGACGATGCCGCATTTGAGACTCATGGTGTTTCCTTTTTCGCCGGAGCCGGCGTGGTGTTGATCTTTTGCGTGGCGGCGTTGAATTCCGCCTTGGCCAGCAGCGGCCAGGACAGAAGAGCACGGTCCAGCGCGGCGTCGATCTCCTCCCGCTCCTCGCGGCGCGGAGGTTTCAATACGTAGTTGGCGACCTCGTTACGGTCGCCCGGGTGACCGATGCCGACCCGCAAACGCCAGTAATCCTGAGTGCCGAGATGGGCGGTGATGTCCTTGAGGCCATTGTGACCACCAAGCCCGCCGCCGAACTTGAGCCGCATCTGACCCGGCGGCAGATCCAGTTCGTCATGCACCACCAGCATTTCGGCCGGCTGGATGCGGTAGAACTGGGTCAGCGCCTGCACCGACTGGCCGGAGCGGTTCATGAATGTCTGCGGCAACAGCAGCCATACGCCATTGTTACCGGGGGCACGCGCCTGGCCGGCAAAGGCATTGAAGCGGGACTCGCGGCCGAGGCCGACGCCCAGCTCGCGCGCGAGGCGCTCACAAAGCCAAAACCCGGCGTTGTGCCGGGTTTCAGCGTAGTCGGCCCCGGGATTCCCGAGACCGACCACCAAACGTAACTGCGGGTGCTGCGAAGACGACAAGCGAAATTACCGCTTGTCGGTCTTCTCGGACTTCTTGACGGGAGCAGCCGGGGCAACCGGAGCGGCAACCACGGGAGCCTCCTCTTCCTCGGCCTTGCCGCCGCCCTTGACCAGGATGGTGGCCACGACCGGGTCGCCTTCGCCGTGATGCACGACTTCGACGCCCTTCGGCAGATTGAGCTGGGAAACGTGGATCGAGTGACCGGCGGACATGTCCTTGAGGTCCACTTCGATGAAGGCCGGCAGGTCAGCGGGCAGGCACTTGACGTCCACTTCGGTGGTGACGTGGGAAACGATACCACCCTGGGTCTTCACGCCCGGAGCGATGTCGGCGTTCACGAAGTGCAGCGGCACCTTCTGGTGGATCGCATGGGTGGCGTCGATGCGCTGGAAATCCACGTGCAGGATCTGCATGCGGTAGGCATGGCGCTGCACGTCACGCAGCAGGCACATTTCCTTGACGCCATCGATGTTGGCCTGGAGCACGGAGGAATAGAAAGCTTCCTTGCGCAGGTGCTGGTACAGCTCGTTGTGGTCCAGGTCGATGGACTGGGGCTTGCCCTCGCCACCGTAGATGATGCCGGGAACACGGCCGGTGTGACGCAGGCGGCGGCTCGCTCCGGTGCCCTGTGTGTCACGCTTCTTGGCGTTGAATTCGATTTGCATGATGACTCCAGTTAAATTACTGCGGTACTACGAAAATCCCTGCCCGCGACCAGGCAGGGGGTAAAGACAAAAAGGGTCAATCCATGAACAGGGACGAGACGGAGGAATCATTGCTGATGCGCAACATGGTCTCGGCCAGCAGTTCGGCGATGGAAATCTGGCGGATGCGCGAACAGGCGCGGGCCGCCTCGGACAGCGGAATGGTGTCGGTGACGACCAGCTCGTCCAGGGCCGACTCGGAAATGCGGGCGACGGCGCTGCCGGACAGCACCGGATGGGTACAGTAGGCCAGTACGCGCTTGGCGCCGTGTTCCTTGAGGGCGTCGGCGGCCTTGCACAGCGTGCCGGCGGTATCCACCATGTCGTCCATGATGACGCAGGTACGGCCTTCGACTTCGCCGATGATGTTCATCACTTCCGACACGTTGGCCTTGGGCCTGCGCTTGTCGATGATGGCCAGGTCCGATTCGAGGCGCTTGGCCAGGGCCCGTGCGCGCACCACGCCGCCGACGTCGGGCGAGACCACCAGCAGGTCTTCGTGACGCTGACGCCAGATGTCGCCGAGCAGAATCGGGGCGGCGTAGATGTTGTCGACGGGAATATCGAAGAAGCCTTGGATCTGGTCGGCGTGAAGATCCACCGTCAGCAGACGATCCACGCCGGCGGCCTGGAGCATGTTGGCGACCACCTTGGCGGTGATGGCGACACGGGCCGAGCGGGGCCGGCGATCCTGACGGGCATAGCCGAAATAGGGGATGGCGGCGGTAATGCGTTTGGCGGAGGCGCGCTTGAGCGCATCGACCATGACCATGACTTCCATCAGGTTGTCGTTGGTCGGCGCACAGGTGGGTTGCAGCACGAAGACGTCGTGACCGCGCACATGTTCCAACAGCTCGACGTTGACCTCGCCGTCGGAGAAGCGTCCGACCGTGGCGCGCCCCAGGGAGATGTTGAGGCGTTTGACGACATCCGACGCCAACTTTGGGTTGGCGTTACCGGTGAAGACCATCAGGCTGTCGTAGGCCATTTTCCGTTCGCTCAAACGAAACGGGCAGGCTGGAAAGTCCGGACCTGCCCGAGAAATGTGGGTGGCTGGGGAGGAAGGAGTCGAACCTTCGAATGCCGGAATCAAAATCCGGTGCCTTAACCAACTTGGCGACTCCCCAACTTCAACGACAACCTGGATGGGCTACCGTTGAAAGGACGCGCATTTTCGGGGTTTTCGGTCCCGCTGTCAAATCCCCGCGACAAACCCTTTTGTCACGGCATCAACAGCGGGTGCTGATCGAGGCCGCGAGCGACGAAACCACGCATGCCGGCGGGCAATGCCGCCAGGGCGGCACGGGCGGCGGACTCCTCGCGGAAATCGACAAAACAGCAGGCGCCGGAGCCACTCATGCGTGCATCACCAAAGGATTTCAGCCAGGCCAGGTGTTCGGCCACTGACGGGAACAGGGCACACGCCACCGGCTCCAGATCGTTGTGGCCGACACCGGGTTTCCAGTCTGGGGCCGCCATGGCCGGCGTATCGCGACGCAGGGCCGGGGAACGAAAAATGTCGGCAGTGGGCACGGCGACGGGCGGCACCAGCACCAGATACCAGGCCGGCGGCGGCGCCACATCGGTGAAGCATTCACCGACGCCTTCAGCGAAGGCGGCATGGCCGTGAATGAAAATCGGCACGTCGGCGCCGAGGCTCAAGCCAATCTGTTGCAAGCGCACGGAGTCGAGGCCGCAGCCCCACAGTCGATTGAGGGCGATCAGCACGGTCGCGGCGTCGGAGCTGCCGCCGCCCAATCCACCGCCCATGGGCAGGCGCTTGTCGAGATGCAAGGTGGCGCCCGCAGTGACACCGGAGGCTGCCCGCAAGGCCTCGGCAGCACGCACGGTGAGATCGGTTTCTGGCGGCACGCCGGGCAGGGGATTGGCCAGTACGATGCGGCCATCGCTGCGCGGCTCGAAGCGCAGCACGTCACCATGATCGAGAAATCGGAACACGGTTTGCAGCAGGTGATAGCCGTCGTCACGACGACCGACGACATGGAGGAAGAGATTGATCTTGGCCGGTGCCGGCCATTCTCTTTGCCAATCAGTCATCGGATTCCCAGTCGTCGACGATGAGTTTCAGTTCCACGTCATCCCGCGTCGCATCCAGTACCCGCAAAAGTCGGCGCTGGCGGTACGGCGAGGTGTCACTCACGGTCACACGCCAGCCATCGACCTCTCCGTGCAGGGCCGGTTGCGCGCCGCGCAGCCAGTCGGCCAGCGCTTCCAGTGGCAGCGGCGTGCCGAAAACATCCTGGGCCAACTGGCGCAGATCGCTGGCGGCGAGCGTCTGTTTGCCCGGCTGGATCAGGCGGGCACCCTCGGCATCGCGGCTCAATTCGGCCATGCCCTGGCCGAGGGGCGACATCAGCAGTACGCTGTCCCGCCCTGGCGCGTGTTCCCAGCGGAAGCGCAGGTGATCGCGGCGCTCGCCCTGGCGCAGCGAGATGCGCCCTTCGGCGCTGAAGCGCTCCAGCGGCGGCCCGAGCTGGACGGAGGAATCGATGGGCACATTGGACGACAACCCGGCACAGCCCGCCAGGCACAGCGCGGCAATACAGACCAGTAGCAGGCGCATCAAGGTACGAAGCGTTTGATCGTCGTCGCCAGCACGTCGTTGGTCGGGCTGCCCTTCTGCGCCTCGCGCCAGACCTTGAGCGCGTCATCGCGACGGCCCAGAGCCCAGAGCACTTCGCCGACGTGGGCGGCAATCTCCGGGTCCGGCTTCTTCGCAAAGGCTTTTTGCAGCATCTCAAGGGCCTCGGCCAGTTTGCCTTGGCGGAACAGCAGCCAGCCCTTGCTGTCGAGGATGTAAAAATCATCTGGCCCCAGTGACAAAGCCTTGTCGATCAATTGCGCGGCCTCGTCGAGCCGCTGGTTGCGGTCGGCGAAGGAATAACCCAGGGCGTTGTAGGCCTGAGCAGAATCGGGCTTGAGCTGCATCAGGCGGCGCAGGTGGCGTTCGAGTACGTCGTAGTAGCCAAGCTTCTCGGCGGCGAGCGCGGTTTCATAGAGCAGGTCGGTCTGCTCCGGCTGCTTGTCCAGCTCGCCCGTCAGCAGGGCGTAGGCGTCGGCGTGGCGACCAAAATCGCGCAGCAGTTGGGCTTCGACCAGCAGTAGGCGAATATCGTCGGGATCGCCTTGGCGCGCGGCGCTGATCCGTTCGCGAGCCTCGTCGCTACGGCCCAAACGCATCAACACCTGGGCGGCGCGTATCCGCGCCGGCTGGACATGTTCGCCAGCAGCGACCTTGTCATACCAGCCTAGGGCCTCGTCCGCACGCCCGGCCTGGTCGGCGATCTGGCCGAGATAGAAACGCGCGCCATCGAGTTCGCCACGGCCGATGGCGACGAACTTCTTCAGATGCTGCTCGGCTTCGGCGACGTCGTTGAGTTGCAGCGACAGGATGCCGACGGCGTAGAGCACATCGGGGTTGTCGGGGCTGCTCGCCAGCAGGTGACGAAACTCGATCCGCGAGGCTTCGTAGCGTTTTTCGGCGACAAGGCTGCGAGCATAGCCCAGGCGCACATCGCGGGCATCCGGGTTAGCGGCGAGGAAGCCAGCCAGGTAATCGAGCTGGGCCGCGCCGCGCGGGATCAGATCGGCCTTGACCAGCGCCGCCAATTCCCAACTGGGCTTGAGACGCAGGGTCTCGTCTATTTCGCTGCGGGCGCGATCCATGTCACGAACGCCAATCGCTGCCTGGGCACGGACCAGATGGGCTTCCGGCAGCGTCAGATAGGGCTCGGTGATCCGGTCGAAAAGCCGCTGCACGGCAGCCTTGTCCGGGTAACGGGAGAAAGCACGGATGAGTCGGATCAGCGCTTCGCCGACCTGCGGACCACTGGCAGCGAGGTCGCGGGACAGGCTGTCGGCAAGCTCCTCGACGCGACCGGATGCAAGCAAGAGCGTGGAAATCAGCTGCCGCGCCTGAACAGCATCCGGCTCCAGCGACTGCCACAGGCGGGCAGCTTCAAGAGCCGGGCCATACTGGCGGGCGTGGAAGGCAATCTCGGCCGCACGCTTGGCGATACGGGGATCGCGGGTGGTGTTGGCGAGATCCAGATAGGCACCGGCGGCGAGGGGAAACTGGCCACGCTGGGCCGCGATCTCCGCCAGCAGGAATTGGTAGAGCACCTGCCCGGTCAGTTCCTGTTTCGGCAGGCTGCTTTCCGGTTCGACGGGCTTCACAGGTGAATCCTGAGGAGTCGCCGGAGGGCTCTGCGGAGCCTGCGCCCACACGCCGCCACCGGCCAGCATCAGGGCAAGGGCGAGGGAACGGAATCGGGAATTCATGGGCGCTGCACCGGGCATACAATGCCACGATGTTAGCAGTTTCACGGAATATCCAGCATGCCCGAACTCCCGGAGGTTGAGGTCACACGGCGCGGCATCGCGCCCGATCTGGTCGGTCGCCGTCTCGCCAGCGCCGACTTTCGCGTGCCGGCCCTGCGCTATCCATTACCCCATGAGGAACGTAGCCAATTCGTCGGCCGCAGGCTGGTATCGATCACGCGCAGGGGCAAGTACCTGTTGCTGGATTTCGGCAGCGGACACCTGCTGATCCACTTGGGCATGTCCGGCAGCCTGCGGCTGGTGCCGGCCTTGACGCCACCAGACAAGCACGATCACGTTGACCTTGTGTTTGGCCGCACCGCCCTGCGTTTGCGCGATCCGCGCCGCTTCGGTGCCATGCGCTGGATCGAAGGCGACCCGATGCAGCATCCGCTGATGGCGGTGCTCGGCATGGAACCGCTGACAGCGGATTTCACCGCCGCCTGGCTGAAGGCGCAATTACAAGGCCTGAAAGCGCCGATCAAGCCGACCCTGATGGACGGCCATCGCCTGGTCGGGGTCGGCAATATCTATGCGTCGGAAAGCCTGTTCCGCGCCCGCATCGACCCACGTACGCCGGCGGGCAAGATTTCATTGCAGCGACTGGAACGGCTGGTGCCGGTGATCAAGGCAACGCTGACCGCCGCCATCGAGGCGGGCGGCAGCAGCCTGCGCGACTTCATCCAGTCGGATGGCAGCTCAGGCTATTTTCAGCAGCAGTATTTCGTCTATGGCCGCACGGGAAAGCCATGCCGCGTCTGCGGGCGGCCCATCCGGGAGTTGCGGCAGGGGCAGCGGGCAACATTTCATTGCCCGCATTGCCAGCGCTGATTACTTTGCGGTCAGCTTCAGGAACTTCGCCATCAACTGATCCTTGGACTCGACATGGTCGGGATCGTTGGGGATGCAATCCACCGGGCAAACTTCGCGGCACTGGGGCGTGTCGAAATGACCGACGCACTCGGTGCACTTGGCCGGATCGATGATGTAAATCTCGTCACCCTGTGAAATCGCGTTGTTCGGGCACTCGGGCTCGCAAACGTCGCAGTTGATGCATTCGTCGGTGATCGTCAGGGACATGGCTTTCTTCCTTCAGGGGCGCGGCTGGATTTTGCCGGCAAGTCGCGCCTGGACTTGCGGCTGGACAAATTTGGAGACGTCGCCACCGAGCACGGCGATCTCGCGCACCATGGTGGCTGAGACGAACATGTATTGCTCGGAGGGCGTCAGGAAAACGGTTTCGACATCCGGATAGAGATTGCGGTTCATGCCCGCCATCTGGAACTCGTACTCGAAGTCGGAGACAGCGCGCAGGCCACGCACGATAACGCTGGCGCCATGTTCGCGCAGGAAATCCATCAGCAGGCAATCGAAGCCGTAGATTTCGATGTTGGGGTAATCGTGCAGCACGTCGCGGGCGATCTCGACCCGCTCGGCCAGCGAGAACAGGGGCCGCTTGCTGCGGCTTTCGGCGATGCCGATGATGACCTTGCCGAACAGGCTTGAGGCACGGCGCACGAGATCCTCATGACCACGGGTCAGGGGATCGAACGTACCCGGATAAACGGCGATGCCTTTGCTCATACCTGCTCCAGCAGATGAAAGAAAACTTGCCCCGCCTGCCCCTGCTTGACCACGGACCACGGTCCCAGACCTAGCAGCGGCACCTCGGCCTCGGCGTACAAGCGGGCGCCGGGGGCGGCCCAGTCGGCGAGCCGTGACTCTACTTGCGTCAACAAACCCTGACCATAAGGCGGATCAAGGAAAATCACATCGAAACCCTGCTTCCCCATAGACACGGGGGGCGCGAATTTTAGCGCATCGCAACAGAACAACTCCAGCTTGGACGAAGCAAATCCGTCGGCGTGCTTTTTCAGGGCATTGAACACGGGCCGCGAACGCTCCACCAGAGCAACGTAATCCGCGCCCCGGGAGGCGGCCTCAAATCCGAGAATGCCACTGCCGGCAAACAGGTCGAGACAGCGCAAGCCTGACAGATCCTGGCCCAGCCAGTTGAACAGGGTTTCGCGCACCCGGTCCGGCGTCGGTCGCAGGCCGGGGGCGTCGGCAACATGGATGAGGCGGCTGCGCCACTCGCCGCCGGTGATGCGGATTCGGCTCACGGGCGCACTTAGTCCGACAGGGCCGAAATCACGTCGGTCCGCGAAAAATCTTCCCCCTTGAACAGCAGGGGCTCGTTGCGCAGCTTGGCCAAGGCATAGGAAAAGCAACCGCAAAAATTGAGCCCGGCGGGGTGGCGGCCCTTGCCATATTGCCGCCAGCCAGCCAGCGCCGCTTGAGCAATCGCGTGATCCACCGGCACGACCTCGATCCCAAGTTCGTCGATGAAACGCGTCAATTCGCGGTAACCCATATCGCCGCTACGCGCGGTTGCAACCATGGCCGTTTCCAGCCAGACAGGGGCTGCGATTCGCAACTCCAGCGCGCCGCCCAGCACTTCGGCATATTGGGCCGCATCATTCTCCAGCCGAAGCACCGCGATCAGCGCAGATGTATCAACTACCAACGCGGTCATCGCCTATTCCGGCAGGCCATCTGCGTCATAGCCAATCAACTCGTCGGGATGACGCCCGTCGGCGACCGGTAGATCAGCAAAGCGCCGGGCCTTGGCGAGCACTTCCGCAGCGGTCAGGCGCGGCCTGGCCGTCGCGTCGCCTTTCATGGCACGCTCGATGAGCACTATCGTTTCGCGGTTGATCGAACGATGATTCAACTCCGCCTGTCGCTTCAGGTAACGATGGATCTCATCGGGAAGCCCGCGTATGGTCAGATCAGCCATGTGCTCTCTCCAAAAGTCACGACTGCTATCAATATAGCATCACTTTGATAGCAGTTGAAATTCTGGACGGCGCTCGCGCCTAAGTTCATGCTGGGCCGAGTCAATGGGATGACGGTCTCAATCCGCCGCGACCACCACGGTGATAAGGTTTTCCGACTTGACGTGGCGGGCGAAGGCAGCCCGCACTTGCTCCACCGTCACTGCCCTGATCTTCGCCGGGAAGTCGTCGAGATAGGTCAGCGGCAAGTCGTAGAAACCAATGGCGGAAAGATAGCCCAGCAGCTTGGCATTGCTGTCCATGCGCAGGGCCTGACCGTCGATCATGTTCTTCTTGGCAGCGGCGAGTTCTTTCGCCGTCGGCCCCTTGGCGATGAACTCGGTCAGCACCTGATCAACCACCTTGAGGGCATCGCCGACCTGTTCGCGCTTGGTTTGCAGGCCGATCTCGAAGGGGCCTTCGAGCTTGCGCGGGGCGAAGTAGGAATAGACGCTGTAGGCATAGCCGCGCTTTTCGCGTACCTCCTGCATCAGGCGCGAGACGAAGCCGCCGCCGCCCAGGCTGTAGTTGCCGACCAGCAGCGGGAAGTAGTCGGGATCGCTACGGCGGATCGCCGGCAGGCCGATATGCACATGGCTCTGCGCGGCGGGATGGGCGAGCTTGATCGTCTCCCTCTTTGGCTTTTGCACAACGGGCGGCACGACTGCCGCATCGCCCACGGGCAATGCTTCGGTCAGGCGCTGGGCGATGGCTTCAGCTTCGGCCCGCGAGACGTCGCCAATGATCGACACCACCGCCGTCTTCGCGCCATAGCGGGCGCGATGGAAGGCCACCAGATCGTCGCGGGTGATGGCGGAGACGCTTTCCACCGTCGGCATCACGCCATAGGGATGACCCGGATAGATGGCAGCGGCGAAACGCTTGGCGGCAATGGCGTCGGGCCGGGTTTCCGCCTCGCGGATGCTGGCGATGCTGCGGGCCTTTTCCCGCTCCAGCACGGCCTGCGGAAAAGTCGGCGCTGACAGCACGGCGCGTACCAGATCCAGCGCCGCATCGCGCTCCGGCTTCGACACCAGGGTACGCAGGCTGATGCTGGCGCGATCGCTGTCGGCACCACCGCCAAGACGGGCACCGATGTCGACGAGCTTGCCGGCAATTTTCTCTTCGTCGAGATCACCAGCGCCCGCATCGAGCAGGCCACGCGTCAGGCCGGCGAGGCCTGCCTTGGTCGCCGGCACGGCGATGCCGCCGGCGGCGAAATCGATCTGCACGTCGAGAATGGGCAGGACGCGGGTTTCGACGAAATACACACGGGCGCCGGAGGGCGCGGTCCAGTGTTCGATCTTGACGCCGGCCCAGGCCAGGGCGGGGACCAGCAGGAATAGCGGAATCAGTTTTCGCATCAGTGCCTCACAGCCCCGGCGGGCTTCTTCGGTTTGCTCAGGTCGATGGGTTGCGGGTCGAGCACGGCGACGGTCAAGGTGTCGTCGGAGAAATACTTTTTCGCCACGGCCTGGACGTCCTCGGCGGTGATGCTTTTCACTTTCTCCAGCATCAGATCGATGTGGCGCCAATGCATGCCAGTGGCTTCGACGCCACCGATTTCCATGGCCTGGGCCATCAGCGAATCGCGCTTGTACACCTGCGATGCGACCAGTTGAACTTTCACCCGCGCCAGCTCCTCGGCGGAAATGCCCTCGTCCTGCACACGCTTGAGTTCAGCGCGCAACGCGGCTTCCAGTTCGGCGATGGTCTTGCCTTCGGCGGGCTGGCCGTCGAGCGTAAAGGTGGCCTCGCCGCGCAGGCTACCGTCGTAACCGGCTCCCGCTGACTGGGCGATCTTCGAGCCGCGCACGAGATTCTTCGAGAAGCGCGAGGCATCGTGGCCATCGAGGATCGCGGCGAGTACATCGAGGGCATAAGGCTCACGGTCCTTTTCCGCGTCCTTGAGCTTCGGCACCTTCCAGGCCATGGCGAGATACGGCAATTTTGCCGGTGCCTTTACGCTCACCCGGCGAATGCCTTTTTGCTCCGGCTCGTTCTGCGGCTTGCGGGTGGGCAGCGCACGGGCCTTGTTGCGGCCGTAGGTCTTCTCGGCCAGGGCGAAGACCTCGCGGTGATCGACGTCGCCGACGACGACCACATAGGCATTGTTCGGCGCATACCAGGTCTGGTACCAATCACGGGCGTCCTGCCAGGTCATGTGTTCGAGATCATCCATCCAGCCGATGATCGGCCGGCGATAGGGGTGGGCCTGGAACGTAGCCGAGCGCAGGGCTTCATAGACCTGCGCCTGCGGGTTGTCGTCGGTGCGCAGGCGGCGCTCTTCCATCACCACCTTGATCTCGGAAGCGAACTCCTTGGCCGTCAGCGTGAGGTTGGCCATGCGGTCGGCTTCCAGCTTCATCATTTCCGGCAACGCGGCCTTCGGCACGATCTGGAAATAGGCCGTGTAATCGAGGCTGGTGAAGGCATTGTCGCGACCGCCCGCCTCGGCCACACGCTTGTTGAATTCGCCCGAGGCCAGATGTTTCGTGCCCTTGAACATCAGGTGCTCAAGGGCGTGGGCGACGCCCGAGGTGCCATCCTTCTCGTCCATGGCCCCAGCCCGGTACCAGACCATGTGCACCGCGCTGGGCGCACGCCGGTCCTCCTTGACGATGACGCGCAGGCCATTGGCCAGGGTCTTCTCAAAGGGATTGGCAAAAGTCGGCGCTGGCGACACGGCGACAAACGCAAAGGCAAACAGCAAGGTGGCGTGGATCGGCGGTTTCATGACGGGACTGGTAAAATTCATGGGTCGCGCATCTTAGCGCGGCTCCTGCCTCCGACCACATCGCCCATGTTTGGTTTCCTCAAGAAGAAGGACGAGCCCGCCCCGGCGGAAACCGCTGCCCGCCCGTCCTGGGGTGAGCGGCTCAAGGCCGGTCTCGCCCGTACCCGCGCCACCCTAAATACCCCGCTGACCGAACTGTTCAGTCGCGGCAGGATCGACGACGAACTGCTCGACGATCTGGAAACCACACTGCTGATGGCCGATTGCGGCGTCGAGGCGACCCAGTGGCTGCTCGACGAACTCAAGGCTGCCGTCAAGCGCGAGAAGCTGGAAACCCCGGCCCAGTTGCGGGAAAAACTGGTCGGCCTGCTGGAAACCCTGCTCACGCCGCTGGAACAGCCCCTCGCGGTGGACGGCCACCAGCCCTTCATCGTCATGATCGCCGGCGTCAATGGAGCCGGCAAGACCACCTCCATCGGCAAGCTGGCCAAGTATTTCCAGGCCCAGGGCAAGAGCGTACTGCTGGCCGCCGGCGACACCTTCCGCGCCGCCGCCCGCGAGCAGTTGATGGCCTGGGGCGAGCGCAACGACGTCACCGTGATTGCCCAGGAATCCGGCGATCCCGCCGCCGTAGTCTTCGACGCCATCAGCGCCGCCCGCGCCCGTCACATCGACATCGTGCTGGCCGATACCGCCGGTCGCCTGCCGACGCAACTGCACCTGATGGAAGAAATCGCCAAGGTGCGTCGCGTGATCCAGAAGGCCGATCCCAGCGGGCCCCACGAAGTGCTGCTGGTGCTCGACGCCAACATCGGCCAGAACGCCGTGCAACAGGTCAAATCCTTCGACAAGGCCATCGGCGTCACCGGTCTCGTCGTCACCAAGCTCGACGGCACGGCCAAGGGCGGCGTGCTCGCCGCCATCGCCCGCCAGTGTCCCAAGCCCGTGCGCTTCATCGGCGTCGGGGAGGGAATCGACGACCTCCAGCCCTTCCAGGCCAGGGAATTTGTCGAAGCCTTGTTTGAGTAATAGCGCACAAGCAACGCACAATCCAACCTTGCAAATTTTCCATTCAATGGAATAATTGCAAGGATGAAAAGCCGTATAGCTAAGCAACGACTGACCTGGCTGCTCCCTCGCTTCCCCGCAGTGATACTGCTGGGCCCTCGCCAATGCGGCAAGACCACACTGGCGCTGGAGCATAGAGACGCGCTCGGCGACAAAGCGGTCTACCTCGATCTCGAACGTCCCGCCGACCTCGCGCGTTTAACCGACCCGGAGCACTACCTGTCGGCGCAGGATGGGCGCCTGGTCATACTCGATGAAGTCCAGCGACTGCCAGGGCTGTTCCCTATCCTGCGCGGCATCATTGACCGCCGTCGTCGCACAGGGGAATCGGGCAATCAGTTTCTGCTGTTGGGTTCGGCGTCTCTTGATCTTTTGCAACAAAGCGGCGAGTCCCTTGCTGGCCGCATTGCACACCTTGAACTCACTCCATTTCTGGCCAATGAATTGCCCCCCGGGGATATTGAAACACTGTGGCTAAGAGGCGGCTTTCCCTCCAGTCAGCTTGCCGCAGATGAGCACACCAGCTTCGAATGGCGGCAAGCCTTCATTCGCAGCTATCTTGAACGAGATATTCCACAACTCGGGCCGCGCATTCCTGCCGAGACTCTGCGTCGCTTTTGGACCATGCTGGCTCACGAACAGGGGGCCATGCTCAATGCCGCACGCCTTGCGGCCAGCCTCGGCGTCTCGGGACAGACTGTCGCTCGCTATCTCGACTTGATGGTGGATCTATTGCTGGTTCGTCGCCTACCGCCATGGACGGGAAACATCGGCAAGCGCCTGGTCAAATCGCCCAAGGTCTTCGTGCGGGATAGCGGTCTCGCCCACGCGCTGTTGGGCATTACCAGTCGCGATGAGCTACTCGGTCACCCAGTACAGGGCGGTTCCTGGGAGGGAATGGTGGTGGAAAATCTGCTGGCCCTGCTTCCCAGCGGGGCTCAAGCCAGCTTCTATCGCACCAGCGCTGGTGCAGAAATTGACCTGGTCCTGGAGTTCTCATCCACCGAGCTCTGGGCCATTGAAATCAAACGATCCCTAGCCCCCACCTTGAGCAAAGGCTTCCACCTTGGCTGCACGGACACTGGCGCGACACGGCGCCGGGTTGTGTATCCGGGCAACGAAAGCTATCCACTGGACCGCGACACCGACGTCGTATCACTGCCAGCATTGATGGCCGAGTTGATGAACCGGGATAGACTTGCCCAATGATCCGCTTCGACCGCGTCAGCAAACGCTACCCGCCCGGCATCGACGCCCTGTCCCATCTCAGCTTCGAGGTCGCCGAAGGCGAGCTGGCCGTGGTCTGCGGCCACTCCGGCGCCGGCAAATCGACACTGCTCAAACTCATCGCAGCGATTGAGAAGCCCACCGGCGGTGCCGTGCTCGTGGGCGGACAGAACGTCGGCGGCCTGAGCCGTTCGGCCCTGCCCTTCCTGCGCCGGCGCATCGGCATGGTCTTCCAGGACCAGAAGCTGCTGTTCGACCGCAATGCCTTCGACAATGTGATGTTGCCCTTGTCCATCGCCGGCTTTCCGCCCCGGGAGGCCGCCCAGCGGGTGCGCGCGGCCCTCGACAAGGTGGGCCTCGGCACGCGGGAAAAGGCCTTGCCCATCGCCCTCTCCGGCGGCGAACAGCAACGACTGGCGATCGCCCGTGCCGTGGTTTGCCGCCCCAGCCTGCTGCTGGCCGACGAGCCCACCGCCCACCTCGATACCGAAACCGCCGCCGACGTGGCGCGCATCTTCCACGAATTCCATCAGGTCGGCGTCACCGTGCTGATCGCGACCTACGATGCCGGCCTCTTCCCTGGCGCCCGACGCATCCAGCTGGACCACGGGACGCTGCGATGAAGACCTGGCTGACCCATCATCGCGAAGCGGCGGGCCTGGCCGTAGGCCGTCTGCTGGGCGCGCCGGTGAATACCCTGCTCTCGATACTGGCCATCGGCATCGCCCTTGCGCTACCGGCCGGCGGCCAGATGCTGCTGGCCAACGCCCTGCAAGTCGCCGGCACCACATCGAGCACCCCGCAGATCTCCATTTTCATGGCCCAGAACGCCGATGCCAAAGCCGCCACGGAGATCGCCGCCCGGCTCAAGAAATTCGGCGGCATTGCCAAGACAGAGTTCATTGCACGAGAGCAAACACTCACTCGCATGAAGGCTAGCCAGGGCCTGAAGGACGTCATCGAAGCCCTGCCGGCCAACCCGTTCCCCGACGCTTTCATCATTACCGCCACCGACGACCGGCCGGAGAACATGGAAAAGCTGGCGGCGGAATTCCGCCAATGGCCGAAGGTCGAGCATGTCCAGCTTGACTCGGCCTGGGTCCGCCGTCTGGATGCCTTGCTGCGGCTGGGCCGTACCGCCGTGCTCCTGCTGGGCCTGCTGCTCGGTACCGGCCTCGTTGCCATTACCTTCAATACCATCCGCATGCAGATGCTGACCAGCCGCGCCGAGATCGAGGTCAGCCGCCTGCTTGGTGCCACCGACGGTTACATCCAGCGCCCCTTCCTCTACTACGGCGCCCTGTTGGGCCTGGGCGGCGGCCTGGTCGCCTGGCTGCTGGCCGGTGCCGCAGCGCTTTGGCTGCGCGGACCACTTGGGGATCTGGTCCGCCTCTACGAAATAAACCTCGTCCTGCAACCGCTAGGGCTACCGGACTCGCTGCTCCTGCTGGCCGCTGCGGCGGGCCTGGGCTGGCTCGGCGGCCTGCTGTCGCTGCGCCAGCATCTACGGCAAGCCTGAATTCCCGATTAAATTTGTCGGGAACTTCCCCGGTCATTAGCACTCTATGTTGCTGAGTGCTAATATTCGATTAAAGGAGGTCACAACCACCATGAGTCAAACCCTGTCTCTTAGTCAGTTCCCGGTTCCGTCGGCGAGCGGCAGCATTGAAGCCTATATCTCGGCGGCGAATCGTGTGCCCATGCTTTCCGAAGCCGAAGAAATGGCCTTGGCCCGTCGTTTCCGCGACGAGGAAGACTTGGACGCGGCCCGGCAGTTGGTGATGTCCCATCTGCGTCTGGTGATCGCCATTGCGCGCGGTTACTTGGGCTATGGCTTGCCGCATGCCGACCTGATCCAGGAAGGTAACATCGGCCTGATGAAGGCAGTAAAGCGTTTCGACCCGGATCGCGGTGTGCGGCTGGTGTCTTTCGCCATGCACTGGATCAAGGCGGAGATCCACGAATACGTGCTGAAAAACTGGCGCCTGGTGAAGATCGCCACGACCAAGGCACAGCGCAAGCTGTTCTTCAACCTGCGCAGCATGAAGCAAGGTCTCACTACGCTCGGCCCTGAGGAAGTGAAGGCCATGGCGAAGACGCTCGGCGTCAAGCCTGAGGAAGTCGTCGAGATGGAAACCCGCATGACCGGCGGCGACGTGGCTCTGGAGCCGACCTCGGACGACGAAGAGGAACGCTTCGCTCCGATTGCCTATCTGGCAACGGACAGCAGCGCCGAGCCTTCGGCCATGCTGGAACGCAAGGAATACGACCGCTTGCAGGATGAGGGTCTGCGTGGCGCATTGGCCATGCTGGACGAGCGCAGCCGCACTATCGTTCAGCGTCGCTGGCTGGTGGCCGACGGTGAAGAGGCGGCGACACTGCATGAACTGGCGGCAGAGTACGGCGTGTCGGCGGAACGCATTCGCCAGATTGAGGTCAAGGCACTACAGAAGATGAAGGGCTCGCTGGCGGCGATGCACTGAGTTCTTCCGCACCAAATAAAAAAGGCAGCCAAGGCTGCCTTTTTTATTTCCCGGCGAGAAGCTTTCGCAGGTCCTCGACAATGTGGTCCGGCGTTTCCCCATGCTTCAGGTAAAGCCGCAAGCGCCCCTGCGGGTCGAAGACGTAGCTGCCGGCCGTGTGGTCCACCGTATAAGTGCCGGGTGTTGATCCAGGCTGCTTCTGGTAGAAAACCTTGAACTCCTTAGCCGTCGCCAGTGTGGTGACGGGATCTGCGTAAAGCCCAAGGAAGGATGGATGGAAGGTTGGTACGTACTGGGCCAGCAATTGGGGCGTATCGCGTTCCGGGTCGATGGTCATGAACAGCATCTGTACCCGCTCGGCATACGGCCCCAGCTTGACCATCACTTCGCGCATGTTGCCCATGTTGGTCGGGCAGACGTCAGGGCACTGGGTGTAGCCGAAGAACATCACCACCGCCTTGCCCTTAAAGTCGGCCAACCGGCGCAGCTTGCCATGGTGATCGGTGAGGGCGAAGTCTTTGCCCCAGTCGATGCCCGTCAGTTCGGTGGCATTGAACTTTTGCGACTGGCCGCAGGCGGCGAGCAGAGCAATCAACAGGGCCAGTAGCAGGCGCCGCATCACACCGGCAGATAGTGGTCAATCAGCAGCGCGGCAAAAAGCAGCGAGAGATAGAGGATCGACCAGCGGAATGTCTTGCGCGCTACATCGTCGGTGTACTCGCGCCAGACCAGCCAGGCGTAGCCGAGGAAGATGGCATCGAGAATCGCGGCAGAGATCAGATAGAACCAGCCGCACATGCCGATGGCGAAAGGCACCAGCGTGATCAGCGTCAGGCCGATGGTGTAGAGGAACACGTGCCGACGGGTGTATTCGGCGCCGTGCGTCACTGGCAGCATGGGGATGCCAGCAGCGGCATATTCCTTGGTGCGGTAGAGCGCCAGCGACCAGAAGTGCGGCGGCGTCCACACGAAGATGATTAGGAACAGCAGCCAGGCTTCGCCCGGCGCCTCGCCGGTGACGGCGGCCCAACCGAGCACCGGCGGCATCGCGCCCGAGGCACCGCCGATGACGATGTTCTGCGAGGTATTGGGCTTGAGGAAGACGGTGTAGATCACCGCGTAGCCAACGAAAGTTGCCAGCGTCAGCCACATGGTAAAGGGGTTCACCATCGCATAGAGCAGCGACAGGCCGATACCACCGACGACACCGGAAAACAGCAGCGTCTCCAGCGAGTTAACTTCGCCGCGCGGCAGAGGACGGCCACGGGTACGCGCCATCAGGGCGTCGATCTTCTGTTCGATCAGGCAATTCACGGCAGCGGCGGAACCGGCCACCAGGGCGATGCCCAGCGTAGCTGCGCACAGCACGCGCCAGGGCACCATGCCGGGCACGGCGAGGAACATGCCGATGACCGCGCAAAACACGATCAGCGATATGACGCGAGGCTTGGTCAGTTCAAGGTACTGACGCAAGCGATTGGATGTCTCCTGCAGGTTCAGGGCGATGGCTTTCATCGGGTGGCCGTTTCTTATAAGACGTGAATGATTGAGGCCCAAAGTTCGCAGGCGAGTTTATCACGCGGTCGGCACGTATACTTCGCCCTCCCCCGCACGGAAAGTCCTTGTTCATGCAGCCCTATGTCCTTGATGTCACCGATGGTTTGCCTCGTCCGCTTCCGATCAAACTGGCCCGGGCCTGGCTTGCATTAGGCATCGCCGCGCTGATCGGCTCGGGTCTGCTTGCGGTGCTGCTGGTGCTCTCGCGCACGCCGGGCATACAGCATGTATTTCCGCTGCGCGACTTTTTCCGTTCGGCCCTGGTCGTGCATGTGGATCTGTCGGTATTGATCTGGTTCATGGCCGCCGCCTGCATGCTGTTCAGCCTTGCCGGCAATGCCCGTTTTGCGGCACTGGGCTGGGCCGGATATTGGCTGGCGGCAATCGGCACGGCTGTGCTGACGATGTCGCCCTTCTTCCCCGATGCCCAGCCGCTGCTCAACAACTACATCCCCGTGTTGCAACAGCCGGTGTTCTTCGCCGGGCTGATTCTTGCCGGCATCGGCTTCATGCTGACTTTGTCGCGGGCACTGGTCTCCATCCAATTAAAAGTCGGCGCTGGTGGCACGGCGGCATTGCAGTTCGGCATTCTGCTGGCCGCGCTGGCGGGCAGTTTCGCGTTTCTCGGTTTCGGCTTTTCCTGGCTCAACGCTCCACCTCACGAAGGGCAAGCCTATTTCGAGGAGGTGTTCTGGGGCGGGGGTCACGCATTGCAATTCCAGCATGCGCTGCTGCTGGCGGTGGCCTGGTTCTGGCTAGCCAGCGAACTGGGCGAGACACCGCGCATCAGTCCGCGCACGACGGCCCTGCTGTTCGGCGTGGCGGCGCTGCCGGTGCTCGCCGTACCGGTGATCTACACGCTCTGGGACGTGGGCTCGCCCTGGCACAGGGCGTATTTTGCCCGACTCATGGAAGCGGGACATCCGCTGATGACGCCGCTGATCCTGGTTGCCGGGGTTTCGCTGTGGCGTGTACGCGGGGTAGTAGCGCCGGCCAAATCGGCCTTCGCCGCCTCCTTCCTGCTATTCGCGGTCGGCGGCGTACTGGCCTTTATGATCAAGGGTGTCAATGTCGTTATTCCTGCGCATTACCACGGCTCCATCGTCGGTGTGACGCTGGCGTTCATGGGCCTGAGTTACGTGCTGTTGCCGCGCCTGGGCTTCGGTTCGGCGGAGGGCAAAATGGCTCGCTGGCAGCCCTACGCCTATGGGGGCGGCCAACTGATCCATGTGCTGGGTCTGGCCTGGTCGGGCGGCTATGGCGTGCAGCGCAAAGTAGCGGGCGCAGAACAGGTGCTCACGACATTGCCGCAGAAAATCGGCATGGGCATGATGGGCGCTGGTGGCCTCATCGCCATCATCGGCGGTGTGATGTTCGTGCTGGTCTGCCTGCGAGCGATGCTCAGGAAGCGGATTTAATTTCTGGCGCTGATCCGTTTGAAGTTCTCCGCCATCTTCGCCGCATCCTGCGGTGGAGAGAATACGGCGGCGAGCCGGCCCTTGGGGTCGATGAGATAGATCGCTGCGGAGTGATCGACGGTGTAGTGCTTCGTGTCTTTGGCGTCGTTACGCTGGAAGAAGACACCGAGATCCTTCACCAGCGGTGCCAGCGCCGAATCGTCCCCAGTCACGCCGATGAAGGCCGAATCGAAGGCGCCCATGTATTGGCCCAACAGCTCGGGCGTATCGCGGCGCGGGTCCACCGATACGAAGACGACCTGAAAAGTCGGCGCTGGTGATACGGCGACCGGGTCACTCAACCTCGCCTTCAATTCTTTCATCAGCCCCAATGCCGTCGGGCAAATGTCGGGACATTGCGTGTAACCGAAGAAGACGAAACTCCAGCGCCCGGTAAGGTTCGCATTGCCAAATGCACCACCGGGCCCCTTCAGCGAAAAGTTAGGCAGCGGCTTGTCGTCCCGTACTTCGGTGACGCTGGGTAGCTCACCTGCCGGCAATGGGCCCGCCTTCAGGTTGCGCCAGGTCACGTAGGCGCCGATCAACATCAAGGCCAGACCAAGCAGTAGCAGGCGGGGAATCCAGGCAGCTTTCATTTCAACTCCAGAATGAACAAGGCACCCCGCAGGGTGCCTTGTCGTTCAGCGTGGAACCCTTCAGGCTTTCTTGAAGCCGTAGGGATGCCAATCTTCCGACACTGACGGCGGCGTCGGCCAGTTGCCGTGCGGCGGCGGCGATACGGTGGACCACTCCAGCGATGGCGAACCCCAGGGATTGTCGCCAGCCGGTTTGCCGTTGATGGCGCCCAGTATCCAGTTCAGGATGGCAATGGCAAAACCGACGGCCAGAATGCCGGCGCCCAGCGTCATCCACTGATGCGCATCCTCGAACTGCGGGAAGTGCGCATAGTCGTAGTAACGACGGGGCATGCCCTTGACGCCAATGTCCATCATGATCCAGAACACGATGTTCACGCCGACGAAGGTGATCCAGAAACCGACCTTGCCCCAGAACTCGTTGTACATCTTGCCGGTCACTTTCGGGAACCAGTGATAGATGCCGCCGAAGATGGCGAAGGTTCCCGCCACGGCCATCACATAGTGGAAGTGGCCGACGACGTAGTAGGTGTCGGACACGGCCAGGGTCAGCGAAGGCACCGCCAGCGGCACACCGGTGAGGCCGCCGATGAGGAACAGGAAAACGACGCCCAGCGCATACATCATCGGCGTGGTGAAGGCGATAGATCCCTTGTGCAGGGTGCCGATCAAGCCGATCATCATCAGGCCCACGGGCACGGAGATCATCAGCGTGGTCACCATCTGGCCGATGCGCAGCCAGTCGGCCATGCCGGACACGTAGAGGTGGTGAACCCATACCTCTCCCGACAGCAGCACGATACCGCCGATGCCGCCGTACACCACCATCTTGTAGTTGAACACCATGTTCTTGGCGTGCGACGCGATGATTTCATACACCACCCCGATGAAGGGCAGGAAGATCACATACACGGCCGGGTGCGAGTAGAACCAGAACAGGTTCTGGTAGGTCAGCACGTCGCCCCCCTTCGAAGGATCGAAGAAGTTGGTGCCCAGGTACTTGTCCAGGCTGATCAGGGTCACGGCCGTGCCCAGCACCGGCACGAAGATCAGTTGTAGGACGAAGGCGCCGAGAGTGCACCAGACGAAGATGTTGAGCTTGTTCAGCGTCAGGCCCGGGGCGCGCATGTAGGCAACGGTGGTGAGGAAGTTAACGCCGCCGATGATTGATGCGAAACCCAGAATCAGCACGGTGAAGGAATACATCGCCGTGTTGCCGGTAGTCATCGTCGAGTAGGGCGGGTAACCGGTCCACATCACATCCGGAGGATCCGGAATGAAGAAGGTCAGGACGGCGAGGATAATGCCGACGTAGAACAACCACACCGACAGCGCATTGACGCGGGGGAAAGCCACGTCCTTGGCACCGATCATCAGCGGGATGCAGTAGTTGGCAAAGAAGCCGGTCAGCGCCGGAATCTGGAAGCCGAGAATCATCACCGCGCCGTGGGCGTACAGCCAGACGTTGTACTGCGTCGGGTTGCCGGTGATGGTGGGGCCGATGGTGGACAACTCGGCCCGCATCAGTAGCGCCATGATGCCGGCGACGGCAAAGGCGACGATGGAGCCGATCAGGTAAAGCACCCCGACACGCTTGTGGTCGGTGGTGAAGATCCATTCCTTGAGATTCATCGTGTGCTTCCTTTTAAGTCTTTTTGACCGGCTTTGCGGCGGGCTTGGCAGCCGGCGTTGCTTCGGCAGGAGCCGTCGCGGCGGCAAGGCGGGTTTCTTCCTGCTTCATCCAGGCGGCGTATTCCTCCGGCGCCTTGACGATGATGCGGCCGGCCATGTAGCCATGCATCACGCCGCAGTATTCGGCGCAGGTGACAATGTGCTCACCCGGCTTGGTCGGGTTGAACCACAGGTAAGTCACGCGGCCCGGCATCGAATCTTCCTTGACGCGGAAGTCGGGGATGTAGTGGCTGTGAAGGGTATCGCGACTGGTCATGCGCAGCATCACCGGCTTGCCGGCGGGCACGATCAGTTCGTTCTGGGTGCGCACGCCATTGGGATAGGTGTAATCCCAGCTATACATACCGGACTCAAGCTTGACCTCAAGGCGGTCGGCAGGCACATCACGGTATTCGTTCCACAGCACCCAGCCGTTGGCGGCGGTGTAGAAGTCGATGGAGAGGAAAACGAACACCGGAATCACCACCCAGCCCACTGCGGAAGCGGGGCTGAGCTTGTCGGAGGTACCCACTTCATTGCCGGGACGGCGGCGGTACTTCCAGACAAAGTAGGCCGTCATCAAGGCGAAGATGATGCCGATGATCGTGATATCGACAATCACCTCGTGCCAGAGATGGTCCCAGCTGGCAGCCGGGTTGGCGATCTTCGTCGCATCGGCAGCCTGGGCGGATGCGGCAAGCGCCGTACCCGACGCCATGGCCGCAGCCCCGCGAAGAACGCGTTTCAGTGTGTCATGCATGCCCTTCCCCCCTTTTTAGTGCTGCCATTTTCTTAATCATTTTCCTGCGATATGCCCACGCCCCCAGCAGCATCAAGGTCAGCCCCAACACCAGGGACCCGATACCGGCCAGCAGCGAATAATTCCACTGGTACCTGCCTTCCGCATAGTTGTAGCTGAAGCAGGCTCCCGTCAGCATGTCGAACACCGCCGTTGAACTGGAAATCCGCTCCCAGTCAGCATCGGTGATCGCCAGTTCAATCGTCTGCGCATCCATCCGCGTGCCGTAGATGTAGCGGGCCACACGTCCTTCAGGCGTCAAAAACACCAGCACATTCGGATGCAGGAACGCCCCTGCCGCATCCGACCAGAAGAAGCGAAACCCTACTTCTCCGGCAAATTTCTCCACTCCGCCGTCCGCGCCTCCCGCCTTCAGGATCGCATGACGCCAGCCATTTCGCATGCCGTCCGGTACACCAGCCGACTTGGCGAGAAACTCCTTCGCCGTACCCGTCGTATCCCGCTTGTCGAAGGACACCGTCAACACCCGGTAATCCTTGCCCAGCTGAAAGCGCTTGACCTTCTCCAGCACCTTCGCCAACTCCGCATTCATCGTCGGGCAAGTCCCGTCGCAGCCGTAGTACGACAGCAACAGGATCAGCGGCTTGCCCATCAACTCCCCGACGCGGAAATCCATGCCCTCCGCGTCCGTCAACCACGTCTCGGCCTGCAAGCGGTTACCCAGGAAGCGCGGCTCGTCGATCTGCATCACCGACGAATCCGGCGCGCTGTTGCGCGTCGGTTCGCTGACTGCCCAAGCAGGTACGCCGGCCAGGCCGGCGACCACTACCAGTAATAGATTTGCGAAACGACGAAGAACCAAATGATGTCCACGAAGTGCCAGTACAGACCTGCGGTACGCATGAAACCCTCATCGACATCGCCCCGCATTACGGTGGGCAAGCCGGCCAGGAAGATGCCGAGACCCACCACCACGTGCGAACCATGCAGGCCAGTGACGGAGAAGAATACGGTGCTGAATGCATTGGTCCCGATGGTAAAACCGTCGTGGATCAGGTGCGACCATTCGTAGATGGACATGCCAAGGAAAACGGCGCCAAGCACAATGGTCAGCAAGTACCAGGTGCGGAAACCTGCCTTGTTGCCAAGGTGCAGCAAATGCTCGGCGTAGTGAATCGTCAGGGACGATGCGACCAGAACGAAGGTCATCACCAGCGGCATCAGTTTCGGCAAAGTGATATTGCCTGCCGGGGGCCAGACATCGGCGTGTAGCCGCGTGTACCAGTAACTGACGAAGAAGGAAGCGAAGATCATCGCCTCGGCCAGGATGAACCAGCCCATCGCCGAGTAGGAAAAGCCATCGCCCTTGCCCATGGCCTCGCTGGTCCAGCCAGCGACGCCGGCAATGATCATCGGCAGCGCCAATCCCATCGAAAGAATCGCGGCAAAGCTGTTGTGATAGACGAACTTGAATGAAAACGCGACGGCGAGAAACAAGATGCCGAAGCTGATGACGAAAGGCCAGACACTGGTGTCCCAGTGGGCGTGAGCGTGTCCTTCCGCGTGATGGGCGTCATGCGCCATATCGTCTCCCTTTGTGCTTGTCGGCTTATCGTTATACTGGCGCCCGAACTCATCGGCCGGGTTGCCAGCTGTTCGATATTAAAACATAATTGATGTAAATCAACTCAGCCGGATTATTTCAAGCTTCGGCGAATTTCGCAACCCGATCAGGGAAGGGGAGACAATAAATGATCATCAAGCATCTGCTTGCAGCCTTGGCTTGCGCCGCATTGACTACAACCGCTGGCGCCGCTGGCAAATCTGCGGGAAACGCCGAAGCCGGGCAACAAAAAGCGGCTGCTTGCGGCGGATGTCACGGCGTCGATGGCAACAGTGCGCCGGAAATTTACGCCGCGTTGAAGGCACCGAAACTCGCCGGCCAGGTACCCGAGTACATCGTCAAGTCCCTGCATGATTTCAAGGCCGGCCGGCGCACCAACGAAACCATGTCACCCCAGGCGCAAGCTGTAGCAGAAGCCGACATGGCGGACATCGCCGCCTACTTCGCCAGCCAGAAGGCCAAGCCGGGCGTTGCAGCGAGCAAGGACGCGTTGGCTCAGGGTGAAAAAATCTTCTTCAAGGGCAAAGGGCGTCCCGATACGGTAGCGGCCTGTGTCGGTTGCCACGGCCTCGGTGGCATCGGCAATCGCGACTGGTCCAAGGTGATGTCCAAGGCACCGGTCACTCTCGCTCCCGCCATCGGCGGCCAACACTCCGGCTACATCGCCGACCAGCTCAAGGCATACAAGGCCGGCAAGCGCTCCACCGATGCGGGTAAAATCATGCGCGACATCGCCGGTCGCCTCGACGAAAAGGACATTGCCGCCGTCGCCGAATACATCGCGACTCTCCAGCGATAAACGAACAATAAGGAGGAGGAGAGGCAACGGCCTGCGGGAAACCGCAGGCCGATTGTTTTTGTGGGATCCGCTTTTGCTGTATCAGTGCGCCAAGGCGGCAAGCAGTTTGTCGTGGATGCCGCCAAACCCGCCGTTGCTCATGACGAGCACCTGATCCCCCTCGCGAGCCATGGCAACGACTGCGGCCACCAACGCATCGAGGTCGTCAAATACGCCCGCCTTGGCACCCAGCAACGCCAAGGCTTCCGCAGCGTCCCAACCCAGGTTCGCGGCATAACAGAACACCGCATCCGCGTCCATCAGGGCTTCGGGCAACGCCGCCTTCATGGTGCCCAGCTTCATGGTGTTCGAACGCGGCTCGAGTACCGCCAGAATGCGTGCCGGACCGACCCGTTGCCGCAGCCCATCGACGGTAACGCGAATCGCCGTCGGGTGATGGGCAAAGTCATCAATGACGGTGACGCCGCGCACGGTGCCGCGCACTTCCAGCCGCCGCTTCACGCCATGGAAGGTCTCCAGCGCCCGCAGACCAACCTCGACCGGAACACCTGCATGGCGGGCCGCCGCCAGGGCCGCCAAAGCATTGGCCCGGTTGTGATCGCCGGCCAGGGCAAATGACGCAACCCGCCCCAGGCCGCGACCAGCAAGACTGACATCAAAGCCGCCATCCGCACCGACCGGACCCGCCTGCCAACCGCTTGCAACATTGAACCGCTCCACCGGCGTCCAGCAGCCGCGGGTCAGCACCCGCTCCAGCGCCACTTCGCCGCCATTGGCGACAACCAGGCCATTACTCGGCAATGTCCGCACCAGATGGTGGAATTGCGTCTCGATAGCAGCAAGATCGGCAAAGATGTCCGCATGATCGAATTCGAGATTATTCAGAATCACCGTGCGCGGATGGTAGTGCACGAACTTGGACCGCTTGTCGCAGAAGGCCGTGTCGTACTCGTCGGCCTCGATCACGAAAAAGGGCGAATCGGTGAGCCGCGCAGACACGCCAAAACCCTGCGGCACACCGCCTACCAAGAAGGAGGGACTGAGATTGGCCTCCTGGAGTATCCAGGCCAGCAGCGACGTGGTCGTGGTTTTGCCGTGCGTACCGGCGACCCCCAGCACCCAGCGGCCGCGCAGAATGTTTTCGGCCAGCCACTGCGGCCCGGAAACGTAGGGCAGATTGCGATCAAGAATGGCCTCCAGCAAGGGCTTGCCGCGCCCGACCGTGTTGCCAATCACGAACAGATCAGGATTCAGCCCGATCTGTTCGGCGCCGTAACCTTCGACCAGATCGATACCCTGCTCCATGAGTTGCGCACTCATGGGCGGATAGACATTGGCGTCGCAGCCGGTGACCCGATGACCTGCCGCCCGTGCCAGCAGCGCGATGCCGCCCATGAAGGTGCCACAGATGCCGAGGATATGAATGTGCATAGTATTTACAAGCGAGCTTCCATGGAATAATGGGCCGGGATTCTAACCGCCTCGCCCGATCATGCCGCGCCGCAAACCTGCCCCTGCTTCCTCCAGCCACCTGCGCCGCGCCATTGCCAGCGCCGCCGCACGCCTGATGGCCGAGGATGGCATCGGCGATTACGGTGCCGCCAAGCGCAAGGCGGCAAAAAGTCTTGGCGCCGGCGACGGCGTTGCCCTGCCGACCAACGAGGAAATCGCGGTCGAGTTGCGGGAGTATCAAACGATCTATCAGGACGATGAGCAGCAGGAGCGCCTACACGACCTGCGCGTTACCGCCATAGACGTAATGCAGTTTCTGGCTGAGTTCCATCCCTACCTGACCGGTGCCGTCGTTGACGGCACGGCGGGCCGCTATTCGTCGGTGGAAATCGAACTCTTCGCCGATAGCAGCAAAGATGTAGAGATATCACTGCTATCTCGCGGCATTTCCTACGAAGTCACCGACAGCCGCCGCCCCGGACTCGACTCTCAATTGCGCATCGATTGGGATGACACACCCGTCCTGCTGTCGATCTACCACATACTTTCCGAGCGCCAGCAGCCCAAGAACCCCCACAGTGGGCGCGGGCGCTTGCGCATGCGCGCAGACGCCGTGAAAGAACTTCTCCGTGAATCCGCACCATGAATAAACCCTCCCTCTGGCTGACCATTGGCATCGCTACCCTGCTGGCAGCGGCCACCGGCTATCTACTCGGTACCATCAGCCGAAATGCCGACGCCACATCCGCCGTTCCAGCCACCAATACCATTCCAAACCTGATACTCCCCGACCTCAAGGGCCAGCAACAGGCACTCGCCCAATGGAAGGGCAAAATATTGGTCTTGAACTACTGGGCCACCTGGTGCCCTCCCTGCCGGGACGAAATGCCTGGCTTCTCACGCCTGCAAGACAAACTTGGTGCCAAAGGCGTCCAATTTGTCGGTATCAGCATCGATCAAGCGGACAAGGTTATGGATTTCCAGAAAGAAACCCCCGTCAGCTATCCCTTGCTGATCGGTGAATTCGGCGCCATGCAGACCAGTATCGATCTGGGCAATGACCGGCAGGCCATGCCTTTCACGGCAATTTTCGACCGCAACGGAACCCTGCACTCCTTCAAACTGGGTCGCTTTGCCGAGGCCGACCTGGAGAAGGCGCTGAATCGTCTACTGGAACAGTAACTGGACAAACTGCGGGGATTTGCGGCAAACTTGCAGTCATGACGAAGCGAACCAACAGCAAAACAGCCAGCGGAAATCAGCTTGATGCCAGTGTGCTGGTGCTGCACGGCCCCAATCTGAACCTGCTGGGCAACCGCGAACCAGATATTTACGGCCGCACCACCCTGGCCGACATCCATGCCGGCATGGCGGACCGGGCCAAGGCCTGTGGCGTGCGACTGGAAAGTTTCCAGAGCAACCACGAAGGCGAACTGATCGACCGGGTTCAGTCGGCCCGCGAGCAGGGAGTTGGCTTCATCATCATCAATCCGGGCGGCTATACCCACACCAGCGTTGCCCTGCGCGACGCCTTCGCCGCCGTGGAGATTCCCTTTATCGAAGTACATCTGTCCAACGTGCATGCGCGGGAAGCCTTCCGTCGGCATTCGTATTTTTCGGACATCGCCGTCGGCGTGATTGCCGGCCTCGGCGCACAGGGCTACGAACTGGCCCTCGAAGCCGCGCTGTCCCGCCTGCGCGCCATCTAAACCCGATTCAACCCAGCTTCGGCGCGCCGCTCCGCAGCACGCCCTGTTTATAGGAGCCATCCATGGACCTGAGAAAACTCAAGACCCTGATCGACCTCGTACAGAATTCCGGCATTTCGGAACTCGAAATCAGTGAGGGCGAGGAAAAGATCCGCATCGCCAAGCACTTTGCACAGCCGGCAACGACCACGGTCAACATGCCCATCGCTGCACCGGCCATGGCCGGTGCCGTGGCGCCAGCGCCGACTTTTGTCGCGGAAGCCGCCGTCCCCGCAGAGCCGGACGGCCACGCCATGAAAGCACCGATGGTCGGTACCTTCTACCGCTCCGGCACCCCTGGTGGCGCGCCCTTCGTCGAGGTTGGCCAGTCGGTCAAGGCCGGTGACACCCTGTGCATCATTGAAGCCATGAAGCTGATGAACGAGATCGAAGCGGACGTCTCCGGCACCGTCAAGGCCGTCCTGGTGGAAAACGGTCAGGCAGTCGAGTACGGCCAGACCATGTTCATCATCGGCTAAGCCCATGTTCGGCAAAGTCCTTATCGCCAATCGCGGGGAGATCGCCCTGCGCGTGTTGCGCGCCTGTCGTGAGCTCGGCATCAAGACCGTGGCCGTGCACTCCGAGGCTGACACCGAGGCCAAGTACGTCAAACTGGCCGACGAATCCGTCTGCATCGGCCCGGCGCCCTCCGGCCAGAGCTACCTCAACGTCCCCGCCATCATCTCGGCCGCCGAAGTCACCGACGCCGAGGCCATCCACCCCGGCTACGGCTTCCTTTCGGAAAACGCCGACTTCGCCGAGCGGGTCGAGTCATCGGGCTTCGCCTTCATCGGCCCCCGCCCGGAGACCATCCGCCTGATGGGCGACAAGGTGTCCGCCAAGAACGCCATGAAGGAAGCCGGCGTGCCCTGCGTCCCAGGCTCCGACGGCGCGCTGCCCGAAGACCCCAAGGAGATCACCAAGATCGGCCGCGCTGTCGGCTATCCGGTGATCATCAAGGCCGCAGGCGGCGGTGGCGGCCGTGGCATGCGCGTAGTGCACACCGAGGCCGCCCTGATCAACGCGGTGAACATGACCCGTGCCGAGGCCGGTGCCGCGTTCAACAACTCCACGGTGTACATGGAGAAGTTCCTCGAGAATCCGCGTCACATCGAAATCCAGGTGCTCTCCGACGCCCATCGCAACTCGGTGTATCTGGGCGAGCGCGACTGCTCGATGCAGCGTCGCCACCAGAAGGTAATCGAAGAAGCGCCGGCGCCCGGCATTACCCGTCGTTTCATCGAACGCGTCGGCGACCGTTGTGCCGAGGCCTGCCGTCGCATCAACTATCGGGGCGCGGGCACCTTCGAGTTCCTGTACGAGAACGGCGAGTTCTATTTCATTGAAATGAACACCCGTATCCAGGTCGAACACCCAGTCACCGAGCAGGTCACCGGCATTGACCTGGTCCAGGCGCAGATCCGCGTTGCTGCTGGCGAGAAGCTCTGGTTCAAGCAGCGCGACATCGCCCTGCGTGGCCATGCCATCGAGTGCCGCATTAACGCCGAAGACCCCTTCAAGTTCACACCCTCACCAGGCAAGATCACCAACTGGCACCCGCCCGGTGGTCCTGGCGTCCGCGTCGATTCGCATGCCTACTCGGGATACACCGTGCCACCGAACTACGATTCGATGATCGGCAAGGTCATCACCACTGGTGACACTCGCGAACAAGCTATTCGCCGCATGCGCATCGCTCTGTCGGAAATGATGGTCACCGGCATCAAGACCAACATTCCCTTGCATCAGGAACTGATGCTGGACGAACGCTTCATCCAGGGCGGCACCAGCATTCATTATCTGGAAGAAAAGCTCGCCGCCAAGAGCGAAGCGACCAAGGGCAAATAAGGAGCAGGCAATGTGGGTCAACGTCAGCCTTGAAACCGACGCGGCCCACGCCGAGGCGCTGTCCGATGCACTGATGGCGGCTGGCGCAATCTCGGTCAGCGTCGAGGATGCCCTCGCCGGCACCGAACTGGAAACGCCCCAGTTCGGCGAGCCTGCCAGTGACGGAAATGCGCCCACCACACCACTCTGGACCGAAAGCCGCGTCGTCGCCCTGTTCGAGCCGGCCGACGACCTGATCGGCCGCATTGCCGCCGCAGCGGCGGAAGCCGGCATCGACGATTTGCCCGAGATCGAACTGGAAGACGTGGCCGAGCAGGACTGGGTGCGCCTGACCCAATCCCAGTTCGACCCGATCCAGGTCACCGAGCGCCTGTGGATAGTACCGTCCTGGCACGTTGCCCCCAGCCCGGATGCCATCAATCTGGTACTCGACCCTGGCCTCGCGTTCGGCACCGGTTCCCACCCGACCACCTTCCTCTGCCTGCAATGGCTGACAGACACGGTGCGCGGCGGAGAAACCTTGCTCGACTACGGCTGCGGCTCCGGCATCCTCGCCATCGCTGCCGCCCGCCTCGGCGCCGGCAGCGTGCTGGGCGTGGATATCGACGACAACGCCCTGATTGCCGCCCGCGACAACGCCGCTGCCAACCGCGTCACGCTGAACTTGCGTCACTCCAAAGAGAAACTCGACGAGCAGTTCGACATCGTCGTCGCCAACATCCTGACCAATCCGCTGTGCGTGCTGGCCCCGCTGCTGACCGGTCGCGTTGCGCCCGGCGGGAGGCTGGCGCTGTCCGGCGTGCTCGAAGCCCAGGCGCAACAGGTAATCGATGTCTATGCGCCACACATCGCCTTGCACATCGGCGCCATACGCGACGGCTGGGTTCGGCTCGAAGGCCGGAGGACAGACTCGCAATGCTGACCCGCTGCCCGGAATGCGCGACTACCTTCCGGGTCACGCCCGAGCAACTCAAGGTTCGCGCCGGCAAGGTCCGCTGCGGCGAATGCCAGCATGTATTCAACGCCCTCGACACGCTGATCGAGGAGCCGATTCTGGTTCATGCGCCCGCACCCGTCATTGCGCAGCCTGAACCGGAAGAAATCGCCGTCCCGCCAGCGCCGACTTTTGTTGAAGTGCTAGCAGAGCCGGAAGGCGATGTAGCAGCACCTCCGCCGCCGGAACAAGAGGCCGCCCCCGTTGAAGATGTGGCGTCGGAACCCGAACCAGAACCCCAACCACCCGTCGAACCCGAGCCAGTCCCCATCATCGAAGAACCGGAACCCCTTTCGGATTTCCTCGATGCAGAAGCCTCGCCGCCCTCGCGCCGCTGGCCCTGGCTACTGGGCGGTGTACTCGCGCTGGCCGTAATGGCGATACAGCTCGTCCTCGCCTTTCGCGTTGAACTGGCCGTGCTGATGCCCGACACCAGGCCGATCTTGGTCGCCCTCTGCGATATCGCCGGCTGCGATGTCGGTCTGCCGAAGAAGGTGGAACTGGTCGGTATCGAAACCTCCGACCTGCATCCCGACACGGAGAAAAAAGGCCAGCTCGCCCTGACCGCAACGTTGAAGAATCGCGCACCCTTTGCCCAGGAATTCCCGCTGCTCGAACTCACGCTGACCGACACCGCCGACAAAGCCATTGCCCGCAAAGTACTGGCCCCTATCGACTACCTGCCAGTGAAGACCAAACTGGCCAAAGGCATGCCGGCCAATGCCGACCTGGCGATCACCGTCGGCATTGACCCCAAGGATCTGCCGGCCAGCGGCTACCGTCTCTATCTTTTCTATCCGTAACGGACACCCCATGAAAACTCTCATCTGCGGTTCCATGGCCTACGACACCATCATGGTGTTCAACGACCAGTTCAAGAATCACATCCTGCCCGAGCAGATCCACATCCTCAACGTCGCCTTCCTCGTCCCCGACATGCGGCGCGAATTCGGCGGCTGCGCCGGCAACATCGCCTACAACCTCAAACTACTCGGCGGCGACCCGCTGATCATGGCCACCGTCGGCGACGACAGTGCGCCCTACATGCATCGCCTGAAGCAGCTCGGACTGGAAACTCGTCACGTCAAGGAAGTCCCCGGCACATTCACCGCCCAGGCCTTCATCACCACCGATCTCGACGACAACCAGATCACCGCCTTCCACCCCGGCGCGATGACCCACTCGCACCAGAACCAGGTCGGCGACGCCGACGGTGTAGTGCTCGGCATCGTCTCGCCCGATGGACGCGATGGCATGCTGCGCCACGCCCGCGAATTCCGCGAAGCCGGCGTGCCCTTCATCTTCGATCCAGGCCAGGGCCTGCCGATGTTCAATGGCGAGGAGTTGATGGCCTTCCTGAAACTCGCCGACTACTGCACGGTCAATGACTACGAAGCCAAGCTGCTGACCGAACGTACCGGTCAGTCGCTGGAACAACTGGCCAAGGAAGTGGATGCGCTGATCGTCACGCTGGGCGGCAAGGGCTCGCAGATCTACGCAGAAGGCCGCGTCGTGGATATCCCGACGGCGACGCCAGATGCGGTGGTCGATCCCACCGGTTGCGGCGATGCCTACCGTGCCGGCCTGCTCTACGGCATCGCCCACGATTGGGCCTGGGAGAAGACGGGGCGACTGGCCTCACTGATGGGCTCGCTGAAGATCGCCCATCGGGGCGGCCAGAACCACAAGCTCAGCCGCGAGGAAATCGGCGAGCGCTACCGCGCCGCCTTTGGTGAAACGCTCTGGTGAAAGGAATCGCCATGCATGCATCCCGATTGCTCTGCGCCACGGTCACCGCACTGCTGCTTGCCGGCTGCGCCGCCACCAGCGACTCTGGCGGCGCCTACAGCAAGGGTCAAACCCGCCAGGAAATGAACGTCCGCCTCGGCGTCGTGGATAGCGTGCGCCAAGTCATGATCGAAGGCACACGCAGCGGTATCGGCGCAGCTGCCGGTGCGGCGGTAGGCGGCGTTGCCGGCAGCGAAATCGGCCATGGCAGGGGTTCCACCGTCGGCTCCATCCTCGGCGCCGTGGCCGGCGGCATCGCCGGCCAGGCCATCGAGCAACAGACCACCAAGAAGGCCGGACTGGAAATCACCATCAAGCTCGAGAGTGGCCAGATCATCGCCGTCACCCAGGAGGCCGACGAAGCCTTCCACGCCGGCGAGCGCGTGCGCGTGCTCTCCGGCGGCGGCACCACCCGCGTGTCACATTGATGTCACGGCGTTGTCAGATGATGTTTCGATGACAACGCTGCGCGCACTCTTTCGCCTCGCTCGAACCACTCTGCATCTGCTTGGCGGCACACTTACCGTTGCCCTGGTTTTTCCCTTCATCTCGTCGTCTCGGCGGTTGCGGCTCAAACAGCGCTGGTCACGGCAATTGCTCGAAGCCTTGGGCGTCACGCTAAAAGTCGGCGCTGGCGACACGGTGGCGCCGGCGACCCCGACGGTGCAAGGCATGATTGTCGCCAACCACATCTCCTTCCTCGACATCTTCGCCATCAATGCCCTGGCCCCGGCCGCCTTCGTCTCCAAAGACGACGTGCGCGCCTGGCCGCTGATCGGCTGGCTGTGTGCGAACACGGATACGATTTTCATCGAACGCGGTTCCCGCCGCGCCGCCCAGTCGACCAGAGAAAATCTGGTTGCTCATCTGAAGGAAGGACGCCTGGTTTCCGTGTTCCCCGAGGGAACGACCAGCGACGGCCATGACGTCCTGCCCTTCCATGGCGCCCTCTTTCAAAGCGCCATTGACGCCGGAACGACCATCACGCCCGTCGTCCTGCGTTACACCAACGGCTCGGGATGCCATAGCGCCGCCGCCGACTATATCGGCGATACCAGCCTGTTGGAGTGCTTCTGGTCCATCGCTTGCGCCAGTAGCTTAGTAATTCAACTTGAAATATTGGCGCCTATTGCTAGCGATGGTAGAGATCGTCGCCATCTAGCTGCCCATGTCCACCAAGTTGTGGCACAAAACCTTCATACAATATCGTGAACGATAATTAGCTAAATATTGAGTTGACGGCATTGCTGTTGCCAGCGCCATGTATCAGAGCACATTTGCTCTAACCCTTTCTGTGCTTTCCACCCAAGTAGTTCGTAAGCCAAACTCGGATCTGCCCAACATTGGGCAATATCGCCCGCCCTCCGTGGGCCAAACTCATAAGGAATCGGGCAATGAATAGTCCGCTCGAAAGCCTGAACCATGTCAAGGACGGAATACCCCTTTCCGGTACCTAGATTGATAGTGATCAACCCACCGTTCTGGTTTAAATAGTTAAGTGCAGCAACATGCCCCTCTGCCAGATCGGTTACATGAATGTAGTCACGCACTCCAGTTCCATCATGGGTCGGATAATCTGCTCCCCATATATTCAAAAACTCCCGCTTCCCGATTGCCACTTCCCCGATAAATGGCATTAAGTTATTTGGCAGACCACGTGGTTCCTCGCCAATAAGCCCCGACTCATGAGCACCGACTGGATTGAAATATCGCAGCCGAGGGATGTTCCACTCAGGTTCGGCACAGTGGAGATCGGCAAGAATATCCTCGATGATGAGTTTGCTGCGCCCGTAGGGATTGGTAGCCGAGCGCGGAGAGTTCTCTCTGATCGGTACGCTAGCTGGGTCTCCATAGACGGTAGCGGACGACGAAAAGACAAAAGTCCTAACGCTCGCCCGGCGCATGGCGGCCAACAGTTGGAGGGTACCATTCACATTGTTGTCGTAATACTCAAGCGGGCGCTCGACGGACTCACCTACCGCCTTGAATCCAGCGAAGTGCATGACCGTAGTGATTGGATGACGTTCAAAAATTTCGCCGAGGACGACGGGGTCGCGGACATCGCCCTCGACAAACCCCGGGCGCTTGCCACATAGCGTTTCGAGCCGGTTGACCACATCGATGCGACTGTTGGAAAGGTTATCGAGTATCAACAACTCGTGGGCGGCGCCAGCCAGGGCCACACAGGTGTGTGAACCGATGTAGCCCATACCTCCGGTGATCAGAATCATGGCATAGCCTTCCAAAGAATGAACGCTGAAATTACGTGCATGCAATTTTCCTCAATAGCCGCCTGTTTCAATCCCAACCCGAAGGCTTGGCCTGCTGAGGACAGGGCTGCCGCATTACGCGGCGGTCTTCCAGCCGCACCGCAGTGAGGCAGCCGCCCCAGAGGCACCCCGTATCGAGAGCCAGAAGATTCACCTCTTCGTGAAAACCTAGGGCCGACCAATGACCGCACACAATTTGATGATCAGCACTCGCCCTCATGGGTACGGCAAACCAAGGGGTGCATCCTGGCGGCCCTTTGTCTGGCGGCGCTTTGGCGCCTGCAGCACGGAATTCCATGGCGCCGGCGGTCGTCACGTAGCGCATCCGCGTCATCGCATTCACCACCACCCGCAGGCGATCCCAGTCCGCCAGATCGTCGCGCCACGCTATCGGCTCCGAACCCCACATGTTCGCCAGAAACTCGCGGTAATCGTCTGCCACCAGCGCTGCGGACGCTTCGTCGGAAAGCGCCTTCGCCTGGACAGTCGTCCAGGTCGGCAGCAGGCCTGCATGCACCATCGCCCAGTCGCCCTCGACATGAAACAAGGGCTGCGCCCGCAACCAGGCTAACAACTCGTCCCGGTCGGTAGCACTCAGTACGTCCTCGAGCGTATCTTCCCTATTAGCCTTGCCGTAGCCCTCGGCCTGCATCACCAGATGCAGGTCATGGTTGCCAAGGACCACCGTCGCAGCATCACCCAACGACTTGACAAAGCGCAGCACCTCGAGCGAAGCGGGTCCGCGGTTGACCAGGTCCCCGACGAACCAGAGACGGTCAGCAGCCGGATCGAAGCTGATATAGTCGAGCAGACGACGCAGTGGATCGTAGCAGCCCTGCAGATCGCCAATTGCATATGTAGCCATAGCCCTTCAGTTTACCTTGAGCCCTCATCCGAATCCCAAAATACTGATCATTCGTCGCGACAACATCGGCGATCTGGTCTGCACCACGCCGCTAATCACCGCTTTGCGCCAGCACTACCCGAATGGCTGGCTCGGTGCACTGGTCAATAGCTACAACGCCCCGGTGCTTGATCGAAACCCGGATCTCGACGAGGTGTTCATCTATACCAAGGGAAAGCACCGAGGCCACGGCGAATCTCTTCCGAGTATCTTGTGGCAGCGCCTGGCAATGATGTTCCGGTTACGCAAGATGCATTTCGACGACGTGATCGTCGCGACGCCAGCAGCACGGCCGCAAGACATCAAGCTCGCGCACTGGCTAAGGCCCAAGCGAATTGTTGGCTTTGGCGAATCGGAAGGACTGGATATTTCGCTATCCACAGGCAGTGGTGATCGCCACGAAGTCGAAAACGTGTTTCGTATCGCCGCAAGCTATGGCATCGGCGGTCCACCACCGGCCTGTCGCGTATTCGCGGCTGCCGCTACGCCACCAGCGCGGGGCGTCCTTGTGGGAACTTTCACTATCGGCATCCATATCAGCGCCCGCAAGGCTTCGCAACGCTGGCCGGCCGAGCGCTTTGCCGAAACCATACGGACGATTGCCGCGCGGGGCCCGGCTCGGTTTCTGCTGCTCTGGTCGCCCGGCACAGAAGATAACCCCTTGCATCCGGGCGACGACGCAAAAGCACAGGACGTAATCGCCGGAGTCGGCACTGGTACTACGGTGATCGCGCGACCGACGCAAACCCTGCCAGAACTGATTGCGGCTCTCGCCGAATGCGATGCACTTGTCTGCGCCGATGGCGGCGCTATGCACGTGGCGGCGGGCCTGGGCCTGCCGATCATTTGTTTGTTTGGAAACTCTAGCGCTACTCAATGGCGGCCATGGGGGGTTCCCTATCGCCTGCTGCAAAAACAATCCTTCGATGTTTCGGATATCGGCGTCGAAGAAGTTGTCAACGCATTCAATGAACTGCTGGCTGATATTCCGGCACGCGCACCTTGAGCCCTGCTTTCACGTCGACTGCGGTACGCGACGGAACCGCCAACCATTGCTCAAGCTCGACAAGCCACTGCGCATCGGGCGTTACCGAAGGCTTGGCTATGCGCAATTTTGGATGTGGCGTTGGCAAAGTCGACTCGCCGTCGGCCAGCAACTCCTCGTAGAGCTTTTCGCCGGGACGCAAGCCGGTGAACTCAATCTTGATCTCGTCCTCGGTGAAGCCAGAAAAACGAATCAGGTCGCGTGCCAGATCAACAATCTTCACCGGCTCGCCCATGTCCAGCACGAACACCTGCCCCCCCCCCTGCTGCCGGCTGGCAATCAGGCCTGCCTGCAGCACCAGTTGTGCGGCTTCAGGGATCAGCATGAAGTACCGAATGATATCGGGATGGGTCACCGTCACCGGCCCCCCCGCCGCGATCTGCTGCCGGAACCTCGGAATCACGCTGCCCGACGAACCGAGTACATTGCCGAAACGCACCATGACAAATCGCGTCGCGGAGCACTTCGCCTGCATTGCCTGACAAACCATCTCGGCGAGGCGCTTGCTGGCCCCCATGACATTGGTCGGGTTGACTGCCTTATCGGTGGAGATCAGCACGAACTCGCGAGTGCCAGTGGCAAGCGCGGCGCGCGCCACGTTCAGCGTGCCCCGAACATTGTTCCTTACCGCTTCCCACGCGTTGGCTGACTCCATCAGCGGCACATGCTTGTAGGCGGCCGCATGGAATACGATATCCGGCATGTATTCGGCAAACACGGTTTCGAGTCGTGCGGAATCCTTCACGTCACCCACCACACAGCACACGGGTCTCCCGGCAAACTCTTGCTCGATGCTGTACAGCGCAAATTCGGACTGCTCCAGAAACACCAGCTTGCCGGGAGTAAAGCGAATGATCTGCCGACACAACTCTGAGCCGATCGAGCCCCCGGCTCCCGTAACAAGAATGGTTTTCCCGGCAAGTTGCTCCCTTAGACCGGCGTCGTCGAGCAGAACCTGCTCACGTCCGAGCAAGTCCTCAAGCTCCACCTGCCGCACCTCGGCAGCCGTCACGCGGCCGGATAGCACATCCGACAGCGCGGGTACGGTCAACGCCTTGAGGCCCGCCCCAACCACCAATTCGACTGCATGTCGGCGTACGGATAGCGACGCAGAGGGCATGGCAATGATCACTGTCTGCACTTGGTATACAGCTGCAATGCGAGCGACATCCTCCAAGCACGCGAGCACAGAAACGCCCTGAAGCTGCAAATGAAGTTTTGCTGGGTCATCGTCGAGCAAACCCACAACCCGCCAGCGCCTGCTGGTCGCCATATCCCGCAGCAGCGCTGATCCTGCGGCCCCGGCGCCCATAACAATCACGGGCTCGGCATCGATCTGGCTCGGGGACATAAGGTGCCCATCCCTCCACGCCCGATACATGAACCGGCTCCCACCCATGATCAATACCAACAGCAAGGGATGCAGAACCAGTACGGAGCGTGGCACATCATTGAGTCGCTGCAGCATGAGCAGCAATGCGGGTATCGCCAGCGCGGTCGTTCCTGCTGCCAGGGTGATTCGGCGCAAATCGGGAATGCTCGCAAAGCGCCAGATACCTCTATAGAGTCCGAAACTGTGAAATATCAGCGCTTGAAGCGGAATGATCCACAATAAGTTGCGCCACATGCCGTCGACGAAATTTAGGGGAACATCGAGGTTGAATCGTAATGAATAAGCCGCCATCCACGCGACAGCAGCAGCGCAAAGATCATGTATCGAGGCAATGAGGGAGCGGGGATTCATCTGTGCCGAATTTTACCTTCATGAATCGCAATTCCGAAGCACTGACTATCTAGTAATGGATTTAGAATCACATCCACGGATTTGCAAGAACATCCTTGGCCCTATTACTGGGGTATCCCAGAGATAACTTAAGCCAATGGCAAGATACCTAGAAATGCCGTGTTCAACTTGACCACCACGATCGCGGGAAAAATCAATCGCGAACGAGATCAACTTCCTGCGATTGCCGCTGGCCTTTGCATATTCGTGGGTAGTATTTTTTTTGCGCCGTTCTACACGGATGGCGACCAACGCATCTATCAGCGCGCCTACCAAGTGGTCGAAGGGCTCGACTGGGCCAATGCCTATTACTTATATGCGCGGACGATTACGGGCGGTGAATACTCGCATTTTTTTGTAATATGGATTGCAAGTACTCTGGCAACGGAAAAATACGTCGTAATGGCGCTTGCCAATTCAATGCTGGCAGCCTACTCGATTGCGTTGCTACGACGCTGGGGCGCCAGCTTGTATATTGCCCTATTTGTCGTTCTATTTAATTATTATTGGTACATACTTTATTTTCCAGCTGAGCGCTTGAAGATTGGCATTTTGTTCATGGTGCTTTCGCTTCTAAGTATCAGCAAGAGGCTCGCATTTGCAGGCTTTTCGGCGCTGGCTCTACTCGCTCATCATTCCTTGATATTTTTATACGGCGGAATTTGGCTGATGATGGCAGCGAGCTATTTCAGAAATTCCGAGATTTCCTTGAGAAATCGGCTAGCTCTGCTCGGTGGAAGCGGCGCCATGATCGTACTTGTATTGCTGTTAGGCCGCATCCATATAGAAGCCAAGTTACCGACTTACCTTGCCGTCCATAACGTGAGTAACGTCTGGGCGTTGGGACCAGCATTAATATTGGTTGTCGTTTCTTGTATATATTCGAAGAAAATTGCCGAGCCGGTCTTGCTTTACCTGCCCACTATTCTCGGGATTGCATTTTTGGGCGGAAGTCGTTTGAATATGCTGGCGTATTTTATGTTTCTATATCACTGCTTGCGAGTTCGCAAAGGATTTAACATCGGCGTGGTTGCGACATCAATCTATTGTTGCTACAAATCAATTGGGTTTGTATCCAATGTAATTGAATACGGGCACGGGTTCCCATGAGTGCCAGAAGTTCTTCACGCTGCCGCGGAATCAGTCTCATCGGGATCTTTTGGCTCATGGGGTTGCTCGGGATTGTGGGGTTAAACGTTGAGACGGCGTGGCTGAACCACCAGTTACGCGTTCGTGTTGACAAGGGAATGGCGCAAGCCGGATTCGCTACGGTTGCGGTACGGAGCAACGCGATACAAGGGCGGCCATTAGATTACGGCTGGGTACCTGCGGATCACTCGATCGCTGGAGAACAAATAACAATCTCGAACGAGACAGGAATTATTACCGTTGCGTTTGCCGGAAATATAGAAGGCGTGCCAAGGAATCTAAAACTTGTACCAATTAGCAATAGACGGGTCATCATGTTTTCCGATATCCCGATTGCTAGAGACCCCGATCTGGTTAACATGGACTGGCTGTGCACTTCGCACGAAAGCGGCAACCCTTTCGTGCTACCGGCAGACGGTTTCGGGTCACTTCCCGCCAGATTCGCTCCAGCCAGATGCCGATGAATGTGCCCCCCCCCCGTATAGCGCCAAGCGCTTCAGTTAACCTCGTCTAGGTATGTCTCCCCTCCCAAGGTCTGGTTGATTTTGTAAATAGCTTGTCCATCCCTATGCTGCACGTTTCGGAATAGGAACCCGAACTGCTCCCAGAACTTCGGGTCTGCCCTTCCAATTACGACATAATCAAACGAGCGCAACTCATCTCGCCACTGGCTAGCAGTCACATTTCTGGTCCAAAGATCACCCTTGGAGTAGGGCTCGCCAATTGACCAACTAATCTCAGGAACTGCTAGATGAGGGATCATTTCATATCGAAAAACCCAGAACTCAAAGCCATCGCTTTCCTGCTGTAGAAACCAAACTTTACTATTTGGCGGGACTAAGGTCTTTGTATTTTCGGCAAGCGTTCTTATAGGGTCCCTGACTTCTCGATGGAAGTCCCTGTATTTTAAAGGGAGAATTAGTGCCAGGCCAAGTAAAACAAAAGAGAATGCATATAGGGCGCCACTAAGTTTGATTGTCAACTTTTTTAGAAAAATATCAGAGCTGAAGTAAAAAAGCACAGCGCCCCAACCATAAAAATAGGTTGTCACATATCTGGCATAGCTCCCTTGGCCAAGCGTGCCGTCCATGGGGAACTTGGTTAGGTATAGGTTGAGCAAGCCTGCACAATAAATCATACCTACTAGAAAAAGATAGCCATTTAAGAGTAGGTACCCATACCGTACTTGTGAGTTGCTGATTTTCCGCGAGACAAAAATGATCAGCAAAATGTAGCCCATCACAAGACCAGCCACACTCAACGGAATCGAGCGTAATACCGGGTGCAATATCGCCCTGCTCGAAGTGAATAGAGCTTCAATGAACAGGCGAACGGTCTTACTTTCCGGCGTGGCATTATCAGCAAGCAGGGCCTTCCAGAATATAGCCGGGTCTGCCGAATACACAGTGGTTGATATATCGATCGAAGACAGATAATGCACCCAACTCTTGGCTACAATCATTGGGGTTACCAATAACAAGCCACACAAACATGTCGCAAGCGCTTTTGTGGGTGCTTTCTTTAGGGAGGGAACGACAAATATCAAAAAGTGCAAAGCAATTAAGCCCGCGGCTGAATATGAAAAGAATATGCCGCTCGCTTTAATCAAGACAACAAAGGCTGACAGAGGGACTATTGCTCCAAAGGCGATTAGCTTCTCTTTATCGGAAGAATGGGTACCGCAGGTTTTGCTGAAGTAGTAGATGATTGCAGATGCCCATGAGAGCCCAAGCATTGTGTCGACAAACAATGAGGTAAAGGATCCATTGAGGGAATATATAAGTCCAACAGCTAAAGAAAGGCCAAATAGCCTGCGAGGAAGTTGAGTATTGCTTGATCCCTGAATCGTTACACTTAAGGTTGAGAAAATTACGAATGATTGTGTAAAGACTAGCGCATCCTCGTCAAAAGTCGCGAATGACTGAATCCAGTAATGAAATAGAGAAATGCCCGGAATGTAGTCTAAGAATCGAATTGGACCGCCCGGGGACGGGAGCCTCGCATTGAAATGGAGATATTTGACGATCGTTCCCCAGTGGGAAAATTCGTCCCAGATTGCGAGCGTAAAATTCGAATAGCAGACGAATAAGGCAATAGTGATACCAGAGATCACATAGAGCGCAAGCTTTTCGCGCACGTCGGTAATGGTCCATCGAGGCCACCTGATTCTGCCCGATAGCATCATATATGACGGTACGATTGCCAGTGCAATGAGGATGGGCCATTTAGCCTGGGCCAGCAGGCCCATTAGTGCAGAAGCATAAAGAATAATAGTGATCAGCGAGATGATCACTATCGTTGGCAGTTGGACCAACTGGGAAACGACAATTATTAGTAAGGCAATTAGTAGTGAGTGCAAGATCAGCCTCGCGATTGAGCTACTTCTGGTTCCGATATCGCCCTTGCAACCGAGGGTGTCTGGAATCTTGTGTAAACGGGCCTTGAATTAGTGCTGCGTCATTCGTTCTTCAACTGGATAGTAAAGCGGATCATCGCCGCCTTCCAGTCCGCGCCACAACTCTGAAAGAAACGCACCTCCCATGAGTCATTTCGACCGCATATCTGACGTCTATGCAAGCAACAGCGATCAATATAATCGGGAGTTGTTGGTCAAGGTTGCAGATCTACTGAACCCAAGAGTTGCTGGAAAGACGATCCTGGATATAGGAAATGGCGGATATTTTCGATTTGACGCTACCCTCCCAAACTCCATTACAGTGATTGACAGATCCGAGCCAATGCTACGAAATATCACCAATGAAAATGTAATAAAAATAGTCGGCGATGCTCGCCAGCTATCGGATATTTATGATGAAACCTATGATTTAGTCATGATTTGCTACTGCATTCACCATGTAAACGGAAGCACATTTGACTCTGCTTTAGATGCCCTGAACACAATCGTTGCGAGGGCTTTCTGCAAGCTGAAAGCCGGAGGACGCTTAATTGTCATTGAACCTATCCTGAACCCTTTTCTACATTTCCTCGAACGGTTGCTCTATGGCCCAATTTTTGGTTTTATGCGGTTGATGAAAAAGGACATGATTTTCTTTCACGCCGACGACTCAGTAAAGCAGGCGTTTCGGATGGCTTCTCGTAGACCTGACATACATATAGAAACGATTGAGATTAAGCTTACTCAGCCGATCGACCCTCTCGCGGGCTCGTTCCCTGGAATTATCAAGCTTCCTGCGTGGTTGCAATATTCCTCGCAGGTGCTCTACGAGGTCCGAAAGTAGAAGCCCAGAACTACTGACTTCTCTTTCTCGCAGCAATCATTGCCTGCGTGAAAACTATCGGCCAAATTGTCTTATATTCCGCGACCTCACCCAATTCCTTCATTCCACTGAGTAATTCCGGAATTTCCAAAGGGCGCTCATCATGGAAGATCCAAACGCCCGCTTTCTCGGCGAGGTACCGAGCCACTTTGTATAAGAACGTTGGCGTCGGGGCGCTTACTATTACAAGACCTCCAGGCTTTGCGAGATGGAAGTGCGATTGGATAGCAAGAAGAGTTTCCTCAGGGGAGAAGTGTTCAACAAGGCCGACACTAAAGACGATATCTGAAAGTTGGAGGCCGTCTTTGCCGCCCAAGTTGAACGCGTCCCTAATTTTCAGCACATCGCAATTAATCAGTGTTGTTTTTGACAATCTATCGGCGCTGATCCGCTGGCGAAACCTATCGAGTCCGCTCTCGTTATTGTCAATAATTCGATATAGCTCCGGCGCAAGACTGTCATAGATATCCTCGAAAAAACAGCTGTTGGCACCCCCGATTTCAGTGATGGTAGGAAACTTGACTGTTGAACGACGCAATCCATTTTGCATGTATTCCAATAGATTTCGCGAAGTTATTGAGCGAGTAAACTGTGCCGCCTGATACGGCTTTTGATAATACTGATCCCAGTTCGTCTTATTCATAATGTCTCATATCTTCTTGAAGGGTGCCGAAAGATATAGTCTCGCTGAATTTTGAAATTAACAAAGAACAATAGCGTTTCTGTCAGCACTTTTGCAGTCATCGCATCCACGTTGAACCTGCTCTGCAGTAACGAAATAGACGCCCATGAAATAGTTCCGAATCCAACCAACAAAAAGTAGTATTTACTCACTGTTTTAGCGAACTTTGATTTATCGTGGAAGACTAAACTTCTGTTTAGACCGAAGTTTGCGATCGATGCCAATAAGCGCGCTAGCGCAACACTCAGCGCTAAAGAAGTGATCTTGTAAACCAAGTAGAAGGTGATTAGATCTATAAGTGCTGCGACCAACGACGAGAATGCGAATCTCAGGATGAGAAAATATATTCTCATTGAGTCGAGGATCGGATTGAAGTGCGACCGTCGGTTTCCGTCTAAATAGATGGTATTGATAATAACTTCTGATATCGCTATACGATTTACACTGCACGCAATTAGCATATTCGTTTCATATTCGTACCTATCCCCGGGGATGGCTATGAATATCCCGAAAACGTTACGAGGAATCCCGCGAAGGCCGGTTTGCGTATCGATCAATTTCCGGCCTATCAAATATTGAAAGATGTACCTTGTTAAGGTATTCCCGAAGCGGCTTTTTAATGGAACATCCTTTGCCATCTTTCGCGAACCGAGAATAAGAGAAGTTCGTTGGACACATAATTCCTTTGCAACCTTCGCAACGTCGTCGGGTGCGTGCTGGCCGTCGCCGTCTGCTGTCACTACTCCAAGTGCATTGGGGTACTCTGTGGCGCAAAAGTTGAGCCCTGTTTTTAGTGCCCTTCCTTTTCCAAGATTAATATAGTGATGAATAATTGCCACCTCCTTTTGAGTGGCCAATTTGGTGAAGATGTCGCGTGACGCTTCCTCGCTTCCGTCATCTACAATTACGATCCTCTTGAATCCCAAAGCAAGAATCCCGTTGACGGTCTTTATCAATTGATCGTCCGGATTGTAGGAAGGTATCAATACGGGAATAGTTGAGTGCATTTTTGGTTGATGAAAGTCATTGGGTGGAGCTGATTGGTTGGGAGTGTCAGAATTTCTGTGTGTGAGGCGCTCGGAGACTTTTCCACGGTGACGGGTGCCGAAGGTCCCTCTAGACCGTAGGCGGACGGCGCGGTGGGAAAGTCGGTGGTCATTCTAG